>NZ_JAAHFK010000007.1:0-682 GCF_011751845.1 Mumia sp. ZJ430 | reverse complement strand
GCTCCAAGAAACTCAAGACCACCGCCACCGTCCGCAACGGCAAAGCCACCGTCAAACTCCCCAAGACCACACGCGGCACCTGGAAAATCACCACCACCTACACCGGCGACACCCGCTACACCCCCGCCAAAGCCAAAACCATCAAGCACAAAAGCAAATAGTCAGTCGTCTACAGCCGACCGGGGTCTCGATGCCAGTTACATGGCCATCGAGACCCCGATCGGTCCAGGTGGCACACATGTCACCCTCACGCTTCTCGCTCTCGGTGGTCCCCGTCGGGCACTTCTCGTCGCCGCGACGGCCGCTGGCACCTCGAAGCGGGAGTCCTCACCGCGCCAGCGGCTCCCGCCACGCTCGACGGGAATGGCGCCACCCTCGTTAACACCGCCGTTTCAACGTCGCGATCAAGCGCTGCAACGTCATCGGCGCGATGGTCACCGCTGCCCAAGACCTGGCCGACGCTGGGCCCGGCGCTCGGCTCAGTGCCTTCCCTCAACCGTCGGCTGTTTCAGGCCCTTCTCACTCGTTGCTCGTAGCCGGATCACGACGGAGCGAGCGGGGGTGTAGCGGGTGTCGCCGGTGTAGGTGGTGGTGATTTTCCAGGTGCCGCGTGTGGTCTTGGGGAGTTTGACGGTGGCTTTGCCGTTGCGGACGGTGGCGGTGGTCTTGAGTTTCTTGGAGC
>NZ_JAAHFK010000006.1:0-2115 GCF_011751845.1 Mumia sp. ZJ430 | reverse complement strand
TCGGAGACTTCCAGCACTGCGGCCTCAACACCTGGCTCATCAACCTCCTCGTCCCCGGATCAGGCAACACCCTCAACATCAACGTCACCAACGGCCGCATCCTCGGCTAACACAAAGCCAGGCGTCAGGAGCGATTTCGCTCCAGTGCCCGAGAAGTTGTCACTGGCGTGACAACTTCTCGGGCTCTTTCATGTCCACTCTCGCGAATCGCTGGACTAGGCGTGGCCTGCGTCTTTGAATGGCGCGTGACGCAGACCACACCCGCCGCCGTGCGTGCACGCGTGACGGGTCGAGCTCGAAGGAGAGCCACGATGAGTGTTGACCCCCAGAACACCCGCGGTTGGCCAGAGCCAACACCCCGCCACCGCCGCGGACGTGTGCTGGCCGCCGCGGTCGCCTCCCTCGGCCTGACCCTCAGCGCACTCGCCGCCATCCCAGCCAACGCCGTCACCCCCGTACCCCTCGCTCAAGCCGGATCCATCGTCAGCTGGGGACGCGCGACCGAATCGGGAGCCACGACCGTCCCCGCAGCCCTGTCGGACACAGCCATCACTGCCATCGCTAATGGGCACAGCTTCTCGGTTGCGCTGACCGGCGACAACCGGGTCGTGGCCTGGGGCCACAACGGCACCCAGGGCGCTCAGCCGCAGAAGGTGCCCGCAAGCCTCAACGGCGTCAAGGTGAAAGCCATCGCCGCGAGCGCGGACAACGCTGGCGTCGTGACACAAGCCGGCACTGTTGTCGGCTGGGGCTATAAAGCGATCACGGGCGATCCGACAAAGGTGCCCGCCGGGCTGTCAGGTGTCGTCGACCTCACGATCGGCGCGAAGCACGCGGCCGCGGTCAAGAGCGATGGCACCGTTGTCACGTGGGGAAACCTCGCTAGCGGCGGCGCACTCGCGGTTCCTGCCGGGCTGACTGGTGTCAAGAAGGTTGCCGCCGGCGACAGCCATACCTACGCGCTCAAGAGTGACGGGACCGTCGTCGCCTGGGGACTCAACAACGTCGGTCAGCTCGACCTCCCTGCCGAGCTGACCATCCCTGGCAACGTCAAGTCCATCGCTAGCCGCCGCTTGGGCGGTCTCGCCCTACTCGCGGACGGCACAGTGCGGCAGTGGGGCCCGCAGGACGCGTATCCCATCCCTGCTTCGCTGACCGGCAAGACGGTAGTTGCGATCAGCGCCCAGTACGTCGAGGCAATGGCGCTGGACTCCGAGGGCGGGATTCACCGCTGGGACGACTCCTCGGATCCCGCAATGGAAGTGCCTTCCTCGCTGAGCGGCGCGCCGGTCACAGCTATCGCCGCCGGCGGAGCGCACGACTCCGTGATCGTGGCGGATGTGAAGACCGCTGTTGTGCCTCGCGTCACCGGCGTGGCACGGCCCGGCCAGACTCTGACCGGCACCGCGGGCACCTTCTCCGGCGCCCCCGACAACGTCACGAACCAGTGGCTGGCCAACGGCACCCCGATCGCGGGCGCCACCGGCACCAGCCTCGCACTGAACGCCACACACCTTGGCAAGCGCATCACCTACCGCACAACCGCCACCAAGGGCGCGCTCACCCGCACCGCCACCTCCACCCCCACCTCCCCAGTCGCCAAACCCACCCCCACAGTGGGACTGGCGGCGCCTGCGGGTGCGTACGGACGTGCAGGAACGGTCACCGTCACCGTCTCCAACAGCGCCACAGGCACCGTCACCCTCACCTTGAACGGCCGCTCACTCGGCGCCAAGAGCTCTACTCGATCCCACGAACCACCACCCCCGGCCGATGGACCCTACGCGCCTCCTACCACGGCAACACCACCCTCAACACGGCCACACGCACCACCACCTACACCGTCACCAAAGCCCGCCCCGGCACCGTAAAGACCAAGATCACCAAGAAGCCCTCCAGCCGCAAGAAGGGCAAGGCCACCATCACCATCGCCCGCCCCACCGGCCTGACCGCCCCCAGAGGCAAGGTCACCCTCGTACTCAAAAAGGGCTCCAAGAAACTCAAGACCACCGCCACCGTCCGCAACGGCAAAGCCACCGTCAAACTCCCCAAGACCACACGCGGCACCTGGAAAATCACCACCACCTACACCGGCGACACCCGCTACACCCCCGC
>NZ_JAAHFK010000005.1:0-5474 GCF_011751845.1 Mumia sp. ZJ430 | reverse complement strand
AAATATTGTCCGGCGGCGTCCTACTCTCCCACACAGTCTCCCGTGCAGTACCATCGGCGCTGAAGGGCTTAACTTCCGGGTTCGGAATGTTGCCGGGTGTTTCCCCTTCGCCATGGCCGCCGTAACCCTACAGGATTACACAACCAACAACTCTGTTCTGTTGTTGTAATGGGTTGTGATCCCAGAACCTCACAGTGGACGCATAATGTCTTTGTAAATGTGTGTAGACAAGCCCTCGGCCTATTAGTACCGGTCAGCTGCACGCATTGCTACGCTTACACTTCCGGCCTATCAACCCAGTGGTCTACTGGGGGCCTTAACCCACGAAGGGTGGGAAACCTCATCTTGAAACGTGCTTCCCGCTTAGATGCTTTCAGCGGTTATCACTCCCGAACGTAGCTAATCAGCAGTGCTCTTGGCAGAACAACTGACACACCAGAGGTTCGTCCATCCCGGTCCTCTCGTACTAGGGACAGCCTTTCTCAAGTTTCCTACGCGCGCGGCGGATAGGGACCGAACTGTCTCACGACGTTCTAAACCCAGCTCGCGTGCCGCTTTAATGGGCGAACAGCCCAACCCTTGGGACCTGCTCCAGCCCCAGGATGCGACGAGCCGACATCGAGGTGCCAAACCATCCCGTCGATATGGACTCTTGGGGAAGATCAGCCTGTTATCCCCGGGGTACCTTTTATCCGTTGAGCGACGCCGCTTCCACATGCCAGCGCCGGGTCACTAGTCCCGACTTTCGTCCCTGCTCCACCCGTCGGTGTCACAGTCAAGCTCCCTTGTGCACTTACACTCAACACCTGATTGCCAACCAGGCTGAGGGAACCTTTGGGCGCCTCCGTTACATTTTAGGAGGCAACCGCCCCAGTTAAACTACCCACCAGGCACTGTCCCTGATCCGGATCACGGACCTAAGTTAGATATCTAGTACGACCAGAGTGGTATTTCAACATTGACTCCACAACCACTGGCGTGGCCGCTTCACAGTCTCCCACCTATCCTACACAAGTCGAACCAAACACCAATACCAAGCTGTAGTGAAGGTCCCGGGGTCTTTCCGTCCTGCCGCGCGTAACGAGCATCTTTACTCGTAGTGCAATTTCGCCGAGCTCGTGGTTGAGACAGCGCCCAAGTCGTTACTCCATTCGTGCAGGTCGGAACTTACCCGACAAGGAATTTCGCTACCTTAGGATGGTTATAGTTACCACCGCCGTTTACTGGGGCTTAAGTTCAGTGCTTCGCCTTACGGC
Organism: Mumia sp. ZJ430; assembly: GCF_011751845.1. Taxonomy (NCBI): domain Bacteria; kingdom Bacillati; phylum Actinomycetota; class Actinomycetes; order Propionibacteriales; family Nocardioidaceae; genus Mumia; species Mumia sp. ZJ430. The sequence goes on along the minus strand of NZ_JAAHFK010000005.1, from coordinate 4,218 downwards.
TAACACGTCCCCTTAACCTTCCAGCACCGGGCAGGAGTCAGTCCGTATACATCGAATTACTTCTTCGCACGGACCTGTGTTTTTAGTAAACAGTCGCTTGGGCCTGGTCTCTGCGGCCCTCATCGCTTCCCACCGCAAGGGTGTTCACGAATCAGGCCCCCCTTCTCCCGAAGTTACGGGGGCATTTTGCCGAGTTCCTTAACCACGATTCACTCGATCGCCTTGGTATTCTCTACCTGACCACCTGTGTCGGTTTGGGGTACGGGCGGCTCTGGTACTCGCTAGAGGCTTTTCTCGACAGCATAGGATCACTCACTTCGCCAAAACGGCTCGGCATCAGATCTCAGGCACATGACAGACGGATTTACCTATCTGTCGCCCTACGTCCTTACACGCGGACAACCATCGCCGCGATGAGCTACCTTCCTGCGTCACCCCATCACTTGCCTACTACCAGTTCGGGTCACACGCTCACCAAGACACGCCACCCCGAAGGGTGATCAAGCTCAGCTCGGGTGCTTAGCATCACTGATTCAGCATGGGCGCACCAACGCCGGTACGGGAATATCAACCCGTTGTCCATCGACTACGCCTGTCGGCCTCGCCTTAGGTCCCGACTTACCCAGGGCAGATTAGCTTGACCCTGGAACCCTTGGTCATTCGGCGGAAGAGTTTCTCACTCCTCATTCGCTACTCATGCCTGCATTCTCACTCGTGTGGCATCCACGGCTGGGTCACCCCGCCGCTTCACACGCCACACGACGCTCCCCTACCCATCCACACACCTGGACCCACAAGGGGCCGAGTACACGTATGAATGCCATAGCTTCGGCGGATTGCTTGAGCCCCGCTAAATTGTCGGCGCAGAATCACTTGACCAGTGAGCTATTACGCACTCTTTCAAGGATGGCTGCTTCTAAGCCAACCTCCTGGTTGTCTGTGCGACTCCACATCCTTTTCCACTTAGCAATCGCTTAGGGGCCTTAGCTGATGGTCTGGGCTGTTTCCCTCTCGACTACGGAGCTTATCCCCCGCAGTCTCACTGCCGCTCTCTCACTTGCCGGCATTCGGAGTTTGGCTGATTTCGGTAAGCTTGTAGGCCCCCTAGATCATCCAGTGCTCTACCTCCGGCAAGAAACAAACGACGCTGCACCTAAATGCATTTCGGGGAGAACCAGCTATCACGGAGTTTGATTGGCCTTTCACCCCTATCCACAGGTCATCCCCTCAGTTTTTAACCTAAGTGGGTTCGGTCCTCCACGCGGTCTTACCCGCGCTTCAACCTGCCCATGGATAGATCACTCCGCTTCGGGTCTAGAGCACGCGACTCAACGCCCTATTCGGACTCGCTTTCGCTACGGCTACCCCCCAACGGGTTAACCTCGCCACGTACCACTAACTCGCAGGCTCATTCTTCAAAAGGCACGCCGTCACAACCCACAAGGGATCGCTCCGACGGATTGTAGGCACATGGTTTCAGGTACTATTTCACTCCCCTCCCGGGGTACTTTTCACCTTTCCCTCACGGTACTTGTCCGCTATCGGTCATCGAGGAGTATTTAGGCTTAACGGGTGGTCCCGCCAAATTCACGCGCAATTCCAGGAGTCACGCGTTACTCGGGATAACACAAAAGAAGACTCAGACTTACGCCTACAGGGGTCTCACCCTCTACGCCGGACCATTCCAGGCCCTTCGACTTCACCTGAGTTTTATCACTTCTCGCCAGCTCGGCAGAACCAGCAATGCGCTCCCACGACCCCGCACGGACAACAACTGCCGTCTCTCACATCCGCACGGTTTAGCCTCATCCGCTTTCGCTCGCCACTACTCACGGAATCACTGTTGTTTTCTCTTCCTGTGGGTACTGAGATGTTTCACTTCCCCACGTTCCCTCCGAACGCCCTATGTGTTCAGGCGCCGGTGACCAGACATAACTCTGGCCGGGTTTCCCCATTCGGACACCCCCGGATCACAGCTCGGTTGTCAGCTCCCCAGGGCTTATCGCAGACTCCTACGTCCTTCATCGGCTCTCGATGCCAAGGCATCCACCATGTGCCCTTAGTAGCTTGCAAATTACACACACTACAAAGACACTCGCGTCCACTGTGAAGTTCTCAAACCACAACCCGCAACCACCCGAACCACAACCCACAGGTCATGACCGGCCTGGCCGGAACCAAGACAACAGCACCCCCGACCCCCCAACCGGGAGACCGAAGGCGCCTGATGCCTCAGGACCCAACAGCGTGCCCAACCACCAGACCAGACCCACACAACCCTCCACACCGAACCCCCCGAAAGAGGCACAGCAGTACTAGCTGCACAAGCCCAACCCAACGATTGAATAATCGACGTTCCACTATCTGAGCACCCGGCCACCACGACATTCGCGTGATCAAGCCAGGAACACACCACCACCACAAACCAGTTGCGACAGTGATGAGCAATGCTCCTTAGAAAGGAGGTGATCCAGCCGCACCTTCCGGTACGGCTACCTTGTTACGACTTCGTCCCAATCGCCAGCCCCACCTTCGACAGCTCCCTCCCACAAGGGGTTAGGCCACCGGCTTCGGGTGTTGCCGACTTTCATGACGTGACGGGCGGTGTGTACAAGGCCCGGGAACGTATTCACCGCAGCGTTGCTGATCTGCGATTACTAGCGACTCCGACTTCATGGGGTCGAGTTGCAGACCCCAATCCGAACTGAGACCGGCTTTTTGGGATTCGCTCCACTTTGCAGTTTCGCAGCCCTTTGTACCGGCCATTGTAGCATGCTTGAAGCCCTGGACATAAGGGGCATGATGACTTGACGTCATCCCCACCTTCCTCCGAGTTGACCCCGGCAGTCTCCTATGAGTCCCCACCATTACGTGCTGGCAACATAGGACAAGGGTTGCGCTCGTTGCGGGACTTAACCCAACATCTCACGACACGAGCTGACGACAGCCATGCACCACCTGTACACCAGTGTCCAAAGAGACCCACATCTCTGCAGGCTTCTGGTGTATGTCAAACCCAGGTAAGGTTCTTCGCGTTGCATCGAATTAATCAGCATGCTCCGCCGCTTGTGCGGGCCCCCGTCAATTCCTTTGAGTTTTAGCCTTGCGGCCGTACTCCCCAGGCGGGGCGCTTAATGCGTTAGCTGCGGCACGGAACCCGTGGAATGGATCCCACACCTAGCGCCCAACGTTTACGGCATGGACTACCAGGGTATCTAATCCTGTTCGCTCCCCATGCTTTCGCTCCTCAGCGTCAGAACAGGCCCAGAGAACCGCCTTCGCCACCGGTGTTCCTCCTGATATCTGCGCATTCCACCGCTACACCAGGAATTCCGTTCTCCCCTGCCTGCCTCTAGTCTGCCCGTATCGGAAGCACGAATGGGGTTAAGCCCCAAGTTTTCACTCCCGACGTGACAAACCGCCTACGAGCCCTTTACGCCCAATAATTCCGGACAACGCTCGGACCCTACGTATTACCGCGGCTGCTGGCACGTAGTTGGCCGGTCCTTCTTCTGTAGGTACCGTCACTCTCGCTTCGTCCCTACTGAAAGAGGTTTACAACCCGAAGGCCGTCATCCCTCACGCGGCGTTGCTGGATCAGGCTTTCGCCCATTGTCCAATATTCCCCACTGCTGCCTCCCGTAGGAGTCTGGGCCGTGTCTCAGTCCCAGTGTGGCCGGTCACCCTCTCAGGCCGGCTACCCGTCGTCGCCTTGGTAGGCCATCACCCCACCAACAAGCTGATAGGCCGCGAGCTCATCCTCCACCGAAAAACTTTCCACCACCCACCATGCGGAAGGAGGTCATATCCGGTATTAGCCACCGTTTCCAGCGGTTATCCCAGAGTGAAGGGCAGATTACTCACGTGTTACTCACCCGTTCGCCGCTCGTGTACCCCGAAGGGCCTTACCGCTCGACTTGCATGTGTTAAGCACGCCGCCAGCGTTCGTCCTGAGCCAGGATCAAACTCTCCGTCGAAAACCCAACCAAAGGCTAGGCAACAACTTCCGTTATGACCCGGACTAACTATTTGCTGACAAATAATTGTCACGGAATCAACCCCAAACACTCACCCCTCCAAAGAGAAGCAAAAGTCCGAGGCCTTACTACTGATTATCTCGTCGACTTTTGGCACACTGTTGAGTTCTCAAACATCAGACACACAAAACCCTCAACCCCCACGGGCATCAGATCAAGGCGCGACCCCCAAACCTACCAG
>NZ_JAAHFK010000004.1:0-821227 GCF_011751845.1 Mumia sp. ZJ430 | reverse complement strand
CGTCGAAAACCCAACCAAAGGCTAGGCAACAACTTCCGTTATGACCCGGACTAACTATTTGCTGACAAATAATTGTCACGGAATCAACCCCAAACACTCACCCCTCCGAAGAGAAGCAAAAGTCCGAGGCCTTACTACTGATTATCTCGTCGACTTTTGGCACACTGTTGAGTTCTCAAACATCAGACACACAAAACCCTCAACCCCCACGGGCATCAGATCAAGGCGCGACCCCCAAACCTACCAGAACTTCGCGCAGCGGCCAAGATGGCCACCGTTCGGTGGTCTCAGAGGGAGGGGGTGTCGATCCGGGGTCCGCAGGCCCGGCCTCTCGGCCTTGCCCGCCGCCGTCCCCGGCAACAAGAAGAACATTACGCGGAGGAAAACCGTTGGTCAAACCGGGGGGCTGTGTCGTGGCTCACAACGACTGTCTTTGCAGGTCAGAGCCCCTTTTCTCCTCGAAAGTCCAGGGCCCGGCGTCGCGGCGCGACACCGAGCCCTGCGGACCTCTCGGACAAGTTCGGACAGACCGGTCAGGCCCTCTCGACCTCGGCGCCCGCGATCGACTTCTTGCCCTTGCGGAGGACCACCAGACCACCCTGCAGCTCGGCGTCGTCGAGGGTCTGCTCGGGATCCTCGACCCGGGCGTTGTTGACGTACGCGCCGCCCTCCTTGACGGCACGGCGCGCGGCCGACTTGCTGTCGACGAGGCCGGCGTCGACGAACGCGTCCACGACGGTCGTGCCGGGCGGGACGGACACCAGCCCCGCCTCGACCAGAGCAGCGCGCAAGGTCGTCACAGGGAGATCGACCAGCTCGGCACGTCCGAACAGCGCCGCCGAAGCCTGCTCAGCGGCGCGTACCTCGTCCTGCCCGTGCACCATCGCCGTCACCTCGGCTGCCAGGCGGCGCTGCGCGATCCGCAGCCCCGGCTTCTCGGCCGACTCCACGGCGATCGCGGCGATCTCGTCGAGGTCGAGGAAGGTGAACTGCTTGAGGTACTCGATGACCTTCGAGTCCTCCGCCTGGATCCAGGTCTGGTAAAACGCGTACGGCGAGAGCATCTCGGGGTCGAGCCAGAGCGCTCCCCCGGTCGACTTGCCGAACTTCGTCCCGTCGGCCTTGGTGATCAGCGGGGTCGACAGGGCGTGGACCTTCGCTCCCTCCGCACGCCGTACCAGCTCGACGCCCGCGGTGATGTTGCCCCACTGGTCGCTGCCGCCGGTCTGCAGCGAGGTGCCGTACCGGCGGTAGAGCGCGAGGTAGTCCATCGACTGCAGCAGCACGTAGCTGAACTCGGTGTAGCTGATCCCTGACTCCAGCCGACTCGCCACCACCTGCCTGTCGAGCATCCGGTTGACGGGGAAGTGCTTGCCGATGTCACGCAGGAAGTCGATGACGTTGACGTCCTGCGTCCAGTCGAGGTTGTTGACCACGAGGGCCGCGTTGTCGCCCTCGAACGAGACGTACTGCTCGACCTGCGCCCGGATCCGTTCGACCCAGTCGGCGACGGTCTCTCGGCTGTTCATGGTCCGCTCCCCCACGTCCCGCGGGTCACCGATCAGACCTGTGGAGCCGCCGACGAGGATCAGCGGGCGGTGTCCGGCCAGCTGGAGCCTGCGCGCGGTGAGCAGCTGCAGCAGGTTGCCCATGTGCAGGCTCGGTGCCGTCGGGTCGAACCCCACGTAGAAGGTGAGCGGCCCCGCCGACAGATCGGCGCGCAGGGCGTCACGGTCCGTCGAGTGCGCGATGAGTCCGCGCGCCTCGAGGTCGTCCAGGACGTGGGTGGTCACGGTGTGTCTCCTCTGTCGGGATCGCGGCCAGGCAAGGGCCGATCCCTGCAAGTCTGCCGCACCGCGCACGTCACCTGACGATCAAGAGCGCCCCGGCCGGCAGTCCTGCCGGCCGGGACGCCGATCGATCGTGCTCCTCCCGTCCCCCGATCGGGAGGGAGCACGATCAGGACAGACCCGTCGCCGCGCGGAACACGCCGGTCGGGTCCTCACGTGCGACGAGCTCACGCAGGCGTTCGAGCTCGCCGTACGAGGCGGAGCGGTCCAAGGAGTCCCACGGGGCGAGCAGTGTCGACCCGACGGCCCCCTCGGTCCACGGCAGCAGTGCCTCGGACACCGTCTCGAAGCCCTTGACGATCATCGGCTCCATCGACGGGTCCGGTACGAGCGCGAGCGACGTCACCAGGAACTCCGACCGCACCGCGGTGACGAACCCCGGGCGGTGGCCCGGGCGTACGGCTCCCACGTGCCGGACCTGGATCTGCATGACGCCGGGAGTCCCCGAGACCGCCAGCAGGGCTTCGACGGTCTGCGGCGTGAGATCGCCGAGCGGCCGTGCGCAGTGCAGGGCCGGCATCGGGTCGACGGGCTCTTCGCAGATGTCCCCGACCTCGGAGGCCGTACGGACACGCACGGTGTCGTAGACGACCGGCCCCGCAGCGCGTACGGGCGCCAGTGCGGACTTGAGGAGCTCGAGACCGTCCGTCGTGGCTCCCTCGATCACGACGAACGACTGCCCCCGCACCTCCTCCGGGATGAACGACACGTCCGGCAGGTGGACGATCGACGCCCAGAGCGACACCGAAGGCGGCGCCGACGCCGTGGCGTCCACGTAGGCGTCGAGCACCGCGCGGGCCGCGACGAACGGGAACATCAGCCGCCCGCCCGCGATCTCCGGTGCCGGGTGCAGATCGATCTCGACGGCCGTCACGTACGCGAGGTTTCCGCCGCCCCCGCGCAGCCCCCACATCAGCTCGGGATCGGAGGTGTCGTCGACCCAGCGCACCTCGCCCTGGGCATCGACGACCTCCGCGGCACGCAGCGAGTCCGAGCCCATGCCGAACGCGCGGGTGAACCACGAGTAGCCGCCCTGGAGCGTGTAGCCGACGACCGAGACGTCTGGGTTGGAGCCGATCATGCCGGTCAGGCCGGTGCCGTCGAGCTTGGCCTGGAGCGCTCCCCAGCGCACCCCGGCACCGACGCGAGCGATCCGGGCGACCGGGTCGATCGCGAGGTCGGTCAGGCCGCTGCTGCGGACGACGATGCTCCCGGCGAGCCGGGAGGTCGCTCCGTGACCGCCGGCCTGCGGCGCGACAGCGAGGCCGTTCGCCCGGCCGAAGCGGACCGCGGCCGCGACGTCTCTCGGGCTGTGCGCGAAGACCACGGCAGCGGGTGCCTGATCGATCGCGAGGTTCCACGGTCGGCTGATCTCGTCCCACCCGGGGTCGCCGGGGGTGACGAGACGCCCGCCGAGCTGCACCCGCAGCACATCGAAGTCGACGTCGTCGTCGACTTCGGTGGGGTGACCCGGTCGGATCCCGATCGTGTCGGTGGTTGTACTCATCGATGCTTCCTTGCTCCGTGGCCGCTGGTTCGCGACGGCCTTCTGCTGTGACCGTCACACCGTCACGGAAGCCGCTTGCAGAGTCCTTGGAGTTCGCTTGGGGTATGGGAAAACCCCCGTCCTGGCACGGTCGCGCGCCTATGCTCTGAGCCATGTGGCTCGCTGTTCTCGGACCGGTCGAGATGCACGGCGAGCAGGCATCACCGCCGGTCGCGCTCGGCACGCGCAAGCACCGCGTCCTGCTCGCGACCCTTGCGCTCGGCGCCGGGAACGTCCAGAGCGTCGACGTGCTCATCGACTACCTCTGGGGCGACCACCCGCCCGGCGGTGCGCACGGCACGCTGCAGGCGTACGTGTCGGGCCTGCGGCGGGCACTGGCGACGGTGCTGCCGCCCGGCGCGGCCTCGCCGTTGCGGACGGCCGGTGGCGGGTACATCCTCGACACGGATGCTCTGACGATCGACGCGGCGACCGCGAGCGACCTCATGCAGGGAGCGCACCGCCGGCTCGGACCGCTCGTCCGGCACGCGATCCCGGGCTCAGGGGTGGTGGGGTCGGACGTTCTCCAGCAGGCGGCGGACGGCCTCGACGCCGCGGCTGCCCTGTGGCGTGGGCGCCCGTACGACGAGCTCGGCGAGCACCCCCAGGCCGTCGCCGAGCGGGCGCGCCTCGACGAGCTGCGCCTCCTCGCGCTCGAGGACCGCGCGACCGTACGGCTGGCCCAGGGAGAGCACGCCACGGTCGCCGTCGAGCTGGAGTCGCTCACCGCCCAGCACCCGCTCCGCGAGCGCCTGTGGACACTGCGCGCGGTCGCACTGGCCCGCAGCGGGCGTCAGGCCGACGCGCTGGAGTCGATCCGCGTACTGGCGACCACCCTCGACGACGAGCTCGGCCTCCAGCCCGGCACGCAGGTCCAAGAGGCGCAGACGGCGATCCTGCGGCAGGACCCCGCGATCACGTGGTCGGAGGAGGCGCCGCCACCGGCACCCGCGCCGGCCAACCCCGTACCGGCTCGTCCTCGGTCGCGCCCCCAGCCACGACTCCCCCGGCTCCCCGCCTGGCCGATGGTCGGACGCGACCGCGAGCTCACGCTGCTCCTCGACCGGCTCGAGGCCGCCGACGCAGGCGAGCCGCAGTTCGCGTGCGTCGCCGGCGAGCCAGGGATCGGCAAGTCCCGCCTGGTCGCCGAGGTGCTCGCCCGGGCGCGCGAGCGCGGCGCCCGCGTCCTCGTCGGCCGCTGCTCCCAAGACAGCGGTGCTCCCCCACTGTGGCCGTGGGAGTCGATCCTGGACGGGCTCGGTGGCGCCGTGCCGACCTCGATGGGCGCCGACCCCGACAGCGAGCGCTTCGCCGCGTGGGACCGCATCTGCCGCCAGGTGCTCGACGCCGCGAGCGAACGCCCCCTCGTCGTCGCGCTGGACGACCTCCAGTGGGCGGATCCGTCCTCGCTGGGAGTCCTGCGCCACCTCTGCGCGGTGGCCCACGAGTCACGCCTCCTCCTCCTCGTCACCATGCGGACCCACCCCGAACCCAGCGGGCCGGTCGCAGAGACACTCGAGGCCCTCGCCCGTCGCCACGCGGCCTCGGTGGCGCTGAGTGGCCTGTCGGCGCCGGAGACCGCCGAGGTCCTCGCCGCGGTCTCGGCACAACCCGTCGCTCCCGCGGCGGCGGAGGCGATGCGCGAGCGTACGGAGGGCAACCCGTTCTTCGTCGTCGAGTACGCGCGGCTCCTCGGCGAGGCGGGAGGCGACGTGGAGCTCGAGCCGCCCACCGCCGTCGCCGACGTCGTACGACGCCGCCTGTCGGCGGTCCCCGAGAGCACGCTCGACGTCCTACGGCACGCCGCGGTCGTCGGGAGGCGCTTCGACCTCGCCACCGTGATGAGCAGCACCGGGCTCAGCGATCTCGCGGTCCTCGACCAGCTCGAGCCGGCGACGGCGGCAGGGATGCTCCGAGACGAGGGGGACGACCGGTTCCGGTTCGCTCATGCACTCGTCCGGGATGCGGTGTACGCGACGCTGTCGCCCTCGCGGCGTCAGCGGATGCACGCCCGGATCGCCGAGGCGCTCGGCGACGACCGGCGTGCGTCGAGCCGGGTCGCGGAGATCGCGCGCCACTGGGCGGACGCGGGCGAGGACCACGCCGCACAGGCCTGGACCTCGGCATACCGAGCAGCGCTCGCGGCGCAGCGGCGCCACGGCCACGACGAGGGGGCCGAGCTGCTGCACCTAGCGCTGACCCGCATCGACCTCGACCCCGACGCCACCCCTGCCGACCGGTACGAGCTGCTTCTCGCGCTGGCCGACGCCGCTCGCTGGGCGGCACGCTGGGACGAGCTCACCGACGCCGTCGAGGAGGCGATCGCGGTCGCCGACGAGATCGGTGACCCCGAGCTCCTGGCCCGTGCCGCGGTCGCGACGACGCGCGGCGCGCTGTGGCAGAGCCGCCCGTCCGGAGAGACGAAGGAGACCGTCGTCGGAGCACAGCGGCGGGCGCTGGCCGCGCTGCCGCCCGGCGACTCGGCGCTGCGCTGCACGCTGCTGATCAGCCTGGCCAACGAGCTGTACTACACCGCCACCGAGGCGGAGTGCCAGCTCCTGGTCGCCGAGGGGCTCGACATGGCACGGCGCCTCGGCGACGACGCGCTGGTGATGGAGATGTGCTCCGCGGCGTTCCTCGCGGTCTGGCACCCCTGGACCGCCGAGCAGCGTCTCGCGCTGGCCGACGAGGCGGTCGCGCTCGCCGGCCGCCTCGGCGATGCCCGCGCGGAGACGATGGCGCTCGCGCAGCGGGCCGCCGTGCACAGCGAGCTCGGCAACGTCGAGGACCTCGAACGCGACCTGGCAGAGGCGCGCGGTCTCGCGCACGCGCTCCAGCTGACGTACGCCCAGTGGTTCCTCGACTGCATGCGGCTCCCCTGGCTGGCGATGCGCGGTGACCTCGACGCCGCCCGCGCGACGATGGCCGACCTCATGACGCTGATCGACACGATCGCCGTCCCGCACAAGCACGACGCAGTCGGCGGCCTGATGCTGGTGCTCGGGATCTGGGGCGGGCTCGACGAGAAGGAAGACGCCGGGCTCGGACAGCTCGTCGCCGCTGCTCGCGTGCCGATCCACATGGCGGCCACCGGCATCCTCGTCCGGCTCGGCCGTCTTGACGAGGCACGGGCGATGTACGAGGAGTCGCAGCCGTCGCTCGACGACGACAGCTGGATCGCGCCGCTCATCTGGGGTTTCGGCGCGGAGGTCGCCCTCGCGCTGGGTGAGCGCGACCTCGCTGCGGCGGCGTACGGGCGGCTCGCCCCGCTGCGTGGTGGCGTCCTGAGCGCGGGGTCGACGATCGCGATGGGACCGGTGGACGCCTTCCTCGCCCTGGCTGCGGCCGCGAACGACAACCTCGAGCTCGCGACGCTGCACGCGGACGACGCCGTACGGCTGATGCGGGAATGGCGGATCCCGCTGGCCGAGGAGTGGCTCCAAGGTCAGCGGGATCTGCACGGGTTCTGAGCGGGCCCGAGCCCGCCCGGTCAGTGCCGGTCGGCGCCGGCGTCCGCGACCAGCCGATCGAGCTGCCGCTTGGTCTGCGCGAGCCTGACCACCACGGCGGCCCGGACGTCGCGGTCTCCGCTGTGGGCCATCCATGCGAGCCCGTCACCGCACACGGTCATCGTCTCCGCGAGGGCGGCCATCTCCAGGCCGGGGTCCGGCACAGGTGGCCGTTCGGCCGCGAGCCGGTGCCAGCGGCGGTGCAGCCGTGCCCAGCCTCGCCGGTCCTCGACGGGGATTCCCACCGCGGCGTTGACCACCGCCGCCACCTCACGCTGGTACGCGCGGTCGAGCGTCGTCGTGCTCATGCCGAGACCCCCTCATGCTCGTCCGCGCTCCCGGGCGGCCCCACCGGCCCAGCCGCCACGGGCACCGCGCCCGCGTCCGCGTCCAGCTCGGCCCGCACGTGCGGGAGTCGACGGTCGATCCACGCGGGAAGCCACCAGTTCCAGTGGCCGAGCATCGTCATCGTCGCGGGGACGAGGACCAGCCGGACGAGCGTCGCGTCGAGCGCGACGGCGACGGCCATCCCGAGCCCGAGCATCTTGACCGTGACGTCGCCCTCCGTCGCGAACCCGAGGAAGACGGCCACCATGATCGCCGCCGCGCTCGAGATCACGCGTGCGCTGGACGCGAGGCCCGAGACGACGGACCCGCGGGCGTCGCCCGTACGGAGCCAGCCCTCGCGGATCCGCGACAGCAAGAACACCTCGTAGTCCATCGACAGCCCGAACAGGATCGCGAACATCAAGATCGGAACCCAGCTCGAGACAGGGACGGCATGGTCCATCCCGAGCAGGGACGAGCCCCAGCCGTGCTGGAACACCAGGGTCACGACCCCGTACGCGGCGCCGATCGACAGCAGGTTCATGAATGCCGCCTTGATCGGGACGACCACCGAGCGGAACATCATCGCCAGCAGCAGCATCGACACGAGCACCACGAAGCCGACGACGAGCCAGATGCGCTCGGACAACATCGTCGAGATGTCGGTCAAGATCGCCGTACCGCCGGTGAGCTGGACGCCGTCTGGCAGCGTGTCGGCCCGCAGCGACGTGATCAGGTCGGTCGTGCGCTCGTCCTGCGGCCCGAAGGCGGGCTGCGCGTCGAACACCGTGATCGCCCCGTCCGACGACGTGGCCGCGGGACCGACCGACGCGATGCGCGGGTCGTCGGCGAGGTCCTCGCGCAGCCGCTCGGTCTGGGCCGGGTCGACGGTGCCTGTGTCGGCGACGAACGTCAGCGGCCCGTTGGCGCCGTGGCCGTACTCGGCCGCGACCAGGTCGTACGCCTGCCTGGTCGTGAACGACGTCGGGTCGGCGCTGGCGTCCTGCGGGAACGTCCGCATACCCAGCGCCGGCGCGGCGAGCGCCACGAGCACGACGAGTGCGGCGAGCGCCCACGGCAGCGGGCGCGCCCCGATCCGGCGCGCCCAGCGGCCGGTGAGGGTGGAACGGGCGGCCTGGTCGGCGCTGTCCTCGTACGGGCGTCCACGGTCCTTGCGGGCGACGAGCCGGTGGCCGGCCAGACCGCAGAACGCGGGGACGAGTGTCAGCGAAGCCGCCATCACCGCAGCGACGGCGATCGCGGTGGCGGCCCCGAACGCCGAGTACATCGGCAGTCCGGCGAGACCGAGGCCCATCAACGAGACCAGCACGGTCAACCCGGCGAAGACCACCGAGCGACCCGCGGTCGCGACGGCGTACCCGGCGGCTTCGACCTTCGACTGGCCGCCGCGCAGCTGTTCGACGAAGCGCGTGACCAGCAGCAACGCGTAGTCGATGCCGACTCCCAGCCCCACCATCGTCGCGACGGTCGGCGCGGTCGAGCTGACGTCGGTCGTCGCCGCGAGGAGCGTCACGCCGGCACTGCCGATCGCGAGCCCGACCAGCGCCACCACGATCGGCAGGCCTGCTGCCACGACCGAGCCGAACGTCAGGACGAGGAGGACGAGGGCCACGCCCACGCCGATCATCTCGCCGCGCCCGCTCATCTCCATCGCGGACCCCGGCACCTCTCCGCCGTACTGGACCTCGACGCCTTCGAGGTCGGCCGCGGCGACCGCGTCCTCGAGCGGCTCGAGCGCCCCGATCACATCGTTGTCGGTGACCGGGACGTCATAGCGCAGCGTCAGCAACGCGGTGTCGGCGTCCTGGGACATCTGCGGCGGCGACACCTTTATGACGTGCGGGACGTCGGCGAGCTCGCCGGCGAGCCGGCTGAGGTCACCTTCCGCGAGAGCATCACCGTCAGGGTCGTGCACGGCGACGAGAGCACTCGCTCCACCCGCCTGCGGCATGTGGGCGCGCAGGGCGTCGAGCCCCGCCTGGCCCTCGGCCCCGGGGACGTCCCAGTCGTCCTGGAACGTGCCCCCGGCGCTCGACGCGAACGCGAGCACCCCGACGAGCACGACGAGCCACGCGCTGAGCGTGCGCCACGGGTGTGCCGCGGCCGCTCGGCCGAGGCGGTACAACATGCTGGACATCACAAAGCTCCTTAGTCATCCGTCTGGACGGAAAGGAGCCTTGCGCGGGCGGCTTGGGAATCGCTTGGGAACGGCTTGGGGTGGCGGCGCTAGCGCTGTGTCCGGCGCATCACGGCAGGCGTCGGTGCCCAAGCGTCCACCAACGCCCGCGCCGTACGAACAGCTAGGCCGTACCGCTGCTGCGCCTGGCCCGGCGCGACAGCGAGTCGATCGTCACGGCGAGCAGCAGGACCGCGCCCGTCACGATGTAGCGCACCTCGGCCTCGACCCCGATGAGGTTGAGACCGCTCGTGATCGACTGGAGCACGAGCATGCCGAACAGCGCCGCGTACGCCGAGCCGCGCCCGCCGAACAGGCTCGTCCCGCCGATGACCGCGGCCGCGATCGCCATCAGGTTGGTGTCGGTGCCGCCGCTGGACTGCGCGACAGACTGCAGGCGTCCCGCGGCGAGGATGCCGCCGAGCACCGCGAACGTCGAGCACGCCGCGAACACCGTGATGTAGACCTTGTTCACCGCGACGCCCGCGCGCCGCGACGCCTCCTCGTTGCCGCCGACCGCGAAGACCGAGCGGCCGAACCGCGTCCTGCGCAAGATCAGGTCGACCGCCACGATCGTCGCCACCCAGAACAGCGGCATGTAGCCGACACCGCGGTCCTGGTTGAGGTACCAGGCGCCGAACAACAGCGCCGCCACCATCAGCACCGCCCGGACCACCGCGCCCTGGAAGGAGGGCGCGGAGAGGTTCGCGGCGCGACGGCGCTGGATCGTCCGCAGGCGGGTGCCGAGGTAGACCAGACCGATGACGACCGCGAGACCGTACGAGACCGGCTCGGACAGGAACTTGAAGTTGGCGAACTCGATGAGCCACGAGTCGACCGGCAGGTTCACCGTGCCGCGGCTGCCGAGGACCCACAGCTGGACTCCGAGGAACGCGAGCAGGCCGGCCAGGGTGATGACGAAGCTCGGGACCCCGAACTGCGTGAAGAGCAGCCCGTAGAACGTGCCGATCGCCACGCCCGCGGCGAGCGCCAGCAGGATCGACGGGAGCAGCGGCCAGCCCTGGTAGACAAGCATGACCGCGAGGATCGACCCGCCGACACCGCTGACCGAGCCGACCGACAGGTCGATCTCGCCGAGGAGCAGCACGAGCACGATCCCGAGCGAGATCATGCCGATCGTCGCGGAGTCGAGGCTCAGGTTGACCAGGTTGCGCGAGGACAGGAAGCGCTCGTTCTGGAGGAAGAAGATCACCCAGATCGCGAGGAGCCCGATGATGACCGGTGCCATCCCGAGGTCCCCCGAGCGGATGCGGCGACCGAAGGCCCTCAGCGTCGCGCGCGGCGAGTCCGTGCCGACGAGGCGTTCGTCGCTCTTGTCGTACGTGGTGGTCATGCGTCGCGCTCCTCGTCCGAGTCGGGGGTGGCGGCATCGGTGGCACCGGAGCCGCCGTCGGGCAGGACGGCGAACGGATCGATGTCCTCCGGGGTGATCGGGGTCCCCGTACGGTCGCGGGCGGCGCGCTCGGCGACGACGTTGTCCGAGGCACCGGTGATCGCGGCCACGAGCTGCTCCGTCGTGACGTCGGCGATCTCGAACTCTGCCCCGTTGCGCCCGAGGCGAAGGACGTAGATCCGGTCGGCGACGGCCTGCACGTCCGCCATGTTGTGGCTGATGAGGATCACGCCAAGGCCCCGTGTGCGCAGCCTCTCGATGAGGTTGAGGGCCTCTGCGGTCTGCGCGACGCCCAGGGCAGCGGTCGGCTCGTCGAGCATCACGACCTTGGGGTCGCCCACGAGGCTGCGTGCGATCGCGACGGTCTGGCGCTGGCCGCCCGACAGCGACGCGATGGGGATGCGGACGGACGGGATCTTTGCGGAGAGCTGTTGGAGCAGCTCCCAGGAGTGGCGTTCCATCTCCACCTCGTCCAGGACACCGGCGCTGGTGCGCTCGTGGCCTAGGAAGAGGTTGGCGACGACGTCGAGGTTGTCGCAGAGCGCGAGGTCCTGGAAGACCGTCGCGACGCCGAGCGCCTGCGCGGCCTTCGGACCGGGGATCGACACGGGGCGGCCGTCGAAGATGATCTCGCCGCCGTCGGGCTGATAGACGCCGGACATGATCTTGACGAGGGTCGACTTGCCCGCGCCGTTGTCTCCGACGAGCGCGACCACTTCGCCGGGTCGTACGTCGATCGAGACGTCGCTGAGGGCTTGCACGGCGCCGAAGCGCTTGTCGATGCCGCGCAGCGAGAGGATCGGCTGGCTGCCGTCGTTCATGATGTCCTTCGCTGGTGGGTGAACGTGGGCGATCCGGGTGGCCACGATGCGACGTGGCCACCCGGACCCGGGGGTGTGGGGTGGATCAGCTGAGGCCTGCGGCTGCGCACGCGTCGGCGTACTCGGCAGTGCAGATGTCCTCGACCGTGTAGAAACCGTCCGCCACGACGGTGTCCTTGACGTTGTCCTGCGTGACGACCACCGGGTCGAAGATGAACGACTTGACGCCCTGGAAGTCGGTCGTCTCGCCCACGTCGTCGCCGTTGACGATCGCGACGGCAACCTCGGCAGCCTTTTCGGCCTCGGTCTTGATCGACTTGTAGATCGTCATGTACTGGTCGCCGGCCACGATGCGCTGGATCGCGGCGAGCTCGGCGTCCTGGCCTGTCACCGGCGGGAACTTCGTCAGCCCGTCGGCGCGCAGTGCGGCGATGACGCCGCCTGCCTGCCCGTCGTTGGCGGCGTACACGCCGGCGAGCGACGCAGCATCGGTGTTGTTGAGCTGCGACGTGACGAACTTCTGCGCGTTGTCCGGGCTCCAGTCCGGGTTGTCGAACTCAGCGACCACGTTGAGGCCGCTGGCGTCGATCGCCTTGTGCGCGCCCGCCTTGAACTGGGCAGCGTTCGGATCGGTCGGCGCACCGTTGAGCATGAGGATGTCGCCGGTGCCACCGGTCGCCTCGACGAGCGCCTCGCCCTGGAGCTCGCCGACCCGCTCGTTGTCGAACGACAGGTAGTAGTCGGCGCCCTCGATGAAGCGGTCGTACGCGACGACAGGGACGTCGGAGGACTGGGCCGACTTCACGATGCCGACGGCGGCCTCGCTGTCGACCGGGTCGAGCACCAGCACGGCCGCGCCGTCGGTGATCGCCGACTCCGCCTGCTGCTGCTGCTTCGACGCGTCCTGGTCGGCGTTGAGGTACTTGACGTCGCAGTCGTCGCACAGCTCCTTGACCTTGGCCTCGAAGAGCGGCTTGTCGAAGGCCTCGTACCGGGTGGTCTTGGTCTCGGGGAGCAGCAGGGCGATCGTCTTGCTGTCGCTGCCGCCGCCTCCGCCATCACTGTCATCGTCCCCGCCGCAGGCGCCCAGTGCGGCCGTGAGGATCACGACCGACGCCGCCCCTACAGCGGTGCGCGCAAACTTCTTCACTGTTCCTCCCCAGGAGTTTGTGACGTGGCACACATGGCCACGCCTATTCGCCGCAAGTCTTCGGTCGCGCGGCTAAATCGTCAAGTCGTGAACGATAGAGCGTTGCCAAACCGCAACATTGCTTTGAAATGTTCACCTCTTGACGATTCTTGGGAGCGGGCTAGGTTATGGCCATGCCCCCTCGGTCCGGATCGACCTCTGCGCTGCGCTCGGCCAACCTCGACCGCGTCGTGGACCTCCTGCGCGCCGTCGACGAGCTCAGCCAGGCCGAGATCGCCCGTCAGACCGCGCTCGCGCCTGCCACGGTCTCCAACATCGTGCGCCACCTCGTCGCGATCGGGCTCGTCGAGACGACAGGGACGGTCGGGCGGCGCGGATCGACCGTCCGGATCTCACGCGAGGCCGGGCTCGTCGCAGGGTTCGACTTCGGCCACTCCCACCTCCAGGTGGCCCTCGGCGACCTGGCCGGCAGGCTCGTCGCCTCGTCGCAGTGCCCGCTCGACAACGACCACGCGTACGCCGACGGGCTCGCGCTCGCCTCGACGATGCTCGCCGAGCTCCTCGACGGCCTCGGCGAGGACGCGAAGCGGGTCCACGCCGCGGGTGTCGGGCTGCCCGCACCCATCAGCCGTGACGGTCGGATCACGGCCGGGTCGATCCTCCCGGGGTGGGTGGGGGTGACGGCGTCCGAGGTCGCGTCCGAAGAGTTCGGCGTCCCCGCCGTCGTCGACAACGACGCCAACCTCGGCGCGCTCGCCGAGCTGCGCACGGATCCTCGCGTCACGACGCTCGCCTACCTGAAGGTGTCCTCCGGGATCGGCTGCGGCCTCGTCCTCGACAGCCGGGTCTACCGCGGCGGGCTCGGCACGGCGGGCGAGCTCGGACACATCACGCTCGACGAGTCAGGTCCGCTGTGCCGGTGCGGGAGCCGCGGATGCCTCGAGGCGTACGCGGGAGGCTCGGGGCTGGTCGAGCAGCTTGCCGGCCGGCTCCCCGACCTCACGGTCCACGAGCTCGTGGAGATCGCGGCCGCGGGCGATGCCGGTGCTCGTCGCCTGCTCGAAGACGCAGGGCGTGCGCTCGGACAGGGTTCGGCGATCGTGGCCAACCTCCTGAGCCCCGAGCGCATCGTGATCGGCGGCGACCTGGCCTGCGAGATCGTCGTCGACGGCATCCGCGACGGGCTGCGCCGGCACGCGGTCGACGGCTTGCGCGGCGGGGTGGACGTGTCGCTCTCGACGCTCGGCGACCAGGCGTCGGTCGTGGGCGCGCTCCTGATCGCCCTCGACGCTGTGGCGCTGCCGGGCTGACCGTGTGTGACGGCCACCGGCGAGCTGGCAGGACGGGGAGGACAGCTCAGACGACGGCGGAGCCGCTGCCCAGCGCAGCGACCAGGTCCTCGGCCGTGGGCACGCCCTCGAACTCGCGCCCACCGACGATGACGGTCGGCGTCGCGCTGATCTTGCCGAGCGCGTTCTTGGACAGCGACGCGACGAGGTCTGCGTGAGACTCCCCTGTCACGCACGACTCGATGGAGGCACCGGCATCGTCTCCGAGCGCGACGAGGGTCGCGTCGGTCAGCACCCCGCCGACCGGCTGGTTCTCGAGGAGCTCGTGGACGTACGTGGCGTACGCGGCGGGGCCGGCATCGGTGGCCGCGCACAGCGCGGCGTTGACCGCCCGCGCCGACGAGCGCTCCGTCGTGCCGTTGTCGAGGAACGAGACGAGACGGTACTCGAGCGTGATCTGCCCACCCTCCAGGCGCTCTTGGAGCATCGACCCGTGCTCGGCGTCGAAGGCCTTGCAGTGCGGACACAGCGGCTCGACGTAGACGACGACGGGGATCGGGTCGGACGCCTCCGCGGCCTCGGTGTCGAGGTCGTCCGACGACACCACCACTCCCCCGTCGACGGTCAGCCCGGGCACCTCCGTCGCGGCGCCTGACCGCGAGCCTCCGACGGCCAGGTCGGCGGCGCTGCCGCACGAGGTGACCAGGAACAGGCACAGGACGAGTGTCACGACTCGTACGAGGGGGGCACGCCGCATCCCGACATCATCCCAGAGGCTCGGGCGCCGCCGCCCGTGGACTGCGTCGGTACGCCGAGACGGTCGGGTCACCGGTCAGCCAGAACCGCCACGGGACGTCGGCCGCCTGGGAGACGCCGACCCTCGGCCCCGCGCTGATCGCCTCCGCGAGGACGTCGGGGCGCCGCAGGACGACCTCCGGCCCGGTCAGCGACGACCCGTTGTGCGCGAGGGCGAGACCGAGCGCCTGAGTGAGGTTGGCAGGCCCGCGGGCGAGCCGGACGTCCGGCACCTGCCCCCTGCGTGAGCGGGCGAGGTCGACCCCCCGGACGACCTCGCCCGCCCGCAGAAGCACCGCCGACGCGTCGCCCTCACGGCCGACCACGACGTTGGCGCAGTAGTGCATGCCGTACGAGAGGTACACGTACAGCACCTCGGGCGGCCCGAACATGATCGCGCTGCGCGGCGTCGGGCCGCGGAAGGCGTGCGAGGCGGGATCGTCGGTCCCGCCGTACGCCTCCACCTCGGTGATCCGCACGGTGACGTCGCCGTGCGTCAGCATCGCCCCGAGCAGCCTGCGCGCGTGCGTCTCGACCGTGAGCGTGTCCACGGCGCCCAGTCTGCCCGCTCAGTCTGCCCGGCCCAGGCGGGCCCGCAGCTCGGCGAGCTGCTCGGCCACCCGTACGGGCGCCGTGCCGCCGCGGGCATCGCGCGAACCGATCGAACCCTCGACGCTGAGCACCTCGCGCACCGCGGGCGTGAGGTGCGGCGAGATCGACGCGAGCTCGTCGTCGGTGAGGTCCCACAGCTCCTTGTCCTGGCCCTCCGCGACGCGGACGCACGCGCCGGAGATCTCGTGCGCGTCGCGGAACGGCACGCCTTCGCGCACGAGCCACTCGGCGATGTCGGTCGCCAGCGCGAACCCCTGCGGTGCCAGCGACTCGAGCCGTTCGGTGTGGAACGTCAGCGTGGCGATCATGCCGGTGAACGCCGGCAGCAGGACCTCGAGCGTGTCGACGGAGTCGAACACCGGCTCCTTGTCCTCCTGCAGGTCACGGTTGTAGGCCAGCGGGAGCGCCTTCAGCGTCGCCATGAGCCCGGTCAGGTTGCCGATCACCCGCCCGGCCTTGCCCCGGGCGAGCTCGGCGATGTCCGGGTTCTTCTTCTGCGGCATGATGCTCGAGCCGGTGGAGTAGCCGTCGTGGAGCGTGACGAATCCGAACTCCTTGGTGTTCCAGACGATGATCTCCTCGGCGATCCTCGAGAGGTCGACACCGATCATCGCCGTGACGAACGCGAACTCCGCCACGTAGTCGCGCGACGCCGTCCCGTCGATGGAGTTCGGAGCCGATCCGGTGAACCCGAGGTCGGCCGCGACCTGCTCGGGGTCGAGCCCCAGCGATGACCCGGCGAGCGCGCCCGACCCGTACGGCGACTCTGCCGCGACCCGCGCGTCCCAGTCAGCAAGCCGGTCAAGGTCGCGCACGAGCGGCCACGCATGGGCAAGCAGGTGGTGGCTCAGCAGCACCGGCTGCGCGTGCTGCAGGTGGGTGCGCCCCGGCATCGCGACGCCCAGGTGCTTGTCTGCCTGGTCGGCCAACGCCACGACCAGACCGCGCACCAGGCGGCCGATCTCGGCGGCGTGGTCGCGCAGGTAGGTCCGGCCCAGGGTCGCGATCTGGTCGTTGCGCGAACGTCCGGCGCGCAACCGTCCGCCGAGCTCAGCACCGAGCCGCTCGACGAGGCCACGCTCGAGGGCGGTGTGGACGTCCTCGTCACCCAGGTCCGGGGTGAACGCACCGGAGGCCACGTCGGCCTCCAGCGCGTCGATGCCGGCGAGCAGCGCCGTCAGGTCGTCCTCGGTCAGGAGGCCGGCTCGACCGAGCACGCGCGCGTGGGCACGCGAGCCCGCGAGGTCGTACGGGGCCAGACGCCAGTCGAAGTGCGTCGAGCGCGACAACGCCTCGAGCTCGGGCGAGGGGCCGGACGCGAACCGGCCTCCCCACAGCGCCGTGCGCTCGCCCTCCGTACCAGTGGTCTCGTGCTGCTCGCCAGCCACGCTCACTCCCCTGCCAGGGACTGGTCGCGCTTGTTCGCCAGCGTGCTCGACATGCCGAAGATCTCGATGAAGCCCTTCGCCATGCTCTGGTCGAACGTGTCGCCCTCGTCGTACGTCGCGAGGTTGAAGTCGTACAGGCTGGTCGCCGAGCGACGGCCGGTGACCGTCGCCTTGCCGGAGTGCAGCGTCATCCGCACCTCGCCGGTGACGGACTCCTGCGACTTCGTGATGAACGCGTCGAGGGTCTGCTTCAGCGGCGAGAACCACAGGCCGTCGTACGCCAGCTCGCCCCAGCGCTGGTCGATCCCGCGCTTGAAGCGGGCCAGCTCGCGCTCGACGGTGACGTTCTCCAGCTCCATGTGGGCGGCGATGAGCGCCATCGCGCCCGGCGCCTCGTAGATCTCGCGGCTCTTGATCCCGACGAGACGGTCCTCGACCATGTCGATGCGGCCGACGCCCTGGGCGCCTGCGCGGGCATTGAGCTGCTGGATCGCCTGGAGCATCGTGACGGGCTTACCGTCGATCGCGACCGGGGCGCCCCCCTCGAAGGCGATGACGACCTCGTCGGCGTCACGCTGCTGCGCCGGGTCGGACGTGTAGGAGTAGAGGTCCTCGATCGGGCCGTTCCAGATGTCCTCGAGGAAGCCCGTCTCGACGGCGCGGCCCCAGACGTTCTGGTCGATCGAGTACGGCGACTTTTTGGTCACGTCGATCGGCAGGTCGTGCTCCTCGGCGTACGCGATCGCCTTCTCGCGCGTCCACGCGTAGTCACGGACCGGGGCGATGACCTTGAGCTCGGGGGCGAGCGCCTTCGCGCCGACCTCGAAGCGGACCTGGTCGTTGCCCTTGCCGGTGCAGCCGTGCGAGACGGTCGTCGCGCCGTGGTAGGTCGCGGCCTCGACGAGGTGCTTGACGATCAGCGGGCGCGACAGGGCGGACACCAGCGGGTAGCGGTCCTGGTACAGCGCGTTGGCCCGCACTGCCGGGAGGCAGTAGTCCTCGGCGAACTCGTCCTTGGCGTCGATGACGATCGACTCGACCGCACCGCACTCGAGTGCGCGCTTGCGGACGATGTCCATGTCTTCGCCGTCCTGGCCGACGTCGACGGCCACCGCGATGACCTCGGCACCGGTCTCCTGGCCGAGCCAGCCGATGGCCACCGAGGTGTCCAGGCCGCCTGAGTACGCGAGTACGACCCGTTCGGTCATGTGGTTTCTCCTAGTTCAAACGTGTCGGACATGACTACTTGTCCGAGAGAGCGTGGGTGGTGTCCGAGACCTTCGTGGTCTCGGCGGTGGCGAGAGCCCGGAACTCGTCCGCGACGCCGGGTCCGCCGGTGGGGTCCTTGCAGATGACGAGCACGGTGTCGTCCCCCGCGATCGTCCCGAGGAGGGCGCCCAGTGCCGCGTGGTCGATCGCCGAGGCGAAGAACTGTGCCGCACCGGGCGGTGTTCGGAGGACGACCAGGTTGGCCGACCCCTCTGCCGACACCAGCAGCTCGTTGCAGAGCCGGGCGAGCCGCGCCTGCGCCGAGACCGTCTCCACCGCCGGTCGCGGAGTACGGTCACCGCCCTCCGCAGGCACCGCGTAGACGAGTCCGCCCCCGGGATGGCGTACCCGTACGGCGTCGAGCTCGACCAGGTCGCGCGACAGCGTGGACGGCGTGACCTGCAGCCCGTCGGCGGCAAGGAGGTCGGCGAGGTCGGTCTGCGAACGGACGACGTGGGTGCCGAGCAGCTCGACGATACGCCGTTGCCTCGCCGCCTTCGTCCCCGGGATGGTGCTCACGACGACGCTCCGGCCGCGGCCTCGCGCAGCAGCCACACGAGCAGCGCCTTCTGGGCGTGCAGGCGGTTCTCGGCCTCGTCCCAGACCACGCTCTGCGGGCCGTCGATGACGTCGGCGGCGACCTCGAGACCGCGGTACGCCGGGAGGCAGTGCAGCACGATCGCGTGGTCGGCGGCCTGCGCGAGGAGCTCGGTCGAGATGCCGTACGCCCCGAAGGTCGCGATCCGCTCGGCCTTCTCGTCCTCCTGCCCCATCGAGACCCACGTGTCGGTCGCGAGCACGTCCGCGCCGGCGACCGCCTCCGCCGGGTCGGTGTGGACCGAGACGGAGCCGCCGGTCGTCTCGGCGATGCGCGCGGCGTCGGCGAGCACGTCGGCGCGGGGCGCGTACGAGGCGGGCGCTCCGATGCGGACGTGCATCCCGGCGACGGCACCCGCGAGCAGGTACGAGTGGGCCATGTTGTTGGCCCCGTCACCGAGGTAGGTCAGCGTGAGCCCGGCGAGCCGGCCCTTGTGCGCGCGGATCGTCTGCAGGTCCGCGAGCAGCTGGCACGGGTGGAAGTCGTCGCTCAGCGCGTTGACGACCGGGACGTGGCTGACCGCGGCCATCTCCTCCAGCCCGGACTGGGCGAAGGTGCGCCACACGATCGCCGACACCATGCGCTCCAGCACACCGGTCGTGTCGGCGACAGATTCACCGCGGCCCATCTGGCTGCTGCCGGCGTCGATCACCAGCGGGCTGCCGCCGAGCGCGGCGATGCCGACCGCGAACGACACGCGCGTCCGCGTCGACGCCTTGTCGAAGATCACCGCGACGGTCTGCGGGCCCTCGAGGGGACGCTCGGCGTACGGAGCAGCCTTGAGGACGTCGGCCAGGTCGAGGATCTCGGCCTGCTCGGCGGGCGAGAGGTCGTCGTCACGCAGGAAATGCCTCATGCCTCGATCTCCTGGTCCTCGTTCGCGTAGGTGTCCAGCACGGCGCGGATCACCGCGACGGCCTCGTCGGCCTGATCCTCGGTGAGGATCAGCGGCGGGACGAGCCGCAGCCGGTCGGGTGCGGCGGCGTTGATGACCACGCCCGCGTCGAGCACGGCCAGCTGCACCTGCGGCGCGACAGCATCGGTCAGGCCGATGCCGACGAGGAGGCCGGCCCCTGAGGTGTCAGAGACGAGCGGGTGGTCGGCCAGCCCGTCGCGCAAGCGCTGCCCCACGCGCGTCGCGTTGGCGAGCAGGCCGTCGGCCTCGAGGGTGTCGAGCACCGCCAGGGCCGCCGCCGCCGCGACGGGGTTGCCGCCGAAGGTCGTGCCGTGGTTGCCGGGCTGGAGCAGGTCGGCGGCCGCGCCGACGGCGAGGCAGGCACCGACAGGGATCCCGCCGCCGAGGCCCTTGGCCAGGGTGACGACGTCGGGGACGACGCCGGTCACGGTGTGCGCGAACCACTGGCCCGTACGGCCGATTCCGGTCTGCACCTCGTCGAGCCACAGCAGCGTGCCGTGCGCGGAGGTGATCTCGCGTGCCGCCTGGAGGTAGCCGGCGCCGGGTTCGACCGCGCCGGCCTCGCCTTGGATCGGCTCGAGGACGACGGCGGCCACGGTCTCGTCCACGGCGGCCCGCAGTGCGTCGACATCGCCGTACGGGACGAAGGTGACGTCGCCGGGCAGCGGCTCGAACGGAGTCCGGTAGGCCTCCTTGCTCGTGAGGGCGAGCGCACCCATCGTCCGGCCGTGGAAGCTCCCGGTCGCGGCGACCAGGCGGGTTCTGCCTGTCCGGCGCGTGAGCTTGAGCGCCGCCTCGTTGGCCTCGGTGCCGGAGTTGGTGAAGAAGACCTTGCCGTCGGTGCCGAGCAGAGCTAGCAGCCGCTCCGCGAGCGTGATCTGCGGCTCGGTCGCGAAGAAGTTGGAGACGTGCCCGAGGGTGCCGAGCTGCTCGCCCACGGCCTTGAGCACCGCGGGGTGCGCGTGGCCGAGGGCGTTCACCGCGATGCCGGCGAGCAGGTCGAGGTAGCGCGTGCCGTCGGCGTCCCACACGTACGCCCCCTCGCCGCGCACGAGGACACGCTGAGGCGTGCCGAAGGTGTTCATCAGGGAGCCGGCGTAGCGTGCCTGCCACTCCGGCTGCGCCGTCGCGGCACTCATGCGAGCCTCCTCAGGGCCGTCCGGATCAAGGTCTCGGCCTCGGGGAGCACCTGGGTCCCCACGCCCTCGTCGGTGAAGATCTCGAGCAGCACCGCGTGCGGCTCGCGTCCGTCCACGACGGTCGCCCGCGGCACCCCGCCCCGTACGGCCTTGAGGCACGCGCCCATCTTGGGCACCATGCCGGACGCGAGGCTCGGCATCAGCGCCTCGAGAGCGTCGACGCCGATCTCACCGATGACGTCGTCGCTCTCCGGCCAGTCGCGGTAGAGGCCCTCGACGTCGGTGAGGACCAGCAGCTTCTCGGCACCCAGCGCGACCGCCAGCGCGGCAGCGGCAGTGTCCGCGTTGACGTTGTGGACCTGACCGTCGGCGTCGGGCGCGACCGAGGAGACGACCGGCACACGACCGGCCTCGATGAGGTCGAGCACCGCCTCCGGCCGGACCTCGCTGACCTCGCCGACGAGCCCGAGGTCGACCTCCTCGCCGTCGACGACCGCGTGAGTCGGCACGGCGGTGAAGAGCCCGGCGTCCTCCCCCGACAGCCCGACCGCGACGGGGCCGTGGGCGTTGAGCAGGCCGACGAGCTCACGGCCGACCTGGCCGACGAGCACCATCCGAACGACGTCCATCGCCTCGGGCGTGGTCACCCGCAGGCCGCCGCGGAACTCCGAGGCGATGTCGAGCCGGTCGAGCATCGAGGAGATCTGCGGGCCGCCTCCGTGGACGACGACGGGACGGAACCCTGCGTACCGCAGGAACATGATGTCCTCCGCGAACGCCTTCTTGAGCTCGTCGTCGACCATGGCGTTGCCGCCGTACTTCACGACGATGACCTTGCCGTGGTACTTCATGAGCCACGGCAGCGCGTCGGCGAGGATCGCGGCCTTCTCGGTCTTGCGCTTCCAGTGCGCCGGGACCTCGTGCACGGCGTCGATCTCGGTGCCGGTCACGAGCTGTACGCCGAGTTCTCGTGGACGTACGCCTGCGTGAGGTCGTTGGTCCAGATGGTCGCGGACGCGTCGCCCGTCTTGAGGTCGATCGTGACCGTGACGGCGCGCGGCTCGAGATCGACGAGGTCGCGTGGCTCCCCCGGCCCGGACTGCTTGCAGACCCACACGCCGTTGATCGCGACGTCGAGGTCCGCGGGGTCGAAGGCGGCCCGCGTGGTGCCGACCGAGGCGAGGATCCGGCCCCAGTTGGGGTCGCGCCCGTAGATCGCGGTCTTGAACAGCGCGCTGCGCGACACCGCGCGTCCGACCTCGAGCGCCTCAGCCTCGGACGCGGCGCCGCGCACGTCGATCGCGATGTCGTGGTCGGCGCCCTCGGCGTCGGAGAGCAGCTGGAGCGCGAGGTCGCGGCAGAGGTCCTCGAGCTGCTTGGCGAACTCGGCCGTGTCGGGCTCCACGCCTGACGCGCCGCTGGCCATGAGGAGGACCGTGTCGTTTGTCGACTGGCAGCCGTCGGAGTCGAGCCGGTCGAAGCTGTACGTGGTGGCGTGGCGCAGGACGGTGTCGCACTGCTCCGGCGTCAGCACCGCGTCGGTCGTGAGCACCACGATCATCGTGGCCAAGGACGGCGCGAGCATCCCCGCGCCCTTGGCCATCGCGCCGATCGTGTAGCCCGCGCCCTCGAGGACCGCCTGCTTGGGCCTGCTGTCGGTGGTCATGATCGCGCGTGCCGCGTCCGGCCCCCCGTCGGCGTCGAGCCCGACCACTGCCGCGCGGACGCCGGCGAGGAGGCTCTCGCGGTCGTTGAGCAGGCCGATCAGACCGGTCGAGGCGACCTGGACCTCGATCGGCGCGACACCGAGAAGATCGGCGGCGAGCTCGGCGGTGTGGTGCGTGGTCGCGAAGCCTTCGGGGCCGGTGTAGCAGTTGGCGCCGCCGGAGTTGACGACGATCGCCCGGGCGGTGCCGGTCTTGATCGCCTGCTCGCTCCACAGCACCGGGTTGGCCTTGCAGCGGTTGGAGGTGAAGACGGCGGCTGCGCTGGACAGCGGGCCGTCGTTCAGGACGACGGCGACGTCCGGCTCGCCGCCGGACTTGAGTCCGGCCGGGACGCCGGCGGCCCTGAAGCCCTGGGGTGCGGTCACGCTCACGGGGCGACTCCGATCGTGCTCAGTCCGGTGGTCTCGGGGAGGCCGAGGGCGAGGTTCATCGACTGGACGGCGCCGCCCGCCGTGCCCTTGGCCAGGTTGTCCATCGCGCCGATCGCGACCAGCCGCCCGGCCCGCTCGTCGACGGTCACCTGGAGGTGGACCATCGTGGCGCCGAGCACGGCCTGGGTCTGCGGCCACTGCCCTTCGGGCAGGACCCGGACGAACGGCTCGTCCGCGTAGGCCTTCTCGTACGAGGCCCGCACGTCGGCGACGCTCACGCCGTCGACGACCGGCGCCGACACGACGGCGAGGATGCCGCGTGCCATCGGCGCGAGCACGGGGGTGAAGGACACCCGCGGCTCGGTGGCACCGCAGGCGCGAAGGTTCTGCTCGATCTCCGGCGTGTGGCGGTGCACGCCACCCACGCCGTACGTGCTGGCCTGGCCCATCACCTCGGAGGCAAGGAAGGCCGGCTTGAGGCTCTTGCCGGCGCCCGAGGTGCCGGTCGGCGCGACGACGTTGACGTCGGGCCCCACGAGACCGTCGAGGACCGCAGGCATGATCGTGAGGGTCGAGACCGTCGGGAAGCAGCCCGGCACGGCGATCCGCGCGGCACCAGCGAGACGCTCGCGCTGGCCGGGGAGCTCGGGAAGCCCGTACGGCCAGGTGCCAGCGTGCTCACCACCGTAGAACGCCGTCCAGTCGTCGCTGCTCTGGAGGCGGAAGTCCGCGCCGCAGTCGATGACGAGCACATCCGGACCGAGGGAGGCGGCGACCGCGGCCGACGCGCCGTGCGGGAGCGCCAGGAAGACCACGTCGTGGCCCGCGAGGTGGTCGGCATCGGTCGGGTCGAGGACGCGCTCGGCGAGCGGCGTCAGGTGCGGGTGGTGCTCCCCCAGGGTGCTCCCCGCGCTCGACGCGGCGGTGAGCGCCCCGAGACGGACGTCCGGGTGCGGCAGCAGCGTCCGCAGGAGCTCCCCGCCGACGTAGCCGCTCGCGCCCGCGATGGCGACCGAGATCGAAGTCATATGCACATTCTTGCAGAGCCCTGCAAGAATGTGCAATCGGGTATCCGGACCCGGTGTGAGATGACCGGCATTCCGGGCTCGTGGGACCCCGCCGTGCCCCGGCGGTGCCTGGGCGTCCACCGCGTACGCGTGGGTGGACGCCCAGGCACCGACTCAGGGACGGGCGTGGGGTGACAGCCTCAGGTGCGCTGGAGGGCGCCGGTCAGCTCGGCGGCACGCGCGACGGCAGCGTCGCGGACCTCGGCCGTCTCGGCCTCGGTCAGGGTGCGGTCGGGCGCGCGCATCCGCAGCGCGAAGGCCAGCGACTTGTGCCCCGCGGGCACCTGCTCGCCTGTGTAGACGTCGAACAGCCGTACGGACTCGATCACGTCGCCACCGCCCTCGAGGAGCGCCGCAGCGACGTCCGCGCTGGCGACGGACGACTCGACGACGAGCGCCACGTCCTCCTTGGCGACCGGATAGGTCGAGAACGACGGTCGGGGACCGAGCACGGGCGCCGCGGCGATCACCGCGTCGAGGTCGATCTCGGCGGCGACCGTACGGGCGGGGACGCCGTACGACCGACACACGCGCGGGTGAAGCTCACCTGCGTAGCCGACGACCTCGCCACCGAGGGAGAGCACCGCCGTACGGCCGGGGTGCCACGGCGCTGGGATCTCGCCGGCCGCCACGTGGACCGGCACGTGCACGGCCTCACCCACCCGGCGGACCGCCTCGATCGCGTCGCCCCACTGGACACGACGACCGTCACCCCACCAGCCGGCACGCTCGCGGCGCCCGGTGGCCACGAGCACGAGGTGCTGCGGCTGCTCGGGAAGAGCGGCGTCGAACGCCTCGTACTCCTCGTCGCTCGGCGCGCGATCGACCCCGTAGACCGGCGCCTCGGGCGCCTCGGGCTTCGGGAGGAACACGCGGCCGGACTCGAAGATCGCCACGTCGTCGTGTCCACGCCCGACGTTGAGGGCGAGCGCCTTCATGGCGCCGGTCATGAGCGTGGTCGTCAGGCCCGGCTCCTCCGCCGACAGCGGATTCTCGAGGAGCACCTGATCGCGGCGTGCGTCGTCCAGCGGGAGGCCGAGCTTGTCGAAGTCGGCCGGCCCTGCGAACGGGAACGTCTTGACCTCGACGTAGCCGGCACCGGCCATCACCTGACCGACGCGGCGGCGCAACCGCTGCTCTGGCGTCAGGCCACGCCCCGCGGGAGCGTGCGGCAGGAGCGACGGCACCTTGTCGTAGCCGACGTAGCGCAGTACCTCCTCGACCATGTCGTACGGATCGGTGAGGTCGGGGCGCCAGGTCGGCGGGACGACCGTCAGCGTGCCGCCGTCGTGCTCGACCACGCAGCCGTTGGCCGTCAGCGCCGCCACCGCCGTCTCGGGCGCGATGTCGACACCGGAGATGCGCGCCGGCAGGTCGTCGGCGAGCGACACCTGAGGCTGCGCGGGCGGGCGGCCGACGACCGTGGCGCCGGGCTCGATGACGGCTCCGCCGAGGGTGACCAGGAGGTCGGCGACGCGCTGCGCCGCGTACGGCGGGAGCGCCGTGTCGACGCCGCGCTCGAACCGGCGTGACGCCTCGCTCGAGAGCTTCTGCAGGCGTGCCGTCCGGGCGATCGTCGGCGCGTCGAAGTGCGCGGCCTCGATGACGATGTCGGTCGTCGTCGGGCTCAGCTCGGTCGTCTGGCCGCCCATCACCCCGGCGAGGCCGATCGGCCCCGACTCGTCGGTGATGAGAAGGTCCTCGGGCGTCACGTCGCGGACGACGTCGTCGAGAGTCGTGACCTTCTCCCCTGGACGTCCGCGCCGCACCGTGATCGGTCCGCGCAGCGCGTTGCGGTCGTAGCCGTGGATCGGCTGCCCGAGCTCGAGCATCACGTAGTTGGTGACGTCGACGGCCAGCGAGATCGGGCGCATGCCCATCAGCTCGAGGCGGCGCGCCATCCAGCGCGGCGTCGGCGCCGACGGGTCGAACCCGGTGACCGTGCGGGTCACGAAGACGGGGCATGCGAGCGCGTCCTCGACCACGACGGGGTAGTCGTCGGAGCCGTCGGAGGTCAGCGCGACGTCGGCCGGGTCGAAGTAGGGCACGCCGTAGCCGATCGCGGCGTCACGTGCGACGCCGCGCATCGACAACGCGTATGCACGGTCAGGGTTGACCTCGAGGTCGAGCACGTCGTCGCGCAGGCCCAGCAGCGCGATCGCGTCGTCGCCGACCTCGGCGGAGTTGGCCGGCAGGACGATGATGCCATCGGGATCGCCTGTCGTGCCCAGCTCGGCGCCGGAGCAGATCATCCCGTCGGAGACGTGCCCGTACGTCTTGCGCGAGCTGATCGGGAACGGTCCGGGCAGGACGGCACCGGGCAGCGCGACCACGACGAGGTCGCCGGGTCCGAAGTTGTGCGCGCCGCACACGATGCCGCGCGGCTCATCGCCGTCGGCGTTGTGCTCAGTGCCGACGTCGACCGCGCACCAGTTGATGGTCTTGCCGTTCTTCTGCGGCTCGGGCTCGGCCGACAGCACACGACCGACGACGATCGGTCCGGACAGCTCGGCACCGACGGAGTCGATCTCCTCGAGCTTGAGGTCGAGCATGGTCAGACGGTCCGCAAGCTCGGCCGTCGTGAGGTCGGCGGGCAGGTCGACGTAGTCGCGCAGCCACGACACGGGGACGCGCATCAGATCTCCACTCCGAACGGCTCGGTGAACCGGATGTCACCGTCGAACAGGTCACGCAAGTCGGCGATGTCGTACCTGCCCGTAATCGTGCGGTCCAGGCCGATGCCGAAGGCGAAGCCCGAGTAGCGCTCGGGGTCGACGCCGTTGGCGATCAGGACACGCGGGTTGACGACACCGCAGCCCCCCCACTCGACCCAGCCCTCGCCACGGCACGTGCGGCAGTCGGCGACCTCGGCCGGATCGTTGTGGCAGACGTAGCAGAGCAGGTCCATCTCGGCGCTCGGCTCGGTGAACGGGAAGTACGACGGGCGGAACCGCGTCGTCATGCCCTCGCCGTAGATCGCCTGCGCGAAATGGTCGAGGGTGCCCTTGAGATGAGCCATCGAGAGACCCTCGTCGATCGCGAGCCCCTCGACCTGGTGGAAGACCGGTGAGTGCGTGGCGTCGAGCTCGTCGGTCCGGAAGACACGCCCGGGCGCGATGATGTAGATCGGCGGCTTGCGGGTGAGCATCGTGCGTGCCTGCACCGGCGACGTGTGCGTGCGAAGCACCATCGCGGCCTTCTCGGGAGCGACCCAGAAGGTGTCCTGCATCGTGCGTGCCGGGTGGTCCGGGCCCAGGTTGAGCGCGTCGAAGTTGAGCCACTCGGCCTCGGCCTCGGGACCTTCGGCGACCTCCCAGCCCATCGCGACGAAGATGTCGGCGACCTTTTCCTGGACCGTCGTGAGCGGGTGACGCGCCCCGACCGGCTCGCGATCGGTCGGCAACGTCACGTCGACACGCTCGTCGGCGAGCATCCGCGCCTCAGCCTCGACCTCGAGCACCGCCGTACGGTCGGCGATCGCGGCGGAGACGGCCTTGCGGGCCTGTCCGACGCGCATCCCGGCATCCTTGCGGGCCTGCGGCGGGAGCGCTCCGATCTCGCGGTTGGCCAGAGCGAGCGGGGAGCGGTCACCGGTGTGCTCGATCCTCACCTGCTTGAGCGCGTCGAGGGAGTCCGCAGCGGCGATCGCGGCCAGGGCGGCGTCGCGCATCGCCTCGACCTCGTCGGCGTGCAGCGGCGAGACCTCGACCGGGTCGTAGTCGCTGTTGGGTCCGGACATGGTCACCTTTCTTCGGGCGCGCGGCGGCTGCAGCCGAGCACTGATCCAGTCTAGGGAGGTTGTCGAACGGGTTAGGGCTGCGGTACGTCGCGGAGCACCTCGGGCACGTTCTCCGGGAACCACACACCGACGCAGGCGCCACCGCGGTCGCCGTCGCACACCTCGATCTCGCCACCGTGCGCGTCGACGACCCCCTTGACGACGTACAGGCCGAGCCCGGTCCCGCCACGGTCGCCCGAGCGCCAGAACCTCGTGAAGACCCGCGTGCGGATCTCCTCGGGGATCCCCGGGCCGAAGTCGAACACCTCGAGGGCCACACCGTCGGGGAACCGTGTCGGGCGGCGCACGACGACGTCACGCACCCCCATCCCGTGCCGCTGGGCGTTCTCGACGAGGTTGGTGACGACCTGGGCGAAACGGTCCGCATCCACCCAGACCCGCGGCAGGCCCTCCTCGGCGGTGACGTCGAGCTTGAGCCCGGTGCCGGCCGAGACGTTGTTGAGCACGCGGCGGGTGGCCTCGGCGAGGTCGAGCGGCTCGGGACGCAGGGTGAGCCGGCCGGAGTCGATGCGCGCGGCGTCGAGCAGGTCGGTGATGAGGCGCGAGAGCCGGTCGGCATCGGAGTCGACCGTCTCGAGCATGAGCTGGCGCTGCTCGTCGGAGAAGCGGTCCCAGTTGTTGAGCAGGGTCGCGGTGAACCCCTTGACACCCGTGAGCGGTGAGCGCAGCTCGTGCGCGACGGTCGCCACGAGGTCGGAGCGGGCACGGTCACGGTGAGCGCGCGCCTTGGCGGTGCGCAGCGACACCACGAGCTTCTTGACCGGCTGGCGGGGCGCCTCCCGCACGAGGCTCGCCGTGACGAGCAGCTCGACGCCGTCCGAGGTGTGCCAGCTGCCCTCCGACAGCCGGGTCCGGGTCGAGAGCCCGTCGTACGGGCGAAGGCACGTGAACCACGAGTTGCCGGCGAGGTCGTCGAGCGGCAGCGCTGCCTCGATGTGGAGGCCGATGAGCTCGTCGGGTCGCCGGCGCAGAATCCGTGACGCCGCACGGTTGACCCGGGTGACGAGGCCGTCGGCATCGGCGATGACGATCCCGTCGGGGAGGAGGTCCACGTCGATCACGGCGCGCTCCTCAGGCTCGTCTGTCATGGGCGACGCGGGCGGAGGCGTACAGGCAGACGGCCGCGGCGGTGGCAAGGTTGAGGCTCTCGGCACGCCCGTAGATCGGGACGGCGACGACCGTGTCGGCGAGGGCTCGGGTCGCGGCAGCCAGTCCCCAGGCCTCGTTGCCGAAGAGCCAGGCGGTCGGGCCGTCGAGGAGCCCCGTGCGTTCGGCCTCCGGCAGGTCAACGTCGGCGTCACCGTCGGCGGCCAGGACGCGCAGTCCGGCGCGCTGGAGTGCGGCGACGGCTCCGGCCGTGTCGCGCTCGACGACCACGTCGAGATGGAAGAGGCTGCCCACGCTGGCGCGGACAGCCTTGGGGTTGTACGGGTCGACGGAGTCGCCGAGGAGCACCACGGCGTCCGCGCCCGCGGCGTCCGCGCAGCGGATCACCGTGCCGGCGTTGCCCGGGTCGCGCACGTCGGCGCAGACGGCGACGAGCCGTGGCTCGCGCGCGAGCGCCGCGTCGAGCGCGACGTCGAGGTAGCCGCACACGGCGACGACGCCCTGCGGGGAGACGGTCTCGCTGATCGCGTCGACGACCTCGTCGTCGACGACGTGCCAGCGCGCTCCGCCGGCCTCGACCAGGTCGGGGTAGCGCGCCGTCACGGCCGCCGTGGCGTACACGTCGTGGACCAGGCCAGGACGCTCACCGCCGGCGGCGAGCGCCTCGCGGACCGCCTGCGGACCCTCCGCAAGGAAGGCCCGCTCTTTCTCCCGGAAACGCCGCGTGGCGAGCCTCCGGGCAGCCTTCACCCGCCCGGTACGGGGGGTGAGGACGTGCTCGGGACTCGCCACGTGTGCGGAGCTCAGTCGGGCAGGCAGCCGATCAGGCCGCGGCGTCCGACGCCTTCGGCTTGTTGACGTCGGCCGGAAGGCTCGCCTTCGCGGACTCGACCAGCGCCGCGAACGCGTTCGGGTCGGAGATGGCGAGGTCGGCAAGGATCTTGCGGTCGACCTCGACACCGGCCAGACGCAGGCCCTGGATGAAGCGGTTGTACGTCAGGTCGTGCTGACGCACCGCCGCGTTGATGCGGGTGATCCAGAGACGACGGAAGTCGCCCTTCTTGGCCCGGCGGTCACGGTAGCTGTAGACCAGCGAGTGAGTGACCTGCTCCTTGGCCTTGCGGTAGAGACGCGAGCGCTGTCCGCGGTAGCCGGATGCGCGCTCCAGCGTCTCGCGACGCTTCTTCGCTGCGTTGACGGAACGCTTGACGCGTGCCATGGGTTACTCCTCGTTCGGTGTGTCTCGGGTGCGGCGTACGGCGTGGAGGTGACGGCTCAGAGGCCGAGCATCCTCTTCACGCGGGGAACGTCAGCCTTGGCGATCGGCTGGTCGCCGCTCTCGAGGCGCGTGCGCGCGGTGTTCTGCTTCTGCATCATGTGCGTACGGCGACGGCCGTGCTTGTGCACGAGCTTGCCGGTGCCGGTCACCTTGACGCGCTTCTTCATGCCCGAGTTGCGCTTCATCTTCGGCATCTCATGCCTCCATGTCAGGGTCGATGTTCTCCGAGCGCTTGCGCGGCTTCTTGGCCGCGACCTGCTCGACTGAGTCGCGCTGAGCCTTTTCGTAGGCGGCGTCAGCGGCGTGCTCAGCTGCCCGCTCAGCAGCCTTCGCCTCCTTGGCTTCCTTGGCCTCCACGCGCGCTTCGGACTTCTTCTTGTGCGGGGCCACGACCATCGTCATGTTGCGGCCGTCCTGGCGTGGCGACGCCTCGATGAAGCCGAGCTCCTCGATGTCTGCCGCGAGACGCTGGAGGAGCCTGAAGCCGAGCTCGGGGCGGCTCTGCTCACGACCACGGAACATGATCGTGATCTTGACCTTGTCGCCCTGCCGGAGGAACCGCTCGACGTGACCCTTCTTGGTGTCGTAGTCGTGCTGGTCGATCTTCGGACGCAGCTTCATCTCTTTGATGATCGTGTTCGTCTGGTTGCGCCGAGACTCACGGGCCTTCTGGGCAGCCTCGTACTTGAACTTGCCGTAGTCCATGAGTCGGCAGACCGGCGGACGGGCTGTCGGGGCAACCTCGACGAGGTCGAGGTCGGACTCCTGAGCCAGCCGCAGCGCATCCTCGAGTCGGACGATGCCGACCTGCTCGCCGTTAGGACCGACGAGACGGACCTCGTTGGCGCGGATGCGGTCGTTGACGCGAAGCTCTGTGGTGATGGGTCCTCCTGGGTTCGTACCGGATGGTCGTCGTGCGACGACCACCTACGAACAAAAAATGGCCTTCGCTTCGAAGCGAAGGCCACCAGGATCCGTGCCTTGCGACACGCCCGCCGCGTGACGACCCCGGAGGGTGCCTCACGGCCAGGGACCCGACGATCACAAGATCGCCCAGGTGGGAGTGGACTCCACTTCGAGGGTCAACCGTAGCAGACGTCCGTACGGGACCGAAATCGCCCAGCAACGTCCTTGATCCCGCCCGGTAACCCGCGCCCGCGACGCTGGTCCATGCTCCACCGCGTCCGCACCACGATCAAGGACAGGCCCGGCGTTCTCGCGAGCCTCGCTCGCTCGTGTGGTGAGGGCGGGATCAACATCCTGAGCCTTCACGTCTTCCCCTCGCACGACGGGGTGACCGACGAGGAGACGCCCGGTACGCAGGAGCTCGGGGTGATCGTCGAGGACGCGTGGCAGCGACGCGGTGTCGGCACCGCGCTCGTACGCCGTGGGGCGCGTCGGGCCCGCGAGTGCGGAGCCGACGAGGTCGTCCTCGTCACGCAGCCGGGCAACGACGCGATCCTCCGTACGATCGGGAGCGCCGGGTTCCTCGCCCGGATCACCCGTGCCGACGCCACGGTCCGGATCACGGTCGACGTCACGCTTTGTTAGGCTGCCCGGCGTCCCGACCCCGACCGGGACCCAACCGAGGAGCAGCCTTGAGCATCTCCGTACGAGCGGCGGTGGGGTGCTGCGCGGCACTCACGCTCCTGACCGCCTGCGGCAGCGATCCGATCGACACCGATGAGGTCGAGCAACAGATCAAGGCCGGTTACGAGCGCCAGATTGCGGGCGCGACCGTCGACTCCGTGACCTGCCCGAAGAACCTCAAGCGTGAGCCGGGTGTCACCGCGACGTGCCGTCTCACCTTGTCCACCGGCGTCTCAGGGAAGGTCGACATCGCTGTCCGCGAGGACAAGAAGATCGAGTGGAAGGTCGCGCGGGCTCTGCGCAAGCCCGCAGACGACTGAGCGCCGCCACCCGGCGCCGGCCGTACGGGCACCTAGGCCGCGGTCGTCCAGGCCCAGCTGCCGCCGACAGCGACGAGCTCGTCGCCGGCCGCGAGGTGACGGAGGTCGTCAGTCTCGACCACTACGCGTACGGGTCCTGCGAGGTCGAGCAGCAGCGCCGTCGCCCCGTCACCCAGGGCGGCGCTCGCTGCCTCGCGCGCCCACACCGGGACGGGGCGCGCGTCGGGTCGCCAGCGCTGGAGGGTCTCGAGCGCGCTGAACGCCAGCAGCGCCTGCCGGCCGTCGGCGCCGGTCATCATCACCGTCGCCATGTCGGCCTCCTTGTCGGAGCCGACGGCGCTCTCACCGCGTACGGCCACGACGGGGACGAGCACACGGGCGCTGCCCAGCGCCACCAGGACGGGGGCAAGCGCGTGGTCGCCGTCGTACGCCGTCAGCGCGTGTGCGAGCGCGGGGTAGACCGCGCCGTCGTCACCGGGGAAGGCGGGTTCTGCCAGGGATGCCACGGCTCCACGCTAACCGGTGGTCGTGGTGCCCTTCGCCGGAGGTCCGGAGGTGCGGTGATGGGGCAGACTGGAGGCATGAGCACCGACACGATCGCCTGGCTCCCCTGGGCCGCCCTCCTGTCCGCCGGTGCCGGCTTCTTCGCCTGGCGGGCGTGGAGAGCAGGTGACCGGGCGGCGGCCGTACGCCGGGCCGGTTGGGCGCTGGTCCCGTGGGCGCTGTGGCTCGTCGGTGCGCTGCGGCTCGTCGTCAGGATCGGCTCGGCCGTCGCGGACTGGGCTGCCGGGTTCGTCTTCCGCCCGAGCGTGTGGCTCGGCATCGGCATCGCGGTCGTCGCGGTCCTCCTCATCGCGATCGGCTCGCGCATGCGCGACAAGGCGCCCGGCGCCGGCTCCGGCAGGCTCGGTGCGCGCTCCGGCCCCGCCCAGGTCGAGCAGGGGCCGTCGCGCAAGGCCGCCGCCAAGGGCCGCCCCGCGAAGGCCGGCAAGGACGACGACCTCGCCGAGATCGAGGACATCCTGCGCCGTCACGGCATCGAGTAGGCGCTCAGCTCTCGCCGTCGGCCTGGACGATGCGCTCGCGGAGGTACCAGACGGCATCGCGTGCCTTCGGACCGTCCGACGACGGGATCCCGAGCATCATGATGCGGCGGTCGTCACGGGTGGCGACTGATGGCCAGGGCGCACCCTGCGCGTACGCGATGTCGAGCACGTCCGTCCATGCGAGGTGGTGCGTCCGGTAGCCGTTGCGCACGTGCAGGCCGTCGTCGTCGGCGATCACCCGGCTGCGCCCGATGCCCCACAGCACGGCATCCGCGAACAGCAGGAAGAGCACGAGCGTGCCCGTCTGCAGACCGGTGAACCCTGCCCGGACCTCGGCCGGGAGCGTCAGCGCGACGGCGAAGAAGAGCACCCACAGGCACACGCCTGCGACGATCCCGACGATCCGCGGGCCGACGGGCTTGAACACCCGCCGCCCGTCGACCGGAGCGCCGTCCTTCGCGCTCACAGCCGGCACGCCAGGATGTCGGTGACGAGGGTGCCGCGCGCTCCGAGGGCCCACAGCTCGTCCATGACCTTCTGGGCGGCGTCGCGCGGCACCATCGACCGGACCGCGACCCACCCCTCGCGATGAAGGGGCGAGACCGTCGGCGACTCGATGCCGGGTGTCAGCGCGACGGCCGCCTCGACCTGCTCGACGCGGATGTCGTAGTCCATCATCACGTAGCTGCGCGCCACGAGGACACCACGAAGACGACGCTCGAAGACGTCGAGCCCGGGCGACGCGGGCCGGTCCTCGGGCCGGATGACCACCGCTTCCGAGGCGAGGATCGGGCCTCCGACGATCTCAAGGCCGGCCTGCCGCAGGGTGGACCCGGTCTCGACGACGTCGGCGATCACGTCGGCGACGCCGAGGCGTACGGATGACTCGACGGCACCGTCGAGACGGACGACCTTGGCGTCGATGCCACGCTCGGCCAGCCAGGCCCGGACGACTCCCGGGTAGGAGGTGGCGACCGTACGGCCGGCGATCGCCTCGACGTCGGGCAGCGAACCGACCGGAGCGGCGAAGTGGAAGCTCGAGGCGCCGAACCCCAGCGAGACCATCTCCTCGGCGGCGGCGCCGGAGTCGAGCAGGAGGTCACGGCCGGTGATCCCGACGTCGAGGGTGCCCTCCCCCACATAGATCGCGATGTCGCGCGGGCGGAGGTAGAAGAACTCGACGTCGTTGTCGGCGTCGACGGTGACGAGGTCGCGGGTGCTGCGGCGCTGGCGGTATCCCGCCTCGGCGAGCATCTGCGCAGCGGACTCCGCGAGCGAGCCCTTGTTGGGTACGGCGACTTTCAGCATGACGGTCTTCCCGGTCGGTTCTGGTGCCCACCGAGCGGGGTGGCCCGGCGGTCGGCTGGAGGCGGAGGCACGGGCAGGCAGGACGGAGGCGTTTGCCTGACCGTCACAGATGCGCGTACACGTCGTCCAGCGTCAGTCCCTTGGCCAGCATCATCACCTGGACGTGGTAGAGCAGCTGGCTGAGCTCCTCGGCCGCGCGCTCGCGCGACTCGTGCTCCGCCGCCATCCAGGACTCCGCGGCCTCCTCGACCAGCTTCTTGCCGATCGCGTGCACGCCGCCGTCGAGCTCGGCGACCGTGCGCGAGCCCTCGGGGCGGTCGGCCGCCTTGCTGCTGAGCTCGGCGAAGAGCGTGTCGAAGGTCTTCATCGCGCCCTAGCGTACCGAGGCCAGCACGCGCGCCGTCGCGACGGCTGCCTGTGCGGCCTCCCGGCCCTTGTCCTCGCGGCTGTCGGCCAGCCCGGCACGGTCCAGCGCCTGCGCCTCGTCGTCGCACGTCAGGAGCCCGAACCCGACCGGGACACCCGTGTCGAGCGCGACCTTCGCGAGCCCGTCGGTCGCCGCCTGGCAGACGTACTCGAAGTGAGGCGTGCCACCGCGGATGACGACCCCGAGGGCGATCACAGCGTCGTAGCCGGCGCGCGCGTACGCCGCGACGACCGGCGCGAGCTCGAACGCGCCCGGTACGCGGACCAGCGTCGGTTCCGACGTGCCCATCTCGGCCAGCGCCTTCGTGGCGCCGGCGACGAGGCCGTCCATCACGACCGTGTGCCACGACGACGCGACGATCGCGACCCTCAGGCCGCTCCCGTCGGTGCTCGCCAGGTCGGGGGATCCTGCTCCGCTCATCGTGCTGCCTTCCTCATCGGGCCGTCTCCTCGTCCATGTCGACCACCGTGTTCTCGATCGCGACCAGGTCGGGCAGGTGGTGCCCCATCCGCTCGGCCTTGGTCTGCAGGTAGCGCAGGTTGTCCTCGGTCGGCGTGATGGAGAGCGGGACACGCTCGGACACCGCGATGCCGTACTGCGCCATCGCGGCGACCTTGTCAGGGTTGTTGGTCAGCATCCGGACCGACGTGACCCCGAGGTCACGCAGGATCTGGGCGCCGTCGGCGTAGTGGCGAGCGTCGACCGGCAGGCCGAGCGCCAGGTTGGCGTCGACCGTGTCCTGCCCGGCGTCCTGCAGCCCGTACGCGGCAAGCTTGGCGAGGAGCCCGATCCCCCGCCCCTCGTGGCCGCGCAGATAGACGATGACACCGGACCCGTGCTCGGTCACGGCCGCCATCGACGCCTGGAGCTGCGGGCCGCAGTCGCAGCGCTGCGAGCCGAGGACGTCGCCGGTGAGGCATTCGGAGTGCACGCGGACGAGGACGTCGGAGCCGTCACCGAGGTCTCCGAGCACGAGCGCGACCTGCTCGTTGTCGTCGACGACGTTGCGGTAGCCGTACGCGGTGAACGTGCCGAACTCCGTCGGCAGCCGCGTCTCGACCGCACGCTCCATCTGCGTCTCGTGGCGGCGGCGGTAGGTGATGAGGTCCTCGATCGAGATCATCGCGAGACCGTGCTCGTCGGCGAACTCACGCAGGCGCGGCGCCCGCATCAGGCTGCCGTCGTCGTTGATCAGCTCACCGATCACTCCCGCCGGGGTCAGGCCCGCCAGGCGTGTCAGGTCGACCGCGGCCTCGGTGTGGCCGGGCCGGGCCAGCACGCCGCCGGGCTTCGCGCGCAGCGGCAGGATGTGGCCGGGCTGGATGAGCTCGAACGGCTCGGTCGCCGAGTCTGCCAGGACCCGTACGGTCTTGGCGCGGTCGGCGGCGGAGATGCCCGTCGTCACGCCGTCACGGGCGTCGACGGAGATCGTGTACGCCGTCTTGAGCCGGTCTCGGTTGTGCGGCGTCATGAGCGCGATGCCGAGCCGGTCGAGGATCTCCCCCGTCACCGGCGCACACACGTACCCGCTGGAGTAGCGGACCATGAGCCCCATCAGGGCCGGCGTCGCCTTGCTCGCGGCGAAGATCAGGTCGCCCTCGTTCTCACGGCCGGGGTCGTCGACCACGACCACCGCCTTGCCCGCGCGGATGTCGTCGATCGCACGCTCCACCGGATCGAGCCGGACCGCGTCCAGCTCCTCGTACGCCTCTGTCGTCGCGTTCATGCGCCCACCGCCTTGCTCGTCGGTTGATCCACCTGCGGAGCCTCGTCGCGCGCGGCACGCAGCCACACCACCAGGCCCCAGACGACGAAGCCCGCGTAGACCGCGTACAGCACCGCCGACGGGTAGTACTCGAAGTACAGGAGCTCGGGGATGCCGACGAGGTCGACGGCGATCCACACGAGCCAGAAGTCGACCCACCCGCGCGCCATCGCGAAGGTCGCGAGGATGGAGCCGACGAAGATCCAGGCATCTGCCAGGTAGTACCAGCGGGGGGCCGGCCAGCCCGCGCCGACCTGGGTGAACAGCCACGTGCAGAAGACGATCGCGATCGCGGCCGCGCTCAGCAGCACGAGGCGCTCGCGCCCGGTCGCCCATCGCGGGACGATCGCCGGGGCGCCCTCGCCCGTACGGGTCTGGCGCCAGCGGTACCAGCCGTACACGGCGACCGCCACGAAGAAGACCTGCCGCGCCGCCTGCCCGAACAGCGGGGCGCCGTGCCCGCCGAGCGCGGTGCCGAGGAAGACGGTGAAGAGCAGGACGTTGCCGACGATCCCGACCGGCCATGCCCACACGCGGCGCCGCATCCCGCCGACGGCCGAGGCGAGCCCGAAGAGGTTGCCGATGATCTCGCGCCACGCGATCGGGTGGCCGCCGATCGTGAGGTGCGCGTCGTACAGCGTGGTGAGGAGACTCATCGCGCCTCGCCTGGTCCGTCGCTCGCGAGCATCTTCTCGACGTACTTCGCGAGCACGTCGACCTCGAGGTTGACCGGGTCGCCGGGCTGCTTGGTGCCGAGCGTCGTCGCTGCGAGGGTGGTCGGGATCAGCGACACGGTGAACGCATCGTCGCCGACGTCGACGACCGTCAGTGACGTGCCGTCGACGGTGATCGAGCCCTTGGGGACGAGGTAGCGGCCGAGCATGGCCGGGAAGCCGATCTCGACGACCTCCCAGTGCTCGCTCGGCGTCCGCGATCGGATGGTGCCGGTGGCGTCGACGTGGCCCTGGACGATGTGGCCGCCGAAGCGCCCGGTCGCCGGCATCGCCCGCTCGAGGTTGACCGGGTCGCCGACGCGGAGGGTGCCGAGCGAGGTCTTGTCGAGCGACTCGCGCATCACGTCGACGGTGAAGGCGTCCCCGTCGCTCTCGGTGACGGTGAGGCAGCAGCCGTTGACGGCGATCGAGTCGCCGTGCGCGGCATCGGAGACCACCAACGGGCCCCGTACGGTCAGCCTGATCGCGTCGGCCTGCTCCTCGATGGCGGCGATCTCGCCGAGCTCCTCGACGATTCCGGTGAACATCAGGCGCCTTCCTTTCGTACGAGGGCGGTCATCCGCAGGTCGGGTCCGAGCTGCGTGACGTCGGTGAGGTCGAGACGGACGGTGTCGGCGATCGTCTCGATGCCGGAGCCGTTCAGTGCGGGGGTGCCGGCGCCGAGCAGGGCCGGCGCCACGTAGGCGACGACCTCGTCGATCCGGTCGGCGCCCAGGAACGCGCCCGCCAGCCGCGGGCCGCCCTCGAGCCACACGTGACGGATCTCGCGCGCGGCCAGGGTGGCGAGCGCCGCGTCGACGTCGCGCGTGGCCAGGTGCAGGAACGGCGCCTCGGCATCACGGACGCGCGCGTCCTCGGGCACCTCCCGCTCCCCCATCGCGACACGCGTCAGCTGGCGCTCGTACGGCAGCGGGGCGTCCTCGTCGTCGCGCAGCGTCAGCCGCGGATCGTCAGCGGTCACGGTGCCGGTGCCGACGAGGATCGCGTCGCACCTCGCCCGCAGGCGCTGGACGTCGAGGCGGGCGTCGGGGCCGGTGATCCACTGGCTGGTGCCGTCGGCGGCGGCGCTGCGCCCGTCGAGCGTGGCCGCCAGCTTCCAGGTGACGTACGGGCGTCCCGTCCGTACGGCATGGGTCCACGCGACGTTGAGCGCCTCGGCCTCAGTGGCGAGGAGCCCGGACTCGACCTCGATGCCGGCGGAGCGCAGACGGTCGGCGCCTCCGGCCGCGGCGGGGTTGGGATCGTCCTGCGCATAGACGACACGGGCGACGCCGGCGAGGATCAGCGCCTCCGAGCACGGCCCCGTACGGCCGGTGTGGTGGCACGGCTCCAGGGTGACGACGGCGGTCGCGCCACGTGCGGCGTCGCCCGCACGGCTCAGTGCGTCGACCTCCGCGTGCGGCGTGCCGGCGCCACGGTGGGCGCCGACCGCAAGGACGGAGCCGTCCGGCGCGAGGAGGACGCAGCCGACGCGCGGGTTCGGAAGGGCGTTCTCGGTCGCCTCGCGGGCAGCATCGAGCGCCCGGCGCATCGCCGCCTGCTCGTGGTGATCGGCCACCGTTCCGCCCTCTCGTCGTGATGACGTGGGCTCCGGGGCAACGAGAAGGACACCTCGTCCCGTCCGGACCCGTGAAGGCCCGACGACACGAGGGTTTGCGCGATCCTCCCATCCGGACTTTCACCGTCGGTCCCGGAGTTCCACCAGGTCAACCAGTCACCCGAAGGCTTCTGGGTCGCGGACTGTCACCGCCGGCTCGGAATTGCACCGACCCCGGAGCACGCAATGCTCTCCGTCCCAGTGTACGAGAGGGGCACCGGAGCCCGCATCACCCTGACGAACGGTGAGACGTACGCCACTCTCCTGGCTCAGGCGTGGCGGTGGGTCGCGCTCGCGGCCTGCTCGCGGAGCTGGTCCACCATTGCTGCGGGGTCGTCGGCGCCGAAGACCGCAGATCCGGCCACGAAGGTGTCCGCACCGGCCTCGGCGCAGCGCTCGATCGTGGCGGCCGAGACGCCTCCGTCGACCTGCAGCCAGATGTCGCCGCCGTGCTTGTCGAGCATCGCGCGGGTCCGCCGGATCTTGGGAAGCATGATGTCGAGGAACGACTGGCCACCGAACCCCGGCTCCACCGTCATCAGCAGCACCATGTCGAGCTCAGGGAGGAGGTCCTCGTACGGCTCGATCGGCGTCGCCGGCTTGAGCGCCATCGACGCGCGGGCGCCGAGCGTCCGCAGCTCGTGGGCGAGTCGAACGGGAGCACCTGCGGCCTCGATGTGGAACGTCACGCTGCGCGCGCCGGCCTCGGCGTACGACGGGGCCCACCGGTCCGGGTCCTCGATCATCAGGTGCGCGTCGATGGGGGTGTCGGTGACCTTGCCGATCGCCTCGAGCACGGGCAGCCCGAGCGTGAGGTTGGGGACGAAGTGGTTGTCCATCACGTCGACGTGCAGCCAGTCGGCGTTGTCGATGCGCTTCACTTCACGCTCGAGGTTGGCGAAGTCCGCGGACAGGATGCTCGGGGAGATGCGCAGGCCCATGCCGCCCAGGCTAACCGCCGCCGTCCTAGGGTGGACGCGTGAGTCCCCGAGGCGTCGCCGTCGTGACCGGGGCCTCCCGCGGCCTCGGCGCCGCCATCGCCCTGCGGCTCGCGGCCGACGGATGGGCTGTGGCAGTCAACTACCGCCAGGGTCGAGACGCCGCCGAGGCGGTCGTCGCGGACATTCGCGCATCCAGCGGCACTGCCGAGGCGTTCGCCGCCGACGTCGTCGACGAGGACGGGGTTGCCGACCTGTTCCGCAGCGTCGAGGACGCGCTCGGTCCGGTGACCGCCGTCGTCGCGAACGCGACCGGCCCGCAGCCCTCGGCCGGTGTCGGGGAGCTCACCTGGAGAGGGCACCTCGACCAGCTCGAGTTCTTCGTCAAGAGCCCCACGCTGCTCGTCCAGGCAGCCCTCCCGAGCATGCGCGCCGCGGGTGGCGGGCGGGTCGTCCTGATCGGGTCCGACATGACCGCGCGGGCGCTGCCCCGGGCGTCGGCGTACGTCGCGGCGAAGTATGCCCAGGTCGGACTCAC
The DNA here is from genome assembly GCF_011751845.1 of Mumia sp. ZJ430. Taxonomy (NCBI): domain Bacteria; kingdom Bacillati; phylum Actinomycetota; class Actinomycetes; order Propionibacteriales; family Nocardioidaceae; genus Mumia; species Mumia sp. ZJ430. The sequence continues at coordinate 780,794 of NZ_JAAHFK010000004.1, read as the reverse complement.
AAAGGTGTGGGCGAAGGAGCTCGGGCCCGACGGCGTCACCGTCAACCTCGTCCAGCCGGGCTGGATCCCGGTCGAGCGCCATGCCGGCCTCGACACGGCGGACTACGCCGCCGAGGTCCCGCTCAGGCGGATGGGAACGCCGCAGGACGTCGCCGGCATGGTGGCCTACCTGTGCTCCGACGCCGGCGCCTTCGTCACCGGGCAGCAGATCACCGTCAATGGCGGCCACGTGATCTGAGTCGGTGCCGCGGCGTCCACCGCACGCCCTGAGGTGGACGCCAGGTCACCGACGCAAGGCAGGTCACTCGCGGGCGTCAGGCGGTGCGGCGCAGGGCTGCGACGAACATCGCGTCAGTCCCGTGCAGGTGCGGCCAGAGCTGCACGTACGGGGCGGAGCGGTCGAGGTACGGCACCTCCGGAAGCACGGAGGTCACGTCGACCAGCTCGACGTCGTCGCGCGCCCCGAGCATCGCCTCGACCACGCCACGCGTCTCGGCGAGGTGCGGCGAGCACGTCGCGTACGTGACCACGCCGCCCACACGGACCAGATCCAGCGCATGCGCCAGCAGGTCCCGTTGGAGCGGCACGAGACCCACGAGGTCCGAGGGCTGACGCCGCCACCGCGCCTCGGGGCGGCGACGCAGCGCGCCGAGCCCCGTGCACGGCGCGTCCACGACGACCCGGTCGTACGGCGCGTCCGCTTCCAGCGTCCGCCCGTCGTGGACGACGACCTCGGTGTTGTCGAGCAGCCGCACGGCCGAGCGGACGAGCTCGGCGCGGTGCGGGGTGACCTCGTTGGCGACCAGCTCCGCACCACGGGCGGCGCCGAGCGCACCAAGCAACGCCGCCTTGCCGCCAGGCCCCGCGCACAGGTCGAGCCATCGCGCGTCCGGCCCGGCGACCGGCACCGCAGCGGCAGCGATCGCGACCAGCTGCGACCCCTCGTCCTGCACGCCGATCCGTCCCTCACGGACACCTTCGATCGCACCGGGGTCACCGCCCTCGAGGCGGAACGCGTACGGCGACCACTCCCCCGGCGATCCCGACAGGCCTGCGAGGTCGTCGGCGTCGGCAAGTCCCGGCCGGGCGACCAACGTGACCTGCGGTGCCGCGTTGTCGGCCTCCAGGAGTGCGGCCAGCTCGCCCTCGGCTGCCGGTGCGCCGACCGCGTCGCGCAACGCCTCCACGATCCACCGCGGATGCGCGTGGACGACGGCGAGATGCCCGACGGGGTCGTCCTCATACGACGGCGCCACCCGCTCGAGCCAGGTCGGGAGGTCGGAGGCCGCGACCTTGCGGAGCACCGCGTTGACGAACGACGCCGGTCGGTGCCCGATCACGGCACGCGTCAGGTCGACGCTGGTCGAGACCGCCGCGTGACTCGGCACCCGCATCGCGAGGATCTGGTGCGTGCCGAGGCGGAGGACATCGCGTACGGGCGCGTCGATGCCCTTCGGTGCGAGCGTGTCGAGCACCGCGTCGTACGTGCGCGACCGGCGGATCGTCCCGTGGGTGAGCTCGGTGGTGAAGGCGGCGTCGCGGCCGGCGATGCCGTTCTCCCGCAGCAGCACGGGAAGGAGCAGGTTGACGTAGGCATCCTGCTCCTCGACCGCGCGCATCACCTCCCACGCGACCTTGCGGGTGGGGTCGACGCGCTGCCGCAGCTGCGGGCGGTCCGGGCGCGAGCGGCGGTCAGCCAAGACGCACACCCGCCTCCGGGCGGACGCCACGCGCCCAAGCGGCCGCGTCCATTGCCTTCTTGCCGTGCGGCTGGACGTCGCCGAGGATCACGTCCGACGTCCCCGTCCCGACACGCACCTCAGACTTGGTCACCGCGAGCTCACCGGGCGCCAGCGTCGAAGGGCCCTCGGCGACCGAGAGCGGGCCGACCTTCAGGCGCTCGCCCTCGTACGTCGTCCAGGCGCCAGGGGCAGGGGTGCACCCGCGGATACGGCGGTCGACGCCGAACGCGGGCACGGTCCAGTCGATCCGCGCGTCGTCGGTGGTGAGCTTCGGCGCGTACGAGAGGCCCTCCTCCGGCTGCGGGCGAGCCTCGATGTCGCCGAGCGCCAGGTGGTCGACGACGTCGGTGAGGAGGCCCGCTCCAAGGTCGGCGAGCCGGGTCAGCAGCGTGCCTGCGGTGTCCTCGGGTCGGATGCGCTCGGTGAACAGCCCGTACACGGGCCCGGCATCGAGCTCGGGCACCAACGAGAACACCGACGCGCCCGTGACCTCGTCGCCGGCGATCAACGCGTGCTGCACGGGAGCAGCGCCGCGCCACGCCGGCAGCACGGAGAAGTGCAGGTTGATCCACCCGAGCCGTGGGATGGCCAGCACGTCGGCGGGGACCAACCCCCCGTACGCGACGACCGGGGCACAGTCAGGGGCGATCTCACGCAGGCGCGCGACGAAGTCGGGGTCGCTCGGCTTCGGCGGTCGCAGCACCTCGATGCCGAGGTCGAGCGCGCGTTCGGCGACCGGTGACGGACGCAGGGTCCGTCCCCGGCCGGCACGGGCGTCGGGGCGCGTCACGACGGCCACGACCTCGTGGTCACTGGCGACGAGCGCGTCGAGGGAGGGCAGGGCGACCTCGGGGGTGCCGGCGAACACGAGTCTCACGCACCCAGCCTAGGGGGCGCGGTCACGCGGAATCGGGTCGCTCACCCCTGCCCGCAGATGGTGGGGTGGGGTATGGACACCACACCGCGCCCCGTCAGCCCGCCGAAGGCACGTCCTGGCGACCGCGTCGCCGTCGTCTCCCCCTCGTGGGCGGGTCCCGCGCACTTCCCCGCCGTGCACGAGCAGGCGATGGAGCGCCTGCGCGCCCTGACGGGCCTCGAGCCCGTCGAGTACCCGACGACGCGCGCAGACGCCTCGCCCGAGGGACGCGCCGCCGACCTCAACGCCGCGTTCGCCGACCCGGGCATCCGGGCCGTGCTGGCCACGATCGGCGGCGACGACCAGATCACGGTGATCCCGCACCTCGATGCCGACCTCGTACGGGCCGACCCGAAGCCGTTCCTCGGCTACAGCGACAACACGAACCTCCTGAGCTGGCTGTGGTCGAACGGCGTCGCCGGCTTCTACGGCGGCGCGACCCAGGTCCACCTCGGCCCGGGCCCGGCGGTCGACCCCGTCCATGCGGCGTCCTTGCGCGCGGCGCTGCTGACGGGTGGGTCGCTCGAGCTGACCGAACCCGGCGAGTCCGAGGACACCGGCCTGCCGTGGGACGACCCCGCCGCGCTGACCTCGTACGGCGTGCGCGAGCCGACCGAGCCGTGGACGTGGCACGGTCCCGCCCGTTCGGCCACTGGCCGTACGTGGGGAGGCTGCCTGGAGATCCTGCAGTGGATCCTGACGGCCGACCGCTTCCCGTTCCCCGCGGCGGCGCTCGACGGCGGGGTCCTGCTCGTCGAGACCTCCGAAGAGCTGCCCTCGACCCAGGAGGTCGGACGCATCCTGCGCTCGATGGGCGAGCGCGGTCTCCTCGCCGCGGTCGACGCCGTGCTCGTGGGCCGTCCCCCGACGTCGGACCTGCAGCACCGACCATCGGCAGACGAGCGCCGGCGACTGCGAGAGGCACAGCGGGACGTGGCCGTCGGCACGATCGCGGCGTACAACCCCGAGGCAGTCGTGGTCGTCGGTGTCCCGTTCGGGCACACCCGCCCGCAGTGGATCGTCCCGTACGGCGGCGAGGTCACCGTCGACGGCGCACAGCAGCGCGTCGTCGCCTCGTACGACTAGGACGGCTCAGCCGAGCGACTGCGGGTCGACGGAGATCCGGTACGGGCGGAGCTTGTGGACCGAGCGCGCGGCCTGCGCGACCTGGAGCGCCCGAGCGAGCGCCGCGCCCTTTGCGCGGGGAACGGCGACGATGAGGCGGCCCCACGGCTGCGCCTCGTCCTCCGACGCCGGCCGCAGCTCGACCGGCCCGAGCACCTGGGCGGGCTGCGGCCACGGCCCTTCGGCGAGCGTGCGCAGGGCGTCGAGCTCGCCCTCGACGGTCGCGAGTCGTACGGCCGGCGGCAGGCGGGCCTCGAGTCTCGCGGCGAGCTCGCGGGCGGCATGACCGGCGGGATCGGCACGCACCAGCGCCTGGAGCACCGCGATGCCCGGGTCACCCACCGCGACGACCTGCCCACCGGCGCTCCGGCCGCGGACGAGGGCCGCCGCGTTGAGCCAGCGCCGGAGCGACTCCTCGTCTGTCCGCAGGTCGGGCCGAGACAGTGCGACCCACGTGTCGAGCAGCACCGCAGCCGCGTAGCCCCCCTCGGCGTGCGGCTCGGCCCCCGGCGTGGCGACGACGAGGGAGGGTGTCTCGGGCACGGTCCGCAGAACCGAGCCCGACGCCGACGTACGGACGAGGGTGCCGGGGAACGCACGCCCGAGCTCCTCGGCGGTCCGCCGCTCCCCCATCACCGGGGCGCGGAGCCGGTGGCTCCCGCACGACGGGCAGGTCCACTCCTCGACGGCGCGCCCGCACCACCGGCACTGCGGGTCGGCGCCGGAGCGGTCCTGCGCGAGCGGGCCGGAGCAGTGCGTGCACCGGGCCGGCGTACGGCAGTCCTGGCAGGCGAGCGCCGCGCGGTAGCCGGTGCGCGGGACTTGGACGAGCACCGGCCCCGTGGCCAACGCGGCCCGCACCGCCCGGAACGCCGACGCTGGCAGCCGTGACCCCGCAGAGGCGCCCGTGCCCTCGTCGACCGAGAGGCGTGCCCAGCTGTCACGCCGGTCGGCCATCGTGGCCGTGACGGCGGTGCACCACCCCGAGGTCACGAGCTGCTCGGCCTCCGCCGTACGCGCGTAGCCACCGACGAGCACGCCGCAGCCGGTGTCCCACGCGCGCATGAGCAGCACCTCGCGCGCGTGCGGGTACGGCGCGCGGGGCTCGGCGAAGAGGTCGTCGCCGTCGTCCCAGATCGCCACCAGCCCGAGGTCGTGCACGGGCGCGAATGCCGCCGCGCGCGTGCCGATCACCGCGCGGACGTGCCCGCGGGCCAGCGCCAGGAACGCCGCGTAGCGCGCCGACGGCCCGAGGTCGGCGGTGAGGACGACGTGACGACCGGCTCCGAGCACCTCGGTGAAGGCCGCGTCGGCGCGCTCGACGTCAGCGACGTCCGGCAGGCACACGACGACCCCGCGACCCGACCGCAGAGTCGCGTCGGCCGCCTGAGCGAGAGCCCGCTCGGGAGAGCCACCCGGGACCGCGTTCCAGACCGCGCGCGGAGACCCGCCACGGGAGAGCGCCGCGACGAGCTCGCGGCCACCGTCGTACGGCGCCCACGCCTCATCGGCCGGCGCGCCCAGCGGGTCGGCGACGGGGGCGGCGGAGGACCGTTTCTCGGTACGGGCGTGCCGCGGGGGCACCGCGAGGCGAGCGACGTCAGCGAAGACCCCTGCATAGCGGTCGGCGACGGCACGGCACAGCCTTGCGACGTCGGGGCGCAGCACCACCTCTGACGACATCACCCGCGAGAGCCTCGCGAGCTTGCCCTGGTGCTCGGTCGTCGCGACGCGCTCGAGCACGAACCCCGTGACCGCCACGCCGGCGAACCGCACGGAGACCCGGCAGCCGGGGACGACCTCCGCGTCCATCGCCGCGGGCACCAGGTAGTCGAAGGGCCGGTCGAGGTGGGCCAGGCTCACGTCGGCCGCGACCCGCGCAACCGGGAGCTCGTCGGCCGCGCCGGCGAACCTGCCTGCAGACGCAGCAGGCGCTGGTCGGGGAGGCTCCCCCACCAGCGCCGGCTGTGCGTCATGTCGTTCGTCGGTCACCAAGCAGTTCTACCAAGCCCGGCCGACGACGCGCCCGCCGTCGTCCCCAGGGCGGTCGTGCGCAGGCTGTGGCTCCTCAGGTCAGGCGCCAACTGCCGCACGCAACGCGTCGGCACGGTCGGTGGCTTCCCAGGTGAACTCGGGGAGCTCACGACCGAAGTGCCCGTACGCCGCGGTCTTGGCGTAGATCGGACGCTTGAGGTCGAGGTCGCGGACGATGGCGGCCGGACGGAGATCGAACACCTCGAGGACGGCCGCCCGGATCTGCTCGACCGGAACGGTCTCGGTGCCGAAGGTGTCGAGGTAGAAGCCGACCGGGTGTGCCTTGCCGATGGCGTACGCGACCTGCACCTCGACCTTGCGGGCGAGACCGGCCGCGACGATGTTCTTGGCGACCCAACGCATCGCGTACGCGGCGGAGCGGTCGACCTTGCTCGGATCCTTGCCGGAGAATGCACCGCCGCCGTGCCGGGCGTAACCGCCGTAGGTGTCGACGATGATCTTGCGTCCGGTGAGCCCGGCGTCGCCCATCGGGCCACCGATCTCGAACCGGCCGGTCGGGTTGACCAGCAGACGGTAGTCGGAGTGGTCGATCGAGAAGCCGTCGAGCACCGCGTCGACGACGTGCTTCTTGACGTCGGGCGCAAGCATGGCCTCGAGGTCGATGTCGGCCGCGTGCTGCGTCGAGACGACGACGGTATCGACACGTACGGGGACGTCGTCGTCGTCGTACTCGATGGTGACCTGGGTCTTGCCGTCAGGACGGAGGTAGGGCACCGTGCCGTCCTTGCGCACGGCGGTCAGGCGCTCGGCGAGCCGGTGGGCGATCGTGATCGGCAGCGGCATCAGCTCGGGCGTCTCGTCGCTCGCGAAGCCGAACATCAGGCCCTGGTCGCCGGCACCCTGGTTGTCGAGCGGGTCGGCCGAGCCCTCGGCACGCTCCTCGTACGCCTGGTCGACGCCCTGCGCGATGTCGGGAGACTGCTGACCGATCGTCACCTGGACGCCGCAGGACGCGCCGTCGAAGCCCTTGGTCGAGGAGTCGTAGCCGATCTCGAGGATGCGGTCACGGGCGATCCGGGCGATGTCGGCATAAGCCTGGGTGGTCACCTCGCCACCGACGAGAACGAGACCGGTGGTCACGAAGGTCTCGCAGGCGACACGTGACTGAGGGTCCTGTGCGAGCAAGGCGTCAAGCACGCTGTCGCTGATCTGGTCGGCGATCTTGTCGGGGTGACCTTCGGTCACGGACTCGGAGGTGAACAGGCGGCTCACAGGGTGTCCTTTCAGCAGCCGGTGGGGCAGTCGATCCAGCCTATACCGCACCAGGAGCGCGGATCAGCCGTTGTCCAGTCGATGGGCGATCGTGTCACAGATGGCGTGCGCGACAGCGATCTTGGGCCCGTACGGGATCTCGGTGGCGCTGCCGTCGCTCCCGAGGATCACGACCTCGTTGTCGGCGCGCTCGAAGGCCTTGCCCCCACTGACGTCGTTGACCACGAGAAAATCGGTGCCCTTGCGGGCCAGCTTGGCTCGGGCGTGGTCGAGGACCGACGCGTCGGAGTCACCGGTCTCGGCCGCGAACCCCACGATCAGCGGGGTGGCGGCGTCGCCGCGGCGCTCCACGAGGTCCCGAAGGATGTCCGGGTTCTGGACGAGCGTGAGGTCAGGGACCGTGCCCGTGTCGTTCTTCTTGATCTTCGTACGAGCAGAACTCTCGGGCCGGAAGTCCGCCGGAGCGGCAGCCATCACGACGACGTCGGCCGCAGCCGAGCGCTCCAGCATCGCGTCGTGCAGCTCCGCGGTCGTCTCGACGCGGACCACGTCGATCCCGGTGGGAACGGGGATCGAGACGTTGGCGGCGATGAGGGTGACCTTTGCCCCTCGGCTGGCGGCGGCCTGCGCGAGCGCGACCCCCTGCCGGCCGGACGAGCGGTTGCCGAGGAAGCGGACGGGGTCCAGGTATTCACGGGTGCCGCCCGCACTCACCAGGAGGCGGACGTCAATGAGGTCGCTGCCGCCGTGAGCGCCCCGCGCGAGCACCGCCAGCGCGGCGTCGACGATGTCGGCGGGGTCAGGAAGTCGACCCTTGCCCGTGTCCTTGCCGGTCAGACGACCGACGGCGGGCTCGAGCACGACCACGCCTCGCGCGCGCAACATGGCGACGTTGGCCTGCGTGGCGGGGTGCTCCCACATCTCGGTGTGCATGGCCGGTGCCATGACCACGGGGCAGCGCGCGGTGAGCAACGTGTTGGTCAGGAGGTCGTCGGCCAGACCGTGGGCGGCCTTCGCAAGGAGGTTGGCGGTCGCCGGAGCGACCACCACCAGGTCGGCCGACTGGCCGATCGCCACGTGCGGAACCTCGGGGACGGACTCGAAGACGTCCGTGCTCACCGGGCGGCCCGAGAGGGCCTCCCACGTCGGCGCTCCCACGAACTTGAGCGCCGCCGCGGTCGGCACGACCGTAACGCTGTGGCCGGACTCGCTGAAACGGCGGAGGACCTCTGCCGCCTTGTAGGCCGCGATCCCCCCGCCGACTCCCAGCACGATAGTGCTCATCTGACCGCGCTCACTGTGGTCCGTGCCCCCGGTGACGGGGACTCACTCCTGCTCGGCGTCGGGCTCCACGGCCTCGGTCTTCAGCAGGCCTTCGTTGATCTCGCGCAGGGAGATCGAGAGCGGCTTCTCCTGGACGTGGGTGTCGAGGAGCGGGCCGACGTACTCCAGGAGACCCTCGCCCAGCTGGGAGTAGTAGGCGTTGATCTGGCGGGCGCGCTTGGCGCTGACGAGCACCAGCTCGTACTTGGAGTCGACCTTGGTCAGCAGGTCGTCGATCGGGGGGAAGGTGATGCCTTCGGGGGCAGCCTGGGTGCCGGACACGTGGTGGCCTCACAGAGAAGTCGTGGATGATGCCCGAACGGAGTCGGGCGGATTCTCGATCAATGCTACCAACTCGGCACAGGCCTGGCCGACGTCGGCGTTCACGATCGTCACGTCGAACTCGTCCTCCGCCGCGAGCTCGACGCGAGCGGTGGCCAGGCGGCGCTCACGCTCGGCCTCGTCCTCCGTGCCGCGGCCGACCAGACGGCTGACGAGCTCGTCCCACGACGGCGGCTTGAGGAACACGAAGAGCGCCTCGGGCATCGCCTCACGCACCTGACGCGCGCCCTGGAGGTCGATCTCGAGCAGGGCGGGCGAACCGGCGGCGAGCCGCTCCTCGACCGGCCAGCGCGGCGTGCCGTACCTGTTGCTGCCGTGGACGACAGCCCACTCGAGCATCTGGCCTTCGTCGACGAGCCGGTCGAACTCCTCCGGCGACACGAAGTGGTAGTGGACGCCGTCGATCTCGCCCGGGCGCGGCGCCCGGGTGGTCGCCGAGACGGAGATCCAGATCTCGGGGTGCTCCTCGCGCACGCACGCGGCGACGGTGCCCTTGCCGACGGCCGTGGGGCCGGCGAGGACGACCAGCCGCCGGCGGTTGCCGGCGGCCCTGGTCGTCGTCGCGTCAGCCACGGTTGGCGAACTCGTGCTCCAGCGCCGCGATCTGCTTGACGCCCAGGCCGCGCACGCGGCGGGACTCAGCGATCCCGATGCGCTCCATCAGCTGGCGGGCACGGACCTTGCCGAGTCCCGGCATCGACTGAAGGAGGTCGTAGACCTTCATCTTGCCGACGACCTCATTGGTCTGGCCCTCCTCCAGGACATCGGCAAGGGAGGCACCTGAGTGCTTGAGACGGTTCTTGATCTCGGCGCGCTCTCGGCGCGCGGCCGCCGCCTTCTCCAGCGCCGCCTGGCGCTGCTCAGGGGTGAGCGGAGGAAGAGCCAACGTGGGTCACCTCGTAGGGGTTGGTTCGATGGAGTGAACTTAGCGAGGGCATCCGCGCAGCGGCAACAGGAAGCCGCCCACGCTGCACGGGCCGCGGGCCAGCCTAAGGGGCGCGGTCCGCGTCCGACCGCGCGGCCCTGCCCTGGGAACGCGGACGGCCCCACCCGCATGCAGGTGGGGCCGACTCGACGCGGATCTGGGTCAGGAAAGGTTGTCGAGATCGAGGTCACAGTCGGCCTTGACCTGCTTGTCGATGGCCTCGCCGGCCTTCTGGAGGGCGTCCTGGTCGAGGTCTGCGACGTCGCCCTTCTGAGCCGACTCGTAGGCTTCGACGAGGGTTGCCCAGTTCTCCTTGACGGAGTCCGGCGCCGCGTCGCGCACCTTCTTGAGGTTGCTCATGACCTCGTCGAGATCCTCGGCGGAGGCGGTGTCGCCCAGCTTCTTGCCGGCGGTCTCGACCTCGTCACAATAGGTGTCGGTGTCGCTGCCACCACCACCACCGCCGCATCCGGTCAGGGCGGCCAGGGCGAGCGTGGCGCTCGCGAAGGCGAACGTGAGTCGGCGCATGAGGTGCTCCTTGTCGTCGGGCCGCAGACGGCGACCCTAGGTGTCGTGGGTCCGCGCGACGGACCGGCGCGGCGACCGGGGCCGGGACGTCACCGCAGGGCGTGTGTCACCCTAGCGTCCGCCTGGCTCAGGATCGACCGGTTGGCCCGTCAGCGAAGCTGGTCGGCGGTGGCCGCAGCGGCCGCACGCAACGAGGCCACGTCGGGGCCCGCGGCCAGGACGCCCCGCGAGCTCGCCGGGACGATGTGGTCCCAGACGTGCCCGAAGAGCCGCCGCAGGTCCTCCACGGTCCCGCCCTGCGCGCCGAAGCCGGGCACCAGGAGCGGCCCGTTGATGGCGACGTCCTCGGTGAGGTCTCCGACCGTCGCGCCGACGACCGCACCGTACGAACCCTGCGGGTCCGCAGCGCCGTTGCGCGTGCGCAGGTGGTCGAGCATCACCCCGGCCACCGAACGCTCCCCCACGCGGGCGTGCTGCACCTCGGGGCCCTCCGGGTTGGAGGTGAGGGAGAGCACAAAGACGCCGCCGCCGTTGCGCTCGGCGCTCTCGAGGAACGGATCGAGCGACCCGAAGCCGAGGTACGGGCTGACCGTGACGGCGTCGGCCTGCATCGGCGACGCCGCGTCGAGGTAGGCGTCCGCGTAGGCCTGGGCGGTCGACCCGATGTCGCCGCGCTTGACGTCCAGCAGCACGAGCAGCCCGGCGTCGCGCGCCTCACGGATCGTCCGCTCCAGGACGGCGACCCCGGCGGCGCCGTGCCGCTCGAAGAACGCCGACTGCGGCTTCACGACCGCGACCTGCCCGGCCATCGCCTCGACAGTGGTCGCGGCGAAGCGCTCGAGCCCCGACACATCGTCAGGCAGGCCCCACGAGGCCAGCAGGGACGCGTGCGGGTCAATCCCGACGCACAGCGGCCCGTACCGCGCCACAGCGGCACTCAGCCGCGCTCCGAATGCCTCAGGCATGCGCTGCCCCTCTCACCTCGTCGAGCGTGCTGATCCCCCGCTGCGCCAGCTCGTCGCGCAGCTCGCCGACGATCCGCAACGGCGCGGTGGGGTCGTGGAAGATGATGGTGCCGACCTGCACAGCGTCGGCTCCCGCGAGGACGAACTCGAGCGCGTCGAACCCCGTACGGATGCCGCCGACGCCGATGATCGGGAGGTCGGGCAGGGCCTTGCGGATCTGCCAGACCGCGCGTATGGCGACGGGGCGGACGGCAGGCCCGCTGAGGCCTCCGGTCACGCCGCCGAGCCGCGGCTTGAGCGTGTCGGGGTCCATCGCGATCCCCAGCAGCGTGTTGATCACCGTGACGCCGTCAGCGCCCGCATCGGCGACCGCGCCCGCGATCGAGGCGATGTCGGTGACGTCGGGCGTCAGCTTGGCGAAGACGGGGATGTCACGCGGGATGTGCGGGCGGACCTCCTCCATCACCCGGTACGAGGACTCGGGGTCGCACGCGAAGACCATGCCGCGGTTCTCGACGTTCGGGCAGGAGATGTTGACCTCGATCGCGGCAACGCCGGGCGCCTGGCCCACGCGGCGGGCGAGCTCGACGTAGTCGGCCGGCTTCTCCCCCGCGATCGACACGACCGCCCTCGCGCCACGCTGCACGAGCCACGGCAGGTCGCGTGCGAGGAAGGCGTCGATGCCCGGGCCCTGCAGCCCGATCGAGTTGAGCATGCCCGAGGGTGTCTCGGCCATCCGCGGCGTCGGGCGACCCGAGCGCGGGTTGAGCATGATCGACTTCGTGACGATGGCGCCGAGTGCGGCGACGTCGAAGAACTGGTCGAGCTCACGGCCGGCCGCCGCGCACCCGGAGGCAGTCATCACCGGGTTGGGCAGGGCGAGTCCGCACAGGTCCACCGACAGGTCGACGTCGGCGGGCGCGATCGCATCACCTCGTACGGCGGTCATCGCGGGCCTCCCAGTGTCCCGGCCGGGATCGTCCCGACCGCGTCCCAGCGCACCCGGTCCCCACGGAAGACGGGGCCCTCCACGCAGCTTCGTACCATGCGGACGATGCCGTCCTCACCCTCCACGGGCAGGACGCAGGTCATGCAGACGCCGATGCCGCACGCCATCGACTCCTCCACGGCGCACTGGCTCCAGGCACCGTTCTCCTCGGCGACGTCGGAGACCGCGCGCAGCATCCCCATCGGCCCGCAGGCATAGACGACGGCGGCATCGGTGTCGTCGACCAGGTCCGCGAGCACGTCGGTGACGCGCCCACGGGTGCCGGTCGACCCGTCCTCGGTCGTCACGTGGACGCTGGTCGCGACCTTGTGGGCCTCGAGCACGCCGAACAGGCGCGGCGTCGTGGCCGCGCCGAGGACGAGGTGCGCGGCGCACCCGCGCTCGCGCAGGGCGTGGGCGAGGGTGAACATCGGCGCCGAGCCGTAGCCGCCTCCGACGAGCACGCACGAGACGGGCTCCTTCGGCAACGCGAACGGGCGACCGACCGGGCCGACGACGTCGATCGGGTCGCCCGACTCGAGGTCGGCCATCCATCGGGTGCCCTTGCCGTGCGCGGCGAAGACGATCTCGACCGTCTCTCCGTGCCGACCCGTGGCCGACGTGCGGTAGATCGAGAACGCACGCCGCAGCAGCATCCCGCTGTCGGCTCCTCCGACCGCCAGCGCGACGAAGTGCCCGGGGCGCGCGCTCGACGCGATGCCCTCGGCGGCGATGACGAGGTGGTGGTAGTCACCGACCGGCATCCGGGAGACGACCGTCCCCCGGACCTGGGTGGCGCTCACTGCGCGCTCCCCTCCGTCTGCACGGCCCGTGCCCACGACTGCAGCGACCGGACCCCGACGCCGCCCTCGCGGGCAGCCTCGATGCCCTGCACCGCAGCGGCCAGGCCCTGGACGGTGGTGATGCACGGGACGCCCGCGCTGATCGCCGCCGTACGGATCTCGTAGCCGTCGACACGCGGGCTGCCGCCGGACGTCGAGCCGTGCGGCGTGTTGACGACCAGGCCGATCTGGCCGGAGGAGATCAGCTCGTTGAGCCGCGAGCCGCCAGCGTCCGGCACCTCGCTGAGCTTGCGGACGATGGTGGCCTCGACGCCGTTGCGGCGCAGGACCTCGGCGGTGCCCGCGGTCGCGACGATCTCGAAGCCGAGGTCGGCGAGGCGCTTGATCGGGAAGATCATGTGACGCTTGTCGCGGTTGGCGACCGACACGAAGACCTTGCCGGAAGTGGGCAGGCCCTCCTGGGCCCCCGCCTGCGCCTTGGCGAACGCGGTGCCGAACAGCGCGTCGATGCCCATGACCTCGCCGGTCGAGCGCATCTCGGGACCGAGCAGCGTGTCGACGGTCTTGCCCTCGAGAGTCCGGAACCGGTTGAACGGCATCACGGCCTCCTTGACCGCGATCGGCGCGTGGGGACCGAGGTCGCCACCGTCGCCGGTCGCCCGCAGGACCCCCGCGGCGCGCAGCTCGGCGATCGACTCGCCGAGCATGAGGCGCGCGGCGGCCTTCGCGAGCGGCACGCCGGTGGCCTTGGAGACGAACGGGACCGTACGCGACGCGCGGGGATTGGCCTCGAGCACGTAGAGCACGTCCGAGCTCAGCGCGAACTGGATGTTGATCAGCCCGCGCACCCCGACGCCCTCGGCGATCGCGCGCGTGGACGTACGGATCTTGGCGAGGTCCTCGGCGCCCAGCGTGATCGGAGGGAGCGCGCACGAGGAGTCGCCGGAGTGGATGCCGGCCTCCTCGATGTGCTCCATCACGCCACCGAGATAGAGGTCCGTGCCGTCGAACAGCGCGTCGACGTCGATCTCGACCGCGTCGTCGAGGAAGCGGTCGACGAGCACCGGGTGCTCCGGCGAGATCTCGGTCGCGCGCTCGATGTAGTCGGCGAGCGACGCCTCGTCGTACACGATCTCCATGCCGCGTCCGCCGAGCACGTACGAGGGACGCACGAGCACCGGGTAGCCGATCTCGTCGGCCACCGCCTTGGCACCTGGGAACGAGATCGCGGTGCCGTGCTTGGGCGCGGGCAGGCCGGCGTCGGCGAGCACCTGACCGAAGGCGCCACGGTGCTCGGCGAGGTCGATCGCCGCCGGCGACGTGCCGACGATCGGGACGCCCTCGCGCTCCAGCGCCGCCGCGAGCCCGAGCGGGGTCTGGCCGCCGAGCTGGACGATGACGCCGACGACCGGTCCGGCCTGGCGCTCGGCGTGGATCACCTCGAGCACGTCCTCGAGCGTCAGCGGCTCGAAGTAGAGGCGGTCGGACGTGTCGTAGTCGGTCGAGACCGTCTCGGGGTTGCAGTTGACCATCACGGTCTCGTACCCGGCCTCGGACAGTGCGAGCGAGGCGTGGACGCACGAGTAGTCGAACTCGATGCCCTGACCGATGCGGTTCGGGCCGGAGCCGAGGATCAGCACGGCGGGCTTGTCACGCGGCTCGACCTCTGTCTCCTCGTCGTACGAGGAGTAGTGGTACGGCGTGCGGGCGGCGAACTCGGCGGCACAGGTGTCGACCGTCTTGTAGACCGGGCGGATCCCGAGCGCGTGCCGGACGCCGCGGACGACGTCGGCGCTCATCCCGCGGATCTTGCCGAGCTGCTCGTCGGAGAACCCGTGGCGCTTGGCCTTGCGGAGCAGGCCGGGCGTGAGCTCGTCGGCAGCGGTGACCTCGGCGGCGATCTCGTTGATCAGCGCGAGCTGGTCAAGGAACCACGGGTCGATCTTGGTCGCCTCGAAGAGCTCGTCGAGCGTGGCGCCGGCGCGCATCGCGTCCATGACCTTCTTGAGGCGTCCGTCGTGCGGTACGGCGATCTCAGCGAGGAGCGCGTCCTTGTCGAGGTCGACCCACTCGCGATGCCAGTCGAAGGCGGCGTTCAGGCGCTCCAGCGAGCGCAGCGCCTTCTGGAGGGCCTCGGTGAAGTTGCGCCCGATCGCCATCGCCTCGCCGACCGACTTCATGTGGGTGGTGAGGCGCTCGTCGGCGGAGGGGAACTTCTCGAACGCGAACCGCGGCACCTTGACGACGACGTAGTCGAGCGTCGGCTCGAAGCTCGCCGGCGTGCTGTGTCCGTCTTCTCGAGAGGTGATGTCGTTCGGGATCTCGTCGAGCGTGTAGCCGATCGCGAGCTTGGCGGCGATCTTGGCGATCGGGAAGCCGGTCGCCTTCGACGCGAGCGCGCTCGAGCGGGACACGCGCGGGTTCATCTCGATGACGACGATGCGGCCGTCCTCGGGGTTCACGGCGAACTGGATGTTGCAGCCGCCGGTGTCGACGCCGACCTCGCGGATGACGCCGATCGCGATGTCGCGCAGCCGCTGGTACTCGCGGTCGGTGAGCGTCATCGCGGGCGCCACAGTGATCGAGTCGCCGGTGTGGACGCCCATGGGGTCGAGGTTCTCGATGGAGCACACGATGACGACGTTGTCGGACCTGTCGCGCATCACCTCGAGCTCGTACTCCTTCCAGCCGAGGATCGACTCCTCCAGGAGCACCTCGGTGGTCGGGCTGGCGGCGAGACCGGCACCGGCGATGCGGTGCAGCTCGGCCTCGTCGCGGGCGATGCCCGAGCCGACGCCGCCCATCGTGTACGAGGGGCGTACGACGACGGGGTAGCCGAGCGACTCGACGGCCGCGAGGCAGTCGCTCATCGTGTGGCAGATCAGCGACTGTGCCACCTCGGCGCCCCACACCTCGGGCAGACCCTCGACGATCGCCTTGAAGGACTCGCGGTTCTCGCCCTTCTCGATCGCCTCGACCGATGCGCCGATGAGCTCGACGCCGTACTTCTCGAGGACACCGGCGGCGTCGAGCGCCATCGCGGTGTTGAGGGCGGTCTGGCCGCCGAGCGTCGCCAGCAGCGCGTCTGGGCGCTCCTTGGCGATCACGCGCTCGACGAACTCCGGCGTGATCGGCTCGACGTACGTGGCGTCGGCGAACTCCGGGTCGGTCATGATCGTCGCCGGGTTGGAGTTGACCAGGACGACGCGCAGGCCCTCGGCGCGCAACACGCGGCACGCCTGGGTGCCGGAGTAGTCGAACTCGCAGGCCTGGCCGATGACGATCGGGCCGGACCCGATCACCAGGACGGAGGAGATGTCGTCGCGGCGGGGCATCAGCGCACCGTCCCTTCTGCGTCGGAGGAGGTTCGTCGGGTCTGCATGAGCTCGGCGAACCGGTCGAAGAGGTACTCGGCGTCGTGCGGGCCGGCCGCGGCCTCCGGGTGGTACTGGACGCTGAACGCCAGCAGGTCGCCGTCGGCGTCGTGGACCTCGAGGCCTTCGACGACGTCGTCGTTCAGGCAGACGTGGCTGACACTCGCGCGCCCGTACGGGGTCTCGTGCGGCGCGTCGAGGTCACCGGGCCAGGCGACGGCGAACCCGTGGTTGTGCGCCGTGATCTCGACCTTGCTGGTCGTCCGGTCCATCACGGGCTGGTTGATGCCACGGTGGCCGTACTTCAGCTTGTATGTCTCCAGGCCGAGTGCGCGGCCCAGCATCTGGTTGCCGAAGCAGATCCCGAAGAACGGCGTGCCGTCGTCCAGCACCTCCTGCAGCAGCGCCACGGCGTCGGTGGTCGCGGCGGGGTCGCCGGGCCCGTTGGAGAAGAACACGCCGTCAGCGCCCGTCGCGCGGACCTGGTCGAGGGTCGTGTCGGCGGGCAGCACGTGGACCTCGATGCCGCGCTCGGCCATCCGGTGCGGCGTCATCGCCTTGATGCCGAGGTCGACGGCGGCGACGGTCAGTCGCTTCTCGCCGATCGCCGGCACGACGTACGGCTCCGCCGTCGTCACCTCGCCGGCGAGGTCGGCGCCGGCCATCGAGGGCGCCGCCTTCACGGTGGCGAGCAGCGCGTCGACGTCGTGCGAGAGCGAGCTGATCCCGACGCGCATGGCGCCGCGGTCGCGCAGGTGGCGGGTGAGCGCACGGGTGTCGATGCCGCTGATGCCGACGACGCCCTGCTCGACGAGGTCCTCCTCGAGCGTGCGGGTGGCGCGCCAGCTGCTGGCGACGCGGGCGGGGTCGCGGACGACGTACCCAGCGACCCAGATGCGGCCCGACTCCGGGTCCTCCGAGTTGACGCCGGTGTTGCCGACGTGCGGGGCGGTCATGACGACGACCTGGCGCCGGTACGAGGGGTCGGTGAGCGTCTCCTGGTAGCCGGTCATGCCGGTGGAGAAGACGGCCTCGCCGACGGTCTCACCGAGCGCGCCGTACGAATCACCGTGGAAGGTGCGTCCGTCCTCGAGCACGAGGATCGCAGGCACCCTCCTCCCACCGCTGGTTGAGCCTCTCGAAACCCCGCTGGTTGAGCCTGTCGAAACCGAGCCTGTCGAAACCCCGCTCATGCCGAGACCTCCTCGACGATCGCGCCGCCCAGGACTGTCGGTCGCCCTCTCAAGAACGTGGCGACGACCTTGCCCGGCAGCTCGATCCCGGCGTACGGGGTGTTGCGCGAGCGCGAGACGGAGTCCTCGCGGCGCACGACGCGGGTCGCGGCCGGGTCGTACAGGACGACGTTCGCCGGCTCCCCCACCGCCAGCGGGCGCCCGTGCGCGGCGACACGCCCGATCTCGGCGGGCTTGGCCGACATCCGCTCAGCGACCCCGGCCCAGTCGAGCAGGCCGGTGTCGACCATCGCGTGCTGGACGACCGACAGTGCGGTCTCGAGCCCGGTCATGCCGAACGCGGCCGCCGCCCACTCGCACTCCTTGTCCTCACTGGGGTGCGGGGCGTGGTCGGTGGCGACGATGTCGATGATCCCTTCGGCGAGCCCCTCGCGCAGCGCGGCGACGTCGTCGGCCGTGCGCAGCGGCGGGTTGACCTTGTAGAGCGGGTCATACGTAGCCGCGAGCTCGTCGGTCAGCAGCAGGTGGTGCGGGGTGACCTCGGCGGTGACGTCGATGCCGCGCGACTTCGCCCAGCGCACGATCT
Source organism: Mumia sp. ZJ430 (assembly GCF_011751845.1). NCBI lineage: Bacteria > Bacillati > Actinomycetota > Actinomycetes > Propionibacteriales > Nocardioidaceae > Mumia > Mumia sp. ZJ430. Next base: position 762,717 of record NZ_JAAHFK010000004.1, on the reverse strand, counting down.
CGACCGAGCCGCGGGTGGACAGGTGGCAGACGTGCAGGCGCGAGCCGACGTGCTCGGCGAGCAGGACGTCGCGGGCGATGATCGCCTCCTCGGCGACCGCGGGCCAGCCGGTGAGGCCGAGGATGCCGGAGAGCTCGCCCTCGTTCATCTGTGCGCCCTCGGTCAGGCGGGGCTCCTGCGAGTGCTGAGCGATCACGCCGTCGAACGCCTTCACGTACTCCAGCGCTCGTCGCATCAGCACCGCGTCGGAGACGCACTTTCCGTCGTCGGAGAAGACGCGGACGCGAGCGGCGGAGTCCGCCATCGCGCCGAGCTCGGCGAGCTGCTCGCCGCCCAGGCCGACGGTGACGGCGCCAACCGGCGCGACGTCGCAGTAGCCGTGCTCGCGACCGAGGCGCCACACCTGCTCGACGACGCCGGCGGTGTCGGCGACGGGGTCGGTGTTGGCCATCGCGTGGACGAGCGTGAAGCCGCCGGTGGCCGCCGAGCGCGTGCCGGTCTCGACCGTCTCGGCATCCTCGCGACCGGGCTCGCGCAGGTGCGTGTGCAGGTCGACCAGGCCGGGGAGCGCGATCAGGCCGGACGCGTCGAGGGTCTCGGCGTCTGTCGTGTCCAGGTCGGCGCCGATCGCGGGACCGATGTCTGTGATCACGCCGTCGACGATCCGCAGGTCGGCCACCTGCACGCCGAGGACGTTCGCGTTGCGGATGACGTAGGCGGTCATGCCTGCCCTTCTGTCGTGTCGGGGGTGGTGTCGGGCGCGGACGTCTCGCTCTCGCGGGCGCCGCTGAGCAGCAGATAGAGCGCAGCCATCCGTACGGCGACGCCGTTGGTGACCTGCTCGACGATCACTGAGCGTGCCGAGTCGGCGACGTCGGCGGAGATCTCCATGCCGCGGTTCATCGGACCAGGGTGCATGACGATCGCGTGCTCGGGGAGCTTGGCCATGCGCTTGGCGTCGAGGCCGTAGCGGCGGCTGTACTCGCGGGCACTTGGGAAGTAGGCCGCGTTCATCCGCTCGCGCTGGACCCGCAGCATCATGACGGCGTCGGTCTTGGCCAGCACCGGGTCGAGATCGTACGAGGTGTCGACCGGCCAGCGCTCGACCCCGTACGGCATCAGCGTCGGGGGCGCGACCAGCGTCACCTCCGCTCCGAGAGTCGCGAGAAGCAGGGCGTTGGACCGGGCGACCCGGCTGTGCAGGACGTCGCCGACGATCGCGACACGGCGCCCATCGAGGCCCTTCTGGCCAGGTGCGAGGTGGCGGCGCATCGTGAACGCGTCGAGCAGCGCCTGCGTCGGGTGCTCGTGGGAGCCGTCGCCCGCGTTCAGGATCGCGGAGTCGATCCAGCCGGCGCGGGCCAGGCGGGCCGGTGCGCCGGACGCGCCGTGGCGGATGACGACCGCGTCGGCGCCCATCGCCTGCAGGGTCAGCGCGGTGTCCTTGAGGCTCTCGCCCTTGGACACGCTCGACCCCTTGGCGGCGAAGTTGATGACGTCGGCGGACAGACGCTTGGCGGCGGCCTCGAACGAGATGCGCGTACGGGTCGAGTCCTCGAAGAAGAGGTTGACGACCGTACGGCCGCGCAGCGTCGGCAGCTTCTTGATGGGGCGCTCGGCGACAGAGCGCATCTCCTCGGCGGTGTCGAGGAGAAGGACGGCCTCGTCGCGGGTCAGGTCGCCCGTGGACAGCAGGTGCCTCATCGCGCACCGTCCTGTGCAGGTGCGGCCTCGGCGACCTTGGGGGCCGAGACGATGCGGACCTCGTCACGATCGTCGAGTCCGGAGACAGCGACCTTGACCTGCTCCGCCAGCGAGGTCGGCAGGTTCTTGCCGACGAAGTCCGCGCGGATCGGCAGCTCGCGGTGGCCGCGGTCGACGAGGACGGCGAGCTGGACGGCGCGAGGGCGCCCGAGGTCGTTAAGCGCGTCGAGGGCGGCGCGGATCGTCCGGCCGGAGAAGAGGACGTCGTCGACGAGGACCACGACGCGGTCGTCGAGGTCGACGGGGATGTCGGTCTTCTCGAGCGCGCGGGCGGGCTTCATGCGCAGGTCGTCGCGGTACATCGTGATGTCCAGCGACCCGTACGGGACGGGGTGGCCGGCCACGTCGCTCATCCGTTCGGCGACCCGGCGGCCGAGCTCGACGCCGCGGGTGGGGATCCCGAGGACGACGACCTGCGAGGCGCCGCGGTTCTTCTCGATGATCTCGTGGGTGATCCGCGTCAGAGCACGGGAGATGTCGCCTGCATCGAGGACGACAGTGGACGAGGGTCCGGAATCAGAGGTGTGCGCAGACACCGGCTGACCTCCTTCTCCGCCTCACGGGACGGTGGTTAAAGGATGTCTTTCGCGCCTCAGCCTACACGTGTGAGCCCCGTCTCCTAGAGTCCGGGGTGAGCGGTACGGGCCGATATGGATACGCTCCTGCGAGCGTCGCGTGCCGGTGGCAGGCCGTGTCAGGCATGGAGGCGCCAGATCCCGAAGGAGCATGACGATGACGTCATCCCCTTCGCCCTCACGTGACTGAGGGCGACAAGACCAGGCTCATCGCCTGGAACCACGAGCTCCGCACCGTCCACGCACGCCTGCGCGACGCCCTCGAGGTGATGCGTACGGCGCTCGGCGCCGGCGAGCGTGCCGAGCCTGCGACGCGCGACCTGCTGCTGTTCTGCCACGGGTTCTGCGCCGCACTGACCGGCCATCACGAGGGCGAGGACCGCGAGCTGTTCCCGGCGATCGCCGCGGCTCACCCCGAGCTCCGTGACACGCTGCGCGCGCTGGAGCAGGACCACTCGATGATCGCGCACCTGCTGTCGGGGTTGCAGGCTGCCGCGGACCGGGCTGCGTCGCCGGCAGAGCTCGACCGCCACCTCGAAGGCGTCGCGGCGATCATGGAGAGCCACTTCCGCTACGAGGAGCGCGCGCTGCTCACCGTGCTCGAGGGGCTCGCCCTCGACGCCAACCCGAGGGACGTGCTCGGCCCGCTGTGACGGGGTGCGCCGGGCCGGCAGCGCTCACCACCCGAGTGGCGTGAGCGTGGGGGTCAGGCCGACAGCGTCGGCTTGACCTCGACGAGGCGGGTGAGGAGCCCGCGAACGAAGGTCGGCGAGTCGTCGGTCGAGAGCTCCGAGGCGAGGTTGGCGGCCTCGGACACCGCGACGGCGTCCGGGACGTCGTCGCGGTAGAGCACCTCGTACGCGCCGATCCGCAGGAGGTTGCGGTCCACCGCGGGCATCCGGTCGAGCGTCCAGCCCTGCGCGTACTCCGAGAGCAGCGCGTCGATGCGCGCGCCGTGCTCACGGACACCCTCGACGAGCTCGATCGTGTACGGGTTGACCGGCGGGTCGCCCGCGGCGACGCGCCCGTCGAGGGTGGCGCCGACCGAACGGCTCTGCAGCTCGCTCTCGAACAGGACGTCGAGCGCGCGCTTGCGGGCCTTGCTGCGTGAACCCGCCATCAGGAGCTGACGCGGCCCTGGTAGGAACCGTCTCGGGTGTCCACCTTGACCTTCTCGCCGGTGGTGATGAACAGCGGGACCTGGATCTCGCGGCCGGTCTCGAGCTTGGCCGGCTTCGTGCCGCCCGACGAGCGGTCGCCCTGCAGGCCCGGCTCGGTGTACTCGATGGTGAGCTCGACCGACGCGGGGAGCTCGATGTAGAGGGGGTTGCCGTCGTTCATCGCGACGACCGCCTCCTGGTTGTCGAGGAGGAAGCCGGCGGCGTCACCGACGACGCTGTCGGACAGCTCGTACTGGTCGAACGTCGCGGTGTCCATGAACACGTACGACGTGCCGTCGTGGTAGAGGAACTGCATGTTGCGCTTGTCGACGTTGGCCACATCGACCTTCACATCGGCGTTGAACGTGCGGTCGACGACCTTGCCCGAGAGCACGCTCTTGAGCTTCGTGCGGACGACGGCCCCGCCCTTGCCGGGCTTGTGGTGCTGGAACCACACGACGGACCACAGCTGCCCGTCGAGGTTGAGCACCATGCCGTTCTTGAGGTCGTTCGTCGTTGCCATCAGGCGAGCTCCAGGAGGTCTTTGGTCGCGACCGTGAGCAGCTCGGGAGCGCCATCGGTCACGACGAGGGTGTCTTCGATGCGCACGCCACCGAGACCGGCCACGTAGATGCCAGGCTCCATCGTCAGGGCTGTGCGACGTTCCAGTCTAGCGGGCGCCCTCGCACTCAGGAACGGGTCCTCGTGGATCCGCAGTCCGACCCCGTGACCGAGGCCGGTCGTGAACGCCTCGAGCCACCCGGCGTCGGCGAGGACCTGGCGGACGAGCGCGTCGACGTCCGCGCAGATCGCGCCCTCGACGCACGCGTCGACACCGGCCTGCTGAGCCGTCCGGACGACCTCGTACACCTCACGCTGCCAGGCATCGGCCTTGCCGACCACGACCGTACGGGTGCAGTCGGCGTGATAGCCGTCGACGCGGGCGCCGAAGTCGATCTTGAGCAGCTCGTCACGCCCGACGGGGCGGTCGGTCGGGTCATGGTGCGGGATCGCGGTGTTCGGGCCGGAGGCGACGATCGTCTCGAACGCGATCGCCTCGGCACCCTTGCCGTACATCGTCCACTCGAGGTCACGGGCGATCTCGCGCTCGGTACGGCCGAGCAGCGGTCCGGCGAGCACCTCGGCGAGCGCCTGGACGGAGATGTCGCACGCGCGCCGCAGGGCATCGAGCTCGCCGTCGTCCTTGACGACGCGCAGCTGCTCGACGGCGGCGCCGAGCGAGACCAGCTCGACGCCGTCGAACGCCTCGCGCGCACGGTCGTAGTCGTCGACAGTGAGGGCGTGGGTCTCGACGCCGATCCGCTGGGCGCCTCCGGTGCCGGAGGCGAGCGCACCGAGCAGGTCGCGGTCGACGACCACCTCGACGTCCGGGGCCTCCTCGGCCGCCTGGTCGCCGTACCGCCCGTCGGTCACGAAGACCGCCGAGCCGTCCTCACCGACGCGTACGGCGCCGTTGGAACCAGTGAACCCGGTGAGGTAGCGGACGTTGACGAGATCGGTGACGACCGCCGCCGCGAGACCCCGCTCGCGCAGGATCGCGGCCAGCCGCTCGCGGCGTGAGAGGTGCTCGGAAGGCATGCCGCCAGCGTACGTGGCGGTCCCCCTCCGCCGGTTCGAGCAGGCGCGAGGAACGAGCGCCGTGTCGAGACCTACCGCGAGATCTCCGCGTACGCGGCGGTGAGCAGCGCCGGGTCGGGCCCGGGGAAGATCGTCGGCTCCGCGAGCGCGTCGAGCACGACGAACCGCAGCTGCGACCCACGCGACTTCTTGTCGAGCCGCATGCCGGCCACCAGCTCGTCCCACACGCCCGGCCGGTATCCGGTCGGAAGACCGACCGAGCCGAGCACGTCGCGGTGCCGCTGCACGAGCGTGGCGTCAATCCGGCCGTCGAGGCGCGACAGCTCGGCGGCATAGACCATGCCGATCGCGACGGCCGCGCCGTGACGCAGCGCGTACGCCTCGTACCGCTCGATCGCGTGCCCGAGCGTGTGGCCGTAGTTGAGCGCCTCGCGCCCGACCGTGCCGTCGGCGCCGGTCTCGTTGAGATCACGTGCCACGACCCCGGCCTTGACCTGGATGCCGCGCTCGATGACCTCGCGCAGGACATCGCTACGGACGTCGAGCACCCCGGCGGGGTCTGCCTCGACGCGGTCCAAGATGACCGGGTCTGCGATGAACCCGCACTTGATGACCTCGGCGAGCCCGGAGCGGACCTCGTTGAGCGGCAGCGTCGTGAGCAGCGCGAGGTCGCAGAGCACGCCGACGGGCTCGTGGAAGGCACCGACGAGGTTCTTGCCCTCCGGCGTGTCGATGGCGGTCTTGCCGCCGACCGCCGCGTCGACCATGCCGAGCACGGTGGTTGGGATCAGCACGTGCTGGACGCCGCGCAGCCACGTGGCGGCAACGAAACCAGCGAGATCGGTCGCCGCTCCCCCTCCGACACCGACGATGGCGTCGGAGCGCGTGAAGCCCGCGCGGCCGAGCACCGACCAGCAGAACGCGGCGACGTCGCTCGTCTTGGCGGCCTCGCCGTCGGGGATCTCGATCGCGTGCCCCGCACGCCCGGTGGCTGCCAGCGAGGCACGGATGGCCTCGCCTAGCCCACGCATCGAGGCCGGGTGGATGACGGCGACCCGCTCGGCCCCCTCGGGCAGCAGCCCAGGAAGCTCGGCGCTGAGGCCGGTGCCGACCACGACGTCGTACGGGGCGTCGGTGGCGATGTGGATGCGGGTGTGTTCGGCCACGGGCGGTCTCCTCGGTCGTGCGTGCGGTCGGTCGCTGCTCAGGCGAGCAGGGCCAAGATCTCCTCGGCGACGTCCTCGGGAGTGCGTCCGTCGGTGCCGACGACGTGCGTCGCGACGGACTCGTACACGGGCCGGCGCGCGTCGAGCAGGGTCTTCATCTGCGAGCGTACGTTCCCCAGGAGCAGGGGGCGGGTCGAGCCGAGGCCGACGCGTGCCGCCGCATCGGCCAGCCCGACGTCGAGGAACACGACGACGTGGCCGTCGAGGGCGCGCCTGGTCTCCTCGCGAACGACCGCGCCACCACCCAGTGCGAGGACGCCACGGTGCTCGGCGAGCGCGTCGCGTACGGCCTGCGCCTCGATCGCGCGGAACCGCTCCTCGCCGTCGGTGACGAACACGTCGGCGATCGTCCGGCCGGTCAGCGCCTCGACGTCGGTGTCGGTGTCGCGCACCGGCACGCCGAGCGCCTCCGACAGCACAGCGGCGACGGTGGACTTGCCGGCGCCTGGAGGGCCGACGAGGACGACGACCGGGCGGTCCTGGGGGCTCACGCGGGAGCCAGGGCCGAGAGGTACGAGGCCACGTTGCGGGCGGTCTCGGTGACCGAGTCGCCACCGAACTTCTCGAGCATCACGTCGGCGAGGGTGAGGGCGACCATCGCCTCGGCGACGATCCCTGCGGCCGGCACGGCAGCGACGTCGGAGCGCTGGTGGTGCGCCTGCGCCGGGGCGCCCGTACGGACGTCGACGGTGCGCAGCGCGCGAGGAACGGTCGCGATCGGCTTCATCGCGGCGCGGACGCGCAGCACCTCACCGGTCGACATGCCGCCCTCGGTGCCGCCGGAACGGCCGGAGGTGCGGCGGATGCCGTCGTCGGTGCTCACGATCTCGTCGTGCGCGAGCGAGCCGCGCGTACGGGCGAGGTCGAACCCGTCGCCGAGCTCGACGCCCTTGATCGCCTGGATGCCCATGAGTGCGGACGCGAGCCTGGCGTCGAGGCGGCGGTCCCAGTGGACGTGGCTGCCCAGGCCCGGCGGGAGGCCGTGGACGACGACCTCGACGACACCGCCGAGCGTGTCGCCGTCCTTGCGGGCGGCATCCACCTCGGCGACCATCGCCGCGGAAGTGGCGGGGTCGAGCGTACGGACCGGGTCGGCGTCGAGGCGCTCGACATCGGCGGCGGTCGGGACGAGGCCAGCGGGCGCCTTGACGGAGCCGAACTCGACGACATGGCTGACGATGCTCGCACCGCAGGCCTGCTCAAGGAAGGCAGCGGCGACCGAGCCGAGCGCCACGCGCGCAGCGGTCTCGCGGGCGCTGGCGCGCTCGAGGATCGGGCGGGCCTCGTCGAAGCCGTACTTCTGCATGCCGACCAGGTCGGCGTGGCCGGGTCGCGGTCGTGTCAGCGGCGCGTTGCGGGCGATGCCCTGCAGCTCGTCGGCGTCGACGGGGTCGGCGGACATCACCTTGTCCCACTTGGGCCACTCGCTGTTGCCGATACGCAGGGCGATCGGGCTGCCGAGGGTGAGCCCGTGACGGATGCCGCCGACGATCTCGAGCTCGTCGGCCTCGAAGTTCATCCGCGCCCCGCGTCCGTATCCCAGCCGGCGGCGCGCCAACGCGTCCGAGATCGTCGCGCTCGATACGGCGACGCCCGCGGGCATCCCCTCCACGACAGCGACCAGTGCGGGGCCGTGGGACTCCCCAGCCGTCAACCAACGAAGCATGGGGGCAAGTCTGTCATGCGTGCCGCGACGCTCCGTCACGGTCTCGCAGCGCGGATCGGGTCAGGCCCACCAACCCGCGAGGGCCGGGCCGAGCATCGCACCGGACCAGGCGCCCAGCGCCATGAACGGACCGAACGGGAACGCCTTGCGGTCGACGAGGCCGAGAGCGCCGAGCGCGAGGCCACCGACGGCGCCGACGACGAACGTCGCGTACGTGCCGACGAGGAGCTCGGCCCAGCCGAGGACGCCGAGGGCGATGCCGAGCAGACCGGACAGCCGGACGTCGCCATAGCCGATGCCACGCGGCGCGATCAGCCACAGGAGGACGTACAGCGTCGAGACGATCGCCCAGCCTGCCGCCGCCCGCGCGAGCACCGCGGTGTCGCCGGCCAGGCCCGCGGCGAGGAGGGCCAGAAGGACGGCGACCGGGTAGGCGGGGAGAACGAGCCGCTTCGGCAGCAGCCGGGTGTGCCAGTCGACGTACGACAGGGTCACGCCCAGGACGGCGAAGCCCACCCACAGCGGCAGCGCCGGGTCGAGGCCGAGCTGCCAGCCGAGCGCGCCCGCGAGGACGGCGGAGATGAGCGCGAGTCGCGCGCCGAGGCCGGGACGGGCGGCGAGGTCGGCGTACGGGACCTTCGGTGGTCGCGGTGCCTCGGCGGGCACGGGCACCGGGACGCCGTGACCCGCCTCGCCGTCGGTCACCACTCCCCCGGGCCCGCCGGGGGCCGGGTCGGGCTCGGGGAGCCGGGCGATGACGCGAGGCGCGAGCAGACCGCCGAGCGCCCCGACGACAGCGGCGAGGAGGGCGGCGAACGCGGCTTCGGGCACGCAGGAACGATAGCCGGGCTGCACGCCGGCCCGCGGCGTCATCCCCAGGGGTCTGCCACGATCAGACCACGTCCACAGACGCTCAGCAGACCATGGCATCTTCTCCTGCGACTCCGACCTGTCGTGGAGGGCAGAAGATGCGGTCATCCGGCGGGCGCGCCGACGCATTCTCCAGCCTCGCCGCGGACGTCGACCTGCGCACCACGTTGCCGCCACGACCTGCTCCGTCGGAGTTCGGCTGAGCACGGACGAGCGCCCGGAGGTCTCAACCCGTAGGGGTTTGGACGACGTCTTCGCCATGGTGCTTCGTCCCGACCCCGTCCTCGCACCACGCGAGGTCGGCGAGGCGAAGGCGGCGCGGTGGCAGCAGGAATGGCCGAGCCTGCTGGTCGCAGCCGACGCCGGAGGGTGCCTGACTCATCCACAGAATGACGTCGGCGGCGGGCCTGTGGAGAGCACGTACAGATCGCCGCTGAGTGTCGGTACGAGGCGATAGCCTCGCACACATGTTCGACGTCACGACCACCGGCGGCACTTCCGACCATCTGCTCGACACCCTCGTCGAGCGGGTTCTCGGCGCGGTCGAGTCTGCGCGGTCGCGTGCCGCAGGACATGACCCGTACGAGGCCGAGCTCGGTGCCGCCGAGATCGACGTCGTCGCGGTGTGCGAGGAGGCGGTGCGCATCGCTCAGGGTGTTCAGGCCGATGCGGTGCTTGCGCTCGACTCGCGTCGTCGCCGCGCGATGACGACCGTCGACGAGACGACATTGACCCGATCGTTGTTCACCGAGATCGCCCTGGCGCGCCAGGTGTCGACGCCCTCGGGCGAGCGCACCTACGCCTTCGCGCAGGCGCTCGAGCTCCATCCTCAGACCCACGCGCTGCTCCGAGACGGCACCATCTCGTCAGCCGTCGCGAGCGCCGTCTGCCGAGAGACGACCTACGCCGCCGTCGACGACCGCACCCGCATCGACGCCGAGATCGCGTCGTCGCTCGCCGACCTTTCCCCTCGCAGGGCTGCGGCCGAGGCACGCCGGCTCGTCCTCGCGGTCGACCCGCACGCCGCGTACGAGCGCACGCTGCGGGCGCGCGAAGACCGCGTGGTGACCTTCTCGCCCGAGCTCGACGCGATGGCGTCCCTGACGGTCGTCGGACCGGCCGAGCAGCTCACCGCCGCCTTCCGTCGCCTCGACGACGAGGCGTCCGCGCGTCGCGCCGACGGGGACCCGCGCACGATCCGCCAGCTGATGGCCGACCTTGCCATCGAGGCGATGACCGGCGCACGCGTCGACGCCGACGGCACGAGCGACCTCCGCACCGAGATCGGCGTCGTGATGCGGCCCGAGGTCCTCTTCGCCGCCGACACAGCGCCCGCCTCGCTCACCGGCTACGGTCCGATCCCTGCAGAGCTCGCGCGTCGCCTTGCCACAGGCGAGCACTCCTGGGTACGACGGTTCTTCACCACACCCAACGGTGACGGCCTCACCGGGTCCGACAGACGGGCCCGACGGTTCAGCGCCGCGGTGCGGCGCCTGATCCGGACCGTCGACGGGCAGTGCCAGCGCCCGTGGTGCGACTGCCGCATCCGCGACCTCGACCACGCCGTGCCGTACGCGCGGGGCGGCCCAACCACCCCGCAGAACGCTCAGGGGGTGTGCCGACCCGACAACCTTGCCAAGGAGGCTCCAGGCTGGCGGGTAACACCGGCCGACCCGCTCGTCGCCTCCGACGACGACATCCTTGCGCCGGTGCTCGGTTGGCGCACGCCCACGGGGCACACCTACGCCAACCAGCGCCGTACCCCCCTCGGCGTTCCCCGCACCGGGGTGCCACCGTCGGAGTCCCCGCCCTCCGGCCTGCCGGAGTCCATCCTGGAACGACGGCTGGAGCAGCTGCTGTGCGCCTGACAACCGGACACCCGCGCTGACGACAGCAGCCCAAGCACGCCCGGAGCAGGCACTTCCCCATCCGGACGCCGGAGGCTTCTGCGTCCCCCGTTGGGTCAGTGCCCAGCGAGCGCTCCGAGCGCCGCGTCGCGCAGCAGCGACGCGCTGACTTCGCGGCCGGTCATCAGCCGCACCTGTGCCGCCGCCTGGTGGGCGAGCAGGTCCAGCCCCGACGCGACCGGCACCGCCTCCGCCTGCGCCGCGCGGGCCAGCGGCGTCGGCCACGGGTCGTAGATCACGTCGAAGACCGCGTCGCACCTCGTCGCGAGCCTCGGCGCGTACGTAGCGATGGCAGCGGCCGGAACCGTCGAGACCACGACCTGCGTCGACCGTGGGAGATCGGGCCCAATCCCGGTCACCTCGACGGCGACCGGAGCAGCGTCCTCGCTCCCCTTCTCGAGGCGGCGCGCGAGCTCCATGCCACGGTCCAGGTCTCGTACGGCCAACGTCGCGCGACGCAGCCCGAGGTGCCGCAACGACGCGATCATCGCCTCGGCCGTCGCACCGGCACCGATCACCACCGCGTCCTCGACCGCCTCGACCCCGCGCTCCCGCAGGGCGGCGATCCCCCCGGGCACGTCGGTGTTGAACCCGTGGCGACCTTCGATGTCGACGATCACGGTGTTGACCCCGCCGACCCCACGCGCCGAGGCCTCGACGGTGTCGAGGTACGGGAGCACCGCACGCTTGAGCGGCATCGTGAGCGACAACCCGCGCCACTGCTCGTCCAGACCCGCCAAGAACGTACCGATGCCGTCCTCGTCCACGTCGAACGCCTCATAGCTCCAGTCGTGCAGCCCGAGCACCTCGTACGCCGTCCGGTGCATGACCGGCGACAGCGAGTGTGCGATCGGACTGCCGAGCACCGCGCAGCGCGGCATCAGCAGCCCCCCTGCTCACGGCAGTTCTGGCGCAACTCCTCCACGTTCTGCTGGTGCTCTGAGTAGCTCTCCGCGAACTTCGTCTCACCCGACTCGGCGTCGACGAGCGTGAAGTAGAGCCACGAACCCTCGGCAGGGTTCAGAGCAGCCTCGAGCGCCTTGTTGCCCGGGTTGCCGATCGGGCCTGGAGGCAGACCGGCGTACTTGTACGTGTTGTAGGGCGAGTCGATCTCCCGCGCCTCGGCACTCGTCCAGACGCTGCCGTCCTTGCCGCTGACGTAGTGGATGGTGGAGTCCATCTGGAGCGCCATGCCCTCGTCGAGACGGTTGTAGATCACCCGCGCGACCTTGTCGTAGTCCGCAGTGCCGGCCTCGGCCTGCACGATGCTCGCGACGACGATCGCGTCGTGCGCGGAGATGCCCAGCGCCTTCGCCCGTGCCTCGATGTCGAGCTCGGTCTCGAGAGCGACAGCCTTGCTCACCATCTCCTGCAGCAGCGAGAGCGGCGTCGCGTCAGGCCCGACGGTGTACGTCGCCGGGAAGAGGTAGCCCTCGGCATTGCCGTCGGCCGCCGCCGGGAGCCCCAGCTCAGGGTCCTTCAGGGCGGCGTTGACCTCCTTCTTGGTGAACTCGGTCTTCTTGACGATCTGCCCGACGACCTGGTCGAGACGTGCGCCCTCGGGGACACCGATCGACGCGTCGACGCGGCTCTTCGGGTCGACGAGCGCCTGCACGGCCGCCGAGGCCTGCATCTGCTTGCGCAGCTCGTAGAAGCCCGGCTGCACCTGGTTCATCTCGGGCGCACCCGCGGCGGCGTCGAGGAACGCGTCAACGCTCGCGACGACGTCTTTGGCCTTGAGCTCACGCCCCATCGCGGCGACCGTGTCGCCCTCGCTCACCTCGATGACGACACTTCCGCTGCCGGGCCCGGGGTAGTCTTCCGGCCCGCCGAGGAGGTCGCCAGCGATCCCGACGAGCTTGGAGGCGCCGAGGTAGCCGACGACGCACACCACGGCGACCAGCAGCAGGACGAGGAAGCACCCCGGACCACGCCGCTTCTTCTTGGCGCGTCGTGCCGCCCGGTGACCTGCGGGGCGGCGTTCGCGCTCGGGCATGAGTCCGATGTCGCTCATCGAGCGGCCTCGACCAGTTCGCCGGGCACCCGCCCGCTGGTCCGCTCCACATCGAGGGCCGACTGAAGGATCACGACGGCGGCAGCCTGGTCCACCACAGCGCGCTGCTGCTTGGCCTTGCGCCCGGCCTGACGCAGGCTCTGCTGTGCGGTCACGGTCGACATCCTCTCGTCCACGAGCCGGACGGGGGTAGGAGCGGACGCTGCCGCCAGCTCCTCGGCGTACGCCCGCACCTTGCGAGCCGCCGGCCCCATGCCCCCCGAGAGCGACCGTGGCAAGCCAACCACAATTTCGAAGGCTTGACGATCATTCGCGATGCTCAGGATGTCGCGGATCGAGTCCGGGCCCGCCGCCACGGTCTCCACCGGGGTCGCGAGGATGCCCGACGGATCGCTGGCGCTCACGCCGATGCGGACGTCACCCACGTCGACGCCGATGCGGACCCCGTGCCGCACGTCAGACCGCGCCTTGGATCGCGCGACGGACCGCCTCGATCGCCTGCGGTGCGGCCGCGACCTCCGTGCCACCACCCTGGGCGATGTCGGCCTTGCCGCCTCCGCGACCACCCAGCGGCTCCATCACCGCCTTGATGAGGTCGCCCGCCGCGAGACCGGCCGAGCGGCCTGCGTCGTTGACGGCGACCACGCAGGCGGCCTTGCCGTCGGCCGTGCCGATCATGGCCACGACGGCCGGCCGCGACGAGTCGAGACGTCCGCGGACGTCGAGGGCGAGCGTACGGACGTCCTTCGCAGGGAGGCCGTCGGCGACGTGCCCGACGTACGCGACGCCGTCCACGTCCACCGCGTCCCCAGCGAGGTCGGCAACCGACGACAGCAGCTGCGCAGCACGCAGCTTCTCCATCTCCTTCTCGGCGGTCCGCAGACGTCCGACCAGGTCCGCCACCCGGCCCGGGACGTCGTCGTGCTGGACCTTGAGGAGATCACTGACTTGCGCGACAAGATCGCGCTCGCGAGCGAGGTACGAGAAGCCCTCGAGACCGACCACGGCCTCAACGCGGCGATTGCCCGCGCCCACCGAGCTGTCGGACGTGAGCACGATCGTGCCGATCTGCGACGAGTGAGCCACGTGCGTGCCACCGCAGAGCTCGCGCGACCACGGGCCACCGATCTCGACGACGCGGACGTCCTCGCCGTACGTCTCACCGAACAAGGCGAGCGCACCGAGCTCCTTGGCCCGCTCGAGCGGCATCACGGCGGCGGTGACCAACAGGTCCTCACGCAGGGCGATGTTCGCGGCCTGCTCGACGTCGTGCATCTGCGTCGGCGACAGCGCGCTCGACCAGCCGAAGTCGAGGCGCAGATAGCCGGGACGGTTGTACGAACCGCTCTGCAGCGCCGTCGGGCCGAGGACCTCGCGCAGCGCCGCGTGCACGACGTGCGTCCCCGAGTGCGCCTGGCAGGCCCCGACGCGCCACTGCGGGTCGACGTCGGCCTGCAGCGCCGTACCCTCGGTCAGCTCGCCCTCCAGCACGCGCACCTGGTGGACGACGAGGCCGCGCAACGGGCGCTGGACGTCGAGCACCTCGGCGCGACCGCCATCCCACACGAGGACACCGGCGTCGGCGCTCTGGCCACCGGACTCCGCATAGAACGGGGTGCGGTCGAGGACCACCTCGGCGACCTGCGACTCTCCCACGGCCGGGGTGCGTCCGGCCTCCTGGATCAGTGACCGGACCTGCGACTCGGTGCTCAGGCGCTCGTACGCGAGCCACTCGGTCGGTCCGTTCGCGTCGAGCGCGTCGCGGTAGATCGTGGTGTCGGCGTGGCGACCCTTCTTGGACTTCGCGTCCGCCTTGGCACGCGCACGCTGCTCGGACATCAGCGCACGGAAGCCCTGCTCGTCGACGGCAAGCCCCTGCTCAGAGGCCATCTCGAGCGTCAGGTCGATCGGGAACCCGTACGTGTCGTGGAGCTGGAACGCCTTGTCGCCCGTGAGGACGGTCGCCCCCTCAGCCTTGGCCGTGTCCGCGGCCAGGTCGAAGATCTGCGTACCCTTCGCGAGGGTCTGGCGGAACGTCTCCTCCTCCGCGTACGCGACCTGCGCGATGCGGGCGAAGTCCGTCCCGACCTCCGGGTACGAGCGCACCATCTCGTCGCGGCTCACCGGGAGCAGCTCCGGCAGGGCGGGGTCCTCATAACCGAGCAGGCGCATCGAGCGCACCGCACGGCGCAGCAGACGGCGCAGCACGTAGCCGCGCCCCTCGTTGCCAGGGGTGACACCGTCACCGATCAGCATGAGTCCACTGCGGACGTGGTCGGCGATGACGCGGAAGCGCACGTCGTCCTCGTGGACCGCGCCGTACCGCTTGCCCGAGAGCGCCGAGGCCTTCTCGATGACCGGGAAGACCTGGTCGATCTCGTACATGTTCTGCTTGCCCTGCAGCAGGTACGCGACGCGCTCGAGGCCCATGCCGGTGTCGATGTTCTTGCTCGGCAGCGGAGCCAGCACGTCGAAGTCGGCCTTGCTGCGGACCTGGCTCAGCTCCTCCTGCATGAACACGAGGTTCCAGATCTCGAGGAAGCGGTCCTCGTCGACGACGGGGCCGCCGTCCGGGCCGTACTCGGCGCCGCGGTCGATGTAGATCTCCGAGCACGGGCCACCGGGTCCGGGCACGCCCATGTGCCAGTAGTTGTCCTCCAGCCCGCGATCCTGGATCCGCTCGTCGGGCAGGCCGGCGATCCTCCGCCACGCGTCGCGCGCCTCGGCATCGCTCGGCAGCACCGTCACCCACACGCGCTCGGGGTCGAACCCGAGCCCGCCGGACTCGACCGCGCCGGTCACCAGCGACCAGGCAAGCTCGATGGCGCCCTCTTTGAAGTAGTCGCCGAACGAGAAGTTGCCGTTCATCTGGAAGAACGTGCCGTGCCGGGTGGTCTTGCCGACCTCTTCGATGTCCTGGGTGCGCACGCACTTCTGAACGCTGGTCGCCCGCTTGAACGGCGGGGTCTCCTGACCAAGGAAGTACGGCTTGAACGGCACCATGCCCGCGTTCACGAAGAGCAGGTTGGGGTCGTCCAGGATCAGCGATGCCGAGGGCACCACCGTGTGGCCGTTCGACTCGAAGTGGTCGAGGAACCGGCGGCGGATCTCCGCTGTGTCCATATGGGGAAGCAGTCCTTACTCGTCGTACGGGGGAAGCTGGCGCGTGGCGGGGGGTCGTCCCGCGGAGGGGGGCAGAGCGCGGGCGAGCGCGTCGGGCGGCAGACCCAGGTGTTCAGCGATCTCGGCCTCGCGCACGCTCATGCCGGAGCGGACCTCCTCGGCGAACGCCTGGAGACCGACCTGCCACGCGGCGACCTGGTCGGTCATCCCGGTCGGGGTGAACCGGTCGGCCATCCGCTTCGCCTTGAAGGTCCCGTACACCCCTGCGGTGGTGCCCGCGACGAACCACAGAACGCGGCTCTTCATCGTGTGCCCTCCTGCTCGGGTGTCGTGGTGCTGCCGGGCCACGACGGGACCTCCGGGGCCACCGACGCCGAACGGGCCGCCTGGCGCGCGGCGCGCCGCCGGATCTTGCGACGACGGCGGAACTCGCGACGGACGATCCCTCGGATCCGATCCCGGCTCTCCGGCCGTAGCGCGTGCATCAGCCCATGGCTCAGCACGGCGCCACGGACCAGCGGACGTCCCATGGTAGCCGCCACGACCTGCTGCTCCGAAGGAAGGACGATGACGGTGCCCTCCTGGGTCACCACCGCCCGCTCGTGCGGGAGGACCTGGCGCTCGGCGCCGCCGACGTGGGCGAGCGGTGTGGGGGCGTAGACGATCTCGGTGGAGGGGGTCTCGACAAGGGGGGTCGCCCGACTGCTCCCCTCGCTCAGCTCGGTCCGCCCGGCCAGCCCGCGCACCTCGGCGCGCAGCCGCGAGAGGGCGCGCACGGCCAGCAGGGCGGCGGCCAGGGCGACGAGCGCGACGCCACAGGCCAGGGCGGTGACCCAGGTCTCGATCGGCATGGGCTCGACCCTACCGACCGGGTCCGCGGTCAGTCACCCGAGCGTTCCGCCGGGTCGCGCAGGATCTCGCGCAGCCGCGCCACCCGCTCCGCGTACGCGGCCTCCGCGCCGCGGCCGGTCGGCCGGTAGTATTCCGCGCCGTCGATCTCGTCCGGCGCGTACTGCTGGCCCACCACCCCCCGCGGGTCGTCGTGGGCGTACTTGTAGTCGTGCCCGTGGCCGAGCTTCTTGGCTCCGGCGTAGTGGGCATCGCGCAGCGCAGGCGGCACCGCCCCTGCCTTGCCCGCCCGGACGTCGGCGCTCGCGGCGGCGATCGCCTTGTACGCGGCGTTGGACTTCGGCGCGAGCGCCAACGTGATCACGACCTGCGAGAGGGTGAGCGCCGCCTCCGGGAAGCCGATCATCTGCACCGCCTGTGCGCCAGCCACCGCAGTCTGCAGCGCTGTCAGGTCGGCGAGGCCGATGTCCTCGCTGGCCGAGATCATCAGTCGGCGCGCGAGGAACTTGGGGTCCTCCCCCGCCTCCACCATCCGCGCCAGGTAGTGCAGCGCCGCGTCGACGTCCGATCCACGGATCGACTTGATGAGCGCGCTCGTGACGTCATAGTGCTGGTCGCCTTGCCGGTCGTACCGGACGGCCGCCCGGTCAACGGCGCTCGCGGCATCGTCAACGGTGATGCGGTCACGGTCCTGGGCCTGCGCCGCACCGGCCGCCGCCTCTAGGTAGGTCAGAGCCCGTCGTGCGTCACCCCCGGCGAGGCGTACGAGGTGGTCACGGGCCTCGTCCTCGAGCACCACCGCCCCCGCGAGGCCGCGCTCGTCGGCGACCGCACGCTCCACGAGGGTGGCGATGTCATCGTCGCTCAGCGGCTCGAGGGTCAGCAGCAGCGAGCGGGACAGCAGCGGCGAGATCACGGAGAAGTGCGGGTTCTCGGTGGTGGCGGCGATCAGCGAGACCCAACGGTTCTCGACGCCGGGCAGGAGCGCGTCCTGCTGCGCCTTGGAGAAGCGGTGGACCTCGTCGACGAACAGCACGGTCTCGCGCCCGCCCTGCGCCAGCATCCGGCGGGCGGACGCGAGCGTCTCACGCACCTCCTTGACGCCGGCCGACACCGCCGACACCTCGACGAAGCGGCGGTTGGTCTGATGGCTGACCAGGGAGGCGAGCGTCGTCTTTCCCGTCCCGGGCGGACCCCACAGGATCAGCGACATCGACTGGTCGCCGTGCACCATCCGCCGCAGGGGTGTGCCGGTGCGCAGGAGCGCCTCCTGGCCGACGAGCTCGTCGAGCGTGCGCGGCCGCATCCGGACCGCCAGCGGCGCGGCGCGGTGGGCCGCGTCGGTCAGGCTGCCGCCACCTGACGGTGCAGGGGCGACGTCGGGGACGTCGAAGAGCCCGTCCGGGGGTGCGCCGTCTGAGTCCACCCGCCCAGGGTACGCGGCCCGGTCAGCCGCTCTGGTCGACGTACATGTCAGCAAAGACGGGCATCGCGAGCAGCTGGTTGACGGCCATGCCGCCGACCCTGCTGCCGTGAGCCAGCACCACACCACCGTGGCCGAGGACGACCGCGGGATAGTGCTTGCGCCCGACCCGTTCATCGAGCGCGCCCCACGCGCGGGCCGCGTCGGCACCACTGAGGGTGTCGAGGGTCTTGTCGATCGCGTCGTCGACGTCCTCGGCAGCGAGCATCGACGGGTTCGGGCGGCTCGGGTCGTCGACGATCTCGCTCGACCACTGTGCTGGGAACCACGACGAGCCGGTGGGCCAGTCGGAGCACCAGCCGGAGTCGACGACGTTGTGCGGACCGTCCGGGTCGAACTGCATCGCGCGGATCTGCTTGGCGGTGGTCGCGACCGGCTGCGGCTCGAACCCGGCGCGCCGCAGTGCTGTCACCACGGCGTCCTTGATCGCGACCTTCTCGGGCACGTCGCTCGCGTAGTACCAGCGGACGGCGAACCCGAGCGCGTCCGCCTCCTCGAGCAGGGCGTGTGCGCGCTGCGCGTCCGTCCGGCGGCCGCCGTTGCCGAGCGGGTCGTACGAGCGACGGCCAGCAGTCCCCGGCGGGAGCAGGGTCGTGCCGGGGAGCCTTGTCGTCCCCACACTCTCGCGGCCGGCCTTCCAGGCGGCGTCGTACGGGTACGCCCAGCCGAGCGCCTGCCGGACGCGGCGGTCGGAGATCGAGCGGGTGTCGAGGTACCAGAGATAGGTGCACGGCGTCCCGGCCGCGACCAGCCGCTCGGGCGCGTCGTCGCGCATCCGCTCGAAGGTGTCGGCCGCCACCGAGTCGTACGAGAGCGCGTACTGCGCGTCGCCGGCGTCGTCGACCATCAGCCCGTCGATGCGGTCGGGATCCTGGCCCCACAGGAACGTCCACCCGTCCGCGTACTGGTGGCGTGCCGGGTCGGTCGCCGGGTCCCACCGCGAGTTGCGCTCGAGCGTCAGGGTCGTGCCGTCGCGATAGGTCGAGACCGCGTAAGGACCGGTGGCGACCGGCCGCCGACCGTACGCGGCGGGGTCGGCGTCGGCGCTGCGCGGCACCGGTGAGAACTGGGGGAACGACGCGAGATAGGGCATGTCGGCGAACGGGCGCCGCATGTGGAACGTGATCCTGCGGCCCGTGACCTCGATCGCACGGAAGTCGTCGCCGGCGTACCAGTCGGGTTCGTACCCCTCGCGCTGCTTCAGCTCGGCCTTCGTCGCGTACGGGCCGCGGTAGCGGTTGCCGTCGAGGAAGAACGTCTGGAGGTACGCGGGGGCACCCGGCAGCTCCGTGCTGGCGAACGCGCGCTTGACCCCGTACGCGACGTCGGCGGCGGTGATCGGCGCACCGTTCTCGAAGTTGACGCCGGGGCGCAGCGTGAACGTCCATGCGGTGTTGTCGTCGTTGGGGGTGCCGAGGTCGGTGGCGAGGTCGGGGACCAGCACCATCCGCCCGGTGTCGGGGTCGCGGTGGAACTGCGTCAACGACCGCGTGACGAGGCCCGACAAGATGCCCCGCGTGTCGGTGAACGACGACCTGGCCGGATCGAGCGACTCGGGCACGTGCGAGCTGAGGACGGTCAGGGTGCCTCCGCGGGTGGCGCCCTTGATCTCGGGTGCGGGCGCCGGCGCGTCGGGATCGCGTGCGCTGCCCTCGCGCCCTGCAGCGACGTGGTCGAGCGTCGTCACCGTCGGGGAGGATCGTGCGTCGTCGGCCACCGTGCAGCCCACGACGAGCGCACCGACACAGCACAGGGCGATCATGCGCCCGAGCCGGCGTCCCACCCTGACCTCCCTCGTCGTCTCGCCCGCCGACACGACGGCGGGCGCTCACAGGAGCCTAGGCGAGACCCCCGACACGTGACGACCACACGACGATAACGATCCGTACGCGCCCTGCACCCGCCGTGGCCCTCTGGGCCCCTAACATGTGGGTCCCATGAACGATCTCCAAGTGGCCACCCAGGAGCTGCGCGACCTCGGCACCCGCCTGACGACACTGTGCGACCGGTTGAAGTCCGCCGACGGCAGAGCCTCGTACGGCAAGGAGCACCTCGCGCACGAGGATGTCGTCGACGCCATGGACAAGTTCCGTAAGAACTGGGACGACAACCGTGACCACCTGGCCGACAAGCTCTTGAAGCTGGGCGAGCTCGCCACGGAGACCGCCAACGGGTTCGAGGAGGCCGACGAGAAGCTCGCCGCCGAGCTGGTGAAAGCGATCAAGGAAGCGAAGAAGGAGCCGTGACCAAACGCAGCGGAGACTGGGACCTCGTCGGGCACGCGTCCGACCCGATCGAAGCATCAGAGTCGGAGGTACGGACGGTCGCCGACGCGATGCGCTCCCGCGCCGACGAGGCCGACGAGATCAAGCGCATCCTGAAGGCCGTCTCCGACCTCGACGGCTGGCGCGGCAAGGCCGCCGAGGCATTCGCCGACAAGGCGGACGACGTCCTCGAGGACCTCGGCAAGGTCGTCCAGCGCTACGAGGCCGTCGCGACGGCGCTTGACAGCTGGAAGACCAACGTCGAGACCGGGCGCAACGACACCTGGAGCGCCCTCAAGAAGGCCGAGGCCGCCCAGAAGACCGTCGACGAGAACAAGCCGTTCGAGGGTGAGGGCGAGGCGCCGACCGGGCAGGACAAGACCGACGAGACCCGCGAGGGCGCCGAGGGCGACCTGGGCCGCGCGGTGTCGCAGATGCGCGAGGCGATGGAGGTGCTCAACCGCGCCGCCCGCGACCGCAAGAACGACATCGAGGACGCCGCCGAGATCTGGGACGACGGCTGGTGGGGCGACTTCAAGGGCTCCGTCCGCGACATGGCCGACGTCATCCATCGCGTCGTGGAAGTGCTGAAGATCATCGCGCTCGTCCTTGGCGCCCTGATCCTCGTGCTGGTGTTCACGATCGGCGCACCCTTCGCGCTCGTCGTCGCCGCTATCGTCCTCAGCGTCGCGATCCTGGCCGGCACGCTGCTTCTGTACGCAGCCGACACCGGGCACTACAGCGGTGCCGACGTCGGATGGGCCCTCGTGGATGTCGCTCTGTCGCTCGTGGGCGGCAAGGCTGCGTCCGCTGCGCTGCGCGGGATCAAGAGCCTCGCGCCACAGGTCGCCTCGCGCCTGAGCCAGACCACCAAGGCCGCTGCACTGAACAGGCTCATCAGTGGCAAGGTGACGCAGTTCAACAACGCCCTGAAGATCAGCAACCCGAGCAACAACCTCGCGCGCTGGACGCAGAAGCTGACCGGCGCCGCGGCGCAGGAGGGCCAACGTGCCGCCGACGACCTGATCGGGCTCATCAACACCGCCCCGACGAAGCTGCCGGCCACGGTCGCCGAGAGTCTGCGCAACGGTGGCCGCGAGCTGGCCGGGCTGAACCAGCAGCTCGCCGCACTGCGCCGCGCCACCGACGACGCCGCCCATGCCCTGCAGCTCGACAAGGTCGCGCGCAACATCAAGATCGAGCAGATCGTGTTCACCACCGACTTCGCCAACAAGGTCCGTGACGCCGTCGGGTCGGTCCCGAAGCTCCCTGAGACGTTCGACACGATCAGCGGCAAAGATCCTCAATGACTGAGACCCACCAGGTGAGCTGGGCGACGGGACGGGGCTTGTCGATCCCCGCTGCGCGCCACGTCCGCCTCGTCGCCGACGGCGGTGAGCTGTGGCTCCACGACTCGGACGCCGAGCCACGGCTCCTGGGGACGGCCGCCTCCCTCACCCGCGCACATCCGCGCACCCACAGCGAGCTGCGGTCGCTACGGCGGTGGCCCGCCGACCCTGCCGACGAGAGCCTGCTCCGACAGGTGCCCGCGTCTGGGGTGGTGCGCCGGATCGAGGCCGAGCGGGACCGTCAGGAGGCTCTCGCCCCCAGCGGCGCGCTGGTCCTGTCCGGCCCGGACGGACCGGTGATCACCGTGCCGCTCCTCGACGTCGTGCCGCCGGGAGCCCCTGCGAGCGACGCTCTGCGGGCCTCCGGTGCAGCGGCACTGGTCCGCGCGCTGGGGCTGACTCTGCAGGAGGGCCCCCCGCTCGACCGGACGCAGCGGGCCGCGGAGAGCCGGGTTCTGCTGCGGCCGCAACGTCGGCAGCTGAGGCTCGCCCGGCTCGTCTGGACGATGGCCGTGGTGTCCGTCGTCATCGTCCTGGTCGCCTTGCAGGCCGGCGTGGACTGGCCCGCGTGGCCGCACGCCGTGGCCTGCCTGCTCGCGGTCGCCGCCACCGCCGGCCTCGTACGAAGCCGCCTGGCATTCCGACGTCTCACCCGCACCCCGCTCGAGGCAGCCGGACGGTCGGTGTACGACGTGCCTGGCGGCGTTGCCGGGACGCAGGTGCAGTTCGGGCGTGACGACGTCGTGATCGTCCGCCCGTACGAGGCTCAGGAGATCTGGCTCCGTGGACCGGCCACGGGCGGGGTGGCGCTGGTCGAGCTCGGAGCCGCACAGGTGCACCTGCGAGATGCCGAGGGCGCGCTGTTGGCAGGATTCGACACCGCTGAGCTGGTGCCCGCCACCGCCGATGCGGACCGGTTGCGCGCCTGCTGCGAGACGGCCGGCATCGAGGTCACGGCTGGGAGGCTTGACGCCGAGGTCGGCACCGGTGCGACGACTCCGTTGCGACCGATCGATGGCCGGGCAGGGTGGGAGCTGACCGAACGAGAGTCCGGAGCACTGGGCCTCAGCGTCCCGATCGTCTGTGGTCTGGCCGCAGTCCTCGGGTTGGTCGCACCGCTCGGTCCAGGGGCGAAGGTCGACGCCTTCGGCTGGCTCCTCGTCGCCGCGGGCGTCGCCTGTGTCCTGGCGGTGCTGTGGGGCGCGGTCAGCCAGCGAAGGTGGCGCCGCAGCGTCGGACGCGATCATGGACAGTACGAGCAGGAGCGTGCACGTTGAGTGACATCGAGGCCACGGGACACGTCGACTGGGTTCCGATCCCGCTCGACGCCGACGCCGACAGCCTGGACGTTCGGTGGCGCGAACGCTTCGGCGACGCCCGCGAGGTCGTCGACTCGATCGCGTTCATGCTCGGCGTTCGGGCCAGCCTGCTGCGCGCCAACGCCGACGCGGACGCGAGCCAGGTGCTCAACCTGGCCGGCTGGGTGATGACCACCGAGCCCGACGATCTGTCGCGGCTGTCGGCATACGCGGTCCTGCGGGCGTTCCCCGCGAGCCCCGCCCTGGACGCCGCGCACCTCGTGGCCCAGATCGTCGGCGACGAACCGGTGTTCTCCGGACCCGAGATCACCGAGATGGAGACCAAGTCCGGTACCGCGGTGAACGTCGTGTTCCGGCCGTTCGTGGGCGACGAGGTGCACGAGCACCTGATGGTGCTGTGGTCGCGGCCGGACCAGGGGATCTGCTACCAGCTGGCGGCCTACCAGTCCGACCTGCTCACCTCCTACCGGGTGCAGCCCTCGTTCGAGGAGCTCGCCGCGGGGATCGAGGGACTGTGAACACACGCGAACGCACCGTCGTGGTGGCACCGGGCTGGCGGGTGATCCTGCCAGCGGGCTGGATCTCGCTGCCGACTGACCCTGAGCAGGCGCCGCGGGCGATCACGGGGCTGGTCGACGCCGCACTCGAGGGCAAGCCCCGCGACGAGCTCATCACCACGCGCATCGAGATCGAGCGGACGTTGCGCGAGCAGTGCGACCAGGCTCACCGCCAGGGTGCCCGCTACCTGCACTCGCTGTTCGAGCCCATCGCCGGTGCCCTGGTCAGCGCCAGCCTGGTCGCCACCGAGTTCGTCGTCGAGGACACCGACTCGCTCGCCAACACGCTGCTGATGGACTTTCGGGAGGGCGACGCCGCGGTCGACGTCGGGTTCGTCGACGTCGGCGAGCACGGCGCGCTGCGCCGGGTGCGTGAGGAGGTCGCGACCGATCTGTTCCCCGACCAGCCGCAACCGGTCAACACCCTCAGCGTCGACTTCGTCGTGCGCCTGGACGCCACCCACTTCGGCCTGCTCACCTTCGCGACGACGACGATGCCGCTGCGCGACGAGCTGGTGCTCCTGTTCGACGCCATCGCCGCGACGCTGCACCCCGTCCCTGCCGCGGCGACCCCCACTGCCAGCTGAGCGAGCCGCCGCGACACCGCCCTACTCGGCCGGCGCCGACTTCGGCTCCGGCGGCGGCGCGTCGACGCCCGCCTCCTTGCGCTGCGCTGCCGTGATCGGCGCAGGCGCACCGGTCAGCGGGTCAGCGCCCGAGGCCGTCTTCGGGAAGGCGATGACGTCGCGGATCGTGTCGGCGCCGGTCAGCAACGCCACCACACGGTCGATACCGAGGGCGATGCCGCCATGCGGGGGCGGACCGAACTGGAACGCCTCGAGCAGGAAGCCGAACTGCCCCTGCGCCTGCTCCGGGGTCAGCCCGAGCACCTCGAAGACCCGCTCTTGCATCTCCGAGCGGTGGATACGGATCGAGCCGCCACCGAGCTCGTTGCCGTTGAGCGTGATGTCGTACGCCTGGCTCAGCGCGGTGCCCGGGTCCTTGTCGAACGTGTCGGCGTACTCGGGCGCGGGAGCCGTGAACGGGTGGTGGATCGACGTCCAGGCCTCGTGCGAGTCGTCACCGACGTACTCGAACATCGGCGCGTCGTTGACCCACAAGAACTCCCACCGGTCGTGGTCGATCAGGCCGCAGCGCTCGCCGATCTCCACGCGGACCGCCGCGAGCAGCGCCTTGGCGGTGTTGTACTGGTCGGCCGCAAAGAAAATGCAGTCACCGGGCTTCGCGCCCGCGTGCGCCACGAGGCCCTCGCGCTCGGACTCGGACAGGTTCTTGGCGACCGGCCCGCCGAGGGTTCCGTCCTCGTTCACGAGCACGTACGCCAGCCCCTTCGCGCCGCGTGCCTTCGCGAACTCCTGCCACGCGTCGAGCGTGCGGCGCGGCTGGTCGGCGCCGCCGGGCATCACGACCGCGCCCACGTGCCAGTGGCGACCCTTCGGCGCGAACACGCGGAAGGGCGTGTCCGTGAAGTAGTCGGTGAAGTCCACAAGCTCGCAGCCGAACCGCATGTCGGGACGGTCGATGCCGAAGCGCGCGACGGCCTCGGCGAACGACATCCGCGGGATCGGCAGCGTGATCTCGTACCCGAGGATCTCGCGCCAGAGGCGCGCGAGGATCTCTTCGGTGAGAGCGTAGACGTCCTCCTCCTCGAGGAAGCTCATCTCGATGTCGAGCTGGGTGAACTCGGGCTGACGGTCGGCCCGGCTGTCCTCGTCGCGGAAGCATCGCGCGATCTGGTAGTAGCGCTCCATCCCCGCGACCATGAGCAGCTGCTTGAACAGCTGCGGCGACTGCGGCAGCGCGTACCAGGTGCCGGGACGCGTCCGGGCCGGTACGAGGAAGTCGCGCGCGCCCTCAGGCGTCGACGCCGTGAGGTTCGGGGTCTCGAACTCCAGGAAGTCGTGCTCGGCCATCACCTCGCGGATGATCCGGGTGACGGCGGCGCGAGTCCGCAGGTTCTTGGCCATCTCGGCCCGGCGCAGGTCGAGGTAGCGGTACTTGAGGCGGACCTCCTCGCCCACCGGGCTCGCGTGGAACTCCTCGACCGGGAACGGCAGCGGCGCCGACTCGCTGAGGACCTCCACGGTGTCGGCGATCACCTCGATCTCACCGGTCGGAAGGTTGGGGTTGTCGTTGCCCTCGGGACGCAGCTCGACGGTGCCGACGACCTTGAGGCAGAACTCGCTGCGCAGCGGGCGCGCAACCTCTTCGTCGCGGATCACGACCTGGGCGACGCCGGACGCGTCGCGCAGGTCGATGAAGGCCACTCCCCCGTGGTCGCGGCGTCGCGCCACCCAGCCGGCCAGCGTGACGCGGGTCCCGGCGTCGGTGGCGCGCAGGCTCCCTGCGTCGTGGGTGCGGATCACGATGTTGCTCCTCGGGTGTCGAGTGGGGTGATGACGGCAGGGCGGAGATCGTCCGCGGGCGGGGTCCAGGTGTCGCCGTCGGCATCGGCCTGGTCGCCGCTGCGGATGTCCTTCACCTGGTCGGCTCCGTCGCCGGCCGCGGGGAACCAGACGTACGGGATGCCGCGGCGCTCGGCGTACCGGATCTGCTTGCCGAACTTCTGCGGCGAGGCAGCGACCTCGGTGGGGATGCCCCGGGCGCGCAGTCGTCCGGCGATCGCGTTGCTCGCCGGACGCGACTCCTCGTCGACAAGAGCCACGAGGACGGCCGACGGGACGGCGCGTGAGGTCGTGAGGTGGCCGCGCGAGACCAGCGGGACCAGCAGTCGGGTCACTCCGAGCGAGATGCCGACGCCCGGGTAGACGTTGCGGCCGTCGTCGGCGAGCTTCTCGTACCGACCGCCGGAGCAGATCGAGCCGAGGTGCTCGAAGCCCTC
Organism: Mumia sp. ZJ430; assembly: GCF_011751845.1. NCBI lineage: Bacteria > Bacillati > Actinomycetota > Actinomycetes > Propionibacteriales > Nocardioidaceae > Mumia > Mumia sp. ZJ430. The sequence continues at coordinate 736,129 of NZ_JAAHFK010000004.1, read as the reverse complement.
CAGCTCGGTCTCGAAGACGGTGCCCGTGTAGTAGTCGAGCCCGCGCGCGATCCGCAGGTCGGCGGTCACCGAGACGCCCTCCAGCCTCACCTGGGCGAGCGCGTCCACGAGCTGGGTCAGCTCGTCGATGCCCTCGTCGAGCAGGGGGTCGCTCACGCCGAGCGCCCGGACCTGGCCGGCGAAGGACGAGTCGCGGCTACGGATGGCGGCGAGCGCGAGGCACTTCGACGACTGCGCGGGGTCGAGCCCCTCCTTGGCGAGCAGCTCGCGGATCGTGTCCTCGGGCAGCTTGTCGAGCTTGTCCATGACCCGCATGACGGCAGCGGTGTCTTCGACGCCGAGGCCACGGTAGAAGCCTTCGAGAAGCTTGCGGTTGTTGACCTGGATGCGCAGCGGCGGCACCGGCAGACCCGAGAGCGCCTCGGCCATCACCGTCGCGATCTCGACGTCGAAGTGGAACGGCAGCTCGTCCTTGGCGACCACATCGATGTCGGCCTGCACGAACTCGCGGAAGCGGCCCTCCTGCGGACGCTCGCCCCGCCACACCTTCTGGATCTGATAGCGCCGGAACGGGAACTCGAGCTTGCCGGCGTTCTCGAGGACGTACCGCGCGAACGGCACGGTCAGGTCGTAGTGGAGGCCGATCCCGGCGTCGCCCTCGGAGTCGGCCGCCTGGAGGCGTCGCAGGACGTAGACCTCCTTGTCGATCTCGCCCTTGCGCAGGAGCTGGTCCATCGTCTCGACCGCGCGGGTCTCGACCGACGCGAACCCGTGCAGCTCGAAGGTGCGCCGCAGGTGGTCGAGCACGTGCTGCTCGGCGAAGCGGTCGGCGGGGAGGAACTCCGGGAACCCGGACAGTGGTGTCGGACGTGCCACGTCAGGCGTCCTCTCCACCGCTGGGCGCGTACTGCGCGACGAAGGGGTTGGTCGCGCGCTCGCGCCCGACCGACGACTGGCCGCCGTGTCCGGGGAGCACTGTGACGTCGTCCGGGAGCCCCATGAACGACCGCAGGCTCGCGGCCATCTCGTCCATGTCTCCACCGACGAGATCCGTACGGCCGATCGAGCCGGCGAACAGGAAGTCGCCGGTGAACGCGACCTGGGAGACAGGCTCGTCGCCCGTGTAGTCGACGCGGTAGACGACAGTGCCCGGCGTGTGACCCGGCACGTGGTCGACCGTGAACCGCAGGCCCGCGGCCTCGATCACTGTGCCGTCGGTGGCGTCACGGACGTCGGCGGGCGCGTGGAACTCGGGGACGTCCTCCAGCCCGAACTGGGCGCGCAGCATCGACGCCGACTCGTTCGAGATCGCCGCCATCGGGTCGGCGAGGAGGTGACGGTCGGCGGGATGGATCCACACCGGCACGTCGTACTCCGCGGCGACGTCGGCCGCCTGCCACATGTGGTCGAAGTGGCCATGGGTCACGAAGACGGCGACTGGGGTGAGGTTCTGCTCGGTGACGACGTTGCGGATGCCCGTGAGCGAGTCCATGCCGGGATCGACGATCACGCACTCGGCACCGGGTCCGCGCCCCACGAAGTAGCAGTTGGCCGCCAGCGGGCCAGCGGGAAAAGCGGCGATCAGCACACGGGACAGCGTACGCGAGCGGCCGCAGCGCCTGCGAATCGCTGGGGGTCGACGACCAGGACGCACGGGCGCATAGGCGACCATCGTCCGGACTTCGACGCCTTCGGCCCGATGTGCTCCTAGACTGTGCCCGACACAAGCGACAAGGTGGAGACGTGAGCGAGATTCCCTCGAACCCTGCTGAGGCCTGGGGCCGCATCGACGACCAGGGGACGGTCTATGTCCGCACGCGCGAAGGCGAGCGGGTCGTCGGCCAATGGCCTGACGGTGATCCAGCCGAGGCCATGGCGCTCTTCACCCGCCGGTACGAGGGGCTGGCCGTCGAGGTCGAGCTCCTCGAGAAGCGCATCGCCTCCGACAGCCTCTCCCCCGACGACGCCCGGCGCGCCGTCGCGCAGGTGCGCGAAGCCGTCGACAACGCGGCGGCCGTCGGGGACCTAGAGGCGCTGAGCGACCGGCTCGACGCCCTTGCCCCGGTGATCGAGGCCCAGCGCGAGCGCCGCAAGGCCCAGCGTGCCGAGCGCGCTGCCGAGGCGGCCGTCCAGAAGGAGGAGATCGCACGGACCGCTGAGCAGATCGCCACCTCCGACGACTGGCGTCACGGCGCCGACCGGCTGCGCGAGATGCTCGAGCAGTGGAAGTCGCTCCCCCGCCTCGACAAGGCGGTCGACGACGAGCTGTGGCACCGGTTCTCCACGGCCCGTACGGCGTACACGCGCCGCCGCAAGGCGCACTTCGCCGAGCAGAACGAGAAGCGCGGTCAGGCCCAGAAGATCAAGGAGAAGCTGGTCGTCGAGGCTGAGGCGCTCGCCGAGTCGACCGAGTGGGGGCCGACCGCCGGCAAGTTCCGCGACCTGATGGCGCAGTGGAAGGCCGCCGGTCCTGCGCCGCGCGGCATCGACGACCGCCTGTGGAAGAAGTTCCGCGGCGCCCAGGACACGTTCTTCGGGGGAAGGGACGCCGCCAATGCGGCGCTCGACGCCGAGTACGCCTCCAACGCCGAGGTGAAGCAGCAGATCCTCGTCGAGGCCGAGGCGCTCCTCCCCATCACCGATCTCGACGCCGCCCGGACCGCGTGGCGCGGCATCACCGAGCGGTGGGAGGCGGCCGGCAAGGTTCCGCGGGCCCAGATCAAGGAGCTCGAGGGTCGGCTTCGTGCCGTCGAGAAGGCCATCTCCAACGCCGCCGACGACGAGTGGCGACGCTCCAACCCCGAGACCAAGGCCCGCGTCGACGACACCGTGAGCAAGCTCGAGAAGGCGGTCGCCGACCTCGAGGCCCAGGTGGACGCCGCGAAGGCGGCCGGCAACGACCGCAAGCTCAAGGAGCTGCAGGAGTCGCTGGAGGCCCGCCAGGCCTGGCTCGACCAGGCCCGGAAGTCTGCCGAAGACCTGACCTGACGCACGGCCGCGCCGAGCCTTTCGGTGGTCGAGAAGCGCCGAAAGGCTCGGCGCTACTGGTTGACGCGGTAGACGTCGAAGACGCCTTCGACCGTACGGACGGCCTTCAGCACGTGACCGAGGTGCGCGGGGTCGCCCATCTCGAACGTGAAGGTCGACTTCGCGACGCGGTCGCGCCCCGTCGACAGCGACGCCGACAAGATGTTGACGTGCTGGTCGGACAGCACACGGGTGAGGTCCGACAGCAGCCGCGCCCGATCGAGCGCCTCGACCTGGATCGCGACGAGGAACATGCTCGACGCGCTCGGAGCCCACTCGACGTCGACGAGGCGCTCCTCCTCCTTGAGCAGGCTCGTGGCGTTCGTGCAGGTACGCCGGTGCACCGAGACTCCCTGTGCGCGCGTGACGAAGCCGATGATCTCGTCGCCCGGCACCGGCGTGCAGCAGCGCGCCAGCTTGATGGCCACCGAGCCGTCCATGCCCTTCACGATGACGCCGGCATCACCGCGGCGTACCCGGCGACGCCGCGACGACTCGTCGGGGACGATGACGGCCTCAGCGAGGTCCTCGCTCGCCCCCTCCTCGCCGCCGAGCAGCGCGAGCACCCGCTCCACGACGTTCTGAGGGCCGACCCGCCCCTCGCCCACCGCCGCGTACAGGGACGACACGTCAGCAAGGTGCAGGTCCTTCGCCACCGTCGCGAGCGTCTCGTGCTTGAGGAGTCGCTGCAGCGGCAGGCCCTCCTTGCGCATCTGGCGGGTCAGCGCGTCCTTGCCCCGCTCGATCGCCTCGTCCCGGCGCTCCTTGGTGAACCACTGCTTGATCTTGTTGCGGGCGCGTGGACTCTTGACGAACTCGAGCCAGTCGCGGCTCGGCCCCGCGCCGGGAGCCTTCGAGGTGAAGACCTCGACCGCGTCGCCGTTCTCGAGCTTGGACTCCAACGACACGAGACGGCCGTTGACGCGTGCGCCGATCGTGGTGTGCCCGACCTCGGTGTGGACCGCGTACGCGAAGTCGATCGGCGTCGACCCCGCCGGCAGCCCGATGACGTCGCCGCGCGGCGTATAGACGTACACCTGGTCGGACAGGTCGAAGCGGAGGCTCTCGAGGAAGTCCTGGGACTCCTCGTTCTCCTGCTGCCACTCCAGCAGCTGCCGGATCCAGGAGAGGTCGTCCGTGCCCGAACCACCGGAGTCGGCAGCACCCTTGCCGCCGTCCTCCTTGTACTTCCAGTGGGCGGCGACACCGTACTCGGCGCGGCGGTGCATCTGCTGCGTCCGGATCTGGAGCTCGACCGCCTTGCCCTGCGGGCCCACGACCGTCGTGTGCAGCGACTGGTACATGTTGAACTTCGGGATCGCGATGTAGTCCTTGAACCGCCCGGGCACAGGGTTCCAGCGGGCGTGGACCACACCGAGGACGCCGTAGCACTCCGCGACCGACTCGACGAGCACGCGGATGCCGACCAGGTCGTAGATGTCGGCGAAGTCGCGGCCTCGCACGATCATCTTCTGGTAGATCGAGTAGTAGTGCTTCGGGCGGCCGGTGACTTTCGCCTTGATCTTGGCGTTCTTGAGGTCCTCGGTCACCTGGGTGATCACCTGGGACATGAAGTCCTCGCGAGACGGCGCCCGATCGGCGACCAGTCGCACGATCTCGTCGTACACCTTGGGGTGGAGCGTCGCGAACGAGAGGTCCTCGAGCTCCCACTTGATGGTGTTCATGCCGAGCCTGTGGGCCAGCGGCGCGTAGATCTCGATCGTCTCGCGAGCCTTGCGCTCCTGCTTGTCCTGGCGGAGATAGCGCAGCGTCCGCATGTTATGGAGGCGGTCGGCGAGCTTGATGATGAGAACCCGGATGTCGCGGCTCATCGCCACGATCATCTTGCGGATCGTCTCAGCCTCGGCGTTCTCGCCGTACCGGACCTTGTCGAGCTTGGTCACCCCGTCGACCAGACGCGCGACCTCCGCGCCGAAGTCCTTGGTGAGCTGGTCGAGCGTGTAGGGGGTGTCCTCGACGGTGTCGTGCAGCAGCGCCGCCACGATCGTCGGCGGCGTCATGCCGAGCTCGGCCAGGATCGTCGAGACCGCCAGCGGATGCGTGATGTAGGGGTCGCCGCTCTTGCGCTTCTGGCCGCGGTGCATCTTGGCCGCGATCTTGTAGGCGCGGACGATGACCGTCGCGTCGGCCTTGGGATGGTTGGTGCGGACGATGCGCAGAAGCGGGTCGAGAACGACAGGGTTGTCCGCCGACGAGCGGCCGCTGCCGAGCCTGGCCAGGCGGGATCGCACCCTCGCCGGAGTCGGGACGGACTCCTTGCGAGGCTCTGACTCGGTCCGCGCTCGATCGGCCACAGGCACCTCCGCCTCCATCGTAGGCCGCCATCCTAGGGGGCAACGGCCAGGACCGTGCGGCGGTCCCGCAGGAGCGGTGGACTATCCGAGCAGCATCGCGAAGACGGTCGCGCCGCCTGCGAGGACGAGGGCGACAACGACGACGACGGCGACCAGCTTGGTGCTCTCAGGGCTCACGCGCAGCATCGTACCGGGCACCGCCCGGGCGCCCGACCGGTCAGTACGTCCGCAGCGCCCCGAAGCGGTCGTGTGACAAGCGCGCACGGCCGCCCAGAGCACCGATCTCGAGGACGACGATGTTGGCGACGACCTTGGCGCCGGCCCGCGAGATCAGCTCGTCGACCGCCGCCATCGTGCCGCCGGTGGCGAGGACGTCGTCGACGACGACGACGCGGTCGCCCGGCGCGAGCGCGTCCTGGTGGATCTCGACGGTCGCCGAGCCGTACTCGAGGTCGTACTCGACCCCGTACGTCGCAGCCGGCAGCTTGCCGGCCTTGCGGGCCGGGACGAACCCGGCGCCGAGCGCGAGGGCGACAGGGGTCCCGAAGATGAACCCGCGCGCCTCGATGCCGACGACCTTGTCGATGTCGCCGGCGGCGATCTCGCGGCCGGCGGCGGCCAGACCCTCGACAGTAAGCCGCAGCCCCTCTGGGTCGGCGAGCAGCGGGGTCACGTCACGAAAGACGACCCCCGCGTCAGGCCAGTCCGCGATGTCACGGACGAGAGTGTCGAGCGCCTCGGTGAGGCTCGACGGCATCAGGCGGTGCCGTTCTCGTCCTGGGGACGCTCGGCCGGCTCGGCGGTCTCGTCGACCGCGGGCGTCGCGGAGTCGTCGATGATCTTCGCGACCACGTTGCGGTGGACCTCGATCTCGACACCCGGCGCGACCGACAGCGTCATCGAGTCGTCACCGAGCCCCACGACGGTGCCGAAGATGCCGCTCGTGATCATCACGCGCGACCCGATCTGCACCTTCTGCTGCATGTCGACGAACTCGCGGCGCCGCTTGCTCTGCGGCCGCATGATGAAGAAGTAGAAGACGAGGACGAGCAAGATGATCGGCAGCAGGGCTGCAACGTCGTTCACGGTGGCTCCAGGCGTGATGGTCGGGGGCTATGTCGTGCGTAGGAAAGTCTAGCGGTCGCCCCTCAGTCCAACGGCAGCGTGGGATCGGTCGCCGGCCTCGGCGCCCGCAGCCCGAGGTGCTCCCATGCGGCGGGCGTCGCGACCCGGCCCCGCGGCGTCCGTGCCAAGAACCCCTGTCGTACGAGGAACGGCTCGGCCACCTCCTCGACCGTCTCGCGCTCCTCCCCCACGGCGACGGCCAACGTCGACACCCCTACCGGCCCGCCCGCGAAGCTGCGGCAGAGCGCGTCCAGGACGGCGCGGTCGAGGCGGTCGAGCCCGAGCCGGTCGACCTCGTACAGGTCGAGGGCACGATGGGCGATGTCGAGGTCGACGACACCGCTCCCCCGCACCTCTGCGTAGTCGCGCACGCGGCGCAGGAGACGGTTGGCGATACGCGGGGTCCCACGGGAGCGCGAGGCGATCTCGAGGCCGCCCTTGGGGGTGGTCTGCACACCGAGGAGCGCGGCGGAGCGCTCGACGATGCGGTGGAGCTCGCTCGCCTCGTAATACTCCAGCTGCGCGGTGAACCCGAACCGGTCACGCAGCGGCCCGGGCAGGAGCCCCGCGCGCGTCGTCGCACCGACGAGGGTGAACTGCGGGATCTGCAGCGGGATCGCTGTCGCCCCTGGGCCCTTGCCGATGATGACGTCGACCCGGAAGTCCTCCATCGCCATGTAGAGCAGCTCCTCGGCGGGCCGCGACATGCGGTGGATCTCGTCGACGAAGAGGACGTCGCCCTCGTTGATGCCCGAGAGAATCGCTGCGAGGTCGCCGGCGTGCTGGATCGCCGGGCCACTGGTGAGCCGCAGCGACGTGCCGAGCTCGGCCGCGATGATCATCGCCAGCGTCGTCTTGCCGAGCCCCGGTGGACCGGAGAGAAGGACGTGGTCGGGGGTGCGCCCGCGGCCGCGGGCCGCGGTCAGGACGAGCGTGAGCTGCTCGCGGACACGCTCCTGGCCGATCAGCTCCTCGAGCGAGCGCGGCCGCAGCGCCGCCTCGTACGCCTGCTCCTCCGAGACGACCTCGGGGCGTACGAGCCGTGCTTCGAGCTCAGCCTGCTCGGCGGCGTCGAGGTGTCGGGCGTCGAGATCATGGTCGTCCATGGGTGCGGGCTCCTCCCTCATGCCTTCGAGAGCGTACGCAGGGCTGCGCGCAGCAGGACGGACACGTCGACCGTCCCGGCGTTCTCGACCTGCTCGGCGGCGACGGCCACGACAGCAGCGACGGCGTTATCGGCCTCGCGGGCGCTCCATCCCAGGCCGACGAGCGCACCGTGGACCTGGGGACGCCAGTCGGCCTCGCCCGGAGCGGCGGCCGCTGCGGCGGGAGCCGCCACCGTGCGTACGGCGCCGATGCGGTCCTTGAGCTCCAGCACGATCCGCTGCGCTCCCTTGGTCCCGATGCCAGGCACCTTCGTGAGCGACTTGAAGTCCTCCTCGGCGATCGCCCGTCGCAGCCCCTCGGGGCCGAGCACGGCGATGATCGCCTGGGCGACCTTCGGGCCGACACCGCTCGCGGTCTGGGCGAGCTCGAACGTGTCGCGCTCGTCGTCGTCCCCGAACCCGTACAGCGTCATCGAGTCCTCGCGCACCACCAGGCTCGTCGCCACCTGCGCCTGCTCGCCGTGCCGCAAGCCGGCGAGGGTGCCGGGCGTGCACTGGACGAGCATGCCGATGCCGCCGACGTCGAGCACGGCGGAGTCGAGGGCGGTGGCGGCGACCGTGCCGCGGACGAAGGCGATCATCGGGCCTTCCTTCTGTGGGGAGCGGGGGCAGCAGGGGGGCTGCTGGGGATCCGTGAACGGATGGGCTCGGCGGCGGTACGGGTCGGGCCGCTCGGCTTCCGGGCGGCGGCGAGCGCGGCATCGAGCCGGTTGACCGAGGTGCCACGCCATACGTGGCAGATGGCGAGCGCGAGTGCATCCGCGGCGTCAGCGGGCCTCGGCGCCACCTCCAGGCCGAGGATCCGCGTGACCATGGCGGTGACCTGGGCCTTGTCAGCGCGGCCGCTGCCGGTGACGGCGGCCTTCACCTCGCTCGGCGTGTGGAGCGCGACGGGGAGACCGCGGCGCGCGGCGGCGACCATCGCGACCCCGCTGGCCTGCGCGGTGCCCATGACCGTGGAGACGTTGTTCTGGCTGAAGACGCGCTCGACGGCGACGACGTCGGGCTCGTACGTCTCGATCGCCTCCGACAGCGCGCGCTCGATCGCGAGCAGGCGCAACGCGACGTCGTCGCCCGCGGGAGTCCGGATCACGTCCACGGCGATCGCCCGCAGCGGTCGTCCGACGCGTCCTTCGACGACGCCGACGCCGCACCGCGTCAGGCCGGGGTCGACGCCCAGGACGCGGATCATGGCCGTCACGCGCGGCCTCCCGGCGCACACCACAGCGAACACATGTTCGACACCCTAGCGGCGACCGGCCCAGCGGGTGAGCCGACGCGCCGAGGACGCCGACGACCCCTCCGCCGGGGCGGAGGGGTCGTCGGTACGGCGGTGGCGGAGCAACTACTTCTTGAAGGCGTCCTTGACCTTCTCGCCGGCCTGCTTCAGATCAGACTTCGACTGGTCGCCCTTGCCCTCGGCCTCCTGCGCCTCGTCACCGCGCGCCTTGCCGGCGGTCTCCTTGGCCTTGCCCTTGAGGTCCTCGCCCTTGTTGCTGAGCTTGTCGTCGAGACCCATCGCAGTCATCTCCTCAAGATCGGTTCTCCGTTACAGAGGAGGGGTACCCAGCCGGCGCCGCACTACACGTCAGCCGTCGCCACCGCCACCGCCGTCGCCGCCGCCGAATCCACCGCCGCCGCCGATGCCGCGGTCGGAGTGTCCCGCCCCCTGCCCTGGCGCACCCCAGCCTCCCCTGGTGCCCGGGCTGCGTCGGGGACGGTACGGCGCGTGCGACGGGTCGTCTACCGTGCTCGCACCCCACGGCAGGGCGTACAGCGCCTTCGCGATCTCCTTGATCCGGCGCTCCGTGTCGCGGCGCCCCGGCGCGGGCTCCACGTGCATCACGACGCCGTTGCAAGTCACAACGATCGGGCGCCATCCGAGCTCGGCCACCGCTGGTGGTCCGGCCGCCGCGCCGGCGAACTCCGGCATCCACGGCACAGGATCACCGAAGTCAGTGCGCCGCCGACGTGCGATCCGCCAGAACGTGCCTCCCGCTCGCAAGATGTCCATGGGTCATCCTGGCTCCGGGACGGTGCGAGTGGAAGAGATCGGGAGAATGCGTCAACCGATCACGGGGGTCCGAACCCGATGAAGGTGTAGCCCGGGCCGCGCCCAGGTTCGCCCCACGCGCTGGTCGTGCCGAGGCTGAGACGCGGGCCGTACGGCACGTGCGACGGATCGTCCGCCGTGCTGGCGGCCCACGGCAGGGCGTACAGGGCCTCGGCGATCTCCTTGATCCGGCGCTCCGTGTCGCGGCGGCCCGGCGCGGGCTCCACGTGCATCACGACGCCGTTGCAGGTCACGACGATCGGGCGGCGCCCCAGCTCGGACGAGGTGGGTGGCTCGGCCACGCCGCCGGCGAACTCCGGCATCCACGGCACAGGGTCATCGACGTTGGCGCGCCGCCGCCGGGCGATCCGCCAGAACGTCCCTCCCGTCCGCAGGATGTCCATGCCTCATCGTGACACCGCGACCGTGCGGGCGGAAGAGATCAGGACGAAACGCCCGAGCTGCCCTGCCAGTCCGGGCCGAGCTGGTACGGGTCACCGGACGTGTCGACGAGCGTCGTCCGCGGGCGACGGCTGATGTCCTCGATGAGGGCCCGGATGCGCGCCCGTGAGGCTCGCCAGCCCTTGACGCGCTCCGTCCCGACGACGGTGCCGCCGCGGCAGACGACGATCGTCCACCCGAAGAACACCGCCCGGGCGAGCGCCACGACGGGCAGCAGCATGAGCAGGATCGCGAGCTCCAGGCCGAACACCATCATGCAGATCGCACCGAGCATCAGCACGGGCAGGAGGAAGACCAGCCACAGGGTCAGCAGGATCGGGTCGTCGGGGAGGTACGAGCCCCCTCCGCCGGTGGGAGGCAGATAGTCGAGCAGCTCTTTGGTGCGCATCCGCCACGGCATCCACCGCCGCCGCACGCGCCACTTCACGCCGTCGGCGTCACGGACCTTCATCGGGGGATCTCCGCCGGCCCCGGTCAGCCGACCTGCGCCATGACCTCGTCGGAGGCGTCGAAGTTGGCGAAGACGTTCTGGACGTCGTCGCAGTCCTCGAGCGCGTCGATGAGACGGAGCACCTTGCCAGCGGCGTCGGCGTCGACCTCGACCGTCATCGACGGCACGAACGACGACTCGGCGGAGTCATAGTCGATGCCTGCGTCCTGCAGCGCCGTACGGACGGCGACGACGTCACCGGCCTCGCTGATCACCTCGAACGAGCCGTCATGGTCGTTGACGTCCTCGGCGCCGGCGTCGAGCACGACCTCGACGACGTCGTCCTCGGTGAGGGTCTTGCCCTCCTGCTCGGCCGGGACGATGACGACGCCCTTGCGGGAGAACATGTAGGAGACCGAGCCTGGATCGGCCATGTTGCCGCCGTTGCGGGTCATCGCCGTACGGACCTCCATGGCCGCGCGGTTCTTGTTGTCGGTGAGGCACTCGATGAGCAGCGCGACACCACCGGGGGCGTAGCCCTCGTACATGATCGTCGTGTAGTCGACACCTGCGCCGTCGAGCCCGCCGCCGCGCTTGACCGCACGGTCGATGTTGTCGTTGGGGACCGAGGACTTCTTGGCCTTCTGGATGGCGTCGTAGAGCGTCGGGTTGCCCGTGGGGTCGGGTCCACCGGTGCGCGCGGCGACCTCGATGTTCTTGATCAACTTGGCGAACATCTTGCCGCGCTTGGCGTCGATGACCGCCTTCTTGTGCTTGGTGGTCGCCCACTTGGAGTGGCCTGACACGGGATCCACCTGCTCTCGCTCTACGACTGCGGGACGATCGCGTCTCGCGACCGCCCTCGATCCTATCGCCCGCGGGTGTGACGTCACTCGCGCCACCGGCGGGCGCGACCGCTCCCCCGCGCCTGGGGTCAGATCAGCGCGCCGCGTGCACCGTACGGACGAACATGCGGTGCAGGCGGTCGTCGTGCCCGACCTCGGGATGGAACGACGCGGCAAGCAGCACGCCTTGGCGGACTACTACGGGGTGCGCGCCGTCCTCGCCCCGGTCGACGCTCGCGAGCACCTCGACGCCGGGACCGCAGCTCTCGACCCACGGGGCACGGATGAACACCGCGTGCATCGGCGCGTCGAGCCCTTCGACGCGCAGGTCGGTCTCGAAGGAGTCGACCTGCCGCCCGAACGCGTTGCGCCGCACCGTGACGTCGAGCCCTCCGAACGTCTGCTGGCCCGCAGCGCCGCCCTCGATCCGGTCGGCAAGCATGATCATGCCGGCGCAGGTGCCGAGGACCGGCATCCCCGCGGCGATCCGCTCCCGGATCGGCTCGCGCAGGTCGAAGGCCCGCGACAGCTTGTCGATCGTGGTCGACTCGCCACCGGGGACGACGAGCGCGTCGACCGCTGCCAGCTCGCTCGTCCGTCGTACGGTCGACGGCTCGGCACCGCTGTCGGCCAGCATGCGCAGGTGCTCCCTGACGTCCCCCTGCAGCGCGAGGACGCCGACGCGCACGGCGCTCACGCGTCGCCGCCGCCCGCGCGCCGGTGCCAGAAGGCTCGGACCTCGATACGGCCCTCGTCGAAGTGCGCCGCCAGACCGTGCGCGTCGAGCGCGGCGAGCACCTCCTCGCAGAGCGGATCGCCGTCCGCGATGTTCGCGGAGTCTGGATGCCACGCGTTCAACTCGAGCATGCCGTGGTCGACGGCGTGCCAGACGTCCGACGGAGTGAACCAGACGACGCCTCGTACGGCGCTCCCCTGCCCGGACGGCCCGCGCAGAACGGCGGCTGCGGCCCAGTGGTCGTCGACGCCCTGGAGGACGACCAGGCCCGCGGACTCCAGGCTCGCGAGCGCAGCCTGGAGGGCGTCGTAGTCCGTACGGGGCGGCCAGGTCGCCTGCTCCTCGGCGAGCGCCTGCCGCGCGTCGTCGACCAGGCGCTGGGCCTCGCCTTCGGGGTCGTCGAGCCCGGCGTCCTCGCGAGCAGCGACGGCGACGTCCCGTACCCAGGCGTCCGGCGCGGTCAGACCCGCCCGTACGAGGACCCGCGCGTAGCTGCGCAGGGCCTCGGCGTCGGTCAGCTTCGGGGCCGAGAAGAAGGGCACGCGCTCACCAGCCACGCTCGGCGAGCCGGTGCGGCTCCGGGACGTCCTCGACGTTGATCCCGACCATCGCCTCTCCGAGCCCGCGGGAGACCTTCGCAATCACGTCGGGGTCGTCGAAGTAGGTCGTCGCCTTCACGATCGCCGTCGCCCGCTCGGCCGGGTTGCCGGACTTGAAGATGCCCGAGCCGACGAAGACACCCTCGGCGCCCAGCTGCATCATCATCGCCGCGTCGGCCGGGGTCGCGATGCCGCCGGCGGTGAACAGCACGACCGGGAGCTTGCCCGCGGCCGCGACCTCCTTGACCAGCTCGTACGGGGCCTGGAGCTCCTTGGCCGCCACGTACAGCTCGTCTGCGGGCAGGTTTTGCAGGCGCCGGATCTGGTCGCGCAGCGTCCGCATGTGCGTCGTGGCGTTGGAGACGTCGCCGGTGCCGGCCTCGCCCTTGGAGCGGATCATCGCCGCGCCCTCGGTGATGCGGCGGAGCGCCTCGCCGAGGTTGGTCGCGCCGCACACGAACGGCACGGTGAACGCCCACTTGTCGATGTGGTGGGCGTAGTCGGCCGGCGTCAGCACCTCGGACTCGTCGATGTAGTCCACCCCGAGCGACTGCAGCACCTGCGCCTCGACGAAGTGACCGATCCGCGCCTTGGCCATCACCGGGATCGACACCGCCTCGATGATCCCGTCGATCAGGTCCGGGTCGCTCATCCGCGCCACGCCGCCCTGCGCGCGGATGTCGGCCGGGACGCGCTCGAGCGCCATCACGGCGACCGCGCCGGCGTCCTCGGCGATCTTGGCCTGCTCCGCGTCGACGACGTCCATGATGACGCCGCCCTTCAGCATCTCGGCCATGCCACGCTTCACGCGGGCCGTGCCGGTGCCCTGGTCGACGCTCTGGGCGGTGTCGGCAGGAGTGGTCGCGTGCTCGGTCATCGGTGTCACCTCGGGTCGGACGGCGGAGTCGGCCTCATCGTACGTCCGCGGCGGAGGACTCCTGATCCGGTCCGGCGATCGGGCGCTCCTTGCCGACGAGGTGCGGGGGCGGGGTGTCGTCGAAGGCCATCCGGTACGGCCAGGGCGCATGCCCTGCCAGCCGGGCCCAGCGGACGATCCGCTTGCGGCGCATGCGCTCGGTGCGCGCGACCAGGTCGTCGTGGAAGCGGTGGGCGAGCTGGACGCGCTCGCAGGCGTCGCCGAGGTCGCCGAGCATCTCGCGTTGCGGCTCGTCGGCCGAGGCCCACAGGGCGTCGACGTCGTCGGCGTCACCGAAGACGGTCCGCATGACCTCGCTCAGCGCCGTCTCGCGCTCCTCCTGGTCGACCTGGCCGATCGCGGCGCGGGCGGCGTCGGCGGCCTCCACGGCGACGAGTGCGCTCGCGGGGTCGAGGACGCCGCTGGTCGCGACGTTGCGCAGGCAGGTCGAGCGGTCGAGAAGCTGCCGATCGAGCGAGGCCTGGGCGGTGGCGAGGCGGATGTGCAGCCGGTCGAGCCGACCCGCCGTCGACGACAGCGCGACCGTGATCGCGGCGACGACCGCCCCGATGACGAGAACCCACTCCAGGGTGCTCATGCTCCGCCTCCTCCCAGCACGGTCTCGTACACGCTGATCACCTGGGGAGCGACCACACTCCAGTCGTACCGCCGTACGGCCTCGCGTGCCACCCCCGCGCGCTCCTCGCGTCCGGGGTCGTCGAGAGCGTCGACCAGCGTCTTGGCGAGCGAGACCGGGTCCTCGTTGGCGAACAGCGCGCCCAGGCGCCCGTCCTCGAGCACGTCGGCGAACGCCCTGATGTCGCTGGCGACCACCGGGGCTCCGGCGGCCATCGCCTCGATGAGCACGATCCCGAAGCTCTCTCCCCCGGTGTTCGGGGCGACGTAGACATCCGCCTCCGACAGCAGCCGCGCACGCTCCTCGTCGGAGACGCGCCCGACGACCTCGACGTGCTCACGCAGGCGCTCGGGCACCATCGCAGTGCCGACGCGCGGATCGCCGGCCCCTGCAACGATGAGCCGCAGGCCCGGGAACCTCTCGATCACCGCCGGGAGCGCGTCCAGCAGGACCGGGAGTCCCTTGCGGGTCTCCTCGAACCGACCGAGGAACAGCAAGGAGAAGGTCGAGCTCTCTCCAGCACGGCGCTCTGTCCCGCTGAAGTCGTCGACGAACAGGCCGTTGGGGATGATGACGGAGTCGCCGCCCTGGTAGTGCGCGACCACACGCTGCGCCTCGCGCGAGACGGTGATGCGCGCGCTCAGCTTCTCCATCGCCGGACGCAGCAGCGGCTCAGTCGCCGCCAGGGCCCGCGAGCGGCCGATCGACGTGTGGATCGTGGCGATCGAGACGCCGCTGGCCAGGCTCAACGCGATCAGCGACACGCTCGGCGTCGCCGGGTCGTGCACGTGGAGGACGTCGAAGTTGCCGTCGCGCAGCCAGCGCCGGGTCCGCGCCATCGCGATCGGTCCGAAGGACACCCGCGCGACCGCGCCGTTGTAGCGGACGGGCAGCGCACGCCCGGCCGGCGTCACGTACGAGGGAAGGTCGTCGTCGTCCGCGGCCGGGGCGAGCACGGAGACGTCGACCCCCAGCTCGCTCATCGAGCGCGTCAGGTCCAGGACGTGGTTCTGGACGCCGCCTGGCACGTCGAACGAGTACGGGCAGACCATCCCGATCCTCATCGTGCTCCCCCCTTGCCCGGCCGCCCTCCGTCGTCGCGCCGGTCCACCTCGAAGACGCGCTGCAGCATGTGCCAGTCGGCGGGACTGCGCCGGATGTCGGTGGTGAAGACGTCGGCGACGTCCTGCGTCATCGCCACCAGGCCGTCCTCGCCCGACCGCGTCTCGATCGGCTCGTGCACGGTCATGCGCAGCCGGCCCGCGTCGTCGTCGTAGCGCGAGGTCGCCACGAACAGCGTCGCACCCGTCTGCTGCGCGAGGAGGGCGGGGCCCACCGGCATCCGCGCCTTCTCGCCGAGCAGGTCGACGGGGATCCCGCTGCGCGACATGTCGCGGTCGGCGAGCAGGCATACGAACCCGCCCGCCCGCAGGTGCTCAGCGAGCTGCGGCATCGTTGGCGGGCCACCGGTCAGCGGGAGCACGGTCATGCCGATGCGCTCACGGAACGCCACGAACTCGTCGTACAGGCGCTCGGGCTTGAGCCGCTCCATCACCGTCATCAGCGGGACCTCGTGGGTGCACGCCCACGCCCCCATGAGGTCCCAGTTGCCCATGTGCGGCAGCGCCGCGATCATCCCGCGCCCCGCGTCGCGCAACGCGTACACACGCTCGGCATGGTCGACCACGATCGCGTCGTCGACGGCCGCGACGTCGCCGGTGAAGCGCGGCAGGCGGAACACCTCGCCCCAATAGCGCAGGTAAGACCGCATGGCGTCGCGCGTCACCGCGTCGAGCGTGGCCGCATCGGCGTCCGGCACCGCGCGCGCAAGGTTCGAGCGGAGGCGCTCGATGCCGCTGCCGCCACGGCCGTACAGCTGGTCGGCAGTCACCCGCAGCGCTCGGTCGACCACGGGCTGCGGGACGTGCACGGCGAGGTTCCACCCAGCCCGGTACGCCGCCGCCTCGACGTGGGTGCGGGTCCTCGCGACCGCCGTCCTTGCGGCCTGGGTGGGTCGGATCATGCCTGCGCCAGCGCCTGTCTGCGAACCATGAGGATCCGTTGCACGACGGTGATGGTGCTCGCCACCGCGAGAGTCCACAGCACGATCGTCCTCAGCACGGGAAGGTCGAACAGACCCGAGAGACCGGTCATCGCGAGCACCGCGACCAGTCGGTCGGACCGCTCGGCGATCCCGCCCTTGGCCTCCATGCCGAGCGCCTCGGCGCGCGCTCGCGCGTACGAGGTGAGCTGGCCTCCGACGAGGCACCACAGCGCGACGCTCGTCATCAGGAGGTCGTTGCCGTCACCGGCGTACCAGAGGACCAGGCCGCCGAAGATCGCCGCATCGCCGATCCGGTCGAGCGTCGAGTCGAGGAACGCGCCCCATGCGCTCGAGCGACCCGACTTGCGGGCCATCAGGCCGTCGACCATGTCGGAGAAGACGAAGGCGGTCACGACGAGGACACCGACGAAGAACTCGCCTCGCGGGAAGAACCACAGCGCACCGGCCGTGACGCCCAGCGTGCCGACGAACGTCACGACGTCGGGGCTGATGCCCAGCTTGAGGAACAGGTCGGCGATCGGGCTCATGATCTTGGCCCAGGTCGCCCGGAAGCGTTCGAGCATCAGGCGTCCCACGCCTTCACGAGCAGGTCACGGGTCTCGGCGAGCAGCTGCGGCAGCACCTTGGTGTGTCCCGTGACGGTGATGTAGTTGGAGTCGCCCATCCATCGCGGCACGACGTGCTGGTGGAGGTGTTGCGACAACGACCCGCCGGCGACCGCGCCGAGGTTGAGACCGACGTTGAACGCCGCCGGCCCGCTCACCCGCTTGAGGACCCGCACGGCCTGCTGGGTCATCGCGGTCAGCTCGTGCGCCTCGTCGTCGGAGAGCTCCTCGAGCTCGCCCACGTGCCGGTTGGTGACGACCATGAGGTGGCCCGGGTTGTACGGGTGCAGGTTGAGCACCGCGTACACGTGCGCTCCCCGCGCGACGATCAGCGTCTCGTCGTCGGCGCGCTCCTGCATCCGGCAGAACGGGCAGCCCTCCTCGCGCGGACCCTCATCGGTGATGTACGCCATCCGGTGAGGGGTCCACAGACGGTCGAACCCCTCGAATCCCGCATCGGGACGGCCCCACGGATCACCCGCCCCGACCTCCGAGGTCATACCTGAACCCGGTCGGTGACCGCCTGGACGATCCGTGCGACCGCGTCGTCCACGTCCACGCCGTTGTCCTGGTCGCCGCTGCGGTAGCGGAAGGAGACGGCACCGGCCTCGACGTCGTCGTCGCCCGCGATCAGCATGAACGGGACCTTCTGGGTCTGGGCGGTACGGATCTTCTTCTGCATCCGCTCGTCAGACTCGTCGACCTCCACCCGGATCCCGTGCGCCTTCAGGCGCGCAGCGACCTCGTACAGGTAGTCGACGTGGCGCTCCGCGATCGGGATCGCGACGACCTGGACGGGTGCCAGCCACGGAGGGAAGGCGCCCGCGTAGTGCTCGACGAGCACGCCGAGGAACCGCTCGATCGACCCGAACTTCGCCGAGTGGATCATCACCGGCTGCTTGCGGGAGCCGTCCGCCGCGGTGTACTCCAGGCCGAAGCGCTTCGGCTGGTTGAAGTCGTACTGGATCGTCGACATCTGCCACGTCCGGCCGATGGCGTCGCGGGTCTGGACGGAGATCTTGGGGCCGTAGAAGGCGGCACCACCCGGGTCGGGCACCAGCTCGAGACCGCTGGCGACCGCGACGTCGTGGAGGACCTTGGTCGCGACCTCCCACTCCTCGTCGGAGCCGATGAACTTCTCGAGGTTCTGGTCGTCGCGCGTCGACAGCTCGATGTAGTAGTCGTCGAGCCCGAAGTCGCGCAGCAGTCCGAGGATGAAGTCGAGCAGGTGGCGGACCTCGTCGGCGGCCCCCTCCTCGGTGACGTACGAGTGGGAGTCGTCCTGACTGATCATGCGCACACGGGTCAGGCCCTGCAGGACGCCCGACTTCTCGTCGCGGTAGACCGTGCCGAACTCGAAGAGGCGCAGGGGCAGCTCACGGTACGAGCGGCCTCGCGAGGAGTAGATGAGGTTGTGCATCGGGCAGTTCATCGCCTTGAGGCGGTAGTTCTGACCGTCGACGTCCATCGGGGGGAACATGCCCTCGCCGTAGTACGGCAGGTGGCCCGACGTGAAGTAGAGGTCCTCCTTGGCGATGTGCGGGGTGCCGACGTAGGAGAAACCCTCCTCGATGTGGCGCCGGCGGACGTAGTCCTCCATCTCGCGCTTGATCACGCCACCCTTGGGGTGGAAGACCGGCAGCCCCGGGCCGATGAGGTCGGGGAACGAGTAGAGGTCGAGCTCGTTGCCGAGCCTGCGGTGGTCGCGGCGCTGCGCCTCCTCGATGCGGTGGAGGTGCTCGGCAAGCGCCTCCTTGCTCTCCCAGGCGGTGCCGTAGATGCGCTGGAGCTGCTTGTTCTTCTCGCTGCCACGCCAGTACGCGGCGGCGCTGCGCATCAGCGTGAATGCCGGGATGCGCTTGGTCGTCGGCAGGTGCGGGCCGCGACAGAGGTCGGTCCAGGCGACCTCGCCCTTGCGGTTGAGGTTGTCGTACATCGTGAGCCCGCCGGAGCCGACCTCGACGCTCGCGCCCTCGGCCGCACCCTCCAGGTCGCCGTCGCCGGCGGTGCTCTTGAGGCCGATCAGCTCGAGCTTGTACGGCTCGTCCGCGAGCTCGACGCGCGCCTCGTCGTCGTCGATCGGGCGACGGGAGAAGCGCTGGTTCTCCTTGACGATCTTGCGCATCCGGGACTCGATCTTGTCGAGGTCCTCAGGAGTGAACGGCTTCTCGACGTCGAAGTCGTAGTAGAAGCCGTCCTCGACTGGCGGGCCGATGCCGAGCTTGGCCTCGGGGAAGAGGTCCTGGACCGCCTGGGCCATCACGTGCGCGGTCGAGTGGCGCAGGATGTCGCGTCCGTCCTTGCTGAAGATCGCGACGGGCTCGATCGTGTCGTCGGGCTCGAGGTCGTACGCGAGGTCCTTGAGGGCCCCGTCGACCTTGACGGCGATGACGTCGGGATCCTCGGCGAAGAGCTCCCACGCCTTCGTACCCGTCGCCACGGTGCGGTCCTGTCGACGCGCGGGACCGACGACGGTGACGTTGAGCTCGGACACGGTGCTCCTTCGGGAGGTTCAAGACAGGTTGGCTCGATGCTATCCGCCCCGGCCGTCACGCCGCGCACCCGATTCGGCGCCAGCCAGCCAGCCAGCCAGAAGGAGGTTGATGTAGACGCGACCGAGGGGCGCGAGGAGGTCGACGTCGTCACGGAAGCCGAGGCCGACACCGATGCCGAGGAGCAGGGCGACCAAGGCCCAGGAGTCACGACGAGCGCGGTCAGGTTCCACGTATCCACGGTGTCTCCCTCGATCGGCGATCGGCGCCGTGAACGGCGTCGCAAGCGCCGCGACAGAGATGGCGTCGAGCGTCACGCCCCCGTCACCGGAGCAACCGGCTCGGGTGCGACGTCCCGCGAATCGCGGCGCGCGGGCTGCGCGGCACGCATCCTGCGGAGGAGATGGCGGGCGTCGCGGTCGACGCCCTGGATCATCGTCGATGAGACCGCGTACTGGAGCTCGAGCCCGAGGAAGGACAGGCCGGGCATCGACGAGACGCCGCGGTCGTGGAGGGCCTCGCCGTCGTCGCCGAAGGCACCGGGCACGTCCAGGAACCGGTGGTCCGGACGCGACCCGGTGCACCAGACGACCGTCGACACGTCGGGCACCTCGTCGTCGCACGAGACCGCCCGGCCACCCACGACCGACTCGATCCTGTCGATCTGGACGACCCCAGCGTCCTCGAGATCGGCCAGCTTGTTGCGGACGAGCATCACGCCGTGGCCCTCGGCCTTCGCCATGAAGCGTCGCCCCATCGGCGTGCGCCGCGTGAGCACGCGCCGAAACACGAACATCACGATCGGCGTCATCACGCGGCCGGCGACGCCGTCGATGTCGAAGGGGACCTGACCGGGGTGCCGTCCGGCGAGCCAGGTCCGATGCCCGGCGTCCGCGGCCTCGAGCGCGACGTCAGTCCCGGAGTTGCCGGCACCGACCACCAGGACGCCGCCGGGCGCGAGCTGGACCGGTCCGCGGTAGTCGAGCGAGTGGATCTGCCGGACGGCGGGATCGAGGTCCGCCGCGAGCGCGGGGACGATCGGAACCGCGTGCGCGCCGGTGGTGACGACGACCTTGTCGGCGAGGTAAGCCCCCGCGTCCGTCTCCACCCGGAACCCCTCCCCCTCGCGGGTCACCCGGCGGACCGGCTCGCCGGTCCTGACCGGGATCTCGAAACGGCGCGCGTACGCCTCCAGATAGTCGGCCATCTCGTCGCGCGTCGGGAACCCCCGCGCGGGGATCCGCCAGCCCGGCAGGCTCGCATACCGCGGCAGGCTGAAGAGCCGCAGCGAGTCGTACCGGCGGCGCCACGAGTCGCCGACCCGAGGCGCCGCCTCCAGGACCACGAAGTCCTCGTCGGCGCACTGGAGGCGGTATCCCATCACCAGTCCGGCCTGACCGGCGCCGATAACGACCGTGCCAACCTGCTGTTCACTGCCCCGCGTCTCGGTTCCCTGCGTGCTCATGGCTCCCCCTCGTCGTCGGGTTCGACGCTAGGAGCGCAGGGAGCGGCGCCGCTTCCGTCGGACGCACCAATCCGACGCCGGGCACATGGGTAGTTCTGCCCACGAGGTGCTCAGACGAGGCGGTGCTCGAAGGCGTACGCGGTCGCGGCGGCACGGTTCGGGAGTGCGAGCTTGCCGAAGATGTTGCTCAGGTGCCGCGCGACGGTCTTCTCCGAGAGGACGAGCTCGGCCGCGATGGCACGGTTCGTCGCACCGGTCGCGACCAACCGGAGCACCTCCCGCTCACGCGGGGAGAGGGGGCCGGACGCCGCGGCGTCGCCTGCGACGCCGAAGGGGGTCCCCACGGCTCCCAGCCGGTCGAGCGCCGCGCGTGCGGCGTCGGCCTCCATCACGGCGGCGTCGGTGTCCCCCAGACCGCCGCAGGCCCGCGCGACGAGGCTGCGTGCCCGTGCCGCCTCGTACGGCGCATCGACGTCGCGCCAGAGCGTCCACGCCCGTCGCAGTCTCGGCAACGCTGCTCGCGCGTCCCCACGAGCGAGGAGGACGGCGCCGCTCGCGTGCTCGACGAGCGCCCGCAGGAACGGCGGAGCGTCGGGTCCACCCATCGATGCGAGCGAGGCGGCGGCGTCCTCGGCCGCTCCGACGTCAGCCATAGCGAGGCAGATCTCGACCCGTGCCGCGAGCTGCAGCGGACGTGCACGGGGATCGTCAGATTCTTCCCCGAGCACGCGATCGAGTCCGGCCAGCGCCACATCGGGCCTCCCCTGGGCCAGCCGCAGGAGCGCGAGCCCGGGCTGCACCTCGAGGCCGAGCTCGGACGCCCGCTGGTAAGCCGACTCCGCGTCGGCCAGGCGTCCGCGCAGTCGCGCGAGCTCGCCCACGCGGTAGTGGGCCGCGGCCACGGCCGGCTCCGGCCGTACGTCGAGGAGCACGCACGCCTCGTCGGCTCGCTCGGCGGCCTCGCTCCAGTTGCCCCGCAGCTGAAGGATCTCCGCACGGTGGACGAGACAGGTCCCGCGGTAGGCGACGGCACCGCGGTGATCGTCGACCCACGCGGTCAGGGCACGCGTCCACTCCTGCGCACGCGCGAGGTCGAAGTGGCCCATGCACATGTCGATGACCGCGCAGTACAGCAGGCCGGCGACCTGAGGCTGGACCCGGCCCGCGGAGACGTAGGTCATCGCCTCGTCCATCACGGCCGTGCACTCCGCGTCGCGGCCGAGCAGGTGCAGGCACCGCCCACGTCCGAGCAGCGCGAGCACCAGGACGTCGGTCTCGCGGTCACGCGCCGCGATCTCGACCGAGCGCTCGAAGTCCGGGAGCGCGCCGGCGGGGTCTCCGCTCCACATGCGTGCCACCGCGGCCTGCTGCGCCAGCATGCCCTGCACCCGCGGGTCGTTGTCGTCCGCGAGCCGCCGCAATCGCGCCGTCCATCCCTGCGCCTGCGCGATGTCGCCGCGCATCATCAGGTGCCACCCGATCCAGAACCCGCACACGACGGCGTCCGCACGGCGTCCGCCCGCGACGTAGTCGTGCAGGGCACGCTCGCGCAACGGCACGACCTCGTCGTCGCGGCCGAGCATGAAGGCAGCGACCGCGAGGCGCTCGAGGTCCTCGGCCGGCAGATCGTGCTCGCGGTCGGCGTCGCGCAACGTCTCGTACTCTGCAGGCCAGTCCGGCACGTGCTCAGCGTACGACCGCGCATGGCACCGTGGTGCTCCGTTGACGAATGCCACGGCACCTGCACGAGGGCCGTTTCGTGTCGGATGGCCCGGCCGGACCCCTCGCCGTACAGTCGACAGATGCACGTACCCGACGGCTTTCTGGACGCGCCGACCTCGGTTGCCACGGGTGTCGTCGCCGTCGTCGGCGTCGGCCTCGCCCTCCGGGGCGCGCGCCGTGAGCTGGACGAACGGACTGCCCCGATGGCGGGACTGGTGTCGGCATTCGTGTTCGCGACACAGATGATCAACTTCCCGGTCGGCGCCGGTACGAGCGGGCACCTCCTCGGCGGTGTTCTCGCGGCCGTCCTGGTCGGGCCCTGGACCGCGGTGCTGTGCATCAGCACGGTTCTGCTGGTCCAGTGCCTCCTCTTCGCCGACGGGGGCATCACGGCCCTCGGCACCAACATCACGCTGATGGCGCTCGTCGGCGTGGGGGTCGGATGGCTCGTCTTCCTGCTGCTCCGGGCCGTGCTGCCGAACCGGCTGACCTTGGTCGCCCCGGCTGCGGCGCTCGCCGCGCTGGTCTCGGTCCCAGTCGCCGCTCTCGCGTTCACCGGCCTCTACGCCATCGGCGGCGAGGCGCCGATCCCGCTGGGATCCCTCGCCACCGCGATGGTCAGCTGGCACAGCCTGATCGGGGTGGGCGAGGCATTCATCACGGGGCTCGTCGTCAGCACCGTGCTCGCGGTGCGCCCCGACCTCGTGTACGGCGCACGCCCTGCCATGGAGACGCGGACCCTCGAGCTGCGCCATCCGAGCGGGTCGGCGGCATGAGGTCACACCGGAAGTCGGTCTCGACCCGTGCCGTCGTCCTCGTCGGTCTGCTGATCGCACTCGTACTCGCCGGTTTCGTCAGCTACTACGCCTCGAGCCGCCCGGACGGGCTCGAGTACGTCGCCACCGACAAGGGGTTCGACACAGCGAAGGAGCACAAGTCCTCGGCCGGCAGCCCGATGGAGGACTACTCGACCAAGGGCGTCGACGACCCCCGACTCTCCGGCGCGGTCGCCGGCGTCACCGGTACCGTCCTGGTCCTGGTGATCGCCGGGGGTGTCGCCCTGGTCGCGCGACGCCGCGGCCATCACTCCGCCTGAGACCCGCCTCGAGATGGCCGCAGCGCACGGACACAGGTTGTACTTCTCAGGAGACTCCCCGGTCCACCGCGTCCCCGCACACCTCAAGGTCCTTGCGCTGCTGGGGTTCATGATCGTCGTCGTCGCCACTCCGGGGTCGGCGTACCCCGTCTTCGGGGTCTACGCCACCCTCCTGCTCGCGCTGATCGTCGTGGCGCGCGTGCCGTTCGGCTTCCTGCTCCCAAGGATGCTCGTGGAGGTCCCGATCGTCCTGTTCGCAGTCCTCATGCCGTTCATCGCGACCGGACCGAAGACGACGTTCCTCGGCCTGACAGTGAGTGAGCACGGGCTCGAGGCGGCCGCGTCGTTGCTGATGAAGGCGACGATCGGCGTCGTGGCGAGCCTGACGCTCGCGGCGACCACCGAACCGCACCACCTCCTTGCCGGCCTGGGTCGGCTGCGACTGCCTCACGAGATGGTCCAGATCATGTCCTTCATGATTCGTTACCTCGACGTCGTCACCGACGAGATGCGCCGCATGCGCATCGCGCGCGAGTCACGGGGGTTTCGCGCCTCTTCGTTCCGCCAGTGGGGGGTGCTCGGTCGTACCGCCTCGGCGCTCTTCATCCGTTCGTACGAGCGCGGCGAACGGGTCCACCTCGCGATGCTGTCGCGTGGTCACGACCCGCACGGTGGTGGGTCGTGAGCGTCCCGGTCATCGACGTCCGGGGGCTGGCCTACGCCTACCCCGACGGCAGCCAGGTCCTGTACGGCGTGGACTTGCACATCCATGCCGGTGAGCGGGTCGCCCTCCTGGGGCCAAACGGCGCGGGCAAGACCACGCTCGTTCTGCACCTCAACGGAATCCTGCTCCCCGGCGCCGGCACGGTCGCGGTCTCGGGCCTGGCCGTCGAGAAGCGGAACTTCCGGGAGATCCGGCGGCGCGTCGGCATCGTCTTCCAGGATCCCGACGACCAGCTGTTCTCCGCCACCGTCCGCGACGACGTCGCCTTCGGCCCGGCCAACCACGGACTACGGGGCGAGGACCTCGAACGTCGGGTCCAGCACGCGTTGGAGCAGGTCGGCATGGCCGCATACGCCGACCACCCGCCGCACCATCTCTCGTTCGGGCAGCGGCGACGGGTGGCCGTCGCCACGGTCCTGGCGATGGAGCCGGAGATCCTGGTGCTGGACGAACCGTCCTCGAACCTCGACCCGATGGCGCGTCGCGAGCTCGCCGACATCGTGCGGTCGCTGTCGGTCACCGTTCTGATGGTGACGCACGACCTCCCGTACGCCCTGGAGCTGTGCCCACGGTCCGTCGTGCTCACCGACGGGATCGTGGTCGCCGACAGCGACACTCGGAAGCTGCTCGCCGACGAGGACTTCATGCGCGCCCATCGACTCGAGCTGCCGTTCGGGTTCGACCCGCGGACGGTGTGACGGGCGGTCCGATTGCGACAGACGGTGTCAGCGCCTACACGAGTCGGTGCTCGAAGGCGTACGCCGCCGCGGCCGTGCGGGACTCGACCTGCAACTTGACGAAGATGTTCGAGAGGTGACGAGCCACCGTCTTCTCGCTCAGCACCAGCGCCCTCGCGATCTGGGTGTTGGTCCGGCCAGACGCGACCAATCGCAGGACTTCGACCTCGCGTTCCGTCAGACCAGCCGGACGGTCAGCCGGGCGCAGCAGTCGGTCGGCCTCCGCGGTGGACGGCGCCGCCCCCAGCTCGCGGAACGTGGCGCGCGCGGTCTCTAGCTCCTGGCGAGCAGACTGTGCATCCCCGAGCTCGCCCAGGGCGCGACCAGTCACGAGTCGCACTCGCGCGACTTCGTAGGGGTTCTGCGCACGGGTCCAGAGCTGGCGCGCCTTGCGCAGGAGGGGCAATGCCCCAGCGGCGTGTCCCGAGGCGAGCTCCGTCAGGCCCGAGGCGAACGCCGCGTACGCATGCAGCGCCTCGGTGCCCACGTGCGCGGCCACGCGGTGCAGCCGGGCGACGACGGCACGGGCCTCCTCCAGGGCGCCAGCGGCGACCAGGACGTCGACCGCCGGTGGCAGCAGCCGGCAATCGGCGACCAGCTCCGACTCCTCGGCGACGAGCCGCCGTACGGCGACCAGCGCGGCGTCGTCCGCCCCCTGCGCGAGCCACAGCAGCGCCAGCCCTGGCTGCGGGTCGTGACCGTGCTCACTCGACCGCTGGTAGGCCGCCTCGGCCTCGTCGTACTCCCCACACTGGCGTAGGACGTCCCCCCGCTCGGACTCCGCGAGACCTATCGCGGCCGGCGAGTCGGCCAGGCGGTAGCGGTCGATCGCGCTCCCGAACTCGTCCAGCGCCTCGGGCCAGGCGCCATGCACGCGCATCAGCTGTCCTCGGTGCACCGAGCACTGGCCGGTGAAAGCCACGAGGCCGGGCTGCGCGCTGCACCAACGGTGCAGGCCCGACGTCCACTCGGCCACGCGGCCGAAGTCGGCAATTTCCTGGCACCCCTCGATGGCGGCACAGTAGACGTGGCCGAAGACCACCGGCGTCAGCTCATGAGCCGCAGCACCGACCATCGCCTCGTCAAGGAGCGCCAACCCGTCGCCGACACGACCCGAGTAGATCGCAAGCCTTCCCTGGCTGCTCAGGCCGAGTGCGAGCAGGTCGGCGTCCCGGCACCGCCTCCCCACGACGGTGACCTCTTGCGCGGACTCAGCCGCGGCGGGAACGTCCCCCGCTCCCAGGTGGCGGTACATGTGCAGGAGAGCGACATATCCATGCTCGACCGCGTCGTCGTCCACGCCCTGGAGCAGCCGCTCGGCGCGGGTGGTCCAGCCACTCTCCAGCGCATGCTCACCGCCACTGCCGAAGATCATCGCGAGGTGGAAGCAGCAGCGCATCGCACCAGACGTCTCCCCCGCCTGCTCGTACAGCGCGAAGCTGCGCTGGTGGAAGTCGACACAGGCGTCGCGGCGCCCCAGCAGGTACGCCGCCAGCCCTGCCGCGTGCAGGTCATCCGCGCTCATCTCGTCGGGCGCGGAGTCGGACCAGATGTCGAGGGCGGCAGTCCACTCCCCCTGCTCGAAGTCCCTTCGCGCCCGCACCAGATCCTCGACCACGCCCACGCGGGACACCTCCCTGTCCGACGGCACTCCCGGCGACCTTCGAGCCAGGCGAACGGCGGCAACGCATCGGCCGTCCTACCCATTGTCGGTCCACTGTGCTGGTTGGTTCGTCCGATGCACACCCGCGCCTCCGCCGCCTAGCGTCGATCACGACCGACACCCGGGCTGAGATTGCGAAAGCCCACGACGCCGAAGGGGGTCACTGAGATGACCGTCCACGACACCTCCGCCGAGCACGCGGAGTTCGCGCCTGCCGAGGCGTGGGACGCGATCGCCGCCGCGTACGCCGAGCACGTCGCGCCGGGCGAACAGTCGCTCTCGGCCGCTGCACTTCGCCTAGTCGGGCTGACTCCTGACGAAGCGTTCCTCGACGTCGCCGCGGGCCCGGGCGGCCTGGGACTGACCGCCGCCCGCCTGGGAGCCACCGTCCTGGCGACCGATTGGGCACCCGCGATGGTCGCCCAGTTCGAGGAACGAGCCCGCACCGAGGGACTCACCAACGCCACCGCACGGGTGATGGACGCCCACGCCCTCGATCTCGAGGACGATCGCTTCGACGTGACCGGGTCCCAGTTCGGGGTCATGCTCGTCCCGGACCAGGCGGAGGCCCTGTGCGAGATGGTGCGGGTGACCAAGCCCGGCGGGCATGTCCTGGTCATCGCTTACGGCTCGCCCGCGGAATTCGAGGCTCTGCAGGGCTTCATCTCCGCCCTGCAGACCGTAGCCCCCGACTTCGAAGGGCTGCCCGATCCACCCCCGTTGGAGTTCCAGCTCTCCGACCCCGACGTCCTGCGTGAGCGCCTTGTTGCCGCGGGCCTCCAGAATGTGCAGGTCGACACCACCCAGCAGGAACGACTCATGTTGTCCACGGGCCAGGAAGCCTGGGACTGGATGCTCTCCAGCAACCCGATCGCCGGGATCATCCTGGACGACGTCGGCGTCAGCGAGCATGATCGCGCCAGGATGCGTTCCACCTTGGACGAGACGATCCGCAACCGGGCGGGTGAAGCCGGTGTTGCCGTTCTCACGGCCCCCCTTAACATCGGATGGGGCCGCAAGGTCGACGACCGATGACCGGTTCCGTCCTCGTCGTCGGCGTCACTCGAGGGGTTCGGCCCGCTTGAGCCTGAGCTCCTCGATGTCGAGCCCGTCCATGCGACGCCTAACCTCACACCGCGGGGAACCCGACCGGCTGGGGATACCTGGTCATGTCCGTGAGCGTCAGCCCGTCGGCGAGCAGGCGCGAACCGCGCTTTTGCCACGACCGTCCGCTGGTTGCCGTGCCGTCTCGTGACGGACATTCCACGCAACGTCCGACGCGCCGCGCGAGGTAGCCCCGACGGTCCACGCTCCCATGTGCGGAACTGCCGCAACACGCCACGTGCCCACGAGGGCAGACGAAAGGCCCCAGACCCTGCGATTTCGCAGGTCAGGGGCCCTGTAGCGGTGGGCGATACTGGGTTCGAACCAGTGCGACCCGCCTTGCTTCGTTCGTCGAAACTTCGCATACTAATAATCTGACCTGTGCCTTTAGCCCTCAAACGGAGCGGCCCAAAGGTGCTCATTCAAGACCACGAGTGGCCATCCCAAGACCACGCATAGACCACGACACGGGGAGGGTCGGTATGCCTCGCGCACCTGAGAAGCGCCAGTTCGGCCAGATCGAGCGGTTGCCGAGCGGACGATTTCGCGCGCGCTATACCGACCCCACCGGACGCGTCACCGACGACGGTTCCCAGCTGCGCCACAACGCCCCGCACACCTTCACCACCCGAGGCGACGCTGAAGCGTGGCTTGTGGACGAACGCCGTGCAATCTCGCAAGGGACCTGGTCTCCCCCGTCGGTGCGTGGCGCCGCGAGAAGCGCTTCGCGCCTGACGTTCGGCGAGTATGCCGCGCGATGGCTAGCAGCCCGCAAGGTGAAAGGTCAGCCACTGGCCGACCGCACGCGGGATCACTACCAGGATCTGCTCGATCGGATCATCCTTCCGACCTTCGGCGACATCGCTCTCAAGGACATCTCTCCCGAGCTTGTGGCACGGTGGTACGACGCGGCGGCGCCGGAGACACCGACCTACCAGGCGCACGCCTACTCGCTTCTCCGCGCGATCATGCGCACGGCAGCAGACCCGACCAAGAACAACGGCACGCCGCTGATCCCCTTCAACCCGTGCGGCATCTCCGGCGGCGGGTCCGCTAGCCGCAAACGCTTGGTCCGGCCCGCCAGCCTGGACGAGATCACCACGATCCTCGTCAACATGCCGGAACGCCATCGGTTGATGGTCCTGCTCGCCGACGGCTGCGCCCTCCGCTTCGGCGAGCTGGCCGAGCTGCGTCGGCACGATGTCGACACGAAGAACGCCATCATCCACGTTCGCCGCGGCGTCGTGCGTTCCACGTCAGCCGGCGTCATCGCGAAGGCACCAGAAAGCGAAGCCGGAATCCGCGACGTCCCGATCCCACCCGACATCGTCGACGCCGTCATCGAGCACAAGAAGCGCCACGCCGAGCCAGGCGTGCTCGGCCTCATCTTTCCCGGCGCCAACGGCGGCCACCTCTCCCCCAGCGCCTTTTACGGCAAGGCGGCGAAGAAGCGCCGCGGGAAGATCCCGACAAAGGGTTGGGGCTGGTACGAGGCCCGCCGCATCGCCGGCCGCGACGACCTCCGCTTCCACGACCTCCGCCACGGTGCACTCACCGAAGCCGCCCGACATGGCGCAACCCTCGCCGAACTCATGGCCCTCGGCGGCCACTCGACGAGCCACGCGGCGATGCGCTACCAACAGGCCGCCTCCGACCGCCTGGCCGACCTCGCCCGCAAGCGCGCCGAAGCCCGCGGATGGACCGGCAGCTGATGTCGTCACTTATGCCAGGCACGACCGACGACCTCGGACACCTCTCAGAAGCCCATGTATACCGGTTGGCTCCGCAACGGACTCGGCCAAACCTCGGACCCTGACCAACAGTCCTGGATGGAAACGTCGTCGTCGCCTGTAAGTAAGGCGAGTACGAGACGCGCACGCCGATCACGGAGGACATCGCCCACGCGGCCCCGCCACCCTGCACGCTAGTCAGTAGCCCTTTCGCCGGCGAAGCACTCGCCGCGTCGGAGGCTGCGATTCACGACGCGCATGAGCGCACTCGTCCTCTCCTCTCCAGTTTCCACGCGCTGAATGCACATCGCGCGATCGGCAGCGAGTCATCCGTGACCTGGTGGGAGCGCGTCCCGCGAGTCGGATGCTCGTACGAGAAGCCCGACAGTTCCGCAGCGGGTGTCGATTCCTCAGCGCCTGCGGCGCTGTCGTCCGCCGGATCCGACCCTAGGACTTGAACCCGCGACCCCTGCGAGAAATCAGGCCCTTTGCGAGAGGTGCTGAGAAGGTCCGGCGGGCACGGAACTCGATTGACGTTGCATGGAACGACTGTCCCGTGCAGCAGTCCCAGGCGAGGTCCGACGATCACAAAGGAACGCGGACACGGCCCTGCAGCAGCGCAACCGGAGGTCTCCGGGCGCTGGGGCAACGGGCCAGCCTGACCTGGTCGTCGCGGAAGGCCGGAGGCGGTAAGACTGCAGCGACGCGGGTATCACCTGCTCACCGAGGCCCGCCGCAGCCGCCTTCACGAGGCCGTAAGAACCCGGCCAACTACCTTGTCGGGGCAACCAAGCAGGTCTAGGGCATGGGCACGCACCATTCGCTCTAGCACCGCGACGACCTGCTGCAGCTCGTAGGCGTCGTACCCCTTCGTGCCGTGGGCAAGATCGTTGCGGATGATCCGGAGCGCATCGGCGGCATTCCTGGCGTTGACTGGCGCCGCCTTGGTCGCAGTAACCAGCGGCGTTGCCTCCAACTGCCCCTTCACGTCGCCCGGGAGCCTCCTCGCCAGCCAGTTGATCGCCGGTTCAAGCCCACCTGGCGGCCGCTTGCTGATGTTGCGCTCCAGAAACTTCAGCTGCTTGGCGTCGAGCGAACCCTTCGCCAGCGCGATGACCTGGTCGCGATCTTCGGCGTGCTTCTTCTGACGTCTGGCATACGAGGCTTTCGTTTCGTACCCGTGGGCGCCTTCGATTGCCTGAAGGAGCAGGAGGAAGCGCGAGCGCGGATGTTGGTCGCGCGCGTGCAGCATCGCCCCATAGGTCTCCACCAGCGGGTGGTGATCTGACTCAAGCTTCTGCCAGGTTCGCACCAACTGGAGCAGCGAGACGCCATCGGCCTTGAGTCGCAAGGGTGACATGATCTTCTCGATCTCGTCACGCGAGGACTCGAACGGCTCCTGCGTAATCCCCAGGCCGAACAGCTGGCCTTGTGCTCCGGCCCATCGTCGGAGCCGGGGTAGAGGCTCAGGTAGGTGATCTCTTCGGCGCGGCCGGTGGCGATCGAAACCACCCGGCGCAGCGGCGTCACCCAGTCGTCGAGAAGCTGGCGAAGCGGCACCGGCTGCTCGAGCCTGCACCACGCCACCGGGCTGAAGCCCATGCCGAAGGTGTAGGGATCAAACGAGCGGAACGAGCCGAAGTACGTCAGGCCGACCGTGGCGTCCGTGTCATTCCACTCCTGCCGGAAGTCCTTCGGATCCAGTTCGGCCGCCCACGTCCCCGCGATCCCCTTCGGGAACTTGGTGTTCTTGATCGGCGGGACACCGGCGATGGCATCGAGTCCACCGATCTGCACCTCGCACTGCGTAAAGAGCGCCCCCTCGGACGCCACGTCAGCGAGGGTGATGATTGCGGCCGCCGCGTTGATGATCGCCTGGTCCGACACCCAGTAGGTCACGCGAGCGTTGATGAGGATGACGCTCGCGCCGTTCGACAGCCTGCCCGTCACGACGGGCGCGTCGACGTGCTGCGGGAACCCGGTCACACCGGGAGCCATGTGCTCAAGCGCATCGTCGAAGTCGCCGTGAGTCGTGCCCTTCGGTGGCTTCCCGGCTTCGACGGTCAGCGCCCCATACGCCTCGAACGTCCCGCCCGCGGCGGTCGGGAGCTGCCACGTCGCGAGGTAGTCGTCCGGCGCAAACGACAGCTTGAGGGCGGCTTTACGAGTCATCGTCCATACCGCTTGATGCGAGCCACCCAGTCCTTGAAGCGGACAAGTTCTGCCTCGAGTTCGTCAGGCTCCGGCGCGATGAAGTTCGTCTCTGGAGCCTGATCGTGGCGCGGCGCCCACTCCGACGCCTGGGCGTAGCCGGACTGGTAGTCGTTGTCATCCTGCTCGGTGATCCCGACGAGCATCTTGAACATTCGCGGCCTGACCTCGTTTGTGCCACGGTCGACCAGTTCGTTGACAACGTTGAGGTTGACTGCCCGCTCCCACGCTTGAGACAAACGACCACCCCACTCCTGGGCGCGACGCGTGTACTCGTCGGAGTCGAGCTGGTCCCGCTGTCCCCGTAGGCGAGCGAGCTCAGCCGTCAGCCAGTCGATGCGCGACGGAATGTCCTTCACGTTCCATGGGTGCTTGTCCGCTACGAGTCCTGGGCGCTCGCCCTGGCGGAGAATGGCGCGCTCGGTCACCGCGACGCCAAGATCACGCGCAGCCTTGTTGAGCCCATTGACGAACGTGGCTTCGTGCGTGAACACGATGACTTGTCGATCCTGAGCCAACTCCACGAGTCGTCTGGCGACGCGCGAGCGTCGGCCCGCGTCAAGCGAAGAGACTGGGTCGTCGAATACGACGGCGGACTTGGAGCCGTCGAACTCCACCTCGGTGAGGAAGCCAGCCAGGCCGAGGGCTGTTTGTTCGCCCTCGGAGAAAACGTCGTCGATGTCGGCGTTGAGCGTCGCCCCCAACAATCTCGGCTGGTGCTCCAAGGTTGCATCACGACGACCGCCGGTTGGATCGAGCGTCACCTTGCGAAGATGGAGTCGCTCGGTCTCACGGGTGAACTGGTCGCGGACCACGCTCGTGACGTGCTCCGTCGTGAGCGTCGTGGCCTTGCGAGTGATGCCGGTCGTATCAGTTTGTCGCCGGGCGGCTTCGAT
This sequence comes from Mumia sp. ZJ430, assembly GCF_011751845.1. Taxonomy (NCBI): domain Bacteria; kingdom Bacillati; phylum Actinomycetota; class Actinomycetes; order Propionibacteriales; family Nocardioidaceae; genus Mumia; species Mumia sp. ZJ430. The sequence continues at coordinate 703,308 of NZ_JAAHFK010000004.1, read as the reverse complement.
CTTGGCACGCGCCTTCAGTCGCTCCACCTCGGCGGCGAGGTTCTCTTTAGCCTCCGCGAACTGCCGGCGCGCCTGCGCCTCGGCAACCTCGACCTTCAGGGCACGAACCTTCTCGTTGAAGGTCTCCGCGTCGATGGCCGCGCTGGCATCCGTAAGCGCCTGCTGACGTTCCTGGATCGCTGCAGTTGGTGAGGCGGAGCAGGGCGCCGGCTGGTCCTCGCGACTGCCGTCGAGCCATTCGACTGACTCGGCTGCGACTGTGGCTGCGGTGGCGATCCAGGTCTCGATGGCAGCGACGTCTTGACCGCCTGCCTGCAAGTGCCCCAGGGCCGTCGTTACTGCGACGGGAGGTGCCTGGAGCAGCGCCACCCGATCCCGTTGCCGTGTCAGGTCGCGCTCGGCAGCGTCCGCTTCGCGCGAAGTGGTGTCCATGACGAACGCTTCGAAGCGAATTAGGCGGTCAGCGCCTTCCGGGGAGAGCGGCTGCTGACAGAGAACGCAGACCGCCCCGTCCTGGGTAGCGGGGTACGTGTGCTCGTGATACGCGGCCGTTGTCGAGTACGTGCGAGCAGCATTCCAGAGTGCACGCCACGCGGCAGACCCGACGCCCGGCAGGGGCTCGGCATCGAACGTCCTCTCCGAAGCGATTTTCGCAGCGGCACGCAGTTCAAGCGCCTTCTTCTTGTCCTCGCTCAGCTGGTTGAGCGCGTCGCCGTCCACAGCCGAACTGAGCCGGTCGACGTATTCATTGACCGTGCCCCAATGCGCCGCGAGTTGGCGCAGACGGGCCTTCTCGTTGTTGGGATCGCTTCCATCCAGGCGCGCCAGTTCCTGGAGCTTCTGCGACAGGGCGGTGTCGTGCCCCGCTTCAAGCGCCGTCGCTTCGTCGATCTGGGCCTGCGTCGTCTCAGCGCTGAGCGAATCCAGAAAGGCCCTCGCCTGGGTGCCGCTGGCGAGCAATGGCAGCTCCGGGCGTGATGCGGCGTTAGCCGAGAGGCGCCGGGTCAGTTCTTGCTGGACCTCTTCGCATGCGTGGGACAGTCGGTCCAAGAGGGTCAACGCGGACGGCCTGTAGCTGATCTCGGACGCTGCCGTTACGTAGGCGTCGCCGCACTCTTCGTCGTAGAAGCGAACGGCCGAGAGTTCGTGGGAGCTTGAGTTCCCCAGTGACCAGTCTCGCGACCTGTCGCCGACTTTGAACGTGAACGAGGCACTCTGATCGCTCTGCTGGCTGGCGAAGACGTCGCCAAGCAGCTCGGCCTTGACACGGGCGGTGACCGCCTGACGGATGAGGCGGGCGTAGCCCGACTTTCCGCTGGCGTTGTCGCCGTAGATGATCGTGAGTCCAGATTCTCCGAAGGCGAGTCGTTGTTCTGGCAGCAGGGCGTTGACACCGGAAACATCGGCTACGGCCAGGAGTCGGACGGGCTCACCGTTTTCGGACGTACCGGGCACGTCCTGTGCCGTGATTCCGGGCGAAGGTGGGAAGGTGCGGGCGATGAGGTGGTCGGCGATGGTCGCGACGTCCTCCGCGGACAGGCCCTCGTTGCGACAGAAGCGGGCGACGGCATCCTTCTGCCAGAAGAACCTGCTGGCGACCCACTCGGCAAGATCCTCCTCGAGTGTCATTCGGCCGGGTCCTCGTTCGAGCTCTGTCCAGAACCGCACCCGCTGCCCCCAGCAAAGCCGGCACCGATCACGTCCACGTCTCCTCGGCCAGTGGCGCCTCGTTTAGCTCGTCGCGGCGGTTCCGCCAGTCTGGCATGAACTGATCCATCAGGGCCACGAAGCGCTCGCCGTGGCCGCGCTCAAGCAGGTGCGTCAGTTCGTGGACGACGATGTAGTCCAGGCAGCGCGGGTTCTTCTTGGCAAGTTCGGGGTTGAGCCAGATCGTGCGGGAGTTGGCGACGCAAGTCCCCCACTTGGTCTTCATGCGCCGGACGACGACCTTGTCGGCTTCCACCCCGATGATCGGCTGCCACTTCTCCAGGATCGGCGGCACGGCGGCCTTCAGCTCTCGCCGGTACCAGCGATCCAGCGCGGCCAGTCGCCCGTCAGCATCTGTGCCCTCGGGCGTCACGACCCAGAGCGTCTTGCCCTTCGGCTCGACGCTGAAGTGCCCGCTCGTGCGGGACACGTCGAGGATGTAGCGCTCGCCCCACACGTAGTGGGTCTCTCCCGACAGCATCTGCCGCTTGGTCTGCCGCTCAGCCTTCTGGAGCTGTTCGCGCTGCCGCTTGATCCACGGGAGTCGCTGGACGATCGCGAGTCGGACGGTGAAAGGAAGCGAGGCGAGATGACACGGGCGGCGAGCGGCTCGAGCGGTGGCACGACCTTGACTGTCCCATCCTTGCGACGCACCACCGCGCCGTTCTTCCAGAGGTGACCAGTCGACCGCCCGATCCACACCTCCCGGCACGCGCCATCCAATGGCCAACCCTGGGCGATCAGCTCCTGGAACCGACGCCGCTTCTCCGTCATCGGCCGCCGGCCGGGCCCCTTCTTGACACGACGAGGCGACAGACGAGAACTCCCTTCGGGTTGTCCCTGTTTGCAACGGTCGCTGGAAACCACCGCGACGAAACTGTTCAGTTTTCGATCGTCGCCGACACCCAGAGCAAAGTGGAGCGCTCTCCCCCCTGCCGAGACCCGCCGCGTCGATTCAGCATGCGAATAGCCCTCGTCGTGAGTGAGGTCTCGCAGCGAAGACACCGTGCGGCCGACAGCAGCCTCGACTGCCTGCTGACGGTCCTCCATCGATGTGAGCCTCCGGCCGTCGAGCGCCCTCCGGATCAGGTCGCGCTGCCAATCCGCGATGGGCGTCGGCGGGGAAACAGCACGAGTCGCTTCTACGTGCGGATCGTCGCCGAAGAGAGCCATGTCGTCCGTCACAAGGGAAGCCTACGAAAGCGGTCGCACCCGCCACGCGACCGCAAGCCGAAGTCCACGAAGCGGGCCGATCACAGCCGTCCAGCCAAACTTCATGGCGTTCCAGAACAAGAGGAACACCAGCACGTTCAGCCAGCCGAGGCCGGGGCGGGCGGCGACCTCGATGGCGAGCGCGGTCAGCCCGAGGTAGGCAGGGGTGGCGACGAGGGCGACGGGGATGGCCCACTTGAGGCCGCGTGGCGAGCGCAGCCAGTCGACTGCGCGGTTGGTGGGCATGTAGAAGCGGAGGTAGCCGCGGATCGCGGCGCTGAGGTGCCAGAGTGCGGTGAGCATGAGGGTCTCCTTCAGTCGGGGCACACCCTCCTTCCCTACGCCTGATATCCGACAGGACGGGCGCACCATCGCCCGTCCTGGGGATAACCCAGCCGGCGCTGACGCTGTGCACCGCTACGCAAGCGCACGTCCCTGCTGCTCGACCGTTCGACTGCGCCGCTCCTGGCTCACAGCCGCTCCCTCGGAGATCGCCCGGGCACGACGAATCGCCTGCTCGGCACGAGCGACATCTCGCTTCTGCGCCAGCGTGCGGGGATCGCCGAGAGTTCTGTGCCCCTCCACCTGGTAGCGGTCGCGGTAGGCGGCGACGGTCCTCACTTGGTGGAGCCAGCGACGACGTGCGGCCTCGGTCGCGGGCAATGTGCCGAGCCGCTTGAGCCACGGCTGCCTCTCTTCGACGGCCTTCTCTGCGAGGGCGAGCGCCCGTCCCTCCATCAGGTCGGCGCGCTCGGTAAGCGCCTTGACCATCATCTCGTCCATCGGGCCGCCGGCGACGGGAATCAGCCCGACGACCAGCTTCGGCGACGGGCGATGCTTACGTTGCTTCGACTGGGCTGCTTTCTGGAGTCGGCTGATGAGTACGGCGCCGATGTCCTCGGCATCGTCGAGGGACCGACGCTTGACGAGTGGCGGCAAGAGTCGGCCGACGTCGTGGTGGTTGGCCTCGGCCCTGCGCAGTTCGACCGTGAGCGGGCCGAACGACTCGGACGCCAGCACGTGCTCAACCTGGGCGTCGGTCAGCCCACTGTTCTTGACCGCCTCAACCCACCGCTCGCGCTGGGCGACGGCGCCGATCGTCTCGTACTCCGCTCCGAGCTGGGCTATGGACGTCCAGCGCTCCTGCTCCGCCTCGATCATGTGGTGGGCCGACACTTCGCCGCCGATGTGCTGGAGCACGCCGTATAGGACGGTGTGGGCGTTCACCTTGTCGGGCTCGGGAGGGGAGTGGCCCTCGTCGGGTTTGTCGAGGGCGACGTAGGCGACGTTGGAGTCTCGGCCGCGGGTCATGGAGACGTAGAGGTTCTCGCGCGTGGTCGAACTGGTGACGACAACGTGAGAGGTGTCGGCGGTGATGCCTTGGGCGCGGTGGGCGGTTACGGCGTACCCGAGCTCGACGTGCTCGGCGACGTAGCTGGCCGGCAGCGACGCCGCTTCCTCGAGTCCGGTTCCGACTCGCCGCACGTCCATCGAGCCGTCCTTGCCGACGCGGGTGACGCGCCAGCCGTCGCCGTTGCGGACCCACCCGCCTCCTCTGGGACCGGCGCAAGCTCCCACGCGAGATTGCGGTCCCTCCCCCGGTCCCGTTGCTCCCACTCAACGCCCAGGACCTGCGTCAGGCGATCGGCCAGGACGGCGTTGTAGTGCTCGGAGATCGCGACGACAGCGGCGTGCATCGGTCGCCCGTCGAGGCTCCGCCATCGCTTGTCCGCCACCGTCTTCACCTTGTTGGAGATGACGACATGAGTGTGGAGCTGCGGGTCGCCTAGGCGCGAATCCCAGTGGTCGTACGCTGTGGCAGCGACGCCGACGACGTCTGCCTCACCCTCGACGATCTCGTCGCCCGGCAGATGCTCACCCCGATAGCGGCGTCGTTCCTGCGCGCCGCAGTCCGCGCCCGCAAGAGCATCGCCGTCTCCGGATCGCAGGGCGCTGGCAAGACGACCCTCGTACGCGCATTGTGTGCCGAGATCGATCCGCTGGAGGCGATCGGCACCTTCGAGACCGAGTACGAGCTGCACCTGCACGAGCTGCGCGACCGACACCGCGTCGTCCACCCGTGGGAGGCACGTCCCGGATCCGGCGAGCGCGGCGCCGACGGCCGCCAAGCCGGCGAGTTCACTCTCGACGATGCGTTGGTCGACTCATTCCGGTTCAACCTCTCCCGCCAGATCGTCGGCGAGGTCCGCGGCAAGGAGATCTGGGCGATGATCAAGGCGATGGAGTCCGGTACCGGCTCCATCTCCACCACCCACGCCTCCGACGCGGTCGCGGCGATCCGCAAGCTCGTCACCTGCGCGATGGAAGCCGGGCCGCACATCACCCATGCCCTCGCGACCAGCAAGCTGGCGTCGACCATCGACCTGATCGTGCACCTCGACCTCCGTACGGTTCAGAGCGCCAGCGGGTCGACCCGGCGACGGCGGGTGGCGGAGATCATCGCGCTCGACCCCGGCGAACGCGAGACCGGCTACGCCACCACTCACGTCTTCGCACCCGACGCCGACGGTACGGCGATGGCCGGCGTACTCCCTGACGCGTACCGCGCGCTCGCCTCGTACGGATTCGACCTCGGCGGCTACCTTGCCCAGCAAGGGGTACGGCCGTGACCGCGCTCGTCCCCGCCGTCGCCGGCGCACTCGTGATCGGTGGGCTGATCGCGCTCTTCCTCGGCCTGCGCCCGTCCCCCGCGGTCGACCGCCCGTCCCGGCTGCGCCGGTTCCGCGGACTGTCCCGACGAACACGATTGCTCGCCATCGCAGGCGTCGGCTCGGGCGCCGTGGCGCTCCTGGTGACCGGATGGGTCCTAGCACTCGTTGTCGTGCCGGTCGCGTTCGTCGGGCTCCCGGTCCTGCTGTCGTCGTCCGCGGCGGCCGAACGGATCGAGCGGCTGGAGGCGATGGAGGAATGGACCAGGTCGCTGGCCGGGGTCCTGACGGTCGGCGTCGGGCTCGAGCAGGCGCTCGTGGCGACACTGCGTTCGACACCGACCGCGATTGCTCCTGAGGTGACGCGGCTCGTTGCCCGCTTGCGCGCGCGGTGGGTCACCGAGGACGCGCTGCGTGCGTTCGCCGATGAGCTCGATGACGCTACGGGCGACCTCGTCGCGGCGAACCTAATCCTCGGCGCACGGCGCAGGGGCGCGGGGCTGGCGAGCGTCCTCGACGGCCTCGCCGAGTCCGTCGCCGCTGACGTACGCGCCCGCCGTCAGGTCGAGGCCGACAGGGCGAAGCCCCGTGCGACTGCTCGCTGGGTGACACTGATCAGCGTCGGTGTGCTGGTGGTCCTCGCCACGTCGGGGACGTACGTCGAGCCGTACCGGAGTCCGTTCGGACAGGTCATCCTCGTGGCACTGCTGTCGGCGTACGTCGCGACGCTCGTATGGATGAAGCGGATGGCGTTGGGGCGGGCGATGCCGCGGTTCTTGTCAACCGCGTCCTCCTCGCCGGCGAATGGTGGTGCGGCATGACGACGGGACTCCAGCTCGCGCTGCTCGGCGGCGCCCTGCTCGGCCTGGGCGTCGTGCTGGTCGTCGCCCGACTGCTGCCTGCCGAACCGGACCTTGCCGAGTCGCTCGGCAGGTTGTCGCCCACCCGGACGCGGGCGAGCTCGGCGGTGACCACAGCGATGGGCAAGGAACGGATCGGGGTCTGGGCGATCCGCGTGCTCCCGCCGGGTGTCTGGGTCAGGACCCCGACCCGCGAGCTGGCGCTGCTGCGGATCCCGCTCGCCCGGTTCTACGGCGACAAGATCACGATGGCGCTGACGGGGCTTGTGCTCCCGCCACTACTGGCGGTGTTCTTCGCCCAGATCGGCATCGGGCTGCCGTTCGCGATCCCTGCGATCGCTTCGGTCGGGCTGGCCGTGGTGATGTTCTTCCTGCCGAACTACAACGCCGTCGACGATGCCCGCAAAGCGCGGCTCGAGTTCGCCCGCGCGCTCGGCGCGTACATCGATCTGGTGGCGCTGGAACGCAACAACGGCTCCGGCGTCCGGCAGGCGATGGAGGCCGCGGCCGAGGTCGGCGACTCGTGGGTCTTCACCCGGATCTCCGAGGAGCTGACGCGTTCCCGCTGGTCGGGGCAGCCGCCCTGGGATGCGCTGCACACGCTGGCCGACGAACTGGGCCTGCCCGAGCTCGACGACTTCGCCGACATCATGCGGCTGTCCGGTGAGGAGGGTGCGTCGGTGTACGCCAGCCTGCGCGCCCGCTCGGCCGCCATGCGCACCGCGATGCTCAACGACGAGGTCGCCGAAGCCAACGCCGTCGGCGAGCGGATGACGATCCCCGGCTCGCTGCTCGGCGTCATATTCATGGCGCTCCTCGTCGCCCCGTCCCTGCTGCGGATGTTCAGCAGCACCTGACCGTCAACGACTCCAGGACTCCTCGAAGGAAGGAACGCGAATGAACCGAATAGTGGCACTTCTGCTGGCCCTCGGCCCCAGCGGCGACGCCCGGCTGCACGACCGGGAGGAACGCGGCTCAGTTACAACCGAGCACGTGCTGTGGGCGGTGGCCGTCATCGCCATCGTCGGCATCGTGGTCGCGGCGGTAAAGGCGTATGTCGAAAGCCAGGCCGGCAAGCTCAGCTAGCGCACGGCGCGACGAGCGCGGCTCGGTATCCATCGAGCTGCTCATCGTGCTGCCCGCGCTCTTCGCGGTGATGTTCCTCGGAGTCCAGGCCGCGCTGATCCACCACGCCAAGAGCGTCGCGATCGCCGCCGTGCAGGAGGGCGCACGCGCGGCTGGCGGCGAGGAAGGTACGGCGAGCGACGGCGTGCGGGCAGCGAACGGATTCCTCGCCAAGGCCGGCGGCAGCGACGTCATCACCCGAACTCGCACGACCGCGCGGCGCGCCACGACCAATGTGACGGTCACCGTACAAGGACGGAGCCTGAGCGTGATCCCCGGCTGGCGCCCCAGGGTGGTCCAGTCCGCGTCGCGGCCGGTGGAGAGACTCACAGCGCCATGACGGCCTGGAAGCGGTGGAGGGATGATCACGGCTCGGCAGCCATCGAGGCCGCGATCGGTGTGCCTGCGTTCGTGCTCTTCATCGGGCTGATCATCGCCGGTGGACGCATGGCGACGACGCACTCGGCCGTCGAGTCAGCTGCCGCCGACGCCGCCCGCTCCGCCTCCATCGCGCGCACCTCGAGCGCGGCGACGAACGATGCAAGCGCTGCCGCGCAGGCGAGCCTGGCCGACCAGGACATCCGCTGCCTACGGGTGAACGTGAACGTCGACGTGTCCGACTTCTCCAAGCCCGCCGGGGAGCCCGGTGCCGTCGCGGCCACCGTCGGCTGCGTCCTCGCACTCTCCGACCTCTCCGTACCCGGCGTGCCCGGCAGCCGTCTCATCGAGGCGACGATCAGCAGCCCGATCGACACCTGGAGGGAGCGCAGATGAGGCGCCGTACCGACGAACGCGGATCCATCAGCCTCTGGCTGATCACCGCGAGCATCGTGACGACGACGTGTGTGGGGCTCGCCGTCGACCTCGGTGGACAAGTCCACGCCCAGCAGCGCGCTCACGACATCGCAGCACAGGCGGCGCGCACAGGCGGCGAGCGAGTACAAGCACCGGCGATCGAGGGGCGCTACCTCGCCGTCGACACCGCAGCAGCGCACCGCGCAGCCGAGGACTACCTGGCCGCCGCCGACGTCGCCGGGACGGTCACCGTCACCGGCGGAGACACCATCACCGTGAGCGTGATCGACACCTACAGTCCCAAGTTCCTCAGCCTCATCGGCCTCGGTGACATGACGGTCACCGGCGAAGCCTCAGCCCGCCTGATTCGCAACATCGGAGGAAACGAAGAATGACCCAGCCCACGATCCGGCAGCGACTCCTCGGACTCGGTGCGACGCTCGCGATCCTGCTGCTCGTCGCCGGGATCCCCGTCGTCCTCGTCGCCCTCGGTGCGACGCCATGGCGGGCTGACCTCGGCGACCTCCGCACGCTGCTTTCGTCCCCTGACGACGGCACGCTCGCCGTGGTCGTCATCGCGGCGGTCGCTTGGATCGCGTGGCTCGTCGTCGCCGTCTCCGTGGTCGTCGAGGTCCTCGCGCAGGTGCGAGGTCTTCCCGCGCCGACGCTGCCAGGTCTCGGCGCGCCGCAACGTGCAGCCGGGGAGCTCGTCGCCGTCGCAGCGTTGCTGTTCGTCGCCGCGCCAACGGTCGCGGCGGGGTTCCCGGCGCCGCCCGCTCACGCGGCTGCCGCGCCGCTGCGAGCAGCGCCCGTCCCAGCGGCAGTCGAGACTGCGGCCGTCCCTTCCGTAGCTGCGCCCGTCCCTGCTGCGGCCGGGACTTCGCCCAAGGAGCGATCGACCGTCGACTACACGGTCAAGCGCGGCGACAGCCTCTGGAGGATCGCCGACCAGCTACTCGGCGACGGCGCACGGTTCCCCGAGATCGTCGAACTCAACCACGCCGTACTCAACGGGCGACCCGACTTCATCCTGGCGGGAACCGTGCTCAAAGTGCCTCACGAGGCAGACGAGCCGGCAGGCGACTCTCCGCCCGGTGGGTACGCGGTGAAGCCCGGCGACACCCTCTCCGGAATTGCCGAGGCGGAGCTCGGAGACCCCGCCCGATACGGCGAGCTGGCCGAAGCGTCACGCGGCACCGTCCAATCCGACGGCTCCAGACTCACCGATCCAAACCTGATCCGACCAGGGTGGGAAATCACGATTCCCGGACCGGCGAACCGCGTCGCCGACGTGCCAGACAAGCCAGTCGACGTCGGGCCGCCCGCCCCCGCGGCACCACCACCTGTCACTCCTCGGCCTGAGCCCGCGCTCACGCCAACGCCCGCGAAGACGGCTCCGCCTGAGCCGGCGCCCGCCGCCGACCACGCCGACGGCAACAGTGAGGCCGAAGCTTCCACCCCCGGCTGGCTGCTCCCCGGACTCACCGGTTCAGGGGCGGTCCTGGCCGCGGTCGTGCTGCTCGCGGTGCGTGCCCATCGCAACACCCAGCTCCGGTACCGGCGACCCGGGCAGAGGGTCGCCGCTCCCCCACCAGAGCTCCGCAACGTCGAGAAGACCGCCTTCGCCTCCGGCGCTCCACTCACAGACGCCATCAAGCACCTCGATCGCGCACTCCGCCATCTGGCCGGCGCCTGCGAAGACGAGAGCCGCACACTCCCACCAGCCGTCACCGTCACGCTTGCGCGAGACATCGCAACCCTTCACCTCGCCACGGACGCCGACCTGCCCGCACCGTGGACGGGTGAAGGCGCGGAGTGGTCGACGCTCCTCGGCACAGACGTGCCTGACCGACCCGATGTCCTCCCGCCGTACCCGATGTTGGTCTCGGTCGGCCAAGACGGCTCGGGCGCCCTCCACCTCGTGAACCTCGAACACCTGCGGGTTACCAACCTGGCCGGCGACTCGAACGCGACGACCGCGCTCGGCCGCCACATCGCCGCCGAGCTTGCGCTCAACCCGTGGGCGGTGCTCGTCGACGTCACCGTGATCGGCCTCGGCGAGGAACTGGCCCCGCTCGACCCGCTCCGACTGCACCACCACGTCAACGATGATGGAGTCGTCGCGTCGATCGCCCGGGACCTGACCGCGGCGCGAGAGGCTGGCGGCGACGACCCCGACCCGTACCGGGCGGTCGTCACCGCCGGGCCGGGAACGGCGGAGCTCGCCGACCTGCTCGCCTCACCCGTGCCCCGCCTGGGTGCGGCCGTGATCTCGCTCGGTGCGCCCGTCCCCGGCTCAACCCTCATCGAAATCGACCACGACGGCCACCTTCACGCCCCTTCGCTCCGACGGAACCTCCAGGCGGCTGGCCTCATGGCAGACGAGGCAGCGGCGTGCGCGGCCATCGTCGACCTGACACGTGAAAGCGAACCCGAGCGGATTCCACCCTTCGACGAGGCGGCCGGCAGCTGGAAAGCGCTCGCCGACCACGCTGGCCTGCTCCGCGCGGAAGTGACCGACCCCCGCGGGACGGACCCCGCCGGAAACGAGTCTCTACTCCCCCGCTCGACGGAGGAGTACGTCGAGGTTGCCGCAACGACGGCTGCGGATGTCGAGACCCTTGCCCCGGTGGTGCCAGCATCCGTCCGACGGAAGGTCGAAGACGCAGATCCGGCACTCGACGAGGATGTCGCCGAGTGGTTCGACCCCGACAGCGTTCGACCCCGCCTCACCGTCCTCGGTCCGGTGAAGGCCTATGTGTTCGGCGAGACCGTCCCGGCGATTGCCAAGCGCAGGCCGTACTTCGTCGAGATGCTCGCCTATCTCGCGCTCCACCCGGGCGGCGTCACCGGGGGCGCGGTCTCCGACGCGTTCTCGATCGCCGCCTCCCGCGCGCGGACGGACCTCGGCATCCTGCGCACCTGGCTCGGCACCAATCCGCGTACAGGCACGCCGCACCTTCCGGCCGCCAACGAGTCGGCGACATTCCGCGAGACGGGCGTGAAGGCATACCAAGTCGAAGACGTGCTCGTCGACGCCGACCTGTTCCGCCGACTCCGAGCCCGAGGAGAGGCACGCGGCGCAGAAGGCATCGCGGACCTGAAGACAGCCACCACGCTCGTCGCTGGCCAGCCGTTCAGCCTGCTCCGCGAACGCGGGTGGAGCTGGCTGCTCGACGACGAGCGCCTCCACGAAACCATCGGATGCGCCATCGTCGACACCGCCCACATCCTCGTGGTCGATGCACTTGAGAAAAACGACCTGCCAGCCGCCCGCGAAGCCGCTGAGACCGCATGCACGGCGGCACCGTACGACGAAATCTGCCGACTCGACCTCGTCAAGGTCACCGCCGCCGAAGGCCATGAGGAGGCAGCGGAGAAGATGCTCGCCGACGGCGTCGTCAACCGCACCGACGACCACCTACCACCCGTCACCCTCCCAGAACGGACGTCGGCGGCGCTCGACGGCGACGCCCCGGATGGCCGGACGACGCCGCACCGGAAGTAAGATTCGGCGCCGTCTGTGAGAGAACTGGGTGACCAAATCGCAACGAGCCTCAAGGGAGTCGATCCCACCTGATCACAGGGCCGCCGCTCGGCAAGAGATCGCGATTCTCCTGGGCCCTCGTCGGCTACATCAATCATCGCCTACGGCGTAGCTACATCGCCGGCGGAGTCGTCACGGTCCGGCCGATGAGCGGCGGGCGGGCCGGCGCGTCATTCCGGGGCCCCACCGCTCCTCGATCAGACTGCTTCTCCCGGCGAAGCCGGCGCCCGCCCTGTCTTCACCGCGCGGGGCGTGGTGGTCCGGCGACTGCCGGACTCTGCGGCTCACAGACTCCGGGAGAAGGCAATAGCTCCCTTGGAGGATTCAAGTTGAGTAGCAAGGCCTTTTGTCAATAGGTAGATACGCCCGGTTTCCGCGATGTGATGTGACCCACCCTCATCTCACGGCAACTCAGCCGTCCGAGATCGGGGAATCAACATGAAGCTTCGCAAAAGGCATCTCACAGCTGCTGCGGCGGCGCTGGCGCTAGGGGCCGGCGTGCTCGGAGGCGCGGGAGCGGCAAGTACGGCACGGGCAGAGCAGACATCTGCCGCCGGTGCAGTATCGGCGGCAACTCCAAATCCGGCGCCGACCGAAGTAGTTGGTCAGGGCACCGCTGCAGCGGACGTCACCGCCACCGAACTGGCGCGGGAAGTGGTGCCAGATACTCGGCAGACTCGTGACGGCGCGGTGGAAGCATTCACCGCGTTCGCTGGCTGGCTTACCTCCTCACCCGCGGTGAAGAAGGAGCCCGAGCTGGCCGTCTCGGCGATCGGAGAGGACCTGCTCAACCCGGGTGAGGCTCAGATGCTCGCCAACATGCAACGCGCTGATGACATGTACTTCGACCTCGGGGCTGGCGGCTACCGCATTCTCGCGCACTCCGGCGACGCGGATCGCCCCGATCAGGTGATGCTCGAGGTCGCCGCGCCGCTGCGGAACGCCGGCAAGACCCGCTGGATCATCGCCGGCGGAGTGGTCGCTTGGCGCGACGGCGCCTGGCACTTGGTGAGCATCATGCCCAAGGAGGTCGAACAGCCCAAGGAGGTCGACACCGAAGCTGAAGAGCTGACCGCCTCAGATCAGGGCAAGGTGTTCGACGGACTCGGCTGGAAGCTGTTCGCCGAGCAGGGCCAGTGAGGCGCACCATTATGCGCCAATACCGTGGTGCGGTCCTGTCCGCACTCCTCGCCCTTGCAGCGGCATCGGTCCTCCTGCTCGTCAGCAACTCGCCTGCGTCGGCGGCGGCCACCGACAGGGTCCTCATTACCGGCGACTCGATCACGCAAGGCTCCTCAGGCGACTACACGTGGCGCTATCGCCTCTGGGACAAACTCCAGTCCACGGAAGCCGGGCAGGTCGAATTCGTCGGCACAAGGTCCGACCTCTACGACAACGTCAACGACGGTTTCGGATCCCAGCACTACGCCGTCAACTTCGCCGGCGAGAAGCACGCAGCCAAGTGGGGCAGCACCTACTGGCAGGAGCTCGCTAACATCCAGAACCAGGTGACCTCCAGTGGGGCTAACACGCTCGTGGTCATGCTTGGCAGCAACGACCTGTCCTACGCGACGAGTCCAGCGGCGACGATCGACAATGTCCGCACCTACATCCAGACAGCCCGTGCCGCCATGCCCGGAATCGACGTGGTGGTCGGCGAGGTCGTCAACAAGTACGACCCGTGGACCGGCGTCTACTCCCTCGAGTCCGAAGGCGCCGACTACGCCTCCCGACTCCGGACGTTGGCTACGCAACTCAACACCGCATCCGAGCGCGTCGTCGTCGCATCCACCCGCACCGGGTGGGACGCCAGAGACCACACTTGGGACGGCACTCACCCCAACCCGACCGGGGAAGCTCTGATCGCCCAACGCATGTCCCAGGCCCTCGCGTCGATCGGCATCGGAACGTCCACCCCCGACATTTCAGGGGCAAAGGCTTGGAACGTCGCAGCGCCCGCTCTGACCGGGCTTACGCCGGGCAGCGAACAGGCGACACTGTCGTGGAACAGAACATCGACCGGTGCTACGGGCATGTACATCCACGTCCGAAATGTCGACACGGACGAGCCGTGGAACCCCCTACCGTATGCTGTTGGCGGCAGTGGCTGGACAGCCGAACTCTTGGCCGCCGGAGGGACATACCAGTTCCGCAACGCGCCCGCCAAGGGGTGGAACACCGGGCTCCCTGGCCCCGCATCGACTGTCACGGTTGGAGGGCCGCAACCGGGGGCGATCGCGAGTTTGGCGGCTCGGTCGACAGGTGAGTCCATTTATGGCGGGATGCGAATCACGGCGGACTGGTCTGCGTCCGCAAACTCGACTGGCTACCTGCTTTCATCGCGTATGGGCGGAACCACGGGCGCCGAGGCATGGTCCAATCTTCCGTATCCAGTCTCTGACACCCGCACGTGGACGTGGGAGCCGCTCTATCCGGGGCGCTGGCACGAGATGCGTGTGCGGGGTGTCCGTGGCTTCTTGAATAGCGCTTGGAAGGTGAGTAACAAGGAGCGGACCCTCGGCACACCTGGTGAGCAGGTGCACGTCGGGCTAGGTGACTCCTACTCGGCAGGGGTTGGTGCTGAAGAAGACCATGTCTACTTTGACGGCAGTTGCTACCGAAGCGGCGAGGCTTGGCCGTACAAGATTCTGCAGTACTCCGTCACGAATCGTGAGAACTGGGCGTGCACCGGCGCGGTAGTCGCGGGCATTGCGAACCAGCGGACGTACCTCCGTCAGAAGTTCGCCAAGCATCCAGGTAGGCCTGCCGTGGTCACGATGACCGTTGGCGGCAATGACGTGGGATTCTCCGACGAGCTGAAACGATGCATCACCAGTGATTGCACGAGTCGCGAGAGCGCGATGAACACGAAGATCGACGCTATGCGCCCCACATTGGCTGCGGTCTATCGACAGATTGTGGCCGACGCCCCATATGCGGACATCTACGTAGGTGGGTATCCCGGCCTGCTTGAGCCCGCAGGAACTTCGTTGGCAGCAGCGTGCATCCCGATCACTCGTCCAGAGCGCGAGATGGTGCAGCGGCTCGCAAGGAGGCTCAACAACGTCATCTCATACGCCGCAAACGACGCGGGTGGCGGTGTCTTCGCAATCGGCAACGGCCTAGTAACCCGGTTCGCTGGGCACAACGCCTGCGTCGGAGGTATCCATGAGTGGATTCATGCCCAGGTTGCCGCTTATCTCGTAGAGAGCTTCCATCCAAATAGGTCAGGTCAGACGGCGTACGCTATCGAGTTCAACAACCTGATCTCTCAACTCTCGGCGGGTGGATGATGCGCACGGTACAAGTGGCAGCGGCCGGAGTCGCCTTGCTGGCCAGCCTGATTCTCGCCGGCTGCGACGCTGGGTCTCCTCGTGAACCAGCCGGGGCCAGCGAGACGAACGCGAGCTCGTCGGCGCCGTCGTGGGCAGCGCCACCGGTCGACTTCGTGCCAAGCTTCCAGCCCTTGGACGAATCGAGCGCATGGCTCCCTCTAGAGTCGGCACCGATTCCTGAGGACGTCGACCGCGAGGACCTTTTCGAGCTCCGGGCTACGGGACCATCGCCGATCGAGGGCGCGGAGTACGTCCTTGCCCTCGCTTCGTACTGGCACGACACCCGGCATGAGGTGGTTGTCGACGAGGAGTTGCGTGAACTCAGCGATCCAGATATGTCGGAAGAACTCTGGAGGTTCCTCGCGTCTGATCGCTGGGCGCAACAGGACCTTGGGACGAAGCGGTTCTACGATCCCGCTGGAGGCGGGTTTGTCCGGGCGAGCGCGACAGGGAATCGTGAATCCCCATCCGTCACGCTTGAGTTGGTAGCCGCAACGACTGCCGATGCGCCAGAGTATGCGACCGACGAGGTGAGTTTCAGTCGCTACACGTATGAGGTTGTCTGGGACGGCGAGGAGTGGCAATGGCTCGATTTCGCGGTGGCCAACTCACCCGAGGTTCAGCCATCGCAGGACGGTAGCGTCAAAGGGGCTGGTTGGGTCCGGCTGCCCCCGGCGTGACGACGTCCTCAGATGGAAGGTGCCGCGTGACGATCGGTTGGCGGTGAGATCGATCTGAGCGGGAGGGCTCGAGCAGCAGAGCTCGAGCCCTCTTCGGCCGCGCGGCCATCGCCGAGCCCTACCATCAAGTCGAGGTGGCTCATCCCGCCGAGCTGGGTACCGGCACAGCAACCTGCTCTGCGCTGGATGGTGAAAGACCGTAGAGGCTTCCGCACGCGAGTGCCGTAATCGCGAGGAACACGCGCTGGCTACAGACTCTGCTCGACATTGGTGTACAGCCCGCCCGTCCAGCATCACGGAGGCGGAACGGGCGCACCGCGGAGGTGGGACGGGCGCGGAGTGGTGCGCTGCGGGCGGACAGTCAAACGCATGGACAGGCAGTCAATCCGAGCTGCGGCGGCCCGATGGAACTCACGGCTGCTACACGACGTCGCGAACGCGCCGGATCTCGCAACGGCAGCAGGGCTCCTCGGGAGTGTGGGAGTCCCGGTCTTCCCGTGCGTCCACGGCGCCAAACGCCCGGCGACAGGCCACGGCTTCCAGGAAGCTAACACCGACTCGGCGACTATCCGTGACTGGTGGCGCCGCTCCCCCGACGCCAACATCGGCGTCCCCACGGGAGCGGCCGGTGGCATCGACGTAGTCGACGTCGACGTCCACTCGAACGGCACCGGGTACGCAGCGTTCGAACGCGCCCATCAGGCCGGGTTCGTCCGCCACTGGGCCTGGCTGGTTCGAACCCCCTCTGGCGGCATGCACGCCTACTTCCTCCACCCACCCGATCGCAACCAGCGCCCGTGGCAGGTGCCCGGCATGCACGTCTTGCCGCCACCGGTGGGGATCACGATCAGCCCCGAGCGCTGTCCACCAGCGCCGCGAAGCCGATCGAGATTCTCCCAGGCTTCAGTCTGGTGAGCGTACGCAGTGTGGCGCCCCGTGGCCCCCTCGCCAACCAACTCAACCGCGGACACGCGCGCGTGCGTCGGCGCGCCCCCCTGGGGTCCTACGGCTACGACCGATTCTTTTTGGGCGGCGATGAAGGCCGACCAGAGGTTTGCGACGAACGCGTCGGTGCGGTTGCGCGTGCGCAGAAACTCGATGCGCTGCTCCCGTGTCGTCAGCGAATCGAAGCGGTTGACCATGCCGGTGAGTCGCGCCAGCTCCTCAGCACTTGCCTTCGGAAGCCAGCCGTCGCGAAGGGTGTCAGTGAGTTTGCGTCGCAGACCAAGCTTCGGCGGCCGACCTAGCACGTGCCCGGCGCTCCGCCGGAGCTGCTCGGGCGATAGGGACGCGACCGCGCCAGCGTCTTCGGCCTGATGATGGGCGTCATAGGCGGCTCGGAGCAACTTGCGGATCAGTCGCTCATCGACGCAGTCCCACGAGAACCGCGCCTTCCGACTCTCAACCATCTTCTGGTCCCTCGTACGTCGCCGCCCAGCCATGGAGCACGGCGCGCAGGGTCTGCTGCCTGTGCTCGGCCAGCGCATCGCCCGACAGTGCGCGATCCGTGGCCGACTCGACAACCTCGGAAAGGTTGGCGTTGGTCAGGTCGACGATGAGGCCGATCATGAGGTCGGGCACACTCCAGTCGGACACGTCGGAGGATCCGGCCGACTCGTATGGCTCGCGAAGCTCGCCCGCCGTGAACGGAACCATCGACACATCATCGGCACTGACACCCGTGAGTGCGAGGGCACGGACGATGGCAGCCGCTGCTGTCTCCTCCGCGGGCTGGACACCGAAACCCGCCGGCGCGTACTGGAACTCCGCAATCCAGCTCCCGCCGTCCGGCTCGACGCCATGGAGGGAGGCAATAGCGGTCGGGAGGAATGCTGCGACCGCGCTCGCGGTCGCGTCAGCGTCATGCGCGCCGCGAAGCCTCACGATGTGCACGACGGCGAACCCATCGACGTCAGTGATCTCGTACGCGAACGGCTGAAGCGTGATGCCCGTGAGCCGCGCCCCTCTTCGACGTCCAGCAACGTACCGAGGTAACTCATGCCAACCAATCGTGGAGCGTATGCGCCGCACCGATCAGGGACGCGCGAGCGACCTCGATGTCAAGACCGTCGTGCTCTACCACGTCGTCCTCAAGGTCGGGGACGATGATCACTTCGATTGCAACAGTGAACGGCGTCGAGGCGGTGACCGCGAACGCGAGGCCCGCCTCCACATCCTCGACCGTCGCCACTGACTGCTCCGGGTGAGCGTCCTGCGCGCAACTCATCCACGCCTCAGCAAGCTGCTCGAAGAACCGACGCGGCACGGGCCGGTTGAGATACCGGACAAGCCGATCAGGTGACAGAAGCTCGACATCCATGAGGCGGACTCCATCGTCGACTGCCCTTGACAGGTCGGGAACCGCAATCAACGCGAAGGCGGCACCCGAGCCCGAGAGGAGGCGCACTTCCACCGCAGCCGCCTATCCCTGCCGCTCGAAGCCGAGCACCGCTCGCACCGCAGCCTCAATTCCCTGAATCACAGGGACAACGCTATCGAAGAGCGCCGACAGACTTCGGCTGTTGCGCGCCGCACCGTCAGCCTGCCGCTTGGAAGCACCAAGCGGGGCACGAGTACGGGCATTCGGATTGCCCGGCACACCTCCCAGCACATGACAGCGCAACCCACGGGCCATCCAGCACTGCCCAGCGGCGGCCACGAAAAGGAGAAAACCATGCAGCACGCGAAGAACCTGCCGACCTACCTGAGCATCACCGAAGCCGCCGAGGTCATGTCGGTCTCGACGAAGACCATCCGTCGACGAATCAGCGACGGCACCATCCCCGCCTACCAGTGTGGATCTCGTCACATTATGATCCGCCTGGACGACCTCGAAGCATCGCTCCGACGGATCCCCACGGTCGGCTGGTGAAGCGGGTCTCAAGACCACGTATAGACCACGAGGCCGGAAATGAAAATCGCCTCCGACCGGCGTTTCCGCAGGTCAGAGGCGGTTTCGAATGCGGTGGGCGATACTGGGTTCGAACCAGTGACCTCTTCGGTGTGAACGAAGCGCGCTACCACTGCGCCAATCGCCCGCTGTGCCGTCCCGTCTCAGCCGGGACTTCACAGAGAATAGCGTACGCGCACGACCACTCCGTAAACCGGGTCGAGGTCGCCGCGCCCGCTCGTGGCGACGCTCGACGTCGCCGCCAAGCTCCTCCTCCTCGTCCTCCTCGTCGTCGCCGTCACCTACCCCGATCTGGGCAACCTTCGGGGCACGGCGATGGGCTTCCGCGCGGTGGCCTACCCGCTCGGGGCTGTCATCATCCCGCTGCTGTGGTGGTGGCTCGTCACCCTCCCCTGGCTCACCGACACGCTCGGCAACCGGCTGGACCTGTTCGACTCGGTCTGGTGGTTCGGCGGCCTACACCGACACCCTTGGCGACCCTTCGCTCGGCTCGCTCGGCGCCCGCGTCACGGGTCGACCTGCTCCTTCGAGCGCTGCGCAAAGATCGACGCAGCCAGCGTCGTGACCGGGCCGGGGGCGACCAGAGCCCGGTCGTCGACGCGGTGGATGCCCTGGACGTCGCGTGTCGTCCCGGCGAGGAAGATCTCCTCCGCCCGCTGCAGCGCCTCGATCGGCTCGTCGCGCTCCACCACGTCGATCTCGTCGCGGCACCACTCGAGGACAAGTGCCCGAGTGACTCCCGCGAGGCAGCCCGACTCCAGCGTCGGGGTCACGAGCTGTCCGTCGAGCACGTAGAAGATGCAGGAGCCCGTGCCCTCACACAGCAGACCGGCTGTGTTGGCCATCACCGCCTCCGACGCGCCCTGTCGGAGGGCGTACTCGACCATGAGCGCGTTCTCCGCGTACGAGGTCGTCTTAAGGCCGCTGAGTGCCCCGCGCTCGTTGCGTACCCACGGCACGGTCGCGATCGCGGTCGTCGGCTCGGGGCGGGCTGCAGGCTCGGTGACGACCACGAGGGTCTGCCCCTGGTTCCCGCGCGGCGAGCCGAGCGGGCCCGGCCCGGACGTGATCGTGATGCGGATGCGGCCGAACGGCAGCTCCTGCCCTTCGACGGTCGCCTCCACCCCCGCCCGTACGAGGTCGAGGTCAGGCTCGCCGATCCCGAGACCGGCCGCCGAGCGTGCGAGTCGTTCGAGATGTCGCGTGAGGGCGAACGGCTGACCGTCGACCACCTTCACGGTCTCGAAGACTCCGTCGCCGACGACGAGCCCGTGATCGAGGACTCCGAGGGCTGGCTGGTCCGGTGATTCCAGTGTTCTTCCGTTGATCCACGCGCGCATGTGACCACGTTAACGCGCCGGGGGGGTACCCCCCGTTTGGACGCCCTCACCCCATCCGCTAATGTTTCTCTCGCACCGGGGAAGCCCGGAAAGCGCGGACGTGGCTCAGTGGTAGAGCATCACCTTGCCAAGGTGAGGGTCGCGGGTTCGAATCCCGTCGTCCGCTCGGAGTGGGTCCCAGGGCCCCTTCTCAGACATCGTAGATGTCCGGTGGAGTGGCCGAGAGGCGAGGCAACGGACTGCAAATCCGTTTACACGGGTTCAAATCCCGTCTCCACCTCGATGGGGCTCACGCTCCTGACGAGTCCCTCGGGCTCACGGGCGATTGGCGCAGCGGTAGCGCGCTTCCCTGACACGGAAGAGGTCACTGGTTCAAACCCAGTATCGCCCACTCAGCAGTACGCAGGACAGAGCCCCTTCGAGGGGCTCTTTCTGTTTCCGGCGGCAGTGGCCCACAATCGAGCGCATGGATGACGGCGGCCACCTCCCCGAAGACGCCCTCAGCTCCCTGCTCCAGCGCTTCCCGGACGGATGGGGGCAGTGGATCGACTGCGACCGCGGCTGGTTCCCGCTGCTCGCCGCGCTCGACGCCGATCTCGCCGCCGTGTGCCCGGAGTACGAGTTGCGGCAGGTCAAGCAGAAGTACGGGTCGCTGCGCTACTACGCCGAGCCTTGCGAGGATCACCGCGCCGTCGATGACGAGTTCCGCGCGCTGATCGCCTCGGCGGAGAAGCGCTCCTCGAGGACCTGCGAGAGCTGTGGAGCGCCAGGACGGCGCAGTGCCAGCGACCACTGGTACCGGACGCTCTGCGCCGCCTGCGGCGAGACCGCCGCCGAGCCGACCCCGACTGTGTAGGCAGCCCACCCGCCTCACGGCCCGTGCGTGACCCCCGCCTGCCAGAGGGGACGTGCGCGGCTGACCCAGTCCTGGACGTCTGCGTCCGTCGAGCCCGACCCCTCGCGTGCCTCGTACGGGAAGAGCGTCATGAGGTCGTCCGACAACGAGTCGATCTCGTCGTACGTCGGGTCGAGGAGCCTCGAGGCGACGACCGTCGCGGGCATGCGGAGCCTGACCCGCTCCATCCGTCCGTCGGAGAACACGAGGTCGTACGAGGCCGAGCGCACACGGGAGGCGCTGAGACCGGTTCACCTCGGCAGGTTTGCACGCCGCACACGTGGGGCGCCATGACGTCGACCACAGGGGTACGGCACGATCAGCCCGCCACCTCGATCGTGTGCGCGGCGCGGCGGGCCTTCGCCTCGAGGTAGCGCACGTTCGCGTCTCGCCGGTGCACCCCGGTCGGGACGCACGCGACCACGTCGATCCCGAGCCGTACGAGCTGGTCCGCCTTGTCCGGGTTGTTGGTCAGCAGGCGCACGGACGTACGACCGAGCGCACCGAGCATCTGCGCGGCGACCGTGTAGTCGCGTTCGTCCGCGCCGAAGCCCAGCGCGACGTTCGCGTCGTACGTGTCGAGGCCGGCGTCCTGCAGGAGGTACGCGTCGAGCTTCGCGTAGAGCCCGATCCCCCTGCCTTCCTGCCGCAGGTAGAGCAGCACTCCCCCGGCAGCGGAGATCTGCGCGAGCGCCTCCGCGAGCTGCGCGCCGCAGTCGCACCGTTCGCTCCCGAGCACGTCGCCGGTCAGGCACTCGCTGTGCAGGCGTACGAGAGGTGGCTCGCGGTCGGGGTCACCCAGCTCGACGGCGAGGTGCTCGCGTCCGTCGACGAGGCCTTCGAAGGTCACCAGGCGGCCGCGTACGGTCGTGCCCTCCGGGAGCGCCAGCGGGACCGGGACGCGTGCGCGGACGCCCGCGGGCGGGGGCCTGCCGCTCACGCCGCCTCACCCCGCTCGGACAAGGCGTAGCGGACGAGCACGACGTCGTCGAGCGTCCTCGTCTCCACCAGGCGTGCACGATGCTCGTTGCCCCAGGGGTAGTCCCCTTCGTCGACCCAGCGTCGTGCCCGTGGGTCACCGAGGAAGAAGGGGGCGACGACCAGCTGGAGCTCATCGGCGATCCCCTCGGTGAGGAACTGCGTGTGGACGGTCGCGCCGCCCTCGACCATCAGCCGCCGCACCCCCCGCTCGTACAGGTCCTCCGCGACGTGGCGCATCGTGACCGGTTCGCCGCCGTCGACGACGGTGGCGAGGTCGCCGAACGCCTGGCGTCCCTCGTCGACCCGCAGGCTCGGGCAGTAGACGAGCTTCTCGACGTCGCCGGTGGTGAAGAACGCGCTGGCCGGATCGAGCTTGACATGCCCGCTCACGGTGACCTTCTTCGGTGAGTCGGTGGCTCCCCGTCGACGGCGACCGTCGATCCTCTCCCGCGCGCGGACGAGCAGGCGCGGGTCGTCGTTGCGTACGGTGGCCGCGCCGACGAGGATCGCGTCGCTCTCGGCGCGGATGCCGTCGACACGGTCCACGTCCGCCGGTCCGGACAGGTGCAGCGGGTGCTCCCCTGCGTCGTCGAGGTAGCCGTCGAGCGTGATTGCGCACGACAGGATCGTGTACGGGACCTCGTTCATCGCACCGCTCCCGTCATCGGAGAAGGGCCCGGGCGGATCCGCCCGCGTGCATCGCTGAGGAGGACGGCGATCCCGGGAGCCGTCGCGACGAGCGCCAGCAGCCCGTATACGACGGAGACCTCGACCCCTTGGCTCGCGCCGAGCCCGCCCGCCGCGAACGCCCAGGCGGCGACGCCCTCGCGGGGACCCCAACCCGCGAGACTCATCGGGACGGACGCGGCGAGCAGGACGAGAAGGGCGGCCGGCAGCGCGTCCGTCGCGGCGACCTGCGGCGCGGCGATCCGGACGGCGACGAGGAAGACGGCCACGTGCCCGCAGAAGGCGAGGACCGACAGCCCGACGAGCTGCACGGTGGGCGACGGACGGTGCAACACCCGGCGTACGTCGCCGGCGAGCACGCCGCGCCAGGAGCCAGGCAGTGCAGCGACGACCACGAGCACCGCACAGACCGCGGCCGCGCCGACGGCGAGAACGGCCCCGAGTGCCGACCGCAGCGGGGACGGCACCGCCACGAGCACGCCGGCCGCGACCACGACGCACACGGCCTGCCCCGCGAACCGCTCCCACGCGACGGTACGAAGGCCACGAGCGGTGTCGTCGGTGTCGCGGCCGTGGACGAGCCCTCGATGGACGTCGCCCGCGACCCCGAGCGGAAGGGTCACGTTGAGGATCTGGGAGCGGTAGTACGCGACCACGGCGTCCTTGAGACGGATCGAGGCCCCGAGCTCACGCGACACGACCTGCCAGCGCCGCGCGGCGCAGACCGTGCTCAGCGCCGTGAGGACGAGCGCGGCGAACACCCCGGCAAGCGCCGCCGACGACTGCGTCGTGGCGCGGAAGCCGTCGAGGAAAGGGACCGTACCGACGTGGGCGACGACCACGACGAGGACCGCCGCCGGGACGAGGGGCTTGAGGATGAGCGCCGCCCGCCTCACGACGGCACCGCCCCTCGGCGCTGAACGCCCTCGAGGACGGTGGAGACGGTCTCCGCGGTCGCGTCCCACGTCGAGAGCGTGTCCCGCCGTGCCCGCGCGTGCCGCCGCAGCCACGTGCGCAGGCCGACGTCGGTCAGCCAGCTCCGGAGTGCGTGGGCGAGCGCCACCGGGTTGGCCGCGTCGACGACCAGGCCCGGCGCCGCTCCGTCCGCCGTGCATCCGAGTGCCTCCTCGACGCCACCGACCGAAGCCGCGACCACCGGCACCGCGCGGGCGAGCGCCTCGGTGACCACCATCCCGTACGACTCGGCGCGCGAGGGCAGGACGAGCAGATCGGCGGAGGCGTACTCGGCGGCGAGCCGGTCACCTCTGAGCGGTCCGGTCCAGGTCACACGCCCGCCGAGCCCGAGCTCGCCGCTGCGGCGCATGACCGCTCGGCTGTACGGAGGCTCCACATCCCGCGAGCCGACCATGCGGCACCCCCACGCCAGGTCCGTCAACGACCCGAGCGCATCGACGAGATCGTGCTGGCCCTTGGCCGCCGAGACCGCACCGACGCACAGGAGGCGGCCCCCGTCCTCCGTCCCCCGATGCGCAAGCGACTCGTCGACCCCCGGCCACGCCACGTGGAGGTGCTGGGGAGCGAGTCCGTACACGTTGGTGATCCGGTCGGCCGTCCACTGGCTCGTCGTCACCACGGCGGCAGCGGACGCGAGCACCGCGCGCTCGTCGCCGTCCGGCCCGATCGGCTCGTGCAGCAGCACCACCACGTGCAGACGGCTGGCGTTCGCGCCGACGACGGCACCGGCCCCCCGCGTGACGAGCCCGTCGGTGAGCACGAGACTCCCGTCCGGGATCGACGCGAGGACCTCGCCGAGCGGTGCTCGCACCGGATGCTCGCGCAGCGACCACCCGCCGGCCTCGAGCGCGCCCGCCAGCCGACGGTCGTACACGTTCCCCCCGCTCGGTCGGTGCGGGTCGTCGATACCGTC
The DNA here is from genome assembly GCF_011751845.1 of Mumia sp. ZJ430. NCBI lineage: Bacteria > Bacillati > Actinomycetota > Actinomycetes > Propionibacteriales > Nocardioidaceae > Mumia > Mumia sp. ZJ430. The sequence goes on along the minus strand of NZ_JAAHFK010000004.1, from coordinate 678,676 downwards.
GGGGACGACGAGGTGGACGACGGTCATGGCACGTCCAGCCCTCGCTCGTACGTGGCCCACGCGGTCGGCGACTCGCGCAGGGTCACGACGAGCCCGTCGAGGTCCGCCCCGGGGCGGCCGAGCGCACCGTCCGCGACCTGCAGCGCCAGCCGGTCGGCGAGCAGCCGGGCCAGGACCTCCGTGGTCGTGTTGGTCCCGGCGAGCTCCGGCTCGTCGTCCAGGTTGCGGTAATTCAGCGCCGCGAGCGCCGCGTGCAGCACCTCGGCGGCACGACCGAGGTCCACGACCACCCCGTCGTCGTCGAGCGTCGCGGCACGAAAGGTCGCCTCGACGACATAGGTCGCGCCGTGCAGCCGCTGGGCGGGACCGAACACCACCCCGCGCAGGCTGTGGGCGACCATGACGTGGTCACTGACCGTCACGGCGAACATCACGCGCCGCCGATGTGGTCGACGCTCGCGCGATCGACGCCGGCGTACTCGATGACGTGGCACAACGGCGCGCCTGCCCCGGAGACCAGGCGCGCCATCGTCACCGGCAAGTCCTCGAACCGCGAGCGGCCCGTCAGCAGCACGTCGAACGCGTCGTCGTGCAGCAGCTCGAGGGCAAGGCGGAGACGATCCCGCGTCGAGCGCCGGTGGGCGCGCGCGGGTGAGACCGTTCCGACCTGGCTGGAGCGGATGCTCAGCCGTCGGGAGTGGAAAGCGCCGCCGAGACGCAGCTCGACGGGTGTGTCGCCGTACCAGCTGAGGTCGACGACGGTGCCGTCCGTCGCAAGGAGGTCGAGAGCGCACTGGAGTCCAGCGGCGGTGGCACTCGCATGGAGGACGAGGTCGTACCCGCCGCCCGCCGCGTCCGGTGCCGCGAACCCTGCTCCCAGCGCCGAGGCCGTCGACGCCCGGTCCGCAACGGTGTCGACGAGCGTGACCTCGACGCCCGGGATGCGGGCGAGGAGTCGAGCGACGCAGCACCCGACCATCCCGGCGCCCACGACAGCGATCCGGTCCCCCATGAGCGGGCGCGCGTCCCAGAGGGCGTTCACCGCCGTCTCCACCGTCCCGGCGAGGACGGCCCGCTGCGGCGGCACGCCCTCGGGGACGACGGCGACGGCCGCAGCGGGCGCGACATACGCGGTCTGGTGCGGGTACAGGCAGAAGACCGTCCGGTCTTGCAGCTCGCTGGGCCCGCGCTCGACGACGCCGACGTTCAGGTAGCCGTACTTCACGGGGCCGGGGAGCTCGCCCTCCTGGAAGGGGGCGCGCATGGTCGCGTACTGATCGGGCGGGACCCGTCCCCCGAACACCAAGGCCTCGGTGCCCCGGCTGATGCCCGAGCGCAGCGTACGCACGAGGACCTCGTCGGCTCCAGGCTCGCGCAGGCGGGCGTCGCGCAGCTCTCCGACACCGGGCTTGCGCACCCAGAACGCCTGCGCCTGCTTCGTCACCGGAGGGAACCTCCCTTGCCCTGCTGGACACCGCCCGATTGAACCGATCCGTCACCGCGACCGTTTCTGGTCATGTACCGAGGAACACGGAGGAGCCGTGCCGGAGGTTCAACGTTGGCCGTGGGTCGGCCTGACCGCATCGCTGCTGATGGTCGTGCTGCTCGACCTGCGGGTCGGGCTCAGCGAGGTGGGCTGGGTCGGCGGCGGCGTCCTGGCGGTCGGGGTCGCCGTCCTGCTGGGCCGCGCTCTCGTACGGACGCGGACGCGGCGGTTCGGGTCCGCGAACGCGGTCACGCTATCCCGCTCGGCCCTCACCGTGGCGGTGGCCGCGCTCGCCGTCGGTACGGATCTGCGGGGTCGCGCCCTCGTCGTTCTCGTCAGCCTCGCGGCACTCGCCCTCGTGCTCGATCTCGTCGACGGCCGCGTCGCGCGCCGTACCGGCACCGTGAGCACCCTCGGCGCCCGGTTCGACATGGAGGTCGATGCGCTGCTCGTCCTCGTGCTGAGCGTGGCCGTCGTCCGGTCCCTCGGCTGGTCCGTTGCCTGGGTCCTGGTGATCGGGGCGGCGCGCTACCTCCTGCTGGCCGCGGCGGCCGTCCTCCCCTGGCTGCGTGAGCCGACCCCCGTACGCCCGTGGGCGAAGGTCGTGGCGTCTGTCCAAGGCGTCGCCCTCACCGTCGTCGTCGCGGGAGTGCTGCCCCGTACGGTCGCGCTCGGCGTGCTGGTCGCGGCGCTCGCTCTTCTCTCCGAGTCGTTCGGGTGGCAGGTGCGCTGGCTGTGGCGGCACCGCGCCCGCGGTCGTACGGCCCGTCCCGCGCCGGCAGTCGTCGCACCGGCAGCGACGGCGGCGGCAGCCCTCGTCGTCTGGGCCGCGCTCGTCCTTCCCGACCGCGCGACCGATCTGTCTGCCGCGAGCCTGCTGCGCGTCCCGCTGGAGGGGGCGGTGCTCCTGGGGTTGGCGGTGCTGGTCCCGCCCCGCGCCGCCCGAGCAGCCGCGGTCGGCGCTGGGCTCGTGATCGCTGTCGTGGTCCTGCTCAAGGTCCTCGAAGGGGTGTTCTGGGGCGTCTTCGACCGCCCGTTCGACCTGCTCAACGACGGCTACTACCTCGGGCCCGGCTTCGGCGTGCTCGTGGACTCGATCGGCAGAGCCGCGGCGGTGGGCGCCGTCGCCGCACTCGTGCTGGCCGTCGTCGCGCTCGCGGTGACGCTGCCGTGGAGCCTGCTGCGCCTGGCCCGCGTGGCCCGCGGACGGCGAGCGCTGGCGCTCGGTGTCGCTGCGCTCATGGCGCTGCTCTGGGTGGGCGCGACCGTGACGGGTGCGCGGATCCCCGGCGGCGCCGGTGTCGCGACCGCCTCGACGACCACGGCCGCGTACGACCAGGTCACGCGCCTGCGCGCGGACCTCGCTGACCGCAAGGCGTTCGGTGCGGCGATCCGCCACGATTCGTACGCGAACGTCCCACCCGACCGGCTGCTGACCGCCCTGCGCGGCAAGGACGTGCTCCTCGTCTTCGTCGAGAGCTACGGCCGCGTCGCCGTCGAGGGCTCCCACTTCTCGCCGGCGGTGTCCTCGGCGCTGGTCCGGGGGACACAGCGCCTCACGGCGGCCGGGTATGCGACGCGCAGCGCGTACCTCACCTCGCCGACCTTCGGCGGAGGGAGCTGGCTGGCCCACGCCACGATGCAGTCCGGGCTCTGGGTCGACAGCCAGCAGCGCTACGACCAGCTGTTGAGCACGCGGCGCCTCACGCTCAGCGCGGCGTTCGGCCGCGCCGGATGGCGCACGGTGCTCGACGCACCTGCCACGACGCGGCCGTGGCCGCAGGGCGCGCGCTTCTACGGCGTCGACCGGCTGTACGGCGCAGCGGACGTGGGCTATCGCGGCCCCGCATTCAGCTACGCGACGATGCCCGACCAGTACGTGCTCGCCGCGCTGCACCGCCTCGAGCTGGCAGGCAAGGATCGCCGACCGGTGATGGCGGAGATCGATCTCGTCTCCAGCCACCACCCGTGGACCCCGCTCCCCCGCATGGTCGGCTGGGACGAGGTCGGCGACGGCTCGGTCTTCGACGACATGCCGTCCCAGGGCCTGTCACCCCGCCAGGCCGTCGGTGATCCCGACCGGGTCCGAGAGCTCTACGGCCGCTCGATCGTCTACAGCTGGCAGGCGCTCGTCTCCTACCTGGACCACTACCGCGACCCGAATCTGGTGGTCATCGCTCTCGGGGACCACCAGCCGCACCGCTCCGTGAGCGGCCGCGACCCCGGGCGCGACGTCCCGGTCTCCGTGATCGCGCAGGACCCCCAGGTCCTCCGCGCGATCACGGGGTGGGACTGGCGGCCCGGGCTTCTCCCCGCTCCGGACGCGCCCGTCTGGCCGATGGACCGCTTCCGCAACACGTTCCTCAGAACATTCAGCCTCGAGGGAAGGAACCCGTCATGAACATTCGCATCGTCGCAGCACTCACCGTGCTCGTCTCCGCAGTCGTCCACCTGTGGTTGTGGCTGGACGGCGTCAAGGACCAAGGGACGGTCGGCGGCCTGTTCGTCGTCAACGTCGTCGCCGGTGTCGTGATCGCCGTCCTGCTCGTGACCTGGAAGCACTGGATCCCGCTGTTCCTCACCGCCGGCTTCGGCCTCGCGACGCTCGTGGCGTTCCTGATCTCTGCGACGGTCGGCCTGTTCGGCGTCGAGACCGGCTGGAGCTGGTACGCATGGGTGGCCGCGATCAGCGAGGTGCTCGCCGTGATCCTCGCCGTCGCCGCCGCCTCACGCGAGGGCTACCTCTCACGCGGGGGTACGCAGCACGGCGGATCCGTCGGCGTCGCGCACCTCCACTGACGCGATGTCGGCACGCGGCGTCGCGGTGGCTGCCGTCAGGTGCATCGTCTTGCCCGGCAGCCCCCGCCACGTCGCCACATGCTCTTCCTGTCCGTCGCGGGTGAGGACGACCAGTGCGTACGTCGCCGCACCGCCGTACTCGCCCTCGTACGGTCCTGCCGTCGGATAGCTGCAGGTGAGCGCCAGCTTCGTCCCCCACGCGACGGTGCTCAGCGCGAGCTGCGCCGTCATCGAGGTCTCCTCCTCGGCCGGCACCATCGGCGTGCCCGTCGGCTCGGTGGTGGGCTGGCTCGTCGGCTCGGTGGTGGGCTGGCTCGTCGGGGGGTTCTGCGCAGCGGGCTCGTCGCGGCTCCCCCACTGCGCCCCGGCCGCGAAGCCGCCGGCCACCACCGCGACCGCAGCGGCTGCGGCGATGCCGACGCTCACCCACCGACGCCGCTGCCGCTGCCGTGCGGCGAGCGCCAGGACGGTCGGCCGCAGGCTCTCGGGCAAGGGCTCGTCCGTCTCGGGCGGGTCCCAGACGTCGACGGGCACCTTCGACAGCAGCCCGGGAAGTCCGGCGAGCTCCTGGACCGCCTGCTGGCACGCCTCGCACCCCGCGAGGTGGTTCTCAAACTCGAGCCGGTCCGCGGTGGACAGCGATCCCAGGACGTACGCACCGTCGAGATGCTCGTAGGGACACGTCATGCCGTCACCCCTCTCTCTTCGAGCGCGAGGCGCAAGGCCCGCAGAGCGTAGTGCGTGCGCGACTTCACGGTCCCGGTCGGCACCCCGAGGCGCGTGGCGGCATCGGCGACCGACGCGCCCCGGAAGTAGCACTCCACAAGGACGGCGCGGTGCTCGTCCGACAGCTGTGTCAGCGCATCGGCGACCATCCAGGAGGTCAAGAGCTGGTCCGTACGATCCGACTCGCCGGCGTCGGGCACGTCCGCGACGACGACCTCACCTCGCACTTTCCTCGCCCTCCAGTCGTCGATGACGATGTTGCGCGCCACGGTGAACAGCCACGCGCGCACCGAGCCCTGAGAGCGCTCGAGCGTCGGCGCTGCACGCCAGGCGCGGAGCAGGGTCTCCTGGACGACATCCTCCGACCGTGCCCGGTCGTACCCGGTCAGACGCAGGCAGAACCGCCACAGCGCCTCCGCATGGGCGTCGTGGAGCCGCTCCATCACCGCGTCGGGGCTCTCGGACATGACACCTCCGCCCTCTACCACGTCCTGGGGGGCCGGATGGTTCACAGCAGACCACGTCGACGCCGCCGACGTCGAGGGCGCTCAGGCGTCGGCGAGCACCTGCGCGAGCGTGTGCTCGCCGATCGCGCGCAGCATCGGGGCATCGTCGGACGAGGTGACAAGCAGGGTCCCGAACAACGCTGCCCATGCGAGAGCACGGTCCCAGGTCGCGTCGTCGGCGTAGCCTGCCTCCGACACGCGCCGGCGGAACACCGCCCGGTCCCGCGGCCCGAACGTCAGCCACGCCGTCGCGAGGTCACTGGCGGGGTCGCCGGACGTGACGTCGCCGAAGTCGATCACCGCGGAGAGCGTGGGCGACCCGTCCGCGGACGGCGCGGCCAGCAGGTTCGCCGGGTGCAGGTCGCCGTGGACCCACAGCGCGGGCCCGTCCCAGGGCGGCGTCGGCAGGAGCCGGTCCCAGAGGGCGAGGAGCACGTCGGCGTACGGCACGTGGCCGGTCGCGAGCCGTTCGCGCATGCCGTCGTCGCGCGCAGAGAGCGGCACTCCCCGGTACGCGCTCGCGGGCGCCTCGGCAGGAGCCGGACGGTGCAGCGCGACCACGAACGCGGCGAGCGGCTCCATCAGTCCTCCGCGCTCGCCGAGGGTCAGGTCTCCCACCGCCTGCCCGGGGAACCACGGCACGATGCTCCACGCCCACGGGTACGCCGGCCCGCGGGTGCCGTCACTCGGCTTCCCGGTGCGTACGGGCGCGGGGACGCGGGCCGGGAGGTGCGGCGCGAGGACCGGCAACCACTCCTGCTCGTGGCGGACGAGGGCGGCTGCGAGCGCACGGCGCGGCATCCGGAGCGCCAGCGTGTCACCGAGCCGCAGCACCACGTTGTCCCAGCCGTTCGCGACGACCCTCAGCGGGAGGGCCGCGAGGTCGGGATGCTGGGCCTCAAGGAGGCCTCGCACGAGCGGCACGGTGACGTCGATCTCGGCGGCAGGCATCGGGGGCACCGGTCGATGGTAGGCCGCATGATCCACCACTGGAGACACACGCACTGGACCACTGACCCGGACAACCGCCATCCTGGTCCGCATGAGCGACGACCCTGCGACCGTGAGCCCGGGAGGGGTCACGTACGGCAAGCGCGCCGCGCACCTTCCGCCGAGCAGCGCGGGTCCTGACTGGCCATACCCGACCTGCGTCCGGTTCTGCGCGATACCCCACGAGGTCGGCGCTCCCTGCCGGTCGTTCGGCGAGGAGGTCTTCCTGAGCCTCAGCGGCGTCGATCCTGAGACCGGCGAGCCCACCTTCGCGCTGGTCTTTCCCGGCGGACCGGGCACTCCCGAGGTCATCCTGACGGCCTACCAGGCCTCTGTCCTCGCTGCGGAGCTGTCGCCCGAGAGCCTGCGCTGACGATCCCGGCCGCTCAGTGCTGGTGCTCGGCGGGGTGCCCGGGCAACGGCGCCTCGCCGCCGACCACCCCGTACGAGAGCGCGAGCGAGAGCAGCCCCAGACCGACCACGACGAGCGCGCCGTCCGCTCGTGAGACGTTGCCGCCGCGTCGGCGCTCGACCACGCCGAGCACAGTGGCAAGGGCCATCACGACGAGTCCGTGCCCGATCATCACCGCCGTCATGAGCACCCAGCACGTCGCGACGCACCGCCTCGCGGTCGCCATGCCATAGCGGGCGCAGTCACGATCAGCGCGCCACCCACGCGGCGCGAGCGGCCTCGTCATGGCGCACTGGCGCACGAGGCGTTGGCGGCCCGGAGCGACGTACGCCACCACCGCGACCGCGAAGCCGACCACGATCGCGGGGCGCCACCCGATCGCGATGACCAGGAGTCCCCCGAGCGTGATCGTGACGGCAGCGACGACCGTCCACACCGCGAGGTAGCCGACGAGATAGGCGCCCGCGGCCCGGTAGCGCCGCGGCCAGAGGCTGGTGTGCGCGACATGGGCGACCTGCGGCAGGACGAACGGCACCATCATCGCCGTCGACATCACCGCCGCGTGCGACAGCGCGTGCAGCGGAGGGTGGACCTCACCCGACCCGAAGAAGTGGCCTGGCTCGCCCAGCCCGACGGCAAGCAGCGATGCCCATGCCGCGGCAGCGAGCGCCACGGCACACCACTCGGGGTGGTACCAGTGCGTCCGTACAACGAGGCCGGCCGTGCTCATGAGTAGAAGAGGCTCACGCGGCCGACCGAGATGTCACCTTCCTCCGTGCGGCCCGACTTGTCGGGCAAGGGCGTGAACGCCACGGTCAGCTTCTTGGGGTCCCACTGACCGGCTGCGGACAACGCCTTCACGATCTTCGTGATCTCGAACGTCGCGTTCTTGCCGCTGCCGCTGTGGGTATCGCTTCGCCGCGATGCCTCGATGACACCGAACATCGGCAGCTGACCGACCTCACGATCAGGGAACTCCGTCGCGCGGGCACCGGCCGGCACGTTCACGTGGACGAGGACGGGACCCGCGCTGAGCCGGGTCGCGGTGATGTTCTCGAGCCGGAGGAAGACCCGGGAGCCGGGCGGCACCGTGCCGGCCTCGTCGACGAGGCGCGCGAGCGGACCACGCGGCGCGCTGACGTCGATCGGCACCGAGGACGGGCCGGACCGGATCGGCACCGGGCCGCTCGATGCTCCGACCAGCTCAGGAGGACGCGTCTCCTCCTCTCCGAACTCTTCCCCCTCGCCCGTCGGCTCGCCGAACGCCTCCCGGGCGCCCCTCTCGGGCATGTCGGAGTAGCGATAGCCCAGCGGTGGCCGACGAGGGTCGATCACCTGCTCGGTCGTCATCGATGTCGTCGTCCCGCCGGTTCCAAAGACCCATCGAGCGTCTCGCCACTGCCGCTCCCGCGGGTTGCGGCGGCGGGGCTGTCGCAACCACACCTCCCACAGCCGGTCGATGTTCGCGTGGTGCAGCCAGAACACGGGGTCCTGCCCTGCCGTCTCGAAGCGTGACATCAGACCCAGCGGGACCCGGCCGCCGACCGCGACGTGCACGTCTCCGTGCGGCGTCGCCTCGAGCGTTCCCGCACCGGGCCCATTCTCATGGGTCCCCACCGGCGCCGTCCGCCCCCCGAACGCCGGGAGGAACCGGTCGCTGAACGACGTCTGATCCATCGCGCCCTTCACGGCGACGTCCCGAGGGTCCATAGGATCCCCGCGTCTGATCGACTCGCTGCGCAGGCGGACCATCAGGGGGTTGTCGACGTTGTCGGGCGTCCGCGCGGCGAGGAACGCCGGTGGAAGCTTCCGGACGTCGGGACGGCTGGCGTCGCTGTAGTTCCAGAACGGTAGCGCCCAGCCGTTCGGGCCACCGAGCCGCACGATCTCGTCGCGGACGATGCGCTCGAAGTGGTAGAGATACACGCGATGCCACGGCAGGAAGTGCCAGCTCTCGTGCTCGCACGTGTTCCAGCGCGCCCCGGACGGCCAGGCGGACCGCGAGATGTCGGTCCCGTGGGTCTCGGCCAGGTGCCGCCAGCACCGTGGATCGGGGAAGCTCCCCGAATCGCGGGCCTGGAGCGCGGCGACCGCGCGGGCGTACCAGAGGATCGTCGGGTGCCACACGTTCGTGGCGCTCAGCGTCCAGACGTCCTCGCGGACCCGCACGGCAGGGGCGGGCGTGGGAGTCGGGGTCGGGGTCGGGGTCGGGGTCGGCGTCGGTGTGGGTGTGGGTGCGGGTGTCGGGGTAGGCGTGGGTGTGGGCGTCGGCCCGGGCAGCGGCGTCACCGCCAGCTTCTCCAGCTCCGGCCAGGTCTTCGGCCCGATCACTCCGTCACGGACCAGCCCGCGGCAGGCCTGGAACATCTTCGTCGCGAGCTCGGTCCCCTGCCCGAACCGGCAGTCGACGACCAGCGGGTCCTGCCCGATCGCCTTCAGCTGCGGCTGGAGCGACGAGATGTACTGGCGCGTGGCCTGGCTCGTGTCCGAGCACGCCGGGGTCCCTGCACGCCACGAAGAGAGAAACCGGTTGAGCAGGTGCTGGGCGTAGCCGACCGCAGGGTTGCGTGCCCGAGACGCCGAGGTGCTCCGGTGGAGCAGCGGCCGCGGGCCCACAGGAGCGGCGGGAGGGCCCTCGCCGGGTGCGCACCGGTGCGGCCCCCACGTCTCTCCCTCGGTGGTGGGCGTCTCGGTCCACTCGGTCTCCGTGCCCCACTCGGTCTCGGTGCCCCACTCCGCCTCGGGGGCAGACTGGGTCTCGGTCCACTCCGCCGCGAACGGGCTCTCGTCGAACCACTCACGCGTCGCGGGGTCGGCCTCGGTCGTCTGCCACGGCGCCTCGTCCTCGTGCATGATCCACCCCCGTCATCGCTTCGGCAGCGGACGCGGCGCCGCCACGACCTGAACCGGCGTGGGCCGTTCCTTGAGGTTGCGCCCTGATGCGGCCGCCCACTCCGTGATCACGCGGCGCACCTCGGTGCCGAGCGGCACCGCGCCCGCCGGCAACGGCGGCAGAGCCGGCGGCACCGTGCTCTGGTAAAGCAGCCATGCCCGCCCGCTGTCGGTCACCCATCCCGCCTCCAGCGCGCGCAGCACGAGCGAGAGCTCCTGCGCCATCGCAAAGAACGAGTTCGCACGCGAGTGTGGCGGCAGGCCGACGCGCTCCCCGATCACCCGCAGGCGATCGGCCGCGCTCGTCGCCTGGGCCCGCAGGTCGATCACGACGGGCGTGTTCGACCCGAGCGTCAGCTCGACCCACCCCATCGCGGTCGTCGCGGCGAGCTCCTCGCGGCTCAGCAGCGCGTTCTGGCGCCGCGATCGCAGCATGAAGCCGAGCTGCTCGGCGAGCCGATAGATCCGGTCGTCGTCGGTGGTGTTGCCCGCGACCAGGTTCCGGACGTTCTCGATCGCCCGCCACAGCTCGTACAGGAGCTCCTCGAGGAGCGCGACGAACGTGCGGTTGGACGCCTCGGCCTTCTCGTACGGGTACGGGGCGTTGGTGTCCGTGCCGTGGGCGAGGTCCATGCCGAACATCCGGTAGTACGCGTTGCGGCGTACGGCCTCGGCGTCGGGACGCACATTGCTGGTCGACAGCCACGCGGAGACCGGGTTGTGCGCGTTGAACAGCAGCGCCTCCGTCGCGTCCAGCCAACGCTGGGTCGACACGGAAGGGATGCCGAGGCCCTCACCGCCACGGAACGCCCGGACGACACGCGCGAGGATCTGCGCGGCCCGCGTGTTCTCGATCGCGTACGCATAGATCAGGTGGTCCCAGGCCGGCTGAGCCAGCATCGGGACGGTGCTGAACGCCCCCTCGGTGAAGAGTGCCACGCGCGCCGGACCCGCCGGAGCAGGATTGGGCGCCCACGGGTTCGCGGCGTCGAGCACCTGCTCCATCCGCCACACGAGGTCGAGCGGGTCGGCCGTGATGACCTGGCCCTCGGCAACCGGACCGCCGCCAAGCTGTTGGACGAGCTGCGTGATCATGCCACCTGCTCCTCGTCGTACTCGCCGTAACCAGCGTCGACGACCGGCTGAGCCTGCCCGATGAACAGCACCGGCTCCTCGAAGTCCGTCGACAGCTGCTGGAAGTTGGAGTCCCGATCTCCACCGAGCGCCCCACGGATGAGGACCACCGCCTCGGCGACGCCGGGCTCGAGCTCGAGCGCCGTGGACGGCGGAACGATGCTGCGCAGCGGGCCCATCACCTCCGCAATCTCGGCGAGCCCGATCGCCAGGCCGTCGAGCCCCGCGATCCCGCCGAGCGTCGTCCACACCTTCGTGAGCTCCTCGGCGGTGCTCTGCTGCATCATCTCCATGGCGTCGAGGAGCGCCTCCGTACGCTCCTCGATCGCTGCCACCGACGACGCCAGCGTCTTCATCGTCGGGTTCCCGGTCGCCTTCTTCGCCACGTCTCTCACCTCCGTCGGCCGCTCACGCGGCTACGCTCTGTTGGCCGGTCATCCAGGTCCTGGCCCGCGAGATCCACTCGCCTGCCCGCTGGGGGTTCTCCGCCTCACGCAGCCCGGCCAGCGCGATCAGGCGGATGCCGTCCGTGCGGCGCCAGTGCGGCGACGTCCACAACGACGGTCCCGCCGTACGTTCAAGCTCCGCAAGGGCGCTCGGCGACACGCGCGAGGCGTCGACGAGGGCGCCGATGGGCCGGTCGCGGAACCCCGGGACGCGGCTGTCGAGGCACGTGGCCGCGAGGGCGTCCATCCGCCGGTGCGACCGCAGCAGGAGCGGGACGGTCGCCGCCTCCGCGCGGCTCGGTGGGTACGTCGTGAGGACTGCACGTTCCAGCCGGTCCCACGGGCCCGCTCCGTAGACGTGACGGCACATCGCGCAGCCCAGGAGCGTACGCAGCCAGCCGATCGGGTGCGGGTCGCCGAGCGGCCAGCGGAAGAGCGTCCGCTCGTCGGCGACCACGTCGTGCAGGGCGGCGACGGAGGCGTAGCCGGTGAGCACGAACGCGTACACGTCTGCGGCGATCTCGCTGCTCCACGGCTGCCACATCGCGCGCAGTGCCGGGTCGTCGGCCAGGGTCTCCCCGAGGGCCTTCCCGAGCGCGTCGTTCCACCCCGAGAGGTGGGCGACCTGATGGCCGGCCTCGTGGAACAGCGACGTCGGGCGGTAGAGGTTGTGCCGCACGATCTTGACGGCGGCGACGGGATTCACCGTCCCGGGTGCCCACAGACGGATGCCTACCCGCAGGATGCTGGCGCCCAGGCCCTCACCGAGGTACGTGAGCACCGGCGGGACAGGCAGGCCCAACGGTCGGAGGACCTGCTCGATGCTCTGGTAGGCGATGGAGTCGAGGAACTGCAGCGCCGCGCGCAGGTGGGTGCTCGTGCGGGTGTTGACGGCCTGTCCGAAGAAGTCGAGCGTCGTCTCCACCTGGACGTAGCGGCGGCGGAACTGCTGGACCGCTGCCTGCGCCTCGGCGAGGGCGGACGGGTCGAGGCGGCTCGCCCGCACCGCCGCCGCGCTCGTGCGGCCGGCCTCGAGCAGCTGCTCGACCGTACGAGCAAGCTCGCTGCGCACCGGAACGCCGATCGAGTGCTCGAGCGACTCCCACGCGTGCCGCGACGCGAACTCCTCTGCGTCGACGAAGCACTGCGCCGCGCCCAGCCAGTGGCCGAGCTGGCGCTCCAGCTCCTCGGCGATCAGGCGGTGCTCGTTCACGGCTTGGCCCTCCCCGGCGTGACGGTGACGGTCACGGCAGAGGGCGCCGCAGGTGCGGCAGCAGGTGCGGGTGGGGCGGGCGACGCCGCTGGTGCGGTCGGCTCAGCGGCCGGCGCCGTCGGCGCGGGGGCCGGCGCGTCGTCGTCTGCTTCGGACGCGGTCGGCGGAACGCCCCTGGCGTGCACGGTCACCGTCACGCCGCTGGCGGGGTCCTGGGCCGCTCGGACGAACTCGTGTCCACGCGTCCGTGCCCACTCCGCCAGCGCCTTGGCGATGCTCGCCCTGACCCGGCGACCGGGCCTCGGTCCCGCTCCTCGGAGGGCGACCCGACCGCGGCCCCGACCGCGGCCACGACCCCGGCGGCCCGATGACCGGCGCCTGCGCGCGGCAGCGCCGCCGGTCGCAGCGAACGCAGCCCGCAGCAGCGCCCGGAGCAGGGTCGTTCCCCCACGCCCCGCGGACACCGAGGCGGCGAGCCGCTGGGCGTCCGCCTCGGAGAAGTACAGCGACAGCCGGAGGTCCCCGCGCGCCTCGTCGGTCCGTACCCGCTCGTCGCTGGGCCGGGTCGCCTCGCCCGTGGTGGTCGGCGCTACCGGCGCCTCGACCTGACCGACGGGTTCGAGGTGGAAGAAGCGCTGCCCGACCGAGATGCGGTGGCGTGACTCCAGGAACCGCGCAGGGACGTCGACACCGAGCCGCGGCTCGCGCAGCAGCAGCCCTGCCGTCTGGACGGTCAGCGCGTGGAGCTGGTGGTGGGCACCGCGCGGGAACGCGGCCCCGCCGATCCGCTCCAGGCGCGCCAGCCGGGTCAGCGTCGTCCCGGGCCCCGACTCGAACAGGTGGACACGGAACCTGCCCGGCAGGCTGATCCCCGCCGCGCGCAGCGCCGCATCGAGCTTCACTCCCTCGAACGTCGTGATCGAGGCCGCGACGGCCACGGTCAGCTCGATCTCGGGGACGCGCGAAAACTTCTTGTACGCGTACGCCCTGCGCGCGTGCCGCACCACGAACGACCCGCCGAGCGACGGCGCGATCTGCAGGTCGGGGCGGACGAGCGGGGTGGGGAAGTTCGCAGCCACCGCCTGCTCGAAGGCCTCCGTGAGCGCAACCTGGAGCAGGTCCTCGTCCTCGAAGAACTCCGCGGGCTGCTCCGAGAGCCGGCGCACGGTGTCCTCGACCGTGGCGGCCAGGGTCGCCGGTGCGGCCTCCTGCTCGAGCTCGCCCGGACGTCCCTGCTCGAGCCCGATCACGCGCAGGCCGACGTCGACGATGGCCGACGAGAGTGGTCCGGACATCTTCGGCCCGACCCACTGGCTGATGAGCTTCGCGAGGAAGCCCGACAGGAAGCCGACCACCTTGGGACGCCCGACGAGGCGGATGCCGAGCCGAAGCGCCGGAAGGATAGCGGGGATGAACTGGTCGATCGCCGGGGTGAGGTCCTCGCCCTCGGGCGCCGCCTGAAGCCGGTCGATGAACGCGCTGCGCGCCTCGGCGAGCATCTCGAGCTCGTCGGACGCCGCAGGCGCGGCACCTCGCTCCTGGTCGTGCCCGAAGCTTTCGCCCTGCTCGAGCGCTTCGCCCCCGAGCACGGACTCGGCCAGCGCCGCGTCCAGCGACTCGGCGAGGGTCTCCGGGTCGCCCACAGCGACCGGCGTAGGCGCGAACGACTCGCCGAGGAACTCCTCCTCGGCCTCGCTCTCCACCAGCTCCTCGGTCTCCTTCTGTCCAAGACCGAAGCGCTTGGCCAGCGCACGCGCGGGTTCGTGGAGGGCGGCAGGGAGCTTGTTGATCGCGATCGCCAGCACGCGCTGCAGCAGCGGCCGTACGAGCGCCTTGAGCTTGTTGAGGATGGGCCCGAGAATCGGGAGCGCGGCCTTCGCGATCTTCCCTGCGGTCTTCACGACGGTCTTGACGACGCTCTTGGCCTTCTTGATCAACCCGCCGATGAATTCCTCGCCCGCCGGGGTGACACCGAGCGCGCCGACCTCGAACCGGTCGAGCAGCTCGTCCAGCTGGTCCGGCGCCAGGCCCTCCAGATCGAGGTTCTGGACATGGTCGGCGAAGCGCTGGACGCACCGTTCCGCCTCGGACCCGACCGGCGCGAGATGGGCGTCCGCGAGTTGCTGACGCTGCTCGGCGAGCTGCATCGGCTGTTCTCCGGCGAGCCGGGTGTCGGCCGCCTCGGCCGTCTCGGCGATCAGCTCGGCGAGCGCCTCGTCGAACTGCTCGTCCCGGATGCTCTCGAAGGCCTCGGCGATGAGCTCGCCGGCCTCGCCGTCGCCTTCGTCCTCCATGCCGAAGGCCTCGGCGAACGGCGTCGTCACCTCGGTCCACGGCATGAACCCAAGCGTCGCGGGCGGTGTTTCCGTACCGACCGCACCTTCGGAGAACGGCGTCTCGACCTCGAACGCCTCTGCGGTCTCGCCGATCACGGTCATCGCGCCCTCCCAGAGCTCGTCGTTGCCGACACGCACCAGCCTGCGAGGTGCCCGTACCCGCCACGCTCCCGTCGCCGCTCCGTCTGCGGCCCTGTCTCGTACCCGCTGTCGCCGCTGCCTCGTCCGTGCAGCGTCCCGCCGCCGTAGCCGGCCCCGTACCCCGTACCGTCCCGTGCAAGCAGGCCCGGCGACATTGGCGGCGGCGCGAGCCCTCGGAGGCCCTATGCTCGTGGGGTCGAAGACTTGTCGCGCAGACCGCCCGCGCCCGTCTCCGCCGTCGCGTGTCCCCCCGACGCCTCGTCCGGACGCGCCGCGGACTCAGGAGCAAACCGGTGGCCAGCTCGTACGGAACGCGTCGCGTCGGCGTCCTCGGCGGGCTCGGGACGCGGCCCGCCGAGCGGCTGTCAGGCGCAGGCCGCCGTGTGCTCGCCTACCTGGCGGTGAAGGGTCCCCGGACGAACCGGCTCCTCACGGGCACGGACCTGTGGCCTGAGGTCTCCGAGGCCCGCGCCCGGGCGAACCTGCGCCGCGCGCTGTGGCAGCTCCCGCGCCGCTGGGTACGTCCCGACGGCCTCGAGCTGGAGCTCGAGGCCTCGGTCGACCTCCTCGATGCGCGCCGGGTGGCCGATCAGGCGCTTGCCGACACGCCTGTCGGCGCCGACGGGGTGGAGATGCTGAAGCACGACCTCCTGCCCGGCTGGTACGAGCCCTGGGTCCTCGACGAGCAGGACCAGTTCCACCTGCGACGGATCCAGGCGCTCGAGGCCGTGTGCCGGACGGCGTCCGAGGCCGGGGCGTACCCGCTCGCGACCGGTGCCGGCCTCGCCGCCGTGTGCGCCGAGCCGCTCCGCGAGTCGGCCGTGACGGCGCTCGTCGAGGCGCTCGTACGGGAGGGGAACCGGGTCGAGGCCGCACGACGGTTCCGCGCGTACGCGCTACGGCTCCGCCAGGAGATCGGCGCCGCCCCCGGTGACGACTTGGTCGGCCTCGTCCGGCCGTTCCTGCGCCGCCGTCCGTGACCACTCGCCGAAGTGCGCGCGGCGAGACAGACTGAGGCGATGGACAGACGTCGTACCGCCATTGCCGTGGCCGTCCTCGCCTCGACCGCGTTGCTGCTGCCCGAGGGGGCGGTGGCCGCCGAGCCGCGAGCAGCCTCGCCGACATCGTCCGCCGCCCGGGCCGCGCCGATGCGTGTCTCGACCGTCCTGACGGGCCTGGACCACCCGTGGGACCTCGCGTTCGTCTCCTCGTCTCAGTTCTTGTTCACCCAGCGGGACCGCAAGACGATCTCGCTGGGGACGACCAGCGGCGCCAAGCGGGTCGTCGGGCGGGCGGCCGGCATCTGGGCCAGCGGCGAGACGGGGCTGATGGCGCTCGAGCTCGCGCCCGACTTCGCCCGTACGGGCACCTTCTACACCTGCCACGGCTACCGCTCGGGAGCGACGAAGGACGTCCGGGTCGCCCGCTGGCGCCTGAACGCCGCCCGGACGAGCGCGCGGCTCACCAAGACGATCGTGCGCGGCCTGCCCGCGACCAGCGGCCGTCACGGAGGATGCGCGCTCGCCTTCGGCCCCGGCGGCGCGCTGTTCATCGGCACCGGCGATGCGGCCGTCGGGCGCAACGCACAGCGCCTGCGCTCCGGCGGCGGCAAGGTCCTGCGGGTCAACCCTCGTACGGGCCGCGGGCTGCGGAGCAACCCGTACGCGAAGTCCCGCTACGCGATGAAACGACGCGTCTTCACGT
Organism: Mumia sp. ZJ430; assembly: GCF_011751845.1. Taxonomy (NCBI): domain Bacteria; kingdom Bacillati; phylum Actinomycetota; class Actinomycetes; order Propionibacteriales; family Nocardioidaceae; genus Mumia; species Mumia sp. ZJ430. The sequence goes on along the minus strand of NZ_JAAHFK010000004.1, from coordinate 661,891 downwards.
ACGGGCACCGCAACGTGCAGGGCCTCGCGCGGCGAGGCAACCGCATGTGGGCGGTGGAGCAGGGGTCGTACCGCGACGACGAGGTCAACGCGCTCTTCCGCAAGGGCAACTACGGCTGGAACCCGGTCCCGGGCTACAACGAGTCCGTCCCGATGACCGACCACGGCCTGCCGGGCAAGCAGCGCAGTCCCCGGTGGCGCTCGGGCGGCTCCACGCTGGCGACCACGGGTGCCGCCTGGCTGCGGGGATCGGTCTGGGGCAACCGGTCCGGCCGCGTGCTCGCCGTGACGGCGCTGAAGGCCGAGCAGATCCGGCTGCTGCGCTTCGACAGGCGTGGACGGCTGCGGGGGCAGTCCGTCGCGCTGCGGGGCCAGTACGGCCGGCTCCGCGCGGTGACCGTCGGGCCCGGCGGCGCGCTGTACGTGTCGACGTCGAACGGTGGCGGGAACGACCGCATCCTGCGGGTCCTGCCGAGGTGACGCCAAGCGATGTCCCCGGCGGTTACCCGCTGGTACGCTCCGGGGTGACCCAGGCCACACCTGCGCCCCAGGAGCTTCCGTGACGACCTCAGACCGCGTCCACGCGTTCCGCGACGACGTCCTCGGCGATCTCGACGCGACGGGGGTCGCGGAGCTCGTCGCGGCCAAGCAGATCAAGCCGCGCGAGGCCGCCGAGGCAGCGCTGGCCCGGATCGAGGCCGTGCGCGGTCTCGACGCGGTCGAGCACCTCGACCCCGACCGGGCGCTCGACGCCGCCGACCGCGAGGCGACAGGCGCCTTCGCCGGTGTGCCGACGCTGGTCAAGGACAACACCGACGTCGCCGGCTGGCCCACCGGCAACGGCTCGGAGGCCTACACCCCGCGGCTCGCCCGTACGGACAGCGACTTCGTCCGCATGTGGTCGGCGCAGGGCCTGACCTACCTCGGCAAGTCCCGCCTGCCGGAGTTCGGCTTCAGCGCGTCGACCGAGTTCATGACGCGCCCACCCGTTCGCAACCCCTGGAACCCGGCCTACTCCTCGGGCGCATCCTCCGGCGGCGCCGCAGCCCTCGTGGCCGCGGGCGCGGTGCCGATCGCCCACGCGAACGACGGCGGCGGCTCGATCCGCATCCCCGCCGCCGCCTGCGGACTCGTCGGGCTCAAGCCGACCCGCGGCCGGATCACCCCCGACCACCTCGACGAGACGATGCCGGTCAAGGTCGTCGCGCAGGGCGTCGTGACGCGATCGGTGCGCGACACCGCGCGCTTCTTCGCCGCGGCCGAGCGGACGTACCGCAACCCGAGGCTCCCCGCCGTCCGCATGGTCGAGGGGCCGAGCGCGACCCGCCTGCGCATCGGCGTCCTCTACGACTCGGTGACCGGGGCCAGCGACCGCGACACACGTGCGGCGACGAGCGACGCAGCCGACCTGCTGGCAAGGCTCGGCCACCGGGTCGAGGAGATCCCGCTGCCGATCACCCAGCAGTTCGCCGACGACTTCGCGCTCTACTGGGGGTTCCTGTCGTGGTACCTCACGACCACCGGCAAGCGCGGCCTCGGCGCCGACTTCGACCCGGCACGCACCGACAACCTGACCCAAGGCCTCGCGGCGGCGTTCCGCAAGGGGTTCCGCCGGTTTCCTGCAGCGCTCTACCGCCTGCGCCGCACCGAGCGGTCCTACCGCGCCCTCTTCACCACGTATGACGTCGTCCTGTCACCGGTGCTCGCGCACACGACGCCGAAGCTCGGCTATCTCTCCCCGACCGCTGACTTCGACCGGCTTTTCGCACGTCTGTACGCCTACGTCGGCTTCACGCCGCTCAACAACGTCTCAGGTGGTCCCGCGCTCTCGCTGCCGCTCAGCCGTACGCGCGCGGGGCTCCCCTTGGCGTCACACTTCTCGGCCGACCACGGCGACGAGCGGACGCTCCTCGAGCTCGCGTACGAGCTGGAGCAGGCGGCGCCGTTCGCGCGGATCCAGGACGCGTGAGGCCCGAGCGGCGCTAGGGCCCGACGGCCCTTAGCGTGGAGGCGTGACGTCCCGCCTCCTCGTCCCCCTCGCTCGTCTCGCCGCCTTCGCGCTGCTCCTCGCGCTCCTCGCCGCCGCCCCGGCGTCCGCAGCCGCCCCCACCCTCACCGCGTCCTCCCCGGCCACGGGCTACACCGGCGCGAGCGTCACCGTCTCCGGTGCGGCGACGCCGCCCGGGGGTGAGCTCGTGCTCGAGCGCCGCGTCGCTGACGGACCCTGGCGCCCGGTGAGCACGGGCCGCCCCGCGGACGACGGGTCGTACGCGCTGCGCCTCGTCGTCGCCGCCGGCGCCCAGACCCTGCGCGTTTCGTACCGCAGCGCCGGCGGGACGGTCGCGCGCGAGCTGCGCGTCACCGGCGTCGCCGCGCCCGTCCGCGTGTCGCTGAGCGGCTCCCACCGGCTGCGCGACGGCCACCGCCTCGTGCTCACGGCCCGGTGGACCACGACGGACGGCCGCCCTGTCAGCGGCGTCGCGCAGCTGTACGGCCGCCGCGCGGGCAGCTCCACATGGACCCGGCGTGCGTCGGTGCGGGTCACGAACGGCACCGGAACCGTCCGGGTCCGCCCGCGGGTCGACACCACGTACCAGCTCCGGACCCCCGCGACCACGCTCGTACGCCCGGCCGGCTCGTCCGGGCACGTCGTCGACAACCTTCCGCCGGGTCGCGTGATCCGCACGCCGGCGGGCGCTCCCGCGCCGCGCCGCACGCTCCCGCCGCAGCGACGCGCGATCGCCGCCGGACCGCACGTCCGCGTCAAGAAGATCTCCGCGCGGGTCTGGCGCTCGATGAAGGGCCGCAGCTGGCACCGCGGCTGCCCCGTCGGCCGGAGCTCGCTGCGGCTGATCGAGACGAGCTACTACGCGTACGACGGCTACCGGCGCCGCGGCGAGCTCGTCGTCCACCGCAGCGTCGCCAAGGCGACCAAGCGCGTCCTGATCGACCTGTACGAGGCCAAGGCGCCGATCCGGTCGATGTACCGGGTCGACCCCTTCGGCTGGTCCAAGCGCCTGCGCGGCGCAGACGACATGAAGTCGATGGCCGCCGGCAACACCTCGGCGTTCAACTGCCGCGGGATCGTCGGGCGTCCGGGGACGCGCAGCCCGCACAGCACGGGACGCAGCATCGACCTCAACACCTGGGAGAACCCGTACCGGTCGGGCTGGGGTCTGGTGCCCAACAGCGCGTGGGACGCGCGGCGCACCCCGACGGCGATCGTCTACCGCAGCCGCCAGCACGCCGTGGTGCGAATCCTGGCGCGCCACGGATTCCGGTGGATGGGCAGCGCGGACTGGCAGCACTTCCAGTACGCCGGTCGGGGCGCCCGACACCTGCCGCCGCCGACGACCTTCCTCGACTGAGGCCGGGCTAGCCTTCAGTGCCCGCGCTCGCGGCGCATCCGGCGCTGCGCTCGCGTCGAGCGGCGGAGCTGGCGGTTCTGCTCGGCCGCCAGCCGTGCATCGGCCCGGCGCTCCAGCCACTGCGCCTCGCGCTGCAGCGCCCGCCAGCTCTCGTACCGGCGCAGGCTCAGCACGCCGGCGTCGAGCGCGGCCCGCACCGCACACCCCGGCTCGACCTGGTGACCGCAGTCGGCGAAGCGGCAGGACGCCGTCAGCTCCTCGACGTCGGCGAACGCGCCGACCAGCCCGTCCGAGTCGGTGACGCCGACCCCGCGCAGGCCCGGCGTGTCGATCACCGCTCCCCCACCGGGGAGCGCGACGAGCTCGCGGCGCACGGTCGTGTGCCGTCCACGCCCGTCGGCACGGATCGCCGAGGTCGCGACCCGCGACTCCCCCACCAGCGCGTTGACCAGGCTGGACTTGCCGGCCCCCGAGGAGCCGACGAGCGCGAGCGTGCCCCCGCCCGCGAGCGCGGCCACCTCCTCGACGCCGTCACCGCTCTCGGCGCTGCACACGACCACCCCGACACCGAGGGTCGTGGCGATCTCCTCGGCGACATCGGCGGCGTCGGATGCCAGGTCCGCCTTGGTCAGGACCACGGTCGCCGGCGCGCCGCTGGACCAGGCGACCACGAGGAGCCGCTCGACCTTCTCCAGCGACGGCATCTGGTCGAGACCGACGACGACCGCCACGGCGTCGATGTTCGCGGCGAGCACCTGCCGGCGCGACGAGCCGCCTGGCTCCGCACGCTCGAGGACGCTCCGGCGCGGCTCGACCGCCACCACGCGCAGATCCGTACCGACCGCTTCGATCAGCACCCAGTCCCCGACGCACGGCGCGGCGCCGTCGTCCGCTCCGGCGAGCGTCCGCACAGCGACCTCCTCGCCGCCGGGTGTCCACACGCGAACCACTCCCCGGTCGCCTCGTACGACGCGACCGCGCCAGGGCTCCGGGCCACCGCTCGTCCCGTTCTCCGCGTCTGCGTCCACTCCGTGACGGTACGAACGAAGCAGGGTGGCGGGCGAACGATTTTGTCGCGCCCGCATGACCTGCGTCACTGAGCAGCCGCTTACGCTGGCCGCATGGACCCGCTGCAACGTGCCCCTCAGAACCAGGCCGCGCCGTTGACCGGCTACCACACCGTCCGCTCGGATGCGGCCCTCGTCGGCGCCGTCCGCGCGTTCGCCGGAGACGATGCCGAGACGGTGCTGACGTCGCTCGACCCGGTCGGCGCGCTCGCTGGGTCCGCCGAGGCCCGTGAGCACGGGATGCTCGCCAACCGCAACGAGCCGGTCCACCACCCCGTCGACCGGTACGGCAACCGCGTGGACGAGATCGTGTTCCACCCCTCCTGGCACTGGATGATGCAGCGCGGCGTGGAGTTCGGGCTGCACGCGACCCCGTGGGTCAGCGAGGAGCCGAAGCCGCACCTGCGACGCGCGGCCGCGTACGTCGCGTGGACGCACAACGAGCCCGGCCACGGCTGCCCGCTCACGATGACGTACGCCGCCGTCCCCGCGCTGCGGGCCGACGACGCGCAGGCCAAGCAGTGGACGCCCCTGCTGGCCGCGACCGAGTACGACTTCGGGCTGCGCAACCCCGCCGAGAAGCGCGGCATCCTCGCCGGGATGGGCATGACGGAGAAGCAGGGCGGCTCCGACGTCCGGACGAACGTCACCACCGCGACACCCACCGACGCCGAGGGCGAGTACGTCCTGCACGGGCACAAGTGGTTCACCAGCGCGCCGATGAACGACCTGTTCCTCGTCCTCGCGCAGACCGCCGGCGGGGTCACGTGCTTCGTGGTCCCCCGGGTGCTGCCCGACGGCACCCGCAACCCGCTCCAGGTGGTGCGCCTCAAGGACAAGCTCGGCAACCGCTCCAACGCCTCGTCGGAGCTGGAGTTCGACGGCACGTGGGCCGTACGGCTCGGCGACGAGGGGCGCGGCATCAGGACGATCATCGAGATGGTGGCGTCGACGCGTCTCGACTGTGTGCTCGGGTCGTCGGCGCTGATGCGTCGCTCCGTCGCCGAAGCGACGTGGCACGCGTCGCAGCGCTCGGCGTTCGGCGGCCTGCTGTCTGAGAAGCCCGCCATGCAGAACGTCCTCGCCGACCTGGCTGTGGAGTCCGAAGCGGCGACGCTGCTCGCCCTGCGGCTGGCCTCGAGCGTCGAGCACCCCGACGATGAGCACGAGAAGGCGCTGCGCCGCATCGCCCTGCCGATCGCGAAGTTCTGGGTCTGCAAGCGCACGCCCTTCCACGTCGCGGAGGCGCTGGAGGTGCTCGGCGGCAACGGGTACGTGGAGGAGTCGGGCATGCCGCTGCTCTTCCGCGAGTCGCCGCTCAACTCGATCTGGGAGGGCAGCGGCAACGTCAACGCGCTCGACGTCCTGCGGGCGCTGCAGCGCGAGCCCGAGGCGCTCGACGCCTGGCTCACCGAGGTCGGGAGCGTGCGCGGTGAGGATGCTCGGCTCGACGCCGCCGTCCACGACGTCCTCACCGGGCTGTCCGACCTGTCCGAGATGGAGTTCCGGGCACGCCGGCTCGCGGGGCAGATGGCCGTGGCGCTCCAGGCTTCGCTGCTGATCCGCTACAGCGACCCCGCCGTGACCGACGCGTTCCTCGCGAGCCGCGTCGCCGGCGACTGGGCGGGGACGTTCGGCACACTCCCCCGCGGTGTCGACGCGGCGGGCATCGCGCGGCGCGCGACACCCACGGTCTGAGCGTCGGTGTCGACTCCCCCGCTCAGAGACGGGCGAGGGTGTCCTCCATCTGGAGGACAGTCTTGTCGGCCAGTCGCTCGAGCGGCAGACGCAAGATCGCGGCGGGCAGCTTGCCGATCACCCCGTGGAAGGTGAAGTCGGCGCTGTAGCGGATCTCGGTGCCGGCGCCGATCGTCGCGAACACCAGGTGGTCCTTCGTCGTGACCGTGTCGTTGTGGCCGGTGACCTCGAAGACCGCGTCCGGCACGAGCTGTGTGGTCTCGTACGTCAGCTCGACGCGCTTGCCGAGGAACTTCGAGACGTTGCGGTAGCGGGTCCCCAGCCCTCCGTCGCCCGACAGGCGTGTGGTCTCGACCGTGCCCGGGTCCCACTGCTCGGTCGTGGTGAAGTCGCTGAGGTAGGAGAAGACCTCGGCGAGCGGCTTGGCGACGGTGAGCGTACGAGACACGGCGACCATGCTCCACGCTAACCCTTTCGCTCACGGGCGCCGTTAACGCGACGTCGACTGTGGCGCCGCTCACACGGGCCCCCTGAAACCGCTGGAACATCAGGAAGCACGAAACGCGCATCTCGCAATGTGAACGTCTATCTCGAATAATGGGATCAGCCATTGCCGGATCATGGATCCTCAGCACAGACTTACGACCATGCTCACAGCGCAGACCACTCACCTGGCGGCCCGTCGCCACGTGGATTTCGGTCGCATGCGCAGCATGATGTGTCGCTGCGCCTGATCCTGGCCCCGGCCCCGGCCCTCTGAGTGCCGGCCCGACCGTCATCCCCTTCTCGAGCATCTTCGACAGGACGTCTCATGACTGCGACCACCGACGCCCCCGTGCGCGCTGCCCGCCCTCGCCGCACGAAAGGCGAAGGCCAGTGGGCCCTCGGCTACCGCGAGCCCCTCAACGCCAACGAGCAGTCCAAGAAGGACGACAACCCGCTCAACGTGCGTGCGCGCATCGAGAACATCTACGCGCGCGGTGGCTTCGACTCGATCGACAAGGCCGACCTGCGCGGGCGCTTCCGCTGGTGGGGCCTCTACACCCAGCGCAAGCCCGGGATCGACGGCGGCAAGACGGCCACGCTGGAGCCGGAGGAGCTCGAGGACTCCTTTTTCATGCTCCGCGTCCGCATCGACGGAGGCCAGCTCGACCTCGCCCAGCTCCGAACGATCGCCGGCATCTCGACGGAGTTCGGCCGCGACACCGCCGACCTGACCGACCGTCAGAACGTCCAATACCACTGGATCCGCGTCGAGGACATGCCCGAGATCTGGAGCCGGCTCGAGGGCGTCGGGCTCTCGACGCAGGAGGCGTGCGGCGACTGCCCCCGCGTCATCCTCGGCTCCCCCGTCGCCGGCATCTCCGCCGACGAGATCATCGACGGCACCTGGGCGGTCGAGGAGATCCAGCGCCGCTACATCGGTGACCCCTCGCTCTCCAACCTCCCCCGCAAGTTCAAGACGGCGATCAGCGGCCACCCGAGCCACGACGTCGTCCCCCAGATCAACGACGTCGCCTTCACCGGAGTCGTCCACCCCGACTACGGGCCAGGCTTCGACCTGCTCGTCGGTGGTGGGCTGTCCACCAACCCGATGCTCGCGCAGCGGCTCGGCGCCTGGGTCCCTCTCGAGGAGATCCCCGAGGTCTGGCACGGCATCGCGTCGGTCTTCCGCGACTACGGCTACCGCCGCCAGCGCTCCCGCGCCCGCATCAAGTTCCTCATCGCCGACTGGGGTCCGGAGAAGTTCCGCGACGTCCTCGAGAACGAATACCTCAAGCGCAAGCTCGTAGACGGACCCGAGGCCCCCGCCCCCCGTACCCCCGGCGACCACGTCGGCGTCTATCCGCAGCTCGACGGCGGCTACTACGTCGGCGTGGCTCCCAAGGTCGGACGCCTCACCGGCACGATCCTGAGCCAGCTCGCGGACGTCGTCGAGGCCCACGGCAGCAACCGGGTCCGTACGACCGCCCAGCAGAAGCTTCTCGTTCTCGACGTCGCGCCCGACAAGGTCGACTCGCTCGTCGCGGCGCTCGACGAGATCGGGCTCGAGGCCAACCCGTCGCCGTGGCGCCGCAACACGATGGCCTGCACCGGCATCGAGTTCTGCAAGCTCGCCATCGTCGACACCAAGAACCGTGCCGACCTCCTCATCGAGGAGATGCAGCACCGCATCCCCGAGCTCGACGAGCCGATCACGATCAACGTCAACGGCTGCCCCAACTCCTGCGCCCGCATCCAGACCGCCGACATCGGCCTCAAGGGGCAGCTGGTGTTGGAGGACGGCAAGCAGGTCGAGGGCTTCCAGGTCCACCTGGGCGGCGCACTCGGCCTGACGCCGGGGTTCGGCCGCAAGCTGCGGGCCCACAAGGTCACCGCGACCGGGCTGCCCGACTACGTCGAAGGTCTCGTCCGCAGCTACCTCGACGAGCGCACCGACGGCGAGTCGTTCGCCGAGTGGGTCGCCCGTGCCGAGGAGGACGCGCTGCGATGAGCGGACGAGCGGCTCCCTACCACTGCCCGTACTGCGGCGACGAGGATCTGCGTCCTCACGGTACGCAGCACGGGGCGTGGGAGTGCCGCGCCTGCCTCCGCGCCTTCTCCCTCTCGTTCATCGGACTGATCAGCCCTGGGGGTGACAACGCATGACCACGACAGCAGTTCGCGGGGACCTCCCCGCCCGCTCCGCCGAGGAGCTCGAGGAGCTCGCCCGCATCGCCGGGCCCGACCTCGAGCTCGCCCCGGCTGAGCTCATCGTCGCGTGGGCCGTGGAGCAGTTCGGTGAGCGCTTCTGTGTGACTTCGTCGATGGGCGACGCCGTCCTTGCCGACATCGCCGGCAAGGTGGCGCCCGGGATCGACGTCGTCTTCCTCGACACCGGCTATCACTTCGCCGAGACGATCGGCACGCGCGACGCGGTCGAGGCGACGATGCCGGTCAACCTCGTCACCGTGGCGCCGCAGCAGTCGGTCGCCGACCAGGACGCCCAGTACGGCAAGGACCTCTTCCGCACCGACCCCGACCGTTGCTGCGCGCTGCGCAAGGTCAAGCCGCTCCAGGACGCCCTCGCGGGGTACGACGCGTGGGCGACTGGGCTACGCCGCGACGAGACCCACAGCAGGGTCATCGCTCCGGTCGTCGGCTGGGACTCCCGCAAGGCCAAGGTCAAGGTGTCCCCGCTCGCGCGGTGGAGCGCCGACGACGTCGACCGCTACATCGCCGAGAACGGCGTCCTGGTCAACCCTCTGCAGTACGACGGATACCCGTCCATCGGCTGCTGGCCCTGCACCCAGCGCGTCGCCCCGGGCGAGGACGCCCGCAGCGGACGCTGGGCAGGCACCGGCAAGAACGAGTGCGGCATCCACCTCTGACGCCGTACGCCCCATCCCCGCAGGTCGCCCGCGACCACGCACGACACCCTCCTGGAAGGAGGAATGCACCATGACCGCCCCTGCACTGGTCACGCTCGCTCACGGGAGCCGTGATCCTCGCTCGGCCGCCACCATCGCATCACTGACGGAACTGGTCCGGTGCATGCGTCCAGACCTGCGGATCGAGGAGGCCTATCTTGAGCTGTCCGAGCCCGGTCCGCTGACCGTGATCGACCGGCTCGTCGCGGAGGGGCACGACGAGGTCGTCATCGTCCCCCTGCTCCTCACGCACGCCCACCACGCCTCGGTGGACGTCCCCGCGGTCATCGAGGCCGCGCGCCGCCGCCACCCGCACGTACGGGTGCTCGCGACCGACGTCCTCGGCATCCACAAGAGCTTCCTGCGCGTGCTCGACGTCCGCCTGCGTGCCGCGCTCCGCGAGGCGCGGGCGACCGAGCTGGACGGGCTCGTCCTCGCGGCCGCCGGCACCTCCGACCAGCTCGCGAACGCCCACGTCGCTCGCGTCGCCCGCGCCTGGGGGGCGCACCACAAGCTGCCCGTGCTCGCGGCGTTCGCCTCGTCGGCTCCTCCCGCTGCGGGCGAGGCGGTCCGCGCGCTGCGCCACGACGGCAAGCGTCACATCGCGGTCGGCTCGCTGTTCCTCGCACCGGGCTTCCTGCCCGACCGTGCCACCGAGCTCGCTCTGGAGGCAGGTGCCGTCGCCGTCTCCGACCCGCTCGGCGCTGCCCCGGAGCTTGCCCACGTGGTGCTGGCGCGCTATGCGGTGGGCGCCGTCGACCTGGTGCCGATCCCGGCCTGAGTCCCGACCGTGGCCGTCGCGTCGAGACGCTCGCGCTCGGCCTCCACGTCGAAGTCGGCTGTCGGCCACTCAAGGTCGAGCGCCCCGAGATGCTCGGCCAACAGCTGCGCGACCGCCCAGTTGCGGTACCACTTGCGGCCGCTGGGCACGACGAACCATGGCGCGTACGAGGTCGAGCAGCGCTCGAGCGCAACCTCGTACGCCTCGCGGTAGCGCGGCCACAGCATGCGTTCGTCGACGTCGGCCGGGTGGTACTTCCAGTGCTTGGTCGGGTCGTCGAGCCGTGCGCGCAACCGCTCAAGCTGGTCGTCCGGGGTGATGTGGAGGAAGCACTTGACGACGACGCACCCGTCGTCGACGACCCCCTTCTCGAAGGCGGTGATCGCGTCGTACCGGCGCTCGATCTCCGCAGGATCGGCAAGGGCGCGCACCCTGCCGATCAGCACGTCCTCGTAGTGCGACCGGTCGAAGATCGCGATCCGCCCGGGCGACGGGAGCGCGCGCTCGACGCGCCAGAGGAAGTCGTGCTCGAGCTCCTCCGGCGTCGGCGCCTTGAACGACGTCACCTGCACGCCCTGCGGGTCGAGCATGCCCGCGGCGTGGCGGATCGTCCCACCCTTGCCGGAGGTGTCCATGCCCTGGAGCACCAGGAGGACCCGACGGTCGCCGACGCCGGCCGCGCCCGCGGCGTACAGGCGCTCCTGACGGTCGGCGAGCACCGCGGCGAGCGCGGCCATCGCATCAGGCTGGTCCTTCTTGGAGCCGGCGAAGCCTGGGGTCGCCCGCGAGTCGTACGAGGTCAGGTCCACGGGTCCGTCGAGAACGCGGAGCTGCTCGCTGAGCGTGGTCGTCGCCATGCGAGGCAGTATGCACCGCCGCGGGCGCGGGCGGCAGACTGTCGGCATGGATGCGTCGCGCCCCGCCCCTGCCCTTTCTTCGGCCGTGGTGCACGGCGCGACCGGATATGTCGGACGTCACCTGGTCCGCGGACTGCTGGCCGAGGGGGCGACCGTGCTCGCCGTCGGCCGGTCGGCCGCACGCCTGGACGCGCTTCGGGAGTCGGCCGGAGACGACGGGACGCGCCTCGTCCCGGTGGTCGCCGACGTCTCGGCCGACGACGGCGCGCGGCACGTTGCCCAGCAGATCGCGGACCACGGCGTCGTACAGGCGGGGTTCGCGGCGATCGGCGGCTGGTGGGAAGGGTCCCGGCTCGTCGACCTCGACACGCAGACCTGGTCGTCCCTGCTGACCAGCCACCTCACGGCGCACTTCCTCGCCGCGCGGGCGACCGTCCCTCACCTGGACCCTGTCGGGTCGGCCTACGTGACCCTCAACGGCATCGCCACGCTGCAGCCCGAAGCCGGCTCGGGTCCGGTCAGCGTCACCGGCGCCGGCCAGTCGATGCTGCTCGACGTGCTGCGCGCCGAGGACGACCGGCCGGCCGTCCGTTTCCACGAGCTGTGCGTCGTCAACCCTGTCGTGGACGACGGTGACGCTGCCGACGCGCCCGAGGCGGTCGTCGAGATCTCCGACGTGGTCTCTGCTGCTCTGACGCTCGCGCGCAGCGGAGAGGCCCGGACACGCCGGCACGAGCTCGGCCGACTCTGAACCAACCCCGGGGCACGCGGCGGCGCTTCGGCGTTAGGCTGGAGACCCCCTGGCGAAAGGCATCGACGATGAACGATCCCGGTCCGGACGCACCGAAGCCCTACGACGTGGCGGTGCTCTTCGAGCAGGAGCTCTCCCGCCTGGATGCTCAGCAACTCACGGCGCTGCACGAGGGGCTCGACGACCCCGTCGTCTACCACCTGCTGCTGCCCGTCGAGGACGCCGCGGCCACGATGGCGACGTCGCTCGGGGTGCTGGGCGGAGCCGACCTGGCCATGCCTGACGCACGCTCGCTCGGCGACATCGACCGTGCCGTCACCGAGGAGGGCGAGGCTGCGCTGCAGCGCTCGATCGACCTCGTGACGGCCGCCGGCAAGAAGACGACGACCGTACGCGGCGCACTCACACGTGACGACCCGGTCAGCGCACTCACCGACCTCGTCACGCAGGTCGGCGCCGCAGAGGCGATCATCCTGACCACGTCGCACGTCTTCTCGGAGTTCTTCCACGTCGACTGGGCGTCGAGGGCTGAGCGCAAGCTCAAGGTGCCCACGCTGCACCTCGTCGAGCACGAGTCGTTCGACGCGCAGTCCTCCGGCGCCGGCGAGGGCGCCTCCCTCCTCTGAGGCTCGCGGGTCAGCCTGCGTCGGGGACGAGGCGCAGGCTGACACCGTTGATGCAGTAGCGCTGGTCGCTCGGTGTCGGGAAGCCCTCGCCTTCGAAGACATGCCCGAGGTGCGACCCGCAGTGGGCGCACCGCACCTCGACACGGCGCATGCCCATCGAGGTGTCCTCGATCAGCTCGACCTTGTCTCCGGCCAGCGGAGACCAGAACGCCGGCCAGCCGCAGTGCGCGTCGAACTTCGTGTCGCTGCGGAACAGCTCGGTGCCGCAGGCCCGGCACTCGTACACGCCGGGGGTCTCGTCGGTCTCGTACGCGCTGCTGAAGGGCCGCTCCGTGCCGGCCTCCCGCAGCACGTGGAACTCCTGGGGCGTGAGCACGGCACGCCACTCGTCATCCGTCTTCTCGACCTCGTACGCCATACCCCCATCGTACGGAGGAACGCACACACGCCGAGCGACTCGCGAGCGGGAGGGGAAGCCGGGTCAGGGCAGCGTGTCGACGATCTCGGCGACCGTGCGGAGACGCCCCGTGTAGAACGGGATCTCCTCGCGCACGTGCAGGCGCGCCTTGCTCGCGCGCAGGTCGCGCATGAGGTCGACGATCCGGTAGAGCTCGTCGGCCTCGAACGCCAGCAGCCACTCGTAGTCGCCGAGCGCGAACGACGCGACCGTGTTGGCACGCACGTCCTCGTACCCGGCTGCCAACATGCCGTGCTCGCGCAGCATGTCGCGGCGCTCGGCGTCGGGCAGGACGTACCAGTCGTACGAGCGGACGAAGGGATAGACGCACAGGTAGGCCTTGCCGCCGGCCTCGGACAGGAACGCCGGGGTGTGCGAGCGGTTGAACTCGGCCGGGCGGTGCAGACCGGTCTGCGACCAGACGGGGGCGAGGCGCTCGCCGAGCGCGGTGCGACGGAACGCGTGGTAGGCGTCCTGCAGCGCATCGACGGACGACGCATGCCACCAGATCATGAGATCGGCATCGGCACGCAGGCCACCGACGTCGTACAGGCCGCGGATGACCACGTCGCGCGACTCGAGGTCGGCGAGCAGTGCCTCGACCTCCGCGGTGACCTTCGTACGGTCGGCGACGTCGCCGAAGGGCGTCTCCAGCCGGAAGACCGACCACATCGTGTAGCGGATCGTCGCGTTCAGGGCCTCATGATCGAGATCGGTCGTCATACCCTCATTGTGCCCCGCGCCCCGACGGGCCCTCCAGGTGGTCGCAGACCCGGTCGGCCGCCGCGCGCGCGGACGCGATCACCGCTGGGATCCCGACTCCCTCGTACGCGGCGCCGCAGACCTCCAACCCCGGCGTCGCGGCGATCTCGGTCGCGATCTGGGCGACACGAGTGAGATGGCCCACCGTGTACTGAGGCAGCCCGCCGCCCCACCGTTGCACGTGCGCGTCGGCGAGCGGGCCACGCAGACCGACGGCGTCGCCGAGATCACCGACCGCCAGCGCGACGAGGTCGGCGTCGTCGCGCTGGAGCACGTGCTCCTCCCCCGCCCGGCCCAGCGAGGCCCGGAGGACGACGACGTCGCCGGCCCGCTTGGCCAGCCAGCCCCACTTCCACGACGAGAAGGTCGCGGCCTTGATCGCGCGCCCCTCGACCGGCGGGACGAGGAAGCCCGACGTCGTTGCCTCCGCCGCGATCTGCTCGCGCGGCACCGCCAGCGTCACGATGGCCATCGACGCGTACTCGATCTCACGCATCAGCCTGGCTGCGACAGGAGTGGTCGGCGCGACAAGACGTGCCGTCGGCGCCGCGGGGGTCGCCAGCACGAGCGCGTCGGCCTCGAGGATCCAGGGTCGGTTGGCGGGGCCGACGACCAGCCGCCAGCGGCCATGGCCCAGCGGGCTGGCCTCACGGACGGTCTCGCCGGTCCGTACGTTCACGCGCGGATGGCGGACGGCGGCGACCGGCAGCTGCCACAGCCCGCCGTCCAGGCCCGCGAAGACCGGCGGGAGGTCTGCGGGAGCGGACGCCTTCTGCTCCGACGCAGCGCGCGCGAGCCGCGATCCGCGCTCGTGCAAGGCCCAGATCGCGGGAGCGGCAGCGCGTACGGACAGCTCCGACGCGTGCCCGGCATAGACACCGCCGAGCAGCGGCTCCACGAGCACGTCGACGACCTCGCGACCGAGGCGATGACCCACGTACGCGGCCACGGACACGTCCTGGGCCGGCGTCGGGAGCGGCAGGTCGGTACGGGCGCGCAGCAGCGCCGGCGCCGACAGGACGCGGCTGCGCGCCAGCGCCGTCATGTCGCTGGGGACGCCCATCACCGACGGCGGGAGCGGACGCAGGGCGCCGCGCGTCCACAACGAGGCGCTCACAGGCTCGGGGTGGACCAGCGACTCCGCGAGGCCTGCCTCACGCGCGAGCCCGACTGCCTCCGGGCGCCGGTTGAGCATCGACTCGGCGCCGACGTCGACCGAGATGCCGGCGACCTCGGCGGAGGCGAGCTTGCCACCGACCCGCTCGGACGCCTCCAAGATGCTGACCTGAGCGTCGGGAAGCCGGTCGACCACGGCACGCGCAGCCGTGATCCCGGCGATGCCGCCCCCGACGACGACGACGTGGACCGGACCTCTCATCGCGCCTACCTCAGCGGACCTCGTACGCGTGGACATGGTCGACCAACCGCTTCAACGCGTCCGGGTCGGTCGCGGGGAGGACCCCGTGCCCGAGGTTGAACACGTGGCCGCGCGCCTTGCGCCCGGCGTCGAGCACGGCCGTCGCCTTGGCGCGCATCACGTCCTCGGGCGCGAAGAGGACGGTGGGGTCGAGGTTGCCCTGGAGGGAGCGCGTCTTCCCGACCCGCTCCACCGCATCGTCGAGCGAGACCCGCCAGTCGACACCGACCACGTCAGCACCCGCGTCGCCCATCTCCCCAAGCAGCTCGCCCGTGCCGACGCCGAAGTGGATCCGCGGCACGTCGAGGTCGGAGACCGCGTCGAGCACCCGCTTGGAGTACGGCTTGACGTACGTCACGTAGTCCTCGCGCGACAGCGATCCGGCCCACGAGTCGAACAGCTGGACGGCCTTCGCACCCGCCTTCACCTGCACGCGCAGGAACGTCGCGGCGATCGTGGCGAGGCGGCCGAGGAGGGCGTCCCAGGTGTCGCGGTCGCGGTACATCAGCTCCTTGGTGAGCCGATGGTCACGCGACGGTCCGCCCTCGATGAGATACGAGGCCAGCGTGAACGGGGCGCCTGCGAAGCCGATGAGCGGCGTCGTCCCGAGCTCGGAGACGAGACCGCGTACGGATTCGGTCACGTACGGCACGTCCTCGGGCGTGAGGTCACGCAGCTGCTTCTCGACGTCCTTGACCGTACGGATCGGCTTGGCCACGACCGGGCCGGTGCCGGCCACGATGTCGAGGTCGACGCCGATCGCCTTGAGCGGCACGACGATGTCGGAGTAGAAGATCGCCGCGTCGACGCCGTAGCGCCGCACCGGCTGCATCGTGATCTCGACGACCATCTCGGGGCGCGTGCACGACTCGAGCATCGGCACACCCTCGCGGAGCTTGCGGTACTCCGGCAGCGAGCGACCCGCCTGGCGCATGAACCACACGGGGACGTGGTCGACCTTCTCTCCCCGGCACGCCGCGAGGAACGTGCTGGTCACAGGGGTCGCGGCGTTCTTTGCACCGTCCTTCGTCGCACCGTCCTTCGTCGTGTCCGGGGTCGTGGGGACGTCCTTCTTCTGCGCTGCGCTCACGACTTGATCCTCGCAGGTCGCACGGCGCGTCGCCGCCTCAGGTCGGCGGGATCGCGCATAGGCTGGGGACATGGCAGCGCGTACCGAGCTCGACGGTCAGCCGTCGGAGTTCGTTGATGCTGTCGCCCAACTGCGCGACGCCGCACTTCGCCCAGAGGTGCTCTGCGAGCCGCTTCCCGCCCCCCGCAGGATCGCGCCGTACGCGTTCGCACAGAGCGGCGACGTTCACGCTTCCGGTGACGAGATCGGCACCGGGCGGCTCGTCCTGCTCCACGACCCGGCGGGCAACGACGCGTGGCAGGGCACCTTCCGCCTCGTGACCTTCGCCCGCGCGGACGTGGATGCCGAGATGGCGAGCGACCCGGTGCTTCCGGAGGTCGGCTGGAGCTGGCTCGTCGAGGCGCTGGCCGCCAAGTCCGCCTCGTACGTGGCGCCGAGCGGCAGCGTGACGACCGTCCGGTCCGAAGGCTTCGGAGGGATGGAGGAGGACGGCTCCACCGCACAGCTCGAGATCCGCGCCTCGTGGACCCCGCTGTTCGGGCGCGGAGCCGGGCTCGCCGCCCACGCCGAGGCCTGGAGCGAGCTGCTGTGCACCGTTGCCGGGCTGCCGCCGCTCGCGCCGGGGGTGCTCACGCTGCCCCGGCGTGGCCGTGAAGGGCGGCCCCGCCGGTGACTGATGCCGAGTCCGCACCCGCGGAGGAGGTGGTCCTGCCACCCCTCGAGCTGCGCGATCCGCTCCCTGGCGTGATCGACGACACCGAGAGCCTGGACCGCACCCTGGAGGCGCTGCGCCGCGGCACCGGTCCGGTCGCCATCGACGCCGAGCGCGCTTCGGGCTACCGCTACTCCCAGCGGGCATACCTCATCCAGCTGCGCCGGGAGGGTGCCGGCACCGCGCTGGTCGACCCGACCGCGTTCGCCGACCTGAGCGCCCTCGACGAGGCGATCGCCCCGGCTGAGTGGATCCTCCACGCCGCGACCCAGGACCTGCCCTCCCTCGCCGAGGTCGGGCTCCGTCCCCGGTCGCTGTTCGACACCGAGCTCGCCGGCCGACTCCTCAACCTCTCCCGCGTCGGGCTCGCGTCGCTGGTCCAAGAGGTCTTCGGCATGAGCCTGGCTAAGGAGCACTCGGCGGCGGACTGGTCCCGACGCCCCCTGCCCGAGCCGTGGCTGCTGTACGCGGCGCTCGACGTCGAGCCGCTGGTCGGGCTCCGCGACGCCCTCGAGTCCCGCCTCGAGCAGGCCGGCAAGCTCGCGTGGGCGCACGAGGAGTTCGAGGCGCTGCTCGCCTTCACCGGACCTGCCGTACGCACCGAGCCGTGGCGACGCACGTCAGGGATCCACAAGGTACGAGGTGGGCGACGGCTCGCCGTCGTGCGCGCGCTCTGGGAGGCACGCGATGCGATCGCCCGTGAGCGCGACGTGACGCCGGGCAGGATCCTCAACGACGCCGCGATCATCGCCATCGCCCGGTCGCTCCCGCAGAGCCGTCAAGAGCTCCGCGACCTCGAGGCCATGCGCAGCCGTGGCGCGCGACGCTACCTCGACACGTGGGAGGCCGCCGTGGCGCAGGCCCGCGACCTCGCGGAGCGCGACCTCCCGACGGCGGCGGGCAACGACGTCGACGGACCGCCGCCGCCGAGGTCGTGGCCCGAACGCAAGCCCGACGCCGCGGCACGGCTCGCCGCGTACCGGACTGTGCTCACCGAGATCGCCGAACGCCACGACCTGCCTTCCGAGAACCTCCTCACCCCCGATCTCGTCCGCCGTATGGCCTGGGACGACATGGGGGGCGCCGATCCCGAGGCCATCGCCGCGTTCCTGAGGGAGCGTGGCGCCCGACCGTGGCAGGTCGCCCTGACGGCCCCGGCGCTGGCCGAGGCACGCCGCACGCTCGCGACCTGAGTTCAACGGCACGTCGTCAGTCCGCGCCACTACGCTGGCCCGATGGCTGAATTCAAGAAGCCGTTGGTCTCCGGATCGGAGCTCTTCGACGCCCGCGCGGGCGACGAGGACCCTGCAGCACGCGCTGAGGCCGGTGCCCGCATGGCCCACCTCCTCGTCCGCGGCGCGCGCTCAGCCGGTGACCACGAGACGACCGAGCGTGTGCTCGCCCTCGCCGACGAGCACGGGCTCGACCTCCTTGCCGAGCTGTGGTCAGGGGCACCCGCCGACTCGCTCGCGGGCGCGCTGTGGCGGCTCTACGTCCTCCGGACCTGGGTACGCCGCGACCCGGTCCGGGCTGCGCGCGAGTTCGACGCCGGCAAGGCCCACTCCCCCGTCGACGAGGTCGTCGCAGGAGTCGTCGACCCACCCGGCCCACAAGAGGTCGTCGCGCTCGTCGACGCCGTCGTCCGCGGCGTCGTGACCAGCGATCTGGCCGACACGTTCGACCGCGCGGCGGCGTTCGCCAGGCTCGTCGGCATCGGTCGCGCGTCGCTCGACACCACCGACCACGACGATGCACTCAGCGCCTCTCGGCTGGTCGACACGGCCGGCGCGCTCCAGCTCGCCGCTGCACATGAACGACGTGGAGACCTGAGTTAGGCTGGTGCTCGCGTCGGGCTGCGGTAGCCCCGGGTCCCAAAATTAGCCGCTACGAGCGGCCACGCGCCGTGAGGCGCTTCCCAGCCCGGCGCACAACTTCCTCCCGCGCTTGGCCTGCGCGATCGTGCGTGGTGGGCGATGCTCTCGTCATGGACGCAGACACCGCTGCAGGCGACATCGTCACCGACGTCGTCATTCTCGGCACCGGACCAGGCGGTGAGGCGGCGGCCGGAGCGCTCGCCCGCGCCGGGCTCCAGGTCGTCGCCGTCGAGGCCGCTCTCGTCGGCGGCGAGTGCCCGTACTACGGCTGCATCCCCTCCAAGACCCTCCTCCGCTCCGCCGATCTCCTTGCCGACGCCCGCCGCGCCGACGAGGCCGCAGGCGAGGTGAGCGTGGTGCCCGAGTTCGCCCTCGCGTACGCCCGCGTCCGCGAGATCACGGCCGACTGGGACGACTCCGCGGCGGTCAAGCGCCTCCAGGATCAGGGCGTGAGGCTCGTCCGCGGCAGGGGCACGGTCGTCGGTTCCCGGCGTGTCCGCGTGGACGACCGGACCTTCACCGCCCGACGCGGGATCCTCCTGGACGTCGGCACGCGGCCGACGGTGCCGGAGATCGACGGACTCGCGGACACCCCGTACTGGACCAACCGCGACCTCCTGCGCAGCCCCGACCAACCCACCTCGCTGCTCGTCCTCGGCGGGGGCGCGGTCGGGCTCGAGCTGGCTCAGGCGTACGCCCGGTACGGCACGACGGTCACCATCCTCGAGGGCGCCGACCGCGTCCTCGCTCACGAGGAGCCGGAGGCGAGTGCGCTCGTCGCGGCCGCACTCGCCGAGGACGGTGTGACCTTCCGTATGGGCAGCCGCGTCACGTCCGTACGCCATGACGCGGAGCGCTTCGCCGTCACGCTCGACGACGGCGCGACGCTCGACGGGCAGCGGCTCCTCGTCTCGACCGGCCGCACGCCCAACACCGACCGGCTGGGCCTGGACGTCGTGGGGGTCCCGACGCAGCACGGCTACCTCTCCACCGACGAGCATCAGCGAGTCCTCGCCGACAGCAGGCCGGTCGACGGGCTGTGGGCGATCGGCGACGTCACCGGGCGGGGCGGGTTCACGCACGTGTCGATGTACCAGTCCGCGATCGCCGTCGCAGCCATCACCGGGCAGTCCGGGCCAGGTGCCTCGTACCGCGCGCTGCCCCGCGTCACATTCACCGACCCCGAGGTCGGCGCTGTCGGGCTCACCGAGGCGCAGGCGCGACGGCGGGGGCTCGCCGTGCGGACGGGGAGCGCGGACCTCGCCGCGTCGTCGCGAGGCGCGACGTACGGTCCGGGCAACCGCGGCCTGATCAAGCTGGTCGCCGATGCCGAACGACGGGTCCTCGTCGGGGCCACCTCGGTCGGGCCCGCGGGCGGTGAGATCCTCGGCGCGCTGTCGGTCGCCGTCCACGCACAGGTGCCCCTGTCCGAGCTGGTCCGTACGATCTGGGCCTATCCGACGTTCCACCGAGCGATCGGCACGGCGCTGGCCGACCTCTCCTGACCCGCGTTGACCTGCGCGGCCGCCTCGCGCGAAGCAGGCCGGGAGCCACGTCCGTCACGCTAGACTGCACGCATGCTGAGGAACGTCCCGCGTCTGCCTGCCGTCATGGTGGCGGCAGCGCTTTCGGGACTTCTCCTCATGCTGGGCGGCACAGCCTCGGCGTCCAGCATCCGCAGCCACGCGACCTCGTCCACCGACGTACGCCCCACGGAGCCCCGGCTGACGGTCTGGAAGGCCGCGATCCACAAGATCGACGTCGCGACCCGCGCCCACCACGAGAAGTCCGGGCTCGGACCCGAGCTGGCGGCGCTCCCTGCGTCGGCCGACCTCCCCGGTGGGGGCGCCCTCGAGGAGCCCAGCGGGTCGCCGTCTACGGGCGCACCTTCCGTGGCGCCAGGCGGGGTCCTCGGTCGCGCTCCCCCGCGCTGACGGCTCCTCCTCGATCCGTCCTCGCGCACCTCGGTGCGATCGTCTTCTCCAGAATCCCGGAGCACTCTCGTGTCACGACCCGATTCCCGCGCGCCACTGTGGCGTGCGGTCGCGGCGCTCGCCGTCCTCGTCATCTCGGCGGTCATCGCCCTCAACTTCTCTCCGCGCCTCGGCCTCGACCTGCGAGGCGGCACCCAGATCGTCCTCGAGACCCAGGACAGCGAGCGCACCAAGGCAGACTCCGAGTCCACCGACCGCGCGCTCGAGGTCCTGCGCGGCCGCGTCGACGCCCTCGGTGTCTCCGAGCCGACACTCGCCCGCTCCGGCGAGCGCCGCATCATCGTCGAGCTGCCCGGCGTCCAGGACCCCCGCAAGGCGGCCGACGTCATCGGCCAGACCGCGCAGCTGACCTTCCACAACGTCATCGGTCCCGCGCCCGAGGGCACGGAGTCGACCGAGGGCCAGACCGTCGTCAACGACGAGGACGGCAACCCGATCATCGTCGGCCCGCAGGAGCTCGACGGCAACGGCGTGACGAGCGCGAAGTCCGAGCAGGAGCAGCAGTCCCTGCAGTGGGTCGTCAACGTCAAGTTCAACAAGGAAGGCACCCCGGGCTGGCAGAAGCTCGTCCAGGACGCGTGCGCCAACACCGCCGGCGGCCAGCGGATCGCCATCATGCTCGACAACGAGGTCATCTCCTCGCCGCAGGTCCAGCCGTCGCTGTGCGCCGGTGCCGGCTCCACCACCAGCATCACCGGTGACTTCACCTCCCAGACCGCCAAGGACCTCGCCATCCTCATCGAGGGCGGCGCGCTCCCCGTGCCGGTCGAGGTCATCGAGCAGCGCACTGTCGGCGCCACCCTCGGCGACGCCGCCATCGAGGCGTCGTTCGAGGCCGCGATCATCGGTGTCATCCTCACCGCGATCTTCATCGTCTTCGTCTACCGCCTCATGGGCTTCATGGCGAGCATCGCGCTCGGCTCGTACGCCCTCATGTCGTACGCGATGCTCCTTTGGCTCGGCGCGACGTTGACACTGCCCGGCCTGGCGGGCTTCGTGCTCGCGATCGGTCTGGCGATCGATGCCAACGTGCTGGTGTTCGAACGTGCGAGAGAGGAGTACGCGCGCCGGCGCGGCGACGGCCTCAGCCGCGCCCTCGACACCGGCTACAACAAGGCCTGGTCGGCGATCCTCGACTCCAACGTCACGACGCTCATCGCGGCAGGCCTGCTGTTCTTCCTGGCCAGCGGACCCGTGAAGGGCTTCGGCGTCACGCTGTCCATCGGAACCATCGCGTCGATGGTCTCCGCCCTGGTCATCGCCCGTGTCCTCACCGACTGGGCGGTGCGCCGCTCCTTCGCCAAGAACCGGCCCGCGATCACGGGCCTCGCCGGGACGGGGCGCCTTCGTGAGTGGCTCGTCACCAAGGGTCCGTTCCTCATGCGCAAGGCCGGGACGTGGATCGTGGTCACGGTCGTCGGGCTGGTCCTGGCCGTCACCGGCATCGTCACGCAGGGTCTCAACCTCGGCGTCGAGTTCACCGGCGGTCGCATCCTCGACTTCCAGGTGACCAAGGCGATCTCGGCCGACGAAGCCCGTGAGGTCGTCTCTGACGCCGGGTTCCCCGGTGCGGTCGTCCAGGAGTCGAGCGGCGAGTCCGGCGACCAGGACAACATCACCGTCCGTACGGACCAGATCACCGACGACGAGGCCGCCACCATCGAGGAGGCGCTCGACGAGGCCGCGGGCCCGGTCACGAAGGACCGTGACGAGCTGATCGGCCCGAGCCTCGGCGAGGAGCTGCGCAACCAGGCGATCATCGCCTTCATCATCGCGCTCGCGGCGCAGATGGTGTATCTCGCGGTGCGGTTCCGGTGGACGTTCGCCACGGCCGCCGTCCTGTCGCTCGCGTCGGTGGTCACCGCGGTCGTCGGCATCTTCGCGTGGGTCGGTGAGCCGGTCGACGGGGTGTTCCTCGCGGCGATCCTGTCGATCATCGGTCTGGCGGTCAACGACACGATCGTCGTCTTCGACCGGATCCGAGAGAACCTCCGCGAACACCGCGAAGGCTCCAGCCTGCGCAAGACGTTCAACGACGCGATCATGCAGACCATCCCGCGTACGGTGAACACCGGCCTCGGCGCGATGTTCATCCTCGCGGCGCTCGCCATTCTCGGCGGCGCGTCTCTGCAGCCGTTCGCGATCGCGCTGCTGCTCGGTCTGACGCTCGGCACCCTGGCGACGATCTTCGTCGCCTCGCCGATCGCTCTCCTGCTGGAGGAGCGTTTCCGTCCGAAGTCGAAGGAGGACCGGGTCGCGGCGGCCGACCCGTACGCGACCGTCCCTACGGCCGGGCGCGAGTCGGGCACGCTCTAGGCGCGGAGCTGACAGAGGACCCGACGTCGGCGCCAGCGATGGCGCCTACGTCGGGTCCTCTTGTCTGCGGACGTCTGCCCGTACGGTCAGAAGGTGCCGGTGCGTTCGCGGGACACCGTGAAGCCGCGCTCCGACTCGAGATGGACGCAGGTGACTCCGGTCTGCGCGCTGGTGCATCCGACATCGCCGACGATCGTCGAACGACCGTAGCCGAGCTCGGGCGACTTGCCGGCCAGCGTGGCGACGCGGCACGTGAACTCCGCCCCCTCGGCGGTGACGAGGAGCGTGCCGCCCCAACCCTTGCCGCACCCGTCGGGACGCGGCGGTGGCTCGTAGGAGAAGTCCTTAATGTCACAACGGGCGCTGCGCTCGTCGAGACGGCACACGATGTTGCCGGTCGGGCTGCGGAACGCGCGCATCTCGTCACCGACCTTGGGCAGCTTGGTCGACACGCCCTTGATCGGGAGCTCGGCGCTTCGGGACTGGCCAGGCGGCTCGGGCGACGACGTCGTCGCGGTGCCGGTCAGCTGAGCCGCCGACGAGCACCCGGTCAGGGTGAGCGCGGCGAGGGTGAGGGCGACTTGTGTCGCTCGGTGCACGGGGAAATCTCCTCCGGTCGAGGTCGGTGGGCACGCGTGCTCGACGGCCACTCTAGGTGACCGCGAGATCGTCAGGACATGAGGTGTCGCGTGAGCCCGTCGGCACCGTCGCGCATCATCACAGCGTGGTTCAGGCGGAACACGGGTGACAGGACGATGCCTGCGGCGTTCATCCAGGGCTCGGTGGTGACGACCTCTTGGGAGTAGCGCAAGAGGGTCTCCCCGCCGTCGGTGTGCAGCCTCCAGCTCGCCCACCCGTCGAGGTCGCCGGCGATCTCCGCGAGGAGGTGACCGGCGCGCGCGTCGACTCGCGTGCGGTGCAGCGTGAGGTGCAGCGTGTACGGGAGGAGCGAGCGCACGGCGACTCGGGCGGTGTCGTCGTCGATGCCGACGACGTGCCGCACCTGCGGCCACCACAGCGCGTAGTGCTCCAGGTCGGCGACCGCGTCGAACGTCGCCCCCTGCGGCGCGGGGATTCGCCAGGTGCTGGCGAACGAGTAGTGGCGGGGCGTCACCGAGCGACGAGCCGCTCGGTGCGCGCGCCGCCCACGGACTCGAACCGGCGAGGCTGGCACGTGAGGATCACCACCTGCGCGGTACGGCCGACATCGTTGAGCACGACCGCGAGACGCTCCAGCCGCGCAGGATCGGAGAAGCCGAGCGTGTCGTCGAGGATGACGGGCGCGCCCTCGTCGACGTCCACGAGCTGGGCGCAGGCGAGCCGGCCGAGGAGCGCCAGCTGCTCCTTGGCGCCGCCCGACAACGACGTGAACGGGACCGTACGGCCACCCAGCGTGCGGGTCTCGATCGCGAGGTCGGTGCTGACCTCGACCTCGAAGTCGGCGCCGAACACGACCTTGCCGAGCCGATCGATGCGGTGCTTGAAGGGAGCAACGTAGTGGCGCTGGGCGTCGTCGCGCCGGCGCACGAGCGTCTCCTTGAGCAGGGCGACTGCCTGGGCGGCACGATCGAGCCGCTGCCACGTGGCGCGCGCAACCTCGAGGGCGGCCTCCACGTCGACGCGCCGGTCGTGGATGCCCTCGGTCGCGCGGTCGTCGAGGAGTGTCTGCAGCTCGACGCGGCGCTTGTCGGTCCGGGTGAGGTCGCGGTCGACGCTCTCGACGAGCTCACGGGCGTTGGTGAGCTCCATGTCGAGGGTCTCGGGCGAGGCCCCCTCGAACGCGGCACGCGCCGAGGTCGCGGTGACAGCGGCGGCGTCGCGTGACTCCGCGGCCGCGACGACACCATGCTCGAGCGAACCGTCGCTGCTCCCGGAGCGGGCCGCCGCAAGGCGGGCGGCTGCCCGCTCGTGCTCGTGCTCGGCGCTCTCCCGCTCCTGGCGAGCACGCACCGACGCCTCGGCGGCCGCTGCCAGGGCCTCGCGGGCGTGGTCGTGGTCGGCCCTGGACGACGTCGCCTCCCGGTCGGCGTCATCTGCGGCGCGTCGGGCAGCGTCGTGGGCGACTTCGAGCGCGTCGCGGTCGAGCGGAGCGTGCCCGTCCTCACGACTCGTCGAGGCCTCCGCGGCGTCCTCGTCGGTGGCGTGCCGGTTGCGGCTGTCGAGCGTGGCGAGCCGCGTCTCAAGATCGTCGAGCGCGGCTCCGTCGAGTGCCTCGCGCAGCGAGGCGTCGGCGGCAGCGAGTCTCGCTGCCACGTCACGGCGACGCTCGTGGGCCGACCGTGCCGCGGCGAGCGAGTCGACGTCGGCCTCGCGCAGCGCGGCCTCGAACGCCTCACGCGCCTGCGTGACGCGCCGGTCGAGATCGGCTGGTGGTGTGCCCGGTCGTACGAGGACCTCGACGACTCCCTCGACGGCGACCAGAACCTCGTCGAGGACGGCGCCCTCGTAAGGCTCCGCTCCGATCGCGCTGCCGTCGACGAGGACGGGCTGCCCTCCCAGGGGGCGGACGACGAGCGCGGCAGCGGCCGCCTCTCGCGCACCCTCGGCGACCTGCAGGTCGGTCGCCAGGTCGGTCAGGCGCGCGAGGGAGGCGTCGTCGACACGAAGCGGATCGTGCTCAGCACGCGCCTGCGCCCGGTCGCGCGTGGCCTCCTGGGCACGGCGGACCCGCTGGGCGAGCGCGTCCCGCTCGACCCTGTCGCGGTGGCGTGCAAGGGCGGCCGCGGCGTCGTCTGCCGCGCGGCGCGCCTCGTGAGCTCGGGTCGTGGCGGCGGTGGCTTGGAGTCGTGACTCCTCCTCGCGCCCACGGGACTCCCGGTGGGCGGACGTCACCTCGCCGAGGCGCGCGCCCAGCGTCTGCGCCGCGTCAGACCGGTCGGCCTCCTCCGTCACGAGAACCCGCCGCTCGTCACGCGCCCGCATGGCGTGCCCGTGGGCGCGCTCCGCGACCTCGACAGCCTCCTCGGCACGACGCAGCCCGTCGCGCAGCGCATCGACCGCGCGGACCGCCTCCTCGGCGCGGTGGAGCCGCGCGTCGGCATCGATCGACAGGGTCGAGAGCCGTGCGTGCTCCTGCTCGTTGGCGGTGTGGTCCTCGACGTAACGGTCCATCTCGGCGCTGCGGGACTGCAGCGCGACAAGCTGGGCCTCGCGGTCGAGGATCTCGGCGGCAGACTGGGCGTAGTCGCCGCGTGGCTTGCCCGTCGCCGTGAAGAACTTCTCGTACTCGGTCATGACGGCGCTCATCAGCGCGTCGTGATCACCTGTCGCTCCGGCCGAGTCGTCCAGGGCGCGGTGCAGCGACGAGATGCGGGCCAGTGCGGGCTGGTCGAGCGAGGCGCCCTGCAGAACCTCGAGTGCCTCCCACAGGTCGACGTCGACTGTCTCCTCGAGGAGGGCGCTGAAGCGCTGGTGAGCCTCGTCGCCGCTGCGCTGCTCCCGCAGAGGGGCACGCACCTCGAGCTCGGTCATCGGGGACTTGAGCCAGCGCTTGCGGTAGACGAGGTCGTACGGACCGGTCCGCAGCTCGACCTCGGCCTCGGGCCCGACGTCGCGGCCCGCGGGCTTCACGTCGCGCACCGACTGGCTGCGCGAGCTCGACTTGGCCGTGCGCAGCAACCGGATCGCCTCGGCGATCGACGACTTGCCGACCTCGTTGGGACCGACGACGACCGTCACGCCGTCACCGAAACGAACGGTCGACTCCTCGACGCCCCGGAAGTTGCGGAGCGTCACCCGCACGAGTCTCATCGACCAGCACCCGCAAGTCGATAGAGGAGGCCCAGCGCGTCTTGCGCGACCGTGGCGCCCGCCTCGCCGGACGTAGCGCCCTCGACGAGCTCGTCGAGGGCCTCCTGCGCGAAGCCGCTCAGGCCGAGGTCGGCGAAGTCGTGGCCGTCGGGGAGGACCGCGAGATCGGTGTGACGCTCCCAGGCGTCGAGGCGCGCGAAGAGGTCGCTCGCCTCCTCCAGCACGCCCTCGAGGTGGGCCATCTCTGCGGTGGACAGCGTGCCGCTCAGGGTCAGCCAGACCGCCGTTCGCTCCTTGTCGGGCATCTCTTGCAGCCGCTCGGCCAGCATGTCGACGTCGTCGCGCGACGACAACGGCGCGTCCACGACCTCGAACCGCCACCGGCCGACGTGCTCGCGCTCGACCGTGAGCGCCCCCGAGGAGGCGTCCACATCGATGACGAGGACGTTGCCGGGGTCGCTCTCGCGGCGCGAGGTGACCTCGGGCGCACCTGCGTACCAGATGCGGTCCTCGACCTCGGTGGTCGAGTGCCGGTCGCCCAGCACGGCCACGTGCACACAGCCGGTGTCGAGAGCCTTGAGGAGCGCAGGGACCTCGATCGCCGCGAGCGCGTCGCGATCAGGGTTGAGCGTGCTGGCGGCGCCGTGTCCGGCGACGACCCGTACGAGCCCCTCGGGCGCAGGGAGCAGCCCCGCGCACGCGTCCGCCACCAGGTCGCGTGTCGGGTGCTTGCTGAACCAGGGGGCGCCGACGATCTCGACCCCCTCGACCACCGCGTAGGGCGCACTGTCGCGCAGCACGTGGACGTGATCGGGCACACGATCTCGGAAGGCCTGGGAGTCGTAGATCGACGCGGCGTCGAGGGGGTCGTGGTTGCCTGGGAGCAGCACCACCGGCACCGTGAACGAGCGCAGGACCTCGAACGTACGGGCGACGATCGCACGGTCGAGCTGGTTGGACTCGAAGACGTCACCGCACACGACCACGAACGCGGCACCGCGCTCCTCGGCGACCGCGCCGATGCGTCGGACCGCGTCGAGACGGGCCTGCTGAAAGCGGGGGCGCGCCTCGTCGTCGAGGTAGTGCGCCGTCATGCCGAGCTGCCAG
Source organism: Mumia sp. ZJ430 (assembly GCF_011751845.1). Lineage (NCBI taxonomy): Bacteria > Bacillati > Actinomycetota > Actinomycetes > Propionibacteriales > Nocardioidaceae > Mumia > Mumia sp. ZJ430. The sequence goes on along the minus strand of NZ_JAAHFK010000004.1, from coordinate 633,855 downwards.
TCTGCCGTCGCGACGAATCGCATGCGCACCTCCCGGGGTTTGAGATCCGGGTCCCACCCTAGAAGCGAAGGCCGACACGATCGGGGACGCGCGCCGCGCCTGGGGACGACCGGTGCCTGGGGAGAAGAATCACACGGGCTGGGCGCCGGGCCAGGTCGTCGCCTCAGCGCCTGCGTCCACCGCCGCACGCAGCGCCTCCTCGCGCGGTACGCGGGCCGCGAGAGCGGCTGCCAGCGCCCCGGCGAACGCGTCGCCGGCGCCCGTCGTGTCCACCGGAAGCACCGGTGGTGGCGTCGCGGTCGCCTCTCCCCACGTGGCGCCGCGACCACCGAGCGTCACGCAGACCGCGTCGCCGCCGGTCGCGAGCCCGTACGCCGCGGCCTCGTGCTCGTTGAGGACCACCGGATCGGCCTGACGCAGCACCTCGGCGGGCAGATCCCGTACGGGCGAGGCGTTGACGACCAGCCGCGTCCCGGCCCGCGCGGCGACGCCGGCCACCGCCCGTACGGCCTCGTCGGCGATCTCGAGCTGCACGAGCACGACGTCGGCGGTCGCGATCATCTCCCGCGCCGCCTCGACGTCCGCGGCGTCGAGGCGGGCGTTGGCTCCCGGGGCGACGACGATCGAGTTCTCGCCCGCCTCGTCGACGACGATCAGTGCGGTGCCCGTCGGCGCAGCGGGAGTGAGGTGGAGGTGCGTGACGTCGACACCGGCGTCGGACATCGCGGCCCGGTATGCCCGACCGTCGGCGTCGTCACCCACGCGCCCGATCATCGCGACCGACGCGCCGGCCCGACGCGCGGCGAGCGCCTGGTTGGCGCCCTTGCCGCCGCGCAGGCGGACAAGGTCTCCGCCGAGGACGGTCTCGCCGGGTTCGGGGTGCCGCGCCACCGTCGTCACGAGGTCGACGTTGAGCGAGCCGACCACGACGACGGTGCCGACTCGCCGCACGTCGCCGAGGTCGTTCACCGCTGGACCGCCCGTGCCGTGTCGTCGACCTGCGATGCGCCCGGCCCGGCGCAGATCGTCGTGAGGAAGAGGTCGCTCGCCCGCGCGGCATCGATCTCGACCGCGACATCGACGAGGTGACCGAGCGACTCCACGCCGTGGACGGCATCCTCACCGAGGACGTACCGGCGGTCCACGACCGTCTGCCCCCGGGACCGTCCGGGCGCGAGCTCGACGTGCACCGGCCACCGTCGTACGGTCACGAGGTCGGGCCGCGCGACCACGCACGCCGCGCCCGCGTCGCCGATCAGCCCGCCGTGGCCGACCCGCGGGTCGGCGCGGATCACGTCGTGCGAGTGCGCGAGCAGCCGCCCGGCGAGCGCGACCGCGGGGTCGGGGTCGCCGCGCAGGACCTCGTACGTCTTGGCCTCGACCACGACCTGCGTGAAGACGTCCAGCCCGTACATCGTCACCGGTACGCCGGCGGCCAGGACGATCGCCGCGGCCTCGGGGTCGTGCCACACGTTGAACTCCGCCACTGCGGTCGCGTTGCCGCCGTCGACCGCACCGCCCATGAGGACGATGCCGGCCAGGTTGTCGCGGACCTCGGGGTACGCCCGCAGCAGCAGCGCGACGTTCGTCATCGGCGCGAGCGGGACCAGGGTGACCGGCTCGGGCGACTCGAGGATCGCCCGGCGCATCACGTCGATGGCGCCCCCGTCGGCGGGCTCGCGGCTCGAGTCCGGCAGACCCTGGTCGCCCATCGCGTCCGCGCCGTGGATGTGCCGGGCGTCGCGCGCCGGCTCGACGAGCGGGCGCTCGGCGCCGCGACCGACCGGGATGGCGGGGGCGTCGAGCGCGTCGAGGACGGCGAAGGTGTTGGCGACCACCTGGTCGACGTCGGCGTTGCCAGCGACGCAGCTGATCGCCCGGACGTCCAGGTCGGGGCTACGGACGGCGAACATCAGCGCCAGCGCATCGTCGACGCCCGTGTCGACATCGAGCACGACAGGTGTCGGCGTGGTCGTGGTCGGCTCGAGCGAGGGGGTCATGGCTTCACCGTAGCCTCGCGACGCTGTGCTCGACCTCACTTGGGCCAGTGTGACCTTCCCGTTACCGTCGAAGGTTGGCGACGGGCCCCCTCCGTACGTTCCCGCCGCCTCTCGACCACCCCGAACCCCGAACCCCGAAAGGCTGCATGACGGCCCAGAAGAACGAGGAGATTGACGAAAACACCCGTGTCCTGTCGGGTGTCTCGTCGAGCCAGGTCGTCGGTGGCGCTCTCGCCGCCATGACGGCCGCCGTCGCCGGCTCGTGGCTCGGTGTCGCCGGGACCCTCATCGGCGCAGCGGTCGGCTCGGTCGTGGCCACGGTCGCGGGCACGGTCTACACCAACTCCCTCCGCAAGAGCCGGCGTCTCGCCGAGGCCGCGCGGCTGACCACGCGCGCCGCGCTGGCGAACCGCGCCGCCGACGGCGGCCGGGGGACGGCGATCCTGCCGACGGCGCCCGACGCGGCCGAGGCGCTCGCGGAGGCCGAGGCAGAGGGCACGGCCGGTGCCGGTGACGCGGACCGCACGACCCAGGGCGACGACGCACCCAAGCGACTGATCTCATGGCGCGCCGCAGCCATCGCCACCGTCGTCAGTCTCGTCCTCGCCCTCGGCGGGATCTGGGCGTACGAGAAGGTCGCCGGGCACCCGATCGGGTCCAGCGAAAAGCCCGGGACGACCTTTAGCAACGTCCGCTCGGGCGGCTCGGACTCCGGCGACTCCGGCGGCTCCGACTCGGACCAGCAGGACCGCGACGAGAGTCCCAGCGAGGAGCAGTCCCCCAGCGACTCACCCTCGTCCCCCACACCGACCCCCGAGCCCGAGTCGACGCCGTCGCCGAAGGCCGAGGAGCCGACCGTGACGCCGTCCCCGTCGGCCCCGCCGACCACCGAACCCGCCGATCCGACACCCTCTCCGGGCAGGGACGGCGAGGGTCTCGGCCAGCCCGAGCAGCCCGCACCCCAGGCGGAGACGACCGCCCCCTCGGTCGACGGATGACGTCGCTCCGGCTCGCCGGACCCGCGGACACACCTGGTTGGATGGACCGGTGACCTTCTCCTTCTCCGTGTCCGAGCGCCTCGCCGACTCCGTCGACGGCGCCCAGGGCCGTACCGGCGTGATCTCGACCCCGCACGGGGAGATCCAGACCCCTGCGTTCATCCCGGTCGGGACCAAGGCCACCGTGAAGGCAGTGCTGCCCGAGACGATGGCCGACCTCGGGTCGCAGGCGCTGCTGGCGAACGCGTACCACCTCTACCTCCAACCGGGCGCCGACATCGTCGACGAGGCCGGCGGGCTGGGGGCGTTCATGAACTGGCCGGGGCCGACGTTCACCGACTCCGGTGGCTTCCAGGTGCTGTCGCTGGGCGCCGGTTTCCGCAAGGTGCTCGCGATGGACACAGCCGGCCGTAGGGCAGACGACGTCATCGCCGACGGCAAGGAGCGCCTCGCGCACATCGACGACGAGGGCGTCACGTTCAAGAGCCACCTCGACGGGTCCAAGCACCGCTTCACCCCTGAGGTGTCGATGCAGATCCAGCACCAGCTCGGCGCGGACATCATCTTCGCGTTCGACGAGTGCACGACGCTGATGAACACCCGCGAATATCAGGAGCGCTCCGTCGAGCGGACCCAGGCATGGGCCGTACGGTGCGTGGCCGAGCACGAGAAGCTGACGATCGCGCGTACGGGCAAGCCGTACCAGGCGTTGTTCGGCGTCGTACAGGGCGCGCAGTACGAGGATCTGCGGCGGCGGTCGGCGCAGGGGCTGGTCGAGCTCGGGTCCGACGGCCCAGGGTTCGACGGCTACGGCATCGGCGGCGCGCTCGAGAAGGAGCAGCTCGGCACGATCGTCGGCTGGGTGTGCGACGAGCTGCCCGAGGACAAGCCGCGGCACCTGCTCGGGATCGGTGAGCCGGACGACCTGTTCACCGGGATCGAGAACGGCGCCGACACGTTCGACTGCGTGAGCCCGTCGCGGGTCGCGCGCTCGAGCCGCGTCTACACGCACGACGGCCAGCGCAACCTCGCGGTCGCGGCGTCGCGCCGCTCGTTCGTGCCGATCGACGCGGAGTGCGACTGCTACACGTGCGCGCACTACACCGAGGCGTACCTGCACCACCTGTTCAAGGCCAAGGAGTACAACGCCGCGACGCTGGTGACGATCCACAACGAGCGCTTCATCGTGCGGCTCGTGGACCGGATCCGCGCCTCGATCGAGGACGGGACGTACGCGGACTTCAAGGCGGAGTTCCTCGGCCGCTACTACGCGCGACGGGGCTGAGGCCGCGTCCGCGATTCGGGCAGTTCTCCACCCAACGGGCCGCCCGTTTCCGTGCAGAACTGCCCGAATCGGGGACGGGACGGGACGGTCAGCGCCAGTACGTGGGCTCGCGCGACTTCAGCCAGCCGATCACGAGCATCGTCACCGGCATCACCAGCAGCTCGACGCCGACCTTGTAGACGAACCCGACGACCGCGTAGTTCCAGAACTGGCCCCACGTCGTGATCCCGATGACCGACGCGGCGATGGCGCAGAAGATCAGCGTGTCCGCGAGCTCGCCGACGCCGGTCGAGGTCGCGAGCCGCGCGAACAGCCCGCGCTCGGCCGTACGCGCCTTCATCCGCACGAGCACCACGCTGTTGAGGAGCTGGCCCACGACGTATCCCGCGAGGCTCGCGAGCACGATCTGCGGGACGAACCCAAGCACCGCCTCGTATGCGCCCTGGTTCTCGTAGAACGACGCGGCAGGCGCATGCTGCACCACCCAGAACGTCACCGACGCGATGATCGCCATCGCGAACCCCGTCACGATCGCGCGGCGCGCTGCCCGGAACCCGTACACCTCCGAGATGACGTCACCGAGCACGTACGCCAGCGGGAACAGGAACGCCCCGCCGTCGGTGATCACTGGCCACAGCTGCAGGCTGCCGACGCTCCAGGCGCCCGAGCCGATCTCGATGCCCTTGGTCGCGACGACGTTGGACACCACGAGCACCACGCAGAACGCGGCGAGGATGACGTCGAAGTGCGTCGAGCCGCGAGAGGCGTAGCGGACCGCGCCGTCATGCGCGGGCGCCGCTCCCCCGTCGTCGCTCACGCGAACGGGGTCCGTCGGTCGAGCCGCACCGACATGCGCCCCGCCCAGCGCCACAGCCGGGCCACGGCGTCGCGGTCCTCGTCGGTCACGAGGTTGCCCATGAGGCGCAGCGCGATCGTCATCAGCGCGTACGAGCGCATGCCCACCGGGCCGCCGTACGTCACGATGCCCGGCACGGTCAGCAGCCCCGCGAGCCGGCGCGCGATCGAGAACGCCTCGCCGTAGTGGCCGCGCAGCTCGGCGGGCCACGCCGCCGCGAGGTCCGCGCCGGAGACGAGCTGCTCGGCGACGAGCCGCCCGGTCTCGAGCCCGTAGTCGATGCCCTCGCCGTTGAGAGGGTTGACGCAGCCGGCGGCGTCACCGATCAGCGCCCAGTTGGCGCCTGCGACGCCGGAGACCGCGCCGCCCATCGGGAGGAGCGCGGAGGTCGGGGCGCGCAGCTCGTCGGCGAGCTCCCACTCCGTACGACGCAGGCGGGCGTAGTGCTCCATCAACGGGCGCAGCTGGATGTTCGCGGGGCGCTTGGACGTGGCGAGCGTGCCCACGCCGAGGTTCACCTCGCCGTCGGCCAGCGGGAAGATCCAGCCGTAGCCGCTGAGCACGGCGCCGTCCTCGTCGCGCAGCTCGAGGTGGCTGGAGATCCACGGGTCGTCGCTGCGGGCGGACTTCACGTACGACCGCGCCGCGACCCCGTACGCGGTCTCGCGGTGCCACTCGCGGCCGAGGACGCGGCCCAGCGAGGAGCGGACGCCGTCGGCGACGACGACGCGGTCGGCGGCGACGCGGTGCGGGCCGCGCGCGGTCTTGAACACGACTTCGCTGACGCGTGCGCCGTCACGGACCACGTCGACCGCGCGGGCGCCGTCGAGCGGCGTGGCGCCGGCGTCGAGGGCGGCGGCGCGGATATGGGCGTCGAGCTCGGTACGCGGGACGGCCGAGCCGTAGTCGGGGAGGGAGCCTCCCGGCCAGGGAAGCATCAGCGTCTGGCCGAACCCGGCAGCGCGCAGGCCGCGGTTGATGCCGTGGCGGCGGACCCAGGGTCCGAGGTCAAGTCTCTCCAGCTCGGCGATGGCGCGGGGGGTGAGGCCGTCGCCGCACGTCTTGTCGCGGGGAAAGTACGCCGCGTCGGCCAGGACGACATCGAGGCCGTGCCGCGCCGCCCACGCTGCGGCCGCGGATCCCGCGGGGCCGGCACCGACGACGAGGACGTCGGTGCGGGTGGGGAGGCTGGCGGCGGGTTCGGGACTCACGCGGTCGATTGTGTCATCCGTCCGCAGCACAATGGGCCGCATGCTCCTCTCCGAGGTCGTCGACACCTCGCGCGCCGTCGCCGCGACGCGGTCTCGCCTGGCGAAGCGGGCCGAGATCGCCGCGCTGCTGCGGCGTACGGACCCGAGCGTGCTCGCGCTCGTCGTGACCTACCTGTCCGGTGAGCTCCGCCAGCGTCGTACGGGGCTGGGATGGGCGTCCTTGCGCGACCTCCCTCCTCCTGCGGACGCGCCGACCCTGACGATCGAGGAGACCGACGCGGCGTTCGAGACGATGGCCGGGCTCGCCGGTCCCGGATCGCAGACCGCCCGCGCCGAGACGGCGTACGCCCTGTTCTCCCGCGCGACGGCCGACGAGCAGCGCTTCCTCGCGGGACTGGTCTCGGGCGACGTCCGTCAGGGTGCCCTCGACTCGGTCGTGCTCGATGCCGTGGCCGAGGCCGCCGACGTGCCGGCAACTGCGGTGCGCCGCGCCGCGATGCTGCAGGGGGCGAGCGCGCCCGTCGCCCTCGCGGCGATGACCGGCGGAGTCGAGGCGCTCGCTGCTGTAGGCCTGGAGCCCGGCCGCGCCGTCCGCCCGATGCTCGCCTCGTCGGCGCCGGACGTCGCCGAGGCCCTCGACAAGGTTGGTCCCGCGCTGCCCGCCTCGGTCGACACCAAGCTCGACGGCATCCGCATCCAGGTGCACCGCGTCGGCGACGACGTCCGGGTCTTCACGCGCAGCCTCGACGACATCACCGAGCGGGTCCCGCAGATCGCCGAAACCGTACGGGGGCTGGCGGCCGACCCGCTCGTCCTCGACGGCGAGGCGTTGATCGTCGAGCGCGACGGACGGCCGGCGCCGTTCCAGGACATCGCGTCACTCGGCGCCACCCACCCCCGTGACGCCGCGCCCGACCTGCGCTCCAGCGAGGACGTCCGGGTGCTGTCGCCGGTGTTCTTCGACGTGCTGCACGCCGATGGCGACGACCTGCTCGACCGTCCGCTCCACGAACGGCTCGACGTGCTCGAGCGGGTCGCGCCCGGCCTCGGCGTGCCGAGGCTGCGTACGGCCGACGCCGAGGAGGCGCAGGCGTTCTTCGCCGATGCGGTGGCGTCCGGCTACGAGGGCGTGGTCGTGAAGTCGCTCGACGCCCCGTACGACGCGGGTCGCCGGGGTGCGGCGTGGGTCAAGGTCAAGCCGCGCCACACCCTCGACCTCGTCGTGCTCGCCGTCGAGTGGGGGTCGGGGCGCCGCAAGGGCTGGCTGAGCAACATCCACCTCGGCGCGCGCGATCCCGACGGCGAGTTCGTGATGCTGGGCAAGACGTTCAAGGGGATGACCGACGAGATGCTGGCGTGGCAGACCGATCGGTTCACCGAGCTGGCCGACGGACCGACCGACAGCCACGTGGTCCAGCTGCGGCCCGAGCAGGTCGTGGAGATCGCGTTCGACGGCGTGCAGCGCTCGCCGCGCTATCCCGGCGGTGTCGCGCTGCGGTTCGCGCGGGTGCTGCGCTACCGCGACGACAAGCGGCCCGACGACGCCGACACGATCGAAGCCGTACGGTCGCTCCTCTGACGGGGCCGGCCTACGACGCTGACCGCTCCGGTGTGAGGCGATCGTCCGCGGTCGCTTCGGCGCCGTGGGCGGGTGGGTTGATCTCGGCCCACACCGCATCCAGCGAGAGTCCGAGGACGTCGGCGATCGCCGCGATCGTCGAGAAAGCGGGGGTCGCGACGCGGCCCGACTCGATCTTGCGGAGAGTCTCCGGCGAGACACGGGCATCGAGCGCGGTCGCGAGCATCGAGCGCTCGCCCCTCGCGCGACGCAAGAGCGCACCGAGGCGCTGTCCGCGCTCGACCTCTGCGGGTGTGAGCGGCAACCTGACCATGGGTCCGATACTAATACCGGGATAACATGACCGGGATAGTTATTGGGAACGAGAGAGGCGACGCATGATCGAGATCCTGACCCCCAGCCGACTGCCCGCAGCACGGGAGACGGGTGCCCTGGTCGCCCACATCCTGCAGACGCTCAAGGGCCGCGCCACGGTTGGCACGAACCTCCTGGACGTCGACCGGTGGGCCAAGGCGATGATCCTCGAGGCGGGTGCAGAATCCTGCTACGTCGACTACGCGCCGTCCTTCGGACGGGGGCCGTTCGGCCACTACATCTGCACCTCCGTCAACGACGCCGTGCTGCACGGGCTGCCGCACGACTACACGCTCGCCGACGGCGATCTGCTCTCGCTCGACCTTGCCGTGTCCCTGGGCGGAGTCGTCGCCGACTCCGCGATCAGCTTCGTGGTCGGCGAGGCCAAGCCCGCGGAGAGCGTCGCGATGATCGAGACGACCGAGCGCGCGCTGGCCGCCGGGATCGCCGCTGCCCGCCCCGGCGCGCGCGTCGGCGACCTCTCGCACGCCATGGGCTCCGTCCTCAGTGAGGCGGGCTATCCCATCAACCTCGAGTTCGGCGGTCACGGTGTCGGCTCGACGATGCACCAGGACCCGCACATCGCAAACACCGGGCGGCCCGGTCGCGGCTACAAGCTGCGCCCCGGCCTGCTGCTCGCCCTGGAACCGTGGATCATGGCCGACACCGCCGATCTCGTCACCGACGCCGACGGGTGGACGCTCCGCAGCGCGACGGGCTGCCGTACGGCGCACAGCGAGCACACGATCGCCGTCACCAGCGACGGAGCCGAGATCCTGACGCTGCCGAGGTAGACGGGCGCGGAGCACGATTCGGCAACGACTCGCGACTCCCCCGTACGACGGGCCGTGGCGGGTGACACAGTGCACAGCATCCCGCCCCCTCTCTCGGAGTCGACATGGTCATGCAGCCCCACAACTGGGCCCTGCTCGCGTACACGCTGGCGTCCCTCTCCCTCGTGGTCGCCCTCGTCGTGCTCGTACGGCGCGGCTGGGCGCTGGGCATCCGCGAGAGCGTCCTGCCGCTGCTCGTCACGGTCGGTCTGGCGTACGACAACACGCTGCTGACCTTTGGCGCCTCGTGGGGCGAGAGCGCCGCGCTCGAGGCCGCCTCGTACCCGCGCTACCTCATGCACGCGCTCTTCACCCCACTCCTCGTCCTGTACGCCGCACGCGTCGCCCAGCGGTGGGGCGTCGCCGGCTTCCAGGGACGGCGCAGCCTTGCGATCTGGGGCGCGCTCACCGCGGTGATCGTGGCGCTCGGCCTCTCCGGCGAGGTCGGGATGCACCTGACGCCCGTGACGACCGACGGCGTGCTCAGCTACAAGCACCTCGACGGCGCTCCCCCGTTCGCCGAGATCGCGACCATCGTCGCCTTGATCGTCATCGGCGTCATGGTGCTCCGCCGGGCGCGGTGGCCGTGGATCCTCGCGGGCGCGGCGCAGATGTTCGTCGTCGCCGCCGTCGCCGCGTCGAACGCGATCGTCACGAACCTCGGCGAGGTCCTGCTCCTCGCGGCCATGGCGTTGACCGCCCGCGAGGTGCTCCGCCGGGCCGTCCCCACGGGCGTCCTCCGCGCGGACGACGCCGCCACCGGGACCGTACGCGCGGCGGGCTGAGGTCGCTCCCTGCGTCCTGCCGGCAGAACCAGGCGGAGAATGGAGGGACCCGTTCGTCCGCCCGCGGAGGAGGTTCGATGGCACGCTCACGGAAGGCGCGCGAGTCCGACATCGACGAGGTCGCGCTCGCCCTCCCCCGTACGACCAAGGTGCCCGGCTGGGCCGGCCTGCCGTCGTACCAGGTGAGCAGGAAGTTCTTCGTCGGCTACCGCTCGCCCCGCCCGGATGCGCTCGACGCCGCGACCGGTGAGCGGCTGACCGACGTCCTCGTCTTCCGCGTGCCCGACGAGGGTGACAAGCTGGCGTTCGTCCAGGGCGACGGGCCGTGGTTCACGACCGACCACTTCAACGGCTACAACGCCGTGCTGCTGCGGCTCGCGCACCTCGGTCAGCTCACCCGCGACGAGCTCGCCGAGGTCATCGAGGACGCCTGGCGGTCGCAGGCACCGAAGACGGTCGTGAGGCGCTGGGAGGACGAGTGTCCCAGCTGACGAGAGAGGTGCTCGGATCAGGAGACAGGCTGAGGCGTGCGGCCCTAAAGTGCGGCCGTGAGCCTCGACCTCGACACCCGCCGGGCGCTTCGGCGACGAGCCGTCGTCGTGCCCATCCTGATGATCCTCGCGGTGGGACTCCTGGCCCTGTACGTCGTCTCGCCACTCGACACGGGTGTCTACACCCTCGCTTTCGTCGGGCTCCTCGCTCTCACGGGGACGGCTCGCACGGTTGGCCCTGAGGTCCCGCTCCAGGCGCTCCGCCCACTGCTGCACGCACGCGGCGCGGCCACCGCCGTCGTGCTGCCGAACGACCCGCGTCCTTGGGAGTCTCGCCGCACGCTCCGACTCCGCATCGGCACCGACGACTACCAGTGGGACGCCCGTCTCCCGAAGGGTTGTGTCCCGTACCCCGGCGGCACGCTCGACCTGCGCGGCGATGTCCGGGACGGTGGTTGGGTGCTGGCGCTCGATCCGGCCCACGGGACCGCCTATCCATGCAAGCGGCTGCGGCTGCGCGCGACTCCCGCCACGGCCGCCCGTGGCGACTGACGACACGGTCCGGAGCGAGCTGCGTGGACGGCTCGCCGGTCTCGCGATGGCGGCCGTCCTGGGTATCGGCGCGTTCACGTACTGGTACGTCGTCTCCGGGAGCACCGAGCTCGGCGACCTGCGCCGCGCCCGCGCGCTCGCGGCCACCCAAACGCCACAGAAGGCCGTCGTCGTCGACGTCGAGGACCTGTCCGCGAAGGAGTCGGAGGGTGTCGGCGGCGGGTCTGCTGTCGTACGACTTCCCGACGGCGCTCACGCCGACCTCTGGACCCTTGATACGGGACTCGCCGTGTTCTTCGGCGGGCCGGACGAGGGCGAGCGCCTCGAGGTGCTGGTCGACCCCGAAGAGCCGACCTGGGCGGCCAGCGCGGCCGACGCGGAGGCGTCGCTTCTCGCCCGCGCGCACTTCCTGGCCGTCACCTTCCTCCTGCGCGGCGGCATCCTCCTGGTGCTCGCGCGGAGCCTCCTCAGTGTCGGCGACTCGATCCCCCTCCGCGCGTTCCGCACCCTCCTGTACCCGCGCGACCATGTCAGCGCCGAGGTGGTCGCGGTCCTCCACTCAGACAAGCGCAAGCCGCACCGCGTCACCCTGCGGATCCGCGTGGGCGAGGACGAGTACAGCTGGGACGCCACGCTTCCCCCGGAGTGCGTCCCGTACGCCGGCGGAACGCTCGACCTGCGCGGCGACGTGCGCGACGGCGGCTGGGTGATGGCCGTCGACGAGAAGTACGGCGTCGCCTATCCGCGGTCGCCCCTGCGCCAGTGGGGTGCCGAGCCGCCGACCCAGTCGTGGCACCCGCCCGAGTCTGGACGCGTCACCAACAGGTGGTGACTCAGCCGCCCGCGTCGCCCGCGCGCGCCTTCACCGCCGCCTCCGTACGGCTCGTCACGCCGAGCTTGCGCAGGATCGCCGACACGTGGACGGACGCCGTCTTGCGGGAGATGAACAGCCGCTCGCCGATCTCGCCGTTGCTGAGCCCCTCCGAGACGAGCCCGAGCACCTGACGCTCGCGCTCGGTGAGCTCGGCGGGATCACCACGCCGCACGACAGCGTCGAGGCCACCACTCTCGAGCAGCTCCTCGGCGCGCCGGACGACGAGCCCAGCGCCGATAGCGCTGGCTGCCGCGACCGCCTCCGCCAGGCGTGCGCGGGCGCCTGCCCGATCGCCCGCCTCGAGCCGCGCCTCGCCGTCACGCAGCAGCGCGTACGGACGCAGATGGGCGGGCCCCTCGGCCTCGGCCACCGCACTCCACGGCCCCTCACCGAGCTCGGCGGCGAAACAGCGCGGCCAAAACGGGATAGGTGGGCCAGGACTCGCACTCCTCGACAAGCGCACGGTACGGAGCCACATCAGGCACGTCCTCAGCGCCCGACCGTCGAAGCACACCGATGGCCCTCGCGGCGACGACCGCCACCGGCAGCTCGTACGCGGGGCTGCGGTCCTGGTCGTCGCGCCAGAACAGGACCTCGTGCGCCAGCCGCAGCGCCTCGTGCGGATCGCCCCGCAGCAGCGCGAGCTCACCGAGCATGGCCGCGACGCGGGTGCGGACCTGCTGCTCGAGGCGGCCGAAGCGCTTCCAGTCGGCAAGCTTGGCCCGCGCGATCGCCTCGGCGGACTCCACGTCGCCGCGCCACATCTGGAGCCACGCCCAGCGTTCGCGCAGATAGACGGCGAACATGCTGTCGGAGACCAGCGGGATCGCGCGTTCGTACCAGGCAGCAGCCTCGTCCCACCGACCCAGCGCGATCATCGCCTCGGCGGCGTTGCCCTCAAGCATGGCGTCGGTGCTCCACCCCGACCCGAGGCCGCGCGAGCGGCGAGCGCCCTCGGAGGCGAGCGCGAGCGCCGTCTCGTACCGGCCCCACATGAGGTGTGCCTCGGAGGTGTTGGTGTAGCAGCGCGACAAGTAGATCCAGTCGTCCCCGGCCAGCTCGCGACAGCGCTCGAGGTCGTCGAATCCGCCCGCGTCACCGATCGTCACCCGGCACACGCCGCGCATGTTGAGCGCCAGCGACACCTCGCGAGTCGACCCTGCGGCGGTCGCGGTCTCGTAGCAGGCAGTGGCGGACGCGATCGCCTCGATCGACCGCCCGTCGAGCATCGCGTCACGACTCTTCGTCACCAGCAGGGTGGCCCGGACCTTGTCGTTGTCGCCCGGCGGCACCAGCGCGAGCGCCCGGTCGAGGAAGGCCCGCCCCTCGGTGCTGCCGGCCTGAGCCGCGATGACGGCTGCGTCGTCGAGCGCCCCGGCGAGCCCGTAGCGGTCGTCGTCCGGCCACTCCGCCAGCGCCTGATGGGACAGCGCGAGCGCGCGCTCGAGACGGGTCGTCGAGCGCACCGAGTCGGCGACCCGGGCCAGCAGCTCATGGTGCGGCATGCCGGCGACCGTCTCGGCGCCCGGCACCATCTCCCACAGCTCGAGCGCACGCTCCCCGAGCGCAGCAGCCGTCGTCCACGACCCCGCGCGGTCGGCGGCCTGCGAACCGATGACGGCGGCGGCCAGGGCCTTGTCGAGCACCCGCGCACGCCACCAGTGGTCGGCGATCGCGGACTGGCGCGCCACAGTCGCCGGAGAGGTCTCCAGCGCCTGTGCGTACGCCGAGTGCAGGCGACGACGCTCGCCGGGAAGGAGCTCGGAGACAACCGCCTCCTGGACCAGCGCGTGCCGGAACACGTAACCGTCCTCGTCGCCCTCCAGCACGGCCGCCTCGACCGCCTCGCGGGCGGCAGGCTCGGCGTGAGCGATCGCCTCGGCTCCCAGGGCGTCGGCGAGCAGGTCGTACGGGGCGCGCGCGCCGGCGGCAGCGACCTGCCGACAAAATTCCTGGGCTCCCGCCGAGAGGCGCGAGTAGCGAAGGAGCAGCATGTCGCGCAGCGAGTCGGGCAGGTCGACGCCCAGGAAGCCGACGAGCTCCTCGACGAAGAAGGGGACGCCCTCGCTGCGTTCGACCAGGTCGGCGAGTCCGGGGCCCACGTCCTCGGCGTCGAGCAGGGCCGCCGCGAGCTGGGCGACCTCCGTCGGATCGAGGCGAGGAAGGTCCACGCGCGTGATCAGCCGCGCCCGCTCGAGCTCGGCCATCGTCGTGCGCAGAGGGTGGCCGCGGCCGACGTCGTCGCTGCGGAAGCTGAGGACGAGGAGGACCGACTCGTCCGTGCCCGTGCGGGCCAGCCGCGCCACCGTCGCGCGCGTCGACTCGTCGGCCCAGTGCAGGTCCTCGATCACGACCACCATCGGGCGCTCGCGGCCCACGGCGGCGAGCAGCCCCGCCACGACGTCCGGAAGCCGACCGGGGCCCACGTCGGTGCGGACGTCGATCAGCCGGGGCGCGACCAGGCCGAGCGCGTCGGCACCCGGACCAGCGGCCTCGAGCGTGCGCTCGGCACCGAGTGCGGCGACCAGGTCACGGAGGACACCGTCGAGCGCCGCGTACGGGAGGGGGCCGGACCCGGAGTCGGCGCACCAGCCCCTGAGGACGAGGGCTGCCTCGTCGGAGCCGACGCGAGCGACGAACTCCGCGAGCAGCCGGCTCTTGCCGATCCCTGCCTCGCCAGCGACGACGACGGTGCGTGGCGTGCCCGCACAGACGTCGGCGAAGGCGTCACGCAGCGTCGCGAGCTCCTGGGCGCGACCGACGAGCGGTGCATGGACTGGGGACATGCTTCTCATCGTGCCGTACGACGCTGACCGCCTCGCAGTCCCCGTACCAGCGACCTACGGGCGCTCGGGCGACCCGGTCGCCACAGGCCGCGCAGGGTCGCTGATCCACTCGCTCCACGACCCCGCGTAGAGCGCGGCGTCGACGCCGACGCGGCGCAGCGCGAGCACCTCGTGAGCGGCGGTGACGCCCGATCCGCAGTAGACGGCGACCTCCGCGCCCGGCACCGCTCCGACCGCCGCGAAACGCTCCGCCAGCGACGCGACGGGCTTCCACCGGCCGGCGTCGTCCACGTTGTCCGTCGTCGGGGCGCTCCGAGCACCCGGTACGTGCCCCGCTACGGGGTCGATCGGCTCGACCTCTCCTCGATAGCGCTCGACAGCCCGCGCGTCGAGCAGCACGCCCTCGCGCGCGACCCGAGCGGCTCCGTCGGCATCGACGAGACCCAGATGCCCCGGGTCGGGCGTAAAGTCGCCGTCGCCACGGGCCGGTTCCTCGTACGACACCGGAAGCCCCGCGGCGAGCCACGCCGCCCACCCGCCGTCGAGGAGGCGTACGTCATGGTGGCCGAAGTACGTCAGCAGCCACCATGCACGCGCGGCCGCCATCCCGCCCGCGGCGTCGTACACGACGACCGTGCGGTCGTGCCGGACCCCGGCGCGCCGCATCGCCGCGGCGAACCGCTCCGGGTCGGGCAGCGGATGCCGCCCGCGCCCACCACCAGGGGGATCGGCCAGGTCGTTGTCCATGTCGACGAAGACCGCGCCCGGCACGTGCCCGGCCTCGTAGTCGCCCCGTCCGGGCGGGCCGCCGAGCGTGTAGCGGACATCGAGCACGACCGCCTCCCCCTCGCGTACGAGCTGCTCGAGGGTGGGCACGGTCACCAGGGGCTCAGAATTCGGCTCGGCGGTGGGGAAGTCAGGCATGGGCACACGGTAACCTCGTCCCTCGTGGCGAGCTTGCTCTTCTTCACCGGGACGATGGACAGCGGGAAGTCCACGCTGGCCCTGCAGACCAATCACAACCACGCAGCGCGTGGAAGGGTCGGACGGATCTTCACCAGTCACGACCGCGCGGGCGGTGGTCGGCTGTCGAGCCGCCTCGGCCTGTGGACCGAGGCGTACGAGGTCGACTCCGACTTCGACTTCTGGGACCACATCGTCGGCTCGCTCACCGCGGGCGGCCGGATCGACTACCTGATCTGCGACGAGGCCCAGTTCTACACCGCCGCCCAGGTGGAGGCGCTGGCCCGGATCGCCGACGAGCTGCAGATCGACGTGTTCGCGTTCGGGATCCTCACCGACTTCAGGGCATACCTCTTCGAGGGCTCCGCACGACTCGTCGAGCTCGCCGACCGCATCCAGCCGCTCCAGGTGGAGGCGCTGTGCTGGTGCGGCAAGCGCGCGACCCACAACGCCCGTACGGAGAACGGCATCATGGTGACCGAGGGCGACCAGATCGTCGTCGGCGACGTCGACGATCCCGGTCAGCCGACACCGAACGTCGGGTACGAGGTGCTGTGCCGCCAGCACCACCGTCGCCGCATGACCACCGCGCGTGCCCGCGCCGTCACCACGCTGAACGACCCGCTGCCCTTCAACGGCTGAGCTCCCGGCCGCGGCCTGAGCCGTCAGCCCACCGACAGCAGCCGGAACACCTCGACCGGCTCGGACTTCCCCTTCAGCTCCAGGAAGCCCAGCGGCTCCGCCTCGGCGTCGGGCAACAGCGCGAGCGTCGCCGCGCTCACCGCGACCCCGCCCGCAGGTGCCTTGCCCTCGATGCGCGACGCGGTGTTGACGGTGTCGCCGATGACCGTGTGCGTACGCCCTCCGGCGGTGCCGAGCACGCTCACGGAGACGGGCCCGGAGTTGATCCCGACACGGAAGGTCGGCCAGCCGGGATTCTCCGCGAGCACGGTCGCGGTCGCCTCCTGCAGCGCGAGTCCGGCGAGCGCCGCCCGCCGCGCGTGGTCCGGCTGGTCGCCCCGCCGGTTGAAGGTGACCATGAGTGCGTCGCCGATGATCCGGTCCACGTCGCCGCCGTACCGTCCCGCCACCGCGGGCACCGCGACCTCGAAGTACGCGTTGAGCATCTGCGTGACCTCGCGCGGCTCGTGCGCCTCGGAGAACGTCGTGAACCCCTGGAGGTCGGCGAACAGGATGCTCATCTCGCGCTCCCCCTCGGTGGTGTCCTTGAGATAGAGCGCCGCGAACCGCTCCTCGTGCCACTGCGACCGCGCCACGAGCGCGACGAGCAGGACCGCGGCAAGCATCAGGACGTGCCACTCCCACCACGACAGGTGCCAGTTCCGGGAGAACGCGACCGCCACGGACGCCTCCGCGAGCAGCACGAAGGCCGACGCGACCGCGAGCGGTAGCGCCGCACGGCCTTCGCGCCACAGGCGCAGGTAGCGCCACGCCGCCACGGCGAACCCGACGACCGCCGCACCGGCCGTCGCCGCGAGCACGCCGTCGACCTGCTCGGGCACGACGCCTTCGTCCAGCGGCCAGACCCGGATGAGCGACAGGGCGGCCCACCCGGCCACCACCACGACGATCGCGGCCCGCAGCAGCGGCGCCCGGCGTACGATCGCCACGTCCTGCTCCCCACCGAGGTCGCTCCCCGACCACACCGCGAACACCGCGCCGAGCACGAGACCGACGGGCGTCGCGAGCACGAAACCCGCGTTCGGGGTGGTCAGGAGCACGCCGGGAGTCACGAGTGCGTGGAGTCCGAGGAACGCCGCCGTGACGAAGAACGCGTACGAGGCCAGCAGGACACGCGCGTCCCCGCGCTGGAGCGCCGCGGCACCCATCGCGTACGCGATCAGCGCCCCGACCACGGCGGCAGCGAGCACGAGCCAGAAGTGCGCGGGGTGGTCCTCCCACGCGACGTCGATCTCGGGCTGCCAGAGAAGCAGCGCCAGACCGACCAGCGGGAGCGCGAGCGAGACCGCGAGCGCGACCATGCCGGTGCGCCCGGTCACGCCGGGCCCGGCCGCGCGTCGCTCAGGCATCGTCCGCCGCCAGACACTCGTGGACCTGCGAGACCACCACAGAACCCTCGCCGACAGCCGCCGCGACCCGCTTGACCGAGCCGCTTCGCAGGTCGCCGACGACGAACACGCCGGGCATCGTCGTCTCGTACGGCCGCGGTGGCCGCTCGCGGGGCCACGCTCCGGAGGCCGCGGCGTCCGTACCGGCGAGGACGAACCCCCGTGCGTCGCGCCGGATGCCGTCCGGGAGCCAGTCCGTACGAGGCTGGGCACCGATCATCACGAACAGCCCGTCCGTCCGCAAGGGCTCCGTGTCGAGCCCCGTACGACGGTCGCGGAGCACGACGTGCTCGAGCCAGCCGTCGCCCCCACCACCGACGACCTCGACCTCCGTCCGCACCTCGACGACCTCCGCAGCATCGATGGCGTCGACGAGGTACTGCGACATCCCGGACTCCAGCGTCTCGGCGCGGACGGCCAGCGTGACCTTCTCGCAGTAGCGGGCGAGGTGGAGCACGGCCTGCCCCGCCGAGTTGCCGCCTCCGACGACGACAGCCCTGCGCCCCGTCATTGCGTGCGCCTCGGACACGCTCGCGCCATAGAACACGCCGGCACCGGTGAGCGCCTCGAGCGCAGCGACGCCGAGCCGCCGGTACGAGACACCGCTCGCCAGCACGACCGCTCGCGCCGTGACCGAGCCGAGCTCGGCGATCTCCACCTCGAACCCCGCACCCAGCGGCCGCAGCCCGACGACCTCACGCATCAGCAGCACGTGCGCTCCGAAGACCCACGCCTGCTGATAGCCGCGCTGCGCGAGCTCCGCGCCGCTGATCCCGCGCGAGAAGCCGAGATAGTTGCGGATGAGCGAGCTCGACCCCGCCTGCCCGCCGATCGCCTCGCTCTCCACGACGAGCGTGCGCAGACCCTCCGACGAGCCGTAGACCGACGTCGCGAGCCCAGCCGGTCCCGCACCCACAACCACCAGGTCGAACGCGCGGTCGTCGTCGAGCGTGGTCCTGACGCCCCAGGCCTCGGCGATCTCGACGTCGCTCGGATCGGTGAGGACCGGTGCGCCCGCGATCGCCGGCATGGTGACCAGCACGTCCACGCCCGAGAGGTCGTGTCCGCGCTGGCGGATCACGCGCTCGACCCGGTCGGCCAGATCCGTCCCGCGTTCGCGATAGGCGTGCGGCACGCCGTTGCGTACGAGCAGGCTCCGGACCTCCGCCGCGCGGGGCGAGCTGCGTCCCGCAACCACGACGACCTCGCGCATCGTCGTCGCGTCGCTGCGGGACCACTCCTGCACGAACTCCGCGACCGTACGGTGGAACAGCTCGTCGCGCGTCGTCCACGGCTTGAGCACGTAGTAGCTGACGTCGCCGACCGCCACCGCGGACAGGATCGTGCGAGCGATCTCGCGACTCTTCCAGTCGCCCCACTCGACGAGCAGCGCGCGACGGGCGTCCGGATGCAGCGTGCGGGCGGTCGTCAGGATCGTGTCGCGCTCGTCCGGGGCGAACGCGTGGTCGACCAGCACCACCGCGACCGGGGCAGCGTTGTCGTGGGCGCGCTCCAGCGTGCGTACGGCCTCGGCCGCCGTCAGCTCCGCGCGGACCCGGTAGCCGTTGCCGAAGGCGCGCTCGAGCTCTCCCTCGAGTCGCTCGAGGGAGGCAGGGTCGCGATCGACCGCGAGGAGCAGGGGACGCGCGGCGCCTCGCACGCGGGCGTGGGCCATGACTCGACGCTAGTGACCCAGCGGCGTCGCAGCCCAGCCACTTTCACCGCGTCTACAGGTCGACGAGCAGCGGGATGCGCATCTCGGCCGGGGTGACCGACCCGTGGAAGCCCGACATCAGCAGCTCGATCGCGAAGTGACGCGACGAGAACACGCCGAAGTCGCCGAGCGACGCCACGAGCACGTCGCCGATCCGGGGGCGTACGGAGTCCTCGATCTGGCCGAACCAGCCCGCAGCCTCGGCCTCGTCCCGCGTCACGACCAACGCCTGGTCGCCCACACGCTCACGCCACCTCTCGGCGACGTCGTGCTCGGTGCCCGAGCGCGTGTAGAGATGGCGGAACCGCGCCTCTCCGGCGAACACCACGACGTCGGTGAGCATGGCCGGCTCGGCCTCGACGTCGAACCGGCCTGCCTTGGGCAGGTCGAGCATGCCGTGGTCGGCGGTCACGAGCATCGCGGTCCCCGGGGCGAGCGCGTCACGCAGATCGGCCAGGTCGCGGTCGATCCCGCGGAGCCGGTCACGCCACTCCGGCGACGTGCAGCCCTTCTCGTGCCCGGTGTGGTCGAGGGTCGACTCGTACGTGTAGACGAGCGAGCTCGGGGTCGCCTCGGAGGCCTCGACGACGACGTCGAGCCTCTCGTACACGGAGCTGATCGGGTGGAACGGCACCCCGCCCTGGCTGCACACCGTCAGGCCGGAGCCCTCGAACTCGGCCTTGTTGACGGCGGACGTCGGGATGCCGGCCGCGTCGATGCGCTCGAACATCGTCGGGTACGGCTGCCACTGGGCCGGGTCGACCTGAGGGTCCCAGCGCAGGGAGTTCATCACGCGGTCAGTGCCCGGGATCCGGCTGGTGTAGCCGACCACACCGTGCGTCCCCGGCGCGAGGCCCGTCCCCAGCGAGGTGAGGCTCGTCGCCGTCGTCGACGGCAGGCCCGACAGCAGCGGCGCGCGATCGACGAGCGAGCTCAGGTAGGGGGCAATGTCAGCGTGCTCGAGGAGCAGGTCGTAGCCGAGCCCGTCGACGAGGACCACGACGTAGCGCGCCGCCTCGGGCAGCCTGAGCGTGTCGGCCCAGCTCGGCACGCCCATCGCGGCGGCGACGCTGGGCAGGACCGACGTGAGGCTGCGGCCGTGGTAGTCGGTGGAGGGCAGCGGTGTCCCGGTTGCTGTCACCACCGCGGACGGCTCGTCGCTGCAGACAGCTCCCGAGAGAAGGCAAGGAGACGCTGCACGGCACCGCCGCCGTCGGCGGCAGCGCTCACGCGGAGCGAGAAGTCGTCGGCCGTCGTCGAGCCCGTGTAGCCGTGGTCGGCCTCGCAGTCGGGATCGGAGCAGCCGGCAGGCTCGAGGTCGAGGCGGCGCACGGCTCCCCAGCCGATCGTGAGCACGACCTCGGCCGTGTCGCGCGCGGACACTGCACCGACCGCCGTGGCCATCGGGACGGTGCGGGTCACCACGACGGAGTCGACCGTCCGCAGCGGCACGGCCTCGGTCGTCGTCGAGGTGTAGGGCTCAGGCAGCACGTCGTCGGCGGAGTGCTCGTCGGTGTGCGCGAGCACCAGCCGCGACGGCGTGAGCGTGAGGACGGTCATGTGGCGCCGAACCTCCTCACGGTCGAAGGTCGGCTCGTGGTGCAGCACGTAGGCCACCACCGGTTCACCCGCGAGCGCGTCGTCGATCCCCGCCGTGACCACCTGGGGGTAGTAGCCGGTCTTCTCGATGTCGGCGGTCAGCTCAGCCGTACGGTCGCGGGGTTGCTCGCCGCTCTCGGTGCGCTGCGGCGAGGGGTGTCGGTTGGCCATGCTTCCCAGTGTCCCACTGTCATCGACGCCATGTGAGCCTGTCCCCACAACCGACCGGCGCCATCTCATCAGCGGGCCATGGTGTCGCCGAGCCCGGCAGGCGTGCTGAGCCGCCGGACGTACCAGTCGCGCCGGTTGTCGACCGGCTGTGCCACCCGCGCCTTGGCCTTCAGCACGCGGTAGCCGTCCTGCCCGGCGAGCACCGGCTCGAGGTTGATCTCCGCCACCTCCGGCAGGTCGTCCTTGAGCGCGGCGACCCTCTGGAGCAGGTCCTCCACGGAATCGAGGTCGGCGCGCGGGCCACCCCGGTAGCCGAACAGCAGCGGGGCCGACTTGAGCTCGCGGATCATCTCGGCGGCGTCGACGTCGGTGACCGGCGGGATCCGGTAAGACCGGTCCTCGAGCAGGTCGCTGGCGGCACCCGACAGCGCGAACGACAGCAGCGGCCCGAACAGCGGGTCCTCGACCGTACGGATCGACATCGGGACGCCGGGAGGCGCCATCTTCTGGACGACGAACAACGCACGCTCGGGCGGGCCGATGTAGTCGGTCATCGCCGACCACGCCTCGCGCATGTCGTGGGCATCGGAGATGTTGCGCCACACGTGCGTCATGTCGGGGCGGGCGCGCACAGTGTCGGCGGTCGCCTTGAGGACGACGTTCCAGCCGAGCTGCTCGCCGGCAGCGACCGCCGCATCAAGCGTCGGCGCCCGGAACCAGTCCCAGAGGTCGATGCCGTACAGGCGCAGCAGGCGATGCACCTCGTCGTCGTCGAGCCACCCGCCGTCGGGCGTACGGGTCAGCGCGGCGCGGACGATCTCGCTCGCGGCCTCGCGGTCGACGTCCTCGTAGTGGGCGATCACCCCCTGGTCGCGGCCCGCCCACGCCGCATAGCTGACGACGCGGGCCAGCGCACGCACCGCCGACTCCGGCGCCGAGTATGACGGCACCGATCCGCGGCCGGCGGCGCCCTCGACGTCGGGGACGCGCAGCAGCTCCGGAACGCCCTCGGAGCCGAGGAAGGTCGAGACGAGGGGCTTGTCGGACTGCTCCCCCACCGCCGCGAGCACGTTCGCGACGTCCTCGCCGGTGGTGTTGACCGGCGGGATGTAGACGGCGACGATCGCGTCGACGTCGGGATTGTCGATCGCCGCGTCGAGGGCACGCTCGAAGTCGTCTCCGCCGGCGTTGGCGCCCAGGGCCACGGGATCGGCGACCTTGAGGCCCGCTGCGGTCGCCGCGTCGGCGACCAGCAGCGCGAGCGCGTCGGAGTTGCCGACGACGGCGACACGAGGGCCCCGCGGCAGCGGCTGGTGGGCGAGCAGCTGCGCGACGTCGAACATCTCGTCGAGCGTGTCGACCTGGATCACGCCGGCCTGGCGGAACATCGCGTCCACCGCCGACTGCGGGGCGGTCGTCTTGCGGACCGCGTGGCCGACCGGGACACCCTGCGTCGAGCGGCCCGACTTCACCGCGACGATGGGCTTGCGGCGGCCGACACGACGCGCGATGCGGGAGAACTTGCGCGGGTTGCCGATCGACTCGAGATAGAGGAGGACGACCTCGGTCGCGTCGTCTTCCTCCCAGTACTGGAGGAGGTCGTTGCCGGAGACGTCGGCGCGGTTGCCGGCGGAGACGAACGTGGACAGCCCGAGACCGCGGCGATCGACGTTCTCGAGGATTGCCAGCCCGAGCGCACCGGACTGGCAGAAGAACCCGACGCGCCCGCGCGGCGGGATGATCGGCGACAGCGACGCGTTGAGCCGTACGCGCGAGGACGTGTTGATGACGCCGAGGCAGTTGGGTCCGACCAGGCGCAGGCCGTACGACCGCGCGAGACCGACCAGGCGACGCTGACGCCGGCGCCCCTCGTCGCCGATCTCGGCGAAGCCCGACGAGATGACGACGAGGCCGTGGACGCCCTTGGCCGCGCAGTCCAGCACGACCTCGGGGACCGACTCCGCCGGGACCGCGATGACCGCGAGGTCGACCTCGCCGGGGATGTCCTGGACGGTCTTGTACGCCGGAAGGCCCGAGACCGCCTCGGCCTGCGGGTTGACCGCGTAGACCGCTCCGGCGAAGTCGCCGAGCACGAGGTTGCGGATCATGCCCTGGCCGATCGTGTCCTGGCGGCGGCTCGCGCCGACCACGGCGACGCTGCGGGCGTTGAAGAACCGCTCGATAGACGCGGCCTCCGCGCGGTGCTCGCGCGACTGCATGACGCCGATTGCCGTTTCTGTCGGGTCGATGGAGAAGACCAGGCGCATCACGCCGTCGGCGACGCTGCGCTCGACCTGATAGCCCTGGTCGCGGAAGACCTGGATCATCCGGACGTTCTCGGGGAGCACGTCGGCGACGAACCGGTGGATCCCCATCTCGCGCCCCGCCTGCGCCAGGTGCTCGAGAAGGAGCTGGCCGAGCCCGCGGCCCTGCTGGTCGTCCTCGACGAGGAACGCCACCTCGGCCTCGCCTTCGGCGACCGCGTCGTAGCGGCCCACCGCGATGATGCTGGCGCCGATCGTCACGACGAAGGCGACGCGCTTCTGGTAGTCGACGTGGGTGAAGCGCTTGACGTCGCGGTCGGACAGCTTCGGGTACGGGGCGAAGAAGCGGTAGTACTTCGACTGCTCGGAGACGCGGGCGTAGAAACGGACGAGCTCCTCACTGTCCTCGGCCGTGATCGGCCGCAGATGGGCGGCGCCGCCGTCTCGCAGCACGACGTCGGCCTCCCAGTGCTCGGGGTAGCGCTCGTCGGGAAGTCGCTCATCGGGTACGGCAGGTTCGTCGGCCACACGCCAGAATCTACCGTCTGAACCCTAGCCCCGTGCCGCCGCAACCCGGGAGCGTCGGAGTCATGGCCTAGGGTTTCTGACAGCCGCCACAGCGCGCCCGTGCAGGGCACGCCACAGAAAGGACGTGCATGGCCCGCCGTACGCCGAGCGCACCGCCCCCCGAGGACTTCGAGGAGCACATCGTCGACATCGACGTGCGCGAGGAGATGCGCTCGAGCTTCCTCGAGTACGCCTACTCGGTGATCTACTCGCGGGCCCTGCCCGACGCGCGTGACGGGCTCAAGCCGGTCCAGCGCCGCATCCTCTACACGATGGACGACATGAACCTGCGGCCCGACCGCGGTCACGTCAAGAGCGCCCGCGTCGTCGGCGAGGTGATGGGTCGGCTCCACCCGCACGGCGACGGCGCGATCTACGACGCCCTTGTGCGGCTCGTCCAACCCTGGTCGCTGCGTCTGCCCTTCGTCGACGGCCACGGCAACTTCGGCTCGCCCGACGACGGACCCGCCGCCATGCGCTACACCGAGTGCCGGATGGACCATCCCGCGCTCGCGATGACCGCGTCCATCGACGAGGACACCGTCGACTTCAAGCCCAACTACGACGGCCGCGAGGAGGAGCCGTCGGTGCTCCCGGCGGCGATCCCCAACCTCCTGGTCAACGGCGCCGCCGGCATCGCCGTCGGCATGGCCACCAACATGGCCCCGCACAACCTGATCGAGGTCGTCCAGGCGCTGCGCCACCTCATCAAGAAGCCTGAGGCGTCCCTCGACGACCTCATGCGCTTCGTCCCCGGACCCGACCTGCCGACCGGCGGCAAGATCGTCGGCCTCGACGGCATCCGCGAGGCGTACGCGACGGGCCGAGGCAAGTTCGTGATGCGTGCGACCGCACGCGTCGAGAACGTCACTCCGCGCCGCAAGGGCATCGTCGTCACCGAGCTCCCCTACAACGTGGGCCCCGAGAAGGTCATCGAGCGCATCAAGACGCTCGTGCAGTCCAAGAAGCTCCAGGGCATCTCCGACCTCAAGAACCTCACCGACTCCCAGGGCCTCAACCTCGTCATCGAGATCAAGAACGGCTTCAACCCCGACGCCGTCCTCGCCCAGCTCTACAAGATGACGCCGATGGAGGACTCGTTCGGCATCAACAACGTCGCCCTCGTCGACGGGCAGCCTCGCACGCTCGGGCTCAAGGAGCTGCTGGAGGTCTTCCTCGAGCACCGCATCGTCGTCATCCGCCGTCGCAGCCAGTTCCGTCGTGACAAGGCCGCCGCGCGCCTCCACCTGGTCGAGGGCCTGCTGGTCGCGATCGTCGACATCGACGAGGTGATCGCACTGATCCGCTCCAGCGACGACCGTCGCCACGCGCACGGCCGCCTGATGGAGGTTTTTGAGCTCTCCGAGAAGCAGGCCGAGTACATCCTCGACCTCCAGCTCGGTCGGCTGACGCGCTTCTCCCAGATCGAGCTCGAGCGCGAGGCCGACGAGCTGCGCGCGACGATCGAGGAGCTCGACGCGATCCTCTCCGACGACAAGCTGCTGCGCGGCATCGTCTCGACCGAGCTGGGTGAGATCGCCAAGAAGTTCGGCACCCCCCGCCGTACGGTGCTGCTCCAGAGCGCCGGCCACACCGTCACGGCGGCCGTGCCGCTCGAGGTCGCCGACGACCCGTGCTTCGTGCTGCTGTCGGCGAGCGGGCTGCTCGCCCGTACGGCCGACGACACCGTCCCCGAGATCGACGTGGCTCACCGTCACCAGCACGACGTCATCGCCTCGGTCGTCCGCACGACGGCGCGGGGCGAGATCGGCCTGCTCACGTCGCACGGACGGGTGATCAAGCTCGGCGTCCTCGACCTACCGGGGCTGCCCCCGACCGCCGCCGCGCCCAACCTCCAGGGCGGGCTCCCCCTCGTGGAGGTCCTTGCGCTGCGCGACGGCGAGCGCGCGCTGGCCCTGACCAACTTCGACACCGACTCGCCCGGTCTCGCGCTCGGCACACGTCAGGGTGTGGTCAAGCGGGTCAAGCCCGAATACCTGCCTAGCAAGGACGACTGGGAGGTCGTGGCGCTCGCCGACGGCGACCAGGTCGTCGGCATCCGCCAGCTGGCCACCGGTGACGAGGAGCTCTGCTTCCTCACCACCGATGCCCAGCTGCTGCACTTCCCTGCCACCTCCGTGCGTCCCCAGGGTCGTACGGGATCGGGCATGGCCGGCGTCAAGCTGGCCCCCGGGGCGTCGGCGCTCTTCTTCGGTGCGTTCGACCCGGCGGACGACGCCGAGGTCGTGACGATCGCCGGGGCCTCTGACGCGCTGCCGGGCGCGGAGTCGGGCTCGGTCAAGGTCACGCCGTTCAGCGCGTTCCCGGCCAAGGGTCGCGCGACTGGTGGTGTGCGCTGCCACCGCCTGCTCAAGGGCGAGGACGCGCTCGTGCTGGCTTGGGCAGGTCGCGGTCCCGCGATGGCGTCCGGGTCCGGAGGTGCGCCCGCCGAGCTGCCCGACGTCGATCCGCGACGTGACGGCTCGGGCGTCCCGCTCGCCCACCCGATCCTCGACGTCGGCAGCCCGGTGGCGACCCAGCTCGCTTGACCCGCCGGTCAGGTGGTCCCGGAGGCGTGGTGCGCCTCCTGGACCACCCACGAGTTGCCGTCCGGGTCGTCGAAGTAGACGTACGACATGAAGTCGCGGCGCTGGGGATCGACACCGGGCGTCGGCGCGCCCTGCGCGAAGTTCTGGATGCCCGTGTTCTCGACGCCTCGCGACTCCAGCTCGGCGTGGGCGGCCTCGATGTCGTCGACGACGAGGTGGATTCCCTTCGTCGCGCCGGGCGCTGCGCCACCCAGGCCGACTCCGAACGTGATCGAGCACGCCGACCCGACCGGGGTGAGCTGCACGACCCGGAAGTGGTCGTTCGGCTGGTGGTCCACGTCGAGGTGGAAGCCCACGCGATCGGCGTAGAACTCCTTGGCGCGGTCGACGTCGGTGACTCCCAGGATGATGTTCTCGAGCTTCCAGTCCACGTTGCTCCCCTCGTCCCGTCCCGCTCGGAGCGAACTTCTCCCACCGCATCCGGGACGATTCTTGGTGCGCCTATGCTGACGCCCATGCTGAAGCGTGCCACGACGGCGACCGTCCTGTCCCTCCTTGCCTTCGCAGCGTCGGGCTGTTCAGGAGACGACGGTGACGACGCCTCGACGGGAGCCGATCTCTCGGACCGGCTCGCGGCCGCGCGCGCGACTCTCGACGACGCCGAGAGCCTCGCGCTCTCGCTCTCCACCGAGAAGCTTCCGTCGGGGGTCACCGGGCTTCTCGAGGCCCAGGGCAAGGGCAACCACTCCCCCGCCTTCGAGGGCACGGTGAAGGTGTCGCTCAAGGGCGTCCCAGTCGGTGCCGAGGTCGTCTCGGTCGACGACGCCGTGCTCGTCAAGACAGGCTTCTCCCCCGACTTCGTGCCGATGGATCCCACCTCCCTCGGTGCCCCGGACCCCGCCGCGCTGATGAAGACCGACGGCGGCATCTCCTCGCTGCTCACCGAGACCGACGGTCTCAAGGAGGACGGTGAGAGCCGTGACGGGCGCGAGGTTCTCACGACGATCACCGGGACGATCCCCGGCTCGGTCGTCCGCACGCTCATCCCGACGGCACAGGAGGGCGAGACCTTCGACGCGACCTACCGGCTGACCGACGACGACGAGCTGCGTGACGTCGTGCTCGACGGACTCTTCTACGACGCCGACGAGCCGGTGACCTACACGGTCGCGGTCACGGCGTCGGACGACCCGGTCGAGATCACCGCACCGTGAGCGAAGGCGCCGCCGCCCCGGCCGGACGTGCGGCGCGGGTCCTCCTCGGCCTGGCCGCCGTCGCGGTCGCGTTCGCCGCTGCGGACACCTACGTCGTCGTGATGGCGCTGCCGGACATGATGGCGGCCGGCGGACTCGGGCTGGACGAGCTCCAGCGCGCCGCGCCGATCGTGTCGGGCTTCTTGCTCGGGTACGTCGCGGTGCTGCCGCTGGTCGGTCGGATCGCCGACCTGCGGGGCCGCCGCCCAGTCCTGGTCGGGTCACTGGTGCTGTTCGCAATCGGCTCGGTGGTGACGGCAGCGGCCGACGGACTGGTGCCGATGGTGGCCGGGCGGTTCCTGCAGGGAGTCGGCGGTGGCGGCCTCGTCCCGGCGACGCTCGCGCTGGTCGCCGACCTGTGGCCGCCACGGCGACGTGGCGTGCCGCTCGGCATCGTGGGTGCGGTGCAGGAGCTCGGGAGCGTCATCGGCCCCTTGTACGGTGCGGCGGTGCTGGCCGTCGCGGACTGGCGGGCGATCTTCTGGCTGAACTGCGCGGCGGGTCTCGTCCTCGCAGGCGCGATCCTCGCCACCGGACGGACGCGACGCGCTGTGCCGCGCCGCGAGGCCCACGGCTTCCCCGACGTCCTCGGAGCCGTGCTCGCCGTCCTGGCGGTGGCCGCGCTCGCCCTCACGCTGGCCCAGCCCGCACCGCTGCGCAACGACGTCGAGCTCGGCACGCTCTTCCTCCCGGTCGTCGGAGAGCTGCGCTGGACCAGCCCGGTCGCGCTCGTGACGTATGCACTGGCCGCTGCCTTCGTCGTACGGGAGCTGACCGCGCGACGTCCGCTCGTCGCCTTGCGCACGTGGCCCGCGACCGCCCGTACGGTCGACCTGTGGGGTGCGTTGCTCCTCGGGGCGGCGCTGGGCTGCGTGATCGTCACGTTCGCCTCGGCCGATCCGGAGAACAGCGTCGTGTCGCCCGCTGCGCCGCTGCTGCTCGGCGGCGCCGTCGTCGCGACGGCGGCGTTCGTCTGGCGGCAGCGGACGGCGACGACGCCGCTCGTCCCCCGCAGGACGCTGAGCGCCGCTCGTCCGGCCTGGGGCTCGCTGGTGGTCTCGTTCTTCGTCGGGTCAGCGCTGATCGCGGCACTGGTCGACGTGCCGTTCTTCGCGCGCCTGACCGAGCACCGTGGCTCGCAGCTCGGGGCCGCGCTCGTGCTCGTGCAGTTCCTCGTGGCGTTGCCGGTCGGCGCGATCGCCGGCGGCTACGCGACGAGGCGCGTCCGTCCCGCGTGGGTCGCCGGGGCCGGCATGGCGCTGGCCTGCGGCTGCTTCGTGGTGATGTCGGCGTGGGAGCGCGACGCCCTCACCCACCCGACCTCCTCGGTCGCGCTCGCCCTGGCTGGCCTCGGATTCGGTCTCGCCGTCGCTCCGGTCAATGCGGCACTGCTCGACGCGACGCCCGACGCCGCTCACGGCATCGCGTCTGCGCTCGTCGTGGTCGCACGCATGGTCGGCATGCTCGTCGGGATCTCGGTGCTGACCTCGTGGGGCCTGCGGGCCTACCACGACGCGGTGACCCGGATCCCTCCGCTGTCCGAGCTCTGCCCAGGCTCGGCGACGACTTGCGACGCCTACAACGACGCGATGATCGACGCGGGGATCGTGCAGCTCAGCACCGTGTTCACAGGGGCGGCGGTGTGCGCGGGGATCGCGGCCGTCGCCTCGGTCCTGCTTCTCACATCGCGTACCGCGGTCACCGAGGGCGGCGCCGGCGACTAGATTCGAACCATGCCTTCGTCATCTTCGGACCCGCGCGGCTTCGACGACCTGCTGGCCGCGAACCGCTCGTACGCCGACTCCTTCGACCTCGCCGGCTTCGACGGCGTCGCCCGCGCGGGCGTCGCGATCGTGACCTGCATGGACTCGCGGATCGACCCCCTGCAGATGGTCGGTCTGGCTCCCGGCGACGCCAAGATCCTGCGCAACCCAGGCGGCCGCGTGACCGAGCAGGTGCTCGTCGCCCTCGTCCTGAGCGCCAACCTGCTCCAGGTGGACCGCGTGATGGTCGTCGAGCACACCCGCTGCGCCATGGCGAGCGCCTCGGAGTCGGGGCTCCAGGCCCGCATCGGCGAGGCGACCGGGACGGACGCGACCTGGATGTTCCTCGGCGCGATCAACGACCAGCGCGCCGAGCTCGCGGAGTCGGTGCACAAGATCGACTCGCACCCGCTGATCCCGTCGCACGTGCGCGCGGGCGGGTTCCTCTATGACGTCGACACGGGGCTGCTCGAGCATGTCGTGTGAGGTGGCCCAGCCTGTGACGGCTCAGCGTCTGACATGGGAATGGAGAGGGAATGCATCCCTCTCCACTTCCAAGGTATAGCCGACCCCGGGGCTTGAAACAAGCCCCCCGTCGTGGCGGAGAATCATCGGCCGAAGCCGCTTGCACAGTGGCCCTCGCCCGCGATCGGAGCCACCTTGACCCGTCAGCACCACCGTCAGACCGCCCTTGCCTTCGACCTGCCCGACCACCTCACCGCCAAGGCCGACCCGGCGCTGATCGCCCGGGACGTGGAGCACTTCGGTGCCATCGCGGCCTGCGTCGAGCAGACCGTCGCTGACCTGTCCCAACGCCTCGACGCCGCCCGCAAGGAGCCCACCCGCGAAGGGCAGGCCGCGGTCGAGCGCGACGCGGAGATCCGGCGGCTCACCGGCCGTCTACGGACGTTGCGTCGCTTCGGGCTCGACCTGTGCCTCGGACACGTCGTCGCCGAAGACGACCCCGAGCCTTTGTACGTCGGTCGTCTCGGCCTCACCGACGCCGGGGGCCGGCGCCTCCTCGTCGACTGGCGCTCCCCCGCCGCCGAGCCCTTCTTCGCGGCGACCCACGCCCACCCGATGGGTCTGGAGAGCCGACGCCGCTACCGCTGGACCCGTGGCCGGGTCACGGACTACTGGGACGAGGTGTTCACCCCTGACGGGTTCACCGGCCACGCCGCCGCCCTCGACGACCAGTCGGCTTTCGTCGCCAGCCTGGGCGGGAGCCGGACCGAGCGGATGCGTGACGTCCTGAGCACCATCCAGGCCGACCAGGACGCCATCATCCGCGCAGGCTCGCGGGGCGCGCTCGTGGTCGACGGAGGTCCCGGGACGGGCAAGACGGTGGTCGCGCTGCACCGTACGGCCCATCTCCTCTACTCGGACCCCCGACTCGGCCATCGTCGCGGCGGTGTCCTCTTCGTCGGCCCGCACCAGCCATACCTCGCGTACGTCTCGGACGTCCTGCCCAGCCTCGGCGAGGAGGGGGTGCAGACCTGCACCCTGCGTGACCTCGTCCCTGAGGGAGCAACTGTCGAGCCCGAGGCCGATCCTGAGGTCGCCCGCCTGAAGTCGTCTGCGGACATGGTGCGGGCTATCGATGCCGCCGTCGACATCTATGAAGAGCCGCCCACCCAGGGCCTGGAGGTCGAGACCCCGTGGTCCGACGTCTGGCTCAGCGCCGACGACTGGGCTGAGGCCTTCCGCACGCCCAGTCCCGGGACGCCGCACAACGAGGCGCGCGACGAGGTCTGGGACGCGCTGCTGTCGATCCTCGTCGACAAGCACGGCGTGGACGAGGACGAAGACGTCTCCGCGGACCAGATCCGCCGAGCGCTCGGGCAGAGCACCGAGCTGCGTGAGGCCCTCGTGAAGGCGTGGCCGATGATCGAGGCGGACGACCTCGTCGGCGACCTGTGGACGGTGCGGGCCTACCTGCGCCTGTGCGCGCCCTGGCTGAACCCCGACGAGGTCGCGATGCTCCTGCGGGCAGACGCGCAGGCTTGGACGCTCTCCGACCTGCCGCTCCTCGACGCCGCGCGGCAGCGCGTCGGCGACCCCGAAGCATCTCGGCGACGTCATCGCGAGGAAGCCACGCTCGCCGCCGAACGCGAGCAGATGTCACGCGTCGTCGACGAGCTCATCGCGGCGGACGACAGCGAGCTGCTGCTCATGACCACGCTGCGCGAGCAGGACATGCAGAACTCGCTCGTCGACGAGTCCGTCTTGCAGCGCGTCGACCCGGACGTCCTCGCCGGGCCGTTCGCGCACATCGTCGTGGACGAGGCTCAGGAGCTCACCGACGCCGAGTGGCAGATGCTCCTGCTGCGCTGCCCCTCGCGCAGCCTCACGATCGTCGGCGACCGGGCCCAGGCCCGCCACGGGTTCACGGAGACGTGGGAGGAGCGGCTCACACGGGTCGGGTTCGACCGGATCGACCTCGCGTCCCTGAGCATCAACTACCGCACGCCGCAGGAGGTCATGGCCGAGGCCGAGCCGGTGATCCGCGCGGTGCTGCCGGACGCGAACGTCCCCACGTCCGTCCGCGAGAGCGGCATCCCGGTCGCGTACGGCACCGCCGCCGACCTCGACACGGTCCTCGCGTCCTGGCTCACCGAGAACGACGAGGGCGTCGCGTGCGTGATCGCCGTCGGCGAGGTCGACAGCGCCGTGCTCGCGTCGACCGTTCGCGTACGGCTGCTCACCCCGGAGCTGTCGAAGGGGCTCGAGTACGACCTGGTCGTCCTGATCGACCCGGAGGCGTTCGGGACCGGCATCGAGGGCGCGGTCGACCGCTACGTCGCGATGACGCGTGCGACGCAGCAGCTCGTCATCCTCACCAGCGCCTGACGTACGACCCGACAAAAGGACCCGACGTTCCACCCCGGATCTGGGGGTGAAACGTCGGGTCCTTTTGTCGGGTTCCTCGTCAGGCGTCGATGCGGTCCGCGTCGAGCTCGTACGCGCCCTGCACGATGAACTCCTTGCGCGGCGCAACCTCGTTGCCCATCAGCAGCTCGAAGACCTCGCTCGCGTCCTCGGCGTCGTCGACGGTGATGCGGCGCAGCGTACGGCGGCGCGGGTCCATCGTGGTCTCCGCGAGCTGGTCGGCATCCATCTCACCGAGGCCCTTGTAGCGCTGGATCGGGTCCTTCCAGCGCATGCCCTTCTTGGTGAGCTCGGCGAGCTTGCGCTGGAGCTCGGGGTCGGAGTACGTGTAGACGTACTTGTCCATCCCCTTCTTGGGGTTGACCAGCTCGATGCGGTGCAGCGGCGGCACGGCCGAGAAGACACGCCCCGCCTCGACGAGCGGACGCATGTAGCGGAAGAACAGCGTTGCCAGCAGGCAGCGGATGTGGGCGCCGTCGGAGTCGGCGTCGGCCATGAAGATGATCCGGCCGTACCTCGCCTGCTCGAGGTCGAACGACCGGCCGGAACCGGCGCCGACGACCTGGATGATCGAGCTGCACTCGGCGTTCTTGAGCATGTCGGCGACCGACGACTTCTGGACGTTGAGGATCTTGCCGCGGATCGGCAGCAGCGCCTGGAACTCCGACGAGCGCGCCGACTTGGCCGTGCCGAGCGCGGAGTCGCCCTCGACGATGAACAGCTCCGTACGGTCGTTGTCGTTGCTGCGGCAGTCGGCGAGCTTGGCCGGGAGCGAGCTGGACTCGAGGGCGCTCTTGCGGCGCTGCGTCTCGCGCTGCTGGCGGGCCATCTCGCGGGTGCGCGCGGCGGCGACCACCTTCTCCATGACCGCGCGTGCCTTCGCCTTCTGAGCAGCCTTGGTGGACGTGAGGAACGCCTTCAGCTCGTCGGAGACGACCTTGGCGACGATCCGGGTCACCGGCGGCGTGCCGAGGACCTCCTTGGTCTGCCCCTCGAACTGCGGCTCGGCCAGCCGTACGGTCACCACCGCTGTCATGCCCTCAAGGATGTCGTCCTTGATGACGTCCTTGTCGCCGGCCTTGAGCTGGCGGTTGGCGCGGAGCACCTCGTTGAACGTCTTCGTCAGCGCCCGCTCGTAGCCCGTGACGTGGGTGCCACCTTTGGGCGTCGCGATGATGTTGACGAACGACCGCAGGGTCGTCTCATAACCGGTGCCCCAGCGAACGGCGACGTCGACGTCGAGGTCGCGCTCGACGTCCTGCGGGGTCATGTGGCCCAGGTCGTCGAGCAGCGGCACGGTCTCGGTGAAGTGGCCGGTGCCCGTCAGGCGCAGGACGTCGGAGACGGCCGGGTCGGGCGCCAGGAACTCGCAGAACTCGCCGATGCCCCCGTCGTGCTTGAACGACTCCTCGAGCTTCTCCGGGCCGCGCTCGTCGCGGAGCACGATCTCGAGGCCCGGGACCAGGAACGACGTCTGCCGGGCACGGGTGACCAGCTCGTCGTACGAGAACTGGGCGCCCTTGATGAATATCTGGTGGTCGGCCCAGTAGCGGACGCGCGTGCCGGTCGTCGTCTTCTTGATCCGCCCGATCTTGCGCAGGCCGCTCTTCGGGGTGAACGTCGTGTCGGGGGTGTCGCCGGCGAACTCGCCCGGGGCGCCACGACGGAACGACATCTCCCACCGCGCGCCGTCCTTGGCGACCTCGACGTCGAGACGCTCCGACAGGGCGTTGACCACCGAGGCGCCGACGCCGTGGAGTCCGCCCGTCGCCACGTACGAGCCGCCGCCGAACTTGCCGCCCGCGTGCAGCTTGGTGAAGACGACCTCGACGCCGGAGAGCTTGGTCTTGGTCTCGGTGTCGACGGGGATGCCGCGACCGTTGTCGTGGACCTCGACGGAGCCGTCGGGATGGAGCACGACCTCGATGCGGTCGCAGAACCCGCCGAGCGCCTCATCGACCGCGTTGTCGATGATCTCCCACAGGCAGTGCATGAGCCCGCGGGTGTCGGTGGAGCCGATGTACATGCCGGGGCGCTTGCGGACCGCCTCCAGGCCCTCCAGGACGAGGAGGTTGCGGGCGTTGTACTCGGTGTCGATGACAGGCTCCTTCTGCGACGTACGGCCCGGGGTGGCCGGGCGCGACGGGGCCAATCTACCGAGCGGGTCCGACGAACTCGGTGCACCGTCGGCGGCGGGCGGGGCGCGTGTCGCAGACCACACCGTCGAGCCTGGACGAGCCAGGTTGACGAGGACGGGTACGGTCGAAGTGTCGGGCATCCTCCAGATGACCGACAGGGGAACACGTTCCCATGGTTGGATGTTGATCCTGAAGGACCGCCTGGTCCGACTTGGAAGAGAAGAGGTCAGACGTGACAACTGCTGTCGCCCCCACCGCTGCCCTCAGCGCCGCTGATCGTTGCGACCGTTGTGGAGCCCAGGCCTACGTACGCGCCGAGCTCGCGAGCGGCTTCGAGCTCCTGTTCTGCGCACACCACGCACGCGCCCACGACGCAAAGCTGCGCGAGGTCGCCGCGAACATCCACGACGAGTCCGACAAGCTCACCGGCACTCCGGCGACGGCGCCGGCCGAGGAGATCTGACCTCCCGCCGGCTGATCACCGCACGACCTGACGAGGGGCCCCGTACCGATCCGGTACGGGGCCCCTCGTGTCGTGTCAGGTCAGCGAGTCCATCGCGGACGCACCACGATGCCGTCCAGGACGCCGTCGCCGGTGATCCGCACGGCACCCGCACGACGCTGACGCGGCTGAGCGACCGTCTCCACGACTGCGAACTTCGTCCGGCCCGCGGTGTCCACGTAAGCCCTCATCACACCCGGCCGACGGATGGTGAGCCCTCGACGGCCCGGCTCGCGCTTGTACACGACGATGACGTCGGCTCCCCGCGGGACTGCGCGGAGCCTCACCGTCCCGCCGGGGCGGATCCGCGTCGCGCTCGCGTCGACGAAGCGCTTGCTACGTAGCTTCTTCGTGGTGCCCGAACGCGTCAGCGCACGGTCGTCGTACGGGCGCGCAGCACACTGCTGGGTCCACGCCGACACGTTGCCGGCGCGGTCGGTCGCACGCATCTGGACGCAGACGACCTTGCCGCGCGGCACCGCGAGGCTCACCGAGCGCCGGGGCGTCCGCGCCAGCGCACGCGGCGTACGCCAGGTCCGCGACATCCGGGCGGCGGTCTGCGCCGTCACGGAGTAGCGGACCTGGTACGAGGCGACGCTCGACTCGAACTCGTCGGCCCCCCACCGGAACGTCGCCCGGGACGTCAGCACGACCTCCTTCGCGTGCATGAAGGTGCTCGCCGGCGGCGCCTGGTCGAGGATCCAGCGCGCCGTGACGACGGGCGAGACCCGCCCTGCGGCATCGATGGCGCGGACGCGGAGCTCCTGGTTGCGGCCTGCCACCTCGGGCGACCAGCGTGAGATCTGGTGAGGGCTCGAGCACTCCTCGAACCATGGGTTGTTGCCGTAACCGCACTCGTACGTGAGCCACGCGTCGGCCGAGTCGGCGTCGGTCGCGGCGAAGCGGACGACCTGGTTCGCCACCTTGGTCACCGCTGGCGGGACGGCCGTGAAGCGGACGGACGGCGTCCGCGTGTCCGGGAACGAGCGCAGCAGCGTCGAGCCGTGCATCACGACAGGACCGCTGGCGCTGACCGCCACGACCGTCCTCCCTGCGTTGGCGAACTGCCGCTCGTGCGCTGCCAACGACGTCACCACTCGGCTGTACTCGTCGACGCGGCCCCACGATCCGCCGCCCGTCGAACGGTGCAGGTTCTGGCCGTCGCCGCTCGCGAAGAACATGTCCCCCTCGGCTGTGAGGTCGAGCATCTGCGTCGCCGAAAGGTTGGCGAGCTTCGTCGGCTCCGACCATGTCACACCGTCCGCGGAGGTACGAACCTCTCCTCGACGTGACGCACCATCGGCGTACGAGAGCCCGAAGGCGATCGTGCCGCCCGTCGTGATCGCGACGCGCGGCGTACCACCGTCCCGACCCACCGCCAGCGTGCGGGGGGTGCCCCACGTCGTCCCGGCATCGGCGGAGACGCGTACGGTCCACGTGCCGGCGCCGGTGTTGGCCACCAGGGCGGCCTTGATTCCGTTGACGTCGAGGTCGACGTTCCCGTTGCCCACTGCCACGACGATCGGTGCCGCCCAGGTGGCACCGCCGTCGTCCGTGCGGGCGACGAAGACGTCGGAGGCGACCCTGTACGTCAGGACCGCCCGGTCACCGGAGGCAGCAAGTCGCAGGTTCGTCGGGGAGGCGGTCGTCGCGATCTCGACCGTCTCGGGGGTGCCGCTCGTGGCGCTGGCGGACCAGCGGGCGACCCGCACGACGGGCTTGGCAGGACCGGCGAAGCCGGGGCTCGCGGAGAGGACGTGTGCCGCGGCGACAGCTACGACCGGCGCGCTCGCACCGTCGTCGACCTTGCGCTGCGGTCCGAACGTACGTCCCGCATCGGTCGAGAGGCGCAGATAGCTCTCCGGACCGCATGACGTCGCGGTGCATGGCCGCCACCGGACCGCAACCACCGGGCCCTCCGCATCCGCGGCGACCGCATCGTCCGCCTGCGGCACCGCACTGGTGGACAGGTTCGTCACCGCCCACCCGAGCGGGGCCGGCTCCGCGGCCGTGGTCGTCTCGCCTGCTGCGCTGCCCGGCGCCACCGCCAGCACACCCGCCACCAGCACCCCGCCCAGCGAGGTCGCCACCATGGCCGCCAGGCGCGGCCGTCGTCCGATCATCACGTGATCCTCCAGCCAGGTCACGTACCGAACGTGACACTCGGAGTGTTTCTATCTCAGCAGAAGGCCCCTGCGATAGATGCGTCACGTAACGATTCGGGACGCCGACTCACGGGCAGTCCGTCGGACCAAACTCCACGGTGCTCCCGTCCGCATCCGGGATGAACTGAAAGCAGGAGCGCTCGACCTTCTCTGCGCCGCCCCATCCTTCAGTGACCGTCCGCTCGTACCGGACGACCACGGCGAGGTCGCCACCATCGCGGGTCCCGTCGGTGGCGACGACCTCACCGACACGTACCCACGTGCCGAGCTTCTCCCCCGTGTCCGCACCCCGGAAAAGCCCGAGGTTGAGCCGGTTGCGGTCGAGGTCGGCCTGCTTCCAGTCCCAGGAGTGCCCGCACCCCGCGAGGGTGAGCAGGAGCACCACCAGCACGGCCGCCGTACGAACTCGTTGCGTCACGCTCCCATCATCGGTCGGCTGTTGCCCCGACGCCAGCGTCCTCGTACTCAACCCCCGTCTGGCACCCTTCCCCCATG
Organism: Mumia sp. ZJ430; assembly: GCF_011751845.1. NCBI lineage: Bacteria > Bacillati > Actinomycetota > Actinomycetes > Propionibacteriales > Nocardioidaceae > Mumia > Mumia sp. ZJ430. The sequence continues at coordinate 596,129 of NZ_JAAHFK010000004.1, read as the reverse complement.
GGAACCCTCGGCACCGTCCTCGTCGGCCTGGCCATCCTCGTGGGCCTGGTGGGGATCGCGGTCCCCGTCCTGCCCGGCTCGCTGCTGATCTGGGCCGCGATCGGCGTCTGGGCGTTCGCCACCGGCTCGGCCACCGGGTGGGTCGTGTTCGGCGTCTGCACGGTGCTCTACGCGCTGACCCTGGTCGTCCAGTACCTGATCCCCGGCAAGCGCCTCAAAGAGGCAGGCGTCCCCGGCCGGGCGATGCTCGCAGGCGGAGTGCTCGGCGTCGTCGGGTTCTTCGTGATCCCGTTCGTCGGGCTGTTCGTGGGCTTCGTCCTGGGCGTGTACGCGTGGGAGCTCAACCGGCTCCGCATCCACTCGGCCGCATGGACGGCCACCAAGCACGCGATGAAGGCCGCCGGCCTCTCGATTCTCATCGAGCTCACCGGCGGCCTCCTGTCGACCGCGGTCTGGGTGGTCGGGGTCGTCGCGACCTGACCACCACCGCGTCGTTACATCGTGTTGACGATGAGGCCGATGTGGGTGAAGAAGTTCATCGCGCCGAACAGCAGGAACGCGACACCGGTGATCCCCCAGACCCAGCCGGTCACCGACGCGATCCAGTCGCGCCCGGCCCGCACGCCACGCCCGAGGCGATTGACGGCGAACGGGAACAGCAGGGCCCCGACGCCGACGAGCGCGATGAGGCCCGACATGAAGATCGCCTCGACGAGAGGCCACTCGGCGAACGCACCCGAGATCGGCTCCTCCGGCGGAGCGGCAAACAGCTGATACTTCACGCCCGCGACGGCGATGCCTAGGAGGCCGAGGCCGAGCCCGAAGACGAACACGCCGATCGGCTTCACGAGCGCCTTGACGGCCTCGCGCGGGTTCTCGGCAGCGAGGATCGCGTCACCGCGACGCCACAGGGCGAACGCCGCGAAGAGCAGCAGCACGCCGAAGCCGAGGCTGGTCTCGCCGAAGATGATGTTGTCGAAGGGGAAGCCACCGGCCGCCAGGGGCCAGGTGAGCGTCATGTGCGCGCCGGTCAGCGTCAGGATCGTGCCGAGCGCGCCGAAGTTGAGCGCCCATCCTGCGGGGCTGATGCTCTGCGGATCCTTGCGGAAGTCGCGAGCCAGCCAGACCAGTCCGATCAGCCCGGCGCCGACGGCGACCGACATGATCGTGTTGTAGGTGGGCATCGTCGCCCAGTCGATCTTGAGACCCTCTGCGAGGACCATCTCGTCATCCCCTTTCATGGGCTAGAAGTGATACGTATGTATAACTTCTTGGGACCTCGTAGTATTCCGGCAACGCGAAGGAGTCCCATGGCCGTACGCTCGCCCCGTCAGGCCCGCAGCGCGGAAAAGCTCGACGCCCTACGCTCCGCGGCAGGCCGCTTGCTCATCGAGGAGGGTCCGGACGCTGTCACCTACCGCGGGGTCGCTCTCGCCGCGGGCCTTCCTGCCGGCACCGCGTCGTACTACTTCCCCTCGCACGACGAGCTGTACGCCGCCGCCGTCGACGCCGCGGAGGAGCAACGGACCGAGGCCGCACACGCCCAGGCCAATTCCCTCGAGGAGAAGCCCCGCACAGCCCTCGAGGTCGCCCGGCTGCTGATCGACGTCGCCTACGCGCCACACGTCGCCGAGGATGTCGTCACCCGGCGGCTCGAGCCGATGCTGGCCGCCCAGCGCAACGAGCGCCTGCGTCCCACCATGACCGCCTCACGGCCGCGGCTCCTCGATGCGCTCGCCACCGTCGTCACGCGCAGCGGTCACCCTCCGCCCGAGCCGGACGACCTCGAACTCCTGGCTCAGGTCATCGACGCGGGGCTCATGTACGCCCGCGCACGCGGCAGCGAGCACGTGATCGACGACGCCGCGCTGACCGTCGCGAGGATCCTCACCCTGATCGACAAGGAGCGCCCGCAGGCGTGAGCGGGCTCAGTACGCCTGGTTCCGCCGCTGCACCCGACGCTCGTGGTTGTCGCGGCGTCCGAGCCACCACGCCATGACGACGCCCGCGACGGCGCCCATCAGGTGGCCCTCCCACGACACGCCCGCCTGCCCCGGCAGGATCCCGCCGACGATCCCGCCGTACAGGATCGCCACGACGACCGCGACCAGCACAGCGATCACGCGTCGCGTGACGATCCCCCAGACGACGAGGAACGCCGCATAGCCGTAGATCACGCCGCTCGCCCCGATGTGGACCGTGTACGGGGCTCCGATGAGCCACGTCCCGATCCCGCCGATGAGCACGATGCCGAGCGTCGCCGGCCAGAACCGCCCCCTCGCCGTGTACGCCAGCAAGATGCCGAGCACGAGGAACGCGGTGGTGTTGGCGATCAGGTGATCGAAGCCGCCGTGCAGGAACGGCGCCGCGAGCACCCCGTACAGGCCGCCGGTGTCACGGGGCCGGATCCCGTGCTGGTCGAGGAACACCCCAGGCAGCGCGTCGAAGATCTCGAGCAGCCACATGACCCCGAGCAGCACGAGCACCGGGACCACGGGAGCGAGGTACGACCGGCGCGCTGGCGTGCTCGTCGACGACATGGCCCCAGGCTATCCGCGACGTGCAACCAGGAGGTCCCCAACGCGTCGTCCGACGTCCACCTCGGCGCCACCTGGACGTCGTTGGGCGACACCAGGGTGGGGATGGTCAGACCCCACCGACCTCAGGAGCTCCCGTGGCCCGACCACCCCGCCCTCGCACGCTTCTCGCCACGCTGGTCAGCGCGCTGTGCGTCGTCACCTGCGCCACCGCGGCCGCCGCCACGGCCACCCTGGCCCCGACGGGCACCCGCCCGGGCGACGGGCGCCCCGCCCACCCGCGCACGATCGCCGCGGCGCTCGAGACGCGAGCCGTCTTCGACGACGAGGCCGGCGGCGACGCCGACGCCGACGACCCGGCCATCTGGGTCGCGCCCCGCGAGCGCACGCACAGCCTCGTCCTCGGCACGCTCAAGAACGGCGGCCTCGACGCGTACGACCTTCGCGGGCGGCTCGTCCAGCACGTCGATGCCCCCGTCGCGCCCGCCGACGGGCTCGAGGCGAGCCGGTTCAACAACGTCGACCTCGCCCTCGGTGTCCGCCTGGGCGGCGCCCGTACAGACCTCGCCGTCGTCAGCGACCGCGGCCGCGACCGCCTGCGCTTCTACGCGATCGACGACGACGGCGCCCGACGCGGAGCCGCCCTCCGCGACGTCACGGACGCCACGGCACCCCGACTGTTCTCGCCCGACGAGGCATCCGTCGAGGAGCAGAACACGGGGTACGGACTCACTGTCCGCCCAGACCCTGCGGGTGGCCTTCCGTACGTCGTCGTGAGTCAGCGCAATCGGACGACGGTCGGCCTGTTCCGCGTCGTCGTGACCTCTCGGGGCACCGTCACGTACGCACCGGTCGACGAGGTCGTCCTCCCCTCGACGTTCGCCCGTGACGAGGGTGGCAGCTGGACGCCGTGCGGAGAGCCCGGTGAGGGACCGCAGGTCGAGGGCATGGTCGTCGACACAGAGGCCGACATCCTGTATGCGGCGCAGGAGGACGTCGGTGTCTGGCGGGTCCCGCTGGGCGCCGAGGCGCTCGGTCGTCCGACCCTCGTTGAGCGTGTCCGGGAGTTCGGGGCGCCGTCGACGTACGACCCGCAGACCGAGGAGTGCACCGTCACCGGCACCTCCGCCTCAGGCGGCCGGCATCTGAGCGCCGATGCCGAGGGGCTGACGATCGCGTACGGGTCTGGCGGCAGGCGCACCCTCGTGGCATCCAGCCAAGGTGGCAGCACGTTCACGACGTTCCGGATCGATCGTGGGTGGGCGGCCGAGCGCACCTTCGCGATCAGCGACTCGACGGCGACCGACGGCGTCCAGCACAGCGACGGCGCGGCGGTGGTGACGACGCCGCTCGGGCGCGCCTTCCCTCGAGGCCTGCTCGTCGTCCACGACGGCGAGGCGACCCCGTACGAGACGGGCGCCGACGGTGAGCAGCGCGTCAGCACCAACTTCAAGCTCGTCGACGCGGGCGCGCTGCACCGCCGCTGAGCGCGGCGGCCGGACGTCCGCACGCACGAGCGCCGCGTACGGGATCCCGTACGCGGCGCTCGTCGTCGCTCTGAAGCGTGCCGCTCAGTCGAGGTAGTCGCGCAGAACCTGCGAGCGCGACGGGTGACGCAGCTTGCTCATCGTCTTGGACTCGATCTGGCGGATCCGCTCGCGGGTCACGCCGTAGACCTTGCCGATCTCGTCGAGCGTCTTGGGCTGGCCGTCGGTGAGGCCGAAGCGCATCGAGACCACACCTGCCTCGCGCTCGGACAGCGTGTCGAGGACCGCGTGCAGCTGCTCCTGCAGGAGCGTGAACGACACGGCGTCGGCCGGGACGATCGCCTCGGAGTCCTCGATGAGGTCACCGAACTCCGAGTCGCCGTCCTCGCCGAGCGGCGTGTGGAGGCTGATCGGCTCGCGACCGTACTTCTGTACCTCGACGACCTTCTCCGGAGTCATGTCGAGCTCCTTGGCGAGCTCCTCCGGGGTGGGCTCGCGGCCCAGGTCCTGCAGCATCTGCCGCTGGACACGGGCCAGCTTGTTGATGACCTCGACCATGTGCACCGGGATGCGGATGGTGCGGGCCTGGTCGGCCATTGCGCGGGTGATCGCCTGGCGGATCCACCACGTCGCGTAGGTGGAGAACTTGAAGCCCTTGGTGTAGTCGAACTTCTCGACCGCACGGATCAGACCCAGGTTGCCCTCCTGGATCAGGTCGAGGAAGAGCATGCCGCGACCGGTGTAGCGCTTGGCCAGCGAGACGACGAGTCGCAGGTTGGCCTCGAGGAGGTGGTTCTTGCCGCGGCGACCGTCCTCGACGATCCACTCGAGCTCCTCGCGCATCGACTCCGAGAGCCGCTTGGCGGTCGCGAGCTGCTCCTCGGCGAAGAGGCCGGCCTCGATCCGCTTGGCCAGCTCGACCTCCTGGCCGGCGTTGAGCAGCGAGACCTTGCCGATCTGCTTGAGGTAGTCCTTGACCGGGTCGGCGGTCGCACCGGCGACGGTGACCTGCTGCTCCGGCTCGTCGGTGTCGTCGGCGGCCGAGATCGTGAAGCCCGACGCCTCGTCTTCCTTGAGCGTCGGGTCGGTCTTGAGATCCTTCACGAACACCTCGTCGGGGATGTCGGGGAGGATCTTCTTGCCGTTCTCGTCGACGATGATCGCGTTGGCGGTGACGTCGACGGCAGCGGACTTCTTGGCCGACGTCTTCTTGGCGGGCGCCTTTTTGGCCGGAGCCTTCTTGGCGGCGGCCTTCTTCGCCGGGGCGGCCTTTTTGGCGGGTGCCTTGGCGCCCTGCTCGGTCGTCGCCTTGACGGTGGTGCGGGACCCAGCCTCCGCTACGACTGTCTTCCGTGCTCGACTGTCGGGCGCTGAAACCACGAGGTGACTCCCTTGGGGTGTTCGGACCAAAAGGTCGCTGCGAGCGTTCGAGGGCGCGGTCAACCGGCCTCCCGTCAACCGCGGCACCGTCCAGTGTGCCACGCGCGCGGACCGAACCACGAACCGCCTCGGCCCGACGCACGGACCGTGACCGAAACGCGACCTTTGGGGACGGTCGTCGCTTGGCCAGGGCCGCCACGTCGATCCTACGGACGCCCGATCAGCTGCTGGCTTTGACGGCGAGCACGGGGCACGTCGAGTCGAGAAGGACCCGCTGCGCGTTGCTCCCGAGGATGAGCTTGCCGACCGGCGAACGTCGGCGCAGGCCGATCACGATGAAGTCGGCGCCCGTCTCGTTGGCGACCTTCACGAGATCGTCGGCGGGATCCATGCCGCGGACCAGCTGGCGGACCTCGGAGTCGACGCCGGAGTCCGTGAGCTGGGCACGCACCTCGGCGAGCTGCTCCTCGGTCTTCACGGCGTCCTCGTCGTCGAAGTCCCGTCCACCGCGGTGGGAGTTGACCACCACGAGGTGCGCCCCCCGAAGCTTCGCCTCCTCGACGGCTCGTGCGAGAGCCGCGCGGCCCTCGGGCTTCGGGACATATCCCACGACGATCGTGCCCATCCTCGACCTCCCAGTGTCAATGTGGTCCCGACACTATCCCCGATCGCCCCGTCTCGGCACCCGGCACGAGGGTGTGGACAGGCGCCGCACACTCCATCGCGCCGGACACACGCTGAAGGCATGACCGCGCGCCCTCCACTCCCCCACCCACCGCTGCTCGGAGTCGACCCCGACGTGGCGCTGCGGCTCGCCCAAGAGCTGGTCGCGCGGAGGGCGCGCGCGTACGCCGGCGGCAGACACGAGCCGGCCCTCACCGTGTGGGCGTACGACACCGCGCGAGCCACGCCGTTGGGTCGGTGGTCGGCGTCGCCGCGCGTCGCCGGCAAGCTCGACGGCTGGCTGAGGGGCGAGATCATGCGGCGCCTCCTCGGCCCGTACGACGATGCCTCCCGGTGGCCGCTCGCGGTCTGGGAACGGACGGGGGCGCTGCGCCCGAGCGCCGACGATCTGGCCTGGCACACGGCGTGGCTGCGGCACGCCACGACGACGCCGGTCCAGCCCCTCCTAGTCGTGACGCACGCCGGCTGGCTGAGCCTGCCCGACGGCACGACCTGGCGACAGCGACGCGCGCGCGCCTGAGGAGTCGCGCTCAGTCCCAGGTGTGCACCGGCTCGTTGGCGTGCATCCGCTCGCGGTAGTCCTGCGTCATGGCCCGCAGCGCTTCTGCACGATCGGTCCCTGCCCGCTCGTACAGCGTCCGGAACCGCTCGATCTGCCAGGTCGCGCCGTTGCGCCCGGTGAGGCAGCGCTGCTCGATGATGCCGAGATAGAAGTCGCGGTCGGCAGGGTCGACGCCGAGCGCGTCCAAGCCCTGCGCCGCCAGCGGCAGGAGGCGGCGCAGCACCAGCTCGGTCACGCCGACCGTGCCGATGCCGGGCCAATAGATGCTCGCGCCGATCCCGTCACGCGCCCCCACCGTGAAGTTCTCCTCGGCGGCGCTGAACGACATCTGCGTCCACAGCGGCCGGTCGGCGTCGACGAGCGCGCGCACGAGCCCGAAGTAGTACGCCGCGTTGGCGACCGTGTCGACCACCGTCGGGCCGGCGGGCAGGACGCGGTTCTCGACTCGCAGGTGCGGCCGGTCGCCGACCACGTCGTAGATCGGACGATTCCACCGATAGATCGTGCCGTTGTGCAGCCGCAGCTCCGACAACGTCGGGATGTCACCAGCGGCGAGCACGGCCTCAGGGTCCTCCTCGTCGAGGACGGGCAGGAGCGCCGGGAAGTAGCGCACGTTCTCCTCGAACAGGTCGAAGATCGACGTCACCCAGCGCTCGCCGAACCACACCCGCGGACGCACGCCCTGGGCCTTGAGCTCCTCCGAGCGCGTGTCTGTCGCCTGCTCGAACAACGGGATGCGCGTCTCGTGCCACAGCTGCTTGCCGAGCAAGAACGGCGAGTTAGCGCCCAGCGCGAGCTGGGTCGAGGCGATGGCCTGCGAGGCGTTCCAGTAGGCGGCGAACTCCGACGGCGCGACCTGGAGGTGCAGCTGGACGCTCGTGCACGCGGCCTCGGGCATGATCGACTCCGAGGTCGTCGACAGACGTTCCTCCCCTGCGATCGAGATGGCGATGTCCTCGCCGCGCGCAGCGAGGACCTGCTCGGACAGCAGCGCGTAGCGCGGGCTGGCAGAGATCGTCGCCGGCGTCATGTGTCCCGGCCGCAAGGTTGGCAAGATGCCGATCATCATCAGGTGGGCGCCGACTGGACGTGCCTGGACCTCGGCGTGGTTGAGGGCGTCGCGGACGGTCTTCTCGTACGTCCGCAGGCCGGCTCCGTCCAGCGCCCGCGGAGCGATGTTGATCTCGATGTTGAACTGACCCAGCTCGGTCTGGAAGTCGTCGTCGGCGATCGCCGAGAGGACCTCCGCGTTTCGGAGGGCCGGAGCCCCCTTGTCGTCAACAAGGTTGAGCTCGATCTCGAGGCCGGTCATCGGCTGTGCGGCGTCGAAGCGGGTGTCCTTGAGCATCCGCGAGAAGACGTCGAGACTCCGACGGACCTTCTCACGGAACGCGGTCCTGTCCTCGCGCGTGAAGACCTGCTCGTCGACCTCTTGACCCATCGCACCCCTCCTGGACTCTGCGGCCGCGCGGGACCGGTCGGCAGACAGCTCCAGCCTAGGAGAGTCCGGGCACGGAGCGCAGCACCTCCTCGGTGCCCATCCCCACCCACGAGCGTGGATCGAGACAACCCGATAGCGCCGACTGGATCAGCACCGCCATCGAGTAGTCGGGAGCGACCACGCGCACCCGGTCGAGCGCGCACTGGGCCTGTGCCCCGTCACCGCTCAACCATGCGGCAAACGCGGCGAGTGTGAGCGCCGGCACCTCGAACGGGAGCGGCGCACTGACGGCCACCTGGCGCCACAGCTCGAGCGAACGGACGGCGTTGTCGTGGGTGATCATCGTCCACGCTACGTCACGGATGATGACCAACGACGCCCACACCGCGAGCAAGGCCCGATCCTCGGCGCTGATCACGACCGGCTCGTCCTCGTCCCCCTCGAGGACCGCGTCGAGGACCGGGACGACCCGGTCGAGTCCGCGCCGCAGCGTACGGAGGTCGCGCTGCGGATCCTGCGCTCCCGCGGCGCATGCAGCGAGTGCGGTCAGCTCGGGCCCGGCCGCGAGGGCGACGTCATCGCGTGCCGCGCCGGTGACCGGCTCGAACCGCCGCGCGAGCGTTGCCCTGTCTGGGAGGATCTCCATCCCACGGAAGACAGCCTCCGCCAGCACCGCCGAGCCCTCGACGTCGCACGGGACCCCCTCGGGCGGGCAGCACCGGGTGTCGTCGCAGGAGTACGAGTAGAAGCGCTCCCCGTCGAAGCGCGCCGCGTCGGCGAGCCGCACGCCCTCCTCCTCGAGCCGCGCCACAAGCGCGTCGACCGCCGGGCGCGCCTCACCGTCGTCATCGGCGTACGCGAGGACGATCACTGCCTCGGGCTGCTGCGCGACCAGGTAGCCGACCAACGCCTCGGCCAGAGCGGGAGCATCGTCGGGCGGCGGCAGGTCGACGCGCAGGCGGAACCCCACCTGGCTGCGCGCGCCGTTCAGGCACAGCGCGACCAGCGAGTGCTCGGGGTGGAAGCCGAACATCGCGGGGACGGCGCCGATGAGGTCGGAGAGGGTGCGGGCACGGATCACGTCTGTCATGGCAGACAGCGTGGTCCGCCCGCGAGCGGTCGTGGGTCCCCGTCGCGCGGCCTGTGGACGCCCGTTCACGTCGTCCACAGGCTGGGCGTCGGAGCCGCCGGACACAATGGACGCATGCGCCGCCAGGCCACCTTCCTCCATCTCGACCTCGACGCGTTCTTCGCCGCGGTCGAGCAGCGCGACAAGCCCTCGCTGCGCGGCAAGCCGGTCGTCGTCGGCGGGCTCGGGCCCCGCGGAGTGGTGTCGACCGCGTCGTACGAGGCACGCGCGTACGGGGTCCGCTCCGCGATGCGGACGGCAGAGGCCCGCGCGCGCTGCCCCCACGCGGCCTACCTGTCCGGTCGGTTCGACGCCTACCGCGAGGCCAGCCGGGCCGTGATGGCGCGCCTGCGGGAGATCTCGCCGCTGGTCGAGCCGCTGTCGCTCGACGAGGCGTTCGTCGACCTCGCCGCAGGAGAGGAGTCGCGGTTCCTCGACCTCGTCGGCGCCCGCGCCCTGGCCGAGCAGGTCCGCGCCGACATCACGGACCGCACCGGCGGGCTCACCGCCTCGGTCGGCATCGCCTCGTCCAAGTTCCTCGCCAAGATCGCCAGCGAGCTCGCCAAGCCCGACGGCATCCACGTCGTAGAGCCCGGCACGGAGCTCGAGATCCTCGCACCGATGTCCGTACGCGCCATCCCAGGCGTGGGCCCAGCGACTGCCGAGCGGCTGCGCCGGATGGGCGTGCACACCGTCGAGGAGCTGCGCGGTCTCGACGTCCCGGAGCTCACGTCGCTTCTCGGGACCGCGTACGGGACCTCGCTGCACGCGCTCGCCCGCGGCGTCGACCACCGTGCGGTCATCGCCGAGCGCGAGACCAAGTCCCTGAGCGTCGAAGACACCTTCGAGACCGACATCACCGACCCCCGCGTCCTCGCTGACATCGCCACGACGATGAGCCGGCGTCTGTCCGCGCGGCTGCGCGAGCGCGGCATGTCCGGCCGTACGGTCACGCTCAAGATCCGCCACCACGACTTCGAGACCCACACACGCTCTGCGACGCTCGCGGGGCCGACCGACGACGCCCGGACGATCGCGCGGACGGCGACCGGCCTGCTGGCCGAGATCGACAGCTCCTCCGGGCTGCGGCTGCTGGGTGTGGGCGTCTCCGGCATGGCTGACTGGGTCCAGGACGACCTGTTCGTGACCGAGGAGGAGCCGCCCGCCGACGACGAGGGCGACAAGGTCGCCGCGGTCCCCGTGGCCTCCGCACGCGCCCGTACGCGGTGGCCGGCCGGGGCCGACGTCGTGCACGCCGAGCTGGGTCCTGGATGGGTCTGGGGGTCGGGCATCGGCCGTGTCACCGTGCGCTTCGAGACCCGTACGAGCGGCCCCGGCCCCGTGCGGACGTTCGACGTCAACGACCCCTCGTTGCGACCGGGTACGGTCGAGCCATGAGCACCCCTCCGGTCGCCAAGCGGCACCCGCAGGTCCGCGTCCACCACGGCGACGAGGTCGTCGACGACTACGAGTGGCTGCGCGACAAGGACAACCCCGAGACCCTCGCCTACCTCGAGGCCGAGAACGCCTACACGGCCGAGCGGACCGACCACCTCGCCCCGCTGCGCGAGCGCCTCTTCGACGAGATCAAGTCCCGGGTGCTCGAGACCGACCTGTCGGTGCCGGTGCGCCGTGGCGACTGGTGGTACTACGCCCGCACCTTCGAGGGCCGCGAGTACGCCGTCCACTGCCGACGCCCGATCGCCGGCCCCGACGACTGGACGCCGCCCGAGCTCGACTCCGCCAACGCCGTCGAGGGCGAGCAGGTGCTCCTCGACGGCAACGCGGAGGCCGAGGGCCACGACTACTTCGCGCTCGGCGCGCTGAGCGTGAGCCGTGACGGCAACCTTCTCGCGTACTCGACCGACACCGAGGGCGATGAGCGCTTCACGCTGCGCGTCAAGGACCTCCGTACGGGCGAGCTGCTCGGCGACGAGATCACCGGCGTCTCGTACGGCGCGACCTGGTCCTTCGCGGCCGACCACCTCTACTACTCCACCGTCGACGACGCCTGGCGGCCCGACAAGGTCTGGCGCCACGCGATCGGCACCTCCGCCGAGTCCGACGAGCTGGTCTTCCACGAGACCGACGAGCGCTACTTCACGGGCATCGGCGCGACGCGCAGCGACCGCTACCTCGTGATCGCCTCCGGCTCCAAGATCACCACCGAGCTGCGGGTCCTCGACGCGACCGATCCCACGGGCGAGTTCCGGGTCGTCGCCCCACGTCGCGAGGGCATCGAATACTCCGTCGAGCACGTCGTGGTCGGCGGCGAGGACCGTTTCCTGATCCTGCACAACGACGGCGCGCTCAACTTCGCGCTGGCGAGCGCCCCGGTGGCGACCCCGGGCCCGGAGCACTGGCGCACCGAGATCGCGCCCCGCGACGACACCCGGCTGGAGGACGTCGACGCGTTCGCCGACTTCGTCGTCCTCAGCCTGCGCCGGGACGCGCTCAGCCAGGTGTCCGTGATCCGCCTCGACCCCGCGGCCGAGCCCGGCGCGCCCCTCGGCCCCCAGGAGCCCGTCGTCTTCGACGAGCCGCTCTACACCAGCGGCGTCGGCGCCAACCCCGAGTGGCACCAGCCCGTCGTCCGCCTCGGCTACACCTCGTTCGTCACCCCCGAGACGGTGTACGACTACGTGGTCGACACCGGCGAGCTGGTCCTGCGCAAGCAGCAGCCCGTGCTCGGCGGCTACGACCCGACGGCCTACGAGCAGCACCGCGAGTGGGCGATCGCCCGCGACGGCACCCGCGTCCCGATCTCGGTGGTCGTCCGCAAGGGCGTTCCCCGCGACGGCACCGCCCCGGCGCTGATCTATGGTTACGGCGCGTACGAGGCGAGCATGGATCCGAGCTTCCGGGTCACCCGCCTCTCACTGCTCGACCGCGGCATCGTCTTCGCGGTCGCGCACGTGCGCGGCGGTGGTGAGATGGGGCGCGGCTGGTACGACGACGGCAAGCTGCTCCACAAGAAGAACACCTTCACCGACTTCGTCGACGCAGCACGCCACCTCGTCGCCCAGGGCTGGACGAGCGCGGAGCGGCTCGTCGCCGAGGGCGGCTCCGCAGGGGGCCTCCTCATGGGTGCCGTCGCCAACGACGCCCCGCAGGACTTCGCCGGCATCCTCGCCGTCGTGCCGTTCGTCGATGCGCTCACATCGATTCTCGACCCGTCGCTCCCGCTGACCGTGATCGAGTGGGACGAGTGGGGCGACCCGCTCCACGACGCCGACGTCTACGCCTACATGAAGTCCTACACGCCGTACGAGAACGTCGTCGCCCAGGACTACCCCAAGATCCTCGCCATCACGAGCCTCAACGACACCCGTGTCCTGTACGTGGAGCCGGCCAAGTGGGTCGCGCGCCTGCGTGCGGTCGCGGGCGCCGACGTCCTCCTCAAGACGGAGATGAGCGCGGGCCACGGCGGGGTGAGCGGCCGCTACGAGTCCTGGAAGGAGCGGGCGTACGAGCTCGCCTGGGTGATCGACACGCTCGGCGCGCCGGAGGAGCCGGTGCCGTCCGACGGCTGACGCCGCTCACGGGGCGTTCCTGTCAGTGTGGTGCGCAAGGATCGGTCGGATGAGCCGAACGATCTACTACACCGCCAGCAGTCTCGACGGATTCATCGCGACGCCCGACCACTCGCTCGACTGGCTGCTGTCCCAGCCGCTGTCCGACGACATCTCGGCCGAGATGGAGGGGCTCACCACGCGGTTCGGGGCGATGCTCATGGGCTCCAGCACCTACCAGTGGATGGTCGACCACGAGCAACTCCTCGACAACCCCGACGCCTGGCCGTACGCGGCGCCGACCTGGGTGATGACGCACCGCGACCTCCCGGTGGTCCCTGGCGCCGACATCAGGTTCGCGCAGGGAGAGGTGGCGGCCGTTCACGCCGAGGCCGTCGCCGCGGCCGGCGGCAAAGAGGTCTGGGTCGTCGGCGGCGGGGACCTGGCCGGCCAGCTCGCGGATGCGGGTCTCCTCGACCAGATCGAGATCTCGTACGCCCCCGTCACGCTCGGCGCCGGCGCCCCGCTGCTGCCGCGACGACTCGACCTCGTGCAGGGTGACGTTCGTCACGACGGTACGTTTCTCTCCGCCACCTACACGCTCGCGCGCTGACCATCATCGCCCTCGCCGGTCTCGTACGAGGAGCCGATTCGCCCGCTATTGCAGGAGTTTCGGCTGATCTGGAAGGGATCCGGTCTCCCCGCGGGCTGTGATTCCGGTTAAGAAACACCTGAGACCGGCACCATTAGCACGCTTCGTTCGTCGTTTCCAGTGCCGGACGGAATCGACTGGCATCCGATCGTGTTGTCAACGATCGAGTAACGAACGAAGTGAAGGAGCTGGTCTGCGTGACGACAGCAACGACTCAGGTGCGCGAGCGCGTCGAGGGACGAGACAGCGTCGGGATGTACCTCGACGAGATCTCGCGTACGCCGCTGCTCGACGCCGCTCGGGAAGTCGAGCTGAGCAAGACCATCGAAGCCGGACTCTTCGCCCAGCACCTCATCGAGGAGGGACGCGTCGGGCGCAAGAAGGGCGGCGCCCCGAAGTACGCGACGCTCGAGGAGCTCGAGTGGATGGTCGCCGAGGGTGAGCGTGCCCTCGACGAGTTCATCACCGCCAACCTTCGCCTCGTCGTGTCGATCGCCCGCAAGTACGGCCGCTCCCAGATGCCGCTGCTCGACCTTGTGCAGGAGGGGAACACCGGCCTGATCCGCGCGGTCGAGAAGTTCGACTACCTCAAGGGCTTCAAGTTCTCGACGTACGCGACCTGGTGGGTCCGTCAGGCCATCACGCGCGGCATCGCGCAGCAGGGTCGTGTGGTCCGCCTCCCCGTCCACGTCGTGGAGGAGCTCAACCAGGTCGGCGCCGCGCGCCGCAACCTCGAGCGCAAGCTGGGCTACGAGCCTGACCCCGCCGAGATCGCCGAGGAGCTCGAGATGACCGTCGAGCGTGTCCTCGACCTGCTCGCGTGGGGACGCGACCACGTCAGCCTCGACTCCCCCGTGGACGAGGACGGCGACACCTCGCTGGGTGACCTGGTCGCCCGCGAGACCCAGCCCGGCCCGGACCACGCGGTCCTCGACACCGAGTCGCGCGACCGGCTCTCGGGCCTGGTCGAGCACCTCGGCGAGCGTGAGGCCGACATCATCCGTTGCCGTTACGGACTGCTCGACGGACGCCAGCACAAGCTGGCTGACATCGGCAAGCGTCACGGCATCTCCGCCGAGCGGGTCCGTCAGCTCGAGCGGGAGGCGATCCAGCGACTCCGCAAGATCGCCGACCCGGACCTCGCCGCCTGACGGGGGCGCAGCGAGCTCCGAGCACTCCAGGGGCCGGCGCCCCGACCCACCGCGGTCGGGGCGCCGGCCTTCGTCGTACGAGGCGCTAGGCCCGAGGGCTCTCGCCGACTCCGAGCGACAGGCGCTCCCACAGCGCGCCGACGGCATCGGCGAGCTCGTCGAGGGAGCCGGTGTTGTCGAGGACCACGTCGGCAGCCTGGAGCCGCTGCTCACGCGTCGCTTGAACGGCGATGCGGCTCTGCGCCTCTGCACGCGACATGCCGCGGTTGGCCGCCAGACGCTCGATCTGGGTCTCGACCGGGACGTCGACGACCACCACCACGTCGTACAGCCCCGCTTGGCCCGTCTCCACCAGCAGCGGCACGTCGTGGACCACTACGGCACCCGGACCGGCGGCAGCCTCCAGCTCGGCTGCCCGCGCGCGGACACGAGGATGGATGATCGCCTCGAGGTCACGCCGTGCCTGGTCGTCAGCGAAGACGAGGGCTCCCAGGGCAGGGCGATCAAGGCGGCCGTCGCTGTCCAGGACCGCCTCGCCGAAGCGCTTGACGATGGCCTCGAGGCCCGATGTGCCCGGCTCGACGACCTCGCGGGAGAGGGCGTCGGCATCGACAACGATGGCCCCGTGCTCGCGCAGCAGCCCCGCGACCGCACTCTTGCCCGCGCCGATGCCCCCGGTGAGCCCGACGCGCGTCACGCAGACCTCCTCGCGCCGCTCCCGGGGACCACAGGCCAGTGATCGGCGCGCAGCGTCTCCATCCGTGCCAGTGTCCCGTCGTCGAGGGGTGCGACGTCGACCTCGGTCACCCGGTCGTACGCCCGCACCAGGGTGCTCGCGACCGTGTCGACGTCGAGGCCCGGCGCCTCCTCGAACACCGATCCGATCGAGCGCCGGCGCAGAGGGAGCTCGAGACGGTTGTGGACGATCGGAAGGGCTGCACGCAGCGATGGTCCGTCGCCGAGGACGACGACCGCACTGAACAGCCACGCACCGCGGACGATGCGCTGCGCGGTGCCGACGAGCTTCGCGACGCCACGTGCGTTGACGCTGTACTCGCCTGGGCAGTACTCCCCTGGCACGGCGCCCAGGCGGGCATCGACACCCAGCTCCTGGAGGACGCCGGTGAGCAGCGCGCCGTAGTCGCGGAAGCGATCGCGCATCCCCGTACCCGGATCCGGATCGGGGCTCACGTGGTCGATCACCAGTGTCTTGTCGGTGTATGCGGCCACGCGGCCTCCCGCCCCACGGACGATCGGCGCGAAGCCGAGCGCCCGGCTCGCCTCGGTCGCTGACACGAAGCCCGCACGCCGGACGTCGGAGCGCCCGAACGCCGCGGTCGGGACGCCAGGCACGCTGATGCGGACCGTCGGACCGATCTCGCCGTCGGACGCCTGCCTCAGCAGGGCGTGCGCGATCGCCACGTCGGTGACCGGATCGGAATCCACCGGCTTGGGATCGAGGATGAAGCGCACGGGGCAAGGCTACCCAGCCTGGCCGGGAAACGACGAGGCCCCTACCCGACTGGGTAGGGGCCTCGTTCAAGGCATCAGCCGTGGCGGGTGATCACTCGCCGCCGGTGAGCTTGTCGCGCAGGGCCTGCAGCGCCTCGTCCGAGGCGAGAGCGCCACCGCCGCCGCCACCGCCGCTACCACCGTTGGTGGACGGACGGCTGCTCGACTCCTGCGGAGCAGCGCTCGAGTAGGAGCCACCGCTGCTGGCCTGACCGGCCTCACGAGCCGCGGTCTCCGCGTCGACGATCTGCTTCTTGTGGGCCTCCCAGCGGGTGTGGGCCTCGGCGTACTGCCGCTCCCACGTCTCGCGCTGCTCGTCGAAGCCCTCGCGCCACTCGCCCGTCTCCGGGTCGAAGCCGTCGGGGTAGATGTAGTTGCCCTGGGCGTCGTACGACGAAGCCATGCCGTAGAGCGTCGGATCGAAGTCGTCGGCGTCCTGAGCGACCTCGGTCTCGTTGGCCTGCTTCAGCGACAGCGAGATGCGGCGACGCTCGAGGTCGATATCGATGATCTTGACCATCACCGAGTCGCCGACCTGGACGACCTGCTCCGGGATCTCAACGTGACGCTCGGCGAGCTCCGAGATGTGCACCAGGCCCTCGATGCCCTCCTCGACGCGCACGAAGGCGCCGAACGGGACGAGCTTGGTGACCTTGCCCGGGACGATCTGGCCGATCTGGTGGGTCCGGGCGAAGTGCTGCCACGGATCCTCCTGGGTCGCCTTCAGCGACAGCGAGACGCGCTCGCGGTCCATGTCGACGTCGAGGACCTCGACCGTAACCTCGTCGCCCACCTGGACGACCTCGGACGGGTGGTCGATGTGCTTCCACGACAGCTCCGAGACGTGGACGAGCCCGTCCACACCACCGAGGTCGACGAATGCGCCGAAGTTGACGATCGACGAGACGACGCCCTTGCGGATCTGACCCTTCTGCAGCTGCGTGAGGAAGTTCTGGCGAACCTCCGACTGCGTCTGCTCGAGCCAGGCGCGACGCGACAGGACCACGTTGTTGCGGTTCTTGTCGAGCTCGATGATCTTCGCTTCGAGCTTCTGACCGACGTACGGCGCGAGGTCGCGGACACGGCGCATCTCGACCAGCGACGCGGGCAGGAAGCCACGCAGGCCGATGTCGAGGATGAGGCCGCCCTTGACGACCTCGATGACGGTGCCCTCGACGACGCCGTCCTCGTCCTTGATCTTCTCGATGTCGCCCCAGGCGCGCTCGTACTGCGCCCGCTTCTTCGAGAGGATCAGACGCCCCTCCTTGTCCTCCTTCTGGAGGACGAGGGCCTCGACGGCGTCGCCGACCGAGACGACCTCGTGGGGGTCGACGTCGTGCTTGATGGACAGCTCCCGCGAGGGAATGACGCCTTCGGTCTTGTAGCCGATGTCGAGGAGAACCTCGTCACGATCGACCTTGACGATGGTGCCGTCGACGATGTCACCGTCGTTGAAGTACTTGATGGTCTTGTCGACCGCGGCGAGGAAGTCCTCCTCGCTACCGATGTCGTTGATCGCGACCTGCGGCGCTGCGGGTGCTGCCTGGATGCTGCTCGTCATATGGGATTGAGTCCTGGGTGGATAGAAGTCGTGCCGGAGCGAAGAGGACCCTCGTTTGCTGGGTGCGGGTGATCACAAGGCGGTTTCAATCGCTCCACATGGGCCCGACGCAGCGTGAGCACGAGCCCGCTCGGTCTGGGGTCGTGCGAGTCCACAACGCACCCCCAAGGGTACGGGGTCGCGCGTCACAGGGTCAACGCGGGCTACCACACCCCGCTGGCGGGGTCATCGCACGGGTGCAAGGAACGCCGCCAGCGCGTCCGCGTACATCCCCGGATCAGCGGCTCCCATCAGCTCTCGCGCCGCGTGCATCGCCAGCTGCGGAGCCCCCACATCGACGGTCGGGATGCCCGTGCGAGCGGCCGTCATCGGTCCGACCGTCGACCCGCAGGGCAGGTCGGCGCGGTGCTCGTAGCGCTGCATCGGCACGCCGGCCTGGGCGCAGGCCAGGGCGAACGCCGCGGCGCCGGTCGCGTCCGTCGCATAGCGGAGGTTGGGGTGAACCTTGAGGACGGGCCCGCCGTTGGGCACGATCTGGTGGTGCGGCTCGTGCCGGTCGGCATAGTTCGGGTGCGTCGCGTGCGCCATGTCGCCCGACGCGACGAGCGAGGCCGCCACCGCCCGGTGGTAGTCGTCGCGGGTGCCGCCGGCAGCGAGGACGATCCGCTCGATCGCCGTCACGAGAAGGTCTGACTCGGCGCCGCGGTCGGAGGTCGACCCGACCTCCTCGTGGTCGAACAGCACCAGCAGCGGGACGATCCCATCGGTCGCGCGCTCGACGGCATCGAGCAACGCGGTCGTGCCCGCCCAGCACGTCGTCTGGTTGTCCAGGCGCGGCGCGGCCAGCAGGTCGCCGTTGCGCCCGAACACTCGGCTCGGCACGAGGTCGTGGACCATGAGCTCCCAGCCGAGCAGGGCGTCGACGTCGACGTCGAGCGCGACCGCGACGTCGGACAGGACGCCGGCCCCCTCCCCCACGCCGTACAAGGCGTCGAGGTGGCGCTGGGGGTTGAGCTCGACGCCCTTGCGGTCCTCCGCCAGGTGGATCGCCAGCTGCGGCACGGTGAGGACCGGGTCATCGATGCGGACGAGCCGCTGCTCGACGCCAGCCCCTGTCCGTACGGTCACGCGACCGGACAGCCCCAGCTCGCGGTCGAGCCACGAGTTGAGCAGCGGTCCTCCGTACGGCTGCAGCGCCACCGTCTCCCACCCCGCGCTCGTCCGGTCGGGGTGCTGCTTGAGACGCAGGTTCGGCGAGTCGGTGTGCCCTCCGACGATCCGGAACGCCGACTGCGGGCCCTGCGCCGACTCGGTCGACCAGGCGACGAGCGAACCCCCGCGCACGAGGTAGTAGCGGCCCAGGGCGATCGGCCAGGCGTCGGTCTCGCGGACCAGAGCGAATCCGGCGGCCACGAGCCTGCCGGCGACCTCCTCGCACAGGTGGAAGGGCGACGGAGAAGCGTCGACGAGCGCGCACAGGTCCTGTGCGCGCTCGTCGAGTGGGCTGGGGGTCGTGCTCTCGGAAGACATCGACGTCATCGTAGTCAGCCCAACCACGAGGACGTCAGACGATCACACCTTCGCGCTCGCGGTGTCGGCTGGCGCGTCGGAGTCGGACGACGCGTGCTTCGGGGTGTCGTCGCCGCCATTGCGGCCGCGGAGCAGGATCACGGCTCCACCGAGGACGAGCACCACACCGAGGATGCCGCCGATCAAGGGGATCCAGACGCGGATCATCTTGAGCAGCGAGGCCTTGGTGGCGTAGTCGTCGACCGTCGCCTTGACCGTCTCGTCGTCGTAGCCGAGCTTGGCGTCGGTGATCGTCGCCTTGGTCTCGCCGTCGACCTCGAGCGTCGCGAGCTGCGCCTCCTGGCCCTTGATGATGACGCCGGTCTCCGGCTCGACCCAGAGGGTGCGGGTGTTGCCGTAGATGCGGTCCGCCAGCACGGTCGCCTCGGTGCTGCCCACGAGGTTGCCCGGGACCTGCAGCTCGGCGATCTTGACCGGCTCGATCTCCTGGACGAACTTGTAGACCGAGAGGCCCTCAAGCTCGTCGGTGCCCTCGTACGTGACAGGCGTCGCCTTCTTGACGGACCCGTCCCAGAACTCGTAGTCCTCCTTCTGGGTGTTGAAGGGGAACTTGAAGTACTGGCCGTAGAACACGGTCGGCTCGATCTTGACACCGCTGGTCTCGGTGCTCGCACCGGTCCACCGGACGGTCTCGCCGGAGTAGCGCTCGAACGGAACGAGGTCACGCGTGCCGCTCAGGGCGTCCTCGGAAGCGGTGCCCGGAGGCGCCGTGAAGGAGAAGGTGTCCCACACCGCGATGTCCTCGTCGAGCTCGTCGCTGGCCTCCTTGCTGGCCTCGACCTGACCGACGACGAAGCGGCGCGACTCCAGCGGGCCGGTCTCGATGGCGGGGCCACCCTCGGCTCCGACGTTGAGATAGGTGGCGTCGTCACCCGGCGCCGTCTTGGAGACGGTCTCGGTCTCCTGGTCGAGCGGCACGGTGGCCAACTGGTCGTACGCATACGTCTTGGCCAGGACGGCCAGAACCAGGAGGAACGCGCCGATGACGACGGCTGCGAACCCGGTCTTCTTGCCCACGTGAACTCCCTCACAGTCGATGAGACGGACGCGACACTACCAGCCGGTAGTGAGAACTACGGCCTTCGGCTCACAACGATTCGGCATCGCCAGCAACTCGGCGCCTGGGTTCCCTGCTCAGCGTGACTTATCCGGCACCTACACTCGTCCGGTGAGCTCACTTGCCGCGGACACGAAGCGGGCCGTCCGTGGTTGGATCCCTGCCGACCTGTCGCGCGCCCAGAAGGTCACGGCCGTCGCGCTGGTCCTGATCGCCGTGCAGGTCGCCTTCCGCGCCTGGGCGGTGTTCGGCGGGTGGTTCTACACCGACGACTTCGTCTTCCTCTCCGACTTCGCCCGCGACGGCATCAGCTGGTCGTCCGTCCTCGGACCGCACGA
Source organism: Mumia sp. ZJ430 (assembly GCF_011751845.1). Taxonomy (NCBI): domain Bacteria; kingdom Bacillati; phylum Actinomycetota; class Actinomycetes; order Propionibacteriales; family Nocardioidaceae; genus Mumia; species Mumia sp. ZJ430. The sequence goes on along the minus strand of NZ_JAAHFK010000004.1, from coordinate 575,536 downwards.
CGCCCAGGTCATGCCCCTCGGCCTCGGCCTCGCCGCGCTCGCCTCCCTTCCGGGCGGGTTCGCCTGGCCGATCGCGGCCCTCGAGATCATGGTCCTGCAGGCGCTGGCATCGCTGGCGTGCTGGTTCGCGCTGCGCACGCTCTTCGGCGACCGCCCCGCGATCGTCTGGCTCCTCGCGTGGTACCTGACGTCGGCGCTCACCGTGCCGTCGGACATGTGGTGGGCCGTCGCGCTCAACCAGCTGCCGCTGCAGATCGTGCTGTTCGGCGCGATCGCGACCCACGTCCTCTACCTACGGACACGGCTCCTGCGGTATGCCTCGGCGACGACCCTGCTGCTCGTCGTCGGCTACCTCGCGTACGTCAAGACCCTCGTCGTTCCCGTCCTGCTCGTGCTGCTGACGCTCGCTTACTTCGCCAAGGGCCGCCTTCGGGGGCGCGCCCTTGGGTCCTTGCGCACCTTCTGGCCGGCCTGGTTGATGTACGGAGTCGTGACGGCGGCCTACGCGGGCATCTACCTCGCCGTCGCGCCGTCGATCAACTCGCTCGGGGACGACACCGACTATGCGGGCCTCGCCGAGACGGTCCTCACCCGAACGCTCCTTCCCGGGCTCGTCGGCGGCCCTTGGCGCTGGGAGATGTTCAACGACCCCGTCCAGGTGGTCTTCCCTCCGGCGCTCGCCGCGACGGCCTCGGCGGTCCTCGTAGGTCTCGTCCTCGCGTTCGCACTCCTGACCCGTCGACGGGCGGCGCGCGCGCTCGTGCTGGTCGCGACCTCGCTCGTCTTCAGCTACGCGCTCCTCGCGACCAGCCGTGCCGAGTTCCTCGGGGCGCTCGTCGGGCGCGAACCCCGCTACATCGCCGACGTCTTCGCCCTCACCGTGCTCGCTGTCGGAGCGATGTTCCTCCCGATCGTCGGGGCGACCGAGCCGAGCGAGCCGCGTGACCCTCCCCTGCTCTCTTGGGCGCCGCCTCGCCCGCTCCTGGTGGCCCTCGGCCTGGTCGTTGGCCTCGGCGGCGTGTGGTCGACTTTGACGTACGTCGCACCGTGGCACGACGACTTTCCGACGCGCGCGTTCGTCGGCACGGCCGTCGACGAGCTCGAGGGGAATCCCGGCCGACCCCTCGCCGACGAGCCGGTCCCGGACCCCGTCATGTGGGCCAACACCCACCCGTACCACAAGCCCTCATACCTCCTCGCGCCGGTCGGTGACCTCTTCGCCACGCCGCGCGCAGCCACCGACCTCTCCGTGCTCAACGACGATGGCATGATTCGAGCCGCACACGTGCCTGAGGGCATCCACGCGGAGCTCGTCGGGACCCCCGGCTGCGGCGTCCTCGTGGACCGACCCCGGACGTTCGCGTTCGGGCAGACCGTCCACGACTACCCTGGTCAGTGGCTCGCGATGTCCTATCTCGGGTCGGGCAACGGGCGCGTGACCGTCCGTACGGGCGAGCGCACCGATGTCGTCGACGTCAGGCGCGGCCCGCACACACTCTTCGTCGACGTGGAGGGCGACATCGAGACGATCGAGGTACGACCGGTCGGCGACGTGACGCTGTGCGTCGACAGGATCGTGGTGGGCGACCTGGAGCCGTCGCTGTGACCGCCGGGCCCGTGCTCGTCGAGGAGCGTGCCCCGGTCTTCCCGGTGCTCGACACCCTCCGCGCGATCGCCGCGCTCTTCGTCCTGACGACGCACACGGCGTTCCAGGCAGGTCTCTACACCAGCGGCGCCTGGGGCGCGGTCGCGTCGCGGCTCGACATCGGCGTCGCCATCTTCTTCGTGCTCTCCGGGTTCCTCCTCGGCCGCCCGTACCTGCTCGCGATCGCTGAGCGGCGCCGGCTCCCGGGTGCCGGCCGCTACCTCTGGAAGCGGGCCCTACGCATCCTGCCGGTCTACTGGATCGCGGTCGTCGCGGCGATGCTCCTCCTCGAGGAGAACCACGGCGCGTCGCCCCTGACCTGGGTCAAGAACCTCACTCTGACCACGCTGTACGGCGAAGGGGCCTATCCCCTCGGGCTGGCCCAGATGTGGAGCCTGGCGGTCGAGGTGGCGTTCTACCTCGTCCTCCCGCTCCTTGCGCTCCTGGTAGCACGTCTGCTGTGCCGCTCGCGCTGGCATCCAGGCCGGGTTCTCGTCCTGTGCGCGGTGCTCGTCGCGGTGAACATCGCCTGGACGTCTGGCCTGTACACCTGGATGGGCATCGAGACGACCTTCGCAGCGCAGTGGCTCCCGGCCTACCTCAGCTGGTTCGCGGCGGGCCTGGCGCTGGCAACGGTGTCCCTCCCGACTCCGGACATGCCGCAGCGTCTGCTCATCGTCCGACGTCTTGGCGAGACCCCCTGGACGTGCTGGGTGCTCGCAGCGGCACTGCTCGTGATCTCGTCGACGCCCGTGGCCGGTCCGGCGACGCTGGATGTCCCGACCTTTAGCGAGGCGACGCTCAAGCACTTGCTGTACGCCGCGATCGCGGGGCTTGTCGTGCTCCCTGGCGTGTTCGCGCCGGACAGCACTCGCTTCGGACAGGCGCTGTCGGTGCCGTGGGCGCGCCACCTCGGCCACATTTCGTACGGCCTCTTCTGCGTCCACATGACCGTGCTGATGCTGGTCTTCGAGTGGCGCGACATGGAGCTGTTCGGCGGGCGCTGGCTCGAGCTGTGGGTGCTCACTCTCGCGATCAGTCTCGCAGTCGCCGAGATCCTCTACCGCGTCGTCGAGCGTCCAAGCATGCGGTTGCGCAACCTCGGCCGTCGCAAGCCGCCGACGACGCAGGACGCGACGAGTCCGAGCCCCACCAGCACGACCAGCTGAGGCCAGGCGAGCTCTCCGGCCCAGCCCGACTCCGCCCCCCACGGCCGGATCACATAGGCACCGGCCGCCACGAGGACGGCACCGCCTGCCGCCCACGCCGGGGTGTCGTCGGACCAGCGGCGTACGACCAGGCCCACCGCCCAGCCCACGGCCGCGGCCACCACACCGGCGAAGCCTGCGACGAGCCCGACGGCGACGACACCGCCGACCAGGGCCATCACGGGCCGACGGACGGCGGAGCGCGGCGCGACAGGAGCGAAGCTCCGGCGACCACGCCGGAGCACGACCAAGAGGAGCACAAGGAGCGTGAGCAGCCCTGCCCCGAGCCCGACCCGGTAGGGCGTGGCGGGCGCGTAGGACAGCGCCAGCGACTTCTCGTCCTCACCGACGAACCACCCCTGCTGCCAGCCGTTGACCTGGACCGGCGAGCGGCCCTCGGTGTCCTGCCATCCGGCATTGTGGTTCTCGGCGACCGTCACGAGCCGCTCGCCCTCGGCGTCGGACGCGAGGTCGACCGAACGCTCGGTGGCACCCCAGTCCGACGGGCGCGTCGTCGTCGGGACGACAGGCTCGGGTGCATCGCCCAGGACGAGCGCGGTCGGACGGAAGGTCTCCGTGCCGAGCACACGGATCCGGTGCCTCCCCTCGGTGAGGTCGATCGCGTTGGGGCCGCAGATCTCCGCGAAGGTCTCGCCTCCGGCAAGAACGTCGGTCGCGGAGGCGTCCACGCGCGTCACGTGTGTCACGCCGTCGATCTCCACGGCCGGGCCCTCCCCGCACCGCGCGACCCGGCGGTCGTTGGCTCCGGTGGTCGGGAACAGCCGCGGGTTGCTCGGCAGGCTGATCTCGCTCACCCCGACGGGGAGCGGGCGCGAGAAGCCCGCTGTATCGAGGGCGCGTCGCGTTTCGAGGTCGCCGAAACGCACCTGGACCCAGGACGCGGCGACCGGCCGGAACCGGGCCAGGCCCGAGCCGTCGAGCGCGACCTCGCGTTCGGTGCCGTCGGAGAAGCGCAGCGTGACCTCGCGCGGGATCGACGCGCTCAGTGCGCGATCGGTCACGACGCGGACCTGGCTGACGCGTCGCGTGCCGAGCCACTGGAGCGTCAGGTGCGGGTCGTTGTCGTCCTCCGCCGCGACCCAACCCGTGCCGCGGTCGCCGTCGACCGCACGCAGGACGCTGTCGCCCGGGGACTCGACGAGGTACGAGCTGGCCGAGGCCGAGGCGAAACGGCCCTGCTGCAGGGCCGCGTCGAGAGCCGCGCCGCCGATGGGTGCCACCCGCAACGTGGCGTCGTACGTGGCGTCGGCACCGAGCGTGACCTCGCGGTCGAGCGAGCGTCCGTCCTCACCCCACTGCTCCTGCCCGGCGACGCAGCGCGCCTCGCCTCGGACATCGAGGCAGCCGGACCGGTACGCACCGTCCACCGTCATCACGATCTGGTCCGGCACGCCCCACGACGTGGGGAGCTCGGGCATCACGAGCGGGCGGGTGATCTCCAGACCGGGCAGCGAGACGTCGGAGATCGCCAGCGGGTCGAGCAGGCTGCCCTGACCACTGATCCGAACCTTCGTCGTGCCCGCACCCGACAGCGGGACATCCACGGGCAAGCCTGGCTCGACGTCGACTTCGACGCTCTCGTCGTCGGTCTCGATGACGAGGCGCCGGTTGCGCTCGGCACGGGGGTCGAGGGTCACGGCGAGCTGGTCGAGCGCGACCGGGCCACCGAGCTCCAGCTCCAGCCACGACCGCGCACTCGCGTCGTCGCCGCCGGCGCGCCAGGACGTACGAGGATCGCCGTCGAAGGCCGACCAGGGCTGCTGGCCAGGGACCACGGCGCCGGACGACGAGGCGTACCCCGCCGAGGACGATGCGGCGATGCGCTTCGCCCCCACCAACCGCGGCTCGGAGACGAAGTCCTCCGTCGGGCTGACACGGTAGTCGTGGACGGGCCGGTCGATCGTGTACGGCGACGCGGGGTCGAGCGCGGCCGAACGGTTTTGCTCGACCCGCCCGAACGCCTGCTCCTGGCGGCGCGCCCCGTCGGAGAGCACCACGTGGGACGGCCGATCGTCGGACGGGTAGTCATCGGCGAGGATCGAGGCCCCGGACGCTCCGGCGTACTCGTCGAGCGCCAGCAACGAGGCCGGCCCCCCCGCCACGACGGACGTGTCGCCGACGGGCTGCTCGCTGACGGGGCCCCCTCCCCCGCCCACGGCGAAGACCTCGACCGCCGGCCGGTCGGCCAGCCAGCCTCCGTTGACGAAGACGTCGTCGCCCTCCTTGCTGGTGACAACCGGGTCGCCGCCGAGCGTAGGCCCGAAGCGGGCGACCGAGGTGATGCCAGGCGAACCGGCGAGCGTCGCGTACACGCGCTCCAGGTCGGTGTGTGCGGTGCCGATCGCAAGATCGTTGCGGACGACGAGATAGCGCACGCCTGATCGCTCGAGGTTGCGCGCGAGACCCGCTGAGCCCTTGCCCTCGGCAAGCCGCTGCTCGATGACGTCGAGCGTGCGGATGTTGCCGCCGGGGGCGAGCGGGATGACGTTGCGGACCGCCCAGGGCGACTCCGCCAACGGCTGGAGGACGTCGTCACCCGTCCGTCCCCACAGGTACTCGCCGAAGGACGCCGCGGGGACGACCATCGCGCGGCTGCCGGTGTCATGCTCGGCGAGCCACGTCGAGGCCTGGCGCCAGTACTGCGGGATCTCGGCGAACGTGCCGCGGTTAGCCAGCTGACCCGTCCATGCGGGCACGGTCGCGCCGACCACCGCGGCGACGCCGAGCACTGCGACCCCGACCCGCAGGGTGCGGGCCTGGTCCGCCGACCTCGCCCTCGCGCCGGCCACGGTGAGGAGGTGGGCGAGACCCAGCACGAGCGGGATCCTGATGAGCAGGTCGAACTTGTGGGTGTTGCGCAGCGGGGCGAGGAGACCGTCCAGCGCGCGCTGGAGCGAGTCGGCGCCCCAGCCGTCCACGGCGCCGGTGTGACCGAGGGTGACGAGCACGAGCCCCAGGACGACGCCCGACAGCAGGAACCGCCGGTGCGGCGTCCCGCGTGTCGCGATCCCGACCACGCCCAGCGCGACGACGACGGCGCCGTTGGCGATCAGCCCGATCGAGCGGATGAGGTCGTTGCCAGCCACCGAGTTCATATCGACGTACGGCACCCAGTCGCTCGTGCCGCGCAGCGCGTCGAACAGCGTCGCGGCGAACGTCGTCGTCGACGCGCTCTCGATGTAGTCGAGGAAGGGCGGGCTGTACTCCCCGAGCAGGAACAGCGGGATCAGCCACCACAGCGTGCCGAGCAGCACGAAGACCGGCCACCAGATCATCAGCGAGCGGCGCCGCGGCGAGGCTGGGGAGAGCAGGAGCCACAGTGCACCGAGCGGGATCACCGCGAACGTGGCGACGGCGTTAACCCCGCCGACGCAGGCCACCGCGAGCGCGCTGAGCGCCGCCATCCAGCGTGGATCGTGCTTGCGCATCCCGATCACCAGCGGCACGAGCACCCACGGCGCGAGCGCCATCGGCCAGACCTCGATCGAGCTCGGTCCGATGACCGACAGGATGCGCGGCGACAGCGCGTACGCGAGCGCGGCAACGACCCGAGCCCACGGGGCACCGATGCGCAGCGCGCCGGCGAGCTTGACCATCCCGAGGAACGCGGTGACGAGCAGCAGCGACCACCACAGGCGCTGGATCACCCACGGCTCAAGCGTGACGGCATCACCGAGCCAGAAGAACGGCCCCATCGGGAACAGATAGCCGTACGCCTGGTTCTGGACCTGTCCGAACGCGCCGACCGGGTCCCACATCGTCAGTGCCCGCGCCAGGAAACCGCCGGGGTCGACGGTGAGGTCGAGCTTGGTGTCGGTGACGACCCGCCCCGGCGACTGAACGAACGCGAGCGCGACCAGCCCGAGGCTGATCGCGAACAGGCGGAAGCGCCAGGTCAGTGCTTCCGGACGACGATCGCGAGGTTCCACGTCGTCACCTCCCGTAGCGCGGGCACGCGCAGGGTCCACCACGCCCACCACGGGTGGTAGCGCGGCATCGTCTCCAGCACCTCGCCCGCGGTCTGCTCACGCGCCCAGCGCAGCCCGTCGCGCGCGGTGACCGGGAACAGGGACGTGCCGAAGTCGTTCTTGGGCCGCTTACCGTGCGTACGGGCGTAGCGATCGGCAGCGCGGTAGCCGCCCAGGTAGTGCCACGGGGCGGTCTCGTGCCCGCCCCAGGGCCCGAACCAGAGCGTGTACGAGAGGTAGACCAGGCCGCCGGGACGCGTCACGCGCATCATCTCGTCGGCCATCGTCCACGGCTCGGGCACGTGCTCGAGCACGTTCGAGGAATAGGTGACGTCGAACGCTCCGTCGCGGAACGGCAGCGACATCCCGCTGCCGATGACCGTCCCCGGCTCCGGGTCACCGAGCCCGGAGAGCTCGCCGAGGTCGGAGTCCAGGGGCGTGTAACGCGCACCGGCGCACCGGAAGGCGTTCGCGAAATAGCCCGGACCGCCGCCGACGTCGAGCACATGGCTGCCGTCCAACGACCCGTAGCGGGACAGCTGGGCCACGGAATCGGCGGCGAGCATCCCGTAGAAGCGATCAGGGTCGCTCTGCTCCACCCGGTGCGCCCGGAAGAGGCGGACGGACCTGCCCAGCGTCGGGCGCGCGAGAACGGGGGAGGGAGCGGTCACGCGCCGACCTTAGCCGACGGGGTGTGAGCCGACCCGACGTCCCTTGACTCGCTGGTAACCTTGGCGGCTGCTGGGAGGGAGACCACGACATGCCAACGAGCCTGCCGACACTGCGGCCGGGGCGCCACGTGCTGATCTGCAACTGGCGCGACACCCGCAACCCCGAGGGCGGCGGCTCCGAACGGTTCGTCGAGGAGGTCGCGCGAGGGCTGGTCGAGCGCGGTGACCGCGTCACCGTGTTCTGCGCCGCGCACGACCAGGCGCCGCGCGACGAGCTGCGCGACGGGATCCGTTTCGTCCGCCGCGGCGACAAGATGGCCGTCTACGTGTTCGCGTTCCTCCGCCTGCTGCTGCGCCGGTTCGGCCACGTCGACCTCGTCGTCGATGTCCAGAACGGCCTTCCGTTCTTCACCCGGCTCGCGACCCGCAAGCCCGTCGTGGTGCTGGTCCACCACGTCCACCGCGAGCAGTGGCCGGTCGTCTATCCCGGCCTCGTCGGTCGTGTCGGGTGGTGGATCGAGTCCTGGGTCGCGCCGCGGCTCTACCGCCGCTCCCGCTACGTCGCCGTCTCGACCGCGACGCGCGACGAGCTCGTCGCCCTCGGTGTGGGACGCGAGCGCGTCTCCGTGGTCCACAACGGCACAGACCCGACTCCTGCCACCGACGTCGAGCGCTCGACGCACCCATCGATGTGCGTCGTCGGTCGCCTCGTCCCGCACAAGCAGGTCGAGCACGCCATCGACGCCGTCGCCGCACTCACCGAGCTCCCCGACCTGACTCTCACCGTCGTCGGCGACGGCTGGTGGGAGGACGAGCTGCGCGCGTACGCCGCCGGTCGCGGGGTCGCCGACCGCGTCGTGTTCACCGGGTTCGTGGACGAGCGCGCGAAGCACGACGTGTACGCGTCGTCCTGGCTGATGCTCCTCCCCTCACTCAAGGAGGGCTGGGGGCTGGTCGTGGGTGAGGCCGGCTCGCACAGCACACCCACCGTCGCCTACCGCTCGGCCGGCGGCACCCAGGAGTCCGTCGACGACGGCGATTCGGGCGTCCTCGTGGACGACCAGGCCGAGTTCGTCGCGGCTGTCCGTCACCTGATGACCGACGACGCGCTGCGTGAGCGGCTCGGCAAGGGTGCCCTCGACAAGAGCCGCGCCTTCACCTGGACACAGACGAGAGAGGGCTTCGCCAGTGTCCTGGCGAAGCCCTCTCGATAAAACCTGGCGAGCCCTCACGGCGGAGGGCTCAGTGGGTCGTCAGCGGTTCGCGCCGTAGTTGACGACGGAAGACGTCGGCTGCGTCGGGTTGTCCGACGTCGCCTGCGACTGAACGACACCAACGACGGTTGCCGCACCGAGGCCGGCGCCGACGACGATCGCGGCCACGCCACCAAGGAAACTGCCCACGAGTATCTTCCCTCCTGAAGTCCGAGCCGCCAGGGTACCAGCCGGTAGGGCGAACCCACCAACACCGTGGCGAAGTCGTGACCTGACCCGTTACCGCGCGTCCGACGGCACCTCGTACACGGCGATCTCCTCGCCGGTGAACAGCGGCTCCAGCTCCGCCTGGAGCTCGTCGAGGTCGTCGGCTCCGAACGCGTCGAGGGCCACGACCACCAGGCCGATCCCCTCCGCGCGCAGGGTAGCGGCGGGATCGTCGGAGGCCAGTGCCTCGCGGACCGCCGCCGCGCGCGCGTCCTCGCCGCCCACGACCGTCCCCGAGACCACGAGCTCGTCGTCGACGACCGTCTCCCGCGGGAAGTAGCGCCCGGCCGGGTCGAGGACCACCCGGCCGTCGTTCCATGCCGGTGCGCGGAACGCGCCGAACGGCAGTGAGACCAGGTCGCCCTCGGCATCGCTGTCGGCGATCGCCGCCCGCGCCTCGTCCCACTCGGCGGGGTACGAGACCGCCTCGAGCCGGCCGGCGGCGCCCCACGCCAGGTCGGGCATCACCGCGATCGGAAGGAGGACGGCCACCACGAGGACGGAGGTCCGCGCGAAACCGTCACGCACCCGGCCCGCCAGCGCCGCCACGCCCGCCGCGACGAGGACGGCCTGCAGTGGCGCGAGCAGGGCGAGGTAGCGCGCGCCGTCACGCAGCAGCCCGCCACCCGGCACGACCTCGACGACCCACTCCAGCACCGCCGGCACATACGCCCCGACCAGGGCGATGGCCAGTGCGATCACCGCGGCGGGCACCAGCGCGCGTACGGGCTCTCGGGCCGGACCACCCCGCCATGCGGTCACCGCGCCGACCGCCATCACGGTCCACAGGACCAGGCAGAAGAGCGTCGCCGTCACGAGGTCGCGAGAGTCCGGAACCACGTCGACGTTCCAGATGCCGCCGAGGCTCAGCGCCGCGCCCAGCCGGCCCAGGCCCGCCTCGGGCTGCAGCGCGAACACCGCGACGCCCGCCGGGTCGCTACGGCCCGCACCGGCGTGCGCGAACCCGGCGACGATCCACGGCAGGTTCACCACCACCGCCACGAGGCCGACCCGACCACAGCGCCGCCACCCGCACACCGACACCGCCAGCACCGCGCCGATCACGCCCGAGGCCGGGCTCAGCGCGGTTGCGGCGAGCAGCACGACCCAGCGCCACCATCGCGGGGTACCGCCCTCACGAACCTCCAGGCACGCGACGACGAGCCACGGGAGCGCGGCGTACGCGACCAGGAGCGGCCAGTGCCCGATGACGAGTCGCTCGGCGACGTACGGGTTCCAGACGAACCACGTCGTGCCTGCGAGCTGCGCGCCGAGCCCGAACCGACCCAGCATCCGCATCGCGCCGGCACCGGCGGCGACCAGGCTCCCGACGAGGACCACCTTCTGGAGGAGCCAGCCGGGGACCACGAGGTTCGCGACCGCGACGACCGCGTCGGACGGGACCGCCCGCGGGGTCGCCGATCCCAGTCCCCACACGTCCGGGCGGGTGATGTCCAGCCTCGGGACGAAGACCATGTCGTACGACAGGACGTAGCCGGAGGCGAGCATCGGCGCGCACACCAGCAGCGCCATGACCCACGGCCACGCGTTCCCCAAAAGACGTCGTCCCATCACGCATGGTTATATCGGGTCCGTGTCTGCGCCCCCACCGAGCCGCCCTTCGACCGCAGTGAGCGCCGGAGGCCGCATCGCCGTCGCGATGATGGTCCAGAACGTCGGCGCGTACGCGTTCACCCTGCTCGCCGCCCGCCTCTTGGTCCCTGCCTCGTTCGGCGCGCTCACCGCGCTGCTCGGCGTCATCCTCGTCGCCAATGTCGGATCCCTCGCGGTGCAGACGACCACCGCCCGCCGGATCGCCGTCTCCCCCGGCTCGGCCGACCGCATCGCCGCGACAGCGACCGCGGTCTCCGTCGGCATGGGCGCGGCCGTGGGTGGCGTGCTCGCCGTGCTGAGCCCGCTCATCGCCGATGTCCTCCGGCTCGACTCGGCCTGGCCCGTGGTGCTGTGCGGCGCCGCGGTCGTCCCGCTCACGCTGATGGGCGCGCTCGCGGGGATCGCCCAGGGCCAGCACCGCTGGACGTCGCTGTCGGTCGTGTACGTGACCAGCGGGCTCGGCCGCATCGTGTTCGGGACGGCCGCGATGCTGATCAGCGCGACGCCGACCGCCGCGGTCGCCGGTGTGATGGTCGGCGCATGGCTCCCGATCCTCGTGTGCGGCAGGCTCCTGCGGGCAGGCGGCGTCGGCGGCGCCCGCCCGTACGTCTGGGAGGTGCTGGCGGGCTCGCACGCGATGCTCGCCTACCTGGTCCTCAGCAATCTCGACGCGCTCCTGGCGCGCGTCGCTCTCGACCCCCATGACAGCGGGCTGTACGGCGCCGGCCTCATCCTCACGAAGGCGGCGCTGTTCCTCCCGCAGTTCGTCAGCATCGTCGCGTTCCCCCGGCTCGCCCGCGCCCGCGCCGATCGCGCGCGCCGCCTCGCCACCCTCGCGGTCGCCGTCGTCGGTGCCGTCGCGACGGCCGTGACGGCCGCGCTATCCGGGATCGCGCTCATCCTCGTCGGCGGTGACCAGTATGCCGAGGTCCAGCCGCTGCTGTGGCTCTTCGCCCTCGAGGGATCGCTGCTCGCAATCGTCCAACTCCTCGTCTTCGACGCCCTCGCGCGCCGCTCTCACGGCATCGTGGCGGTGCTGTGGATCGCGAGCGCCGTCGCGGCGACGCTCATCCTCGTCCTGCCCCTGCACGTCGCGGGGGTCGTCGTCACGATGGTCGGGACGGCAGCGGTCGTGGCCGCAGCCGCGTGGGCGATGTCGTACCGCGAGTCCCGTGCGGTGCGCGCCGCCGGCTGACCCGCCCCTACTGGCGCGCCATCGCGACCCGCAGACGCTCGTCGGGGTCGATGAAATGGTCGTGATCGTCGGAACCGACGTCGATCTGGACCCAGTGCACGGTCCCAGTGAACCTGCTGCTCGCCGCGGTGTAGTCGCGCGACACGGTCGTCCCCGACTCATAGCCGATGTCCGTCGTCTCGTCAGCCGAGAAGACCATCGGCTGGGTCGCCTCGACCCGCCCCGAACCGACCTGGTCGCCGTCGTGGAAGAGCGTGACGTCGCCGCCCTTCGCGAGCCCGCCCCCGTCGTACGCGAACTCGATCCGCACCTGATGGCGGCCGGACGGGATCGGCGCATCCGCCACGGTCGCGAACTCGTGGATGCCGAGCACGTTGTAGACGAACTTCGCGTGGCCGTCCTTCGCGTACAGGCACCAACCCCCGAACCGTCCACCCTGGGCGATGATCACGCCCTCGGCACCGCCGTCAGGGACCTCGACGTCGGCGGTAACGGAGAACGACCTGTTCTTGATGCTCACGACGCTGTTCTCCGACAGCCGCCCCATGCCAGGGAAGAACAGCTGGGAGTCGCCGTGGATCAGCGTCGGCCTCCCCGCCGCCGCCGGGTCGATGCGCTCAGCCAGACGGTCGTCCATCGGGAGCACGTCGTACTTGGTGGCCTCGATCAGCCACAGCCGCTGGAGTTTGGCGAGCAGCTCAGGGTTCTCAGCGGCCAGGTCGTGGGCCTGGCTGTAGTCGGTGCTGCTGTCATACAGCTCCCAGAGGTCGTCGTCGAATGGCGGAACGTTGCTGCCGAGCATGACCCACGGCGTCCGGTGCTTGGTGACGGCGCTCCAGCCGCGGTGGTAGATCCCGCGGTTGCCGAACATCTCGAAGTACTGCAGGTCGTGGCGCTCTGCTGCTTCCGTGTCGGTGAACGAGTACGCCATGCTCGTCCCTTCCATCGGCGACTGGAGCACGCCGTTGACCATCGTCGGCTCCGGCAGCCCGGCGGCCTCGAGGACTGTGGGCGCGATGTCGATCACGTGGGTGAACTGCGAGCGGACGCCACCCTTGTCCGCGATCTGGTCCGGCCAGTGGACGATCGTGCCGTTGCGCGTGCCGCCCCAGTGGGAGGCGATCTGCTTCGTCCACTGGAACGGCGTGTTCATCGCCCACGCCCAACCGACGGAATAGTGGTTGTACGACTCGGGCGAGCCGAGCTCGTCCTTCTTGCTGAGCATGAACTCGGGCGTCTCGATCGCGGCCATCCCATTGAAGTTGGCCATCTCGTTGAAGGCGCCGTTCATCGTGCCCTCGGCGGACGCCCCGTTGTCGCCGATGATGTAGTAGACGAGCGTGCTGTCGAGGATGTCGAGCTCCTCGAGCGTGTCGACCAGGCGCCCGACCTGGTGGTCGGTGTGCTCGAGGAAGCCCGCGTACACCTCCATCTGACGCGCGAGCACCGGCTTCAGCTCGTCCGGCATGTCGTCCCACGCGGTGATCTCGTCGTGCCGGACAGTGAGGTCGGCGTCCCCCGGGATCACGCCGAGCTCCTTCTGGCGAGCGAAGGTCCGCTCCCGCTGGACGTCCCAGCCCTCGTCGAACGCCCCCGCGTAGCGGTCGGCCCACTCCTTCGGGACGTGGTGAGGCGCATGCGTCGCCCCGGGCGCGAAGTAGACGAAGAACGGCTTGTCGGGCATCAGTGCCTTCTGCTGCCGCATCCAGCTGGTCGCCCGGTCCGCGAGGTCCTCGGTGAGGTGGTAGCCCTCCTCCGCGGTACGGGGTGGCTCGACCGGCGTCGTCCCGTCGTACAGAGCGGGATCCCACTGGTTGTTCTCGCCGCCGATGAAGCCGTAGAACGTCTCGAACCCGCCGCCACCGGACGGCCACGCGTCGAACGGACCGAGCGGCGATGACTGCCACACCGGCACCTCGTGACACTTGCCGTACTGCGCCGTCGAGTAGCCGTTGAGCTTGAGCGTCATCGCCAACGGCGCCTTGGTGTTCGGGCGCAGCGAGCTGTTGCCCGGGGCCGAGGTCGCGGTCTCGGTGATGCTGCCCATGCCGACGGAGTGGTGGTTGCGCCCGGTCAGCAGCGCCTGCCGGGTCGGCGCGCACAACGCCGTCGTGTGGAACCGGTTGTAGCGAAGCCCGCCGGCCGCGAGTCGCTCCGCGGTCGGCGTACGGCACGGCCCCCCGAACACGCTCGAGGCGCCGAAACCGACGTCGTCCAGCAAGATAACCAGCACGTTGGGTGCGCCCTCGGGAGGGAGGAGCGGCTCGATCGGCGGGTACGAGGTCTCCGGGTCCTTGGCGTCGTACGTCGTCAGTCCTGGTGGCCGGCGATCAGGGATCGGCAGCATCGAGCGCGCGTGGCGGTCGGGGCGCATCGGCCCACCTCCGTCGGGTCGGGTGTCTCATACCCACCGTGACCCCGAACGGCTCCGACTCCGTCACCCCTTGTGGGTGAGACCGGGCTAGTGGCCCGCCTCGTGCCACGAGCGGCCGATGCCGACCGACACGTCGAGCGGCACCTTGAGGTCGGCGGCCCGCGCCATCTCGTCGCGCACGATCTGCTCGACGGCGTCCTTCTCGTCCGCGGCCACCTCGAGCACGAGCTCGTCGTGGACCTGCAGCAGCATCCGCGAGCGAAGGTCGGCCTCGCGCAGCGCGCGGTCCACCCCGAGCATGGCGACCTTGATGATGTCGGCCGCCGAACCCTGGATCGGGGCGTTGAGCGCCATCCGCTCGGCCATCTCGCGGCGCTGACGGTTGTCGCTCACCAGGTCGGGGAGATAGCGGCGACGGCCCATGATCGTCTCGGTGAAGCCCGTACGACGGGCATCGTCGACGACGCCGCGCAGGTAGTCGCGCACGCCGCCGAACTGCGTGAAGTACTCGTCCATCAGCGCCTGCGCCTCGCGCGTCTCGATGCCGAGCTGCTGGCTCAGCCCGTACGAGGACAGCCCGTACGCGAGGCCGTAGTTCATCGCCTTGATGCGTGAGCGCATGCCGACGTCGATGGCCTCGGGCTCGACCTGGAACACGCGCGACGCCGTGATCGTGTGGAAGTCGGCGCCGGAGTTGAAGGCGTCGATCAGCGCCTGCTCCTCGGAGAGGTCGGCCATGATCCGCATTTCGATCTGACTGTAGTCGGCCGTGAGCAGCGTGTCGTAGCCCGTGCCGACGACGAAGGCCTCACGGATGCGGCGCCCCGCGGCCGTCCTGATCGGGATGTTCTGGAGGTTGGGGTCGGCCGAGCTGAGGCGCCCGGTCGCGGCGATCGTCTGGTTGTACGTGGTGTGGATGCGGCCGTCCGGCGCGACCGTCTTGCGGAGCCCCTCGACCGTCACCCGCAGCCGGGTCGCGTCGCGGTGCTCGAGGAGGTGCAGGAGGAATGGGTGCTCGGTCTTGGCGTAGAGCTGCTGGAGCGCATCGGCATCTGTCGTGTATCCGGTCTTGGTGCGCTTGGTCTTGGGCATGCCGAGCTCGTCGAACAGGACGACCTGGAGCTGCTTGGGCGAACCCAGGTTGATCTCCTTGCCGATCACCTCGTACGCCTCGTCGGCCGCCGTACGGACGCGCGTCGCGAACTCCTCCTCGAGGGTCTCGAGCGCGTCGGTGTCGACGGCGACGCCGACCTCCTCCATGTCGGCCAGCACGCTGACGAGGGGAAGCTCGACGGTGTCGAGGAGCGTACGCCCGCCCTGCTTGTCGAGCTCGGCGTCGAGCGCACCGCTCAGCTCGACGACCGCAGCGGCCTGGAGCATCGCGTCCTGCGCGGCGGCGTCGTCGGCGACATCGAGGGTGAGCTGGTCGCCGTGGTCCTCGACGCGCAGCTCGCGGTGGAGGTAGCGCAGGGCCAGGTCCTCGAGGTCGTACGACCGCTGGTCGGGCCGCGCCAGGTAGGCGGCGAGTGCGGTGTCGCTCGCGAGGCCGGCGACCGTCCACCCCTGCGCGCGGAGGGCGAGGATCGGGCCCTTAGCGTCGTGGAGCACCTTGGGCCGCGCGCCGTCGGCGAGCCACGCGGCCACGGCGGCTTCGTCCGACGGCGTCAGCGTCGCCACGTCGAACCACGCCGCGCCGTCGTTGCCCGGGGCGAGCGCGAGCGTGTCCACGCGGCCGGTCCCCCGGCCCCAGGATCCGCCGACGCGGACGCCGACCGGCACCCCCTCGGGCACGTGCTCGTCAAGCCAGGCCGCGACCTCGCCCTCACCGAGGACTACGCCGGAGACCTCGAAGCCCTCCTCGGCCTCGGGCTCCTCGGTCGAGAGGGTCTGGAACAGCCGGTCGCGCAGGACCCGGAACTCCAGGCCGTCGAAGACCTGGTGGACGGCGTCGCGGTCCCACGGCTGGAGAGCGAGGTCGGCGGTGGTGACCGGGAGGTCGAGATCGCGCACCAGGGCGTTGATGCGGCGGTTGCGGATGACGTCGGCCAGGTGGTCGCGGAATGACTGCCCCGCCTTGCCAGTGACCTTGTCGGCATCGCGGACCAGGCCGTCGAGGCCGTCGAACTGGGCGAGCCACTTGGCCGCGGTCTTGGGGCCGACCCCGGGGACGCCGGGGAGGTTGTCGCTGGTCTCGCCGACCAGGGCGGCGACGTCCGGGTAGCGCGCTGGGACGACGCCGTACTTCTCCTCCACCGCCTGCGGAGTCATGCGTGCGAGGTCAGAGACGCCCTTGCGCGGGTAGAGCACGGTCGTGGTGTCGGTGACCAGCTGGAGCGCGTCGCGGTCGCCGGTGCAGATGAGCACCTCGAAGCCGTCCTGCTCCGCCCGCGTCGCCAGGGTGCCGATGATGTCGTCGGCCTCGAAGCCCTCCAGCTCGAGGTAGGTCACGTGCAGCGCGTCGAGGACTTCCTTGATCAGGGCGACCTGGCCGGTGAACTCGTCGGGCGACTTGGAGCGGTTGGCCTTGTACTCGGCGTACTCCTCGCGCCGGAAGGTCTTGCGCGAGACGTCGAACGCGACCGCCAGGTGGGTCGGCTGCTCGTCGCGCAGGACGTTGATCAGCATGGACGTGAAGCCGTAGACCGCGTTGGTGTGCTGGCCCGTCGTGGTCGAGAAGTTCTCGACGGGGAGGGCGAAGAAGGCCCGGTAGGCCACCGAGTGGCCGTCGATGAGGAGGAGGCGGCCGGAGTCGGCGAGAGCAGGGTCAGCGGTGCTGGTCGAGTCCACGCACCGACTCTAACGGTCGCCACCGACGCGGATCGCGCCCCCGTTCGTCGGGCGGCCAGCCGCGTGACGTCGGTCGCGGGCGGTCACTCGCGGGCGGTCCGGGCCAGCGCGTCGTGCGTACGGAGCAGGGAGCGACGCACCGCGATCAGCCTCCCAGTGCTCCGCCCGCTCGCCCGCCCCGCAGCACGGGCGCGCAGGATCCGCACCCGGGCTGCGCGTACGGTCGCGAACTGGCCGAAACCGATCCGCGTGAGGAACCGGTGGGCGTCGCGGGAGGCGGACGGCGCCCACGCGTACACCAGGCTCGAGCCGGCGTCCTCGGCCCAGTCGACGGCGACGCTCATCAGCGAGGACGCGATCCCTCGGCGGCGGAAGCGCGGATGGACGTGCAGCTCGCTCACGATGACCATGCTGCTCAGGTGGAGCGGTGTCTGCGGGGCCAGCTCGACCTGGATCGCACCGACCACCTGGTCGGCGATCGTCGCCACGCACAGGCGTCGGCGCGCATCGGTATCGAGGAGCCCCAGGGCCTCGGTGGCCTCGGCGACCGAGGGCTCTTGCCAGGCAACCACCGTCATCGTGGTCGCTTCAGCCGTGCCTGGGTCTCCCGACACGCACACCCTCCAGAGGTCGATCAGTGTCTTCGCGTCGGCGGGAACCGCCTCACGCACCTCCAGCGGCATACGTGCCACCAGGCCCCCCTCGGGTCGAGTCAAGGGTGAAACACTACGCCGTGGTGGGCGCTCCTGTCACAAGGTCGGGGCGGCACCCGGACGAGCCGAGGAGAGCCAGTGTTCATCGGGGCTGGGACGGTCGTGAACGTGCTCGCAGTGCTGGCCGGGTCGGGCATCGGGCTCCTGGTCGGCCACCGGCTTCCCGCACGCACCCGCGCCGTCGTCACCGACGGCCTCGGGCTCGTGACCCTGCTCATCGCCGCCCTGTCGGCCGTCGCGGTCACCGACCGGCTCCTGTCCGACGCCGTGGGGCCGAGCGCGCCGGTGCTGATCGTGCTGGGGGCCGTCGTCCTCGGCGGGTTCATCGGCTCGCTGCTGCGGATCGAGCACCGCCTCGAGCATGTCGGCGTCGTCCTCCAGGCACGGATGGGCGGTGCCGCCGACGAGGGGGCGCGTGCACGTTTCGTCGAAGGATTCATGACGGCGTCGCTGGTCTTCTGCGTCGGGCCGCTCACCATCCTCGGGTCGATCACCGACGGGCTCGGCGGCGGCGCGCAGCAGCTGCTGCTCAAGTCGGCGCTCGACGGATTCGCGGCGATCGCGTTCGCCGCCTCGCTCGGCGTCGGGGTGATGGCGTCGGCCCTCGCGGTGGGTGTGATCCAGGGCGGGTTCACGATCCTCGGTGCGGTCATGGGCTCGTTCGTGCCCGAGCCGCACGTCATCGCCCTGACGGCGACGGGTGGCGTGCTGCTCATCGGAGTCGCCCTGCGGCTGCTCAACATCCGCCCGATCGCGGTGGGTGACATGCTCCCGGCGCTGATCGTCGCGCCCGTGCTCGTGCAGTCCGTGATCTGGCTGCGCTGAGCGCCTGCGGACCCCGCGGGCGCGCCGTCGGGACGCACGGCGCGGACGACGCCCGGGAACCACCTCGAACAGCGCACGCCACTGCGCACCGAAGGCGGGCGCCGGACCGTCGTAGCCGCGCTCGCGCAGGAGGCGGTGCACCAGCAACATCAGCGCACGCGAGCCGACCCGGTCGCCACGCTTGCTCGGTCGCAAGCTCGACGAGCCCCCCGAGAGCCATGTGGCCGCGGTGCAACAACCAGTCGCCACGCTTGACGAGGTCGATCAGCCGTTGCCGCTCGCAGCACCGGATGAACGCTGCCGCCGGCGTGACTCCGACGGTGTCGAGGGGTGGAAACGCGAGCGTCCGGTGCAGGAAGACCCCGTCCAGCTCGCGGTGCTGGTCCTGGTCGATCACGAACTCGAGCGGGAGCTCCGGTCCCTCGTCGTACCCGAGCAGCCGATGCCGCGTCGCGCCGTCGACCCGGCTGCCGTCGGGAGGGCGAGCCGAGCTTCCTCCACCTCGTTCGCGAAGGACATCGCGTACGAGGTGCGGTGAGGTCGGGCGGGAGCGGGCGAGGAGCGGGCATCCGCCGATGCGTGGCGTGACGCCGAACGGGACGGGGAGAAGGTCGCTACTGCACGTCGGACGTGTCCGCGACGCCCGCCGCACCACCCAGCGGAGGGCCGTGGTCGACGACCCCCTCGGCAACAGCGCGCATCGACATGCGCAGGTCCATCGCGGTCTTCTGGATCCAGCGGAACGCCTGCGGCTCGGTGATCCCGAGCGCCTCCTGGAGGAGCCCCTTGGCGCGCTCGACGGCCCGACGCGTCTCGAGACGGTCCTCGAGTCCCGCGACCTCTGCCTCCAGGGCGGCGATCTCGGCGAAGCGGCTCACCGCCATCTCGATCGCGGGGACGAGGTCGGACTTGCTGAACGGCTTGACGAGGTAGGCCATGGCGCCGGCGTCGCGCGCCCGCTCGACGAGCTCGCGCTGGCTGAACGCCGTGAGCATGACGACGGGCGCGATGCGCTGAGACGCGATGCGCTCGGCGGCCGAGATGCCGTCGAGCTTGGGCATCTTGACGTCCATGACCACGAGGTCGGGTCGCAGCTCCTCCACAAGGGCGACGGCCTGCTCGCCGTCGGCCGCCTGACCGACGACCTCGACGCCTTCCTCGGCGAGCATCTCGGCGAGGTCCAGACGGATCAGGGCCTCGTCCTCGGCGATGACGACACGGCGCACGGTCGGGCGCGCACCAGGGGTGCTCTCTGCGGAAGTCACGTGAGAAGGTTATCCCGCGCGTTCGACGCGCCGCGCCGGGCCGGGTTGGCGGAATGGTAGACGCGGTGGTCTCAAAAACCACTGTCCGAAAGGATGTGCGGGTTCGAGTCCCGCACCCGGCACTTCATGGTCGCTGCTACTCAGCACCCGCGGAAATCTTTTCGCAACCTGCGTCCGCTACGGTCCTCTTCACACGCACGGTTGCCGCGTACAACCGGATGCCGTCAACTTCGCGCCGGTTTCATAACGGCTTGGAATCTTCGGGGTTCGGAAGCACCGCCGCTGTGCTACAACGATGCAGTTAATGCATTGGGACGCACGTCCGCCCCGAGACGATCCACGGGCCGGGCACCAACGAATCGGAGGACACCATCGTGTCTCGTTCCACGAAGGCGCTCGCAGTAGCCGCAGCGCTGACCCTGGCCCTGGCCGGGTGTGCCAACAACGACGACGACGGCGGCGGCAGCGACAACAGCTCCACAGCGCCTGAGCTCGAGGTCCAGACCTCGATCGAGGCTCCTGCGGACGCCGTCACGCCTGCAGGCGACGGCAAGGCCGAGTGCCCGGCGACGACCACCCTCGCCTACATCGGTGCCGAGACCGGCCCCAACGCCCAGCTGGGCATCAACATCGTCAACGGCGTCCAGCTCGCGATCAACGAGCACAACGAGGCCAACAAGGACTGCCAGGTCCAGCTGCGCAAGTTCGACACCGAGGGCGACCCCAACAAGGCGACCGGCCCGGTGACGCAGGCGACCAACGACGAGAACATCATCGGAGTCATCGGTCTTCCGTTCTCCGGTGAGTCGAAGGCGACCGGCAACATCCTCGAGCAGGCCGGCCTCGTCCACATCACGCCGTCGGCGACCAACCCGCTGCTGACGACCAACGGCTGGACGACCTTCTTCCGTGGTCTGGGCAACGACAACGTCCAGGGCCCGGCCGTCCCAACTCTCGCCGAGAAGATCGGCGCCAAGAGCGTCTACGTCGTCCAGGACGACTCCGACTACGGCATCGGCCTCGCCACCTCGACCACCGAGGCGCTCGCCGACAGCCTCGCCGGCACCGACGCGGTGACAACGGGTCAGAAGGACTTCTCGGCGACGATCTCCAAGATCCTCGCGGAGAACCCGGATGCGGTGTTCTACTCGGGCTACTACGCCGAGGCTGCGCCGTTCAACCAGCAGCTGGTGGCCAAGGGCTACAAGGGCGCCTTCATCGGCCCTGACGGCGTCAAGGACGACCAGTTCATCAAGCAGGCCGGCGATGCCTCGAGCAACGCCTACTTCACCTGCCCGTGCATCCCGGGCGAGCTGATCACCAGCTTCGCCGACGCCTACGAGAAGGTCTCGAACGGCACTGCTCCGGGCACCTACTCGGTCGAGGGCTACGACGCCACGACGGTGCTCCTCGCGGGCATCGACGCCGGCAACCAGGACCGCGCGAAGCTGAAGGACTGGGTCAAGAACTACGACGCCCAGGGCATCAGCAAGAAGTTCAAGTGGGACGAGACCGGTGAGCTCACCGAGCTTCCCGTTTACGGCTACAAGGTTCAGGACGGCAAGATCGTCTCGGTCGGCGTGATCGAGTAACGAGCCAGCTGTCAACGGAGGGGGTCCGTCTCATCAAGACGGGCCCCCTCTCTGCTCATCCGACTCCCAAAAGGAGCCCTAGTGGACCAGTGGATCACGCTCGACTGGGATGCCCTGGGTGCGAACTTCTGGAGCGCGACCGTCGATGGACTCACATTCGGCGGGATCTACGCGCTCGTCGCGCTTGGCTACACCCTTGTGTACGGCGTTCTCAACCTCATCAACTTCGCGCACTCCGAGGTCTTCATCGTCGGTGCGTACGCGATCGTCTTCACCCTCACGTCGCTCGGCTTCGGCCCGTCGGTGCCCAACCTCGAGTGGTACCAGATCGCCGCGAACCTCTTGCTCGCCGTCATCTTCGGCATGCTGGCCTCGGCGATCACCGCATTCATCGTCGAACGTGTCGCCTACAAACCCCTGCGCGTCAAAGGCGCACCACGGCTGGTGTTCCTGATCTCCGCGATCGGTATGTCGTTCGTCATCCAGTACCTGATCTTCGTCTGGCGCGGACCCAACCCCGAGCCGTCGGTGATCATGTTCGAGAACAAGGCGATCTTCGACATCGGCGGGACCCTGATCTACTTCGACTCGATCCTCATCGTGACGGCAGCGATCTTCATGATGATCCTGGTCGATCAGTTCATCCGGCGCACCAAGCTCGGGCGCGGCATCCGCGCCGTGGCCCAGGACCCCGACACGGCAACGCTGATGGGCGTCAACCGTGAGCGGATCATCATCAGCACGTTCATCATCGGCGGACTCCTCGCCGGCGTGGCCGCGCTCTTCTACGTGATGAAGGTGCCCTCGGGCGTCCTCTACCTCGGCGGCTTCGTCCTGGGCGTCAAGGCGTTCACCGCCGCCGTCCTCGGCGGCATCGGAAACGTCCGCGGCGCGCTCCTCGGTGGCCTGCTTCTGGGGTTGATCGGCAACTACGGCCAGATCCTGCTCGGGAGCGCACAGTGGACCGACGTGGTCTGCTTCGTGGTCCTGATCATCGTCCTGATGGTCCGGCCGGAGGGCATCCTCGGCAGCAACCTCGGAAAGGTGAGGGCATGAGCACCGGTACGCCGATGGGCGGGGCCTCGGAGTCCCAGGCCCGCGCCGACGAGCTGGTCGAGGAGACCACGAAGCCGTCCCGCCTCCGGGGCCTCTCGGACTGGTGGAACCACCTTCCCCGGGTCGGCCAGTGGGGCTTCCTGCTGATCGCCGTCGCGGCCGCGTTCGCGCTGCCCCTGGTCAACATCCCGCTGCTCACGACCGAGCCGGGCAACAACTGGCCGCTCGCCTGTGCCGAGATGGCTCGCTACGCCCTGGTCGCGATCGGCCTCAACGTCGTCGTCGGCCAGGCCGGTCTCCTCGACCTCGGCTATGTCGGCTTCTTCGCAGTCGGCGCCTACGTCGCCGCGCTGTGGACGTCACCCGACTCGACGATGGTCCACATCCCCTACCTCCTGACCCTGCCGCTCGCGGCCATGGTCACGGTGGTGTTCGGCGTGCTGCTCGGCATCCCGACGCTACGGCTACGAGGGGACTACCTCGCGATCGTGACGCTCGGGTTCGGCGAGATCATCCGTCTGCTGGCGACGATCATCCCCGCGCTAAAGGGTCAGGTCGGCTTCCAGAACGTCGGCCGCCCGCCGGGTGAGAACGCCGACGGCAACCCTGTCTTCGCCAACAGCGAGGGCGCCCCCTGGTACTGGCTGACGATCACGGTGATCATCATCGTCATGATCGCGCTCGGCAACCTCGAGCGCTCCCGCGTCGGCCGCAACTGGATCGCCCTGCGCGAGGACGAGGACGCCGCCGAGATCATGGGCGTCCCGACGTTCCGCTACAAGCTGTGGGCGTTCGGCATCGGTGCTGCCCTCGGCGGTTCCGCGGGCGCGATTGCGGCCGGCCAGATCGGGTTCGTCAACAACCAGCGTTTCGACGTCCAGATGTCGATCATGTTCCTCGTGGCCGTCGTGCTCGGCGGTCAGGGCAACAAGTTCGGTGCGATCATCGGCGGCGCGCTCGTGGCGTACATCCCGCTGCGGTTCACCGCGATCGCCGAGTACAAGTACCTCATCTTCGGTGCCGTGCTCGTCGTTCTGATGATCTTCCGTCCGCAGGGGCTGTTCGGGAAGCGTCCGCACCTGCTCACGTTCGAACGGCGTGCGCACAAACGGATCGCCAACCTCGCCAACGCACCGACGTCCGCACCCGTCGCGAAGGAGGCCGGCAAGTGACCGAGCACCCCAGTCCCCCGGCGACGCCGAAGCCGGATGCGCCTCCGCCGCTCGACTCTGAGGTAGCGCAGCTCGCTGCCGCGGAGCGCGAGATCGCTGTCGACGTCGGCGACAAGCTGGTCGAGATCCGGAACCTCACGGTCCGCTTCGGTGGTCTGACCGCGCTCGACGACGTCTCGTTCGACATCAAGCGCGGCGAGATCCTCGGGCTCATCGGCCCGAACGGTGCCGGCAAGACGACGTGCTTCAACGCGATGACCGGCGTCTACCGTCCGAGCTCGGGCCAGGTCCTCCTCGAGAACGAGCCGATCGGGCGCAGCAAGCAGCACAAGATCACCCGACGCGGCATCGCCCGCACGTTCCAGAACGTGCGTCTGTTCGGTGAGATGACGGCGCTCGAGAACGTCGTGGTAGGCCTCGACGCCCGCCACAAGACGGGCGTCTGGGGGTCGCTCTTCCGCACCCCGCGGCTCTACCGCGAGGAAAAGGAAGCCATCGATCGCGGCATGGCGCTGCTGGAGTTCGTCGGGATCGCCGACAAGGCGGTCGTCCAGGCGAGCGGGCTTCCTTACGGCTACCAGCGCCGCCTCGAGATCGCGCGTGCACTCGCGACGGACCCGAAGCTGCTGTGCCTCGACGAGCCTGCGGCCGGCTTCAACCCTGCGGAGAAGGAAGAGCTCATGGAGCTCATCCGCACGATCCGCGCGGACGGCTACACGGTGCTGCTCATCGAGCACGACATGCGGCTCGTGATGGGCGTGACCGACCGGATCGTGGTCCTGGAGTTCGGCAAGAAGATCGCCGACGGGCTCCCCAAGGACATCCGCAACGACCCGACGGTCATCGCTGCCTACCTCGGAGAGGAAGACTGACGTGGCGTTGCTCGAGATCAACGACGTCTCTGTCCACTACGGCCGCATCCAGGCGCTGCACGGCATCTCATTGACCGTCAACGAGGGTGAGATCGTGACTCTCATCGGCGCCAACGGTGCCGGCAAGACGACGACGATGCGCGCCCTCGCCGGACTGCTCAGCCTGTCGTCCGGCAGCGTGACGTTCGAGGGCGAGGACATCTCCAAGCTCGCCGGGCACAAGCGTGTCGTCCGCGGCATCTCGCTGACCCCCGAGGGCCGAGGCATCTTCCCGGCGATGACGGTCCGCGAGAACCTCGAGATGGGCACGTACGCGCTCAAGGGCCGGACGACCGTCGACGAGAGCTTCGACAGGGTGTTCGAGCTGTTCCCCCGTCTCAAGGAGCGCGAAGCGCAGGCCGGCGGCACGCTGTCGGGCGGTGAGCAGCAGATGCTCGCGATCGGACGTGCCCTCATGGGCCGGCCGAAGGTCCTTCTCCTCGACGAGCCCTCGATGGGTCTGGCGCCGCAGTTCATCCGCCAGATCTTCTCGATCATCTCGCAGGTCAACGAGCAGGGCATCACGGTCCTCCTCGTCGAGCAGAACGCCAACCAGGCGCTCAGCCGCGCCGACCGTGCGTACGTGCTGGAGACGGGTCGCATCACGCGGTCCGGCACCGGTGCGGAGCTGCTCGCGGATCCCGCGGTCAAGGAGGCCTACCTCGGCGTTGCCTGACGCCTCGCCGTACGGGGGTCACTCCCCCAAGGCAAACGTCGCGCCCCACCTGTTCATTCAGGTGGGGCGCGACGTTTGCGTGGGGCCCCATGCAAAGGGCCTGGTGGTCCGAGTCTGGCGTCAGTCGCGCACCAGGCGCGTCGAGTACGCCGGGGAGATGCCCTTGATCGCGTCACCCATCCGGTGGACGCGCAGCGCGTTGGTCGAGCCAGGGATCCCCGGGGGGCTGCCGGCGACGATGACCACCTCGTCGCCCTCGGCACACAACGCGATCTCGAGCAGCGCCCGGTCGACCTGGAGCACCATCATGTCCGTGTGCTCGACCTCCGGGACGAGGAACGACTGCACGCCCCACGAAAGCGCGAGCTGGTTGCGTACGACCGGGTCGGGGGTGAACGCCAGGACCGGCACGGTCGAGCGGTAGCGAGTCATCCGGCGCGCGCTGTCGCCCGAGGTCGTGAAGGCGCAGAGGAACTTCGCACCGACGGCCTG
The DNA here is from genome assembly GCF_011751845.1 of Mumia sp. ZJ430. NCBI lineage: Bacteria > Bacillati > Actinomycetota > Actinomycetes > Propionibacteriales > Nocardioidaceae > Mumia > Mumia sp. ZJ430. Next base: position 549,870 of record NZ_JAAHFK010000004.1, on the reverse strand, counting down.
GGCCACCTCGGACGCCGCGCGGCCGATCACGCCGCTGCGGGTCTTGGGGTTCCAGTGGTACGCGGCCATGCGCGGCAGGCCGTGCTCCTCGGTGCTCTCGACGATGCGCGCCATCGTGCGCACCGTCTCCATGGGGTACTCCCCCACGCTGGTCTCGCCGGAGAGCATCACGGCATCGGCGCCGTCGAGCACGGCGTTGGCGACGTCAGAGGCCTCGGCACGAGTCGGGCGCGGAGCCGAGATCATCGACTCGAGCATCTGGGTCGCGACAATCACCGGCTTGGCGTTGCGTCGCGCCTTCTCGACGATCAGCTTCTGGACGACCGGGACGTCCTCGAGCGGCAGCTCGACGCCGAGGTCGCCGCGCGCGACCATCACACCGTCGAAGGCGTTCATGATCTCGTCGAGGTTCTCCACCGCCTGCGGCTTCTCGATCTTGGCGATGACCGGGCGGCGTACGCCCTCTTCATCCATGATCGCGTGGACGTCGTCGACATCGGCACCCCGACGGACGAACGACAACGCGATGAAGTCGACGCCGGTGCGCAGGGCCCAGCGGAGGTCGTCGCGGTCCTTCTGTGACAGCGCGGGCACGCTGACGTTCACACCGGGAAGGTTGATGCCCTTGTTGTTGCTGAGCACGCCGGGGACCTCGCACACGGTGACAACGTCGGTCTCGGTGACCTCCGTGGCGCGCAGCCGTACCTTGCCGTCGTCGATGAGGATCGTGTCGCCCGGCTTCACGTCCCCGGGCAGGCCGTCGTACGTCGTCGAGCAGCGCTCGCTGTCGCCAGGCACGTCCTGCGTCGTGATGGTGAAGACGTCCCCGACAGCGAGCGGGACGGGCCCCGACGCGAACCTGCCGAGCCGGATCTTGGGGCCCTGGAGGTCGGCCAGCACCGCGATGGGCTCGCCGAGCACCTCCGCCGCGTGCCGCGTCCACTCGTACGAGCGGTCGTGGGTCGCGTGGTCACCGTGGCTGAGGTTGAGGCGGGCGACGTTCATGCCCGCGCGGGCAAGCTCGAGGATCTTCTCCTCGGACCAGACGGCGGGACCGATGGTGCAGACGATCTTTGCTCTACGCACCCGTCAACCCTAGAGCGCGTGGCCGGACGTGCGCGACCCGACCCACGAAGTTTGTTGTTTCGTCAGCAGAATTTCTCGAAGGGTGGGACGCCCCCACCCGTCCGCGTTGTGAAAGCAATCTGCCCCTTTCCGAGGTCGGAAAGGGGCAGATTGCTTTCACAACGCGGACGGCGTCAGACGACGAGCGGACGCTCCGTGGGGAGGATCGGCGCAGGCAGGTTGGTCGAGCCGTTGAGATAGGCGTCGACGCCGGCCGCGCACGCGCGACCCTCGGCGAGCGCCCACACGATCAGCGACTGCCCACGGCCCGCGTCGCCGGCGGCGAACACGCCATCGATGTCGGTCATGTACGAGGAGTCGCGCGCGACGTTGCCCCGCTCGTCCAGGCTCGCACCGAGCTGCGCGACGACACCGTCGGTCTCCGGGCCGGTGAAGCCCATCGCGAGCAGCACGAGCTGTGCCGGGATCTCGCGGACACTCCCCTCGACCTCCTGGAAGCGGCCATCGACCATCTCGACCTCGACCATCCGCAACGCACGGACGTGGCCGTCCTCGTCGCCGAGGAACTCCTGCGTCGAGACCGCGTAGACACGCTCGCCGCCCTCCTCGTGCGCCGAGGCGACCCGGTAGGTCATCGGGTACGTCGGCCACGGCTGGTGGCCGGGACGCTCCTCGCTCGGACGCGGCATGATCTCCAGCTGCGTGATCGAACGGGCCTGCTGGCGGATGGCGGTGCCGAGACAGTCGGCACCGGTGTCGCCGCCGCCGATGATGACGACGTCCTTGCCCTCGGCCGTGATCTGGCCGTCGACACTCTCGCCCCGGGCGACACGGTTGGCCTGCGGGAGGTACTCCATGGCCTGGTGGATGCCGCCGAGCTCGCGCCCGACGGTCGGCAGGTCACGGCGTACGGTCGCGCCGGTCGCGAGGACCACGGCGTCGTAGCGGTCGCGCAGCTGCTCGCCCGTCAGGTCGACCCCGACGGCGACGCCGTTGCGGAAGATGGTGCCTTCGGCCGTCATCTGCTCGATCCGGCGGTCCAGGACGGACTTCTCCATCTTGAACTCCGGGATGCCGTAGCGGAGCAGACCGCCAGGCGCGTCGTCACGCTCGTACACGGCGACGGTGTGTCCGGCGCGCGTGAGCTGCTGGGCGACCGCGAGACCAGCCGGTCCCGAGCCGATGACCGCGACGGTCTTGCCCGTGAGCCACTCCGGCGGCTCGGGCGTGACGCGACCGTCGTCCCAGGCGCGGTCGATGATCGACACCTCGACGTTCTTGATGGTCACGGCCTCGCGGTTGATGCCGACGACGCACGCCGTCTCGCACGGTGCGGGGCACAGGCGCCCGGTGAACTCCGGGAAGTTGTTCGTCGCGTGCAGCCGCGAGAGCGCCGCCTCCCAGTCGTCACGCCAGACGAGCTCGTTCCACTCGGGGATGAGGTTGCCGAGCGGGCAGCCGCTGTGGCAGAACGGGATGCCGCAGTCCATGCAGCGGCCGGCCTGCTCGGTGATGATCGGCAGGAGCGCCCGCCCCGGCGTGCCGGGATAGACCTCGTTCCAGTCGTGGATGCGCTCCCCGACCGGCCGCCGCGGCGCGAGCTGGCGCGGCGTCTTCATGAAACCCTTCGGATCAGCCACGGATCGCTGCCTCCATCATCGCTGCGGTGGTCTCGTCCTCGCCGAGACCGGCCTCCTGGGCTGCGGCACGCGCCTGCAGCACCCTGCGGTAGTCGACCGGCATGACCTCGGTGAACCGGACGAGCGAGGTCGTCCAGTCGGCGAGAAGCGTGCGGGCGACCTCCGATCCGGTTTCCTCGGCGTGCCGAGTGACGAGCCCCTTGAGCTCGTCGGCGTCACCGACCTCGTGGACCTCGACCATGTCGCGGTTGACCAGGTCGTGGTCGAGATCGAGGACGTACGCGACACCGCCGCTCATGCCCGCCGCGACGTTGCGGCCGGTGGCGCCGAGGATCACGACGCGCCCGCCGGTCATGTACTCGAGCGCGTGGTCGCCCACGCCCTCCACGACCGCCGTCGCACCGGAGTTGCGGACGCAGAAGCGCTCGCCGGCGCGGCCACGGACGAAGATCTCGCCGCTCGTCGCGCCGTACCCGATGACGTTGCCGGCGATGATCTGCTCCTCGGCGACGAACCCCGCCTCGCGCGACGGCCGGATCACCAGCCGCCCGCCCGACAGGCCCTTGCCGACGTAGTCGTTCGCGTCGCCCTCGAGGCGCAGCGTGATGCCGCGCGGGACGAAGGCACCGAACGACTGACCGGCCGACCCGGTGAACGTGATGTCGATCGTGTCGTCAGGCAGACCCGCGCCGCGGTAGCGCTTGGTCACCTCGTGGCCGAGCATCGTGCCGACCGTGCGGTTGACGTTGCGGATCTCCAGCTGCGCCCGTACCGGCTCGCCACGCTCGAGCGCGTCGGCGGACAACGCGATCAGCTCGTTGTCGAGCGCGCGCTCGAGTCCGTGGTCCTGGCCGGTGGTGTGGTGCAGCGCCGCACCCTCCGGCAGCGCTGGAACGTGCAGGATCGGCGTCAGGTCGAGCCCGCTGGCCTTCCAGTGCGCAATCGCTTCACGTGAGTCGAGCGTCTCGACGTGCCCAACGGCCTCGTCGATCGAGCGGAAGCCCAGTGCGGCGAGGTGCTCGCGCACCTCCTCGGCGATGTACTCGAAGAAGTTCACGATGAACTCCGGCTTGCCCGAGAACTTTTTGCGCAGCTCACGGTTCTGCGTGGCAACGCCCACCGGGCAGGTGTCGAGGTGGCAGACCCGCATCATGATGCAGCCGGACACGACCAGCGGAGCGGTCGCGAAGCCGAACTCCTCGGCACCGAGCAGCGCCGCCACGATGACGTCGCGGCCGGTCTTGAGCTGCCCGTCGGCCTGGACGACGATGCGCTCACGCAGCCCGTTGAGCAGCAGCGTCTGCTGCGTCTCGGCGAGGCCGAGCTCCCACGGGCCGCCGGCGTGCTTGAGCGACGTCAGCGGCGACGCCCCCGTACCGCCGTCGTTGCCCGAGATCAGCACGACGTCCGCGTGCGCCTTGGAGACACCGGCGGCGACCGTACCGACACCGACCTCCGCGACCAGCTTGACGTGGACCCGCGCGGACGGGTTCGCGTTCTTGAGATCGTGGATGAGCTGCTTGAGGTCCTCGATCGAGTAGATGTCGTGGTGGGGCGGCGGCGAGATGAGACCGACACCCGGCGTCGAGTGACGCGTCTTGGCGACCCACGGATAGACCTTCGGCCCGGGCAGCTGACCGCCCTCGCCGGGCTTGGCACCCTGCGCCATCTTGATCTGGATGTCGTCGGAGTTCGTGAGGTACTCCGCCGTGACGCCGAAGCGACCCGACGCGACCTGCTTGATCGCGCTGCGACGCTCCGGGTCGTAAAGACGCTCCGGATCCTCGCCACCCTCGCCGGTGTTGGACTTGCCGCCGAGGCGGTTCATCGCGATAGCGAGGGTCTCGTGCGCCTCCTGGCTGATCGACCCGTACGACATCGCACCGGTCGAGAACCGCTTGACGATCGCGGAGACCGGCTCGACCTCGTCGATCGGCACGGCCGGGCGGACGTCCTCCCTGAGCTTGAGGAGCCCACGCAGCGTCATCAGCCGCTCCGACTGGTCGTCGACACGCTGCGTGTACTGCTTGAAGACGTCGTAGCGGCCCGCGCGCGTCGCGTGCTGGAGCCGGAAGACGGTCTCGGGGTCGAACAGGTGCTCGGCACCGTCGCGGCGCCACTGGTACTCGCCGCCGACGTCGAGCTGGCGGCGCGACGCGGAGATGCCGGACGTCGGGTACGCCTTGGCGTGCCGCATCCGCACCTCCTCCGCGACGACGCCGAGGTCGATGCCGCCCAGACGCGAGGTCGTCCCCGTGAAGTAGCGGGCGACGAGCTCGCCGGACAGGCCGACGGCCTCGAAGATCTGCGCCCCCGTGTACGAGGCGACCGTCGAGACGCCCATCTTGGACATCACCTTGAGCACGCCCTTGCCGAGCGCGTAGCGCAGGTTGGCCACGGCCTTCTCGGGTGCGACTCCGTCGACGTAGACGGCGCTGCGGGCGAGGTCCTCGGCCGTCTCCAGCGCGAGGTACGGGTTGACCGCCGACGCGCCATAGCCGAGCAGCAGCGCGACGTGGTGCACCTCGCGGACGTCGCCGGTCTCGACGAGCAGGCCCACGCGGGTGCGGGTCTTCTCGCGGACCAGGTGGTGGTGCAGCGCGCCGGTCATCAGCAGCGACGGGATAGGAGCCAGCTCGTGGTTGGAGTGGCGGTCCGACAGGACGATGATGCGCGCGCCGTCGGCGATCGCGGCGGAGACCTCGGTGCACAGGTCGTCGAGGCGCTTGCGCAGCGCGTCCGCGCCACCGCCCACCTCGTACAGACCGCGCACCACGTACGTCGACAGGCCCGGCATGTTGCCGTGCCGGTTGACGTGGCGGATCTTGGCCAGCTCGTCGTTGGTGATCACCGGGAAGGACATCTGCAGCTGGCGGCACGACGCCGGCGTCGCGTCGAGCAGGTTGCCCTCGGCGCCGACCGTGCTGAGCAGCGACGTGACGAGCTCCTCGCGGATCGCGTCGAGCGGCGGGTTCGTGACCTGCGCGAACAGCTGGTTGAAGTAGTCGAACAGCAGTCGTGAGCGGTTCGACAGCACGGCGATGGGCGTGTCGGTGCCCATCGAGCCGATCGGCTCCGCACCCGTGCGCGCCATCGGCGCGAGGAGGATGCGCAGCTCCTCCTCGGTGTAGCCGAAGACCTGCTGGCGTCGCGTCACCGACGCGTGGGTGTGGACGACGTGCTCGATGTCGGGGAGGTCCGAGAACCGGACCAGGCCCGAGTAGAGCCACTCCTCGTACGGGTGGTCGCCGGCGAGCGCGGACTTGATCTCGTCGTTGCCGACCACGCGGTGCTCGTCGAGGTCGAGCAGGAACATCTGCCCGGGCTCGAGGCGGCCCTTGCGGACGATCGTCGCGGGGTCGAGGTCGAGGACGCCGGCCTCGGAGGCGAGCACGACGAGCCCGTCCTCGGTCTGCCAGAAGCGGCCCGGGCGCAGCCCGTTGCGGTCGAGCACCGCCCCGATCTGGGTGCCGTCGGTGAAGACGACGCAGGCCGGTCCGTCCCAGGGCTCCATCATCGTGGAGTGGAACTCATAGAAGGCCCGCAGCTTCGGGTCCATCTCGGGGTTGTTCTCCCACGCCTCCGGGATCATCATCATCACGGCGTGAGGGAGGCTGCGACCGCCGAGGTGCAGCAGCTCGAGCGCCTCGTCGAACGACGCCGAGTCGGAGTCCTCCGGGTCGACGATCGGGAAGAGTCGCGTCAGGTCGCCGGGGATCAGGTCGGACTCGAGCAGCGCCTCACGCGCCCGCATCCAGTTGCGGTTGCCGCGCGCGGTGTTGATCTCGCCGTTGTGCGCGATGAAGCGGAACGGGTGAGCGAGCGGCCAGCTCGGGAAGGTGTTGGTCGAGAACCGGCTGTGCACGACCGCGAGCGCCGATGCGATCCGGGGATCGGTGAGGTCGGCGAAGAAGTTGTCGAGCTGGTCGGTCGTCAGCATGCCCTTGTAGGTGAGCGTGCGCGCGGACAGCGACGGGAAGTAGACGTCAAGCTCGTGCTCGGCGCGCTTGCGCAGCGCGAACGTCACCCGGTCGAGGGCGATCCCCGCACGCTCACCGGCCGCGTCGGCGACGAAGAGCTGGGCGAACGACGGCATCGCGCCGCGCGCGGTCGAGCCGAGGATCATCGGATCGATCGGCACCTCGCGCCATCCGAGGACCTCGAGGCCCTCCTCGGCCGCGAGCGCCTCGACGGCCTTGCGGGCTGTCGCCGCCGCGTCCGTGTCGACCGGCAGGAAGCCGATCCCGACCGCATAACAGCCGGCCTCAGGCAGCACGAAGTCGACCACGTCACGCAGGAACGCGTCAGGCACCTGGATGAGGATGCCGGCACCGTCGCCGGAGTCGACCTCCGCGCCCACGGCACCGCGGTGGTCAAGGTTGCGCAGGGCGGTCAGGCCCTGCGCGACGATCTCATGGGTGGCCTGGCCCGTCAGGGTCGCGACGAAGGCGACGCCACAGGCGTCGTGCTCGTCCTCGCCGGAGTAAAGGCCTTGAGCTGGGGGAATCCCGCGCATGCCGCTTCTCCCGTCGTCATCGCTATGGCGCTGCGGACGGGGGCTCGCAAGACTGAGTTGCTCAAAAGTGCGAGATGCCGGTCCGTCAGCGGGGAACAACCACACCGAAGGGACGACCTTGGCCCTCACATGGCCTGCCCAGGTTACACGATTGTTGCCGGCTCCGACTCTGCGGTACGTCTCGTCCGTACGGGGACACCGGAGCGTGTCAGGCCGAGACTCCGCCGACCAACGTCCCGACCAGGAACGTCAGGCCCGCGGCGGCACTGCCGAGAACGAGCTGACGCAGACCGCCGAACCACCACGGGCGGTCGGTGATCGCCGTGACGAGCGCCCCCGTCCCGAACAGCGCCAGCAGCGACACGGCGACCGTCGGCACCATCGACGTGATGCCGAAGATCAGCGGTAGCAGCGGGATGAGCGCGCCGACGGCGAACGAGAGGAACGAGGAGACCGCCGCGAGCATCGGCGAGGGGAGGTCCTCCGTGTCGACACCGAACTCCTCGCGGGCATGAACCCGTACGGCGTTGTCAGGGTCGCTGTGGATCTGCTGGGCCACCTCGCGCGCCACGCTCTCGTCGACGCCCTTCGCGACGAACATCGACGCCAGCTCGGCCTGCTCCTGCGCGTCGTGACGCAAGATCTCGCGCCGCTCGCGCTCGACCTCGGCACGGGCGAACTCGGCCTGGCTGGCCACCGAGGTGTACTCGCCGACGGCCATCGAGAAGGCACCGGCCGCCAGCCCGGCAACGCCGGCGATGATCACCGGCTTGGGGTCGTCCGTGCCGCCCGCCATGCCCATGATGAGCGCGAAGTTCGACACGAGACCGTCAGAGGCGCCGAACACCGAGGGGCGCAGCCAGCCGCCCGTGACGTCAGGATGCTCCTTGCCGATCGTCTCGGGATCGGGGAGCGGGTACGGCTCCCCGGACGACTCCTGCGGCGCCCGTGCCTCGGTCATGCCACGAATCTACGACCGGGAGCCGTCGCCGTCATCCAAGGATGGGCTTGCCTCAGCCGTGTCGTCAGACACGTCCCCCTCGGGCTCCGCGTCATCCCTGACCGCCGCGTCGCCGTCACCGGCGTCGGACGAGTCGTCGGCGTCGTCGTCCGCCCCAGAGTCGTCACGAGAGGCAGACGGGTCGACCTGGACGACCGTCTCGCGTGCACCACGGCCTGTCTTGGTGAGCCACACGAACAACGCGACGGCCGCGACGAACAGCACCAGCGACGTCCACTGGTTGAGGCGCAGGCCGAGGAACTCGTGGGCGGTGTCGATGCGCATGCCCTCGATCCAGAACCTGCCCGCGGTGTAGATCGCCACGTACAGCGCGACCACGCGGCCACCGCCCAGCTTGAAGCGGCGATCGGCCCAGATGAGGACGAAGAACCCGGCGAGGCTCCACAGCGACTCGTACAGGAAGGTCGGGTGGAACGTCTCGAACTGCTCGTAGCCGACCGGTCGGTGCGACGCGTCGATCTCGAGGCCCCACGGGCTGTCGGTCGGGCTGCCGAAGAGCTCCTGGTTGAACCAGTTGCCCCAGCGACCGATCGCCTGTCCGAGCAGGACACCCGGCGCGAGCGCGTCGGCGAACGGCGCGAACTTGATGCCGTGGCGACGGCAGCCGATGTAGGCCCCGAGCGCGCCGAGCGCGACCGCGCCCCAGATGCCGAGGCCGCCCTCCCAGATGTAGAGCGCCTTGATCGGTTCCCGACCCTCTGCGAAGTAGAGCTCGGGGTTGGTGACGACGTGGTAGAGGCGAGCGCCGACCAGGCCGAACGGGATCGCCCACACGGCGACGTCCGCGACCGCGCCGGGCTTGCCGCCCCGGGCCTGGAACCGCTTCTCGCTGACCCAGATCGCAGCGACGACGCCAGCGATGATGCACAGGGCGTACGCGCGGAGCGGGAACGGGCCGAGCTCCCAGACGGACTGGGACGGGCTCGGGATCGAGGCGAGGATCACGGGAGGGCTCCCTTGTCAGGGGTGGGAACGAGGGTACGGGCGCGCTCGACGCCGGCACGCAGGTCCTCGGCCAGGCGGCGTACGCCGGCGATGCCGCGGGCGGTGTCGGTGCCCGCGTCGAGTAGCTGCGAGACGAGGGCAGAGCCGACGATCACGGCGTCGGCGAACGCGCCGACCTCGGCCGCCTGGTCACCGTTGCTGACGCCCAGCCCCACGCCGACCGGGATGTCGGAGTGGGTACGGACGCGCGCGACGAGCGCCGGCGCCGCCGTGCTGGTCGCGGCGCGCGCACCGGTCACACCCATCACTGCCGTCGCGTACAGGAAGCCACTGGAGGCCTTCGCGGTCATCGCGAGGCGCTCGTCGGTCGAGGACGGGGCGACGAGGAACACGCGGTCGAGCCCGTGCGCGGACGACGCCTCGACCCACTCCCCCGCCTCGTCAGGGATCAGGTCAGGCGTGATGAGCCCCGCACCGCCGACCGCTGCGAGCCGGGAGGCGAACGTGTCGACGCCCACCCGCTCGATGGGGTTCCAGTAGGTCATCACGAGCGTCGGCGCACCGGTCGCGGCGACTGCCTCGACGGTGTCGAACACGTCGGCGATCTTCGTACCGGCCGCCAGGGCCGCGTCAGCGGCGCGCTGGATCGTCGGGCCGTCCATCACCGGGTCGGAGTAGGGGAGACCGATCTCGACGATGTCGACACCGCCCTCGACCATCGCCACCATCGCGTCGATCGCGGTCTGCTTGTCAGGGAAGCCGGCGGGGAGATAGCCGACCAGGGCCGGGCGGTTCTCCGCGCGCGTGCGCGCCAGCAGGTCGGCGAGCGCGCTCATGCCTTGCCTCCGTCGTCGAGCAGGCCGAAGTATTCCGCGGCGGTGTGCACGTCCTTGTCGCCACGCCCCGAGAGGTTGACCAGAATGGTCGCCGGCCGTCCCAGCTCCTCGGCGAGCTGCGGCGCGATCCGCAGCGCACCCGCGATCGCGTGCGCCGACTCGATGGCCGGGATGATGCCCTCGGTCTTGCAGAGCAGGTCGAACGCGGCCATCGCCTCGTCGTCGGTCACCGGCTCGTACGTCGCGCGACCGGTCTCCGCGAGATAGGCGTGCTCGGGTCCGACGCCGGGATAGTCGAGCCCGGCCGAGATCGAGTGCGACTCGATGGTCTGACCGTCCTCGTCCTGGAGGAGGTAGGAGCGGGTGCCGTGCAGGACGCCGACGTCACCGGCCGTGATGGTGGCCGCGTGGCGTCCGGTCTCGAACCCGTCGCCACCGGCCTCGAAGCCGTACAGGCGCACCGCCTCGTCGTTCAGGAAGCCGGCGAACAGCCCGATCGCGTTGGACCCGCCGCCGACGCAGGCCACCGCCGCGTCGGGGAGGCCGCCGATCCGCTCGAACGACTGCGCGCGCGCCTCGTCGCCGATGCCGCGGGTCAGGTCGCGCACGATCTCGGGGAACGGGTGCGCGCCCGCGGCCGTGCCGAGCAGGTAGTGGGTGTCGTCGACCGTGCTGACCCAGTCACGCAGGGCCTCGTTGATCGCGTCCTTGAGCGTACGGCTGCCGGTGGTCACCGGGATCACCGTCGCGCCCAGCATCTGCATGCGGGCCACGTTGAGGGCCTGGCGCTGCGTGTCGACCTCGCCCATGTAGACGACGCACTCGAGGTCGAGGTAGGCGCAGGCCGTCGCGGTCGCGACCCCGTGCTGGCCGGCACCGGTCTCGGCGATCACGCGGTGCTTGCCCATCCGCTTGGCGAGCAGCGCCTGACCGAGCACGTTGCGGACCTTGTGGGCGCCGGTGTGGTTGAGGTCCTCGCGCTTGAGGAGGATCCGAGCCCCCGCCCGCTCCGACAGCCGCGTGGCCTCGTACAGCGGGCTCGGGATGTTGGCGTACTCACGCAGCATCCGGTCGAGCTCGGAGGTGAACGTCGGGTCGACGAGCGCCTCTCGCCAGGCGCGCTCGAGCTCGTCGAGAGGCGCGATGAGCGCCTCGGGCATGAAGCGCCCGCCGAACCGGCCGAAGTGGCCGTGCTCGTCGGGGAGGCTCGAGGGACGCGGGTCGGCCGAGGCCGAGGTGCTGGTCATGCGTCGATCCTTGCAGGTGGCGTCAACAGGTGTGTCGACGAGGACGGTGAGGGCCGAAGAAGTCGTCCACCGTCACCATCGGTGCTGCAGAGCGGGGTGCGACCCGGCCGCAACCAGGTCGGCGACGGTCGAGCGCGGGTTGCCGCCCGTCACCAGCGTCTCTCCGACCAGGACGACCTGTGCGCCCGCCCGGGCGTACTCGATGACGTCCTTGGTGTCACGCACTCCCGACTCGGCGACCTTCACGACCGAGTCAGGGATCAGCGGAGAGAGCCGGGAGAACGTGGTGCGGTCCACCTCGAGCGTCTTGAGGTTGCGGGCGTTGACACCCACGAGGTCGGCGCCGGCCGCGACCGCGCGCTCGACCTCCTCCTCGTCGTGCACCTCCACCAGCGGGGTCAGGCCGATCGAGCGCGCACGCTCGATCAGCGACTCCAGCGCCGGCTGGTCAAGTGCGGCGACGATCAGCAGCGCCATGTCGGCGCCCGCCGCACGGGCCTCCCAGAGCTGGTAGGAGGTCGTGATGAAGTCCTTGCGCAGGACCGGGCAGTCCACCTGAGCCCGGACCGCCTTCAGATCGTCCAGGCTGCCGGAGAAGCGCCGGCGCTCGGTCAGCACCGAGATCGCGGCCGCGCCGCCCTCGGCGTAGTCCACAGCCAGGGCTGCCGGATCCTTGATGTCGGCGAGGGAACCCTTGGACGGACTGGCTCGTTTGACCTCTGCGATGACCGAGACCCCGTCGGCGCGGAACGCCGGCATGGGGTCGAGCGCGAGGTCCTGACGGCTCGCACGCTCCTTGAGATCGTCGAGCGGGACCGCGGCCATGCGGTCCCCGAGGTCCTCGAGCACTCCTTCGAGGATGTCGTCGAGTACGGACATCGCCGACCTGCCTTCCCACCCGTAGACACCGCGTCGCGCTCGCCGCTGCGCCGCAGTCTGTCCTTCCCAGGGTAGCCAGCCGGGTGTGGGGAGGATCACCGCCCCCTGGTGGCATGGCTGTGCGGCAGAATGCACGCTGCGACGCCGCGCTACCGTGCGGCGCTCGGACGAGAGGACATCTGTGAGCGCTCCCCCGCCGCCCGGCCCGTACGGGTACGGCACGCCGCCCCCACCTGGCGGGTACGGCGCCCCGCCCCCACCCCCGGGATGGCATCCTCCTCGCCCCACCTCGCAGAAGGCCGTCTGGGCGTTCGTGTGCAGCCTGATCGGCGTCGTCCTGTGCTGCTTCCCCGTCGGGATCGCCGGCATCGTCCTCGGCGCGCAAGCCAAACGCGAGATCGCCGAGTCGTACGGGCAGCTGGACGGCGCAGGCCTGGCGCAGGCGGGCTTCATCGTGGGAATCGTCGTCACCACGATCTCCGCGCTCTACCTGCTCTTCACGCTCGGGACCTTCTTCCTGCCGCTGGCCCTGCTGAGCGCCTGACGGGGGCTTTCTCTCCCCCACCGACCGCTACGGCACAATGGCGCACTCCGAGCCCTGACGAAGGAGCACCATGAGCTATCCCCCTCCGGGCGGCCCGACGCCCCCGGGCAACGAGCCCCCGAGCTACAACCCGCCCCCGGGCGGTGGGTACGGCGGACCTCCCCCGGGCTACAACCCGCCCCCGGGAGGTGACCCGTACGGCGTGCCGCCGCAGACCTCCAACAAGGCGATCTGGGCGCTCGTCACCGGCCTCCTCGGCCTGCTGTGCTGCGGTGTGATCGGCATCGCCGGCATCATCCTCGGCAACCAGGCGAAGGCAGAGATCGAGGCCTCGCAGGGTCGCCTCACCGGCACCGGCATGGCCAAGGCGGGGTTCATCCTCGGCATCGTCTCGATCGTGCTGACCGTCCTTGGCGTCCTCCTCTACGTCGGCCTCTTCGCGACCGGAGCGATCGACGCCGAGTCCGGCACGTACTGAGCCGTACCGGCACGGCGAGGCGCCACCCGCTGTCCGGGGTGGCGCCTCGTCACGTCTGCGGGCCGGTCGCTGCTGCTAGGACGCGAACCAGGCGCCCCACGGGGTGTTGCGCAGGAGCGTGAACACGAGTGCGACGCCGAGCACGGCGACCCCGACGCGCGACGTCAGGACGATCATCCGCGCCCGCGGGTCTCGCAACCGCCGAGGGAGCCACGCCACCCAGGCCACTACGAGCGCGACAGCGAGTGCCACCGCGAGGATGTTGCTCGACGCGGCTGTGGCGATGTCGAGGTCCGTCAGCGCGTGCGCGGCACGCAGTCCGCCGCACCCTGGGCAATCGAGCCCGGTGAGCAGCGCGAACGGGCAGTAGCCGTAGCTCCCGGAGACGTTCGGGTCACGGAAGTGCAGCAGCGCGGCCGCCGCGAGGCCGCCGCCCCCGACGAGCAGCGGCGTCCGCAACGCCTGCCACCGCGAGACGGGGCGGGCTGCGGTCGCGGTCGTGGTCACGCCTTCACGACGACGGACGACACGATCATGTCGTGCCACGTCTGCTTCTTGGCGTCCCACAACGGCCACAGTACGTCGAGGAAGCACGCGTTCGCGAGGACGGCGTACAGGACGTAGCGGAGCACGCCCTTGGCCGCGCCCTGCGGCTCCCCCGTGCGCATCTCGATCACCTTGATGCCGAGCAGCTGCTTGCCGAGGCTCTGACCGCCCTGCCCCTGACGGATACCTTGGTTCCAGATCTGGAAGACGAGGCCGATCAGCACGCCGAGCAGGATGAGACCGAGCCCGAGGGCGAACTGGCCGCCATTGGTGATCTCGCTCCTCGTCTCGTCGAGCGAGGTGTTCGTGGTCTCCGTCGCCCCTGCGAGGACGATCACGCCGACGATGACAGGCACCACGGTCAACAGCGAGGCGATCAGGCCGTCGATGAGGACGGCGGCGACGCGTGCCCACCAGCTCGCGTACGGCGACGGCGGCACGTACTCCGGGACCGGGGCGTAACCGCCGCCCCCGTACTGGCCGAACTGCGGCGGCTGTTGGCCGTACGGCCCCTGCGGCGGCGGCCCGTAGGGACCCTGCGGGGGCTGTTGGGGGTACGGAGGCTGGTCGGAGGACACGAGGACTCTCCCTTCGTCGCCGGTGTCGCAGACGTCGGCGTGCGGTCTAGGGGAGCAGTGTCCCGTAGATCAGTGCGCCTTGACGCCCAGACCCGCCGCGGACATCACCTTGGCGACGACTGCGGAGCCGAGGGTCAGGGCGACGCCGACCCAGAAGAGCACCCAGTTCGGCCCCATCAGCAGCGCCACTCCGCCGACCGTGAATCCGATCAGGCAGATGACGACCGCGGTCCAGGCTGCGGGGGAAGAACCATGCATCGTTCTCAAAACCTCTCTGGGGCGACTGGCGCTCGGGGATAGTGCCCAAGCCTAGACTGTCGGGTCCTCGCCACGGTCGAGTGCCTTCCACGGGTCGTCGTCGACGGTCTCGGCCCGCTGCTGGCCGACAGACTCGTAGCGGCTCCCCATCGACGGCCACGCGCGGCCCCAGCGCACGACCGCCGCACCCGCCGCCGCGCTGACCAGCAACGACACGAGACATGCCCACCGCCAGGCGGTCGTCGACGCCTCGTCGGCGAGGCGACTCTGCAGCGCGGCGTCTCCGGCCATCGCGGGCGACTCGGCCAGCGAGGTGACGAGCGCGTCGTGGACGGCGTCGCCGCCGAGCGCTACCGCGACCGCGGGCGCCAGCGAGGCGAGCGTCACGACGACGCCGACGGCCGTACGGACCCGGCCGCGCGACGCCAGCACCGCGACGATGCCGGCGAGTGCCACCAGGGCGAGCCCGCCGACGACCGGGAGCGCCTCGTTGCCGTTGACGCTCACCACGTCGCGCGCCAGGCCCTCGGTCTCGACGGTGACGCGCGACCACGGCTGCGAGGCCGTGAAGAACGCGGCAGCACCGCCCACGACGCCGAGAAGGACGGTCGAACCGTAGCCGCGAGCGCTCACGCCGGCGCCTCCAGGAGCACGTCGTCGTCGAAGCAGGTCGTGGCACCGGTATGGCACGCCGGACCGGTCTGCGAGACCGTGACCAGAAGGGTGTCGCCATCGCAGTCGAGGCGGACCTCGCGGACGTGCTGGACGTGGCCGGAGGTCGCGCCCTTCACCCAGTACTCGTGGCGGCTACGGCTCCAGAACGTCGAACGGCCCGTCGTCAGCGTCCGGCGGAGGGCCTCGTCGTCCATCCAGCCCACCATCAGCACCTGGTGCGTGTCGACCTCCTGGACGACGGCAGGCACGAGGCCGTGCTCGTCGCGCTTGAGCCGTGCGGCGATCGCGGGGTCGAGGCGAGCGGAGTCAGTCACGCGTCCCATTCTCCCAGGCCGTTCCAGGCTCGGCGTCGTCGATGCCCTCGCCGGAAGGCGCGGCCTCGATGCCGAGGTGGGCCTGCGCGACCCAGGAGGCGTGCAGCCGGGCGTAGACGCCGTCCTGCGCCACGAGCGCGGCGTGCGGCCCGTCCTCGACGAGGATGCCCGCGTCGAAGACCAGAACGCGGTCGGCGGCCTCGGCCGTGGAGAGCCGGTGGGCGACGACGACGGAGGTACGACCGGCGAGGAGCCGCTCCAGCGCCCGCGAGGCCCGCATCTCGGTCTGGGGGTCGACGGCGCTCGTGGCCTCGTCCAGGACCAGCAGGTCGGGGTCGGCGAGGTAGGCGCGTACGAGCGCGACGAGCTGCCGCTCCCCCGCCGACAGCGACTCGCCTCGCTGTCCGACCTCGGTGTCGAGCCCGTCGGGCAGCGACGCGAACCAGTCGTCGATGCCGAGCTCGGTGAAGGCGTGGCGCATCCGCTCTCGCGAGGCGTCGAGATCGCCGTAGCGCAGGTTCTCGGCGAGCGTCGCGTCGAACAGGAAGCCCTCCTGGGGCACCATCACGACACGTGAGCGCAGCGTGGCGAAGCCGATCGTCCGCAGGTCGACGTCGTCCAGCGTGACCGTGCCCGCCGTCGGGTCGGACAGGCGGGTCAGGAGCTTGGCGAAGGTGCTCTTGCCCGAGCCGGTCTCGCCGACGACGGCGACGCGCTGACGCGCCGGGATCGTGACGTCGACGTCGTGGAGCACGTCCGGCCCACCGGGATAGGCGAAGCGGACGTGGTCGAACCCGATCTCGAGCGCTCCAGCCGGCAGCGCGACACCCTCGCCGGGGTCGCGCACGTCAGCCGGGGTGTCGAGGATCTCGATCACCCGCCGCCACGAGGAGATCGCGTTCTGGGCCTCGGTGATCACCTGGGTCGCCGTCTGCACGGGGCCGACGAACAGCGACACGAGGAACGCGAACGCGATGACCCCGCCGAGCGTGAGGTCGCCGGCGACTCCGAGCATGACGCCGACGACGATCACGGCCGCGTTGGCCAGACCGCCCGCGACGCCCGCAGAGGCGAAGGTCCCCGCGACGAGACGCTGGGCGCGGATGTTGGCTCGCAGGTTGACGTCGATCGCCTCGTCGATCCGGCGCTGCGTGCGGCGCTCCACCCCGTACGCACGAACCACCGAGGCACCCACCACGGGCTCGGCGATGACCGCCAGCATCGTGCCGACGGTCGCGCGGGCATGGTCGTACGCCCGTGCCATCCGGCCCTGAAGCGCCACGAGCGTGACGACGAGCGGGACGAAGCAGATCCACACCACGATCGTCAGCTGCCAGCTGTAGAACGCCATGATGACGGTCGCGACCGCCACCTGACCGAGACTGGTGACGATCATGATCCCGTTGAACTGGAGGAACAGCGAGACCTGGTCGATGTCGGAGGTCACCCGCGACACGAGGGCGCCACGGCGCTCGCGGTCCTGGGTGAGCACGGAGAGGTCGTGGACGTGGCGGAACGCCTTGACGCGCAGGTCGGTCAGGCCGCGCTCGCTGGCGACGAACAGGCGGATCTTCATCGCCCACGCGCACACCGCGGTGAGCAGCACGATGCCGGCGGCCACCATGCTCCAGCGCACCACCAGGCCCTCGTCGGGTCCGCCTTCGACGGCGAGCCCACGGTCGATCGCGACCTGGACGACGACCGGGACGACGGCGCCGCCGACCGTGCTCAGCGCCGCGAGCAGCAAGGTCAGAGGGAGCCCCGTGGCGAGGGAAGGCGTCAGCGCGAAGCCACGACGGAGCACGCCGAGGCCACGCACGCGCGGGGTCTCGGCTCCGCCCACGGCGCTGCTGGTCGTGGTCACCCGGGTGCTCATGGTGCCTCCCGGGTCGTGTCGTACGCCTGGACGATGTCGGCGTACTCGGGCGAGCGCGCGACGAGCTCGGCGTGCGTCCCGCGGTCGACGACGCGGCCGCCCCGCAGGAACAGGACCTCGTCGGCGAGCGCGATGGTCGCCTTGCGGTACGCGACGACGAAGACCGTCGGCCCGCTGCCCGACGCCGTCGAGCGCGCCAGCGCAGACAGGATGCGCTGCTCGACGTCGGGGTCGAGCGCGCTCGTCGCGTCGTCGAGGAGGAGCAGCCGAGGGTCACGGACGAGCGCCCGCGCGAGCGCCAGGCGCTGCCGCTGGCCGCCGGACAGCGTCGTGCCCCGCTCCCCCAGCCGGGTGTCGACACTGTCGGGCAGCGCGTCGACGAACTCGGCCGCCTGGGTGAGGGCGAGCACCTCGCGGACCCGTGCGTCGTCGACGTCCGCGCCGAGCGTGATGTTGTCGCGGACGGTGTCGTCGAAGATGAACGTGTGCTGCGGCACGAGGGCGACGGCCTCGGCGAGCGCCTCGTGCGACAGGGAGGCGATGTCGGTGCCGTCGAGGAGGATCCGGCCGTCGTTCGGGTCGACCAACCGGTCGAGGAGCGAGGCGAGCGTGCTCTTGCCGGAGCCGGTGAGCCCCACGATCGCGGTCACGGTGCCCGGCTCGAGGGTGAGATCGAGGTTGTCGAGGACGGGGCGGCGCGCCTCGTACCCGTACGACACGTCCTTGACCTCCACCCGCAGCGGGCCGTCTCCGGCCAGCGCGGCTTGGCCGTACGGCATGTCACCGGTGGCGCGCAGCACGGCCTGGACTCGCTCCCAGCCGACGACCGTACGAGGCAGCTCGCCCAGCACCCAGCCGAACGCGCGGACAGGCCACCCGACGACCGTGAAGAGGTAGGCCACCTGGACGACCGCACCGGCCTCGATGTCGCCGGCGAGGACGCGCTCGACCCCGAGGACGACGACGAGGAGCACCCCGAGGTTGGGCAGCATCTCGATCACGGGATCGAAGATCGAGCGGATCCGCCCGGCCGCCACGTTCGCGTCGCGCAGCTCCTCGGCCGTGGCGGCGAAGCGTGCGGTCTCCTCCGCCTCACGGCCGAGGGTCTTGACGACGAGCGCGCCGTCGAACGACTCGTGAGCGACGGCGCTGACGTGCCCGCGCAGCTCCTGGGCTCGGGTGACGCGCGGCGAGAGCAGGCGCTGGTAGCCGACGTTGATCGCGAACAGCGCCGGGAACACCACCAGCCCGACCAACGTCAGGACCACGTCGGCGGTGAGCATCACGACGACCGCGGTGACCAGCATCGCGATCACGCCGACCGCCATCGGCAGGGGCATCATCACGCCCCAGGTCGCCTCGACGTCGGCGTTGGCGTTGGAGAGGAGCTGGCCGGTCGGGTGGCGCGAGTGCCACGACATCGGGAGCGCGAGGTAGCGGCGCGTGACGCGGCGCCGGTACGAGGCCATGAGCCGGTAGTAGACGATGCCGCCGATCAGCCGGCGCATGATCACGCCCCAGGCCCGCAGCAGCGCGACCGAGAGGAACAGCAGCGACGCGATCACCGCCGCGCCGGTGACGATCTCGCCGTCGCGGAACGACGGGGTCACGACGTGGTCGGTGGCCCACCCGAGGACCCACGCGTCGGCGACGGTCATCGCGCCGTAGACCAAGGAGCCGATGACGGCGAGGGTGAAGCGGCGCTTCTCCTCGGCGACGCCGACACCGATGATGCCGAAGCCGCGGCGGGTGACGCTGCGCGCCGGACGGACACCGCTGGTCGAGCGGCCCTCTCCGCTGGTCGAGCGGCCCTCGCCGCTGGTCGAGCTCTGTCGAGACCTCACCGTACGACGTGCCCGGCGGCGCGCAGTGCGTCCTTGACCTGACCGATGGTGAGGACGCCGAAGTGGAAGACGCTCGCCGCGAGCAGCGCGTCAGCACCGGCATCGACCGCCTCGCAGAAGTGCGCGGGTGTGCCTGCTCCCCCGCTGGCGATGAGCGGGACGTGGGTGACGGCGCGCGCGGCGCTGATCATCTCGAGGTCGAATCCGTCGCGCGTCCCGTCGGCGTCCATCGAGTTGAGCAGCACCTCGCCGATGCCGAGCTCCGTGGCCGTCCGGACCCAGGCGATCGCGTCACGCCCAGCCGACGTACGGCCGCCGTGGGTGGTGACCTCGAAGCCGGAGGGCTGGTCCGCGGCGCGGCGGGCGTCGACGGACAGGACGAGCACCTGGTTGCCGAAGCGCGCCGCGATCTCGGCGATGAGCTCGGGCCGCTGGAGGGCCGCCGTGTTGACGCCGATCTTGTCGGCGCCGGCGCGCAGGAGGCGGTCGACGTCGTCGACGGTACGGATGCCGCCGCCGACCGTGAGCGGGATGAACACCTCCTCGGCCGTCTGCGCGACGACGTCGAACGTGGTCGCGCGCGCGTCGGAGGAGGCGGTGATGTCGAGGAAGGTCAGCTCGTCGGCACCCTCGGCGTCGTACACACGTGCCATCTCGACGGGGTCCCCCGCGTCACGCAGGTCGACGAAGTTGACACCCTTGACGACGCGCCCGGCGTCGACGTCGAGGCACGGGATGACGCGGACGGCCAGGCTCACGAGGCTGCGCCCTCGGTGCCCTCGCCGATCTGCGCGACCGCCGCGAGGGCGTCGGGGAGCGTGAAGTTGCCGGCGTACAGAGCGGTGCCGATGATCGCGCCCTCGACGCCCTCGTCGACGAGGCCGGCGATCGCCCGCAGGTCGTCGAGCGTGGTCACGCCGCCCGAGGCGACCACAGGTCGGTCTGTCGCCGCGCACACGTCGCGGAGGAGCTGGAGGTTGGGGCCCTGGAGCATGCCGTCCTTGTTGACGTCCGTGACGACGTAGCGCGCACAGCCCTCGGCGTCGAGACGGGCCAGCACCTCGTACAGGTCACCACCCTCGCGGGTCCAGCCGCGCGCGGCGAGCGTACGGCCGCGGACGTCGAGGCCGACCGCCACCCGGTCGCCGTACGTGGCGATCGCCTTGGCGCACCAGTCCGGGTTCTCGAGCGCGGCCGTGCCGATGTTGACGCGACGACAGCCCGTCGCCATCGCCCGGTCGAGCGAGGCGTCGTCGCGGATGCCGCCGGACATCTCGACCTTCATGTCGACGGCGGCCACGATCTGCGCGAGGAGCTCGGCGTTGGAGCCGCGCCCGAAGGCGGCGTCGAGGTCGACCAGATGCAGCCACTCCGAGCCGCCGTCCTGCCAGCGCAGCGCCGCCGAGACAGCGTCGCCGAACGTTTTCTCAGAGCCGGCCACCCCCTGGACGAGCTGGACGGCCTGTCCTTCAATGACGTCGACGGCGGGGAGGAGCTCGAGCGTGGTCACGTCCTCGAT
The DNA here is from genome assembly GCF_011751845.1 of Mumia sp. ZJ430. Lineage (NCBI taxonomy): Bacteria > Bacillati > Actinomycetota > Actinomycetes > Propionibacteriales > Nocardioidaceae > Mumia > Mumia sp. ZJ430. Next base: position 529,068 of record NZ_JAAHFK010000004.1, on the reverse strand, counting down.
CGTACCCACGGCCTAGGACACGCCCGGCCCTGCCCGCACCTCGGACCCCGGGTCACTCCCGGGCGCCCCCGGGTCACTGCCGAGCGCCCCCGGGTCACTCCCGGGCGCCCCCGGGTCACTACGCCACGGACACCGGGTGCCGGACGACCGCCGAGAACAGGTAGCCGTTGTCGTTGTACGGCACGGTCTCGGGCTGCGTACGGCCGGCGCGGTCGGTGGCGCGGGCCAGCAGGACGTGTTGGCCGGAGGTCCGGGGACGCCATGGGTACGCCCACTGCGCCCACCCGCCGCCGTGCCCGCGCCGCGTCAGCTGCGCGTTGTCCCACGACTCTCCCCCGTCCGTGCTCACCTCGACGCGCGCGACGGGCGCGGCTCCCGACCATGCGCGGCCGGTGAGGACGGTACGGCGGCCCACGGGGAGGACGGCGTCACGAGCCAGCTCGAACGCCGACTTCACCGGCAGGACGGTCAAGGCGGGCGAGTCGACCGGGTAGTCACCGCCCGTCATCCGATACCACTTCGTGTTCCATGGCGACGTCAGCGCCGCCCGCGAGACCTCAAGCTCGCCGAGCCACTTGATGTTGGCGATCCCGACCCATCCCGGCAGCAGGAGCCGTACGGGGAAGCCGTGGTCGGGCAGCAGCGGGCGTCCGTTCATCGCGTATACGAGCAGGGCGTCGTCGAGCGCCTTCGAGACAGGGAACGGGCGCCGGACACGGCCGTAGTCGACTCCCCCGCTCACGAACGGCGCATCAAGCCCGGCCGCCTGGACGTCCACGGCGTCAGGCCGCACTCCGAGCCGCCGCAGCACGGTCGCGAGCGGGACGCCGGTCCAGCGGACCGTGCCGACGGCGCCGAGCTGCCACGCAGTCCCGCTCGCGGGGGTGCCCTGCTGGCTCGCGAAGAAGCTGCGCCCGTTGCCCGTGCACTCCAGCAGGCTCGTGACCGTACGAGACGGCAGCCGCAGAAGGTCGTCGTACGAGAGGACGTGCGCGCGCTCGGGCGTCCGGGCATCAGCGAGGCCGTCACCGAAGATGCGCAGCGTGTATGACGCCGGATCGATCGTCGGCGTGGTCGTGTGGTTGCGGACGAACAATCGCTCGGTCGCCGTCAGGTAGCGGCGAGGATCGACAGAGTCCCATCGCATCTCGGCGTTGGTCCCGTAGGTGACAAACCACTCGGGCGGGAGCGGCTTGAGGATCGGGCCCGCCACCGCCGGCGTGAAGGGAGAGGTCAACGGCGACGGCGTTGCGGCGGCGGCACCGCTGCCCAACGTACGGGCGGCGACGAGCGCGGCGGCTGTCCCGCCGCCGAGCCGGAGAACGTCGCGGCGGGCGAGGGAGGGCGAAGGCGCAGGATCGGGCGACATGCCCGCGAGGCTAGGGACGCGAGGGCGCCCGGGGCAGGGTTTCGCGCACGCGGATCGGAAGCCACGGTGACCCGGCGCCGCCAGAAGGCGACCCGGCGTGCGCAGGCAGCGACCCGGCCCGGGCAGAGACAGACCCGCGGGCGTTAGGAGAGGGAGGTGACCCAGTTGCGCAGCAGCGCGGCGCCCGCGTCGCCGGACTTCTCCGGGTGGAACTGCGTCGCCGACAGCGGACCGTTCTCCACCGCCGCAACGAAGCGGTCGCCACCGTACGAGGTCCAGGTCACCCGCGCCGGCATCGCCGGGTTGGGCTCGTCGAGCTCCCAGCGGCGCACACCGTACGAGTGCACGAAGTAGAACCGCTCGTCCTCGACACCGTCGAAGAGCACCGAGCCTGCGGGGACCTCCACGGTGTTCCAGCCCATGTGCGGCACGATGTCGGCCTCGATCCGCTCGACCGTGCCCGGCCACTCGTCGCACCCCTCGGTCGTGACGCCGTGCTCGATTCCGGTGCCGAAGAGGATCTGCATGCCGACGCAGATACCGATCACGGGCCGACCGCCCGCGAGCCTGCGCCCGATGAGGCGCTCACCACGGACCGCACGCAGACCCTGCATGCACGCCGCGTACGCGCCGACACCGGGGACGACGAGCCCGTCGGCCTCGAGCGCCGTATCGAAGTCCGACGTCAGCGTGACCTCCGCCCCGGCACGTTCGAACGCGCGCACGGCAGACCGCAGGTTGCCCGACCCGTAGTCGAGCACGACGACGTTCGGTGCCATCTAGAGCGCGCCCTTGGTGCTGGGCACCCCGGTCTCGCGAGGGTCACGCTCGACGGCCTGACGCAGCGCACGCGCCACCGCCTTGTACTGCGCCTCGGCGATGTGGTGCGGGTCGCGTCCCGCTACCAGGCGGACGTGCATCGTCAGCCCCGCGTGGTGCGCGAGCGACTCGAGGACGTGCTGCGTCAGCGAGCCGCTGTACTGGCCGCCGATCACGACCGTGACCTGCGACTCCGGCTCACCGGTGTGCACGAAATACGGGCGGCCCGAGACGTCGACGACCGCCTGCGCGAGCGCCTCGTCGAGCGGAACGAGCGCGTCACCGTACCGGCGGATGCCCGCCTTGTCGCCCAGCGCGGCCTTGATCGCCTCGCCGATGCAGATGGCCGTGTCCTCGACGGTGTGGTGCGCGTCGATGTGGAGGTCGCCCTCGGAGCGCACCGTGAGGTCGATCAGCGAGTGCCGCGAGAGCGCCGTCAGCATGTGGTCGTAGAAGCCGACCCCGGTCGCGATGTCGTGCGCGCCGGTGCCGTCGAGGTCGACCTCGACGACGACGTGGGACTCCGACGTCTTGCGCTCGACACGGGCGCGACGGGGACCGGTGGTCTCGATCGTCGTGGTCATGCGTCCTCCTGGTCGGTACGTCCGTCGGTCGAGCCTGTCGAGACCCCGTCGGTCGCGACCACGCCGCTCAGCGCCTCGCGGAACGCCGCCATCTCTTCGGGCGTGCCGATGCTGACGCGAAGCCAGCCGTCGGGCCCGGTCTCGCGGATCAGCACCCCGCTGTCGAGAAGACCCTGCCACACGGCGTGCCGGTCGGCGAACGTCCCGAACAGCACGAAGTTGGCGTCGGAGTCGACGACGTCGTGCCCCCGCTCGCGCAGCCAGGCTGCCGTCTCGTCGCGAGTCGTCCGCAGGTCCGCGACGCGCGCGAGCATCTCGTCGGCATGCCGCAGCGCCGCGAGGGCGACGGTCTGCGTGACGGTCGAGAGGTGGTACGGAAGTCGCACGATGCGCAGCGCGTCGACGATCGCGGGATCGGCGGCGAGGTAGCCCAGCCGGCCTCCGGCGAACGCGAACGCCTTGCTCATGGTGCGCGTCACGACCAGTCGCGGGTAGTCGCCGAGCACCGACAGGGCGGTCGGCGTCCCCGGACGGCGGAACTCCGCATACGCCTCGTCGAGCACGACGATCCCCGGCGCGGCGTCGCACACCGCGCGCACCGCGTCGCGCGTCAGCGACTCGCCCGTCGGGTTGTTGGGCGAGGCGAGCAGCACCACGTCCGGCTGCTCCTCGGCGATCAGCGCGAGCGCGGCGTCGACGTCGAAGGTGAAGTCGTCGGCGCGGCGCCCGGCAAGCCAGCGCGTGTGCGTGTTGCGGGCGTACTCGGGATACATCGAGTACGTCGGCGTGAACGACGCCGCCGTGCGTCCGGGGCCGCCGAAGGCCTGCAGGATCTGCTGCATGATCTCGTTGGACCCGTTGGCGGCCCAGACCGAGCCCGCACGCAGGCCGTGCCCGAGGTAGCCGGCGAGCGCCTCGCGCAGCGCCCACGCCTCGCGGTCGGGATAGCGGTTGAGCTCGGTCGCGGCCACGCGCAGCGACTCCGCGATGTCGTCGGCGGTCGCCTTGGACGGGCCGTACGGGTTCTCGTTGACGTTCAGCTGCACCGGCACGTCGAGCTGCGGCGCGCCGTACGGCTCATACGGGCGCAGGTCGTCACGGATCGGCACCCACTCGGGGAGGGTCACGACGCGCTCCCCTCAGGGGCGTCGAGGCGCACCGTCACGGCCTCGCCGTGCGACGGGAGGTCCTCGGCCTGAGCGAGCACCACGACCTTGGGACCGATGTCGCGCAGCGCGCCCTCGTCGTACGAGACGACCTGCATGCTCTTGCAGAACGACCGGACCGACAGGCCCGACGAGTGGCAGGCGCACCCGGCGGTGGGAAGCACGTGGTTCGAGCCGGCGGCGTAGTCGCCCAGCGAGACCGGCGACCAGCTCCCGACGAAGACCGCGCCCGCGTTCTCCACGCGCGACGCCACCGCGGCGGCATCGGCCGTCTGGATCTCGAGGTGCTCGGCGGCATAGGCGTTGACGACGTCGAGGCCCTGCGCGACATCGCGGACCAGCACGGTCGCGGACTGCGGCGAGGTGAGCGCGGTCTCGATGCGCTCCGCGTGCTTAGCAGCCGGCACCTGGCGCGCGAGCTCCGCATCGACGGCGTCGGCGAGCGCGACGCTCGGCGTGACCAGCACCGCGGCCGCGAGCGGGTCGTGCTCGGCCTGGCTGATGAGGTCTGCTGCGACGAACGACGGCACTGCGGTGTCGTCGGCGAGGATCGCGATCTCGGTCGGACCGGCCTCGGAGTCGATGCCGGTGACGCTCTGCACCAGTCGCTTGGCGGCGACCACGTAGATGTTGCCCGGTCCCGTCACCAGGTCGACCGGCTCGCACGGAGCGGCCCCGTACGCGAACATCGCGATCGCCTGCGCACCGCCGACCGCGTACACCTCGTCGACGCCGAGCAGCGCGCACGCCGCGAGGACGGTCGGGTGCGGAGCGCCCCCGAACTCCTGCTGCGGCGGCGTCGCGAGCGCCAGCGAGGACACACCCGCCACCTGGGCGGGGACGACGTTCATGAGGACGCTGGAGACGAGCGGGGCGAGACCGCCCGGCACGTAGAGACCGACACGCCCGACCGGGACGATCCGGCGCTCCACCCGCGCCCCGGGCGCGACCGCGGTGACCACGTCGTGCTCGAGCTCGGCCTCGCACGTCGTACGCAGCCGGACGATCGACTCCTCCAATGCCTCGCGCACGTCCGGCGCGAGCGTCTCGAGGGCCATCCGGATGTCGGCCGGGTCGACGGCGAGGGTCTCGCGGCGCACGTGGTCGAACCGCTCCGTCGCGTCCAGGACCGCCTCGACGCCCCGGTGTCGCACGTCCTCGACGATGGGCCGGACGACCGCGACGGCCGCCTCGACGTCGAACGGCGCGCGCGGGAGCACCGCACGGTATTGCGCGGCGGTCGTCCCGGCAGGAGTGTCCCGCAGGTCGGTGCGACGGATCATGGGTCAAGTCTACGGAGGCCGGATGGGCGACACCCACCGCCGCATGGCGAACATGCCGATCCTGACTCCCTCGCGTGGTTAGGCTGGCGACGTGGCCCGCTCGATCCCGCTGTTCCCGCTCGGGAGCGTCGTCCTCCCCGGACAGACGCTGTCGCTGCACGTCTTCGAGGACCGCTACCGCGAGCTCGTCGCCTACCTCCTGACCCTCCCCGAGGCCGAGCGCCGGTTCGGCATCGTCTCGATCCGCGAGGGGTACGAAGTCGGCGAGAGCGGCGTCCAGTCGATCCACCGGGTCGGCGTCGAGGTCGCCCTCACCGACGTGACCGGCTACGACGACGGCCGGTACGACCTCACGGTGGACGCGATCGGGCGGATCCGCCTCGACGCGGGCGTGACCGGCGAGAGCTTCATGTGGGGGCACGTCGAGGATCTGGACGAGCCGGTCGGGGAGGACGTCACCGTCGCCGCCGACCGTGCGCACGCCGTGTTCGACGCCTACCGGATCGAGCTCAACCGCTTCCGGCTGGACGCCCAGGTCGAGGAGCTGCCGGGCGACCCGGTCGACCTGTCATACCTGCTCGCCTCCAGCGCCGTCCTCACACTGCCCGACCGGCAGGAGCTGCTGGAGGCCGACGACGCCGCCGAACGGCTGCGCTACTACCACCACCTGATGGTGACCGAGATTGCCGCGATGCGTGCCGTCCCCAGCCTCCCCGCCGTCGACGTCGCACGGACGTCCTGGTCCCCCAACTGACCCCGTGGCCAAGAAGCAGTCCGCAGGCACGCCGGCGACCAGTGTGCTCGAGAAGGCGGGAGTCGCCTGGACGGCGCACCCGTACGACCACGACCCGCGCGCCGTCTCGTACGGGCTCGAGGCCGCCGAGGCGCTCGGCGTGCCCGCCGCTCAGGTGTTCAAGACCCTCCTCGCCGACTGCGACGGGACGCTCGTTGTCGGTGTCATCCCCGTCGACGCCCAGCTGGACCTCAAGGCGCTCGCGAAGGCGGTCGGCGCCAAGAAGGCCTCGATGGCCGATCCCGCGCTCGCCGAGCGGGTGACCGGCTACGTCGTCGGCGGGATCGCGCCGCTCGGTCAGAAGCGAGCCCTGCGCACGGTCGTGGACGCCAGCGCCGAGGAGTGGGACCTCGTGTACGTCTCCGGTGGCAGGCGCGGGTACGACATCGGCCTCGCCCCAGCCGACCTCGTCGCGCTCACCCGCGCCACGCTCGCCCCGGTCGCGCGGCGCTGAGCGGCCCGCCCGCAATCGCGCGGCGCGGCCGTCCGCGCGTTGCTAGAGTCCGCGCGTGCCGGTTCGGTCTGAGGAGGGCGCCGCGATCCGTCGGCCAGGCCGATGGGTGCTCGAGCGTGCCGACGGGATCGGCGGGTTCACGACAGGTCTGCGCTGGGAACGCCACGACGGGACGTCCGCACAGTGGGAGTCTCGTACGGCGCGCCGCCGCGGACGCATCCAGGTGCACGGCGCGGAGGGCGGCACCTCGGCGGTCGAGGCCGAGCCCACGACCGTACGGCGCCTGCGACGACTCAACGTGGTCGCGGCCGTGTCGTTCGTGCTCGGCGGGTCGCTCTTCGCCCTCGGGGCCTACCTCGCGCAGGCGGGGATCGGCGCGGCGCGGACGGTGGACGACGTCTATCTCGTGGGAGGCGTCTTCTTCAGCCTCGGCGGGTACGTCTCGGTCCTGCAGGCGACGAACGCACCGACCGAGATCGACGAGCACGGCACCCTGCGATCGGCGCGGTGGCGCTGGTGGAGGTCCCGGCCGCACGACCTCGGGTGGGCGAGTGCCGTGGTCCTCTTCGCCGGGACGCTGGCCTTCGGCGTCTCGCTGGTCGCCGCGTTCGCCGAAGACCTGACCGTACGACAGACCAACACGTGGATGTGGCTCCCGGACATGGCCGGCTGCGTGTGCTTCCTGGTGTCCGGCCACCTCGCCCAGCTGGAGATCGGGCACGGTCACGTGCGAGTGAGGAGCGCCGAGCTTGGCTGGTGGGTGGTCGCCGTCAACCAGGTCGGGTCGATCCTGTTCTTCTTCGCCGGCCTCGCCGCGTACACCCGTCCGGCGACCGAGGCCGTGCTCTACCTCGGCCTGGTCAACTGGGGGACGTTCGCCGGCGCGGCGGGCTTCGTGATCGGCGGGTTCCTGCAGATCTTCGAGAGGCCCGTCGCGCCGTCGGACAGGTGAGCCGGCGCCGTCAGCCGGGCTCGACGACCCCTGACGGCTTCGCCGGGTCCCACCGCAGGAGAGCGCCGACACCGTCGGTGAGGATCTCGTCGTCGTGGTAGACGATCGTGATCCCCGCATCCTGGACCGCAGCGGCGGTCCCGAGCGCCAGGTCCGCCCGCCGTGCCCGTGCGTCGCCGGACGACAGCTGTCTGATCTCGTCGCGGTGCATCGACAGCTCGAGCGGCTTGTCGCCGACCCAGACCTTGGAGTCGGCGAGCGTGCTCACCGGGCCCGCGGCCTCGTCGGAGATCAGCAGCTCCTCGACCTGGGCCTTGCGCAGGGCATCGAGCACACGGTTGATGCCGGTGACGGCCATCGCGTTGCGGCCCAGCTCCTGGCGGAACCGGTCGATCACCACCGACCGCCTGCGGACACGGAACTCCTCCAGCGCCTCGTCGATGCGCGTCTCGAAGGCACCGTTGACGCCGTTGTGACGGGCACCTCCCTGGACGTGCTCGGTCATCTCGCGTGCCGCGGCGCCCAGCGCGCCCTGCACCAGCGCCACCGCGCGTACGTCACCGGTCACGACGACCAGGTCGGGACGACGCTCGAGGACGATCCGGTCGAGATCTGCCGCGACCGTCTCGGCGTTGCGGTCCCAGGAGTCCTCGACCCTGCTCTCGATGCGCTTGTGCGACAGCCCGCCGCCCCGGATCTTGTTGAGCACGTCGTGCTCACCGTCGACGCTCTCGCGGTGAGGCTCGCCACCGACCGCGCCGGACGTCGAGTCGTACAGCGTGATGTCGGCACCCGTACGGTCGATCTCCGCGAGCAGATAGCGGACCGTGTCGTCAGCCTCGCGGGCCAGCGCGAACACGTCCGGGCCGATCGAGAGCACCGCCTCGTCCTTGCGAGGCGGGAACAGCAGCAGGCGATCCATGAGGATGCCGCTCTCCCCCGCGACGATCAGCCGCCCGTGCGGGCCCGAGGCCCGTGTCGGCTGCAGCGCCTGTTCCTCGAGGACGGCGGCCATCTCCTTGGTGATGCCCTGGCCGTCCAGGGACCGGCGAAGCTCCGACCATCGCGCGGCGACCGTTCTGTCTCCGCTCTCGGTGTCCCTGCTGGCATCCATCACCACCGTCGCCAGCATCTCGTCGGAAGGAAGCTGCTCGGTCAGCCACTGAAAGTGCATCCGCGCCCCTCTCTGCGTGGGTTCCCGGGACCTGCCGAGGCGACGCCGCGAGGCGGCCGCCGTCGTACGAGGTCACCGGCCTGCCTCCACCCTGCCCCAGGCAGGCGAAGCCGACAACCGCGATAGGCAGGCCGACGCATAGGCGCAGAGGGCCGGGGCGGTCAGACGGGCTCGGCGACGTGGATCTCCTCGACCGGCTCACGCGGGAGCATCAGCCAGGAGATCAGAAGGAGCGCCAACAGTGCGGCAACAGGCCAGACGAACAGAATCCCGTAGGCGTCGATCCCGAGCCGCGCGGGGACCTCGGCGCCGGCCGGCCGTGAGCCGACCTCTGGTGTGGGCGGCCCGAGCAGGACCCCGACACCCCACGCCACCAACGCGGCGACCGCGGCGCCGATCGCCGTACGGGCGACGACCCCGACCCCGCCCTCGCGCCCCCAGCGCCAGGTCGCGAACGCCGACCACACCGCCGCAGCGACCGCGCTGACCCACGCGTACGTGAGGAGGACACCGAAGGCCGCCGAGGCGGCGACCTCGTCGGCACTGAGTCCGGACCGGTCGTCGACCCGGACGACGGTGTACTGGAGGGGGTCGGCGAGCAATGCCCAGGCGACACCCGCCACAGCGCCGGCGACGAGGAAGCCGACGATGGTCGCGACCGTCCCCCGAGTCGCGGAGCCCTCGGTCCTCACGAGGCGAGACACCCTGGTCCGAGCAGGGCCTTGAGGTCGGCGATCAGCGACGACGACGGGCTCACCCGCAGCCGTGCGTCGAGCCGCATGAGCTTGGTGCTCCTGGTGCCGACCAGACGCAGATGCACCTCGGTCGCGCCGGGGTGGCTCGAGAGCACGTCGCGCAGCTGGTCGAGGGTCGGCGGGGTGCAACGCGCCGTCGGCAGCGTGAGCACGACCGGACCGTCGTGGCCGACGCTGAGGTCGGCCGCGGTCAGCTCGGTCGCCGAGAGCTCCGGAGTGTCTTCCTTGCGCTTGAGCCGACCCTTGACGACCACGACGGCGTCCTCGACGAGCAGGTGGCCCGACAGCGTGTAGACCGACGGGAACAGCATCACGTTGACCGCGCCCTCGAGGTCCTCGACGGTCACGATCGCCCAGGGGTCGCCCTTCTTGGTGAGCTTGCGCTGGATCGAGGTCACGAGGCCGGCGACGGTCACCTGCGCACCGTCGGGGCGCTCTTCGTCGGCGATCAGGTCACCGATCGTGCAGTCGCTGGCGGCGCGCAGGACGTGCTCGAGCCCGAACAGCGGGTGGTCGGAGACGTACAGGCCGAGCATCTCCCGCTCGTGGGCGAGGAGCGTCGTCTTGTCCCACTCGTCGAGGTCGGGGACGACGACCGACGTCCCTGCGAACCCGGCGTCGCTGTCGTCCAGACCGGCGAACAGCGAGTCCTGGCCGATCGCCTCGTTGCGCTTGAGGTCGATGTACTGGTCGACGGCGTCCTCATGGATCGTCACCAACGCGCGGCGGTAGTGCTTGAGCGAGTCGAACGCGCCGGACTTGATCAGCGACTCGATCACCCGCTTGTTGCAGACGACCGGAGGCACCTTGTCCATGAAGTCGGAGAAGTCGGTGAAGGTGCCCTTCTCGGTCCGTGCCTCGGCGATCGCGTCGACGACGTTGTGGCCGACGTTGCGGACCGCCGACAGGCCGAAGCGGATGTCGGGCCCCACGGCGGTGAAGTTGGCCTCGGAGTCGTTGACGTCCGGCGGGAGCACCTTGATGCCCATGCGACGGCACTCGTTGAGATAGATCGCCGACTTGTCCTTGTCGCCGCGCACGCTGGTGAGGAGCGCGGCCATGTACTCGGCGGGGAAGTGCGCCTTGAGGTACGCGGTCCAGAAGGAGACCACACCGTACGCGGCCGAGTGCGCCTTGTTGAACGCGTAGTCGGAGAACGGCAGCAGGATGTCCCACAGCGTCTTGATCGATGCTTTCGAGAACCCGCGCTCCACCATGCCGGCCGAGAAGTTCGCGAACTGCTTGTCCAGCTCGGACTTCTTCTTCTTGCCCATCGCGCGGCGGAGCAGGTCGGCCTGTCCGAGCGAGTAGCCCGCGAGCTGCTGGGCGATCGCCATGACCTGCTCTTGATAGACGATCAGGCCGTACGTCTCGCCGAGGATGTCCTCGAGGGCCTCAGCGAGGTCGGGGTGGATCGGCTCGACGTTCTCGCGGCCGTTCTTGCGGCGGGCGTACTTGTTGTGGGAGTCGGCGCCCATCGGGCCCGGTCGATAGAGCGCGCCGACGGCCGAGATGTCCTCGAAGCTGTCGGGGCGCATGCTGCGCAGCAGGGCCCGCATCGGACCGCCGTCGAGCTGGAAGACGCCGAGCGTGTCACCGCGCGACAGCAGCGCGAACGTCTCGTCGTCGCGCAGCGGGAGGTCTTCGAGGACGACTTCCTCGCCCCGGTTGTTGCGGATGTTGTCGAGCGCGTCATCGAGGACGGTGAGGTTGCGCAACCCCAGGAAGTCCATCTTGATCAGCCCGAGCGACTCGCAGGTCGGGTAGTCGAACTGGGTGATGATCGCGCCGTCCTGCTCGCGCTTCATCACGGGGATGATGTCGAGCAGCGGCTCGCTCGACATGATCACGCCGGCGGCGTGGACGCCCCATTGGCGCTTGAGGCCCTCGAGGCCGACGGCGGTGTCGACGACCTTCTTGGCGTCGGGGTCGGTGTCGTACAGCGACCGGAACTCGCCGCCCTCGTTGTAGCGAGGGTGCTCGGCATTGAAGATGTCCTTGAGCGGGACGTCCTTGCCCATCACCAGCGGCGGCATCGCCTTGGTGATCCGCTCCCCCATCGAGAACGGGTAGCCGAGCACGCGGGAGGCGTCCTTGACGGCCTGCTTGGACTTGATCGTGCCGTACGTAACGATCTGCGATACCCGGTCGTCGCCGTACTTCTCGGTGACGTAGCGGATGACCTCGCCACGACGACGCTCGTCGAAGTCGACGTCGAAGTCTGGCATCGAGACGCGGTCGGGGTTGAGGAACCGCTCGAAGATCAGGCCGTGGACGATCGGGTCCAGGTCGGTGATGCGCATCGCGTACGCGACCATCGAGCCGGCGCCGGAGCCACGGCCCGGACCGACACGGATGCCGTGCTCCTTGGCCCAGTTGATGAAGTCAGCGACGACGAGGAAGTAGCCGGCGAACCCCATCTTGAGGATGACGTCCACCTCGAAGTCGGCGCGCTTGCGCACGTCCTCGGTGATGCCGTCGGGATAACGCACGGCGAGGCCCCGGTCGACCTCCTTGAGGAGCCACGTCTCCTCCGACTCGCCCTCGGGGACCGGGAACCGGGGCATGAACGTGCCGTTGCCCTCGGTGAACTCGACCTCGCAGCGCTCGGCGATCAGGAGGGTCGACTCGCACGCCTCGGGCAGACCCGCATCGCGCTCCCACAGCTGGCGCATCTCCTGCGGGGACTTGATGTAGTAGCCGTTGCCGTCGAACTTGAACCGCGTCGGATCGGCGAGCGTCTTGCCGGACTGCACGCACAGCAGCGCCTCGTGCGCGGTGGAGTCGGCGGGGTGCGTGTAGTGCGAGTCGTTGGTCGCCACGAGGCGCAGGTCGAGGTCCTTGGCGAGCCTCAGCAGGTCGTCGCGCACGCGGGTCTCGATCGAGAGCCCGTGGTCCATCAGCTCCACGAAGAAGTTCTCGCGGCCGAAGATGTCCATGAACTCGGCTGCTGACTGACGCGCCTTGGCGTAGTTGCCGATGCGCAGCCAGGTCTGCACCTCGCCCGAAGGGCACCCGGTCGTCGCGATGAGGCCGTTGGCGTACTCGGACAGCAGCTCACGGTCGGCACGGGGCTTGTAGAAGAACCCCTCGAGCGACGAGCGGGACGACAGCCGGAACAGGTTGTGCATGCCGGCGGTGCTCTGGGCGAGCAGCGTCATATGGGTGAACGCACCCCCGCCGGAGACGTCGTCACCGCCGCCCTTGTTCCACTGGACGCGCTTGCGCTCCGTACGGTGCGTGTCGGGCGTGAGGTAGGCCTCCATGCCGATGATCGGCTTGACCCCGGCCGCCTTGGCCTTCTTGTAGAAGTCGTACGCGCCGAACACGTTGCCGTGGTCGGTCATCGCGATCGCGTCCATGCCCAGCTCGGCCGTCCGCGCGAACATGTCGGTCAGCCTCGCCGCGCCGTCGAGCATGGAGTACTCGGTGTGGACGTGCAGATGCACGAACGAGTCGGCGCTCGACATGGGGGTGGGGCCTCCTCAGGCACATGTTCGGGCGGGGAAGAGAAGTTCAGATTAGACGACCGGCACCGACAGATTCGACAGGCGCTCCGACGCAACCGCCACGGCGCCCGCGGGCACACTTCGGTCGGACTGGGGCACGGCTCAGTCGGCCGCGCGGATGACCTCGAGCGCGTGCTGGAGGTCATCGGGGTACGGGGACTCGAAGTCGACCCAGTCCCTCGTACGGGGGTGCTCGAACCCGAGCCGTACGGCGTGCAGCCACTGGCGCTCCAGGCCCACCCTCTTGGTCAGCGTCGGGTCGGAGCCGTAGAGCGGATCGCCGACGCACGGGTGCTTGAGCGCCGCCATGTGCACCCGGATCTGATGGGTGCGTCCGGTCTCGAGCTTGATCTCCACGAGACTCGCGAACCGGTGGGCCTCGAGCGTCTCGTAGTGCGTGACGCTCGCGCGCCCGTCGGCCATGACCGCAAACTTCCAGTCATGCTTGGGGTGCCGTCCGATCGGAGCGTCGACCGTGCCCTCGAGCGGGTCCGGATGCCCCTGGACGAGTGCGTGATAGGTCTTGTCCACCTCGCGGTTGCGGAACGCCCGCTTGAGCACCGTGTAGGCGTGCTCGGACTTCGCGACGACCATGAGGCCGCTGGTGCCGACGTCGAGCCGCTGGACGATGCCCTGCCGCTCCGGGGCTCCCGACGTGCTGATCCGGAAACCCGCGCCCGCGAGCCCGCTGACGACGTCCGGCCCGGTCCAGCCGACGCTCGGGTGGGCCGCGACACCTGACGGCTTGTCCACGACCACGATCTCGTCGTCGTCGTGCACGATCCGCAGGTTCTCGACGATCTCGGGGACGACCTCCGTGACGTCACGCTGACGCGGGATGGTGACCTCGAGGAAGGCCCCCGCCTCGACCCGGTCCGACTTGGCAGCCGGACGGTGGTCGACGGTCACGAGGCCGTCCGCAACCAGGTCGGCGACCCGGGTGCGCGACAGTCCAAGCAGCCGGGCGAGGGCCGCATCGAGGCGTTCGCCCGCGAGGCCGTCGGGCACGAAGTACGCCCGGTGCTCGGCCCCGACTGGATCAGCGGTCATGCCGGGCCCTTGTCCGGGTCGTCGGCGGCATCGCCGTCGGCGCTCCTGTCTTCGCCGGCGTCGGCTTCCTTCTTGGTGACCTTCGTCCCGTCCAGGCCGACTCCGCGGACCGTCTGGACCACGATGATCACCGCCGCCAGGTTGATCATGACGTCGGCGATGTTGAACACCGGCCAGTTGGGCGGCCAGTCCGGGAACTGGAGGAAGTCGACCACGTGGCCCTGCAGCGGCGACGGCTCGCGGAAGATCCGGTCGGTCAGGTTGCCCAGGGCGCCGGCGAGGAGGAGACCGAGGCCGATCGCCCAGAACGGGTCCCGCAGCTGGCGCGCCATCCGGATCACGACCACACAGACGGTGAGCGCGATGACCGTGAGCACGATCGTGAACCCCGTGGCCATGCCGAAGGCGGCTCCGGGGTTACGGACGAACGTCAGATGGAGGACGTGGGGGATCACGACGACCGGGTCCGCATCTTCGAGGCGGGCGACGGCGACGATCTTGGTGATGAGGTCGGTGAGGTAGCCGAGAACTGCCACCACCCCGAAGAGCACGATCCTTCTGGACCGTGCTCGGGGGTGGACGGAGTCGCTCTCGGGGGTCAGCGACGTTCCTCGCGTTGCTTGCATGTCATGCACAGTGTGGCACGCGGGAACGCCATCAACCGCATCTTCCCGATCGGCTGCCCGCAGTTCTCGCAGTTGCCGTAGGTCCCGGTCTCGATGCGCCCTAGTGCCTTCTCGACCTGGACGAGGAGGTCGCGGTGGTTCGCCACGAGCGACATCTCGGCGTCACGCTCGAGCGACGTGGAGCCCACATCGGCCTGGTCGTTGCCCGCGCCATCGACGCCGCCGCTGAGGAGATCGGCCAGCCCGCGCTCGGCGATCCCGATCTCGTCGAGGAGCCGCGTCCGGTCTGCCAGGAGGCCGTCGCGCACCTCTCCCAGCTCCTCGGCGGTCCACGGAGTCTCGTCCGGCTTGACGGCAAGCGACCCGGGCGCTGCCACAGTGGGGTTGGTCACAGTCTTCTTCGCTCCTGTCGTACGGGGCTTCGACACCGTTCTCTTCTTCGGTGGCGCCGTCTTCTTCGCCGTCGTCTTCTTGGCGACGGACTTCTTCGTCACGGTCTTCTTGGCGGGCGCCTTCTTTGCGGGCGTCGCCTTCTTGGCCGTGGTCTTCTTCGCCGTGGTCTTCTTGGCGGTGGTCTTCTTGGCCGTCGTCTTCTTCGCCGTGGCCTTCTTGGCCGGCGTCGCCTTCTTGGCCGCAGTCTTCTTGGCCGGCGTCGCCTTCTTGGCCGCAGTCTTCTTGGCCGGCGTCGCCTTCTTGGCCGCAGTCTTCTTGGCCGTGGCCTTCTTCGCCGCGGTCTTCTTGGCCGGCGCCGCCTTCTTCGCCGCGGCCGTCGCCTTCTTAGTCCGGCTCGCGGCCGCGGACTTCGTCGCGCCGACCTTGCGTGCGGCAGCCTTGATCGCCGCGGCGCCACGGCCCACGGCGTTCGTTCCTCGTGTCTTGGTCGTGCTTGCCATCTCTGTGCCCCCTCGATGTGCACGAAATGCCACACATCGAGGCGATCCGATCCGGATTGCCTCGATGTGACGTGGTGCCCGAACTGTAGGCGCGCCTCGAGAGGTTCACAAGCCGATTTGCCGTGTGTCGCCCAGAGCGTTCGCTTCCGGACAACGACCGACACCAGAACTCGTCCCCCGTCACCACGTCGGGCGTACTGGACTAGACTTTGTCCCAGCCGCAGGTATCGATGGGGACACGCGACGCGCGACCACCTGTGCCGAAGCGATCTGGGGACGGTGGGAGCCCGGAGCACAGCGCATGCCGCATCACCCCGGAGCCGCCGGAAGAACCGCCCCGTACGGGTTGACCGTACGAGGCGCAGTAGACCCGCGCAGCGGCGCGCCAAGAGAGGGCGTACGCCTCGCCGTACGTCAAGGAGGGTGGTACCGCGGGGCCCACAGGCCTCGTCCCTTCGCCAAGCCGAGCACCGCTCCAGACTTGTCGGAGGAACACCGTGACCGCCGCGTACCGCCCCGTCCCCGCCCACGTGGACCTGCCTGCCATGGAGCGCGACGTCATCGCGCTCTGGGAGAGCGAGGGCACCTTCGAGGAGTCTCTCGCCCGCCGTGAGGGCGCGCCCCGTTGGACCTTCTACGAGGGACCGCCCACCGCCAACGGCACCCCTGGCGTCCACCACGTGGAGGCCCGCGTCTTCAAAGACGTCTTCCCCCGCTTCCGCACGATGCAGGGCTACCTCGTCGAGCGCAAGGGCGGCTGGGACTGCCACGGCCTCCCGGTCGAGATCGCCGTCGAGAAGGAGCTCGGCTTCAACGGCAAGCCCGACATCGAGGCGTTCGGCGTCGCAGAGTTCAACGCCAAGTGCCGCGAGGCCGTGCTGCGCAACGTCGACCTGTTCGAGCAGATGACCGAGCGGATGGGCTACTGGGTCGACACCGACGACCCGTACCGCACGATGGACACCCCGTACGTCGAGAGCGTCTGGTGGGCGCTGCAGCAGATCTTCGACAAGGGGCTGCTCACCGAGGACTACCGCGTCGCGCCCTACTGCCCCCGCTGCGGCACCGGCCTGTCCGACCACGAGCTCGCCCAGGGGTACGAGACGGTCGTCGACCCCTCGGTCTACGTCCGCTTCCCCCTGACCTCCGGGCCGCTGGCGGGTGAGGCGTCGCTCCTGGTGTGGACCACCACGCCGTGGACGCTCGTGTCCAACGCCCTGGTCGCCGCCAAGGCCGACGTCACGTACGTCGCCGCGAGCAACGGCCACGAGACGCTGGTCGTCGCCGAGCCCCTTCTCGAGCAGGTGCTCGGCGAGGGTTGGACCGTCGACGCCCGGTTCGAGGGCACCGAGCTCGTCGGCTGGACGTACGACCGCCCGTTCGACCTCGTCGAGTGGCCCGGTCGCGCGCACTTCGTCGTCAACGAGGAGTACGTGACGACCGAGGACGGCACCGGCCTCGTCCACCAGTCCCCTGCCTTCGGCGAGGACGACTTCCAGTCGTGCCGCCGCAACGGCGTCGCGATGGTCAACCCGATCGACCCGACCGGCCATTTCGAGGCCGGGATCGACCTCATCGGCGGCGCGTTCTTCAAGAAGGCCGACGCCACCCTCGTCGACGACCTCGACTTCCGCGGACTGCTGTTCCGCCACGTCCCGTACGAGCACACCTACCCGCACTGCTGGCGCTGCCACACGCCGCTGATGTACTACGCCTCCCCCGCGTGGTACGTCCGCACGACGGCGGCCAAGGACGCGCTGCTGCGTGAGAACGAGGGCACCAACTGGTTCCCCGAGACGATCAAGTGGGGCCGGTACGGCGACTGGCTGCGCAACAACATCGACTGGTCGCTGTCACGCAACCGCTACTGGGGGACGCCGCTGCCGATCTGGCGCAACGACGTCGACCCGAGCAAGCTCGTCTGCGTCGGGTCGCTCGCCGAGCTGTCGGAGCTGACCGGCCGTGACCTGTCCGACCTCGATCCCCACCGCCCGTACATCGACGACGTCACCTTCACCGTCGACGGCGAGGAGGGCACCTACCGACGCGTCCCCGAGGTCATCGACGCGTGGTTCGACTCCGGCTCCATGCCGTTCGCGCAGTGGGGATACCCGCACCTGCCCGGGTCCGAGGAAAAGTTCCAGCAGGCGTTCCCGGCGCAGTACATCTGCGAGGCGATCGACCAGACCCGCGGCTGGTTCTACTCCCTGATGGCGGTCTCGACCCTCGTCTTCGACAAGAACTCGTACGAGAACGTCGTCTGCCTCGGCCACATCCTGGCCGAAGACGGTCGCAAGATGTCCAAGCACCTCGGCAACATCCTGCTGCCCGTGCCGCTGATGGACGACCACGGCGCCGACGCCGTCCGCTGGTTCATGGCGTGCTCCGGCTCGCCCTGGCAGGCACGGCGCGTCGGCCACGGCGCCCTCCAGGAGATCGTCCGCAAGGTGCTCCTGACCTACTGGAACACCGTGGCCTTCCACGTCCTGTACGCCCGTACGGCTGGCTGGTCGCCCGCAGACGGCGCTCCGCCGGTCGCCGAGCGCCCGGTGCTCGACCGCTGGCTAGCCTCGCGGACGCAGGAGCTCGTGGGCGAGGTGACGACCTGCCTCGAACGGTTCGACACGCAGCGGACGGGCGCACTGCTCTCGCAGTTCGTGGACGACCTCTCCAACTGGTACGTCCGCCGCTCGCGCCGCCGGTTCTGGGACGGCGACCCAGCCGCGCTCGCGACGCTGCACGAGACGCTGGACGTCCTGACCCGCCTGATGGCGCCGCTGACCCCGTTCGTGACCGAGCGGGTCTGGCAGGACCTCTTCCGCACCTCCGCCCCCGATGCCGCGCCCTCGGTGCACCTGGCATCGTGGCCCGTCGTCGACGAGACGCTGGTCGTGAAGGGGCTCGACGAGCAGGTCTCCCTGGCCCGGCGCATCACCGAGCTGGGCCGTGCGGCGCGTGCCGAGGCGAAGGTCCGTACCCGTCAGCCGCTGCGCCGGGCGCTCGTGCCCTCGCGCGCGTGGGACCAGCTCGGCCCCGAGCTGCGGGCGGAGGTCTGCGACGAGCTCAACGTCGGCACGCTCGAGTCGCTCGCCGGTGCGTCCGGCGACCTCGTCGAGTACTCCGCAAAGGGCAACTTCCGCAGCCTCGGCAAGCGCTTCGGCAAGCAGACCCCAGTGGTCGCGTCCGCTGTGGCGTCGGCGGACGCCGCCGCGCTTGCGGCCGGCGTCGCCGACGGCGGCGCGTACACGCTCGACCTCGAGGTCGACGGCGAGGACGTCTCGGTGACCGCCGACGACGTCATCGTCTCCGAGCGCCCGCGCGAGGGCTGGGCGGTCGTCAACGACCAGGGCGAGACGGTGGCGCTCGATCTCGAGCTCGACGACGCGCTGATCCGCGCCGGCGTGGCCCGCGAGGTCGTACGGATGCTCCAGGAGGCCCGCAAGAACGCCGGCTTCGAGGTCAGCGACCGGATCCGCGTCACCTGGGCGGCGTCGGGCGAGACGGCGGACGCCGTCCGCGCGCACACCGACCAGATCGCGGGCGAGGTGCTGGCGGTCGCGCTCGAGGAGGGCGCCGCCCTCCTCGACGGCTTCACCGCCACCGACGAGGACCTCGGCGTCACCGTCTCCCTCGTGAAGGCCTGACCGGCCGTTCGCTCCTCCCCTCCGAGCCCCAACGGCCACCCGCCACCCGGGCCCGCCCCGGCGGACGGGCAATACAGAAGGGCCCCGCTCGACCTCTCGGTCGGGCGGGGCCCTCTGCGTCGTACGAGTGGCTCAGGAGCGCACGTCGTCGTCGCCGAAGAGCGACTTGAGACGGCGCGGAGCGTGCTCCGGCGTCGACGAGTGCACGGCGGCCGGCGCAGCGGCCGTCGGCAGCGCTGCCGCGACCGACTGCTCACCCTCGAGGTTCGAGAGCTGAGCCTGGAAGTAGCTCTTGAGGCGGCTGCGGTACTCGCGCTCGAAGGTGCGCAGGCGCTCGAGCTCACGGTTGAGGTCGTCACGCTCCTTCTCGATGTTGCCGAAGGCCTGCTGGCGGCGCTCGGCGGTCTCGGCATCAAGCTTCTGGGCACGCATCCGGGCCTCGCTCTCGAGGCGCTCGGCCTTGCCACGCGCCTCGTTCTCGACGCGGTCGGCCTTGGTGCGGGCCTCGCCGAGAATCCGGTCGGCCTCGTTCTTGGCCGCCTCGACGAGCTCGTCGGCGTTGTGCGTCGCGATCTCCAGCAGCCGTGCGGCGGCACTCGACGCGTCACCGACCGAGGTGGTCGGGGCGGGAGCCGGGGTAGGAACGGGCGGGGGCGGCGGCGGAGCAGCGATCGGGGCCGGAGCCGGGGCGGGCGCGCGGAAGGAGTCGAACGACGAGGTCGGCGAACCTGAGCCGGTCGAGGCGGCGGCAAGCTTGCTCCGCAGGTCCTCGTTCTCCAGGGTCAGACGCTCGAGCTCGGCCTCGACCTCGTCGAGGAACTGGTCGACCTCGCCCATGTCGTAGCCCTCACGAAGCCTGACCGGGGTAAATCGCTTGTTCCGCACGTCCTCTGGCGTCAACGGCATGGTCTCACCTCGGGGTCATGTTTCATCGGACAGTCCTGACAACGGTACTCGGTGGGGGAAACAGCACCTGCGGCACCCCGCGGGACACCACACTAGTGCGCGACCCCTCCACCGAAGAAGGGTCCTGCTCACCTGAAGAAGATCTGTGCATTGACGATCTGCAGGAGATAGAGCCCGATGAGCAGCACCATCGGCGACAGGTCGAGCGCCATACCGCCGAAGCGGATGGGCGGGATGACCCGGCGCACGGCGCGCATCGGGGGGTCGGTCACCGAGTAGACGGCCTCGCAGATGACGAGGACGAAGCCCTTGGGCTGCCACGAGCGCGACAGCACCTGAACCCAGTCGATGACGAAGCGGGCCAGCAGGAGCAGGATGCAGGCCCACAGGATGAAGTTGATGATCTCGCCGACAACGACCATGGACGTCAGTGTGCCTCGCGTCAGCTCTGGTTGAAGAACCCGCCCTGCGCGAGGCGCTGGCGGTCCTCGGCCGTGACGGTCACGTTGGGGGGCGAGAGCAGGAAGACCTTGTTGGTGATCCGCTCGATCGAGCCGTACACGGCAAAGATGAGGCCGGCCGCGAAGTCGACGAGACGCTTGGCGTCGTTGTCGTCCATCTCGGTGAGGTTCATGATGACGGGCGTGCCCTCGCGGAAGTGCTCGCCGATCGTCCGTGCCTCGTTGTACGTCCGCGGGTGGAGCGTCGTGATCCGAGTGAACTCGGCGGCCGCGGGGACCGCGGTCGGCCCGGGTGTCGGCGTCGGCCGACGCCGCTCGTCGATGCGCGCCACGGTCCGGGAGTCGGCCTCGTGCACAGCAGGACGTGCCGTTGTGCGACGGGATGTCTCGGCGTCCGCCTCGTAGTCGTCGTAGTCGTCGTACTCGCCCGACTGCTCGACGAGGCCGAGGTACTCACCCATCTTGCGCATCGCGCCAGCCATCGCCTGACCTCCTGGACCCACTGCGGGTTTGAACGGTGCTCACTGTCTCAGTCAACCTACCCGAGCGCGGGCCTCTCTCCGAGCACTGAACGCCCTATCCGTACGTGTGTCGCGCCGTGTCGTACGGCGGACTCGAGGTCGCCGCTCATGCCGGCCGAGATCGTCGTCGCGCCCGGGTACGACGCGGCCACGCTGGCCGAGATCTCGGACAGGCGGGCGAACGCGGGGTCCGGATCAGCGCCGAGCGGCGCCACCGCCATCACTCCCCCGAGCACGAGACCATCGGCGGCGTCGATGCGACCAGCGAGCGCGAGGATGTCCGCAGGGTCAGCCCCCGCGCGGCCGACCGGGTCGTCGTCACGCCCCTCGAGGTTGACCTGGATCAGCACCTCGACCTCGCGTCCCGCCAGCGCGGCGCCCCTTGCGAGCGCGTCGACGAGCCGAGGCCGGTCGACCGAGTGGACGACGTCCGCGTAGCGGGCGACGGCGCCGGCCTTGTTGGTCTGGAGCCCGCCGACGAAGTGCCAGCGCAGCCCTGCCCCCGCCTCACCGGCCTCCTCGCGCTTGCGGGCCGCCTCGGGGTGACGATTTTCACCGACGTCGGTGACGCCGAGGGCCGCGAGGTGCGCCACGTCGGAGGCGGGGTAGGTCTTGGTCACCACGACCATCGTCACGTCCTCGGGGGCGCGTCCCGCCTCAGTCGCGGCCGCCGCGATCCGCTGCCGTACGGAGGCGAGGTTGTGCGCGAGCTCCGCGCGCCTGTCGGTCACGGGCGGATCCGTACGAGGCCGCCGAGCCGGCCGGACTGCTCCCCTTGGCGCCGGTACGAGAAGAAGTCGGACTCTCCTTCGTACGTGCAGACCGGGAGGTCACCCGCGAGATCATGGACACGCGCGCCGGCCTTCTCGAGCTGCTCGGACGCTGCAGCGGCCAGGTCGAGCGCCGGGGTCCCCCACGACGTCTGTGCCCACGCGACCGGGAGCCGGCCGGCGACGTCGTCGCGCATCTGTGCGGGGACTTCGTAGCAGCGCCCGCAGATGCGCGGCCCGATCCAAGCCCTGATCTGTTGCGCGCCGAGGTCGCGCATCGCCTCGACGGTCGCTGTCGCGACATCGACGACGACACCGCGACGACCCGCGTGGGCGACTCCGACCACGCGCGCCTCGTCGTCAGCCAGCACGATCGGGAGGCAGTCGGCCACCCGGACGACGAGCACGGCGCCGGGCACAGCGGTGACCAGCGCGTCGGCCTCGGGGTACGGCTCGGTCGGGGAGCCGGCGGTGACGACGTGCACACCGTCCCCGTGGACCTGCCGCATGAGCCGGGCTTCGGAGGGGTCTCCTCCGAGGGCACGGGCGGCGGCCACGACGTTGCGTGCGACTGTCTCCGCGTCGTCGCCGTTGCCCGCCGCCAGGTTCAGCGACGCCCACGGACCAGCACTCTCACCGCCGTGCCGGTCCGTGAACGCGAGGTCGACGTGCGACAAGGACTCGTGGAAGGCGAACATCTACTACTTCAGGAAGTCGGGGATGTCGAGGTCGTCCTCGAAGGGGTCGGCCTGGCGCTTCGGCGCGACCGGACGGGTGCCGTTGCCGACGCCGGTGGCCGACGTGCCGTTCGACGACGGGCGATCGCTCGACGACTCGGCCGCGCTGGCCCGGACGCCGACAGGCATCCGCTCGTTGCCGTTCGATGACGACTCCTCGCGAGCCGCCGGCGTGGCCGGCGCCTCCTTCTGGACCGGACGCGCCGGCGCGGCGTCGCGGCGAAGCGCCGGGCGCGACGCATCGCGACGCTTGGGCGTGCCGCCGTCGAACCCGGCAGCGATGACCGTGACACGGACCTCGTCGCCGAGCGCGTCGTCGATCACGGCGCCGAAGATGATGTTGGCCTCGGCGTGCGCAGCCTCGCTGACCAGTGCCGCGGCCTCGTTGATCTCGAACAGACCCAAGTCGGAGCCACCCGCGATCGAGAGCAGCACACCGTGCGCGCCGTCGATCGAGGCCTCGAGCAGCGGACTCGACACCGCCATCTCGGCAGCGGCGACCGCACGGTCGTCGCCTCGGGCGGACCCGATGCCCATGAGTGCAGAGCCGGCATCGGACATGACCGACTTCACGTCGGCGAAGTCGAGGTTGATCAGACCCGGGGTCGTGATCAGGTCGGTGATGCCCGAGACGCCCTGCAGGAGCACCTGGTCAGCCTGCATGAAGGCGTCGATCATCGTGACGTTGCGGTCGCTGATCGAGAGCAGCCGGTCGTTGGGGATGACGATGAGGGTGTCGACCTCTTCGCGCAGCGACTCGATGCCGTCGTCGGCCTGGTTGGCGCGGCGGCGTCCCTCGAAGGAGAACGGCCGCGTGACGACGCCGATGGTCAGCGCACCGAGCGAACGCGCGATGCGCGCGACGACAGGAGCACCACCCGTACCGGTGCCGCCACCCTCGCCCGCGGTCACGAACACCATGTCGGCGCCCTTGAGGACGTCCTCGATGTCGTCGGCGTGGTCCTCCGCCGCCTGACGACCGGTGTCGGGGTTGGCGCCTGCGCCGAGACCCCGGGTCAGCTCGCGCCCGATGTCGAGCTTGACGTCGGCATCGCTCATCAGCAGCGCCTGCGCGTCGGTGTTGATCGCGATGAACTCGACTCCCTTGAGGCCAGCCTCGATCATCCGGTTGACGGCGTTGACACCGCCACCTCCGATACCGACCACCTTGATCACGGCCAGGTAGTTCTGAGCTGCCACGATGGTGCCCCTCACATGCTTGGTGTCTCGAGCCGGAACCCTAACCCTCTACTTCAGGGTTATAGTTATGTCAACCTCGGCGTTCTGTGACGAACTTACGGGGTGACCGACGGCCCTCGGCGCCGACACGCCGCCACAGCACGCGACGTCCCCGATTTGTGCACTTTGCCGTGGAATGCCCGAGCGACTGCACGGTTAGGTGCACAAATCGGGGACGGGACCTCAGCGTGCGAGCGGCGGGTGCGCAGACGACGTCGGGGTGCGCAGGAGGAGCCCGAGCACGACGTTGGCGGCACCGGCGACCACCCCGAACGCGACCACGCCCGGCATCGCGTCGTCGACGACAAGATCCTGGTACGACGCCACGGCGATCCAGCACAGCGGCGCGGCCGGCACCCACGCCAGCGCGAGCACGGTGAAACCGAGCACTCTGCGCCGCCACACCATCGCCGCCGCCACGCTCACCAGGACGAGCACCGCCACCGCGCCGACGAGCGACCAGAACAGCACCCTCTCGGAGTCGAGTGGGTCGGTCGAGAGCGCGAGACGCTTGGTCAGCTCAAGGAACGCCCACGTGGCGACCACGAGCGAGGCCAGGCCCAGCAGGACGCACTGCGCGATCCCGACGGCGATCGCGCCAGCGTTGGCCGACCGGCCCGGAGCGGCGACGCTCATGTCGCGCACGCTACTCGTGCCCACGAGGGCTCGCGATTCGTGCGCCGCTCAGGGGACGATCGTCGGCCGCTCCGGCGCACTGACGTCGTACGCCGTCGCCTTCTGCTTCAGCAGGGCGGAGAGCACGTCGGCCTTGAGCTCCGCGTGGTCCGCGCTCCCCCACGCGACCTCGGCGCCGTCACGCAGCTCGAGGGTGATCGCGTCACGACTGCTGACACGCACCTCGCGGACCTTGCGGGCGAGACCGGCGTCCATCGCAGCGACGGCCTGGGCGACCTCCCGCAGTGCCTCGGCGCGCGGGCCGGCACCGGACGCCAGCTCCACCGACGGCAACCTGCGGGGCGGCTTGCCGGCGGGCGGGTACACCACGCCGTCGGAGTCGATCAGCCGCACATCGTTGCGCCCGGCCAGGCGCGCCACCGGCCGGCGTTCGGTGACCTCGACCACGACCGTACGCGGCCACTGGCGACGGACATCGACGGAGGCGACCTGCGGAATCTCCTCGACTCGGTCGCCGACAGCGCCGAGGTCGAGCCGCGCCAGGGGGCGGCCGTCCGGCACCGCCGCCTGCGCACGGACGACCTCGGCACCGACGGTGCTCGCACCACGGACGTCGACGTGGTGGGCCCCCAGCACGGGCGTCTCGAGCACCGTCCACGCCACACCACCCGCGGCCGCGAGGACGGCGGCGACGAGGAGGTACGGACGCAGCCGCTGAAGGCGCGCCCGCCAGCGCCTCCCAGCGAACCGGTCCGTCACCGTCACCTCGTCCGGGTCCTCTCCTCCAGCCGCGCCACGAGGCGCGGGCCCACGGTCGTGATGTCGCCGGCTCCCAGGAGCAGGACGAGATCGCCGCGGCGGGCGAGCGACGCGAGCTGCGCGTCGAGCGTCGCCGGCGGCTCGCCGGCGTGCACGGCGTCCGCGGGCAGACCGACCGCCTCTCGGACGAGCGCGCCGGTCACCTCGGGATCGGGATCCTCGCGCGCCAGGTAGATCTCGGTCACGACGACCTCGTCGGCCGCACCGAGCGCCCGGCCCATCGCCGCGCCGAAGATCCGCGTCCGGCTCACCAGGTGCGGCTGGAACGCGACGAGCACGCGTGCACCGCCGGCAAGGGCCCGAGCCGCCTGGAGGTCGCCCGCGATCTCGACGGGGTGGTGGGCGTACGAGTCGTACACACGCACGCCGTCACCCTCGCCGATCAGCTCCATGCGACGGCTCGCTCCCGAGTACGCGGCCAGGCCGGCGGCAGCGTCAGCGAACGTCGCCCCGCACTCCAGTGCCGCGGCGAGCGCACCGAGCGCGTCGACGACGTAGTGCTGCCCCGGCACCTGCAGCATGACGCGACCGAGCTCGTCGTCGCCGCGGACCACCGTGAACGACGTGCCGCCCCCGGAGGTGAGCAGGTCCACGCCGCGCAGGTCGGTGCCCTCGGAGAGCCCGGTGCTGATGACGCGAAGGCCTCGCCGGCGCGCGCGGACGGCGAGCGCGGCGGCGCCCGGGTCGTCGGCACACAGCACGAGGAACCCCGCGGGATCGATCCGGTCGACGAACTCGGCGAACGCGGCCTCGTACGCCTCGGGCGTCCCCCACACGTCGAGGTGGTCGGCGTCGACGTTGGTGACGACCGCGCCGTACGGCTCGTAGACAAGGAAGGCGCCGTCGCTCTCGTCGGCCTCCGCGACGAACCACTGCCCCTGACCTGCATGGGCGTTGGTCCCGAGCGAGGCGACGGGCGCGCCGATCGCGTACGACGGGTCGAGCCCGGCACGGACCAGGGCCGTCGCGAGCATCGAGGTCGTCGTGGTCTTGCCGTGCGTGCCGGCGACGGCGACCACGTCGCGGCCGATCATCACCGACTGCAGACCAGCCGAGCGCGGATAGAGGCGAAGGCCACGCGCGCGCGCCGCGACGATCTCGGAGTTGTCGTCGCGTACGGCGGTCGAGGCGATCACCGTCTGCGCGTCGCCGAGGTTGTCGGCCACCTGACCGACGTGGACGACCGCGCCGTCCGCCTCCAGCGCCCGCAGCGTCGGCGAGTCCTGGGCGTCGCTGCCCTGGACGCTCACCCCGCGCTCGAGCATGATCCGCGCGATCGCGGAGAGACCTGCGCCGCCGATACCGATGAGGTGGACCGTGCCGAGATCCTCTGCGGGCTCGATCACGGAAGGGACGTCGATCCTCATCCCTGGCCCGCCTCGGAGCCGGCTGCGGCGAGGATCTCGCGGGCGAGCACGTCGTCGGCGTCGCGCGGCATCAGGTCGGAGGCCGCCGCGGACATCCGCTCGAGACGAGCGGAGTCGCGCAGCAGCGAGACGACGGCCGTCGCCACCCACTCGGGGGTCAGCGCCGCGTCCTCGACGAGGATGCCGCCCCCCGCGCCCACGACCGGGTGCGCGTTGAGGGCTTGCTCACCGTTGCCGATCGGCAGCGGCACGAACACCGCGGGCAGCCCGACGGCCGCGACCTCGGCGACGGTGTTGGCCCCGGAGCGGCACACGATCGCGTCGGCGGCCGCGTACGCGAGGTCGATCCGCTCGATGAACGGAAGGGTTACGTACGGCGGCTCGCCGGGCGCGCGCTCAACCTGCGCCTCCTCGACGCGACCGGCGGCGTGCAGCACCTGGATGCCGGCGGCGGCGAGCTCGTCGGCGGCACCGGAGACGGCTTGGTTGATCCGGCGCGCACCCTGAGACCCGCCGGTGACCAGCAGCGTCGGGCGGTCGGGGTCGAGGCCGAACTCCGCGCGCGCCCGCGCACGCTCCGCCTCCCGGTCGAGGTGCGCGATCTGCTCACGCATCGGCAGGCCGATGTAGCGCGAGTGGACGAGTGGGGTCTCGGGAAAGCTCGTGAACACCTGCTGCGTGAACCGCGCACCGAGCTTGTTGGCGACACCCGGAAGCGCGTTCTGCTCGTGCACGACGATCGGGACTTTGCGCTTGCGCGCGACGAGGTACGCCGGGACCGACACGTACCCGCCGAACCCGACGACGACGTCGGGGCGCACACGGTCGAACACCTCACCGGTCGCCTTCACCGTGCCCGCCAGCTTGCCCGGGACCTTCAGGAGGTCGGCGCCGAGGCTGCGGGGCAGCGGGACGGCCGGCACCAGCTCGAGGGGGTACCCGGCCTGCGGCACCAGCGTCACCTCCAGCCCACGCGGTGTCCCGAGCGCCGTGATCTCGGCGTCGGGAGCGAGCCGGCGAACCGCGCCCGCGGTCGCCAGCAGGGGTGAGGTGTGGCCGGCGGTTCCTCCGCCGGCCAGCAGGACGCGTAGCGCCACCAGGTCATCCTTCCTCTCGGACAGTGCGTCCGACGGGTCGTGGTGCGGGAGTCGAGGGTTTCTGCACTCCCCCGGGCTGCTGACCGGTGCGCGGGCCGCGTCGACGGCGGTGCACGCGCAGGGCAGCGGCCGCCCCCGGCTCGGTCCGCGCGAAGCTCGCCAGCAGGGCGAGCGCGATCACGGTCGGGACGAGTGCAGACCCACCGTACGAGATGAGCGGGAGCGGGATGCCGATGACCGGCAGCATGCCGAGCACCATGCCGATGTTGATGATCGTCTGGACCATCAGCCACACCGTGATGCCGGCGGCCGCGTAGCGGGCGAAAGGGTCACGAGCACGGCGGGCGATGCGGAACCCCACGTACGCGAGCAGCCCGAAGAGGATGAGCACGGACAGCGCCCCGACGAGCCCGAGCTCCTCCCCGACGACCGCGAAGACGAAGTCCGTGTGGGCCCCCGGGAGCGCCCCCCACTTCTGACGGCTGCCGCCGAGTCCCACGCCCAGCCACTGCCCGGTCGCCAGCCCCATCAGCCCGTGCGCGGCCTGGTAGCCGCTGCCCTGGGCGTCCGCGAACGGGTCGGTGAACGACGTGATGCGCTTGATCCGCTCGTCGCTGGACTGGACGAAGAAGAGCGCGATGGCGGCGGTGCCGAGCAGCGCGACGAGGAACGCGCGCCCCGGCAGACCGGCGACGAACAGCATCCCGAGGATGATCGCGAACAGCACGAGCGCCGTCCCGAGGTCACGCTGGAGCACGACGAGCATCGCGACGAAGCCGGTGACCGGCAGCATCGGGATCAGCACGTGCTTGGGGTCACTCAGGAGGCGCTGCTTGCGGGCGTAGAGGTCGGCGGTCCACAGCACGATCGCGAGCTTGGCGATCTCGGAGGGCTGGATGAGGAACGGTCCGCCGAAGTTCAGCCAGTTCTGGTTGCCCCGGACCTCGTAGCCCAACGGCGTGAAGGTGAGCGCGAGCAGCACGAGCGCGAGGAGCAGCAGCGGGTAGACGAACCAGCGCAGCACGCGCAGCGGGAGCTGCCAGGCGATCGCGCCCAGGACCAGCGCCGCGACGAGGAAGCCTGCCTGCCGCGCCGCGAGGGCGTACGGGCTGCCGCTGTTCTGGTACGAGGTGACCGAGCTCGCGCTGAGCACCATCACCATCCCGAAGCCCACGAGGAGCGCGGAGACGGCGAGGACGAGGTAGTACGACGTCAGCGGCTTCTCGAGCACCTCGCGAACGGTCGCGGTCCACGAGTGCCTGCCGGACCTGCTCACCGCGCGCCTCCCGATCTCCTCGACGTCGAGGGCGACGAGGTCACCGCCGCGACGCTGCGTACCTGGCCACGGCTGCGGCGAAGGAGTCCCCTCGTTCGGCGTAGCCCGTGAACTGGTCGAAGGACGCGCATCCTGGCGCCAGCAGCACGGTGTCACCCATCCGGGCGAACCCTGCGGCCGCGTCCACGACACGATCCATGAGCACATCCTTGCCCGCGGCGACCTCGACGACGGGTACCTCGGGCGCGTGTCGCCGCAACGCCTCGTGGATCGTCGCGCGATCAGCACCGATCAGGACCACGGCCCGCAGGCGGTCCGCCGCGCGCGTGACGAGGTCCTCGAATCGGGTGCCCTTGGCCTGACCGCCCGCGACCCACACGACCGAGGGGTATGCCTGGAGGGACGACAGCGCCGCGTGCGGGTTGGTCGCCTTGGAGTCGTCCACGTACGTCACGCCCTCGACCTCGTCGACGCGCTGGATGCGGTGGGCGCCTGGCTCGTAGCCGCGGAGCCCCTTGCGCACCGCGGCCGGGGCGACGCCGTGCGCCCGGGCGAGCGCAGCCGCCGCCAGGGCGTTCGCGACGACGTGCGGTGCCGGAGGCTCGCCCGCGGGACCCGCGAGGTCGGAGAGCGTCGCGAGCTCGGCGGCGCTCGTATGGCGCTCCTCGACGAACGCCCTGTCGGCGAGCACATCGTCGACCATCCCGAGCATCCCGACCGAGGGGACGCCGAGAGTGAACCCGACCGCCCGCGCGCCCTCGGCGACGTCGGCCGCGCGGACCAGCTGCTCCGTCGCCGGATCGGCCACGTTGTAGACGCACGCCCGCGCGACGTGCTCGTAGATCCGCCCCTTGTCGGCCGCGTAGCCGTCTCGACCTCCGTGCCAGTCGAGGTGGTCGTCGGCGACGTTGAGGACCGCTGACGCCTCGCAGGCGATCCGGTCGGCGAAGTGCAGCTGGAAGCTCGACAGCTCGACCGCCAGGACGTCGTAGCCGAGCGGGTCCATCACCGCCTCGGTGACCGGGACGCCGATGTTGCCGACCGCAGGGCCGCGCAGCCCCGCAGCGGCGAGGATCGACTCGAGCATCTGGACGGTGGTGGTCTTGCCGTTGGTGCCGGTCACCGCGAGCCATGGCGCAGCGCCGGGTGCGCGCAGCCGCCAGGCCAGCTCCGGCTCGGACCACACGGCCACGTCGCGCCCGAGCGCCTCGGCGACGATGGGCGTACGTGGGGGGAGCCCCGGGTACGGGACGAGCAGGTCCACGCGGTCGGGCATGGTCGCCGTGGCGCCGGAGCCGAGACGGACGTCGGCGCCCAGCACCTCGAGGATCTGGGCGCGGTCGCGCAGCTGGTCGGTGTCGCCGTCGTCGAGGATCGTGACCTGGGCGCCGACCTGGACCAGCGCGTCCGCGGCCGCATAGCCGCTGACGCCGAGCCCGGCGACCACCGCACGAACGCCTTCCCAGGAGTCCTCGCGGCCGAGACGGTCGACGTCTGGCGCACTCACAGGCCGCTGACCCACTCGGAGTAGAAGATGCCGAGTCCGAGCGCGACGAACAGTCCGCTGATGATCCAGAACCGGACCACGATCGTGATCTCCGCCCAGCCCATCAGCTCGAAGTGGTGCTGGAGCGGCGCCATCCTGAACAGGCGTTTGCCGCCGGACATCTTGAACCAGCCGACCTGCAGGATCACCGACACCGTGATGATGACGAAGAGGCCGCCGAGCACGAGCAGCAGGATCTCGGTGCGGGTCATGATCGCGAAGCCGGCGATCACACCGCCGAGCGAGAGCGAACCCGTGTCGCCCATGAAGATCTTGGCCGGAGAGGCGTTCCACCACAAGAACCCGAAGCACGCACCGGTCAGAGCTGCCGCGACGACGGCGAGGTCCAGCGGGTCTCGGACGTCGTAGCACTTGGGCCCGGGGTTGAAGGCGCAGGACTGGTTGCTCTGCCACAGGTTGATGAGCATGTAGGCGCCGAACACCATCACCGAGGCACCGGTGGCGAGGCCGTCGAGCCCGTCGGTGAGGTTCACGGCGTTGCTCGTGCCCCAGATCATCACGAGCACCCAGACGACGATCACGGCCGCCGGGAGCGTCCAGCCGGGGATGTCACGGATGAAGGAGATGCCTTCGGAGATCGGCGTCCGACCGTTGCCGTCGGGGAAGCTCAGGGCCAGCAGCGCGAAGCTCAGAGCCACGATCGCCTGCCCTGCCAGCTTCGCCTTGGAGCGCAGCCCGAGGCTGCGCTGCTTGATGACCTTGATGTAGTCGTCGAGGAACCCGACCAGCCCGAGTCCGACGAAGAGATAGAGCAGCAGCAGCGCGGAGGCCGACGGCGACGTCCCGGTGATCAGCTTGGCGAGCGCGTACGCGACCACGACCGAGACGATGATGACGAGACCGCCCATCGTGGGCGTGCCGCGCTTGGTGTGGTGAGAGGTCGGTCCGTCGTCTCGGATGAGCTGACCGTAGCCCTTGCGCACCAGTAGGCGGATCGCGAGCGGCGTGCCCAGCAGCGTGCCGATCAGCCCGAACCCGCTGGCGATCAGAATGGCCCTCATCGAGCGTCGTTCCCTTCGTCGTCGCTGGTGGACTCGGCGTCCGCGACTCTTCTCTGTGGGTCTGGCTCGGCCAGCAGCGTCGCCGCCAACCGCTCCAGACCGCTGGCCCGTGAAGCTTTGACCAGCACGATGTCACCCGCACGGAGGTATCCGCGCAACCACGCCAGCGCGTCGTCGAGGTCGTCGACGAGCACCGAGTCAGCGCCGGCGGCCGCGGCGGCCTCATGGATCTGATGCGCACCGACACCGACGGCGACGACCTGGGTGACACCGAGGTCGGCTGCGAGACTACCAACGGAGGCGTGCGCGGCACCCGCCGCACCGCCGAGCTCGAGCATCTCACCGAGCACCGTCACGACCCGCCTCCCGTGCGCCATCGCGACGACCGCGCGAAGGGCGGCGGCCACGGACTCCGGGTTGGCGTTGTAGGCGTCGTTGACGACCATCAGCCCGTCAGACCGGACGGACCGCTCCATCCGCCAGGCCGACCGGTTCGTCACGTGCGCGAGCGCCTCCACGACGGAGTCGAGCGAGAGCCCGGCAGCGAGCGCGGCAGCCGTGGCAGCCGCCGCGTTTGACGCCTGGTGGGCGCCCAGCAGCGGGACGTGCACCGCGGCTGAGAGCCCGTCGGCACGCAGGACGAAGCGGGGTTCACCGTCGTCGCCGACGCGTACGTCGTCGGCGACGACGTCGGCACCCGGCGTGGTGCCGTACGTCCGCACCGTCGCGACCGTGCGCGACCGCATGGCGGCGGCCGCGGGGTCGTCGGCGTTGAGCACGGCCACTCCGTGCGCGGGGAGAGACTCGACGAGCTCACCCTTGGTACGGGCGATCGCCTCGACCGACCCGAACTCTCCGACGTGTGCCGTGCCGACATTGAGGACGACGCCGATGTCGGGTCGGGCGATCGCACAGAGCGCGGCGATGTTGCCGACCGCGCGTGCGCCCATCTCGACGACCAGGTAGCGGGTCGCAGCCTCGGCGCGCAGCACCGTCAGCGGGACACCGAGCTCGTTGTTGTAGTTGCCGGCGGTCGCCACGGTCGGCGCGCTCGCGTCGAGCACCTGGGCCAGAAGGTCCTTGACGCTGGTCTTGCCCTGCGACCCCGTGACGCCGACGACCATGCAGCCGTCGAGCCGGTCCCGGACGTCGCGTGCGAGGCGCGCGAGCGCTGCCTCGACGTCGTCCACGACCACGCAGGGACCGTCGACACGACGCTCGCCGAGCACGGCGGCGGCACCTGACGCATAGGCAGCGGGCGCGAAGTCGTGACCGTCCACGTGCTCGCCGCGCACCGCGACGAAGAGGCCTCCCGACTCGACACGACGCGAGTCCAGGGTCGCGGGAGCCGTCACATCGACACCCTCGCCGTCGTACGGAGTCCCGCCGACGATCTCGGCGACCCGTCCCAGTGCGGTCGTGATCACGCGTCGCCCCCGAGCCGGGTACGAAGCGCCTCGGACAGCACGCTCCGGTCGTCGAACGGGTGCACGACGTCTCCCACGATCTGGCCACGCTCGTGCCCCTTGCCCGCCACGACGACCACGTCGCCGGGACGTGCTTGAGCGACGGCACGGACGATCGCTCCGCGGCGGTCGCCGATCTCGACGAGCTCGGCCGCGGCTCCTGCCTCGCGGGCTCCCTCGAGCACCGCGGCACGGATCGTCGCCGGATCCTCGCTGCGCGGGTTGTCGTCCGTGACGACCACCACGTCCGCCAGCTCGGCGGCGACGGCACCCATCAGGGGGCGCTTGCCGGGATCACGGTCTCCCCCGGCACCGACGACCACGAGCAACCGTCCGTCACCGAGCCCGCGCAGGGACGACAGCACGGCCCGCAGCGCATCGGGCTTGTGGGCGTAGTCGACGATCGCGGTGAAGTCCTGGCCCTCGTCGACGGGCTCCATGCGTCCGGGGACGCCCTCGCAGGCGGCGATGCCGGCGAGCGCGTCCTCGACCGCTCGTCCCGTGGCCGTCACCGCCGCGAGGACGGCGAGGGCGTTGGCGACGTTGAAGCGGCCGGGCAGCCGGACCACGAGGTCGTGCTCGACCTCGTCCGGACCGACGACGCGGGCCCGGGACCCCGACGCGGTGGTCTCCAGCGCGACGACGCGCCAGTGCGCCTCCACGCGTCCCTCGAGCGACACGGTCGTCACAGGCAGGGACGTCGCGTCCGCGAGCCGGCGTCCGTACGGGTCGTCGATGTCGATCACCGCCTGCGCGGCGCGCTCGGACGTGAAGAGCGCGGCCTTGGCGGCGAAGTAGTCCTCGACGTCGGCGTGGAAGTCGAGGTGGTCACGCCCGAGGTTGAGGAACACCGCGACGTCGTACACGACGCCGTCGACCCGGTGCAGCGCGAGCGCGTGGCTCGAGACCTCCATCACGACGGCGTCGGCGCCGTGGGCCTCCATCACCGCGAACAGTGCGTGGAGAGCGGGCGCCTCGGGCGTCGTGAGGGCGGAGGCCACCGGGCGCCCGCCGAGGAAGGCACCGGTCGTCCCGATCGCACCGACCTGGTCGCCGCACGCCCGCAGCGCCGAGGCGGCGAGGTAGGCGCTGGTCGTCTTGCCCTGGGTGCCGGTGATCCCCAACGTCGTCAGACGCTGCGCCGGATCGCCATAGACCGTGGCGGCCACGGCGCCGAGGACGGTACGAGGATCGTCCACGACCACCAGCGGGACCGTTGCCGGGCCGTCCGCGATGATCGCGGCCCCCTCGGCGTCGGTCAGGACGGCGACCGCACCGGCGTCGACCGCCTGTGCGGCAAAGCGCGCGCCGTGGGTGCGTGCACCCGGCAGCGCCGCGTACAAGTCACCCACGCGGACGTCCGACGAGGCGAGGGTGACCCCGGTCACGACGGTCTCGGGCGGTGCGCCGACGACCCGGCCGCCGATCGTCGTCGCCAGTGCGGTGACCGGCACGGGATCGACCGACGGTGGTCGGGTGTCGAGCGGGAGTGGAGGCTCAGCAGACATCGTGGCCGAGCGTATCGAGAGTCACCACTTGACCGGAGTCCTGGGCGCTCGCGACCCGCTCGGAGCGATGCCGTAACGCTGCAGCGCCTGCTGCATGATGTCCTTGAACACCGGCCCTGCGGTTCCGCTGCCCGAGCCCCCGCCACGCGGGTTGTCGAGCACGACGTACGTGAGGAAGCGCGGGCGCTCGGCCGGCGCGAAGCCGATGTACGACACGGTGTTCTGCCCGCGGACGTAGCGTCCCGTGTCGGGGTCGACCCTCCAGGCGGTGCCGGTCTTGCCCGCCACGCGGTAGCCCGGGACCACGGTGTCCGGGGCCGACCCGTCGGGGCCGGTCACCGCCTCCATCATGGTCGTGACCATCTTCGCGGCCTTCGGCGAGACGACCTCGCGGCTCTCGGGCGGCTCCTGGTCCACCGTCGTACCGTCGGCGCGGCGCACCTCGGTCACCAGCGTCGGCGCGGTGTAGCGGCCCCCGTTGGCGATGGCGGCGACGGCGGCGACCTCCTGCAGCGCGGTCACCGAGATGCCCTGGCCGAACGAGATCGTCGCGTGCTGCGCCGACGACCACCGCTCGGGCTCGGCGAGGATCCCTCGCGACTCCGACGGCAGCCCGACGCCGGTGGTCCGTCCGAAGCCGAACTTCGTCAGGTAGTCGTGCAGGGTGGCGTCGTCCATCTGCTGCGCGAGCGCGATCGTGCCGAGGTTCGACGACTTCGCGATGACCCCCGTCGCGGTCAGCTTGAGCCGCCCGTGGTCCCACCAGTCGCTGATGGTGAAGCCGTCGAGCCGCAGCTCGCGCGGCACCCTGACCTTGGTCTGCGGCGTCACGAGCCCCGCGTCGGCCAGTGCCGCCATCGTGACGACCTTCTGGACCGAGCCCGGCTCGTAGACGTTCTGGACGGCGCGGTTGTTCATCGACGCCGGAGTGACCGTCGAGCGGTCCTCGGCGTCGAAGGTCGGCAGCTGCGAGAGCTGGAGGACCTGCATCGACTCGAGGTCGACGGTCACCGCGATCCCCCAGTCGGAGCCGCTCTGGCGCACGGCCTCGGCCAACCGCTTGTCGGCGTACCACTGCAGGTCGCGGTCGAGCGTCGTCACCACGTCGGAGCCCGGCACCGGCTCACGCGTCGTCTGCCGCGCGAGGGGGATGCGCACACCCTTGGGCGACGTCTCGTACGTGGCCTTCCCGTCGACGCCGGTGAGCTCCTCGTCGTACTGCTTCTCCAGGCCGCTGGTGCCCTCGCCGGTCTCCCCCGAGACGAGCCCCACGAGCGTCGCGGCGAGGGTGCCGCCGGGGTACGTCCGCACCGCGTCGCGCTCGGTGGTGACGCCGTTGACGACACCCAGCTCGGTGAGCTTGGCCATCGCGGCGTTCGCCTGGTGAGCCGGGATCTTGCGCGCGACGTAGACGAACTGCGTGCCTTCGCGGCGCAGCTTCTCCAGCGCGTCGAAGTAGTCGAGATCGAGCTCCGCGGCGAGCACACGGGCGATCTCGGGTGCCTTCTCCGAGGTGAAGCGCGGGTTCGCGATGATCGCCGACGCGTCGAGCGAGGTCGCGAGCGGCTGGCCGTCCCGGTCGACGATCTCGCCCCGGTCGGCATGCAGCACGGCCGGCTGCATCGTCTCCTTGAGCGCCTTCGCCGCGTACGCGTTCGCGTCCACGCCCTGGATCTGGACGAGCCGTCCAGCGAAGACCACGAGGAGGGTCGCGACCACGACGAAGCAGAACCGCGCGCGGTTCCGCACCGCCGGGCTCACCCGCGGTCTCCCACCGAGGCGGGTGAGGGTCCTCCGACTCCGGACGCGGCGCGGCCGTCACGCGACGCGGGCACCGGGTCGCCGACCACCGTGCCGTCCGGCAGGCGCAGGAACACGGGGTTGGTGTTGGGCACCATGCCCAGGCCGGACGCCCGCTCCGCAAGCGCCGCCGGCGTCGAGCGCCGCTCGACCTCCAGTGCCAGTTGTGCGTGCTCGCTCTGCAGCGTCTCGGCCTTCTTCTCCAGCTTTGCGAGCTCGAACGCGCCGTTCTGCATCGACGTGTTGAGCAGCAGGAGGCCGATGAGGCCTCCGGCGAGCAGTGTGACGACCAGGAGCACGAACGGAGCGCGAGGGCTGCCCGTACGGGGTGCCGGGACGACCCGCAGGTCGCGGCGCGGCTGCTGCGCCGGGCGTACGGGCGCGCGGCGGGGCGCGTTCTGCGCGAGGCTCATACCGCCTCCCTCACTCGCTCGACCGCACGAAGCCGTACCGGCTTCGCGCGGGGGTTCTCGGCGATCTCTGCCTCCGATGCCGTCTCGGCGCCCCGGGTCAGCGACCTGAACCGCGGCTGCCGCTCCTCGGGCACGACCGGCAGCCCCGGCGGGACGTCCAGGGTCGTCACGGCGGCAAATGCCTTCTTGACGATGCGGTCCTCGAGCGACTGGTACGCCATGGCGACGACGCGGCCGCCGACGTGGACGGAGTCGAGCGCCTCGGGCACGGCACGGCGCAGGACGCCGAGCTCGTCGTTCACCTCGATGCGCAGCGCCTGGAAGGTCCGCTTGGCGGGGTTGCCGCCGGTCCGCATGGCGGCCGCGGGCAGTGCCTCGCGGACCAGCGCGACGAGCTCGTCGCTCGTGCGCAGCGGCGCGGTCTCACGGCGACGCACGATCGCGTCGGCGATGCGTGCGGCGTGCTTCTCCTCGCCGTACGCGCGCAGGATGCGGATCAGCTCGGCCTTGTCGTACGTCGCGAGGATCTCGGCGGCGGTGATCCCCTCGCGTCCCATCCGCATGTCGAGCGGCGCGGGGCGTGCGTAGGAGAATCCGCGCTCGTCGACGTCGAGCTGCATCGATGACACCCCGAGGTCGAAGAGCACGGCGTCGACCGTCGTACGGCCGGCTGAGGCGATGGCCTCGGCGATCTCGTCGTACACGCCCTCGAAGAACGTCACCCGGCCCTCGAACGGCGCGAGCCGCTCGCGTGAGAGCCGCAGCGCCTCCGGGTCACGGTCGATGCCGATGACGTGCACGTCCGTGAAGCGCGTCAGGACCGCCTCGGTGTGCCCGCCCAGCCCGAGCGTCGCGTCGACCAGGACCGCGTCGCTGCGGGACAGGGCGGGCTCGAGGAGCTCGACCGTCCGCTC
Organism: Mumia sp. ZJ430; assembly: GCF_011751845.1. Classification (NCBI taxonomy): domain Bacteria; kingdom Bacillati; phylum Actinomycetota; class Actinomycetes; order Propionibacteriales; family Nocardioidaceae; genus Mumia; species Mumia sp. ZJ430. The sequence goes on along the minus strand of NZ_JAAHFK010000004.1, from coordinate 491,499 downwards.
CAAGAGCACAGGCACGTGCTGTGCCTCATCCATTCGTCCCGGCCCCCCTAGGACGTCCGACCACCATCTCGACCCCTCGTTCCGTGTGGTTCAGCGTGTGTCGCGCCTCGGGGCCGCTACCCGTGCGTCCCGATCGCCTGTGGTTCGTCCGACCAGGTCCCTGGCCGCTTGCCCTGGGAAGTCACCTCTGGCACCGGGGAAGTGGTGCCAGGTGGTGGAGCAAGCGGCCCAGAGGCCTCGTCGTACGACCCCGCTCAGAGCAGACCCTCGATCACCTCTTCCGACAGCGAGGAGAAGCTCTCCTCCTGCGCGTCGGAGTACTCCGACCAACGCGCCGCGTCCCAGATCTCGACCCGCTCCATCGCGCCGACCACGACGCAGTCGCGACCCAGACGGGCGTACTCGCGCAGCGGAGGCGGGACGGTGATGCGGCCCTGCTTGTCGGGCACCTCGTCCGAGGCTCCCGAGAAGAGCACACGGATGAAGTCGCGGGTCGCCTTGTTGGTGAACGGTGTCTTGCTGATCCGGTCGCTGAACTCCTCGAAGCTCGCCTGAGGCCAGACGTAGATGCAGCGGTCCTGCCCCTTCGTCAGCACGAGGCCCTCCGTGAGTCGGTCGCGGAACTTGGCGGGGAGGAACAAGCGGCCCTTCTCGTCGAGGCGAGGGGTGTACGTGCCGAAGAACATCGCACCGTAACCCCCCGTCTCGCCGCAGCCGGCGCGAGTCCGGCGACTGCTTGCTCCACTTTGCGCCACTGTACTCCACAACACACCACCGGCAACCGTTCTTGCACCCTGGCGCGCCCCGCCGCTCCCTGACACCGGGCAGACCATGGGTCGCCACCACCGATGCCCGTGATCGCAGCATTCCCCTCGCCCGGACCGCCGAGATGGTGAAGAGTGGAGCGTGGGTGGGGAGGACCGCGATCCCTCGCCGTCAGCGGGGCCCGTGGCATTGATCGCGCGGGTAGTCTCGGCATCCTGGGGGGGTCGCCGGGACAGCCGTCGCCCGCTCCGATGCGTGGATCCGAGGAGGACCGCAGTGACGACGACACCTCGGCGAGAGCCGCCAGCTCCGCCCGGCCCCGACCAGACCGACGAGCTCGTCGCCGCCGCAGGACGGCTGGCGGCCAACATCGAGACCGTCATCGTCGGCAAGTCCGAGGTGGTCCGCACCGCCGTCGTCGTGCTCCTCGCAGGCGGGCACCTCCTCCTCGAGGACGTCCCCGGGGTCGGCAAGACGATGCTGAGCAAGGCGCTCGCCCGCTCGATCGACGGATCGATGCGCCGCATCCAGTTCACGCCCGACCTGCTCCCGAGCGATGTCACCGGCACCTCGGTGTGGGACCCGGAGTCGCGCACGTTCGAGTTCCGACCGGGTGCCGTCTTCGGCAACGTCGTCGTCGGAGACGAGATCAACCGCGCGTCGCCCAAGACGCAGTCCGCGCTGCTGGAGTGCATGGAAGAACGCCAGGTCACCGTCGACAGCACCTCGTACCCGCTCGAGGACCCGTTCATGGTGGTCGCCACCCAGAACCCCCTGGAGATGGAGGGCACCTACCCGCTCCCCGAGGCGCAGCGCGACCGCTTCATGGCGCGCGTCTCGATGGGCTACCCCTCGGCGGAGGCCGAGGCCGCGATGCTGCGCGAGCACGGCGGTGCCGACCCGCTGTCCGACCTCGCGCCGGTCACCGACGTCAAGCAGGTCGCCGATCTCGTCGCCACCGTCCGTACGGTGCACGTCGCACCCGCGATCGAGCAGTACGCGGTCGCGCTGACCCACGCCACCCGCTCCACCTCACGGCTGCGCCTCGGCGCTTCACCGCGCGCCACGCTCCACCTCGTGCGCGCCGCACGGGCACGGGCTGCCCTCGACCGGCGCCCGTACGTGCTCCCCGACGACGTCGCGGCATTGGCCGAGCCCGTGCTCGCCCACCGTCTGCTCCTCTCCCCCGACGCCGTCGTCGCGGGATGGCAGGCGTCGGACGTCGTCCGCGAGGTCCTCGCCGAGGTCCGCGTTCCCGAGCCCGGTCGGTGACATGCGCGCGACGCTCTCGGCGCTGACGTCCCGCGGCCGGGCGTTCGTCGCCGCGGGACTGACGGTCCTCGTCGGCGGCCTCCTCCTCGGGCTCGACGTCCTTGTCCGGATCGGGGTGCTCGCGCTCGCGCTGCCGCTCGTCGCCGTGCTCGTCGTCGCCCGCAGCCGCAGCACCGTCAGCGCCTTCCGAGAGGTCACGCCTCCCCGCGTCCCCGCCGGCACCGACGTGGAGGTCGCGCTCCAGGTCGACGGCGGTGGGCACGGCGCCTCGGGGACCCTGCTCCTCGAGGACCAGCTCCCCGACGCTCTCGGCGGTCGGCGCCGCTTCAGCGTCGTGAGCCGCGGCAGCCAGTGGCACTGCCTCGTCCGGTACGGCGTCACACCCCGGCGACGCGGCTTCCATGCGATCGGCCCGCTCACCGTACGTGTCGGCGACCCGTTCGGGTTCTTGTCGGTGGGCCGCACCTTCCACGCGACGACGCCGCTGGTCGTGACGCCGACGGTTCACCCGCTCGGCCGCATGTGGGCCGGTGGCGTCGGCGCCGAGCGCGGCGATCACCGTGTGCGCCTCGGCGCCATCGGCCGGCCGGACGACGCTTCTGTTCGCGAGTACCGCACGGGGGACGACCTGCGCCGGATCCACTGGCGGACCACCGCCCGTACGGGTGAGCTGATGGTCCGGCGCGAGGAGGAGGGGCGGCACGCCGACGTCACCGTCTTCCTCGACACCCGCCGCGACGTCCACCGACCGGGCAAGGACGGCACGTTCGAGTGGGCGGTCTCTGCCGCCGCCTCGGTCGCCGCCCACTTCTCCGGCAACGGCTGGGACGTCCGGCTCGCGACCGACACGACAGACTCCCACGACTCGGCCCCCGACGAGCTCGGCCTGATCCTCGACGAGCTCGCGGCCGTACGGACCTCCGCCCGCCGCACCACCGCGCTCGTGCCCGCCGACGTCCTGGCCTCGCGAGGGACGGTCGTCGCAATCGTCACCGGTGCCGACCCCGAGGCGCTCGACCACCTCGACCGGTGCTCGACCGCGGCCGGACGCCGCCTCGCGCTGGTCCTCGACGCCGACGGCTGGCTGTCGCGCGCAGGCGTCGGCACCGGTGCGTCGGCCGACCTCGCCACGACCGCCCGTTCGCGCGGGTGGGACGCCGTCGCCGTCGGTGGCGGACAGAGTGTCGGCGACGCGTGGCGCGCGCTCGCCGTGATCGCGGCCAAGGACTCCGTCCGATGAGCGCCGCTCGTGCCGCGCACGCGGCCTGGACGGGTCTGTGGGTGTGGCTGCTCGCCGTCGCCGTCGGTGCCGGATTCGCTCCCCTGGTCGTGGACGGGTCCTTCCTCGCCGAGGGCGCGCTCGGTGCCGCCGCCGTCGTCCTCACCGGGGTCCTGCTGCGCGCCGTCGCCACTCCCCGCGCCCTCGTCGTCACCGGCCAGGCCGCGGTCGCCGTGGGTTGGCTCACCGCCGCGTACGGCGCGGGCACCGGCATCGCCGGCCTCGTCCCGACCGGTCGGACCGTGGAGCAGGCCCGGGCGATCGGCGAGGCGACCTACACGCACGCCCAGCGGTACGCCGCGCCCGTCCCCGACGCGCCGGCGCTCGACGCCACTCTCGCCACGCTGATCATCGTCGTCGCACTGGTGATCGACGTGATGGCCTCGGAGCTGCGCTGGACCCCCGCGCTCGGACTCGTGTTGCTCGCCGTCCTCATGATCCCGGCGACGCTGCTCGGCGGCGAGGTGCAGCCCTGGGCGTTCGTCCTCGGAGCGACGGCGTACGCGGCCCTGCTCGCCGTGACGCGGCGCGACGACACCGCGTACTGGGGGCCACGGATGGTCGGGACCACCGACGCCACGACGAGCATGCTTGCCCCCACCGCGCTCGCCCGGGTGGGGGCCTCGCTGCCCGCGGCGGGCATCACCGTCGCGGCCGTCGCGATCGCGATGCTCGTCCCAGCGCTGACGCCCGCAGCGTCCCAGAACCTGTTCGGTGGGGGCAGCAGCGGCTCCGGCGGCAACGGAACGGGCCTGGACAACCCCGTTCTCGACATGCGGCGCAACCTGCGCGGACAGAGCCATGAGGTGCTGCTCACGATGCAGGAGCTCGAAGGCTCTCCGCGGCCCCGCTACGTCCGGCTGGCCTCGCTCCAGTCGGTCGGCGCGCGCGGATGGACCCTCGGCGACCGGGTCGGCGCCGGTCAGGAGCTCGACGACGACCTTCCCGCCATCCCTGGCCTCAATGTCGGCGTGGGCCGGCGAGACGCCCGCTACTCCGTCGCGGTCTCGCCCGGGTTCGAGACCCGCTGGCTCCCTCTCGTCTACGCACCGAGCGCGATCACGCTCTCCGATCCCGAGGGCGTCGAGATCAACCGGAGCATGCTGGACGTCAGCCGCATCGCGCGGCTGGGGAGCTTCGCCGGCGAGACCTATGCGTTCGACGCGGTGCTCGCCCGACCCACTGAGAGCGACATGCGGACCGCACCGGCGTCGACCCTGACGATGTCCTCGTTCGTGGACCTCCCGAGCGGGACACCCGAGGTCGTCGCCGAGCGTGCGGAGGAGGTCACCGAGGGTGCCGACAACGCGTTCGACCGCGCAGTCGCCCTCCAGCGGTGGTTCCGCGAGGACGGTGGCTTCGAGTACTCCCTCGACCAGCGGGCCGGGTCCGGGATGGGGACGATCGAGGACTTCCTCACCGACGACCGGGTCGGCTACTGCGAGCAATTCTCGACCGCGATGGCGATGATGGCCCGCTCGCTCGGGATCCCCGCCCGCGTCTCGATCGGTTTCCTCTCCGGCGAGCCCGGCCGCGCCGCCGGCTCGTGGGTGTTCCGCGGGACCGACATGCACGCCTGGCCAGAGCTGTACTTCGCGGGGATCGGATGGGTGGCCTTCGAGCCCACTCCAGGCGGCAGCGGCTATGCGGCGCCGTCGTTCGCGGAGGGTGACCAGTCGGCCCCCACGGAGCCCGAGTCGTCGCTCGCACCGACCACGGCGCCGACGAACGCCCCCAACGCTTCGCAGGGTCGTGAGACCGGACCGGCATCCCAGGACGGTGCGGGCGACGCCTCGTCACGGATGGTGCTGCTCGTCGTCGTCGGCGTGGTGCTCCTGCTCCTTCTCGCCGCGCCTGCCGTCGTCCGCACCACCCGGCGTCACCGTCGCCTCCACGCAGGCGGCGGCGAGACGACGGTCGAGGACGCATGGGCGGAGGTCCGCGACACGGCGACCGATCTCGGCCTCGGCTGGACCGACGGCGCCTCACCACGCGCGACGGTTGCTCCGCTGCGCGCGCGGCTGCGCGACGACCCCGACATCCGTGGCGCGCTCGACACGCTGGTCGATGCCGTGGAGCGCAGCCGCTATGCCCCTGCGTACGAGCCCGTCGACCTCGCCGACGTGGTCAGCCGGCTGCGGACGGCAATGGCCGACACCACGTCACGAGGCCAGCACCTGCTCGCGGCCGTGCTCCCGAGATCGGTGCTCGCCGTCCGCGACCAGCGCGGGACGGCACGCGAGGCGGACGAGGTGCTGTCGTTGAGGGAGTGAGCTTGAGGGAGTGAGATGCGGGCGGTCAGGCGCCGGAGTCGCGGCGACGCTTCCAGCGCTCCTCCATGCGGTGCATGAAGGACTCCGAAGCGGGAGCACGGCTGGCTCCGTGACCCGGATGTGCCGGCGGCGCCTGGCGCGGGTCCGAGGGCGAGTCGACGTCTCGCGACTTCCAAGCAGTGAGGAAGAAGTAGGCGCCCGCGACCATCAGGACGAATCCGAGGACGCCCAGTGGCGTCGAAGCGGCGATCACGCCGGTCATGAGCAGACCGACACCGGCCACGAAGCCGATCGCCGCGAGAACGACGATCCGGCGTGCACGTGCCCGGAGCTTCGAGCCGCGCAAGGTCGACGCGAGCCTCGGGTCCTCCGCAGCGAGGGCATGCTCCAACTGCTCGAGCAACCTCTGCTCTTCCTCTGAGAGCGGCACTTCGGGCCTCCCTGACACTCGACCGGCCGTTGCCAGCACCTTCAGCGCCCAGTCTAGGCAGGCGCCCACGGCAACGCCACAGCACGGGCTATTGTTTGTCCGCACGGGGGCGTCGGTTCCCCCTCCCTGCCCTCGGAAGGACGTCGATGCTCCGCCTCACCGCGCTCGTCAGCTCTGCCACTCTCGTGCTGTCCAGCGCCCTTGTCGCGGTCGCCTCGGCCGCCCCGGCGACCGCGGCGCCCGCTGCCGCCTCGACTGCTGCGCCCACGGGCGTGCCCGCGTCGCTCGCCCGCGCGAAGGCGTCGAAGAAGGACCGGTTCTACCGCGCCACGACGCGTCCGGGCGATCGTGACCGTTCGGTGACCTCGATCAAGCACGTGCGCGAGCTCCAGTACCGCCTGCGTTGGGCCGGCGTCTACGGCGGCGCGGTCAACGGGACCTACACGGCACGCACCGAGAAGGCCGTCAAGAAGTTCCAGAAGCGGGTCGGGCTCAAGCGCACCGGCGTGGCCAACACCGCGACGTGGAAGCGACTCATCCAGAAGACGGTCCGCGGCAAGTCCAGCATCCCGAAGCGCTGCAAGTCGTCCGGCTGGCACGCCTGCTACGACCGCAATCGGCACCAGGTGGTCCTCTACAAGAACGGCACCCTCTGGAACTCCTGGCTCGTCCGCGGCGGCGCGTCGTCGTCCAAGACGCGCACCGGCTCGTTCTCGGTCTTCTTCCGCAGCAAGAGCCACGTCAGCTCGATCTACGAGGCCAAGATGCCGTACGCCCAGTTCTTCTCCGGGGGCCAGGCCTTCCACGCGTCGTACCTGATGATGGATCCGTTCGTGGGGCACAGCCACGGCTGCGTCAACATGTACATCCCCGACGCCAAGCAGCTGTGGGCACTGACGGCCAACAAAAAGCTCAAGGTCACGGTCTACGGCGCCTGGAGCTGATCCCCGCCCGGGCGCGGCGCGCTCACGCCCGGGCGATGACGTGCAGGGCGCCGGCGAGCTCTCGCAACCGGTGATCCGCGGCGGCGGCTTCTTCGAGCGACAGCAGTGCCTGACGGTCGGCCTCCGACTCGACGAGCGCCCTCGGGACGAGGTCGGCGAGCACGCGCACGCCGTCGGCGCTCTCGACGAGGAGCCCCTCGGACTCGATGAGCGCGACGAGCTCGACCAAGACGTAGCGGCGGGGCCCGTCGACCGTGCGGTCCCAGCCCTCGGCGTCGAGCGCAAGGAGCCGTCGGGCCCGTACGAGGTCGCCCGCCAGCGCTCGCGCCAGCACGGACCGGAGCCGGCCCGCGGCCAGGATGCTGGCGTGCCCGCCCGGCCGCAGCGCCCGCGCCACCGCGGCGAGCAACGCTGCCGGGTCGTCGACGACCTCGAGGATCCCGTGGCAGAGCACGAGGTCGACCTCGCCGTCCGCGACGTGCGCGCCGAGCTCGGACACGTCCGCCTGCACCTTGTCGATCCGAGCGGCGACGCCGGCAGCCGACGCGCGCTGGTCGAGCATCGCGAGGGCGTCGGCGCTGCGATCGACGACCAGCACGTCGTGGCCGCGCCTAGCCAGGTCTACGGCGCGCCCGCCGGTCCCACCACCGAGGTCGACGACCCGCAGAGGGCGTCCAGCGGTCTCCGCGATCGCGGCGAGCGTCGCGGCCACGACGTCGCTGGGACGTTCCGTGCGGGGCAACGATGACGGTTCACTCACCCGTCCACTGTCTCAACCCACACTGAGGGCGCGCCACCGCGAGCTGCCGACGCAGTACGGTCTCCCGTGTGAACGTCATGCATCCTCGGATCCAACAGGTCGTCGACGCGCTCGCCGCGCACGGAGTCGTCGATGAGGTCGTCCGCGTGCTCCCGGACTCCGCCCGTACGGCGCGTGAGGCGGCCCACGCACTCGGGGTCGAGGTCGGCGCGATCGCCAACAGTCTCGTCTTCGCCTCGGGCGGCGAGCCGGTGCTCATCCTCACGAGCGGGTCGCACCAGGTCGATACTGCCGTGGTCGCCGCCGCACACGGCATGGAGCCGCTGGAGCGGGCCGACCCCGCGTTCGTCCGCGCCTCGACCGGCCAGGTCATCGGCGGCGTCGCGCCGGTCGGGCACCCCCGTCCGATCCGGACCTTCGTGGACGTGGCGCTTCGCGACTACGACGTCGTGTGGGCGGCGGCGGGTCACCCGCACGCGGTGTTCGCGACCTCGTACGAGCAGCTGGTAGCGATCACCGGAGGGACGCCGACCGAGGTCAGCTGACCCGCCCAGACGAAAGGAGGAGGCGCCGGACGGGAGATCCGCTGGCGCCTCCGATGCCTCCCGCCCGGCCCGACCCCCGACGCGAGCCGGACGAGTGACATCGCAACCAGTGTGCAGCGGCCGGGCACCGACGCGCTATGGGCGTTCATACTCATTCCCTCCTGAGCACCCCGGGCCGTCCGAGCGCCCGCAGGCGGCGTTCGTCACCGCCGGACGTGTCGGTAGCCTGTCCGGGTGGCTGACGTGGTCGTGGTCGGAGGTGGGTTCGCCGGCATCGCAGCGGCCGTACGCATCGCCAAGCTCCGGCACCGCGTGACCCTCCTGGAGGAGTCCGAACGGCTCGGTGGCCAGCTCGTCCCGTACGAAAGCGCCGGCTGGTCGTTCGACCACGGATGGTCGGAGGTCACGCTCCCGGCGACGGTGCGCGACCTCTTCAAAAAGTCGGGCCGCCCGGTGGACCGTGTGCTCGACCTGGTCGCCCTGCCGGTCGCGCGCCGCCACGTGCTGGCCCGCGACATGGTCCTCGACCTCCCTACCGGGAGCCGCGGCGCCCAGACCGACACGATCGACGCGGTCCTCGGCAGCGGAGCCGGCGAGCGATGGACCAGATGGCTCGACGCCTTCGACGAGGTCTGGGAGGTGCTGCGACGGCACGCCCTCGAGCAACGGCTGGTCGGGCGTACGTCCTTCACCCGTGACCAGTGGCGCACGCTGAGCCCTCGCACCGGGCTGGAGCGCGCCGCTCGGCGCGCACTGCGTGATCCGTCGTTGCGCGCGATGGTGCTCGACCGCCACCGCCTCAACGGCCAGCAGCCCCGCGCGCTCCCTGCGTTCCTCGGCGTGTACGACCTGGTGGAGCGCTCCTTCGGACGGTGGCGGATCGACGGTGGCACGACCGCGCTCCTCGCCGCGCTCGAGAGGCGGCTGGAGGAGCGGCGCGTCGACGTCCGCCTCTCCACCCGCGCGCACGACGTCGTCGGCGCGAGCGCGGTGACCGGAGTCGTGACCGAGGGCGGCACGATCCGCGCCGACGTCGTGGTGTGGGCGGCACCGGGGCCCCCCGGAGGCCGCCAGGAGTGCGGGGCCCTCCCGCTCGTGCCCGCGGCACGGACGTACCTCGGGCTCGGCCCGCACGCCCCACGGCTCGTGCAGCAGACCGTGGTGCACGGCGGTACGCCGGTGCGCATCCTGCCGAGCGCGACCCATGCCGGCGACGGTCAGGCCTGGACGGTCGAGCACGTCGGCGCCGAGGATCCCCTCGTCAGCATGCGACGGCTCGGGATTGACGTCGAGGACCACGTCGTGCACCGCGAGGACGTCAGCGCGGTCGACCTCGTCCGCGGGGGTGCGCGATTCGGGTGGCAGTGGTCGGGCTGGCCTACGGCGTTCGCGGTGCCCGGAGTCGGCCCGCTGCGTCCGGGCTACCTGCGCGTCGGAGTCAACGCGCACCCGGGACCATCCACGGAGCTGGTCGCCCTCGGTGCGGCGGCCGCCGCCGAGACGCTCCGCCCGTGAGTTCGGCCGGTGTGGTCAGCGACGCGGCGTGGAGTCGCGCTCGGCGTGGCTCCACTCCTGGCGCAGCCCCGTGACGAGCGAGCCGAGGTAGCGCGGCCGCTCGATGCCGTCGTCCTCCACCTTGCACGCGGCGACCGCGAACGCGAGCACGACGAGCCCGCTCAACCACCACGCGACGACGAGCAGGTCGCCGCGGACGCCGACCTGCAGATAGCCGAGGGCACAGCCGACGAACACGGCGGCCCCGATCAGTCCGCCGAGCACCAGCATCCCCCGTTTGCGGTGCTGCTCCCGAGTCACGCTTTCAGGATCGCACCGGGAGGAGTCTCCCGCCGGACGTTGCACTCCCCGGCGGGTCGCGGCTCACACGACGGCGGCGTGAGCGAGGTTCTGGTAGATCTGCCGCGTCGCGCGGGACCGGTTGAGGGTGTAGAAGTGCAGCCCCGGCGCCCCCTGCTCGAGCAGGGTGTTGCACAGCTCGGTGGCGATCAGCGTGCCCTCGGCCCGCAGGCCATCCGGGTCGTCGACCCACGGCTCGAGGCGCGAGACCACCGATGCGGGGACGGGGTGCCCGGACAGCTCGGCCATGCGGGTGATCTGGGCGAGGTTGGTGACGGGCATGATGCCGGGCACGATCGGGATGTCGCAGCCGCGCGCCCGCACCCGCTCGACGAGCCCGAGGTAGTCGTCGGCGAGGAAGAAGAAGTCGGTGACCGCGAACTCCGCACCCGCGCGCGCCTTGGAGACGACGACCTCGGCATCGGCATCGAGGCCGGGGGCCTCGCGGTGACCCTTGGGGTAGGCGGCGGCGCCCACGCAGAACGTGCCGAGACCCGAGACCAGGGAGACGAGCTGGTCGCCGTGGTCGAGGCCGTCGGGATGGGAGGTCCACGGTGCGCCGGGACCGCCGACCGGGTCTCCGCGCAGCGCGAGGATGTTGCGCACGCCTGCCGCGGCGTACTGGCCCAGGACCGTCCGCAGGTCGTCGCGCGACTGCCCGACGCAGGTGAGGTGGCCGACGGGGCGAAGCGTCGTCTCGGTCGCGATGCGCTCGGTGATGCGGACCGTGCGGTCGCGCGTCGTGCCGCCCGCGCCGTACGTCACGGAGACGAAGGTCGGACGCAGCGGCTCGAGCTCACGGATCGCCGTCCACAGAGTCCGCTCGCCAGCATCGCTCTTCGGGGGGAAGAACTCGAACGAGAAGCTCGCCGTGGGTGCGGCGATGTCCTCGCTGAGACGGCGTGCGGTCGGCATGCGGCCCACCTTAGCCGCGGCGCGGGCGCGCGCCCGCGCCGCGATCAGCTCGTGGGACAGCGCGGGTAGGGTGACGAGCGTGAACGACGCCGCCGCCTTCGCCGTCCGGGTCGGCGAGGAGCTCGAGGCGTTCGCCGCCCTCCAGCGCGAGCGCCTCGCCCCCCTCGGACCTCGCCTCTTCCCCTTCCTCGACGCCGCCGAGGCGTCCGCGCGCGGGGGCAAGCGCCTGCGCGCGACGTTCTGCCGAGCCGGTTGGACGGTCGCCGGCGGGAGCGGTGACGAGGCAGCGGTGGTCCGCGCGTCGGCAGCGTTGGAGTGGCTCCAGGCCAGCGCGCTGGTCCACGACGATGTGATCGACGCGTCGCTGACCCGCCGCGGCAATCCGGCCGCGCACGCCGCGTTCGCGATCGCCCACCGCGAGCAGGGCTGGCAGGGCTCCCCCGAGGCGTACGGCACCGGCGCGGCGATCCTGCTCGGCGACCTGCTCCTGTCGTGGTCGGACGAGATGTTCCGTACGGCCGGCTTCGCGCCCGAGGTCGTCACACGCGCCACCCCGTACCTCGACGCCTGCAAGACCGAGGTCGTCGCGGGCCAGTTCCTCGACCTCGTCGGCGGCGCGATCGGGCAGAGCTCGGTGGACGAGGCGATGCGTGTCGTGCGCTACAAGGCCGCGAAGTACACCGTCGAGCGACCGCTCCACCTCGGTGCTGCCCTCGCCGGCGCACCCGCGCAGACGCTTGACGCCCTCAGCGCGTACGCGCTCCCGGTCGGGGAGGCGTTCCAGCTGCGCGACGACGTCCTCGGCGTCTTCGGCGACCCCGAGATCACCGGCAAGCCCGCGGGCGACGACCTGCGCGAGGGCAAGCAGACGGTGCTCGTCGCCCACGCCTACGAGCGCGCGACGCTCGAGCAGCGCGCCACGCTCGATCTCGGGATCGGCGATCCCGACCTCTCCCCCGCCGCCGTCGACGGGCTGCGCGACGTCATCCGCGACACCGGTGCGCTGCGGCGGCTCGAGGACGACATCGCGGCACTCGAGGACCAGGCCGCGGCTGCGCTCGCCCTCGCACCGCTCGCCCCGTACGCGGACGAGCTCGCCGACCTCGCGTCGCGGGCCGTGCGACGGACGGCGTGACGCGCGTCTCGAACGCCGCCTCAGAAGCCCAGGGCCTGCGCCCGCCTGCGGACCTCGCGTCCGCGCCCCTCACGCAGCGCGTCGACCGGTCGACCCGGCAGGGTGTCGTCGGCGGTGAACAGCCACTCCGCCGCTTCCTCGTCGGTGAAGCGTGCGTCGTCGAGCAGCACCAGGGTGCCGCGCAGGCCTTCGAGCGGGGCGGAGTCGGCGATCAGCAGAGCGGGGATGCGCGGGCGCGACGAGGACGCCGACCGTACGGCCAGGAGCTCCCTCTCGCGGATCCGCTGCCGTATGCGGCTCACCGTCGTCTCGAGCTCGGCGGCGGCCTCCTCCCACGTCAGCCAGTCGTCGATCAGCGCGTCGAGCCGGACAGCCGTCGTTTCGGTGCCGGAGGTGTCGTCTGCCATAGGACAAGACTCGCACGACGCCGTCGGCTCGCCTTCCACGGTCGGCTCCCCGGGCTCACCTACACTGAGGCGGGGCCGCCTGGCACGTCCACGCGCCCGCGCGAGGGCCGACCGCGACGCCCGACGTGGAGGAGGTGACCGTGACGACGACCGACGACGAGATGCTCGTGGGCCGCGTGATCGACGGCCGCTACCACCTTCGTCAGGTGCTCGCCCGCGGCGGCATGGGCACGGTCCTGCTCGCCACCGACACGCGCCTCGACCGTACGGTCGCTGTCAAGGTCATGCAGAACGCGGCCGGCGGCGACCAGGACTTCACCACCCGGCTGCAGGCCGAGGCGCGCGCCGCCGCTCGCCTCAACCACCCGAACGTGGTCGCCGTCTTCGACCAGGGTGACGACGCCGGGCTGCTCTATCTCGTGATGGAGTACGTGCCCGGCCACACCTTGCGCGACGTGATCAGCCGTGAGGCCCCGCTGCCGCCGCGGCGCGTGCTGACGCTGGTCGAGCCCCTCCTGCTCGCGCTGTCGGCGGCGCACGACGCCCGCATCATCCACCGCGACGTGAAGCCGGAGAACGTCCTCATCACCCCCAGCGGGCACGTGAAGGTCGCCGACTTCGGGCTCGCCCGCGCCATCACCGCGCGCTCCCAGGCGACGACGGGCGTGCTCATCGGCTCCGTCTCGTACCTGGCACCCGAGCTCGTCCTCAACGAGGGCGCCGACGCGCGCTGCGACGTCTATGCCGTCGGGGCGGTGATGTACGAGATGCTCACCGGCGCCAAGCCTCACACGGGCGAGACTCCGATCCAGGTCGCCTACCAGCACGTTCACGCCGACGTCCCCGCACCGTCGACGATGGTGACCGGCATCCCCCCGTACGTCGACGCCCTTGTCGCCCGCGCCACCGCGCGTGACCGCGACCAGCGCTCGGCGGACGCGCGCGTGCTGCTGCACCAGGTGCGACGGGTCCGTTCCGCGCTGGAGGCCGGGATCGTGGACGACGTCGAGCTCACCCAGGATCTGCGGCTCCACCGCATCGTGGCCGCCGGGAGCGACGACCTCCTCGAGGCCTCCACGCCGGAGGCGGCGCTCGCGACCACGGTCGCCGGTCACGACGCCTACGCCGGCTACGACGCCTCGGACACGATCGCGGCGACCCACGTGGCCGCAGGACCGCTGGTCGAGCCGTCGCCTCCGTACGACGCCGGCTACGAGGCGACGCGCACGGTCACCCGCGACTCCTCCGGCATCCCCACGGCCCCGGTCGATCCCGCGCGCACCCGTGCCGCGGCAGGACGTCAGCACCGTCGCGGGCGCCGCTTGCTGATCCTCGCGCTCGTGGTGGCGCTCGTCGCGGCAGGTCTCGGCTGGTGGTTCGGCGTCGCCCGTTACGAGTCCGCACCCGATCTGGTCGGGTTGACGCTCGCGCAGGCACGCACCGAGGGCCAGCAGGCCGGATACACGGTCGATACCGGCGACGAGGCCTACAGCGAGACCGTCGCCCGAGGCTCGATCGTCTCCACCGACCCCGGGCCGGGTGGGCGGATCCTTCCGGACGGGACGCTGACGCTGACGGTCTCGAAGGGCAAGGAGCGCTATCCCCTACCCGATCTCGAAGGCATGTCCGAGAGCGAGGCGGAGTCGGCACTGACCGACATCAAGGCCGTCATCGGGCAGGTGGACCGCAAGTACAGCGACTCGGTCGACCTGGGCGACGTGATCTCGATGTCGCTGCCGGTCGGGCGCATGATCCGGCCAGACACCGAGGTGGACCTCGTCGTGAGCAAGGGCCGACGACCCGTCGACGTCGTCGACTACACCGGCAAGTCGCTGAAGCACGCCCAGGCCAAGCTGGAGAAGGCAGGGCTCGAGGTGAAGGTGGAGCGGGTCCACGACGACGAGGTCCGCAAGGACGAGGTCATGGCCCAGGACCCCGCCGACGGCACCGCCTACAAGGGCGACACCGTCACGCTCACCGTCTCCGACGGCCCCCAGCCCATCGAGGTGCCGGGTGTCATCGGCAAGAACGTCGACGACGCGACGGCGATCCTGGAGGCCGCGGGGTTCAAGGTGAAGGTCGAGAAGGAGCGCATCCACTTCGGCAGCAACCTGGTGTCGCGTCAGTCCCCCGGCGGTGGGGACGAGGCCCCTCCGGGCTCGACGATCGTGCTGCGCATCGTCTGAGGCGAGATCGTTGCGACCGGACGATCAGCCTAGGATGGCGGCGTGTCCTCCCCCTCGACAAACCACCCTCTGACGCATGCCCGCAACCCGCTCGGGGCGCACGTTCCCGTCGGACCCGGCCTTGCCAAAGGCGCGTGGAAGGTCATGCGCGAGCTCGGCGGCGACACCCTCCAGGTCTTCACCGGCAACCCTCGAGGCTGGGCGCCGTCCTCGGGGGATCCGGCACAGGACACAGCATTCCGCGAACTCTGCGAAGCCGAGGGCGTGCCCGCGTTCGTCCACGCGCCGTACCTCGTGAACCTGGGCAGCCCGAGTGCCGCCACGTACGAGAAGTCCGTCGCCAGCGTGGCGCACAACCTCGGTCGTACAACCGCGATCGGCGCTCGCGGTCTCGTCGTCCACACGGGGTCCTGCGTCGACGACGGCACGTACGAAGCCGCGCTGCGTCAGGTCCGTGAGGGGCTCCTCCCGCTGCTCGACGCGCTTCCCGACGACGGGCCCCGCCTCCTGCTGGAGCCGACGGCCGGCCAGGGGCGCTCGCTGTGCGCGAAGGTCGACGACCTCGCGCCGTACCTGGAGGCACTCGAGCACCACCCGCGTGTCGGCATCTGCCTCGACACCTGCCACGCCTTCGCCGCCGGTGAGCCGCTGGACGAGCCCGACGGTGTCGCGTCGACCCTGGAGCGCCTGGTCGATATCGCCGGTCCCGGCCGGCTCGGGCTCGTGCACGCCAACGACTCGAAGGACGTACGCGGCAGCTTCAAGGACCGCCACGAGCGCATCGGCCAGGGCCACCTCGGTAAGGAGGCGTTCGCGGCGATGCTCGCCCACCCCGTCACCGAAGGCGTGCCGTTCGTCCTGGAGACGCCCGGCGGTGCCGACGCGTGGCGCGACGACCTCGCGCTCCTGGCAGCGCTCCGCCCCCAGTGAGCGCCACCGAACCGACGACGGAGAGGTCGTACGCGTTCCTGGCGGCGGGCGCGCTGCTCATCGTCACCGCAGCGTGGGGCTCGACGTTCTTCCTCATCAAGGACCTGGTGGAGGTCGTCCCTCCGGTCGACTTCCTCGCCGTCAGGTTCGCGATCGCGGCTGCCGCGCTGTTCCTGCTGCGGCCGCGGGCCGTGCTCGCGCTCGGCGGTGGGAGCCTGCGCCGCGGTGTGGTGCTGGGCCTCGTCTACGGCGGGGCGCAGATCCTGCAGACCGTCGGCCTCGCGCACACCGCCGCGAGCGTGTCGGGGTTCGTGACCGGCATGTACGTCGTCTTCACGCCGATCCTCGCCGCGCTCGTCCTTCGACAGCGGATCGGAGCGACAGTGTGGATCGCCGTCGCGGTCGCGACCGCAGGGCTGGCGTTCCTCTCGCTCGAGGGACTCGCGATCGGGTACGGCGAGGGCATCACCCTGTTGTCCGCGGTCCTCTACGCGCTGCACATCGTCATGCTCGGCGCGTGGACGTCCGCCCGGGAGGCGTACGCGCTCGCCGTCGTGCAGATGGCGGTGATCGCGGTGCTGTGCTTCGCGATCAGCGCACCCGGCGGCATCGTGCTCCCGCAGACCGGCGGCCAGTGGGTGAGCATGGTCTACATGGCGCTTGTCGCCGGCGCGTTCGCGATGCTTGCACAGACCTGGGCGCAGGCCCACCTCCCGGCGACCCGGGCGGCGATCATCATGTCGATGGAGCCGGTGTTCGCGGCGGCCTTCGCGATCGGGTTCACCGACGAGTCGCTGACCGTGCGCACGCTCGCCGGTGGTGGGCTGGTGCTCGCCGCGATGCTGCTTGCCGAAGCCGCCCCGCGACGGCACATCGAGGCCGAGGTCCCCCACCTCTCGCAATAGCGACCCGGGACGCGGAGAGAGTGACCCGGGAGCGAGGTGGGAGAGTCAGCGCAGGCGTTCGACCACGAACTCCATCGGCGGGTCCGCGATGACGGCCTGCGCCGCCACGACCTCCATCTCGCCCGCGCCCGTACGGCGGGTGTGGTTGAGGATCCCGTAGATCGACGAGGCGACCTTGCCGAGCGCGTCCGGCACGTCCATGCCGGACTGGAGCAGCCGCCCGAGGAACATCGAGGTCGTCGCGTCGCCCGACCCTGCGACGACGTTCATCTCCAGCTTCGGCGTCGTCACCACGTAGGCGCCCGAGCCGTCGACGGCGACCATCGAGATCGTCTCGTCGCTCGGGTCGAGCACCTCGACGGAGGTGACGAGCACGATCTGCGGCCCGCGGGCGCGCAGCGCATCGACGGCGGCCAGGAGCGCGTCGAGCGAGCCGACCTCCGCTCCGGTCAGCAGCTCGAGCTCGAACTGGTTGGGCGTCGTGATGTCGGCCGCCGGGATGATCCGGTCGCGCATGAGCTCGGCGATGCCGGGGCGGACATACACGCCGCGACCGCGGTCACCGATGACCGGATCGGCGCAGTAGACGGCCTCGGGATTGGCAGCCTTGACCTTCGCGACCGCGTCGAGGATCACCTCCGCGACCTCGGGTGACCCTTGGTAGCCCGACAGCACGGCATCGAGCTGCGGGAAGACGCCACGCTCCCCCACGCCGGTGATGACGTCGGCGACCTGCGACGCCTCGAAGACGGCGCCGCGCCACACGCCGTACCCGGTGTGGTTGGAGAAGGCGACCGTGTTGACCGGCCACGCGTCGACGCCGAGGCGTTGCAGCGGGAAGACGGCCGAGCTGTTGCCAGCATGGCCGTACGCGACGGAGGACTGGATCGAGAGGACCTGCACGACCGACAGCGTACGACGTGTCGTACGGTCGCAACGTGCGACCCGCAGACGACCACTACTTCTACCGCCCGTCCGAGGGCCACGGTCTGCCGCACGACCCGTTCAACGCGATCGTCGCTCCGCGCCCGATCGGCTGGGTCTCCACCCGCGGGACCGACGGCGTCGTGAACCTGGCGCCGTACAGCTTCTTCAATGCCTTCTCCTACGCGCCGCCGATCATCGGGTTCGCCAGCACGAGCCGCAAGGACAGCGTCGCGAACGCCGAGGCGACGGGCGAGTTCTGCTGGAACCTCGTCACCGAGGATCTGGCGGAGGCGATGAATGCGACGTCGGCGACCGTGCCGTCCGACGTCGACGAGATGGAGCTCGCCGGCCTCACCCCGGTGCCCGGCGACGTCGTGGATGTGCCGTACGTTGCGGAGTCGCCGGTCGCCTTCGAGTGCCGGACGTCGCAGGTCATCCGGCTGACCGCCGCCGACGGCAGCCCCGCCGAGAGCTGGCTGACGCTCGGCGAGGTCGTCGGGGTGCACATCGCGACCGACCTGCTGGTCGAAGGGGTCTACGACACGGCGGCCGCTCGCCCGCTGCTGCGCGCTGGCGGGCCGACCGCCTACTTCGGGATCCGGCCCGAGCAACGCCTGGACATGCGGCGCCCGCGCTAAGACGGCGGGCAGCCGGCGACGAGGCGCCGGTTTCATGCACCGAGCGCCAGGAATGCGTGGCGCTCGGTGCACACAAGCGGAGCCTCGTCAGCCCCGCGGCACGCGCAGGAAGCGCGTGCCGTCGAGGTCAGCGCCACCGCGCCCCTCGCTCAGCGCGGCAACGCGCAGCTTGCCGCGCAGGTCGCCGAGACACCGATGAGGAATGCTGAAGCGCACCACGTCACGACGCTGGTCGATCCGTACGCGGAACCCCTTGCAGCGCAGGTCCGACGGCTTCTCGTCCAGCTCCGTGAGCAGGCGCTTGCGTTGCTTGCCGTCCTTTGTCGCCATCGTCCACGCCCCGTACCTCTGCCCCCGACGGGTGAGGATGACGAGGCCCAGAGTGGTCTTGCCCCGTACGGCCTTCCGCAGGCTCACCACGCCGACGAGCCGCTTGTCACCGTTCACGACCTTGAGCGCCGTGATGTCGGCTCTCGCCGGTGACACCTCGTCCTCGTCGGTGAGAGTACGGGTCGCGGCCTGGGCCGGCAGCGCGGTAGCCAGGACGAGCGCTCCGGTCGACAGCAGGACGGCGAGGGCCTTGTTCATGGGAGACCTCCAGAGTCAGGGAGGTCCGATCATGGCGGGCGTGGCGAGCACCCCGCAATGGCGAGCTCAGCGCTCGCGCAGCATCTCCGCCACGAGGAACGCCAGCTCCAGCGACTGCGCACGGTTGAGACGCGGGTCGCACAGCGTCTCGTAGCGGTGCGTGAGATCGGCCGCCACGAGCTTGCCGCCGCCGCCGACGCACTCGGTGACGTCGTCGCCGGTCAGCTCGACGTGGACGCCACCGGGCCAGGTGCCGAGCGCACGGTGCACCTCGAAGAAGCCCCGCACCTCGTCGATGACGTCGTCGAACTCGCGCGTCTTGTAGCCGTTGTCGGTCGCGAACGTGTTGCCGTGCATCGGATCGGTGATCCAGGCGACCTGCACACCGGCGGCGTGAACCTTCTCGACCAGCTCGGGGAGCAGGTCGCGGATCTTGCCGGCGCCGAACCGTGTGACGAACGTCAGCTTGCCCGGTGTGTTGTCCGGGTTGAGCGTGCGGGCGTACGCCAGCGCGTCGTCCGGCGTCGTCGTCGGGCCGAGCTTGATGCCGACCGGGTTGGCGATGCGGCTCAGCAGCTCGACGTGGGCACCGTCGAGCTGGCGGGTGCGCTCCCCGATCCACAGGAAGTGGCCGGAGACGTCGTACGGCTTGCTGGTGCGCTGGTCGATGCGCGTGAGGGCCTGCTCGTACTCGAGGATCAGGGCCTCGTGCGACGAGTAGAAGTCGACCGTGTGGAACTCGTCGGGATCGATGCCGATCGCGTCCATGAACGCGAGCGCCTTGTCGATCTCGTCGCCGATCGACTCGTACTGGGCACCCACCGGGCTGTTGCGCACGAAGTCGGAGTTCCAGGCGTGCATCTTGCGCAGGTCGGCGTATCCGCCCTGGGTGAAGGCGCGCGCGAGGTTCAGCGTCGCCGCAGAGGCGTGGTAGACCTCGAGCAGCCGCTGCGGGTCGTGCGCACGAGCCTCGGGCGTGAAGTCGAAGCCGTTGACGGCGTCACCCCGGTACGCCGGCAGCGTCACGCCGTCGCGGGTCTCGGTGTCGCTCGAGCGGGGCTTGGCGTACTGGCCGGCCATCCGTCCAATCTTGACGACCGGCACGCTCGCGGCGTACGTCAGCACGACCGCCATCGACAGCAGCACACGCAGCTTGTTGCGGATGTTGTCAGCGTTGACGCCGTCGAACGTCTCGGCGCAGTCGCCGCCCTGGAGGACGAACGCCTCGCCGCGCGCCACCGCTCCGAGCTTCTCGCGCAGCTGGTCGGCCTCACCGGCGAAGACCAGGGGCGGCATCCCGCGAAGACGCTCCACGGCCGCGTCGCGTGCGGCGGTGTCGAGGTAGGTCGGCTGCTGCGCCGCGCCGAGGGCGCGGAGCTCTTCGAGGGTCGGGATGCTCACCCCGCCAGGGTACGACGCGCCTGCCAGCACCCGGGCGGCGTCTCGTCACCCGAGCACGGCAGAGACCGACGCGACGAGCTCGGGCGGCACCGTCTTAAGCCGTCCCACGGCCTCGGCCAGCCGTACGCGGACGATGTCGTCGCCACGCAGAGCGACCATCGCTCCCCAGTCCCGGTCGAGGACGGCTTCGACGGCCTCGAGGCCGTAACGGGTGCCGAGGATCCGGTCGTACGCCGTCGGCGGGCCGCCGCGCTGGGTGTGGCCGAGGACCACGGTGCGTGGCTCCTGCCCGCCCCGCCGCGCCATCTCCGCCGACAGCCACGCGCCGATGCCCCCGAGCTGCACGTGACCGAACGCGTCGGTGCCGCTGCTCGAGAGGACCTCCTCGCCGTCGACCGGCAGCGCCCCCTCGGCCACGACGACGATCGGGGCCCGTCCCCGGGCCCGTACGGCGGCACAGCGCGCGAGGACGTCGTCGACGTCGAACGTCTGCTCGGGGATCAGGAGCGCGTCGGCTCCGCCGGCCAGCGCCGCGCGCAGCGCGATCCACCCGGCGTGACGGCCCATCACCTCGACGACCATCGCGCGGTGGTGCGACTCCGCGGTCGTCCGGAGCCGGTCGACCGCCTCGGCCGCGATGGCGACGGCGGTGTCGTGGCCGATCGTGATGTCGGTCGCCGAGAGGTCGTTGTCGATGGTCTTGGGGACACCGACGACCGACACACCCGCCTCGGCGAGCGCGTGGGCGACGCCGAGCGTGTCCTCGCCTCCGATGGCGATCAGGGCGTCGCAGCCGGCCGCCTCGAGCCCCGCCCTGACCCGGGCGATGCCGTCGTCCATGCCCACCGGATTGGTACGGGACGAGCCGAGCATCGTGCCCCCGCGATCGAGGATGCCTGCGACGTCGTCCCGACCGAGCGGACGGACGTCGCCGTCGAGCGGCCCGCGCCATCCGTCACGGAAACCGACGATCTCGGCGGACGGCGCCGCCGCCGCACGCAGGACCACCGCCCGAAGGACGGCGTTCAGGCCGGGGCAGTCCCCGCCGCCCGTGAGTACTCCGATGCGCATCGCGCCCTCCCGTCCGCGCCAGCCCCCTCCGGACGCTACTCGTCGAGCCCGCGCTCGATGGCGTAGCGCACGAGCTCAACCCGGTTGTGGAGCTGGAGCTTGCGCAACGTGTTTTGCACGTGGTTCTGGACCGTGCGGTGGCTCAGGACCAGCCGCTCGGCGATCTGCTTGTAGGTGAGGCCCTTGGCGACCAGGCGCAGCACCTCGGTCTCGCGGTCGGTCAGCCGCGGCGCGTCGGGCTCGTCGGCCGGCGGCGCCTCCGAGAGGCGGCGGTACTCGCCGAGGACGAGCCCCGCGAGGCCGGGCGTGAAGACGCTCTCACCGCGGGCGACGGCCTGGACGGCGTCGAGAAGAGCCTCACGCGACGCCGACTTCACGAGATAGCCGCTGGCACCGGCCTTCACGGCGTCGAGCACGTCCTGCTGCTCGCCCGAGGCACTCAGGACGAGCACCTTGGTGTCGAGACCGCGCTGGGTCAGCTGCGCGGTCACCTCGACGCCGTCGGGCGCCGGGATGTTGAGGTCGAGCAGCAGCACCTCGGGCCGGGTGGCGACCACCCGGTTGATCGCCTCGGTGCCGGTCGCCGCGGTGGCCACGACCTCGAGTCCAGCCTCCGTCAGGTCGCGGGCCACGCCTTCACGCCACAACGGGTGGTCGTCGACGACCATCACTCGTACCATGCGCGGCACATTACCGTGCCGAGGCAGCGCCGGGCACACGCTGGAGCGGGACGACGAGCTCCCACTCGCATCCATGACCAGCCGTGTCGACCAGGACTGCCTTGCCGCCGAGGTCACGGAGCCTGCCGCGGATCGAGGCCGCGACACCGAGCCTGCCCTCTGCCTCCGCCCGCTCCAGGCGACCTTCGGGGATGCCGGGACCGTCGTCGCGGACACTCACGACGACCCTGTCGCTCTCAGCCTCGAGGAGGATCCAGGTCGAGGCCTCCGCGCCACCGTGGACGAGGGTGTTGGCGCGGCAGGCCAGCACGGCGGCCACGATCTCCCCCACCGTCGCCGCCGGCATCGTCACCGGCCGGCTCGGCGTCGCGACGCTGACCTTCGGCTCGGCGAGCCCGTCGAGCGCGCGCCCGAGGTCGGTCATCTCCCCGTCGCTGGCGGACTCCTCACGTGCCCGCGACTGGATCAGGCTACGCAGCGCGAGCTCCTGCTCGCCGGCCAGGCGTCCCAGCTCGGCCGCGTCGCCACCGATCTCGGCGCCCCTGCGCTGGACGAGCGCGAGGATCTGCAGGACGCCGTCGTGGACGGCGCGGGCCAGCCGCTCACGCTCGGTCGCCATCGCCGCGGCCCGCTCGGCCTCGACGCGTCGTACGGCCGAGACGCGCAGCGCGTGGGCGCAGTAGCCGACGAGCATGGCCGCCAGCACCATGAGGAAGATGTTGCCGACCGTCGACGAGTTGACCGTCGGGCGCATCGTGACGTCGACGCTCTGCACGATCGCCGTCGCGAGGAGGCCTCCGGTCACGCCCCAGCGCACCGCCCAGCACAGCACGACGGTCGTCACCCAGTACGTCGTCAGGGTGAACGTGTGCTCGGCCAGCATCTCGGGCGTGTGGACGTACTGGGTCGAACGCAGCAGCGCCAGCGTGACGAGCATGTCGACGATGAACACCCACGACGTGCGATGACGCGGCTCGTACAGCCAGGTGACGACGCCGGACCACACGACCATCACGCCGATCAGCACCCAGGCCGTGACCGGGTGCTCGAAGTCGCGCCACCGGGCCGCGTTGACGCCGACCGCATAGACGAGCGTGACCGCCCGCAGCACCGTGAGGACACGATAGAACTGGTCGTCCACCTGCTGCGCGGCGCGCGTGACGCGGTCCATCGCGCTGGTCCCTACGACGCCTTCGGGAGCTCGTGGACGTCGGGCTCCGCCGCGGCCTCGGGCTCCGCCTTGCGCGACCGCGAGGCGTACGTGTCGACGTACTCCTGACCCGAGAGCCGCATGATCTCGTACATGATCTCGTCGGTGATCGCGCGGAGGATGTAGCGGTCGTCGGCCATCCCCTCGTACCGGCTGAAGTCCAGCGGCTCGCCGAAGCGCACGCTCGGACGGGTGTAGCGGCCGAAGATCTTGCCCGGAGGCGCGACGATGTTGGTGCCCGTCACCGCGACCGGGATCACCGGCACGCCGGACTCCAGCGCGAGCCGCGCGACGCCCGTACGGCCGCGGTAGAGACGCCCGTCCGGCGAGCGCGTGCCCTCGGGGTAGATCCCGCAGACCTCGCCCTTGGACAGCAGACGCAACTGGGTGCGCAGGGCCCCCTCAGAGGCACGCCCGCCCGTACGGTCGATCGGGACCTGCCCGGTGGAGGAGAAGAACGTCTTCTGGAACCAGCCCTTGATGCCGGGACTCGTGAAGTACTCCGCCTTGGCGACGAACGTCACCCGGCGCGGCACGACGAGGGGCATGAACAGCCAGTCGCTGTAGGAGAGGTGGTTGCTCGCGATGATCACCGGCCCCTCGGCAGGCACGTTCTCCGTCCCCGAGGCCTCCGGCCTGAACACGACCTTCAGCACCGGGCCTAGGACTACGAACTTGAGCAGCCAGTAGAGCAAGACTTCCCCTCTCGATCAGCGAAAGCGTACATTGCGCGAGCCGTCCGCTGGCGAGGACTGCACCCGTCGGCCGCTCCTCGAGGTCGCCGGAGGTGGCGATCCCCTGGCACGGACGGGGCCCCGTGGGAGAAGATGGAGGTATGGCTCAAGCCCCCATGCTGCACCCGCTCGCGCACCCGCTGGCACTCGACAGCGGCCGGGCCGGTGTGCTGCTCTGCCACGGGTTCACCGGGTCGCCCGCCTCAATGACGCCATGGGCACGTCACCTCGCCTCGCAGGGGTTCACCGTGCGCGTGCCGCGGCTGCCTGGCCACGGCACGACGTGGCAGGAGCTCAACCGCACACGCTGGGAGGACTGGTACGCCGACGTCGACCGCGCGCTCGACGACCTGCGGAGCCGCTGCGACCACGTCGCCGTCGCCGGCCTGTCGATGGGCGGCGCGCTCGCGCTGCGGCTCGCCGAGCAACGCCCCTCCGACGTCGACGCGATCGTCCTGGTGAACCCGGCGGTCAACCTGGTCGATCGCCGGCTCGCCGCGCTCCCCGTCCTGCGCCACGTGGTCCCGTCGCTCCCCGGCATCGGCAACGACATCAAGAAGGCCGGGGTGGACGAGTCGGGCTACGACCGTACGCCGCTGCACGCTCTGTGGTCGCAGACGAGGCTGTGGGCCGACGTCCGCGCCAACCTGCACCGCGTCATGCAGCCCTTGCTGCTGTTCCGCTCCGTGGACGACCACGTGCTCGACCCGTCGTCCGCCCGGATCGTCCTCGCCGGGGTCTCCTCGGCGGTGGCGGTCGAGGTCGTCCTGGAGGACAGCTATCACGTGGCGACGCTCGACCACGACGCCGATCGGATCTGGCAGGAGTCGGCGGCGTTCATCGCCCGCCACACCAGCCCCAGCCCCAGCCCGCAGGAGAGTGATCCGGCCCGATGAGCGGATCGACCTCCGACGACGAGGAGTTCGAGCGGATCGTGGCAGGTCTGGAGCTCTCGCTCCCCGACGCCGACGAGGACCCACCCGACACGAGCGCGACCAACGCGCTGGCGCCACCGGCGGGCGCGCAGGAGGTGTTCCAGCCGCGCTGGTCCGACCCGCTGCCGGACGAGGAGGATGACGACGCCTGGCAGGACGGCGACTTCGTGCCGCCGGAGCCCGAGCCGTTGCCGCCGGGCGACCGCTGGACCCGCGCCGCGTGGGCGGGGCTGATCGGCGGGCCGGCGCTGCTGTTCGTGCTCGCGGTCGTCGGCGCCCCGGTCCCCGGCGTCATCCCGGGCGCCGCGGTCGTGGCGTTCGTGGCGGGCCTGCTCGTGCTGCTCGTACGCCGTGGCGACCACAATCGCGGTGACGACCCCGACCACGGCGCTGTCCTCTGACCCTCACTCCACCGTGAACGCCTCACGAAAGCGCTCGAGCGCGAGGTCGGAGCCGCCTGAGGCCCAGGCTTCCAGGGCGACCACGCCGTCGTAGCCCGTGGCGGCCAGCTCCTGGGCGACGTACGACCACCGGACCTCGCCGGTGCCGGGCTCGCAGCGGCCCGGCACGTCGGCGACCTGCACCTCACCGACGTACGGGGCCGCCCTGCGGACGAGCTCGACGAGATTCCCCTCGCCGATCTGTGCGTGGTAGAGGTCGAGGTTCATCTTGAGGTGGTCGCTGCCAACGGCCCGCACCAGCGCGAGCGTGTCTGCGGCCCGGCCGAACGGCGTGCCCGGGTGGTCGACCTCGGTGTTGAGGTTCTCGAGCACGTACGTCACGCCCTCGCGCTCGGCGAGCGCGGCGACCCGCTCGAGCGTGCGCAGCGCCGACAGCCACATCTCGCCGGTGACGACCTCGACCGGGCGTACGGGGATGCCTCCGTCGCCGAGGCCGGTGCCGTGGATGTTGAGCGTGGGACAGCCGATCGCGTGCGCGAACGGGATCGACTCGGCCGCCGTACGCAGCAGCTCGTCGGCGCCGTCGGGCGTGACCAGGTCGCCGCTCACGTAGCCGGTCATCGACGTGAAGCGTGCGCCGGTGCCGGCGAGCAGGGCCGCGTCTTTGCTCGTCCAGTCCCAGATCTCGACCGCGAACCCGGCGTCGTGGATCGTGCGCACCCGCTCGAGGTGGGGCAGGTCGAGATAGACCATCTCCGAGCAGACGGCGAGGGTGAAGGTCACGCCGGGAGCCCCTTGTCGACCTCGACGCGAGCGTCGGAGCGCATCGACGCGATGCACGCCTGCGCGATCGCGAGGGCGGCGCGCGCGTCGGCCCCGGTGACGTACGGGGCCCTCCCCTCCTGCACCGCGGCGACGAACTCGGCGAGCTCGGCCGCGTACGCGTCGCCGAGCAGCTCGACGTCACCGCGCGCCGTACCGGCCAGGCGCCCGGACGCGACGTGCAGCCGCATCGACGACGAGGCGCCGTCGCCCGCAGTCACCATGCCCGCCGAGCCCAGGACTTCGCCCCGTACGTCGTAGCCGTACGCCGCGGCGAAGCTCGCCTCGGCGGTGGCGATCGCTCCGTTGTCGTAGCGGATCACCACGACGGCGGAGTCCAGCAGCCCGGAGGCCTTGAAGTCGGGCGCCACCAGCGCGTCTGCCGTCGCGAGCACGTCGACGGCGCGCGCGCCGGGGTTGAGCCAGTTCAGCGTGTCGAAGTCGTGGATGAGCGTCTGGGTGAAGATCGTCCACGGCGGCACCGCACCGGGGTCGGCCGGGCCGTCCCCGGGGTCGCGGGTGAGCGACCGCATCATCCGCACACTGCCGATCGCGCCGTCGCCGATCGCCTCGTGAGCGGCACGGAAGTCGCGGGCGAAGCGCCGGTTGAACCCGACCTGGAACACCACGCCCGCCGCAGCCGTCGCCGCGAGCCCCTGGTCGATCTCGGCGAGCGTCATGCCCGCCGGCTTCTCGCAGAACACGTGCTTGCCGGCCTGCGCGGCGGCGACCACGAGGGCCGTGTGCGCGGTCGACGACGCCGCGATCACGACCGCATCGACGTCGTCGGCGCCGATCACGGCCTCCGCGGAGGTCTCGCCCCGTGCGCCGAGCGACTCGGCCAGTGCCGCCGCAACGCCGGGACGCGGGTCGGCCACGGCGACGAGATCGGCCCCGTGGACCCTGCGGGCGAGGGTCTCGGCGTGGGCCGCTCCGATCCGTCCGGCACCGATCAGCCCGATGCGGACCGCGCTCATCGGTCGCCCCGGGCGTACAGGTCGGGGCGCGTCGCGCTGACCACGGCCTGGCGGCTGCCGCCGAGGAGCGCGGCGACCCCGGCCTCGGCGACGACGTTCGCGAGATAGCCGTCCCACGCGGTCGGACCGTCGACCCCGCCGGCGCGCGCGGCACGGGCCCACGCCGCCAGCTCGTGCCGGTAGGCGTCGGCGAAGTGGACCACGAAGTCGCGCGCGACCTCGACGCCCTCGACGCCGGCGATCCTCGTGCTGACCGCGGGGGTCGGGACGAGGGAGGCCGTGCCGGTCGTGCCGACGACCTCGCAGCGGACGTCGTACCCGTAGCCGGCGTTGACGAAGACCTCGACCGTCGCGAGCGCTCCCCCGGCCATCTCCAGCATCGCGAGCTGGGGGTCGGGGAGCCCGTCGCGCACCGGCGACTCGACCCGGATGCCGACGACCTCGTCGTCGAGCAGCCAGGCGACCGTGTCGAGCTCATGGATCATCGACCCGGTGATGATGCCGGGTCCGGTCGCGCTCGTGGCGCTGGAGGCGTTGCGGTGCACGTTGTGCACGACCCGCACGTCGCCGAGCACGCCAGAGGTCACCGTCTCCTTCAACCGCGCGTAGCCGGGGTCGTACCGGCGCATGAAGCCGACCTGGACCAGCCGTCGGCCCCCAGCGACCTCGGCCTCGACGACGCGGAGCGCGTCCTGCGCGGTGACGGCCAGCGGCTTCTCGCACAGCACGGGCTTGCCCGCGGAGATGCAGGCCACGGCGAGGTCGGCGTGGGTCATGTCCGGCGAGGCGATGATGACGGCGTCGACCTCGTCGGACCCGATCAGCTCCTCGGCCGACGCCGCGACCTCGCCGCCAGCCGGCTGCGCCAGCTGCTCGGCTCGCGCGGTGTCGCGGTCGTAGACCCTCGTCACGGCGGTGCCGGGAACGGCCGTCGTCAGAGTACGGACGTGGTCGGCGCCCATCGCCCCTGCACCGACGACCCCGACCCGCAGCGCGGCCGTCACAGTGTCACCCACCGGCGCTCTGCGAGCGACGCACGCATGGCGTCGATCGTCTGCGCAGCGACGACCGCGTCGTGGATCGTCGCACCGTGCGGCTTGCCGTCGGCGATCGACCGTACGAGGCGCTCGGCCTCGATCACCTTGAGGTCGTCGTAGCCCATCGCGATGCCGGCGCCGGGCTGGAAGGCGCCGAGCTCACCGTCGCCCGGCCTCACGAACCAGGTCGCGTACGAGGCGTCCTGGTAGTCCTGGTCGAGGCACACCCGGAGCTCGCCGATCCGGCGGAAGTCCCAGGCGAGCGCGCCCTTCGTGCCGTGCACCTCGATGCCGTACGTGCACTGCTCGCCCACCGACGCGCGGCTCGACGAGAGCGTCCCGCGCGCGCCGCCGGCGAAGCGGAGCAGCGCGCCCACGTAGTCCTCGTTCTCGACGTCGACGAGCGGCCCCTCGCCGCCGCGCGCGAAGTGCGACGCCGCCCCGACCGAGGGCGGACGCTGAGGGATGAACCGCGCATCGTCGGCGACGAGCTCGGCGATGTCGCCGACGACGAAGCGGGCCAGGTCCGTCGCGTGGCTGACGAGGTCGCCGAGGACACCGGAGCCGGCGTACGCGTCCTGGAAGCGCCAGGTGAGCGCGCCCTGCGGGTGCGCGGCGTAGTCGGAGACGAAGCGGACGTCGACGTGCGTCAGCGTGCCGAGCCGGCCCGATTCGACGAGCTCCTTGGCACGTTCGACCGCCGGCGCGTTGCGGTAGTTGAACCCGACCGCCGACTGCACGCCGGCCGCGT
Source organism: Mumia sp. ZJ430 (assembly GCF_011751845.1). Lineage (NCBI taxonomy): Bacteria > Bacillati > Actinomycetota > Actinomycetes > Propionibacteriales > Nocardioidaceae > Mumia > Mumia sp. ZJ430. The sequence goes on along the minus strand of NZ_JAAHFK010000004.1, from coordinate 462,727 downwards.
CCACCGCCGCGCCGATCGCGCGGGTCTCGTCGGCGCTCCGTCCGGCCGGCTTCTCGATCCAGAGGTGCTTGCCTGCCTCGGCGACGGCCACACCGACCTCGGCGTGGATGTCGTTCGGCCCCGTCACCGACACGACGTCGACGTCCTCGCGCTCGAGGAGGTCGCGCCAGTCGGCGTAGGTCCGCTCGAACCCGTATGCGGCAGCGGCGCGTGCGAGCCGGTCGTCGTCGGCGGTGTCGGCCACTGCCACGAGGCGTGGCCGCCGCGGCGCGTCCGGGTAGTGGTGGAGGAGCCGCGCGTAGGCGCGGGCGTGGGCCTGGCCCATCCACCCGAACCCGACCACCGCCACCCGCAGGTCGTGCGTCATGCGCGCGTACGCCCTTCCGGCTCGGTGGGGGTGTCGATCGCCGCCTCGACCCCGGCGGCATCGGCGACCAGTTCCTGCGCGATCGCCGAGTCGGCACCGAGGTCGCGGCTCAGCTCGTGGCCCAGCGCCTCCAGCTCGGCGCCGCCGGCCATCATCGCGGTCAGCTCGTCGAGCGTCATCTCAGACTTCGGGAAGTCACCCATGCTGCGTCCGCGGCGCAGCAGGACGAATCGGTCTCCGACCGGGTACGCGTGGTGCGGGTTGTGCGTGATGAACACGACGCCGAGGCCGCGCTCACGGGCCTTCGCGATGTACTTGAGGACCACGCCAGACTGCTTCACGCCGAGGGCGGCGGTGGGCTCGTCGAGGATCAGCACCCGCGCCCCGAAGTAGACCGCCCGGGCGATGGCGACGCACTGACGCTCGCCGCCGGACAGCGTGCCGATGGGCTGATCGACATCGCGCAGGTCGATGCCCATGTCGGCGAGCTCCTTCTTGGTGGTGCGCTTCATGAGGTCGATGTCGAGCCGCCTCAGAGGGCCCACCCCCTTCGTCGGCTCCGACCCGAGGAAGAAGTTGCGCCACACCGGCATCAACGGCACGACCGCCAGGTCCTGGTAGACCGTCGCGATGCCGAGGGCGAGCGCAGCGCGCGGGCTCGCGAACTGGCGCGCGATGCCGTCGACGAGAAGCGTCCCCTCGGAGTGCTCGTGCGCTCCGGCGAGGATCTTGATGAACGTCGACTTGCCCGCGCCGTTGTCGCCGAGGACGCATGTCACCTCACCGGCCTTCACGGTCGTCGAGACGTCGCTCAACGCGTTGATGTTGCCGTAGTGCTTGCCGATGTCGCGGACCTCGATGATCGTCGTCCCGGGAGGGGGCGGCGCGCTCGTGGTGACGCTCGTGCTCTCCTGCTGCTTGCCCGCGCTGCTCATCGTGCGTTCTCCGCCCTCTTGCGAACCCAGTTGTTGATCAGGCACGCCCCCAGGAGCATCACGCCGAGGACCGCCTTCAGCCAGTTGCTGTCCCAGCCGGAGTACGGGATGCCCTGGTTGACCATCCCGTAGATGAGGGCCCCTAGGGCGGCGCCGATCGCCGATCCGTACCCGCCGGTGAGCAGGCATCCGCCGACGACCGCGCAGATGATGTAGATGAACTCCTGGCCGATGCCCGTGTTGCTCTGCACGGTCGACGTCCGGAACAGGACCAGCATCCCGACCAGCCAGCCGGCGAAGGCAGTGGTCATGAACAGCCCGATCTTGGTCCGGAACACCGGCACGCCGACCTGGCGCGAGGCGGACTGTGCTCCCCCGACCGCAAAGATCCAGTTGCCTGCGCGGGTCCGCATGAGCACCCACGACGCGATGATCGTGACCGCGATCCACCAGAGCACCGAGACGTGGATGGTGGCGCCGCCCACGGAGAAGGTCGACCCGAAGATCTTCTGCGGCTGGGCGTAGAAGGGGACGTTGGACATCCCCTGGATCGCGACCTGTCCGATGATCAGCTTCACGAGCGCGAGGTCGATGCCTTGGAGCACGAAGAACGTGCCGAGCGTGACGATGAAGCTCGGCAGGCCGGTCTTCATCACCATGAAGCCGTTGAGGGCGCCCACCGCCAGCGCGAGGACCAGGGCCACCACGATCGCGACCCAGATGTTCAGCCCCCAGTGCGTGGTGAGAACCCCGACCGTGAGCCCTGTGAAGCCCGTCATGACGCCGGCCGAGAGGTCGAACTCGCCACCGATCATCAGCAGCGCGACGGCGACCGCCATGATGCCGATCGTCGACGACGTCTGGAGCCACGTGCTGGCTCCTGCGGGGGTGGCGAAAGTCTCCGTCGTTAGCGCGAAGAAGAGGAACACCACGAGCGCGGCGATGAGCGCGCCGATCTCAGGGCGTTTGAGGAGCCGCGCCACCGGACCTGTCGTGGCGAGCCGTTCGTCTGGTTGTGCGGTAGCTGTCGCCATCGTCCTTCTCCTGTCGCGGTGGCTGCGGGGGTGGTGGGGCCCCGTTCCCCCGACCGGGGCCCCACCGGGCACGTCAGCGCGTGCCGTTCTTCGCGAACTCGAGCACGTCGTCGGCATTCTCCTGCGTGACGAACGCGGGTCCGGAGTTGACCGGCTGGCCACCGCCGACATCGTTGCCGTTGAGATCCTTCAGGTACAGCGTCGTCACGCCGAGGTAGCCCTGGACGTACGGCTGCTGATCGACGGCGAAGAGGATCTTGCCGTCCTGGACGTTGGTGATCACGTCCTCGGAAAGGTCGAAGGTGGCGACCTTCGCGGCGCTCCCCGCCTGCTCGACGGCGCCGACCGCGTCGATCGCGTACTGGCCGCCGAGGGTGAGGACGCCGTCGATGGAGGAGTCGGCCTGCAGCTTCGACGTGATGCTCGCCTGGACGGCGGCGTCGTCGGTGCCGTCGACCTGAAGGTTCTCGACCTTGCCGCCGAGGGTCTCCCCCACCGCCTTGCAGCGCTCCTCGAGGCCGACGTTGCCCGCCTCTTGGATCACGCAGACCACGTTGGACAGGCCCTCGTCCTTGAGTCGCTGGCCCACCGCCTGGCCGGCGATCGTCTCGCTCTGGCCGACGTGGGTGATCGCGCCGAACTCCTGGAAACGGTCGACGCCCGAGTTGATCGTCACCACCGGGATGCCGGCCGCGACGGCCGCCTTGATGCTCGTCTCCAGACCGTCAGGGTTGGCCATCGAGACGACGATGCCGTCGACCTTGTCGGCGACCGCTCCGTCGATCTTCTGCGACTGGCCGGCCGGGTCCGGGTCGCTGTCGTACTGCACGGTGACGCCGTAGTCGTCGCCGGCCTGCTCAGTGCCGGACTTGACGCGGTCCCAGAACGCGTCGCCCGCGCTGGAGTGCGTGATGACGGCGTACGTGAAGTCCCCCTTGTTGCCCGAGGCGCCGTCGTCGTCCTGGCCCGTCCCGCTGCACGCGGTCAGCGCGAGGGTGGCAGCCGCGACGACTCCGAAGAGTCTGAATCTGTTCATGGCAGGCGATCTCCTTGATTTCTGTGAGGTTCGAGATGGTGACGCTGGTTCTGCTTGTGCGCGTCGTACGTCGCGCGGGCCTCGCGGGTCGCGTCGAGGGTCGACACCTCCGCGACGGGCACGTCCCACCAGGCCGGGCTGTCCGGTGCCGGGACGAGCGGGTCTGTCTCGACGTGGATCACGGTGGTCCGCGTCGAGGCTTTGGCACTGCGCAGGGCCGCACGCAGGTCGTCGAGGCTCTTCGCGGAGATGACGTCCGCGCCGAGCGACGCGGCGTTCGCCGCCAGGTCGACCGGGAGGCGGCCGCCGTCGAGCCCGGACGGCGTCCGGTAGCGGTAGCGCGTGCCGAACCGGTGCGAGCCCAACGAATCCGAGAGCGCACCGATCGACGCGTAGCCGTGGTTCTGAACGAGCACGACGACGATCTTGACATCCTCGGCGACCGCGGTGACCAGCTCGGTGCTCATCATGAGGTAGGAGCCGTCACCGACCATGACGACGACATCGCGCGGATCGCCCGCGTCGTCGGCCGCCAGCTTGACGCCGAGACCGCCTGCGATCTCGTATCCCATGCACGAGTAGCCGTACTCGACGTGGTAACCCTTGCGGTCGCGCGTACGCCACAGCTTGTGCAAGTCGCCCGGCATGGAGCCCGCCGCGCACACCACCACGTCGCGCGGATCCGTCCCCTCGTTGACGACCCCGATCACGGCCGACTGGGCGAGCAGCGGCTCGTGGTCGAGCCCGTACGCCTCCTCGACGACCGCGTCCCAGGCGCGGGCCCGCTCGGTCGCGTCGGCGGTGTGCTCAGCGGGTGCGCGCCACCCCGAGAGCGCATCGGTCAACGCCTCCAGCCCGGTAAGGGCGTCCGCGACCAGCGAGAGACCGGCGTGCTTGTGCGCGTCGACGGCGGCGACGTTGAGGTTGACGAACCGGACGTCGGGGTGGGCGAACACCGTCCGCGACGCGGTGGTGAAGTCGCTCCACCGCGTCCCGACACCGAGGACGAGGTCGGCCTCGTTCGCGAGCGCGTCCGCGGCCTCCGTCCCGGTCGCCCCGATCGCGCCGACCGCCTGCGGGTGGTCGTACGGGAGCGAGCCCTTGCCCGCCTGCGTCTCCGCCACTGGGATGCCGGTCGCCTCGGCGAACGTACGGAGCGCGTCGTCGGCACCTGCGTAGAGGACGCCACCGCCCGCGACCAGGAGCGGGCGCTGCGCCGAGCGGATCAGCACGGCCGCCTGCGCGACGAGGCTCGGCTCGGGGAGCGGCCGCGCAATGTGCCAGACCCGCCGCTCGAACAGCGCGTCGGGCCAGTCGTACGCCTCGGCCTGCACGTCCTGCGGCAGGCACAGCGTGACCGCGCCGGTGTCGGCCGGGTCGGTAAGGACCCGCATCGCGGCGAGCAGCGCGGACGGGAGCTGCTCGGGGCGCTCGATGCGGTCCCAGTAGCGCGAGACGGGTCGGAAGGTGTCGTTCACCGAGGCCTTCATGCTGGTCGGGTCCTCGAGCTCCTGCAGCACCGGGTTCGCGACGCGGGTCGCGAAGACGTCTCCCGGCAGGAGCAGCACCGGCAGGCGGTTGATCGTCGCGAGCGCGGCACCGGTGACCATGTTGGTCGCGCCCGGTCCGACCGACGCCGTCACCGCGAAGGCGGCCATGCGGTCACGCTGCCGGGCGTACGCGACGCTCGCGTGGACCATCGCCTGCTCGTTGCGGCCCTGCAGGTAGCGCAGGTGGGACGGGTCGCCGGAGAGCTCCCGTTCGAGCAGGGCCTCGCCGATCCCGGCGACGTTGCCGTGGCCGAAGATGCCCCAGCAGCCGGCGAAGAACGCGTTCTCTTCGCCGTCGCGCTCGACGTGCTGCGCCTCCAAGAACCGGACGAGGGCCTGGGCGACGGTCAGTCGGGTCGTGCTCATCGGGGTCCTCCCTTCGGGAGCCGGGGGTCGATGGGCTGGTCTGCCCAGGTGTCGCGCACCCAGGCGTGCTGCGGGTCGTCGCTGATCAGCCACGCCCGCTCGTCTCCCGGGCCCGCCATCACGTTCAGGTAGTAGAGGTCGTACCCGGGTGCGGCCATCGACGGACCGTGCCAGCCGTACGGGATGAGGACGACGTCGCCCGAGCGCACCTCGGCGAGCTCGTCGATCGGCGCCCCGTCATGGCCGTACACGCGCTGGTAGCCCAGGCCAGGCCCGTTCGGCCCGTCGGCGACTTCGAAGTAGTAGATCTCCTCCAGCTCGCTCTCGTGCTCGCCCTGCTCGTCGTGCTTGTGCGGCGGGTACGACGACCAGTTGCCGGCAGGCGTCAGCACCTCGCAGACGATCAGCCGGTCAGCCTCGAACGTGCCGGGCAGGCACAGGTTGTGGACCTGGCGGCTGGCGCTCCCGGCTCCCCGCAACTCCACCGGGACGTCGGCGGCGGCCACGCGACGGAACGGGAGCGTACGGTCGCATCGGGCCGAGGCGAGCGCGAACCGGCCGCCGTTCTCGCTCACGATCGTGACGTCTGCCCCTCTCGGGACGTAGACGAAGTCGCTCGGCCCCGCGAACACGTCCGGCCGTCCGGCGACGACGAGCTCGTCGTCGCCGCACCGCACCCGGCACGAGCCGGCCAGGGCGAGCACCAGCACCTCGGCGTCCCCGGTCGCGGCGTCATACGACTCCCCCGGTGCGAGCCGCAGGACGCGCAGGCCGCTGAAGCCCCACCCGGCGCTCTCCGGCGTCACGTCGAGCGCGACCTGCCCCTCGCGGGCGCTGTGCAGAACGCGCCCGCTCATCGGGAGATCATCTCCACCGTGGCGTCCACGGCTGCCTCGACGTCGCCGTCAGGCGGGTACAGCAGCGAGCGGCCGACGACCATCCCCCGGACCTGGGGACTGGCGAGCGCCTTGGACCACGCGGCAAACTGCGCCCCCTGGTCCGACGACACCTCGCCACCGAGCAGGACGACCGGCAGCGTGGTGGCGGCGAGGACCGCGTCCATGTCGTCGACGACCGGCAGCTTCAGCCAGGTCCGCGACGAGGTCCCTCCGAGCCCGGCGGCCACGGTCGCCGACCGTACGACCGCCTCGGTCGTGAGATCGTTGCGGATCCGCCCCCGCTCGTCGCGGTGCGAGAGGAACGGCTCGACCATCGCCGTCAGCCGGTGTGCGGCGAGGTCGTCGACCGCTCGTGCGCACGCCTCCATCGTTCGCACCGTAGCGGGGTCCGACGGATCGATGCGCAGCAGCATCTTGCCGCCTTGAAGACCTGCCCGGCGGATCGAGGCCGCGTCGTACCCGGTGAAGCGGTCGTCGATCTCGAACGCGGTGCCCGCGAGGCCGCCACGGTTCATCGATCCGAAGACGACCTTGTCCTCCAGCACCCCCATCAGCAGCAGGTCGTCCACGAGGTCGGCCGTCCCGAGGAAGCCGTCGACGCCGGGCCGCTCCAGCGCCCGGACCACCCTGTCGAGCAGCACGGCACGGTCGCCCATCGCCAACGGGTCGTCGCCGGCCCGCAGCGCGCCACGGGCGGGATGGTCCGCGGCGACGAGCAGGAGCCGGCCGGTCTGGCCGACGAGACTGTCAGGCCGGCGCCGTTCCTCGGCAAGGCGTCCGATGCACTCCGGGTCGCGGACCCGGGCGTCGACGAGCTCGGCGACGGTGGATCCGGTCACGCGCGTGCTCATGCGTGACCGCCCAGCATCGTCGTGACCTGCGCGACGTCCGGCATCGCGTCGGCGCAGGCCAGCTGCCCGGCGACGTACGCGCCGGCGGCGTTCGCGAACGACAGCGTCCGTCGCAGGTCCCACCTCTCCAGCAGCCCGTGGCACAGCGCACCCCCGAACGCGTCGCCGGCGCCGAGGCCGTTGACCACCTCGACGGGCACCGGCGGCACGATGACGTGCTCGCGGCCCTCCGTGCCGAGCACTCCGGCCGGCCCCTGCTTCACGACCGCCAGACCCACGCCGGCGTCGCGCAGCGCCTTCGCCGCGGCCTCCGGGTCGGACTCGCCGACCGCGACCTCGCACTCCTCGCGGTTGCCGACGGCCACGGTCACGTACGGCAGCGCGCGGGCGACCTGCGCGCTCGCCTCGTCCGCCGACGCCCAGAACATCGGCCGGTAGTCGAGGTCGAGCACCGTCACGCCACGCCCGCCGCGCGCCTCGAGCGCGGTCAGCGTCGCCTCCCGGCTCGGCTCCTCGGACAGACCCGTCACGGTCACCCAGAACACGTCTGCCGCGCGTACGGCGTCGAGGTCGAGCTCGTCGGCGCGGATCTGGAGATCGGGAGCGGTCGGGAGGCGGTAGAAGTACAGCGGGAAGTCGTCCGGAGGGAAGATCTCGCAGAACGTGACCGGGGTCGGAAGACCGGCGACGGAGGTGACGAACCGGTCGTCGACGCCGAAGCCGTCGAGCGCCCGGTGCACGAACCGGCCGAAGGGATCGTCGCCGGTACGGGTGATCACCGCCGACCGGCGACCGAGCCGCGCAGCGGCAACCGCGACGTTGGTCGCGCTGCCGCCGAGGAACTTGGCGAACGACGTCACGTCCTCCAGCCCCACGCCCACCTGCTCGGGATAGATGTCGACCCCGACCCGGCCCATCGTCAGCACCTCGAAGGGTGTCGTCTCGTGTGGCGTCACGGGGCGACACCCTCGAGGTAGGTGAGGCTCGCCCGGACGTCGCCGAGCGGGCCCTCGCCCTCCGGCTCGTGGTCCAGCATCACGTCCTGCTCCAGCACGTACCAGCCGTCGTAGCCGTGCGTCTCGAGCAGCCCGACGAGGCCTGCGACGTCGACGTCACCCTGCCCGAGCGGGCGGAACAGGCCAGCCCGTACGGCGTCGCTGAACGTGGAGCGGCCCTCGTGCACGTCGCTCGCCAGCTGCGCGTCGACGTCCTTGAGGTGGACGTGCGCGATGCGGTCCGGGTGTTCCTTGGTCAGCAGGACCGGGTCGGCGCCCGCCGCCATGAGGTGTCCTGTGTCGACGCACAGGGACACACGCGAGCGGGTCAGCACGGTCTCGACCTCCTCGGCACCCTCGACCATCGTCCCCACGTGCGGATGGAGGGCGGCGACCAGCCCGCGGGCCTGGGCGCGGTCGTGCAAGGCGTCCAAGCGTGCACAGAGGGTCGCCCACTGGGCCTCGCCCAGCTCGGGACGCGCGTCGTACCCGTTCACCCCGGTCGCGGCGGCGAGGACGACGACCCCGGCACCGGCGGCGACGCACGCGTCCGCGAAGGCGTCGAACGCGGCGGTCGGGTCGGAGTCGGCGTCGTGGAGCACGACCGGCAGGAAGCCCCCGACCGCCTGCAGACCGTGCTCGCGGAGCACCGCGGCCTTGGCCACCGGGTCGTCGGGAAGCCAGCCCTCCGGCCCGAACTCGGTCGCCTCGAGGCCCACCTCCCGCATCTCGTCGAGCACACGCTCTCTCGACAGCTGGAGGCCCCACCCCTCGACCTCGCACACACCCCACGAGATCGGAGCCCCGGCGATCCGGCCACGCATCATGTCCACCTTGCCTTTGTCGCTGGTCGTCCTGATGCCGTCAGTGTGGCGACCCTCACATAAGGTGTCAATACTTTGTCAGGACATATAGACGTTCTTACGTCCACTGGCCCTATAGTTCTCGCATGGGTGCTGGGCCAGACATCTCGCTCGACCGGTCGAGTCCGGTGCCGCTGTACTTCCAGATCGCCGAGCAGCTCGAGGGGGCGATCGTCAGCGGCACGCTCGCGCCCGGCGACCGGATCGACAACGAGCTCGCCCTCGCAGGTCGTCTCGGCCTCTCCCGCCCGACGGTCCGCCAGGCGATCCAGGTCCTCGTCGACAAGGGCATGGTCGTCCGCAAGCGCGGGGTCGGCACCCAGGTCGTGCACGGCAAGGTCCGGCGCTCCGTCGAGCTCACCAGCCTTTACGACGACCTCGCCGCCGCTGGGCAGGACCCGCGTACGGAGGTGCTCGGGCTGCACCGCATCGAGGCCGGCGAGGATGTGGCCCGTGAGCTCCAGCTCGAGCCGGGCACGCCCGTGTGGTCCCTCGAGCGCGTCCGCTACATCGGCGACGAGCCGCTCGCGCTCATGCACAACCTGCTCCCGGCGCCGCTGCTCGACCTCGGCGAGATCGACCTCACCGACGTCGGTCTCTATGCGGCGATGCGCAGCGCCGGGATCTGGATGCGGGTCGCCAAGCAGCGGATCGGCGCCCGGCGCGCCGACGCAACGGAGGCACGGCTCCTGTCAGAGCGCAAAGGCGCTCCCCTGCTGACCATGCAGCGCACCGCATACGACGATGCCGGACGCGCGGTCGAGTACGGCGAGCACGCGTACCGGCCCGACCTCTACGCCTTCGAGATCACGCTCGTCGACCGCTGAGCCGCACCAGCGACCCCTCCGTGAGGGGACGCCTGCGGCGGCCTCGACGCGCACGGCGCCGGACGGTGCGTGCCATGTCGGCGGCACCGATCATGCCCGCGTCGTTGCCCAGGTGTGCACGGACGATCAGCGCCTCCGGCCGGAAGCCGCGCCCCGTCAGCGTGTGTCGGAAGGCAGCCCGTGCCGGCTCGAGCAGCAGGTCGTCGGCATCGGACACTCCTCCGCCGACCACGAAGAGGCCCGGGTCGAACGCCGCGGCCAGGTTGGCGATCCCGACCCCGAGCCACGTCCCCACGTCGTGCAGCGATCGGATCGCGTCCTCGTCGCCCTCGCGCGCCAGCTCCGACACGACAAGACCGTTCACCCGGTCGGCATCACCGTCGACGCGCTCGAGCAGTCGCTTGCCATAGACTTCGCCGCGCTCCACCGCCGCCTGAGCGTCACGGATCAGCGCGTTTCCGCTCGCGTACTGCTCGAGGCACCCTCGGTTGCCGCACTCGCACGCCCGACCGTCGGGCACCACGATCATGTGTCCGAACTCGCCGGCGATGCCGAACCGGCCCCGGTGAGGGCGTCCGTCGATCACGAGCGACCCGCCGATGCCGGTGCCGAGGGTCAGACAGACCATGTCCTCCTCGTTTTGGGCGGCGCCGAAGCGCCACTCCGCCCACGCGGCGGCGTTGGCGTCGTTGTCGACGAGGACCGACAGGCCGGTACGCCGCTGCACCGCGTCGCGCAGCGGCTCGTGCCTCCACGCGAGGTGGGGAGAGAAGAGGACCGTCGACTGTGTCGCGTCGACGAACCCCGCCGCACCGATGCCGACCGAGGTGACGTGGTGGTGCTGGCGCAGCCTCGCCACGATGCCCGCGATCGCGTCGAGGACCGCCGCCGGGCTCGTGGTCGGCGTGTCACGGCTCAGGCGCTCGAGCACGTGCCCGTCGAGGTCGACGACGCCGGCCTTGACCCGGGTGCCACCGATGTCGATACCGATCGAGAGACGCTCAGCCATCCGTGCTCCCCGTCACCGTGTCCGGGCCAGATCGGCTGCGCCGATCATGCCGGCATCGTTGCCGAGGCTTGCGGGGCGCAACGCCGCCTGCGGCCGGTAGACGGGGGCCGACAACGACCGCAGGAACGCCGTCCGTGCCGGCTCCAGCAGCAGGTCGCCGGCGCGAGCGACACCGCCACCGATCGCCACCACGCTCGGGTCGATCACCGCGGCGAGGCTCGCGATGCCCTCGCCGAGCCAGCGGCCGACGTCGGCGATCAGATCGATCGCCATCGGGTCGCCCTTCTGCGCCTGCTCGGTCACCATCTGGCCGGTGATCAGCGAGACGTCACCGTCGACGAGCGTGGCCAGCGGCTTCGCGAGATCGATCTGCGCGCTGATGCGGTCGCGGGTCTCTCGCACGAGCGCGCGCCCGCTGGCGTACTGCTCCCAGCAGCCGTACTGGCCGCAGCCGCAGCGGATCCCCGCCGGGACCATCCGCAGGTGCCCGATCTCGCCCGCGACGCCGAAGGCGCCGCGGTCGAGGCGGCCGCCCTGGATGATGCCGCCACCGATCCCGGTGCCGACCGTGACCAGCAGCATGTCGTCGACGTCGGCGCCCGCACCGAAGCGGAACTCGCCCCACGCCGCGGCGTTGGCGTCGTTCTCGATGACGACGGGGAGGTCGACCAGAGCCTCGAGGCGGTCGGCCAGCGGCTCGTCGATCCACTTGATGTTGGGGGCGAACAGCACCGTACGACGGGCTGCATCGACGAAGCCCGCGGCGCCGACGCCCACGGCCTCGACGTCGTGGTCGCGCTTGAGCGCGTTGACTGACTCCGCGACAGCGTCGACGATCAGCGTGGGGTCGGTCGCCGGCGTCTTGCGCCGGTCGTGGGCCACGACGGCGCCGTGCTCGTCGACGACCGCGACGGCGATCTTCGTCCCGCCGATGTCGACTCCGACCGTCACTGCCATGGCCCGTCCTCCACATCGATGTTCTCCACCGGGTCGTCGGCACGCTTGCCGTCGTCCCCCGCCTCTCGGGGCGTTGCCCACGACTCCACCACACCACGAGCCGCGAGCGTCAGCGAGGTCAGCGCTGAGACCAGGTGCTCGGCCACCTCGGGGCGTGCATGGCGCACGACCGTGAGCAGCTGGCAGAGCGGGCAGTAGTCACAGACCTCCGGACGGTGCTCGTGCGGGATCGCGCCCGCTTCACCGTCCGTGTCACCGTTCGCCTCACCACCGGCGGCGAACCGACCCTCGGTCGCCTGCTGGGCAAGCACACGGGCCAGCTTCATCGCCTCGTGCGCCAGGGTCCCGACGTCGTCGCCGCCGCTCGGTGCAGTCATGCCTCTCCTCGTACGGATTCCGGTGGGGTGCAGCGCGGGTGGGGTCGTCAGATCCTACCGAGGGCCGCGACCACGACGGTATCGCTCAGGGTGTCGCCCGCGTCTCGGGCGGCGGTGCAAACCGTACGGCGAGGTGACCGGCATCGAGGTGCGCTCCTGTGACCGCGTACCTAGTGAGCATCGAAGGGAGCGCCAGCACCCGCCGGTACGACCCCACAGTGACCACCAGATCGCCGCCGTGACGGGTCAGCCCGACCTCTCCCCCGGTCGCGAACGGCAGCGCCAGACGCAGCTCGACCTCGGCGCCGCGGCGCACCACGTCCATCGGCGGTGGCGCATCGACGACCGCGACCGGGTCGGACTCCCCGTACGCGGCGCGTGCCAGCTCGGCGAGGGCGGCTGCGCCCACCGGCTCCCTCGGCGCGTACTCGGCGCGCCACACCGGGAGCGGCGCGAAGGACGCCTCCACGTCGGCCAGGGTCTCGCGCTGCGCCTCGGCCCACGTGCGGCGCCACTTGTCGTCGTCCGAGTCGGGGAAGACGCGGTTCGCGACCACCCCGTCGACCGTGTAGCCGTACAGCGACAACGTCGTCAGCGCCCTGCGCGCCTCGGCGACCACCACCGACTCCGGTGTGAGCACCAGTCGCACCGACGAGGTGGGAGCAGCCAGGAGCGTCCGCACCTCACGCAGGTCGGCGTGCAGGCGCTGCACGGCCTCACCGACCCTCGGTTCGGGGACCGGTACGCCCGCCGCGCGAGCGAGCGCCGGTGTCACGGCCCGGACGACCCGGCTGCCGGAGGTGGCGAGGCGGTCGAGGTACCAGCCGAGCGCCTCCGGCAGCGCGAGGAGCCGGAGCGTCTCGGCGGTCGGGGCGCAGTCGACGACCACGAGGTCCCACGCGCCCGAGACGACCTCGTCGCGCAGCGCCAGGAGCGCGAGCACCTCCTCGGCACCCGGGAGGACGGTGATCTCCTCGGCGGTGATCGGGTCGGTGCCGGCGGCGTCGAGGACCGCCCGCAGGTAGTCCTGGATCGACGCCCACGAGTCCTCGAAGCGTCGCTGCGCGTCGACCTGCTGGATCCACACGCGCTCCGCCACGGGCGTGTGGCCGTCGGCCGACCCTCCGGCCGAGACGCCGAACGCGTCGGAGAGCGAGTGCGCGGCGTCGGTCGACAGCACCAGCGTCCGCAGGCCTCGCTCGCCGGCGAGCACCGCCGTACCGGCCGCCGTCGTCGTCTTGCCGACTCCGCCCTTGCCCGTCAGGAGCACCACGCGGGTCACCCCGCGGCCTCGTACGGTCATTCCGGCGTCGACTCGACGCGCTTCTTCAGACCTTTGAGGGCGGTGTCGATGATGACCTTCTCGGCCTTGCGCCGAAGCATGCCGAGGAGCGGGATCGAGACCTCGACGGCGAGCCGGTAGGTGACGCGGGTCGACCCACCGCCCAGCGCGTCGAGGACGTACGCACCGTCCATGCCCTTGAGCATCGCGCCCGGCTCGGCGATCTCCCACTCGACCTTGTGGTCGCCGTCCCAGGTGTAGGCCAGCGTGTAGGTGTCGCGGATCGGCGTCGCGTCCAGGATGAACTGGACCTGCGTCGCACGGGCGCCGAACTCGTCGAGGGCGACGACCTGGGCCTCCTTCACGCCGGTCGCCCAGGTCGGGTACGTCGCGAAGTCCGCGATGACTGCCATGATCGCGCTGGGCTCCGCGTCGACCACGATGTCGCTGGTCGTCTGATCGGTCATCGAGAGCCTCCTGCTCGATCGTTGCTGGGCCCGACCTTATCGCGCGGTGCTGTCGGCCCCGGCACGCCCACGCGGCTCGCGCTCGACGTGGTCGGGAGCCGCTCCGACCACGCGGTCGGCGTCGAGGGTGTCGCGAACCTCGGTCACCCAGCGCTTGAGCCGGACCCGGTACGCCCGGTCGAGCGCGGAGCGCGCCCGCTCCGACCGCGGCGCGACCGCCGGATCGGCCTGGAGGAAGACATGGATCACCGTGCCTTCGGCGACCTCTTCCAGCCACACCTCGGCAGTGCCCTCGAGCCCACGTGAGACCGTCCAGCGCTTGCCCCGCAGACCCCGGTCCTCGAAGCAATCAAGCCGCACGTCGGCCAGCACATCGCCCCACGCGGCCTCGGCGCAGAGGACCTTCCGCAACGCCGACGGTGGAACCGCCGCGTACGTCTGGTCGATCACATCGACGGCCGGCATCGGGTCTCCTTTGGGGGTGCTCCGGTCGATGACTGTAACCTGCCCGAGGGGAAGTACGTCTTCTCGACGTACCCGTAATTCTTGAACGGAGGCAGCGTGCGTACCTACGCAACCCCGGCCACATACCAGGTCCCGGGCACCGGGAGCATCACGAACGACGTGCTGGCGTGGCTGGACAAGGACCCGGGACGGGTCGCTTTCCAGCGTCGGGTGGACGACGCGTGGGTCGACCTCACGATCACCCAGTTCCACGACCAGGTCGTCGCCGTCGCCAAGGGGTTCATCGCTGCCGGTGTGGCACCGGGTGACCGCATCGGCATCCTCGCGCGCACCAGCTACGAGTGGACCCAGGTCGACTACGCGCTGTGGTGGATCGGCGCCGTGAGCGTCCCGATCTACGAGTCGTCCTCGGTCGAGCAGATCGCCTGGATCCTGGCCGACTCCGACTCTGTCGGCTGCGTCGTCGAGAGCGACGTCCACGCGAAGCGGGTCGAGGAGTCGCGCGAGCACCTCCCCGCACTCAAGACGCTCTGGCGCATCGACGAGGGCCTCGACGGGCTCGCCGAGTCCGGCGCGAGCATCTCCGACGAGGACGTGGCCGCGCGCCGCGACGCCGTCGCACCGTCCGACCTCGCGACGATCATCTACACGTCGGGCACCACCGGCCGGCCCAAGGGCGCCGAGCTGACCCACGCCAACTTCATGTTCGAGCTCGCCGGCTGCATCGAGATCCTGCCTGCGATCTTCGACCGTGACGACGCGGTGACACTGCTGTTCCTCCCGCTCGCGCACGTGTTCGCCCGGATCATCGAGGTCGGGTCGATCCGCGCAGGCGTCAGGCTCTCGCACACGCCCGACGTCAAGAACCTCCTGCCCGAGCTGGCAGAGATCAAGCCGACGTTCATCCTGGCCGTCCCGCGCGTCTTCGAGAAGGTCTACAACGGCGCCAGCCAGAACGCCCATGCCTCGGGCAAGGGCAAGATCTTCGACCTCGCGACCTCCACGGCCATCGCGTACAGCCGTGCCCGTGAGTCCGGCAAGCGCATCGGTCCGGTGCTCAAGGCGAAGCACACCGTGTTCGACAAGCTGGTCTACACCAAGCTGCGTACGGCCATGGGTGGCCACGTTGAGCACGCCATCTCCGGCGGCGCCCCGCTCGGCGAACGCCTCGCGCACTTCTTCTCTGGCGTCGGCATCACCGTCATCGAGGGGTACGGCCTCACCGAGACGACCGCCGCGCTCGCCGCGAACATCGTCGAGGACTCCAAGATCGGCACCGTCGGACGCCCGCTCCCCGGCACCGAGGTGCGTGTCGCCGAGGACGGTGAGCTGCTGTTCCGCGGTGGCCAGGTCTTCCGCGGCTACTGGAACGCCCCCGAGGCCACCGCCACGGCGATCGACGCCGACGGCTGGTTCCACACCGGCGACGTCGGCGAGATCGACGCCGAGGGCTTCGTGTCGATCACGGGTCGCAAGAAGGAGATCATCGTCACCGCAGGCGGCAAGAACGTCGTCCCAGCCGTGCTCGAGGACCGCGTCCGCGCCCACGTCCTGGTCAGCCAGGCCGTCGTGGTTGGTGAGGGCAAGCCGTTCGTCGGCGCGCTCGTCACGCTCGACGCCGAGGCGGTCGGCCCCTGGCTGGAGCAGCAGGGCCGAGCTGTCGACACCCCGATCGCGGAGCTCGCGGAGGACATTGACGTCATCGCAGCGGTCCAGACGGCCGTCGACGAGGCCAATACGCACGTCTCGCGCGCGGAGTCGATCCGCAAGTTCCGTATCCTCCCGATCGACTGGACCGAGGAGGGCGGCCAGGTGACGCCGACCCTCAAGCTCAAGCGCAACGTCGTGATGCGCGAGCACCGCGACGACGTCGAGTCCCTCTACCAGTAGCTCGGCATCTGCTTGCGTGGTGAGCGCACCGTTGGCGTGCGGCCGTTGGTGGGGCTGGGCGTCCACCCCACACGCACTCGTGGACGCTGCCGCACCGACGTACGGGTGGGCCTGCGGCTGCCGTCGGTGCCTGCGGATGTCGGTTGCTCAGTAGCCACGTCATCTGGCCGCGTGACGACAAAGCCCCGGCCCACCGCGAGGTGGACCGGGGCTCTTGCCGCACGCGCGTCACCCGACGCGGTGCCGCACGCGCGTCACCCGACGCGACGGACTCCGCTCACGGGCATCACGTCCACCGACACGACCTCGACGCTGCGGCCGGGACGCGGGGCGTGGACCAGCTTGCCGTCACCGAGGTAGATGCCAACGTGGCTGACCGGGCTGTAGTAGAACACGAGGTCGCCCGGGCTCATCGACGAGCGGGACACGGACGTGCCCATGCCCGACTGCGCCGACGACGAGTGCGGCAGCGACACGCCCGCTGCGCCGAACGCGGCCATCGTCAGACCGGAGCAGTCCCAGCTGCCCGGACCCGCTGCACCGTACACGTAGGGCTCACCGAGTTGCGCAAGCGCGAAGTCGATCGCCTTCTTGGCGCGGCCGGAGGCGTTCACCTTGGGCGCGCTCGACGAGGCACGGTCGTCGTCACGCGAGGTGCCGCCGCCGTGATCGCCGTTGTAGACCTCTTCGCGCTCCGCGGGCGTCAGCCGCGCCACCACGGCCTCGGCCTCCGCGACACGCTTGTCGAGGGTCGCCTGCTGCTTCTTCATCTCGCCCTGGGCATCGGAGATGACCTCGAGCTTGGACGAGAGCTGCGTGCGGCGCACCTTCAGCTCGTCGGCCTCGCGCTCGAACGCTGCCAGGCGGTCGGCCTGCGTGCTGTTGTACGACTGCAGCGCCGCCAGGCCGTTGAGGAACTCGTCGGGATCACCGCTCGCGAGCAGCTGGGTCGTAGGGCCCATCGGCGAGCTGGTAAGACGGTCGGTGATGGTCTTGGCGAGATCGTTGCGGACCCCGTCGACCTCGGACTCCTGCACCTTGACGTCCGCGCGGAGCTTCTTGATCTGCTTCTTGGCGCCCTCGACCTCTGTCTTGAGCTCGAGGTAGCGCTCGTTCGCCTGCTCGGCTTCGTGGCTGAGCTTGGCCACCTTGCGCTGGGCCTCTGCAAGGCTCGGCGCCTGGGGGTCTGCTGCACTCGGCGACGCACTGAGCGTCGCGGCGAGAACCACTCCTGAGCCAGCGGCGATGGCTGCCTTCATCGACAGCTTGCGGCCGTTCCGCACGTGGGACGGTCTCCTTCGCGTTCTCGACGCCTACCGGGTGAGCTGACGGGTTCGGGCCAAGAACGTGCCCTACCGCGCCCGTGGTGCAGCGCGGATTCACCCCAGGAACGCGTGGGTCCCCGGCTCCGGCGTCGATCGGGGGACCTCGGCCGAACTAGGCGGCTTGCCTGCGCTCTCCGGGGTAGAGAACTCCTCAGGCACGCGAGCCTCACCCTACGCAAGGTGGGGGCCAAGAATCAACGACGACAGGGCCCGATTGTGCACGGTGTGCTTACTCACCCTGAACCTCACGGCTCGTCGGGCGCCTCGCTCTCGACCGACGTCACGAGCCGGAGCGGTGGCACGAGGCCGGCAGAGCTCAGTGCGGCGAGTGCTGCCCCCTCCTCGGCGTCGAGCCGTACGGCGTCGTCAGGAGGCCCGAGGAGCGCGGTGACGACGCAGTCGCCGCACGCCCGGGGGCGCGCCAGGCAGCGGGCGCAGTCGATCGTGAGGGACTCGCCGTGGCCCGTCGCCGGTCCCGGCTGCTGGTGGAGCACGCGAGATTCGTTCATGCTCGGCACGCTACGACCGTGGGCTGACAGAAAGCGGGACCAGCGACACGCCGTACGACCCGGCGATTCGTCCGTGATGTCAGAGCCGCGACCTAACGTCACCCTCATGAAAGCCCCCTCCCCCGCGTCGCCCGTCCCCGTCCAGGGGACTCTCGACGAGCTGGGCCGCGACCTGTCCGCCGTCACGTTCTGTGTGGTCGACCTGGAGACCACAGGCGGCTCGGCGTCCGCCGGCTCGATGATCACCGAGATCGGCGCGGTCAAGGTACGCGGTGGCGAGATCCTCGGCGAGTTCCAGACCCTCGTCGATCCCGAGGGCGAGATCCCGACCTTCATCGCGGTGCTGACCGGCATCACCGACGCAATGGTCGTCGGCGCTCCCCGCATCGGCGAGGCGCTGCCGTCGTTCCTGGAGTTCGCGCGCGGCACGGTGCTCGTCGCGCACAACGCGCCGTTCGACGTCGGGTTCCTCAAGCACTTCTCGGCCGCGCTCGACCTCATGTGGCCCGGCTTCGAGACCCTCGACACCGCACGCCTCGCACGCCGCGTCCTCGTGCGCGACGAGGTCCCCAACTGCAAGCTCGGCACCCTCGCACGCCACTTCCGCTCCACGACGACGCCCAACCACCGCGCCCTTGCCGACGCGCGGGCCACTGTCGACGTGCTCCACGCGCTACTCGAGCGCGTCGGCACGATGGGCGTGACCACGATGGAGGAGCTCGCGACCTTCAGCGCGCGGGTCAGCCCGGCCCAACGTAAGAAGAGCCGGCTCGCCGACCACCTCCCGCACTCCCCCGGCGTCTACCTGTTCCGTGACCGCCACGAGCACGTCCTGTACGTCGGGACGTCCAAGGACCTCCGTACCCGGGTGCGCTCCTACTTCACGTCGAGCGAGACCCGCACCCGCATGGGCGAGATGATCGCGCTCGCGACCCGCGTCGAAGGCATCACCTGCGCCACCGCGCTCGAGGCGCAGGTGCGCGAGCTCCGGCTGATCGCGCACCACAAGCCGCCCTACAACCGGCGCTCGCGCCATCCCGAGCGGGCAACCTGGATCAAGCTCACGCGCGAGCCGTGGCCGCGCCTGTCGTACGTCCGCAAGACCGACGACGACGCCGACTACCTCGGCCCGTTCACCCGGCGCGCCTCGGCGGAACAGGTCGCGTCCGCGCTGCACGAGGCGTTCCGCATCCGCCAGTGCTCCGGCCGTCTGCCGCTTCGTCCGTCCCGTACGGCGTGCGCGCTCGCCGAGATGGGGGGCTGCCTCGCCCCGTGCGACGGGTCGACCACCGACGCCGAGTACGCCACAGAGGTCGAGCGTGTCCGTGCCGCGATCCTCACCGACCCGGTCGAGGTCGTCGAGGCCTCCACCGACCGCATGCGGACCCTCGCCTCGCAGGACCGCTTCGAGGACGCCGCACGAGAGCGGGACCGCCTCGTCAGCCTCCTGCAGGCCACGCACCGCAGCCAGCGGCTCTCGGCGCTGCTCTCGTGCAGGGAGGTCGTCGCCGCTCGCCCGCTCGACCCGGCACGGCGCGAGTGGGAGGTCCACATCGTCCGGCACGGTCGGCTCGTGGCGGCGGGCGTCATGCCGGCGACGACACCGTCCCGCCCGTGGGTCGACGCCCTCCGGGCCATCGCGGAGACAGTGGTCCCGGAGCAGGCCCCGGCCGCGACGGCCGCGGAGTCCGAGCTCGTGCTGCGCTGGATGGAGTCCGAGGGCGTCCGCCTCGTGGA
Source organism: Mumia sp. ZJ430 (assembly GCF_011751845.1). Lineage (NCBI taxonomy): Bacteria > Bacillati > Actinomycetota > Actinomycetes > Propionibacteriales > Nocardioidaceae > Mumia > Mumia sp. ZJ430. The sequence continues at coordinate 442,986 of NZ_JAAHFK010000004.1, read as the reverse complement.
CCTCGACGGCGAGTGGGCGAGCCCTGCCCGCGGGGCCGGCCGGCACCTTCCGATCGTCGAGGCCGCAGAGCGATCACGTGCGCTGGCCGCCCCCTTCGACGAGGCCGGGGGCGACGGCTGGCGCACCGAGCACCGGCCCCGTCGATGACGAGTAGGCTGCCCCGCGTACCCCGACTCGTCCGCCAGGAGGGCCCGTGATCACCGCGATCGTGTTCATCAATGCCGAGGTCGACCGCATCCCCGAGGTCGCTGAGGAGATCGCCGCCCTCGACGGCGTCAGCGAGGTCTACTCGGTCACCGGGCACATCGACCTGATCGCGCTCGTGCGCGTCCGTCGGACCGAGGACATCGCCGACGTCGTCGCCGACCGCGTCAACAAGGTCGCCGGCGTCCGCTCGACCGAGACGCACATCGCCTTCCGGACGTACTCCCAGCACGACCTTGAGTCGGCGTTCAGCATCGGCGGTGACCTCGAGTAGCGAACCCGGCCCTCAGACCTCGCGCTGAGAGGCCGCGGCCCACTCGTCGAGTGCACGCAGCGCCGCACCGGAGTCGAGCGCCTCGCGCGCCAGCGCCGTGCTGCGTTCCATCCGCGCGAGAAGGTCGTCCGTGGACCCCTCGTATGCGGCCAGACCCGCGCCGGCGTTGAGCACCACGGCGTCCCGTACGGGGCCCTGCTCGCCCTCGAGCACGCGCCTGAACACCGCGGCGTTGTACGCCGGGTCGCCACCGCGCAGCGCCTCGGCCGACGACAGCGCGATGCCGAGGTCGCGGGGGTCGAAGGTCTGCTGAGTGACCGACTTGGCCCCTTCCGGACCTCCGACGACCCACACCTGCGACGTCGTCGTGGTGGTGATCTCGTCGAGACCGTCGTCCCCGCGGAACACCAGCGCGTCGAGGCCCCGGCGTGCGAACACGCCGGCGACGACTGCGGCCATCCGGGCGTCGGCGACACCGACTGCCATCGCAGCGGGCCGGGACGGGTTGGTCAGCGGGCCGAGGAAGTTGAACGCGGTCGGGATGCCGAGCTCCTTGCGCGGAGCGGCGGTGTAGCGGAAGGACGCGTGGAACACCGGGGCGAAGCAGAACGTGATGCCCGTCTCGGTCGCCAGCTGCGCGACCCGCTCCGGTGTGAGGTCGAGACGGACGCCGAGCTTCTCCAGGACGTCGGCGGCGCCGCTCGCGCTCGACGCAGCGCGGTTGCCGTGCTTGACGACCAACGCTCCGGCCCCGCGCATCGTGACCGCTGACATCGTGGAGATGTTGACCGTCTTCGCCCGGTCACCCCCCGTACCGACGATGTCGACCGTACGGCCAGGGACCTCGATCATCCGTGCGTGGTCGAGCATGGTGGCCGCCAGCCCCTCGACTTCGGCCACCGTCTCGCCCTTGGCGCGCAGCCCGACGGCGAATCCGGCGATCTGCGCGGGCGAGGCGTTGCCGCTGAGGATCTCCTCCATCGCCCAGGACGTCTGCTCCTGGGTGAGATCTTCACCACCGACGAGCGCGCCCAAGATCTCCGGCCAGCGAGGGGCCTCGGTCATGCCGACGCCGCCGGGGCGGGCGCTAGGAGGGCGACCACCGCGTCGGCGAGACGCAGCGGGTCGACCGGGTGGTTCGAGACGCCGTCGGCCCGCGACCAGGTCGCGAGCCAGGCGTCCTGCTCGCGCGCGGTGAGCACGAGCAGGGGCGGGCAGCGGTAGATCTCGTCCTTCAGCTGCCTCGCCACACCCATGCCGCCTGCCGGCGTCGCCTCACCGTCAAGGATCGCCAGGTTGAAGCCGCCGGCGTCCATCTGCTGAAGGACGACGGGCAGCGTGGCGCACTCGACGTACTCGACCGGCGGGAGGTCCGGGTGGATCCTCCGCCCCAGGGCGGTCACCACCTGGGCCCGGGTTTCGGCGTCGTCGGAGTAGACGAGCACGCGCAGAGAGGCCTGGTGTTCGGATGCGGCTTCGGTGTTGGGATCGCTCACAGCGCGATCGTAGCGACTCCCGAGTCACTTCAGGCAGGGGTCGGGGATGCCTCGCCCACCTCAGGGGTTAATAATGACACCCGTGGCGACGACATCTGTGATCCCAGCATCCCGCCTGCACGGGCAGCCCAACCGACCGTCGCAGGTGACGGTCGGAACCGTGGTGTGGCTTTCGAGCGAGCTGATGTTCTTCGCGGCGCTCTTCGCCGCATACTTCACGATCCGCGCGGTGAGCCCCGAGCTGTGGGACCTTGAGACCGCCAAGCTCAACATCCCGTTCGCCACGGCGAACACGACGATCCTCGTGCTGTCGTCGGTCGCCTGCCAGTGGGGCGTCTTCGCCGCAGAACGGGGCAAGGTCGGCCGCAGTGGCAAGATCTGGCAGTTCCGCGAGTGGGGCCTTCGCGAGTGGTTCGCGTTGACCTACATCATGGGCGCGGTCTTCGTCGCCGGCCAGGCGCTGGAGTACGTCGAGCTCGTGCACCACGGCATCACGCTCTCCTCGTCCGGCTACGGGTCGACGTTCTACCTCGCGACCGGCTTCCATGGCATCCACGTCATCGGCGGTCTGATCGCCTTCCTGCTGATCATCGGCCGTACGTTCATGGCGCGGCGATTCACCCACGAGCAGGCGATCTCAGCGATCGTCGTCTCGTACTACTGGCACTTCGTCGACATCGTGTGGGTCGGGCTGTTCCTGACGATCTACGCCCTGCAGTAACGGTTCGCCACCAGGGAGCCGTCTTCGACGACCCCAGCGGCGAACCTCCAACAGAAGAACGCAAATAAGGCTTTAATCGAGAGATGACGTCCCCGCCGGGACGTCGCTGGCAAGGGGAACGAGGTTCACTCCGTGCGGTTCTTGTCCACCCACCGAAGGCACCCGCTCGCGGGTTACGCGGTGCTGCTCTTCGGCCTGCTCCTCGCGGGCGCGCTCTATGCCGCCCTCGCGCCCGGGAAGGCCGATGCCGACACCGCGGGTGACACAGCCAAGATCGAGCAGGGCCGCGAGCTGTTCCTGGTCGGATGCGCCAGCTGTCACGGTCTGAACGCCGAGGGCATCATGACCAAGAGTGGCGGCAACTACGGGCCGTCGCTGATCGGCGTGGGAGCTGCGGCCGTCGACTTCCAGGTCGGCACCGGCCGTATGCCCATGGCGCAGACAGCCCCCCAGGCTCCGCGCAAGGCCCCGGTGTTCAACGGTGAGGAGACCGAGGCGCTCGCCGCCTACGTCGCGAGCCTCGGCCCCGGTCCGGCCATCCCTGAGGAGGAGTACACCGACGTCTCGGACCTCTCCCAGGAGGACCTGACCCGCGGCGGTGAGTTCTTCCGTACGAACTGCACCGCTTGCCACAACTCGGTCGGCGCCGGTGGCGCCCTGCCCAGCGGGCGCTTCGCGCCGACGCTGCGCGACGTCAGCGGCAAGCACATCTACGAGGCGATGCAGACCGGTCCTCAGCAGATGCCCGTCTTCAACGACGACGTCATCACCCCCGAGGACAAGCGCGCCATCATCGGCTACATCAAGAACGTGCAGGCCCAGCCGCAGGGCGGCTTCGCCGGCGGCGGCCTCGGCCCCGTTGTCGACGGCATGTTCGCCTGGATCATCGGAATCGGCGGTCTGGTCGCTGTCGCCGTCTGGCTGGCAGCCCACGGCGCCCGGGTGAAGAAGAAGAGGTCATGAGCTCCGAATCCCACGACGCGCAGTCGACGAACGGCGTCGCCAAGCCGACCGGTGACGAGGTCGCCACGTCGGCACGCAACGACATCGAGCCGGCCGAGCCGATCGAGAACCCGGGGCTGCCCGAGCACCTCCCCCGTCCCACGGACGTAGATCCCAAGCTCGAGAAGCGTGCCGAGCGCCAGGTCGCCGGCATGTTCACGGCCGCGATCATCCTCACGATCGCCTTCTGCGTCGCCTACTTCGCCATCCCCAAGGATGCCGAGATCTTCGGCTGGTTCTCCCTGAACCTCGCCCTCGGCGTCACCCTCGGCGGCGCGCTCTTCCTCATCGGCATCGGCGCCATCCAGTGGGCCAAGAAGCTGATGAACGACCACGAGGTCATCGAGATGCGTCACCCGGCGCGCTCCTCCGATGACGACCGTGAGGCAGCGCTCGACGTCCTCGACGAGGGCGTTGCTGACTCCGGCTTCGGCCGCCGTCCGCTGATCCGCCGGTCCCTGATCGGCGCCGTCGCGATCCTCGGCTTGCCGGCGATCGTCATGCTGCGTGACCTTGGCCCGCTGCCGGGCAACAAGCTCTTCCACACCGTCTGGCGCAAGGGCATGCGAGTCGTCAACGACGTCTCCGGCATGCCGCTGCGTCCGGCCGACATCGAGGTCGGCCAGCTGGTCAACGCCCAGCCCGACGTCTTCTTCGAGACCGACAGCCACGGCCACGCGGTGTTCCACGGCACGAAGCTTCTCCAGGCCAAGGCCAAGGCGTCCGTGATCGCGGTCCGGATCCGTCCCGATGACATCAAGCCTCGCAAGGGGCAGGCCAACTGGGACGTGGACGGCATCATGGTCTACTCCAAGATCTGCACGCACGTCGGCTGCCCGATCAGCCTCTGGGAGCAGCAGACGCACCATCTGCTCTGCCCGTGCCACCAGACCACGTACGACCTCGCCGACGGTGGCAAAGTCATTTTCGGCCCTGGCAAGCGCCCTCTCCCGCAGCTCCCGCTCGCGGTGGATGCGGACGGCTACCTCATCGCCACCAGCGACTTCCATGAGCCGGTCGGCCCGAGCTTCCCTGAGGTGAACCAGAACCGTGACTGAGACAGCGAGCCCCACCTCAACTCCGCTCAAGGACACGAACTTCGGCAAGAAGTCCGCTGGTCCCGTCGAGTGGCTCGACGACCGCCTCGGCCTCGCCGGCGTCGTTCGCAAGAACATCCGCAAGGTGTTCCCCGACCACTGGTCGTTCCTGCTGGGCGAGATCGCCCTGTGGAGCTTCATCGTGCTCCTGCTGACCGGGACCTTCCTCACGTTCTGGTTCCAGCCGAGCATGGCCGAGGTCCCCTACAACGGGTCGTACGAGCCGTTGCGCGGCCTGGAGATGTCGCAGGCGTACGCCTCAACGCTCAACATCTCGTTCGACATCCGTGGCGGCCTGCTGGTCCGTCAGATCCACCACTGGGCAGCCGCGCTGTTCATGGCGGCACTCATGGCCCACATGCTTCGGGTGTTCTTCACGGGTGCCTACCGCAAGCCGCGCGAGATCAACTGGCTGATCGGCATCGGCCTGTTCGCCGTGGGCCTGATCGAGGGCTTCGCCGGCTACTCGCTCCCCGACGACCTGCTGTCGGGCACCGGCCTGCGGTTCGTCGACGGTCTGATCCGGTCGATCCCGGTCGTCGGCAGCTATCTCGAGTTCTTCGTCTTCGGCGGCGAGTTCCCAGGCGACCTGATCATCGCGCGCCTCTACATGGCGCACATCTTCCTGCTCCCCGGGATCCTGCTCGGGTTGATCGCTGCCCACATGCTGCTGCTCGTCTACCACAAGCACACGCAGTGGCCTGGCCCCGGACGTACCGAGAAGAACGTCGTGGGCTACCCGATGCTCCCCGTGTACGCAGCCAAGGCCGGCGGCTTCTTCTTCGTCGTCTTCGGTTTCACGGCATTGATGTCGGCGTTCCTCCAGATCAACCCGATCTGGACGTACGGCCCCTACAACCCGTCCGAGGTCACGGCTGGCTCCCAGCCCGACTGGTACATGGGCTGGGTCGAAGGTGCGGTCCGCATCATGCCCAACTGGGAGTTCACGGTCGGCCCAGAGACGTTCTCCTTGAACGTCTTCATCCCGGGCGTGCTCCTGATGGGGTTGCTGTTCACGGTGCTGGCCATCTGGCCATTCTTCGAGTCCTGGGTGACCGGCGACAAGAAGGAGCACCACCTCCTGCAGCGTCCGCGCAACGCTCCGACCCGTACGGCGTTCGGCATCGCCGGTATGACGTTCTACGGCATCTGCTGGATCGCGGGTGGCAACGACATCATCGCGTTCAAGTTCAACCTGGACATCTTTACGATCACGTGGATCGCACGCATCGGTGTCTTCGTCGGACCGGTCATCGCGTTCATCATCACGCGGCGGATCTGCATCAGCCTGCAGCGAAAGGACAACGACACCGTCCTCCACGGCTACGAGACGGGCGTCATCGTCCGCTCCGCCGAGGGATCGTACGCCGAGGCGCACGCACCTCTGCCGGCTGACGCGGCGTACACGCTCACGGCGCGTCCCCGTGTCCCGGAGCTCACCGCTACGGAGGCCGAGGACGAGCACGGTGTCCGCAACCCCGAGGGCCGCAAGGCTCGTCTGCGGGCGTGGGCCAAGCGGTTCTTCTACGCGCACGACGTCGACAAGCCGACGACGGCCGAGGTCGAGCAAGCGGAGCACCACCTCCACGACGAGGTCTACCCGCCGCACGACTTCCCGGACGACTTCTCCGGCGTCAGCGAGACGGGTGTCCCGAAGCAGCACTGAGGAGACCGCTCCCGCGAAGGCCCCGCTCCCCCGCTCTGGGGGGCGGGGCCTTCCGCTGTTCCCGCTCCCCCAACGCGTACCCGCCCGCCCCGAACGGCGGCACCTCAGCGTCCACCGACACGCGCGCCGTGGACGCCCAGCGACCGACGCAGGCCCGTACGGAGGTGTGCCTCGCGGGCGAGCTCAGGAGAGGGCGGAGCCCTTGGCGAACTCGGTGTACGAGATGTTCCAGTCGGTCCAGCCGTTCTGCGGCTCGAGGACCTTCCGGTCGGAGTTGACGAATTTCACGGGATCGCCGATGTGCGAAATGCCGTACAGCCAGGCGGCGTTGCTCGTGCTCAGGCCAGTGCATCCGTGGCTGACGTTGGCGCTGCCCTGCGATCCCGTCGACCAGGGCGCCGCGTGGATGAACTCACCAGAGTTGGTGACGCGCATCGCGTAGCGCACGTTCTCGATGTTGTAGTACTCCGAGGAGCCTTCGGAGATCCCTGTCGTGGCGGCGTCCATCCGCTTCGACGGGTGCTTCTCCATGATGATCTTGGTCCCGTTGCGGGTCTGGAACCCCGCCTTGCCGGTCGTCGCCGGGAGCACCCGTGCGACCTTGCCGTTGATCTTCACCGTCGCCTTGTGGCGCGAGACGTCGACGACCGTGGTCACGGCCTGCTTGGTCACGCGGAACGACGTGTCACGGTCCTCCTGACCCCAGACGCCCTTGCCTGTACGGACGCCGTTGATGCCGGCGTGAACCTTCACCTTGGTGCCGGCAGGCCAGTACTTGCGGGGCCGGAAGTGGACCTCGGAGTCGCTCACCCAGCTCCAGGTGCCCTCGACTTTCGGGGTGGACGTCACGACCAGCCGCTTCTCGACCTCCGTCCGGCGCTTCACCGGGATGTCGAACCGCAGGATGACCGGCATCGCCACGCCGACGGTCGCACCGTCCATGGGTGAGACGGAGGCATAGGCCTGCTGGTCGAGAGATAGGTCCTGGGTACGGAACCGCCGCGACTCGGTGGACACGCGTCCGTCGTCGTCGCGCGTCGTCACCGCGACGGTGTAACGCTTGCCAGGCTCAAGGAGGGACGAGGCGGTCCAAGAGGCGCCGTCGGAAGTCACGGCGCCGTTCAGCGTGTTCTTGCGGGTCGGCTTGCCGCCGTAGTGGGCGGTGACCGCCGTGATCGTGCCATGACTGGCCCCGACGGTGACAGCAGTGTCGACCGGAATGTCCGCGTCGCCGTCGTCGACGTTGAAGGTCAGCTCGGTGGCGGGCGTCGGGGAGGCGGACGATGTCGGTGCGGCATCGCCTGCGCGGTCGCCAACGCCGTCGTCGCCTCCGGCCGAGCTGCAGCCGGCGATGAGCGCAGCCATCAGCAGGACGCCGAACAAACGGCGTCCTGAGTGCACGGCGGACTGGCGTCCCTGAACCTTCATCATCTCCCTACGAACACATACGGCCTCTCAGGGTAGCAATCGCTACCCAAAGAGGCCGTACATGGCTCGAGGCGGAGGTGTCAGTGGGCGTAGAGCCCGCGGTAGTACTCGAAGACCCAGCCGCAGAGCGCGATCACGCCGAAGACGCTCGCCATGGCGAAGAGCCACCAGCCGAAGATCGCACCGATCACCATCACGAGGATGGCCAGCGCCGACCAGAGCGGCCACCAGCTCCACGGAGGGTAGAAGCCGTACTCGCCGGCGCCTTCAGCGATCTCGGCATCGTCACGATCCTCCAGACGCGCCGGGATCTGCTTGGCGACGACCGCCAGGAAGAAGGTGAGGAGCAGGCCCAACAGAGCTGCCATCGCCAGGGCCGTCGTGCCCGTCGGGTCCTCGGACGCGATCCAGTAGATCGGCGTCACGATGGCGAGGAAGACGGAAACCGACGCGATGATCCACGCTTCGGCCTTCATCGGGTGCCACCTTCCGGCGAGTTGTCGGTCTGCTCGCGCAGAGCCTCTTCATGACCCTCGAGGTTCGGGGCGTCGGCCAGCGGGCTGTCGAGATCGTTGTCCGCGTGCTCGAGCATCGACAGCTCCGGGTGGTGGAGGTCGAACGCCGGGCTCTCGGAGCGGATCCGGGGCAGCGAGGTGAAGTTGTGCCGCGGCGGCGGGCTGGATGTCGCCCACTCGAGCGAGCGTCCCCAGCCCCACGGGTCGTCCACGCCGACCTTCGGGTTGTTGCGCGAGATCCACACGTTGTAGAAGAACGGCAGCGTGGAGATCGCGAGGACGACCGCGCCGATCGTCGACACCTGGTTGAGGACGGTGAACCCGTCAGTCGGCGAGTAGTCGGCGTAACGGCGCGGCATGCCCTCCACACCCAGCCAGTGCTGGACGAGGAACGTCAGGTGGAAGCCGACGAACAGCAGCCAGAAGTGGATCTTGCCGAGCCGCTCGTTGAGCATGTGCCCCGTCCACTTCGGCCACCAGTAGTAGAAGCCGGCGAACATCGCGAACACGACCGTGCCGAAGACGACGTAGTGGAAGTGAGCAACCACGAAGTATGAGTCGGACAGGTGGAAGTCGAGGGCGGGCGACGCGAGGATGACGCCGGTCAGACCACCGAAGAGGAAGGTCGTAAGGAAGCCCAGCGAGAACACCAGCGGGGTGTCGAAGCTGATCGACCCGCCCCATAGCGTGCCTATCCAGTTGAAGAACTTGACGCCTGTCGGCACCGCGATCAAGAACGTCATGAAGGAGAAGAACGCGAGGTCCACCGCCCCTGTGACGAACATGTGGTGGGCCCACACGGCGACGGAGAGGGCTGCGATCGCGAGCGTCGCGGCGACGAGGCCGATGTAGCCGAAGATCGGCTTGCGGCTGAAGACGGGCAGGATCTCACTGATGATGCCGAAGAAGGGCAACGCGATGATGTAGACCTCTGGATGCCCGAAGAACCAGAACAAGTGTTGCCAGAGGATCGGGCCGCCTGTTGAGGGGTCGAAGACATGGGTGCCGAGCTGACGGTCGGCGAACAGCGCGAGGAGCGCGGCAGCCAGGATCGGGAACGCGATCAGCACGAGGAGGCTCGTGACCAGGATGTTCCAGGTGAAGATCGGCATCCGGAACATCGTCATGCCGGGGGCGCGCATCGTGAAGATCGTCGTCACGAAGTTGACCGCACCGAGGATCGTGCCCAGGCCCGACATGTAGAGGCCGAGGACCCACATGTCACCGCCGACTCCCGGCGAGTTCACCGCGTCGGACAGCGGGGCGTACGCGAACCACCCGAAGCTGGCCGCACCACCAGGGACGAAGAAGCCTGCGACGGCCAGCGAGCTGCCGAACAGGAACAGCCAGAAGCTGAACATGTTGAGTCGCGGGAACGCCACGTCGGGCGAGCCGATCTGCAGCGGCATGATCCAGTTGGCGAAGCCGACGAACAGCGGCGTCGCGAACATCAGCAGCATGATCGTGCCGTGCATGGTGAAGAGTTGGTTGTAGGTCTCTTCGTCGACCACCTGCGTGCCCGGAGCGGCGAGCTCGGCACGGATCAGGAGGGCGAGGATGCCGCCGATCAGGAAGAAGGCGAACGACGCGACCAGATACATCGTGCCGATCTGCTTGTGATCGGTCGTCGTGAGCATCGAGACGACGCGCCTGCCCAGAGGCCGACGCTGCGTGGTCTCACTCAGGGGTTCGGCAACCGCAGTCACTCGTGCTCTCCGTTCTCTGCGTTCTGCGCCTCGGCAAGGCCGGCGATCTGGTTGGCCTCGACGCCGCCCTCAGGCTCACCGATCTGGCCGGCGGCCTGGAGCTTCTGCAGGTGAGCGTCGTACTCGTCACGCGAGACGATGTGCACCTTGAAGATCATGCGCGTGTGGTAGAGGCCGCACAGCTCGGCGCAGCGGCCGGTGAAGACACCCTCGCGGGTCGGGGTGAGGTCGAACGAGCCCTCCCGGCCGGGGACGATGTCCCGCTTGAAGTAGAACTCCGGGATCCAGAATGAGTGGATGACGTCCGGCGAGACGAGGTCGAAGCGGACCGACTCGTCGACCGCGAGCCAGAGCTCGGTCGGGTCGGCCGTGTCGCCGAAGTCGAAGACCGGCGTGCCGCCCGTCGCCTCTTCGTCGAGGTAGTTGAAGGTGAACTGCCACTTGCTGCCGACGACCGTGATGTGGTGCTCCGGGTCGTCGACCTCCTCGAGCATCTCGGTCTGCGACTTCACCGTCTGCGCGAAGAAGATCGCGACCACGATGACCGGCGCGACGGTGTAGAGCACCTCGAGCGGCAGGTGGTAGCGCAGCTGGTTGGGCACCTCGTTGCCCGGGCGGCGGCGATAACGCACCATCGCCCAGAACATGAGCCCGAGCACCAGCACCAGCACCACGGCACACGCGATCCACGCCCCCACCCACAGGACGAACATGTAGTCGACACGGTCGCTCGCACCCGGCGGAAGCGCCAAGCGCTCCCACTGGTTGGGGGAATCGGGCGAACAACCACTCAGCAGCACGATCGCTGCGACGGCGAAACCGAGCGCGACCGCCTTCGACCTGACCGGCCGTCGACGCTCGTCTTGTGCTCGCTCACCGCGCGCGAAGAGTTCCAGACCCACCAGGCGCCTTTCTGGCTCGTATCGACTCACACCGCAGTGTGCTTCCCGGCGCCGCTGACGCGACGTGTACCGCCTCACTGCGAACAAAAACACCCTACTCCAGAGCGCTCCGCCCGTCCGGCAGAGGTCCCCTCAGAACGACGGGAGGCGTTCGTCTACGATGTCGGCCGCCGCGGCACCGTACTCGCTCCTGATGCGGGCGAGCAGGGCGTGACGCTCGAGCCGGTACTCCTGCGTGCCGGTCGTCTCCACGACGCTCGCGGCAAGCGCACAGCCGAGCTGGGCGCACTGCTCGTGAGGGAGGTCGACGCCGAGGCCGGCCAGGAAGCCCGCACGGAAGGCGTCGCCCACGCCGGTCGGGTCCACGGCGTTGATGCCGGCGATCGCGGGGACGTCGATCACGGTGCCGTCGGCCTCGTACACGCTCACGCCGTCAGCGCCGCGCGTCACGACACGGGTGCCGACGCGCTGCTGGATCTCGCCGGCGCTCCAGCCAGTCTTCTTCTCGGTCAGCGCGGCCTCGTACTCGTTGCTGAACAGGTATGTCGCGCCGTCGATGAGAGTACGGATCAGCGCGCCGTCGGCGAACGCCAGCTGCTGCGAGGGGTCGGCCGCGAAGCGGTAGCCGCGCGTCCGGCACTCCTCGGTGTGTCGGACCATCCCCTCTGGGTCGTCGGGGCCGATGAGCACGATGTCCCACCCGCCGACACGGTCGTGGATCGGCTTGAGCTCGATCTCACGGGCCTCGGCCATGGCACCGGCATAGAAGGTTGCGATCTGGGCCTGCGCCGCGTCGGTCGTGCAGACGAAGCGGGCGGTGTGCCGGGTCTCGGAGACGTGGACGCCGGAGCAGTCCACGCCGTGCCGCTCCAGCCACGAGCGGTAGTCGTCGAAGTCCTCGCCGACCGCGCCGATGAGGACGGGGTCCTCGCCGAGAGCAGCCAGCCCGAACGCGATGTTGGCACCGCACCCGCCGCGGCGTACGACGAGGTCGTCGACGAGGAACGACAACGAGATCTTGTCGAGCTGGTCGACGACGAGGGAGTCCGAGAACTTCCCGGTGAACGTCATCAGGTGGTCGTTGGCGATGGACCCGGAAACGGCGATCTTCAAGGGAGCTCCTCGGAACGGGACGCGTGCGGGGGCCACGATAGTCGCCCTTGCGTGCACGCCGCGAGGGCCGCCCGGTGGTCCGGGCGGCCCTCGCGGTTGTCAGTGGCTGTGCTGGTCGGTACGGCGAAACTCAGTGGAAGGAGTCACCGCACGCGCACGAGCCGGTCGCGTTGGGGTTGTCGATCGTGAAGCCCTGCTTCTCGATCGTGTCGACGAAGTCGATCGTCGCGCCGTGGAGGTAGGGGACGCTCATGCGGTCGACGACGACCGAGACGCCCTCGAACTCGCGGGTCTCGTCACCGTCGAGCGTGCGCTCGTCGAAGAACAGCTGGTAGCGCAGGCCAGAGCAGCCGCCCGGCTGCACGGCGATACGGAGCGCGAGGTCCTCGCGTCCCTCCTGCTCGAGGAGGCTCTTCACCTTGGCGGCGGCGCCGTCGGTGATCTCGACGCCGCTGATGGTCTCGGTGCCGTCTGTGCTCTGCACGGTCATGTGTTCTCCCGAAGTCTCTGGTGCGGGGCTCGTCCGTTGAAGGGACAGGGCACCACGTCGTCTCATTCCCACCGTACGACACCACGATACGCAGCAGGTACTGCAGTGCCGCAGGGCTCCCACCAGCGTACGCCGTGCCCGGAAGTCGTGACCGCTCGTCCGGGGAACGGCCGCTGGGTGTCAGACCTGCGACCACGTACGCGCGATGCGCTCGGCCAGCCGGGCGAGCCTCTCCCCTGCGTCGTCACCAGCCTGCTCCCCCAGCAGGTCCGCCGTCGCGTACGCCGCCTCGACGCCCATCGCGCGGCGCTCCCTCGCCCCCACCTCCACGCGGTCGGCCAACACCACGCACGGCCTCAGGGCCGCGCCTGCGACGGCTGCGACCCCGTAGACCACGGTGCCCTCGCGAGAGGTCACGTCGTAGGCGTCCACGCCGGTGAGGACCACGTCAGTCGCCCGCGCCGCAGCCTGCAGGCCCACTAGGTCGGCCACCGCCGCGACGCCCGGCACGCTCGTGGCCCCCAGGACCTGGAGGGCGAACCCGAGACCGCCGGCAGCGCCTGCTCCGGCGGCGTCGGCGACGCGCCGCTGCGCCGGGCCGGGCCCGCAGACCGCGACCACGAACGCGTCGAGGATCGTGTCGACACGGGCGACTGCTGCGTCGTCGAGGCCCTTGCCCGGTCCGTCCGACCGTACGGCCCCGAAGAGCCCCAGCAGCGGGCTGCCGACGTCGGTCGCGACGACCAGCTCGGTCGGGCCGATCCGCTCCCGTACGGGGCCGAGATCGACCGCGGAGACGCCTGCCAAGCCCCCTGGGCCTGCCGCGAGAGGCACATCTGCGCGGGCGCCGAGCGCGCTCAGCATGCCCGCGCCGCCGTCCGTCGTCGCGCTGTCGCCGAGGCCCACGACGATGCGCTGGGCGCCGGCCTCGAGCGCGGCCGCGATCAGGTCACCCACACCCGCGCTCGTCGCCTCGAGAGGAGCTCGCCGGACGGCGACGTGCGGACCGCACGCCGACGCGGACTCCACGAAGGCCGTACGACGGCCGTCGTCGTCGGCGAGCAGCATCAGGCCGCGTACGGGGCCGCCCAACGGGCCTCGCACGTCGACCTCGGTCCGCTCACCGCCCACCGACGCGTGCAGCGCGTCGACGAAGCCGCGCCCCGCGCCGGACATCGGGACGATGTCGAGGACGTCACCGGGCGCCGTACGGTACCAGCCTGACGCGATGGCCTCCCCTGCCGCGGACGCGCTCAGCGCGCCCGCGAAGGCGCCCGGAGCGACGAGCACCCGCACGGGATCAGGCCAGGGCCTTCTCGGCGGCGGCCAGCAGCACGCACGTCGCCAGGACGTCCATCGCAGTCCGGACGTCGTCGATGGTCGGGAACGAGGGCGCGATGCGGATGTTGCGGTCGCGCGGGTCCTTGCCGTACGGGAACGACGCCCCGGCCGGGGTCAGGGCCACGCCCACGCCCTTGGCGAGCTCGACCACGCGCGAGGCGGTGCCGTCGACGACGTCGAGACTCACGAAGTAGCCGCCGGACGGGCGCGTCCAGGTCGCGACGTCGTACGAGCCGAGGCGCTCGCTGAGCACCTCCTCGACGGCCGCGAACTTCGGCGCGAGCAGGGCACGGTGCTGGCGCATCAGCGCCCGCACGCCATCGGCATCGCCGAAGAGTCGTACGTGACGCAGCTGGTTGACCTTGTCCGGACCGATCGAGCCGAACTTGAGGTGGCTCTTGAACCACGAGACGTTTGCCGGCGAGCTGCCGAAGAAGGCCACCCCTGCCCCGGCGAACGTGATCTTGGAGGTCGACGCGAACACGAGCACCCGGTCGGGGTGTCCACCGGCAGCAGCGAGGCTCAGCACGTCGGCGGTCTTGGCCTCGTCGTCGCTCAGGTGGTGGACCGCGTACGCGTTGTCCCAGAAGATACGGAAGTCGGGCGCGGCCGCGGGCATCGCCATCAGGCGTGCGGCGACCTCGGGGGACGTGACGCCACCGGTGGGGTTGGCGTACGTGGGGACGAGCCACATCCCTTTGATCGTCGGGTCAGCGGCGACGAGCGCGGCGACCTGGTCGACGTCGGGGCCGTCGTCGTCCATGTCGACGGGGATCATCTCGATGCCGAACGACTCCAGCAGCGCGAAGTGACGGTCGTACCCGGGCACCGGGCACAGGAAGCGCACCGTCTCCTCAGCCGCCCACGGGCGCGGCGACTCGGCGAAGCCGTGGAGCAGCGCCCAGACGAGGGTGTCATGCATCAGCGTCAGGCTCGAGCTGCCTTGCGCGAGCAGCTGCGCGACGGGGATGCCGAGCAGCTCGGCAAAGATCTCGCGCAGCTCGACGAGCCCGTCGAGGCCGCCGTAGTTGCGCGTGTCGGTGCCGTCCGCCGCGCGGTAGTCGGCCTCACCCGGCAGCGCGAGCAGCGCCTGCGACAGATCCAGCTGCTCGGGCGACGGCTTGCCCCGCGTGATGTCGAGCGACAGGCCGCGCGAACGCAGCTCTTCGTACGCCGCGCGCTGCGTCGACAGCAGGGTGCCGAGCGCATCACGATCAAGGGTGTCGATGCTCATGGGGTGTCCTCGCAAGACGTGGTCAACGGCGCGTCGACGGTCTCAGACGCGCCACGGTCGAATCTATCGACTGCCTCCACCGAGCCCGGGAGCGCCCCAGATGGCGAGCCACCGGCCGAGGTCCTTCTCGACCGGGAGGTCGTCGCTGACGATCCCGCGGACCTGAAGCTCGAGGGCGTTGTCGCGCCGGGGCTCGGCGACCGGGACGAACGGATAGAACGTCCCACGCTTGAAGAGGTAGACCAGCCCGACGGGCCGGCCGTCGCTCGTCGTGAAGTCGACCACCGAGCAGAGCAGCTGCGGGCCGAACCCGTTGTCGACGAGCGTGCTGTTGACGGCGTGGAGGTCGGTGACGAGGCCGCCCACGTCCTCCGGGTCGTGGCGGACGACCAGCCAGGTGAACCCGTACGAGTCGACCGACCGCTCGACCTGCGGCCCGCCGTCGGCGTCGAGCAGCTCCTGCACGTCCGCCTGCATGGTGCTGAAGGCGGCGCCCTCGGTCTGGCGGTAGCAGACCGACCCGATGCCGGTCGGCTTGATGCCGGCCGCGGCCTCGAGGGTGATCGCCGCCGACGGAAGGCTGAAGAGCGCGTCGAGGTTGGCCTGGACCGGCTTGGAGCGGCCCATCAAGGAGTCCCAGAAGCCCATCGCGGCCTCAGAGGGGGCGGCCGAGGTCGGCCGAGATCTGGGCGAGCTGCTCGAGGCGCTTCTCGACGGGCGGGTGGGAGCTCATCAGGCCGGCGAGCGTGTCGCGGGAGAAGGCCGGGGTCGCGAAGAAGAACGCGCTCATGTTCTCGACCTGGCGCAGATCCTTGCTCGGGATGCGTCCCATGTCACCGGTGATCTTGGTCAGTGCCGACGCGAGAGCCGAGGGCTTGCCCGTGAGGTAGGCGCCCGACCGGTCCGCGCTCAGCTCGCGGTAGCGCGACAGGGCCCGCGTCAGCAGGAAGCTGATGAAGTACGCGATGAGGCTGGCAATCCAGACGACGAGGAACATCAGTGCGGTGTTGTTGTTGCGGTCGCGGCTGTTGCCCATGAACGGGAACCAGCGGATCAGGAACCCGGCGAGGAGACCGAGCGACGACGCCACGGTCATCACCGAGACGTCGCGGTTGGCGACGTGGGCGAGCTCGTGGCTCAGCACCCCCTCCAACTCCTCGGCGTCGAGGCGCCGCAGGATGCCGGTCGTCACGCAGATGGCCGAGTGGCTCGGCGAGCGCCCCGTCGCGAAGGCGTTGGGAAGGTCGGTGTCGGCGATGGCGACGGCCGGCTTCGGCATGTCGGCCAGCGCGCAGAGGCGGTCGATCATGCCGTGCAGCTCGGGTGCCTGCTCAGGAGTGACGACCCGCGCACCCATCGAGGCGAGCGCGAGCTTGTCCGAGAAGTACCACTGGGCCCATGCCATCCCGACCACGATCACCGCGGCCAGGGCGGCGTTGGGCATCACGGTGATCAGCACGGCGCCGAACGCCAGGTAGAGCGCCACGAGTCCCAGGCTGACCGCGCCCATCCGGCGGGTCAGACCTGCATCGCTGCGGAATCTCGTCCTCGACATGTTCCCTCTCTCAAGGCCCTCGGGGGTAGAGGGCCGCCTGTCACGCTTCAACGCACGACACGCCTCGGACGTTCCCGCGGGGCTGCCGCGGGAACGTCCGTCGTACGGGTGTCAGCGACGTCAGCCAGGAATGAAGCGTCAGCCAGGAATGAAGCCGTCAGCCCCGAGCAGGTCCTCGACCTCGGCGAGCGAGGCGTCAGAGGGCGGCAGGACGAGGTCGGACTCGACGAGCTCCTCGTCCGGCACCTCCTTGCCGATCTGCCGGACGAGATCGAGGAGGTTGGTCAGCGCGTCGCCGAACGCCTCCTCGTCGTGTGCGGCCACGGCCGCCTCGACAGCGTCGTCGAGTCCGTTGAGGCGGTCGAGCGCGTCGTCAGCGACCTCGAACTGGCCCTCGGACATGATCCGGACGATCACGCCTGGCCCTCCTGCTTCTTCTCGGTGGCCTCGGAGGCGCCGAGTGCGGGCTTCTCAGCGCCGGTGCCGAGCTGGTGCTTCATCGCCTCGAGCTCGGCGTCCACGCTCGACGTCGAGGCGAGCGCGTCCAGCTCGCGGCTGATGTCGTCGTTCGGGCCGGCGGTGACGTCGTCGAGGGCACCGGAGGCGAGCAGCTCGTCGACGGCTCCGGCACGGGCCTGCATCTGCGCCGTCTTGTCCTCGGCACGCTGCACCGCGAGACCGACGTCGCCCATCTCCTCGGAGATGCCGGAGAAGGCCTCGGTGATGCGCGTCTGCGCCTCCGCGGCGGTGTAGGTCGCCTTGATCGTCTCCTTGCGGGTACGGAAGGACTCGACCTTTGCCTGGAGCCTCTTGGACGCGAGGGTGAGCTTCTCCTCCTCCGCCTGCAGCGACGCGTGCTGGGTGTTGAGGTCGGCGATCTGCTGCTCCAGACCCGAGCGGCGGGTCAGCGCCTCCCGTGCGAGATCCTCGCGATTGGCGGCGAGCGCCTTCTTGGCCTGGTCCTGGAGCTTGGTCGACTGCTGCTGCAGCTGGTTGATCTGCAGCTCGACCCGCTTGCGGCTGGTCGCGACGTCGGCCACCCCACGACGGACCTTCTGAAGCAGCTCGAGCTGCTTCTGGTAGCTGTAGTCGAGCGTCTCGCGCGGATCCTCCGCCTTGTCGAGCGCTGCGTTGGCCTTGCTGCGGAAGACCATGCCCATCCGCTTCATGATGCCCATCGTGGAGTCTGTCCCCTTCACAAGATCGCTGTTCCCCCCACCTTACGGGCAGCGGTGACCTTCTGGCACCGGAGGACGACAGGTAGTCTCGGGGCATCCCCCGCTGCCGCGACGGCCTGGCCGTCAGACGTCCGCGGCCCGATCCCGACGACCCGAGGCACCAGTGTTCCGACGCAAGAACGAGTACGACGCCAGCCACGAGCAGCCCGCCCCCGAGCCGAAGCCGGACGGCAAGGGACGCCCGACCCCCACCCGCAAGGAGGCGGAGGCGGCCCGCAAGGCGGCGCTGAAGACGCCCGCGTCACGCAAGGACACCGCTCGCGCCGAGCGGGAGCGCCGTTCCAAGGACCGCGTCAAGATCCGCGAGGCGATGACGACCGGCGACGACCGCTACCTGCCGCCGCGCGACAAGGGGCCGGTCCGCAGGCTCGTCCGCAACGTCGTCGACTCGCGCCGCAACGTCGGTGAGTACCTCATGCCGATCCTCGTCATCATCTTGCTCGTGAGCCTCGTCCGCGCCCCGTGGGCGATCCTCGCGATCTACGTCTTGTGGGTCACGGTCATCCTCGGCACGATCGTCGACTCGTTCCTCCTGGTGCGCCGCGTCAAGCGCGAGGTCGCCGCGAAGTTCCCCGACGCGAGCACGCGCGGGCTCACCACGTACGCGATCATGCGCAGCACCCAGATCCGTCGCCTGCGGCTGCCGAAGCCGCAGGTCTCACACGGCGAGTCGTACTGAGGCTCGCCCTACGGGTGGAGTGACATCGGTCCGAACACCCGGCGGCCGTCCTCGAAGAGCGTGACCTGGTCGATCCCGTGGTCGGCCAGGTCCGCGTAGACCTCACCCACCCACGACTCGGCGTCGCCACGGCTGGCGAACGTGCCGCCGTCGTCCTCCGGGGTCACGGGAGTTCCGTCAGCGGTCTCGAAGCGCCAGGTCCACACCATGCCCGCAGCCTAGGGCGTACGGCGTCCGCGCCGCGGCACGGGCGGTGGTACGTCGCTCAGCGGGTCGAGGACTCCACGAACGGGGGCGCGGTCACGACGAAGGTCTCCGTACGGCCGCGCACGTCGACCGTGACCTCGTCGCCCACCGCGACACGTCGGTCGAGCAGCGCGAGCGCGACACCCTTGCGAAGGGTCGGCGAGAACGTCCCCGAGGTCACGCGGCCGATCTCGGCACCGCCCGCCGCGACGGCCATCCCGGGTCGGGCGATGCCACGCCCGGCGGCGACCAGCCCCCGCAGCAGCGGCACCTCGCCGGCCGCCCGCTGCGCGAGCAGCGCGTCGCGGCCCCAGTACTGCGGCTTGTCCCAGCCCACGGCCCACCCGACTCGGCCCATCACGGGCGAGATGTCGCGCGAGAGGTCCTGCCCGTGCAGCGGATATCCCATCTCCGTACGGAGGGTGTCGCGGGCGCCGAGCCCGCACGCACGGATGTCGTACGCCTCGCCGGCAGCCATGATCGCGTCCCAGGCGGCAAGCGCGGCTGCGGCGGGGACCACGAGCTCGTACCCGCGCTCGCCGGTGTAGCCCGTACGGCAGACCGTGACCGCCTCGCCGCCGAGCTCGGCCTCCGCGTACGACATGTAGTCGTGCGAGACGGGGAGTCCGATCGCGGCCAGCGTCTCGTCGCTGCGCGGTCCCTGGACGGCGAGGACGGCGAAGTCGTGGTGCCGATCGGTGATCGTCAGGCCCTCGGGCGCACCCTCGCGGAGGCGGCGCACGACCTCGGCCGTGTTCGCGGCGTTCGGGATCAGCAGCACGTCGTCGTCTGCGCGCCGGTAGACGATGAGGTCGTCGACGACACCCCCGTCGTCGTCGCAGCACAGCGTGTACTGCGCCTGCCCCGCACCGATCCGCCCTAGCGCGTTCGTGAAGCACCCGTCGAGGTAGTCGACGGCACCGGAACCCTGCACGGTGACCTTGCCGAGGTGGCTGACGTCGAACACGCCCACGGCCTCCCGTACGGCCTTGTGCTCAGCGAGGACTCCCCCGCCCACGTACTCCAGCGGCATCTCCCACCCTCCGAACTCCGCGAGCTTCGCTCCGAGATCGAGGTGGCGGCGGTGCAGGGGCGACTGGGCAAGCGTCATGCCCAGAACCTATCCCGACCCTCGGTAGGGTGGCGGGCATGGCCTCGAAGCATGCAGAGCCCTCGTTCACCCTCAGCTCCGCCTCCCCCGCCTCGACCCGCGCGGACGTGATCGTCATCGGAGTCGGCCCAGACCTCAAGGCGGTCGCACCCGCAGACTCGGTGGGGCTCGCCTTCGGCCGGTCCTTCAAGCCGACGCTGACCGCGCTCGGATTCCGCGGCAAGACCGGCGACCTGGCAGTGATCCCGACCGCCGGCGTGATCAAGGCCGCGACGGTGATCGCCGTCGGGCTCGGGGACGACCCCACATCGACCGTCCTGCGCAAGGCCGCCGCGAAGGCGGTCAAGGCAGTCCACAACGCCTCGACCGTGACCTTCGCGCTGCCGACCGCGGACGCCGATGCCGTACGGGCGATCGCCGAGGGGGCGCTGCTGGGCGGATACCGGTTCGACCGCTACCGGACACGGGACGAAGACCGCGAGGAGGCGGCCGACCGCCCCAACGCGATCGTGATCCTGACCCGCCTGTCACGCGACGCCGACGCGATCGCCGCGCTCGACGCCGGCGTCACCACGGCCGCGTCCGTCAACCTGACGCGCGACTGGGTCAACACCGGGCCGGGCGACCTCACGCCCGCCGCGTTCGCCGACGCGGTCACCGAGGCGGCCAAGGACGTTCCCGGGGTCAAGGTCACCGTCTGGGACGAGGCACGTCTGGCCAAGGAGAGCTGCGGAGGCGTCCTCGGCGTCGGTCAGGGCTCGACCCACCCGCCACGGGTCGTCCAGCTCACGTACAAGCCCAAGAATCCCGCCGCCCACCTGGCGCTGGTCGGCAAGGGCATCACGTTCGACTCCGGCGGCCTCAGCCTCAAGCCCGGCGCGAGCATGATGACGATGAAGTGCGACATGGCCGGAGCCGCTTCGGTGATCGCGGCGACGCTCGCCATCGCCGCGCTCGAGCTGCCGGTCCGTGTCACGTGCGTCGCGCCGATGGCCGAGAACATGCCCAGCGGCTCCGCGCTGCGCCCCGGTGACGTGCTGGAGATCCGAGGCGGGACGACGGTCGAGGTGCACAACACCGACGCCGAGGGCCGGCTCGTCCTCGCCGACGCGCTCGTCCTCGCGAACGAGGCCGAGCCGGACGTCCTCGTCGATGTCGCGACCCTCACCGGGGCGTGCATCGTCGCGCTCGGCGAGCGCACCGCCGGTGTCCTCGGCAACGACGACGCGCTGCGTGGTCAGGTCGTCGAGATCGGCGAGTCGGTCGGCGAGGCCTTCTGGCCGCTCCCGATCACTGACGAGGTGAAGAGCCGCGTCAAGAGCTCCGACATCGCCGACCTCCGCCAGCACAACCCGAAGCCGGCCGGCGGCGCGCTGTTCGCCGCGGCGTTCCTTCAGCAGTTCGTCGGCGAGACAACGTGGGCACACCTCGACATCGCGGGCCCGGCGTTCAACGACGCGGGCGCGTACGACGAGGTGCCGAAGGGCGGCACAGGCGCCAGCGTCCGTACCCTCGTCGGCCTGGCAGAGAGCCTCGCCAAGAAGATCGACTGAGTGCGACCCGCCGGGTCAGCCGTCGGAGGCCTCGCGGTCGCGGCGCTTGCGCTGGGCGGCGACCCGGCGGTTGTACTCACGCATGCGCTGCGGATAGCCGACGACGGCAGCGTCGTACGTCGGCACCTGGTGCTTGTTGCCGAAGTCGTGGGCCCATGCGGCCGAGGGGACGCGACGCCGCGTCCACTCACCGTCCTTGGAGACCAGCAGCAGCGTGACCTGCGAGACCGCGGTCGGCGGCTCGACGAACCCCTCGACTCCCGCCCTTGACGCGATGAACTTCTCGAGGTGCGCGCGATCGGTCGCGTCGGCAGCCCTGTCGGACACCACGGCGCCACCGCCGGTACGGCTCTGCTTCTTGCGGCGGAAGAGGCCCATCGGGTGTGCTCCTGCGGGTCGGGACGGCGCTGCTGCGGCGTGCTCTTACCTCCAGTCTGCCGTACCGGCGGGTAGCGCCCCCACGTGTGCACCCCCTTGTGCGCAGTGACAAGATGAGGGGCGTCAGAAGCGGCGATGACCTCGCCGGCGACACCATCCGGAGGCCTTTCGTGACCCAGCCCGCCCCTCATGAGCACGACGTCGTCGTGCTCGGTGGCGGTAGCGGCGGTTATGCGACGGCGCTCCGTGCCCGTCAGCTCGGGCTGAGCGTCGCACTCGTCGAGCAGGACAAGCTCGGCGGCACGTGCCTCCACCAGGGCTGCATCCCGACCAAGGCGCTGCTGCACGCCGCCGAGGTCGCCGATGCGGCCCGCGACTCGGCCGCCTTCGGTGTCCGGGCCACGTTCGAGGGCGTCGACATGCCCGCGGTCAACGCGTACCGCACCGGTGTGGTCGACCGCCTCTACCGCGGCCTGCAAGGTCTGATCCGTGGTGCCGAGGTCGACGTCGTCACGGGCACGGGACGACTGGTCGGCCCGCGATCGGTCGCCGTCGGCGACACCGTCGTGACCGGCAAGAACCTCGTGGTCGCCACCGGCTCGTACGCCCGCACACTTCCTGACGTCGAGATCGGCGGCCGTGTCGTCACGTCTGACGGGGCGCTCGCGCTAACCGACGTGCCGCGCAGCGTGGTCGTGGTCGGCGGGAGCGTCATCGGTGTCGAGCTCGCGTCGGTCTGGCGCTCGTTCGGCGCCGACGTCACCATCGTCGAGGCACTCTCCCGGCTCGTGCCGGCGGAGGACGCGACCCTGTCGACGCAGCTCGAGCGCGCGTTCCGCAAGCGCGGCATCGCCTTCCGGACGGGCACGTCGATCACCGGCGTCAAGCAGGACGAGTCCTCCGCGTTCGTGACTCTCGAGGGCGGGGACGTCCTCGAGGCCGACCTCGTCCTGGTCGCCGTCGGCCGCGGTCCCCGTACGGAGGGGCTCGGGCTCGCCGACCACGGCATCACGCTCGAGCGCGGCTTCGTCGTCACCGACCAGCGGCTCCGGACCTCGGTCGAGGGCGTGTACGCCGTCGGCGACGTCGTCCCGGGGCTCCAGCTCGCCCACCGGGGGTTCGCCCACGGCCTCTTCGTCGCCGAGGAGATCGCGGGGCGCGCACCGCGGCCGGTGGTCGACGCGGGCATCCCCCGCGTGACCTACTGCGAGCCTGAGCTGGCCTCGGTCGGACTCACCGAGGAGCAGGCTCGCGCGGCGTACGGTGACGACGCGGTCACCACGTACGAGTACAACCTCGCCGGCAACGGCAAGACGCAGATCCTCCGCTCGGCCGGCCTCGTCAAGGTCGTCCGTGAGGCCGACGGCCCCATCCTCGGGGTCCACATGATCGGGTCCCGGATCGGCGAGCAGGTCGGCGAGGCATCCTTGTGGGTGAACTGGGACGCGTTCCCCGAGGACGTCGCCGCCTACATGCACGCCCACCCCACCCAGAACGAAGCTCTCGGCGAAGCCGCACTGGCGCTCGCCGGGTCACCACTCCACGCACACGCCTGAGATCAAGACAGGGGTCACCCATGGCAACGCCCGTCACGCTTCCAGAGCTCGGAGAGAGCGTCACCGAAGGGACCGTCACGCGCTGGCTGAAGCAGGTCGGCGAGACGGTCGCTGTCGACGAGCCGCTGCTGGAGGTGTCCACCGACAAGGTCGACACCGAGATCCCGTCGCCGGTCGCCGGCGTCCTCCTCGAGATCGCCGCCGCCGAGGACGAGACCGTCGAGGTCGGCGCCGTGCTCGCGACGATCGGTGAGGAGGGCGAGTCCACGGGCGACGCCGCTCCGGCCAGCGAGGCCCCCGCAGAGGAGACGCCCGAGGAGCCTGCCGCGGAAGAGCAGGCCCCCGAGGAGCCCGCCGGCGAGGCCAGCACTCCCCCGCAGACCGAGGCGACCCCCGCGGTGGCCGCTGAGCAGGAGCAGGAGGCGCCCGCCGCCGAGGCCGCGCCCGCCGCCTCGGGCGACGCCACGCCGGTCACCCTCCCCGAGCTCGGCGAGAGCGTCACCGAGGGTACGGTCAC
Source organism: Mumia sp. ZJ430 (assembly GCF_011751845.1). NCBI lineage: Bacteria > Bacillati > Actinomycetota > Actinomycetes > Propionibacteriales > Nocardioidaceae > Mumia > Mumia sp. ZJ430. Next base: position 418,963 of record NZ_JAAHFK010000004.1, on the reverse strand, counting down.
GCGCTGGCTGAAGCAGGTCGGCGACGACGTCGCCGTCGACGAGCCGCTGCTCGAGGTCTCTACCGACAAGGTCGACACCGAGATCCCGTCGCCCGTCGCAGGGACGCTCCTGGAGATCTCCGCTGCCGAGGACGAGACCATCGAGGTCGGCGCCCAGCTCGCGCTCATCGGCGCGGCAGGTGCTGCCCCGCAGGCCGCGAGCGCGCCGTCGGCCCCGGCATCGCAGCCCGAGCCCGCCGCTGAGCCCGAGCCCGCCGCTGAGCCCGAGCCCGCCGCTGAGCCCGAGCCCGCCGCTGAGCCTGAGCCCGCGGCCTCCGTACAGGCTCAGCCCGCCGCTCCGGCGCAGTCCAAGCCCGCCGCACCGACGAGCGCACCGAGCGCCGTCAAGCCTGACGGCCGTCAGTACGTGACGCCGATCGTCCGCAAGCTCGCTGAGCGTGAAGGTGTCGCACTCGACGACGTCGAGGGCACCGGCGTCGGCGGTCGTATCCGCAAGCAGGACGTGCTCGACGCCTCGGCCAAGGCCAAGGAGGCTGCTGCCGCTGCCGCGAAGGCCAAGGAGGAGGCAGCTCCCGCTCCCGCCGCCGCTGCACCCGCCGCCGCCGACCGCGACCTGTCCGGTCTCGCCGGTACGGTCCAGAAGGCGAACCGCATCCGTCAGCTCACCGCGATCAAGACCAAGGAGTCCCTCCAGGTCGCGGCGCAGCTCACGCAGGTCCACGAGGTCGACCTCACCCGGATCGCGGCGCTGCGCGCGAGGCACAAGGCGTCGTTCCTCGAGCGCGAGGGTGTCAAGCTGACCTACCTCCCGTTCATCGCCAAGGCGACGGTCGAGGCGCTCAAGGCGCACCCGAACATCAACGCCTCGTACGACGAGGACGCCAAGGAGATCACCTACCACGCGGCGATCAACCTCGGCATCGCCGTTGACACCGAGCGCGGTCTGCTGTCGGTCGTCGTCCACGACGCCGGTGACCTGAGCCTCGCGGGCCTCGCACAGCGGATCAACGACCTCGCCACCCGGGCACGCAGCGGCAACATCAAGCCGCACGAGCTCTCGGGTGGCACGTTCACCGTCACCAACATCGGCTCGTTCGGCGGTCTGTTCGACACGCCGATCATCGTGCAGCCGCAGGCAGCGATGCTGGCGACCGGCGCGGTCGTCAAGCGGCCGGTCGTGGTGAGCGACGTCGACGGCAACGACACGCTCTCGATCCGTGCGATGGCCTACCTCCCGCTGACGTACGACCACCGTCTCGTCGACGGTGCCGACGCCGGCCGCTTCGTGACGACGGTCAAGAAGCGCCTCGAGGCCGGTGCCTTCGAGGACGAGCTGGGCTGACGCCCGGCGTCCGCCACCAAACGGACAGAACCGCATGCCCCGGCCAAGATGGGGGCATGCGGTTCTGTGTGTGCGGGGCATCCGGCTTTCTCGGCAACGCGCTGGCAGCGCGGCTTCGAGCGCAGGGCCACACGGTCGTCAGTCACGTCCGCCGCGAGCCCGACGGTCCCGACGAGTCACACTGGGACCCTGATGTCGGAGAGGTCGACCAGGCGGTGATCGATGCCTCCGACGTCGTCGTGAACCTGTCCGGCGCCGCGATCGCGCACTGGCCGTGGACGCCCTCGTACCGACGTGAGCTCCTCGACTCGCGGGTGAGCACCACGACCACGATCGCCGAGGCGGTCGCCCGCGCGCCTCAGCCGCCGGCCCTGCTGTCCGGGAGCGGCATCAACGCGTACGGGGAGGACTGTGGCGACACGCTTCTCGTCGAGGGGACGCCCCGCGGTCCAGGTTTTCTCGCCGACGTCGTCGAGGCCTGGGAGGCGTCAGCAGCTCCGGCGATCGCGGCAGGCGCGCGGGTGTGCTTCCTCCGTACGGCGCCGGTCCTCGACCGCTCGGGCGGCCTCCTGCGGGTGGTCGCGCTGCCGTTCCGACTCGGCGTGGGCGGACGGCTCGGTTCTGGGCAGCAGTACTTCCCCATGATCAGCCTGCGCGACTGGCTCGGGGCCGTCACGTTCCTCGCTGAGGACGCCGACGCCTCGGGCCCGTACAACCTCGTCGCCCCAGAGCCCGCGACCAACGCCGAGTTCACCCGTGTGCTGGCCGGAGCGCTCCACCGGCCTTCGATGATCCCTCTCCCGTCCCTCGCGATGCGCCTCGCGCTCGGAGGGCTCTCGGCTCTCGCCCTCGGGTCGCTGCGGGCGACGCCGCGCAAGCTCGAGGAGGGGGGCTTTACCTTCGCCGACCGGGACGTACGCGACGTCGTCGCGACCGCCCTCGATGCGAAGGGGCAACCGGCCGCTTGAGAGCCTCGCTCGTCAGTCGCCCGGGGTGACGACCGACTGCACCTCGTCGACCCGCAGCGCGGCGGTCGCGGTCGGGCTCGTGAGCGTGGTCGGAGCGCCAGGTACGACGACCTCCGCGCCGTTGACCTCGAACGTCAAGCTGTAGAGCGACTCCACCGTCACCGCGTAGGCAGGACGGCCGTTGACTCGCTCGCTGCCGCCCACGGACGCACGATTGTAGGCGTGGCGGCAGTCCCTCTGCGCCTCCTCACGCGTCGAGGCGGCCTCACACGTGAGGGTGTTCCCGTCCCCCGTGGTGACCACCAGATGCTCGAAGGTCGCGATCGCGACGAGGCCGAACGCCGACGACCCGGTCTGGGTCTGCTGCTGACCGGTGGCCCAGAACCACGTGTCGAGGTTGACGATCGTGCGGTTCTGAGGGCTGATATTGATCACCGGCGTGGCGAGGTCAATGCGGCCGATCGCCTCCAGCGCCTGCTCATAGTTGGAGGGGATCTCCTCCTCGCCGGTCCAGAAGATCCGGCGCGGCGCAGGCGGACCCATAATCGTGTCAAAGCAGTACGTCACCCGAGGCTCGGAGTCCTCGTTCGGCTTCGGTCCGTCGGGAAGGGCCAGCGGCACCCGGTGATCGGCATCGAAGCAGACGTCCTCACCAATGCAGAACATCGCAGAAGGGTTGTCGTACCCGGAGGGAGGTTGCCTGCCCTCGAGATCGCATGTCGGGGGGGCGGGAGGGCCGCCGCCGCCGTCATCACCCGGGTCGCCGGGCTGACCGGGGCCACCGCCGCCCGGGATCACGCACTTGTACTCGCCGTCGACAAACACCATCTTGGCGGGCGGGGTGCACGTGGGCGCTGCCGACGCCGGCAGCGCAGCAGCGGTGAGTGCGGCCGCGAAGGCCGTCAGCAGCACCGTGAGTCCGAGGATCCAGCGTCGCAGACTCAGCACGTCGCGTCCTTTCCGAAGGGGAACGCGACCAGCCACGTGCCGTCGACTCGCTCCAGGGTGATCTCCTGCTTGGCGCGCTGTCCGGCTTGCGAGCCGACGCCCGCCTCGGTCTCCCCGCGCTTCACCACGAAGGAGGAAGTGGTGTCGAGGCATCCGCGCACCTCGGCCTCGTCACCCTCGATGGTGACCACTGAGGGCTCGAACGAGTACGGACCGAGGCGCTGGAGGCCCTTGTCCTCCGTGGTCGCCTTCTCGCCGGCAACGGCCTCGGCGAAGAACTGGTCGGTCACGGTGCCCTCGAGGGTCGCCTCGATACTCTTCGCGCCGCGGCCGTAGAAGGCCGTCTGATAGCGCTCCACCGCTTCGATGACCTCGCGCTCCTCGGCCGTGAAGCCGTCGGCGGCCTCGCTCGCACTCGCCGTCTCACTCGCCGTGGCCTCTGCCGACAGGCCCGACTCGTCGTCGGAGCCGCACGCGCTGAGAGTCAGGGCTGCGGCCAGGGCGACAGCGGCGAACCACCGGGGTCGTCGGCTCGTCACAGGGGTCCTCCGTCGGTGTGGGGCGCGATCAGGGGCGTCTCACCCCGCCACACCCTAACGTCGTCGGGTGTCACGTCTCAACGCATTCCGTCGCATCGCCGCTGGTCACCCGGCCAGTCGCTCCGTCGCCGAGATGCGCCAGCCTGCGGGCGTACGGACGAGCACGATGCGGCGGTCCGTCGCGCCGTCGCTCGGCAGCGTCCGCCAGGCACCGCCCGGGTGCCGGACGCGGACGGGCTGGAGGCGGTCGACCACCCGCAGGACCGTACGGGTCGGCGACTCGCTCTCGACGCCGAACCGCAGCACCTCGAACCGCACGTCGGCGATCTCGAGGCCGCGGGCGGCGTAGCCCCGTACGAGACGCTCGTCGTCGTCCCGGAGCCGGCTGCCCGGCGCGTACACGTCGTCGAGGAGGCTCGGGTCGGCGCGGACGAACGCGGCCGACCGCCCGTCGTCGAGCACCGCCAACCGCTCCATCCAGCCGGCGCTCTGCGTGACCGCGCCGGCGGCGATCACCACCGCGCACACCAGGCTCACGGGATCCATCGCGCCAGCATCGCGCGATCGTGCACCTGTCCGCGCCCGTCGTCCACAGGCCAGGCGACGAGCGCGCCGCGTTAGGGTGACTGCGTGAGTGCGCTGGAGGTCCGCAGGATCGGGCTCGGGTCCGAGGAGACCGACTACGAGGAGATGTGGGCGCTGCAGCGCGCACTGCACGCCGACCGCGTCGCCGACACGGGCGGCGACATCGCGCTCTTCCTCGAGCACGCCCCGGTCTTCACCGCCGGCAAGCGCACCGAAGACTGGGAACGTCCCCGCGACGGCACCCTCGTCGTCGACATCGACCGCGGCGGCAACATCACCTTCCACGGCCCCGGGCAGCTCGTCGGCTACCCGATCGTGAAGCTCCCCCCGCACGTCCTCGTCGTCGACTACGTCCGCCGCGTGGAGGAGGCGATGATCCGTACCGTCGCCGACCTCGGCGTCACTTGCGGGCGCGTCGAGGGGCGGTCCGGAGTGTGGGTCGCCGCCGACGAGCGTGGACCCGAGCGCAAGCTCGGCCAGATCGGCATCCGCGTCGCCGGTGGCGTGACCATGCACGGGCTCGCTCTCAACGCGTGCGTCGACATGAGGTGGTTCGACAAGATCGTGCCGTGCGGCATCGCCGACGCCGGAGTCACGTCGCTGAGCCTCGAGCTCGCCCGTACGGTCACCACGACCGAGGTCGCCGACGCTCTCGAACCGCACCTGCGCGAGCTGCTGTCGTGGCAGCCGTACACGCCAAGCCCCGATCTCGCGCACGTCGCCATCTCAGGAGCTGTCTCGTACGGGCTCGCGTCGCACCTCGCCTGACCGCCCCCTTGCGATCACCGGACGGCGCGTAGGGTGAGTCACGTGACGCTCGCACCCGAAGGACGCAAGCTGCTCCGGCTGGAGGCTCGCAACGCCGAGACCCCGATCGAGAAGAAGCCGGCTTGGATCAAGACCCGGGCCAAGATGGGCCCCGAGTACACCGAGCTCAAACAGCTCGTGAAGTCCGAGGGACTGCACACGGTCTGCCAGGAGGCGGGCTGTCCCAACATCTACGAGTGCTGGGAAGACCGCGAGGCCACCTTCCTCATCGGCGGCGAGGAGTGCACGCGACGCTGCGACTTCTGCCAGATCGCCACCGGCAAGCCGGCGCCGCTCGACCGCGACGAGCCCCGCCGGGTCGCCGAGAGCGTCCGCACCATGGGCCTGCGCTACGCCACGATCACCGGAGTCGCGCGCGATGACCTGCCCGACGGCGGCGCGTGGCTCTACGCCGAGACCGTCCGCAAGATCCACGAGCTCAACCCGGACACGGGCGTCGAGAACCTCATCCCCGACTTCAACGGCACGCCGGAGCTGCTCGAGGAGGTCTTCGCGTCCCGCCCCGAGGTGCTGGCGCACAACGTCGAGACCGTCCCACGGATCTTCAAGCGGATCCGTCCGGCGTTCCGCTACGAGCGCTCGCTCGACGTGCTGACGCAGGCGCGGGCGTACGGGCTCGTCACGAAGTCCAACCTCATCCTCGGGATGGGCGAGACCCGCGACGAGGTGTCGCAGGCCATGCGCGACCTGCACGACGCCGGCTGCGAGCTGCTGACGATCACCCAGTACCTCCGCCCCTCTCCCCTGCACCACCCCGTCGAGCGCTGGGTGAAGCCGGAGGAGTTCGTCGAAATGGGAGCCGAGGCCGAGGAGATCGGCTTCGCGGGTGTGCTCTCCGGCCCGCTGGTCCGTTCCTCGTACCGCGCCGGGCGTCTGTACCACCAGGCGATCGAGGCCCGCTCCGCCGTATCGCGCTGACGCCCGACCGGTATCCTGGGCGCATGTCCACTCCTGAGTCGCAGCCGGAGGGCCGCATCGCCCAGATCCGGGCCGCCTACAAGATCACCAAGCGCGCCGACCGTACGATCGGACTGCGCCTGCTGGCGTGGTTCCTCGTCGTCGGCGGCGCCGTGTTCGCGCTCGGCTGGTTCCTCGGCGGCGGCGGTGGACTGCTCGGGATCGTCCTCACCTCGCTGCTGTCGGTCCTCACCGGTGTGCTCGCCGCCCTGATCGTCTTCGGGCGCCGCGCCGAAAAGGCCGCGTACGCTCAGGTCGAGGGCCAGGTCGGCGCTGCTGCCGGCGCGCTCGGCATGCTCAAGCGTGGATGGAAGGTCGACCAGGCGGTCGCCTTCACCAAGAGCCAGGACGTCGTCCACCGCGTCGTCGGCCCGCCCGGCATCGTCCTTGTGGGCGAGGGCAACCCCGGTCGCGTCCGCAACCTCCTGACGACTGAGCGCAAGAAGACCGCGCGCATCGTCGGCGAGGAGGTGCCGATCACGCTGATCGTCGTGGGCAAGGACACCGACAAAGGCGAGGTTCCCCTCCCCAAACTGGTCAACAAGCTGCGCAAGTCCAAGCGTGTGCTCAAGCCGGCGCAGATCACGCCGATCCTCAACAAGCTCAAAGCGCTCGACGCGATGCGTCCGCAGGCGCCGCTGCCTCGCGGTCCCGTGCCGACCAGCGGCAAGGGCGCACGCCGGATGATGCAGGGCCGCTGATCTCGGCGGTCGGGCAAGGGCGCGCCAGCGGGCCCTACTCGGCGGTGGTGCGCGGACGAATGTAGGTGATCACCGAGCCCGCGACCACGTCGTGCAGGCCCCGACCCTCCTTGTTCTGGAGGAGCGGCGGCACGACCAGGCACAGGAGCGCAGTACGGACGAAGGCGCGCAGGCCGATCGGACGCCCGTTCGGGCCGACGACGCAGATCCCGGTCACCCGCTTGCCGATCGAGAACCCGAGGGTTCCGTCGAGGAGCGACACCTCGATCCAGAACGCGAACAGCACCCACGCTGAGGCGGTCGCGTCCGGCCCGTAGACGGGGGTCGAGGTCACGATGGAGACGGTCAGCATCGCGACGACCCAGTCGAGCACCAAGGCGGCGAGCCGGCGCCCGAACCCTGCGATCTCGGGCATCGACGTGGCTGCTTGCGGGGAGTTCTGGGACACGCGACCAGGGTACGTGGCGCCGCATCCCGGGTTTCGGAGCACCCCGAGGACTTCGTAACATGGGTGAAACATTCGGGTCATGGCTGGGAAACTGACCCTGCCTACGTTCGGGGAGACACATCGATGTGCCCCAGTTCGACCCCCCGTATACGACGGCCGGTCTGCGTGCAGTGCGCTCGGCCGAGGAGGCTTCATGTTCTCTAACCGCGACGAGCTCTTGGCCTATATCAGGAACGAGGGCGTCAAGTTCGTCGACGTCCGCTTCACCGATCTTCCCGGCATCCAGCAGCACTTCACGGTGCCGGTGTCGTCGTTCGACGAGTCGGTGTTCGAAGACGGCCTGATGTTCGACGGCTCCTCGGTGCGCGGCTTCCAGGCGATCCACGAGTCCGACATGGCGCTGTTCCCGGACCCGTCGACCGCCTACATCGATCCGTTCCGCCCGGAGAAGACCCTCGCGCTCGAGTTCTTCATCCACGACCCGCTGACCGGCGAGGCGTACTCGCGCGACCCGCGCAACATCGCCCGCAAGGCCGAGGCCTACCTCGCGAGCACCGGCATCGGTGACACGGCGTTCTTCGCGCCGGAGGCGGAGTTCTACGTCTTCGACAAGGCGCGCTTCGAGACCAGCGCCAACCGCGGCTTCTACGAGATCGACTCGATCGCCGGCGCGTGGAACACGGGTGCTGAGGAGGAGGCCCGCGGCTACAAGGTCCGCTACAAGGGCGGCTACTTCCCCGTCTCCCCCACCGACCACTTCGCGGACCTGCGCAACGACATGGTCATCCACCTCGAGGACGCGGGGCTGCAGGTCGAGCGCGCGCACCACGAGGTCGGTACGGCCGGTCAGGCGGAGATCAACTACCGCTTCGACACGCTGCTCAAGGCGGCGGACGATGTCATGAAGTTCAAATACATCATCCGCAACACCGCGTGGGCCGCCGGCAAGACGGCGACCTTCATGCCGAAGCCGATCTTCGGCGACAACGGCTCGGGCATGCACTGCCACCAGTCGATCTGGAAGGACGGCGAGCCGCTCTTCTACGACGAGGCCGGCTACGGCGGCCTGTCCGACATGGCGCGCCACTACATCGGCGGCATCCTCAAGCACGCGCCGTCGCTGCTCGCGTTCACCAACCCCACGGTGAACTCGTACCACCGTCTGGTTCCGGGCTTCGAGGCGCCGATCGCCCTCGTCTACAGCTCGCGCAACCGCTCGGCGTGTGTCCGCATCCCGATCACCGGCTCGAACCCGAAGGCCAAGCGCATCGAGTTCCGCTGCCCCGACCCGTCGGCGAACCCGTACCTCGCGTTCTCCGCGCTTCTGCTCGCCGGCATCGACGGCATCAAGAACAAGATCGAGCCGCCGGAGCCGGTCGACAAGAACATCTACGAGCTGCCGCCGGACGAGTACAACCAGATCGAGTCGGTCCCGACGTCGCTCGACGCCGTCCTCAACTCGCTCGAGGCCGACCACGAGTTCCTGACCCAGGGCGACGTCTTCACGCCGGACCTGATCGAGACGTGGATCGAGTTCAAGCGCGAGCACGAGATCGCCCCGATCCAGCAGCGTCCGCACCCGCACGAGTTCGAGCTGTACTACGACATCTGACCGGGCCTCTGGCTGTGGTCGTTCAACAACGCCGAACAACCACGAAGAACAGCCGCTGACCTGCAGAAACGCCGCCGAGCGACCTTTGGCCGCTCGGTGGCGTTTGCTGTTGGTGGCCGCTCGTCTGTGACAAATCCGGTTCGGCGACCACCACCGCGAGTCCCGCGTCAGCTCGCTGCCACATCACTTGCGTCTGCGTGATCGCTCCGGTGCCCCCGTCGGACACAGGTGCCTGTAGACCGAACCTCCGCCCTTAGCGACCAGGCCGCTTGCAGCCAAGACGTCGAAAGCCAGGAAGGAGGCAGGTGGGAGGTCCACCCGCGGCCCGCGGCGGTCGCGGTATGCCAGCCGCGGGGCCAGTGCCCCGAAGTCGAGTCGGCCGTCCCGCCACACGACGAGTTCACCGCCGATCATCGTGCCCGGCTCCAGCTGCTCGAGGGCGGGTTGGACGATCTCGGGGAACCCTGCCGCTAGGCTGGCGCCCTTGCGTGACCACACGCGGCACCCGGCGCTCGTGCGCTCGTGCTGGCCCGATAACCATCCCACTTCGGTTCGTGGACGGTGCCGCCCAGCAGGCCGCCGACCGCTGGCAGCGTGGCGGACGGCGGCTACGGGCGCGGGGCGGGCATCCCCGTGAAGGACCGCTGCGCGTCGACCGAGGCGTCCACCAGGAGCCAGCGCCGACGGCGAGCGCAGCCGGGCGGCGCGCCGGCCACCTGTGGTCTTCCCTCTCACGGGACTGGCCGCTCACACACCCTCCTCCGCAGTGACTCTCCTCCTGCCGCGACGGTCAGTGGTCGCCCAGCTCAGCGGAGGACGATGGGCACCCGCGCCCAGCCACCGACGGGCGGGGTCTCGCGCACTGCGGGACGATCCGTCGCCAGTTCGATCGTGGCGGTGCGGCCGAGAAGTTCTTCTAGGAGCACCCGAAGCTCCATGAGTGTCAACGCTCGGCCGGGACACACGTGCGGCCCGGTCCCGAACACAAGGTTCGCGGCAGCGTTAGAGGTGGGGTCGAATCGATCGGGGTCGCCGAACACTCGGGGATCCCGGTTCGCCGCAGTCCAGTTCAACAGGACCGGCTCACCCCGCGCGATCGTTGTGTCGCCCAGTTCGGTGGTCCGGGTCGTGACACGGCGGTTGGACACGAATGGGTCGTCGATGCGAAGGATTTCTTCGATCGCGGCGGTGAGCTCTGCTACGGCGCCGGCTTCCACGAGGGTGCGCATCTCATGCTGGACCTGCTGCCTGGCGGCCAGGAAGTGAACGATCACACCGACCGAGGTGGCCAATGATCCGAGGTCGCCTGCTGTCCAGTTCCGCAAGATCGAGACGATCTCTTCGTCCGTCAGCGGCCGACCGTCCACCGAGTCCTCCAGCAGCTCACCGGTGACATCTGCGGCCGGCCGGCCCCGGCGCTCGTCGAGAAGTTGCCGGATGATGTGGTCGAACCGTTCAGCAACATCCCGCATGCGCTCGCGGCTGCCTGATCGAGTCGCGGCGTGGTTGTCACCGATCCAGGCGACCAGCTGGTCCTCCAGGTCGCGGGGCCAGCCGAGCCAGGTCGACTGTGAGCGCACCGCGTAAGGGATGCCGATGCTGGCGATGGTCTTGACTGTGATTCCGCGAGGCAGGGCGTCGATGATCGCGGCCGCGTGACGCCGGCACTGGGTTTCTTCGACCGCAACTCGCTCGTCGGTGAGGTAGCGGTCGACGACGCTGCGGTAGGCGGCGTGCTCGAGACCGTCGAGACTGTTGGGGATGGCACGCCTGGTGGTGACTCTGCTGGAGAAGGTCCCAGGGTCGGTGGCAGCGGCGACGACCTCGGCGTGGCGCAGCACCACCCAGCGGTTGTCCTCGCGAGCCACCGGGCAATCCTCGCGGAGAGCGTCGTAGCTGGACCTTTGGTCCTCCCAGCTCTCGCCGGTGTCGATCTCTGTCGGGTCTCCCATTGGTCTGCCTCCGGACCGAGTCAGTTTCCCGGCACGCCGTGCAGGGCGACGGTCAGCAGTACCACTGCATCTTCAAGGGCCTCCAAGTCGTGGCGCGCGGGCGGGATCACGAGGTGGTCGCCCGCGCTGCCGTCCCATGTGTCCTCACCGGCGTGCAGCCTGACCGAGCCGCGAAGTACCTGCAGCGTGGCCTCACCCGGGCTCTCGTGCTCGCCGAGACGGCGACCCGCGACGAGCGCGATCAGGGTTTGGCGCAGCGCGCGGCCCTGCCCGCCGTACACGGTGTGCGCGCTGCGACCGGCGCTGTGCTCGTGCGCGGTAGCGAGGTGTTCCTCAGCGAGGGCGGTCAGAGAGGTGTCGTTCATGTGGATCTCCATCATCGTGTGCGCGGCAGTTGCACTTGCTCGTGCGGCGACGCCGGCGTCGGAGCAGAAGCCCGACCGGGAGCGCTTGAGGCAAACCAGGCCAAGGAGGGTGTGGTCGGCATCGATCACAGCCAGTCGGCGCATCTTGTGGCGGATCAGCCTCGCCTGAACGAGAGCGGCTGGGGCTTCCGGGGGCACGGTTCGGCCAGGCAGAACCGCCCAGCGGAGCGCGGGCTCGTGGCCGGATCCTGCAGGGGGCAGGTCCGTGCGAACCAACGTTCCACAGAGCTTGTCGCCGTGGGTCAAGAGCACCATGTGCACATGGTCGTCGGCCATGACGGCTCGGGCGTCGTCGACCGAGGCTCGGGCAGGCAACGTCTTGGGGGTGCTGATCATGACGTCAACAGCCTGGTGGACGCGGCGCGAAGGCCAATCAGCCTCCTCGGGCTCAAGCTCGCCAGGGCGGTGGCCGATGGCACTCAGCCGACTCATTTCGAGATCCGGTCCCAGCCTCGTCGGGGCGCATGGCTACCGAGCGTGGCGTCGTCTCGGGTGCGGTAAACGATGTAGGGGCGGGTGAGGTACCCGACCGGGGCGCTGAACACGTGCACCAGCCGGGTGAAGGGCCACAGCGCGAACAGTCCGAAGGCCGTCAGGGCGTGCAGCTGGAAGCCGATGGGCGCTTCGGCCATGAGTTCGGCGTCGGGCTGGAACGCGAGGAACGAGCGGTACCAGACGGAGACTCCCTCGCGGTAGTTGTACTCCCCGCCGATGGTGAAGATGGATCCGGCGATCGTGTTCCACATGCCCAGCGCGATCACGACGGCCAGGAAGAGGTACATCACCTTGTCCATCACCGTTGTCGCGGAGAAGACGGGTCCCACCGTGCGTCGGCGGTAGATCAGGATGACCATCCCGACCAAAGCAAGGACGCCGGCGATCAGGCCGCCGACGACGGCGACGTAGTGGTAGAGGTGGTCGTCGATGCCGACTGCGGCGGTCCACGACCGTGGCACCAGCAGGCCGATGACGTGGCCGCCGACGACGCCGAGCATCCCGAAGTGGAACAGCGGGCTTCCGATGCGCAGCAGCCGGTCCTCGTAGAGCTGCGAGGACCGTGTGGTCCAGCCGAACTTGTCGTAGCGGTAGCGCCAGAAGTGGCCGACCACGAACGTCGCAAGGCACAGGTAGGGCACGATCACCCACAGAAAGACATCCATCAGCGTGCTCCTCGGGTGGTCGGTGCGCGGAAGGCCGGCATCGGCAGCGAGACCGGTCCGTCGGGTCGGGCCGGGCCCGGATCGAAGGCGGGAGTCTCGTACGGCGTGAGGCCGACCTCCTCGTCGGGCGGCCCCTCGGCCGCGAGCCGTCGTACGGCGTCCCACTCGTCGCCCTGCAGCGGCGGCAGCGTGGCGGTGACCGCCTCGACGGCGCCGGCCCAGCGAGAGCCGGAATCGCCGAGCGCGATGCGCAGCAGCTCCAGACCGGCCCGGTGGTCGAGCAGCAGCTGGCGACCCTGCTCGTGGTCGATGGTGGCGGCGTACTCCAGCACGACGCACAGGTGGTCGGGCAGCTCGGTGTCGGTCAGTTCGAAGCCGGATGCGAGATAGGTCTGCTTGAACCGGAGCAACGCCATCCCGCGCTTGCGAGTGTCGCCGTGGGCGAAGTAGGTGAGGAACAGGTTGTGCCGACGCCGGGTGTCGAAGGTCTCGACGTAGTCGCTCTCCAGCTCGGTCAGCGGCACCCCTTCGAGGCTGGTGACGCAGGCCCGCAGCGGCTCCCCCACCCGGTCGGGAAGCTCGTGCGAGGCCCCTCGGACCAGGTCGAGCCGGCCAAGGAGCTCTTCGTCGGGGTAGCCGAGCAGCAGGGACGTCGCCTGCCAGGCGACGGTTTGCTCTCGGGGGCCTAGCCCGGTTCGACTGCGGGTTCTCATCGGTGGTCAGCCCCTCCGGTGAGACCAGCACTGCCGCCGGGACCCGTTGCCCCGTCACTTCCCGTGTCCGGCGGCGAGGTGTCCGGGTCAGGCCCCGGTCCGTCGGGTCCGGGCGGGAACAGGCCGCTGGGTGCGCCCTTGCCGTCCCAGTTGAGCAGGTTCACCCGGGCGGTCTTGTCGGCCGGCGAGGCGACCGTGTCGGCGGTCTGCCGGTCCTGGAGCATCTGGAAGTTCTCCACGGCGATCGGCACCGGGGAGCCTGAGCCCTCACCGAAGAGGCCCTGCTGTCCGCCGCCGTACTGGGAGACCGAGCACTCGGTGCCCAACTCCTCCAGGGAGTGCGCCTGCTCGGCGTGCGCCGGGGGGATCACGTAGCGCTCGTCGTACTTGGCGATGGCGAGTAGGCGGTACATGTCGTACATCTCCTCCTCGGTCATCCCGACGGCCGCCGGGATCGAGGCGTCGGACTCGCGACCCATGTTGATGTCACGCATGTAGGAGCGCATGGCGGCCAGCTTCTTCAGCACCCCGTCGACGGGAGCGACGTCGCCGGCGGTGAAGAGCTCGGCGAGGTACTCGATCGGGATCCGGAGCGCGTCGATGGCGGCGAACAGGTTGCCTTTGTCCTCGGCGTCGTAGCCGGTGTCCTTGACCACGTCGACGACCGGCGAGAGCGGTGGGATGTACCAGACCATCGGCATCGTGCGGTACTCCGGGTGCAGCGGCAGTGCCACCTTGAACCGGCTGATCAGCGCGTAGATCGGCGACCGCTGGGCGGCCTGCACCCAGTCCCGCGGGATCCCGGCCCTCTCGGCCTCCCGCTGGACCTCGGGGTCGTTGGGATCGAGGAAGACCTCGCGCTGAGCCTCGTAGAGCCCGTGCTCGTCGGTCGTGGTCGCTGCCTCGAGCACCTTGTCGGCGTCGTAGAGCATCAGGCCGATGTAGCGCAGCCGACCGACGCAGGTCTCGGCGCAGACGGTGGGCAGGCCGACCTCGATCCGCGGGAAGCAGAACGTGCACTTCTCGGCCTTGCCGGTCTTGTGGTTGAAGTAGATCTTCTTGTACGGGCAGCCGGAGATGCACATGCGCCAGCCGCGGCAGCGGTCCTGGTCGACGAGGACGATGCCGTCCTCCTCTCGTTTGTAGATCGCTCCGCTGGGGCAGGACGCGGCGCACGAGGGGTTGAGGCAGTGCTCGCAGATCCGTGGCAGGTAGAACATGAAGGTCTGCTCGAACTCGAACTTCACCTTGTCGGCGATCTTCTTGAGCATCGGGTCGTGCTCGAGCGTCGCCGCGGAGCCGCCGAGGTTGTCGTCCCAGTTCGACGACCAGGTGATCTTCATGTCCTTGCCGGTGAGCAGGGACTTGGGCCGGGCGACCGGTGTGTGCTCCTGGGCCGGGGCGTCGGTCAGCGTGGCGTAGTCGTAGGTCCAGGGCTCGTAGTAGTCCTGGATCGAGGGCATCTTCGGGTTGGAGAAGATCGTGGCGAGCTTCTTGAACCGCCCGCCGGCCTTCAGCTTGAGCCGGCCGCGCTTGTTGAGCTCCCAGCCGCCCTTCCACCGCTCCTGGTCCTCGTAGGTGCGGGGATAGCCCTGCCCGGGCCGGGTCTCGACGTTGTTGAACCAGACGTACTCGGTGCCGGTGCGGTTGGTCCACGCCTGCTTGCACGTGACCGAGCAGGTGTGGCAGCCGATGCACTTGTCGAGGTTCATCACCATCGCCATCTGCGCCATGACCTTCATCAGTAGGTCACCTCCTGGTTGCGCTTGCGGATGACAGTGACCTCGTCGCGCTGGTTGCCTGTGGGGCCGAGGTAGTTGAACGCGAATGCCAGCTGGGCGTAACCACCAATGACGTGGCTGGGCTTGACCAGGATCCGGGTCAGCGAGTTGTGGACGCCGCCCCGCTTCCCCGACGTTTCCGCGATGGGTACGTCGATCAACCGGTCCTGGGCGTGGTGCATGTAGACGGTCCCTTCGGGCATGCGGTGGGAGACGATCGCGCGGGCGACGACGACGCCGTTACGGTTGACCGCCTCGATCCAGTCGTTGTCGACGACGCCGACCTTGGCGGCGTCCTGATCGCTCATCCAGATCGTCTGGCCACCGCGGGAGAGCGAAAGCATGAACAGGTTGTCCTGGTACTCCGAGTGGATCGACCACTTGTTGTGCGGTGTCAGGTAACGGACCGTGACCCCCAGCTCGCCGACGTCGCCAATCTCCGGCTCGCTGAACAGCGCACCCATGTTGAGCGGTGGCCGGTAGACCGGCAGGCCCTCGCCAAGCTCGGTCATCCAGTCGTGGTCGAGGTAGAAGTGCTGGCGCCCGGTCAGCGTGTGCCATGGCTTGAGGCGCTCGACGTTGATCGTGAACGGCGAGTAGCGCCGCCCGCCGGTCTCCGACCCGGACCACTCCGGTGAGGTGATCACCGGCACCGGCGCGGCGACCGTGTCGGCGAAGGTGATCTGCTTGCCCTCGTGCTCGGCGGCCAGGTCGTGCAGCAGGTGGCCGGTGCGCTTCTCAAGGGTCTTGAAGCCCTGGGTGGCCAGGTGGCCGTTGGTGGTTCCCGACAGGGCCAGGATCGCCTCGCAGGCGTGCACATCCTTGACCAGGGAGGGACGACCGTCGGCCGCGCCACCGCGGACGGCTCCGTTCTTGTGGAGCAGGTAGTCGACCGATTTCGTGACGTCGTAGGTGACGCCCTTGGTGGTGGTGCCGAGCTTCTCGAGCAGCGGCCCGAGGGCCTGCATCTTGTCGCCGACCGCGGTGTAGTCGCGCTCGACCTCGACGATCTTGGGCATCGTGACGCCAGGAATCGGCTCGCACTCGCCGTGCTTCCAGTCGCGTACCACGCCGTGCGGGTTGGCCATCGCGTCAGGGGTGTCGTGCAGCAGCGGGACCGCGACGACGTCCGTGCGAGTGTCGAGGCGCCCGGCCGCGAGCTCGCTGAACTTGGTCGCGATCGTCTGCCAGGCGTCCCAGTCGGTGCGGGTCTGCCAAGGCGGCGCGATCGCGGGGTTGAACGAGTGGATGAACGGGTGCATGTCGGTGGTGTTGAGGTCGTGCTTCTCGTACCACGTGGCCGCCGGCAGCACGACGTCGCTGAAGATCGTCGTGCTGGTCTGGCGGAAGTCGAGGGTGAGCAGCAGGTCGAGCTTGCCCTCAGGAGCGCCGTCGTGCCACTCCACCTCCTGCGGCCGCTGGCCCTCCGAGGCCTCGCCGGCTCGCAGTGAGCTGTCGGTGCCGAGGAGGTGCTTGAGGAAGTACTCGTTGCCCTTGCCCGACGAACCGAGCAGGTTGGCTCGCCAGATCGCGAGCACCCTCGGGAAGTTCTCGGGCGAGTCCGGGTCTTCGGCGGCGAACCGCAGGTCGCCGGACTTGAGCTGGTCGACGACATGCTCGGCGACCGGCCGCTCGGCTGCGGCCGCCTCGTCGGCGACGTCGAGCGGGTTGCGGTTGAACGTCGGGTAGGACGGCATCCAGCCCATGCGCGCGCTCTTGGCGATCACGTCGGCGGTGCTCATCCCGGCCAGCAGTCCGCTGCCGGTCTTGGCGGCGACGGTGTCGGCGCCGAAGGTGTCGTAGCGGAACTGGTCGGTGTGGAGGTACCAGTAGGCGGTGTGGATCATCTGCCGCGGCGGACGGTTCCAGTCGAGGCCGAAGGCGAGTTGGGCCCAGCCGGTCACCGGGCGGCACTTCTCCTGGCCGACGTAGTGCGCCCAGCCGCCGCCGTTGATGCCCTGGCAGCCGGTGAGCGTGGTCAGCCCGAGGAAGCCGCGGTAGATCGTGTCGGAGTGGAACCAGTGGTTGGTGCCGGCGCCCATCAGGATCATCGAGCGACCCTTGGAGTCCTCGGCGTTCTGTGCGAACTCGCGGGCGATCCGAGCGGCGGCCGAGGCGGGGACGTTGGTGATCGACTCCTGCCACGCGGGCGTGTAGGGCGCCGTCGCGTCGTCGTAGGACGTGGCGTAGCCGGCGAGGCCGTCGCGGCCCACGCCGTACTGGGCGAGCATCAGGTCGAAGACGGTGGTGACCAGGCGGTCGCCGATGCGGCGCACCGGGACGTCACGTGGCAGCGAGCCAGGTGTCCCGTCGACGTCGTCGAAGCGCGGCAACTCGAGCGAGACGGTCTCGCAGCCGGGCTCCAGCACGCTCAGCCGCGGGTCGACGTCTCCGAGGTCGAGGTTCCACTTGCCGACGCCGGCATCTCCGTAGCGGTCGCCGAGAGAGCCGTTGGGCACCACCGGCTGGTTGGTCCGGGCGTCGAGGAGGACGGTCTTGAAATGCGCGTTCTCCTCGGCGGCGTGCGCGGGCAGGTCGGCGGCGGTAAGGAACTTGCCAGCCCGGTAGGTGCCCGCCGCGTCGGCCACTTCGTCGAGGGAGACGAGGTAGGGCAGGTCGGTGAACTTCTTCGTGTAGTCGGTGAAGTAGGGCGTCTGCCGGTCGACAAAGAACTCCTTGAGGATGACGTGGCCCATCGACATCGCCAGGGCGCCGTCGGTGCCGGGGGCGATGGCCAGCCACTCGTCGGCGAACTTCACGTTGTCGGCGTAGTCAGGCGCGACCACGACGACCTTCTGGCCGCGGTAGCGGGCCTCGGCCATCCAGTGCGCGTCGGGCGTGCGGGTGACCGGGACGTTGGAGCCCCACATGATCAGATAACCCGCGTCCCACCAGTCTCCAGACTCCGGGACGTCCGTCTGGTCACCGAAGACCTGAGGAGAGGCCACCGGCAGGTCGGCATACCAGTCGTAGAAGCTCAGCATCGACCCGCCGACCAATGACGTGAACCGCGCGCCGGAGGCGTGCGAGACCATCGACATCGCCGGGATCGGCGAGAAGCCGGCGACCCGGTCGGGGCCCCACTTCTGGATCGTGTGCACGTAGGCGGCGGCGACCATCTCGGTGGCCTCGTCCCAGGTGGCCCGGACCAGGCCGCCCTTGCCGCGGGCGGACTTGTAGGCCTTGGCGCGCTGGGGGTTATCGACGATGTGCGCCCAGGCCTTGACGGGGTCGCCGCCGTGCTGGGACTTGGCCTCGCGGTACATCTGGAGCAGCACGCCGCGGACGTAGGGGTAGCGCACCCGCGTGGGCGAATAGGTGTACCAGGAGAACGCCGCACCACGGGGACAACCACGGGGCTCGTACTCCGGGGAGTCCGGCCCGACCGAGGGGTAGTCGGTCTGCTGGGTCTCCCAGGTGATGATCCCGTCCTTGACGTAGACCTTCCACGAGCACGACCCCGTGCAGTTCACGCCGTGGGTCGAACGCACGACCTTGTCGTGGCTCCAGCGGTCCCGGTAGAACGAGTCCGCGTCCCGGCCGCCGGTCTTGACCAGCGCTCGTAGGTCGTCGGAGACCGTCCCCCTGGTGAAGTAGCGTCGGCTGCGTACCAGCGCATCACTGAGCCCTCCGTCCATACCGATCTCGCGACCGTTCCGAGCGTCGGGGTGGGTCTCATTGCTCACGTCTCGTCCTTACGGTGGGGGCTGCTGATTCTGTCGTGGTTCTGTGCGTCGTCACTGAGGTGCAGGCGTCGCTGGGACTGTGTGCTCGTTGGTGGCTCCGTGGGTGCGTGCTGTGCGTCGGACGAGCGTCAGGGTCAGGACCAAAGTCAGTGCCGCGGTGATCGAGAGCAGCCAGAGGCCGATCGCGTAGGAGTCGGTGCGGCCATAGACGTAGCCCATGAGCAGCGGCGGCACGAAGCCGCCGAGACCGCCTGCGGCGCCCACCAGTCCGGTCACGCCGCCGACCCGCGACGGGTCGGTCACCTGGGCGATCAGAGCGAACGTCGCCCCGCTTCCGCTGCCCAGCGCCGCGGCCATGGCGAGGAAGACCACCGTGCCGACACCGTCGAGCGGCGGCGTGCCGGCCGAGACCGCGGCACAGACGACCACCACGCCGTAGCCGGTCGCGAGCACCGGGATGGAGCCGAACCGGTCGGAGAGCCAGCCGCCGACCGGGCGCATGATCACGGCGACCACGACGAAGCCGGCCATCCGGTTCGCGGCGTCTGCCGGTGTCAGCCCATGGGCGGTCTTGAGGTAGGCGGGCAGGTACACCGAGAACGCGACGTACCCGCCGAAGGCGACGGCGTACAGCACGCAGGCCTGCCAGGAGATGGGCAGCTTGGCGTTGGCCGCGAGTCGGCTGGCCAGCGAGGTGGTGGGGGTGGTTCGGCCGGGTGCGTCGCGCAGGACCAGCCATGCGGCGACCGCGTAGAGGGCCAAGACGCCCGCGGTGATCAAGAACGGCGCCTTGGAACTCACGTTGTTGAACAGCTTGACCGTGGTCAAGGCGCTGATCGCGGTGCCGCCCATGCCGGCGCCGAAGATTCCGATCGCCAGGCCCCGGCGCTCAGGGGGAAACCAGGAGTTCACGAACGGCACTCCGACTGCGAACGCGGTGCCGGCTATGCCCAGGAAGAATCCGCCCACCAACAGCAGCGCGTAGGAGTCGAGCGCGAAAAAGGCGATGAACAGGATGGGAACGATCGTCACGCCCGAGATGATCGGGAACATCACCCGGCCGCCGAGCCGGTCGGTCAGCGCGCCAACCACGATCCGGCCCAGCGAGCCCACGATCACAGGCACCGCGACCAACAGGGCCACGTCGGACTCGCTGAGCGAGCCGAGGGCGCCGGTGTCGCGGAACAATGGTCCGAGCGGGCTGATCAGCGCCCAGGCCCAGAAGTTGACCGCAAAGCCCAGAGTGGCCATCGCGAGCATCAGCCACGGCGAACCAACGCCCTCGCGGACACGGTCGGCATGGGCGGGTGTTGTCATCGTCGTCGTCCTCCCGAGATCGTCTCGATCTCCACCATGGTCGATGTTGTTCTCAATGCCGCCAGGGACACTCTCATGCATTGGCACGAACCAGGTTGAGCCGCCATGCCTCAGGGCCCCGTTCGGTATAGGCCACTGAGAAGATCCCTGGCCAGCGCTGGTTCACCTGGTCCAACAGCGGGAGTGGGTCGTGGGGAGCGATCAGCGTCAGGCCGTTGCCCGGCTGGACCGACTCCAATGCCCCGAAGATCGTTGCGTGCCGGATCGCATGCGGGACGGGCCGCACATCGAGTTCGGGGTACCCGGGGCCGTCGACCTCACCGCACGAGCAGGTGTGGCCACCGCAGCCGCTGTCGAGGTCGAGCGCATCAGTGCTCGAGGTCTCTGCCGCATCGCCGAGGAGTTGATGCATGCCACCGAGCAGGTCATGCAGCGAGACCTCGGGGGTCGCGGCCAGCAGCGGTACCACCAGGTCGTTCTCCTTGGTCAGGTGGGAGTCGAAGACCGCACGCAGCGCCGTGGCCGTCGCGGCGGCACGCAACAGGTCGTCCGAGTCGGCTACCTCGCGCAACAGCCCAGAGAGGACCTGGTGCTCACCGAGCATCGCCTCGACCAGCAGGTGCCCCTCGACCGTCGCGTGCGCGGCCGGGTACATCGCCTGCTCCTCGGCCAGGGCATGGGGCATCAGTTCGTGCCGGCCCCAGTCCACCAGGTCCCGGCGAGCCTCTTCGGCCGCGGAGGCATCGCATCGGGTGGCGGCCGTCAACAGCGCCTCGGTGCGCAGGCTCAGGGCGCCGGCCAGGGCGGCGTGGTGTTGCTTGATCGCCTCGGCGGCGTGGGCGTCGGCCTCGCTCGAGGCGATGACGAGTTCGGACATGTTCGTGTCTCCTTCAGTGGCCTGGTTTGGCAACCTCGACATAATTTTATTACACTGCACTCCGTGGAAAATAATGGGCCTCTCCCGTCGAGACCGGCACCGGGCTACGGACCCCGACCTGGCGCTGGACGAGAGCGTGCGCCGCTGTCCAGGTCGCGGGCCGCGCTCTTGGAGACGCTGCGGTCCCAAACCGAGCCCACGACGCTCGCGGCGCTCGTCGCCATCTCCAGGCTGCATGCCAACACGGTCCGCGAACACCTCGACGCACTGGTGCGCCAGGGTCTCGCCCACCGCTATCCGGCGGAGCCGGACGGCCGCGGCCGTCCGGCCTGGCTGTACGAGGCCACGGGCAGCGACGCCGCCGCCGACCATGAGTACGCGGGGCTCGCTGCGGCGCTGGCGGCGTCGATCCATTCGACTAGCACCTCACCGTCCGACGACGCGCTCGCCGCCGGACGGGAGTGGGGGCACGAGCTCGCACGCGAGCGGGGCGGCGGACCGTCCCCGAGTGCGGTTGCGGCTAGGCGTGAGGTGGTCTCCCTGCTCGACGAGATCGGCTTCGGGCCGCAGGCCGACGCCCGCAGCTCGGTGGTTCGGCTCACCCGCTGCCCGCTGCTGGAGGCGGCCCACAAGTATCCCGATGTCGTCTGCGGCGTGCACCTCGGGCTCGCCCAGGGCGCGCTGGAGGAGTACGGCGCGGACCCCGAGGGCACCGACCTGCTGCCGTTCGCTGAGCCCGGCGCGTGCCGCTTGCACCTGATGCGACGGAACAGATGAGCACCGCCACCAGCCGCCCTCGCAGCAGAAGTAGTTCCCCCGGGTTCCCAAGCGCCGCCAGCGCTCCCCGGGTTCGGGCCTCGCTGGTGACCCGGGCGGCATTGCTGGCTTCCGCCGGGATCGCCCTGCTAGCCGGGCTGGACGCCGCCCTGATGCTCCTCGATCTTCCCGCGCCGGTGCAGATCGACCGGCTGCCCGTGGTACACGGCATGCTGATGGTCCTCGGTTTCGTGGGCACCCTGATCGCCCTGGAGCGTGCAGTCGCGCTGCGGCGCTCCCTTGGCGTCGTCGCCCCCGCCCTGCTCGGCCTCGGCGCCCTGGTGCTGCTTTCACCAGCGCCGCTCGTGGTCGGGCAAGGTCTGCTCGCAGCTGGCTCCGCCGCGCTGGTCGGTCTGTACCTGCCGCTGTGGCGTCGTCAGCGCGACGACGCGGTCCTGGTCCAGGCCCTCGGGGCGGTGCTCGCCCTCGGGTCTGCGGTGCTGTGGCTGGGCGGCGCCGCTCTACCGGTCCTGGCACCGTGGCTGGTCGGGTTCGTCGTGCTGACCATCGCCGGTGAGCGGCTCGAGCTGGCCCGGATCGCGATGGGCCCCTGGGCGGGCAGCATGCTGGTGCTCCTCGCTTCCGGGCTGGTGACCGCGGTGATGGCGGCGTTGCTGTGGCCGCGTCCGGGCACGGCCCTGCTCGGGGCCGGACTGATCGCCCTGACCGGCTGGCTCGCCGCTCACGACGTCGCTCGACGCACCATCCACACTGCGGGCCTGACCCGTTACATGGCCGGCTGCATGCTGGCCGGGTACTGCTGGCTGGGCGTCGCCGGCGCCATTTGGCTGCTCGGCGGTCCGGCCCTGGAGGGCGTGCGCTACGACGCCGTCCTGCACGCGGTGTTCCTTGGGTTCACGCTGTCGATGGTCATGGCCCACGCCCCGGTGATCCTCCCCGCGGTGCTGCGCCGGCCGCTGCCCTACCACCCGGCACTGATCGTGCCAGCCACGCTTCTGCACGCCTCGCTGGTGTTGCGGCTCTGGGTGGGCGACGCCCTTGGCAGCCACGGCGCCTGGGTCACCGGGGGGGTCCTCAACATCGTGGCCGTGCTGTCGTTCCTCGCCGTCGCTATCGGATGCACGGTCCGCGGCGGACGGAGCCCGGCGGGAGCAGCGGTCATGAGCAGGCCGTGGTGACCAAGCGGGGCAGCCGTGGCTTCTGGCCACTGCGCGACCTGCCGGTGCTGGCCTGGTTGGCGGCCACCGTGGTGGTCGCAGTCGTGCACCCGTTCGTGCCCGCGCCGCGCTGGCTGATGATCCACCTGCTCATGCTCGGCGCGGTCAGCCACGCCATCCTCGTCTGGAGCAGATACTTCACCGACGCCCTGCTGCACTCCGCGGACGACGACCGCCGCGGCCAGAACCGTCGGCTGATGCTGCTCAACGGCGGCGTGATCCTCGTGGTGGCTGGCGTCCCCTCGGGTGTGTGGCCGCTCACCTTGCTTGGTGCGTCCGCCGTCGGCTCCGCGGCCCTCTGGCACGGCTGGACGATCCTGCGCCAGCTGCGTGCCGCGCTGCCTGCCAGGTTCGGGCCCTCGGTGCGGTATTACGTGGCGGCCGCGTGCTCCCTGCCGGTCGGCGCCGGCCTCGGCACCGCACTCGCTCGCGGCTTCGACGACCCCTGGCACACTCGGCTGGTCGTCGCGCACGCGGCGGTGAACCTGCTTGGCTGGGTCGGCCTCACCGTGGTGGGCACGCTGATCACCTTGTGGCCGACCATGCTGCGCACCCGGATCGCCGAGGGCGCCGAGCGGGCATCGTCGCGAGCGCTCCCCGTGCTGGTGGGCTCGGTGCTCCTCACCGCTGGTGGTGCCGCCCTCGGCCAGCGTGCGGTCATCGCGCTCGGGATCGCCGGATACCTCACCGGGTTGCTCCTGACCGCACCCGCGTTCGTCGACGCGCTGCGCCGCAAGCCGCCGACCGCGTTCCCGGCCTGGTCGGTCCTGGCCGGGCTGACCTGGCTGCTAGGGACCATGGTCACCCTCGCGGTGGGCATCGGTGCCGCCTCCTCCTGGCAGCGCGTCGATGAGGTGTTCGACTGGGCGACGCCATTCCTGGCCGCGGGCTTCGCAGCCCAGGTACTGCTCGGCGCCCTCTCCTACCTTGTCCCGGTCGCCCTCGGCGGAGGCCCGACGCCCGTCCGGGCCGCCAACGCCGTCCTCGACCGGGGCGCACCCCTACGGCTGGTGATGACCAACGCCGGCCTGCTTCTCTGCGCCCTTCCGGTGCCCAGCACCGTCCGGGTGCTCGCCTCGATCCTCGTCCTGGGTGCGCTGGCCTCCACGCTGCCGCTGCTGCTCCTGGCCGTGAAGGCATCTCGCCGCGCGAAGGTCGACCCGGCTTCTGCCGGGGCTGGCTCTCGAGTGCCTCAGGGTCGGCCGAGCGGCCAGAGGTCAGGCCTCGCTGCGACCGGACTCGCCGCCGTGGCGATAGCCGTCGCCGTGGGCGTGGCGGTCGACCCGGCCGCCATTGGCGCCGGGGACGCCGTCTCCGCCGCGGCCGGTGCCGCCGCCACCGGCGAGACCACAACCGTGAAGGTCGAGGCCCGCGACATGCGCTTCACCCCCGACACCATCTCGGTCCCGGCCGGCAACCGACTGGTGGTCGTGCTGACCAACACCGACGACGAGGACGTCCACGACCTGGTCCTCGACAGCGGCGCAAACAGCGGTCGGCTCTCCCCCGGCCAGACCAAACGCGTTGACGTCGGCGTGGTCGGTCGCGACCTCGACGGATGGTGCTCCGTCATCGGTCACCAGCAGATGGGCATGGTCCTCACCGTCCATGTCTCCGGCACCGCACCCTCCGCGCCGGCGGCGACGTCCGAGGGTCACGCCTCCGGCCAGCACGGTCCCGGCGGTATGCACAGCGACGACGATTCCCCTGCGCCAGACGACGACCCGGAAGCGCAGCCCACGCCGGCCACGGAGAAACTGGACTTGATGGCCGATCCGTCACCGGGCTGGGCGGCACGCGACGCCGCGTTGCCGGCATTGTCGAAGAGCCGGGTACACCGGCGCACGTTCGTGGTCCGCGACGTCGAGGTCGAGGTGGCGCCGGGGGTCACCCAACGTCTGTGGACCTACGACGGGACCTCCCCCGGCCCGGTGCTGCACGGGCGGGTTGGCGACTGGTTCGAGATCACCCTGACCAATGACGGGTCGGTCGGTCACTCGATCGACTTCCACGCCGGCGCACTCGCCCCGCAGCGTCCGATGCGCACCATCGCACCCGGTGGGTCCCTGACCTACCGGTTCCGGGCCACCCGCGCGGGGGTGTGGATGTACCACTGCTCGACGATGCCAATGTCGGCACACATCGCCAACGGTCTCTTCGGCGCGGTCGTGATCGAGCCACGGGACCTGCCGCGTGTCGATCGCAGCTACTTGCTGGTGCAGTCCGAGCTCTACCTCGGCGACCAAGGCGGGGAGGTCGATGTTGCCAAGCTCGCGGCCGAGGAACCTGACCTGGTCGTGTTCAACGGCTTCGCCAACCAGTACGACCACGCACCCCTGAGCGCCCAGGTCGGGGAGCGGGTCAGGGTGTGGGTCTTGGACGCTGGCCCCAACCGGCCGATCTCGTTCCATGTGGTCGGCGGCCAGTTCGACACCACGTACGCCGAAGGCGACTACCTGCTGGACCGGCGCGATGACGGCGACGGAGGTGCGCAGGCACTCAGCCTGGGGCCTGCCCAGGGTGGCTTCGTCGAGCTCACCTTCCCCGAGCCCGGAACCTACCCGTTCGTGTCGCACGTCATGGTCGACGCCGAACGCGGCGCCCACGGCACCTTCGAAGTGACCCGATGATCGCCGCCGCCCCTCGATTCCGGCCAAGCCGGCCGGAGGCACCTACGGGCCGGCCCGGGACTTGTGTTTGAGCATGGCCGACCAGAGCCACGACCCGCAGATGAGGAGCAGTGAACGATGAGCACCTTGGCCCGAGATAAGTCCCGCCAGATGCGCGCGGCACGTGCCGCCGAACTGGCTCGCAAGACGCGCCAGCGCAAGGTCGCCAAGATCGTGGGCATCCTGGTCATCCTTGGCCTGATGGCCGCGATCGCCATCGCCGTAGGCCGATCCCTAGCCAGCGACGACAGCGGAGACGTCACTGGGAAGGTCGTAGTCCCCGCCAACGTCGAGACAGGCGCCTTCTCGGTTGGTGACACCGACGCCCCGGTGACTCTCGACCTGTATTACGACTACATGTGCCCGGCCTGCGGTGCATTCGAGTCCACAAACGCTGAGGACCTCTCCCGCCTCATTGACCAGGGCACGATTCGTGTCAACCTGCATGTGATGGCTTTCCTCGACGAGCAGTCGCAGGGAACCGAGTACTCCACCCGCGCCGGTAATGCGTACGCGGCGGTTGTCGACGCCGCTCCGGACAGGGTATGGGCTTTCCACAATGGCCTGTACGCCAACCAACCGCACGAGGGGACCGAAGGCCTCAACGACGACCAGATCGCGAGCATCGCCCTCCGTGCAGGCGTCCCCGCGGACGTGGTGGAGAACTTCACCGAAGGCGTTCACCGTGGCTGGGTCGCGCAGAGCACCCAGGAGGCCTTCGACGCCGGCGTCACTAGCACGCCGACCGTGAAGCTCAATGGGGACATGTTCACAGGCGACTGGTCCGCCCCCGATGAGCTGACCAAGGCCATCGAGACCGCCGCGGCTTCTGGCCTTAGGTGATGACCGCTACCGTCCTGGTCGATCGGACGCGCCGCAGCGGCGCCGCCATCTGGGTGGTGATGCTGCTGTCGTCGATCGTCAGCCTCGTCGCCTCGTTCGTGCTCGCCGTCGAAGCGATCACTCTCGCCGAGAACCCGAGCGCCGAACTTGGCTGCGACATCAACGCAGTCCTCAGCTGCGGCACCGTCGCGTCGTCGTGGCAAGCCTCAGTGTTCGGCTTCCCCAACGCCTTTCTCGGGCTGATCGCGGAACCAGTCGTCATCACGATCGCGGTCGCCGCCCTGTCCGGCGTGAGGTTCAAACGCTGGTTCATGCTCGCCGCCCAGCTCTTCTACACCCTCGGTCTCGCGCTGGCGTACTGGCTGTTCTACCAGGCGATGTTCAACATCGGTGCCCTGTGCCCGTGGTGCCTGCTGATCACGGTCGCCACCACGCTCGTCTTCTTCGAGATGACGCGTGTCAACATCCGCGACAACAACCTGTACCTGCCCCCTCGGATACAGCAAACCTTGTCTTCTGCGGTGCAGTGGAACCTCGACGTGATGGTCGTCATCGCTTGGCTGTTGGCTCTCGTTCTCCTGATCGTCGTGAAGTACGGCAACGCATTGTTCTCCTGAGTGCCCGTCTCCCTCGCCGTGGCACGCCGACGTCCTCACCGGCGCCGGGATGTGCAGGTCGACCTCGGCCACCCCGACGCCGCCACCCTCGTCGAAGGCGCCGCAGCGCTCGTCGAGCGCAGCGGCCACACCCTGGCCGGCTGGCAGGTCGCGCGACGCAGCGACGCAGCGACGCACTGAAGTCGGTGCGCGGCGCGTCGTCCCAGTCGTGGGCGATGAGCCCGAACGGCTCAGGTGCCATGCTCGCGACGGTCGTCAGGACAGCAGCCACCTGACCGCGGAGCCGCCATGACAGGCTGTGCCCATGTACTTCGTCGGCGTCGATCTCGCGTGGGGTGAGCGCAAGCCCACGGGCCTGGCAGTTCTCGACCCCGAAGGCCGGCTCGTGCACGTGTCGGCCGCTAAGACCGACGACGAGATCGCCACGGCGCTGGAGCCGTACATCGAGGGCGACTGCCTGGTCGCGATCGATGCGCCGCTCATCGTCACCAACCTCACGGGGAACCGACCCGCCGAGGCCGCGCTCAACCGCGACTTCGCCCGGTTCGACGCCGGCGCACATCCCTCCAACACGAGCAAGCCGGAGTTCGCCGAGAAGCCCCGCGGCGCACGCTTGGCGGCCCGCCTCGGACTGGACATGAACCCCCGCTCAGGCCGTCCACGTCGCGCGATCGAGGTCTACCCGCATCCCGCGACGGTGGCGCTGTTCCGGCTCGGACGGACGTTGAAGTACAAGAACAAGCCCGGCCGCGACCTCGAACAGCTCCGCGCCGAGCTGGTGGTGCTGCTCGGACTCGTCGAGGGCCTGAGCGCCGCCGACCCGCGCATGGTCGTCGACACCCCCGAGGCGGGCGGCGCGTGGCGTGCACTACGCACGGCTGCGGAGTCGGCTGAGCGCAAGAGCGAGCTGCGCGTCGTGGAGGACCAGGTCGATGCGGTGCTGTGCGCGTACGTCGGACTCTTCGCGACCCGCCACCCGGACGAGGCCACGACGTACGGCGACTTCGAGACCGGCTACATCGTCACCCCGAGCCTCCCTGAGGGGCTGGTCCCAGCCCCTAGGGCGAAGCGGATCGTGGCGCCGACGCACGACCCACAGTCCGCGGTGCGCGAGTACGCCGAGCGGCAGCCTCGGCTGCAGGCCAGTGCTGACGAGTTCGTCCGCCTGGTGACGTCGATCCTCGACGACGCCGGCATCAACTACCTGACCGTGACCGGGCGGGCGAAGTCGGTCGCGTCGTTCGCCGACAAGGCGGGGCGCACGGTGGACGGGGTGCCCTTCTATGCCGACCCGTTGCGGGAGATCACCGACCAGATCGGACTCCGGGTCATCACTTACGTGCAGAGCGACGTCCAGGCCGTCGTTGACCTGCTGGACGACCAGGTCGTCGTCCACGACGACCGTGACATGGGTCGGGAGACGGCGAGCGAGGGCCGCTTCGGGTACGCCAGCCGGCACCTGCTGATCGGCCTCGACGAGGAGGGGACGGCACAGCATCCCGCCTTGGCCGGGCTGCGCGCGCAGGTCCAGGTCCGTACGGTGCTGCAGCACGCCTGGGCAGAGTTCGAGCACGACATCCGCTACAAGGGCACCGTCCCGGACGAGCACGTCCCCGACCTCGACCGGAGGTTCACCCTGGCGGCGGGGCTGCTGGAGCTCGCCGACCGGGAGTTCTCGACGATCCGGGAGAGACTCCACGGGTCGCTCAGCGACAGCGGGTCTGAGGAGACCCA
Source organism: Mumia sp. ZJ430 (assembly GCF_011751845.1). NCBI lineage: Bacteria > Bacillati > Actinomycetota > Actinomycetes > Propionibacteriales > Nocardioidaceae > Mumia > Mumia sp. ZJ430. The sequence continues at coordinate 390,267 of NZ_JAAHFK010000004.1, read as the reverse complement.
CGAGGACCCGCGCATCACCCCGCGCGAGCTCGCAGCGTTCCTGGCTGGCCAGTATCCCGATGCCGGATGGTCACGGACCGACCACTACGACTGGATCTCCGAGCTGCTCCTCGAGCTGGGGATCACATCGCTGCGCGAGCTCGGCGAGGTCCTTCGCTCGGTCGACTCCGACGCCCTCGCCGAGCGGATGGGCTACCGCTATCCGCCCGGTGCGGTCCGACGGCTCGATGACGCCCTGTTGTGGGTCCACGGTGATCAGTACGTCGCCCTGCAGTCGAACGCGCACCGCGTGCCCTCGCTGCGGGCCAGGCTCGCCAAGATGCGCGCCACGGGGCCGCACTTGGAAAGCACGGCGACCTGAGGCCCTAGCCCAGCAGGCCGAGGACCAGCGCAGCGTCGCGGCGTCGGACGCGTCAAAGCCCTGCAGCTCCGCGACGGTGTAGGAGCCCACGACCTGCAGGGCCGTCGCGACGAGCCCGGTCCACACCGCCGTACGCATCCTCGCCTGAAGGGCTCCCGCGAGAAGGCGGTCGTCAGCCAGGGACTCACGGCGTTGACGAGCGCAGCCACGGGAAGTCGAGGCTCGCGGTCACAGCCCGGAACTAGCGCGCGGACACCGGTTTTCCCGCACCCGGCTCGCGAAGCGGCGGACAAGTGAACCCTCTCTCGATTCTCCCATTCTGGAGCGGCACACCAAAGGCGCAGGCTCACCCTGCAAATCAAGGGCTGACACAGGGTTGCGTGATGTGCCTCACATCCCTATGTTAATGAGAAATCACATCACTGATGGATGGCTGCGGGTGCCGAAGTGGCCTGTACGAACACGGGCGCGGCGATGCCCATCCTCGTCGGAAGCAGGTGGAGCACGTGGTCGACATCAACAGACGCGGCGTCTTGACTCTCGGAGCCGCGCTCGGACTAGCAACGGTCGTCAACCCCTCTGCGGCATGGTCGTGGTCACCAGCCGCGTCCATCGCCGGCACCGGGGCAGGCGTCGATCCTCAGTGGGTCTGGGACGACGACATCGACCGGATCATGGCGTCGGTCATCGACAACGGTCAGGTCCCGGCGGTCAACAACGCGATCGGCCCCTGGGTCAACAACAACCATCCGATCCCCAGCGGCCTCCCGCCGGAGCTCGCGGCCTTCCTGACGGACTCCGCAAAGCTCCCGACCTGGGCCAACATGACGAAGCTGCGGCGCGCAGCCGACTTCAACCGCCGCAAGGACTCCTACCTGTTCTTCATCTACGGGATCGGCGGCGGCATCATGAGCACCGTCATCCCGCGAGAGGCCAGGTCGGTCTACTGGTCCAAGGGCGGCGCCGACATGCAGGACCGCGCGGCGAAGACGTTCACCTTTGGGTACGACCTGAGCGACCTCAACGCCTTCGAACCGAGCGGCCAGTTCCTGGTCACCTCGAACAAGACCCGGATGGTGCACGCGGCCGTCCGCCACATGCTCCCGCAGTCGCCGTACTGGAAGGCCGTTGCGGACGAGCAGATCCCGATCAGCAACGCCGACATCCTCGTCACCTTCCACAGCACCGGCACGTTCGCCCACAAGAAGATGAAGGAGTGGGGCGTCCGGATGTCGGCCGCCGACGAGGAGGCCTTCCTCCACTCCTGGCAGGTCGCCCTGCACATGCTCGGCGTGCGAGACGAATACATCCCGGCCACGTGGGCCGCCGCGCACGCCCAGGCGGCGCAGGTGCTCACGCCGATCCTGGCACCCACCCCTGAGGGCAAGGTGCTTGCCGAGGTCCTCCTAGGCCTCACGGCACAGATCGATCTCGGGGTCACGCGCGGATTCCTCAACGAGTTCGCGCGCTATCAGCTCGGCAACGACATCGGCGACTGGCTCGGGCTCAAGCGGGACTACGTCTCGGCGGGAGTGATCAAGGCCGGCTGGCCGGCGTACGTCGCCTTCCGCGAGGGCCTGATCCCGATCATGCCGACGACGTTCCGCGTGTTCGACCAGTTCATCAAGGCGATCGCCATGGCGTTCCTCAACAACGGAGGGTCCGGGACCACCACGCCCATCACCATTCCCGACATGAACCGACCTGGCGTCTGAGGCGCCCCGACAGGTGGGTCCGAGCACTCGCTCGGGCCCACCTGTCTGTCTCGGCTACGCCTCGGGCCGCCACCCCAGGGCACTGACCATCAGCGCGGTGACGGCGCTGCGGTGGTCTGGCGTGTCCTCCCAGCGCAGCCTGCGTCCGGCCTCCACCACGACCCCGAACCCGGCGTGGACCAGCACTCGGGCCTGCCTGTCGTTGAGATCTGGCCGTACGGCCCTCAGCTGCTGCTCCCAGATCGCGATGTGGTCGCGCTGTGCGAGGACGAGCGGCCGCTGAAGCCCGGCGGGCAGGCCGGCGAGCTCGGCCTCGGCGACGCTGGTGAGCGCCCGGTGCTCGAAGCTGTACGCCACGTACGTCGCTGCCAGGGCGACCACAGCATCGTGCGGGTCGGGGCAACCCATCAGCGCCTGGTCGACGGCCTGGGACAGCAGCCCGGCGGCCTGGAGGCACGCCGCAGCCAGGATGTCGACCTTGCCGGGATAGTGGCGGTAGATCGCCGAGGGTGCGATCCCGACGACCTCGGCGATCCGGCCCAGCGTCACGTGAGCAAAGCCGTCGCGCTCGAACAACGGGATGGCAGCAGCCAAGATCTCGGCCCGCCGGGTCCGGGGCACCGGCTGCGCAGGAACACCGACCGACGACTCGGTGACAGCGCGAGACGGCTCGGTCGCCACCACCCTCAAGGCAGCGTCGACGAGCAGCTCCTCTGCACGCGAGGGTGAGATGCGCGTGCGGTGCATGGTGATCGAGCCGATGGCGCCGAGCGCGGCGGCGGCGCGCACGTCCGCGTCGGAGGCACCCGACTCGACTCGCACCTCCTCGGCGACCCGGCCGACGACGTACGCGAACTTTCGCCTGAGCACCCGTCGATCGTCCGGATTCAGGTAGCGCGCCTCCCAGCGATACACGCCACCCGTGGCCCGGTGCGCAATCGTCACGCGGGTCGCGGCGGTGAACAGCTCCTCGAGGCTCGCCTCGGACGACAGCTCCTCGAGCGCCTCGAGCAGTCCGTCCGCCATGAAGGTCACGCACTCGGCGAACAGCGTGTACTTGTTAGGGAAGTGGCGATAGAGCGCGGGTGCTGTGATGCCGACCCTGTCGGCGATCTCCTCCATGGACGCGGCGTAGTAGCCCCGCTCGTTGAAGACCCGGCCCGCGGCGTCGATGATGAGCTGCCGCCGGTTCCGCGGGCGCGTCGGCGCGGCCGCCGCCTGCGAAGGTGCGTGGGCACCGGCGGCGTACCGCCCCGTACGCCCCGGCAGCAGTTCCATGTCGCCCAGTCAATCACCTGGCCGACCACACCGACCACATAACGGACGGGTTGTCCGCAGCTGCGCCGATGACGGTGTCGTCGTCGGGTGACAGCGTCAAGAATGCGTCAGTACGCGTCAGCAAGTCGTGTGGACGGCAGAAACCGACCGCGGACGCAGGCACGGTACGGAGGTGAACAGATACGCCGATGTCGATGCTCTCCTGCGCAGCACCAGCCACGCCTTCCACGACGCGGTTCGCGCCGCCCTGACCGCCGATCGGGACCACGCGGACGCCGTCCTCGCCGGTCCGCAGGCGCCCACCTCGCAGACTTGATCGACGAGCTCGCCCGAGAGGTCACCCTCGGCAGTGCCGAGCCAGCCGGCCCCTGGCTCACCCTCGAGCTGTCGGTGCTGCTCCAGACCGGCGACCGGCGGTTCCGGCAGCTGCTGGACGCAGGGCCCACGGGCGATCTCGGCTGTGCAGCCGCGCTCTTCGAGGTGGTCGACCACTCCACCAGAGACCAGTCCCCTCTCGCCGCGCTGTCCGGAGCGTTGGCGACGGCACTGCTCCAGGTGTCGCGACAGGCTGCCGCTGCGTGACAGCCCGCGCCGGAGTGTCAGAGGTGATCCGGCACCGTCAGCGCATCGGGGTCCGAGCGCGGCGGGACGCACGAGAGCGCGACCTGCACCAGCGCGGTGCGCGTCCTCAGCAACGCCTTGCGTCGAATCCCACGCTCGTCGCCGAGCCGCTCCTCGACGGCCGCCACGATCTGCTCCTCGGTGAACGTCGGCCGGGTGCCCGCCTCGACCTCGACGTCCGGCAGGCTGATCAGCACCGGCAGCACCTGGTCTCCGAGACCGCTCATCAGCTGATAGCGCTCGTACCGCGAGAGCGCATTCCACGCCTCGTCGACATCGCGCCGCCCCTTGCGCACGTCCTTGTCCTGTGCGGCCATCACGGTCTTCGCCACCCCGGTGACAGCCGCGGTCAGCTCGTGCTCGGTGAACCTCATGGACAGATCATGCCCGGACGTCAGCGCGCCCCGAACAGCCGCTCCGTTGCTCGGGAGTCGGCGTACTCCTCGAACCTCGCGATCTTGCCCTCGCGCAGCGTGACGACGAGGCAGGACGGGATGCGCACCGGGGCACCGTCGGCGTTCGTCCCGACCGCCACCGACTGCAGGACCCACCCGCCGTCGAAGACCTTCACCCGTACGTCCTCGACGCGGAGGTCCGCTCCTGCCTGCTCCTGTCGCGTCCGGGAGGGGGTCTGCTCGATCTCCGCCTCCCGCTCCCCGATGTTGTGCCACGTGCTCACCCCCGCGGCGTAGACGTCGTCGTCCGCCCGGCGGCCGGCGAGGAAGGCGGGGAGCCAGCGGCGGGCGAGGGCGGCCGCGCGGTCGACGCCTTCGGACGTCGGTATCTCGATCACAGGAAGGCTGTCCTCACGCATACGAAACACGTCTGTAACGCGGCGATGTCACCATGTTGGCGATTCTCCCCCCGGCGGGACGTCGACGTCCCGCCAATGCAGAACAACTGCACACAGACGCTGAGGAGCGGAACGCCCCCGTTTGCTCCCCAGCCACGAACGGCCCCGGAATCCCCCGATCCGGGGCCGTTCTCCGTGTGCAGCGCGTGCAGCGGGGCAGCACGACTACGGCGTGGTGATCGGAGCCTGGAGCATGCCAGCGATCGCGTCGCACAAGAACGTACCGGCCTCCGCCCAGAGCGCCGGCACGTCAGACGTCGCCGCACGGGCCTCGATATCGGCACAGGCCGTGCTGACGACGTGGGTCATCAGCTTCGCTCGTGCGTCGACGATCGACCGGTCGAGATGTGCCAGCCGGTCGGCGGCCGACGCGGTGATCTGCGAGGAGCTGCCTGCACTGGTACGCACCAAGGGCCCAACGGTGGGGTCGTGGATGGCCTGGTCCAGGAACCGCGCCCGCCACGAGGGGGCGGGAAGCGTGGCGAGCACGTCGGTGAGCGGGATGACCAGGGCTCGGATGTCGCCGAGCAGCGAGTCCGACTTCGCGAACATGGACTGCTGGGCGGGCTCGACGGCGGCACGGTGCCGATCCAGCAACGCCTGGAGGAGCCCCGTACGACCACCGAAGTAGTAGTGGACCGCGGAGTGGTTGCTGTTCCCCGCAGCTTCGGCGACATGGCGGTCGGAGACGGTGTGGACCCCGTGCTCGGCGAAGAGGCGTTCGGCGGCGTCCAGGAGGTGGTTCCGGGCGTCAGGACGTGGCATCGCACTCTTTCGCTTCAGCTTTGTGACGGGCGACTCACGGTATCGCCTCACCATAATAAGCCATGTGACTTAAAGTAGGTCCACGGCCTACTTCCGGGCCGACCGCCTCTCGAGGAGATGACCTTGGCGTCCAGCGTCGACCCAGCACCCCCGGCTCCCACTGATCCGGCGGCGAAGTACCCACCCCCGCCGCCGGAGACACCGGCGGAGCGCAAGGGCCGGCTCGTCGCGCTCTTCGTGATGCCGTTCCTGATCGTGACCATGATGTACGCGACGTACATGGGCACCATGCACAGCCCGCACGCCCGAGACCTTCCGGTCGCCGTCGTGGGCGTGGGCGCGGGCGTCCAGCAGTTCGCGGACGACCTCCAGGAGAGCTCCGGCGACGCACTCGAGGTGCGCACGGTGGACACGCTGCCCGAGGCTCAGGAGCTCATCCGCGACCAGGAGATCACGGGGGCGATCGAGGTCCCCGTCGCCGGCGCGAGTGCGACCATCCATCGCGCCATGGCCGCCGGCGCGTCCCAGGCGAGCCTCGTCGACAAGGCGCTGACGCCCGCCGCGGTCGCGGAGGGCTGGCAGGTCGAGACGGTCGACGTGGTGCCACTGGCCGACGGCGACGGATCTGGCACCCTCGTGCTCTTCGCGGCAATGGGGATGATGCTGGCGGGATACGTTCCGCTGAGCACGCTCCTGTCCGGCCTGCCGAACCTGCTGCGGCTGCGCCGGTTCCTCCCCCTCGCGCTCGGCTGGGGCGCATTCACCAGCTCCCTGATCTGGCTGATCCTCGGCCCGATCGTCGGTGCCGTCGACGGCCACTACCCGCTGTTCCTCGGGATCGGCACGCTGGCGGTCACCGCAGTCGGCGTCACGCAGCTGATGTTCACCAAGGTGCTCGGTCCGTTCGCGGTCCTGCTCGGCATGCTGCTCTGGGTCGTGTTCGGGATGCCGGCGTCCAACCTGGCCATGTCGATCCACTCGATGCCCGAGATGTTCCAGTGGCTGCAGGGCGTACTCCCACTGCCTGCTGCAGGGGAGGCACTGCGCTCGGTCCTCTACTTCGGCGGCGCCGGAGTCTGGAAGCACGTCGTCACCCTCGCCGTGTGGCTGGTCGCCGCGCTCCTCCTTGCCGCGCTCAAGGAGCGTCGATCCGGCGAGCTCATCATCGCCGGCCCGCTCTACACGGCTCCAGACGCGCCACTGCCTGCCCTGCCAGGAGGGCCCGTCGCGCGCTACCGCACCCGTCTCGTCGCGGCCCTCATGTTTCCCCTCACGATCGTCGTGACGGTCGTGACGATGATGAGCTTCTCGATGCACGAGCCGGACGTGAACGACCTCCCAGTGGCGGTGGTCGCAGCGCATGCCCAGGCCGAGCAGCTCGTGGCAGGACTGGAGCCGGAGCTCGGCGAGTACGTCGACCTCAGCATCGTCGAAGATCGCGACGAGGCGGCCGACCTCCTCCGCAGCCAGGAGATCGTGGCCGCGTACGTGCTGCCCCAGGCGGCCGGAGAGAGCCCCACGCTCGTCACCGCCGGCGGCGCCGGCGCCAGCCAGCAGACCGTCGTCACCCAGATGTTCACCCCGATCGCCGCAGCCAGCGGCAGCGAGCTCGCGCTCGAGGACGTCGCACCGCTCTCGGAGAACGACGTCAACGGCAGCAACAGCCTCTACGTCGGCATGGGCTGGATCATGGCCGGGTTCCTCTTCTTCGCCGTCATGCGCGGCGGGGCACCCGACCTCACTCGGACCCGGCAGCTCCTCCCGCTCGTCGCGGGCTGGTCGGTCGGCATCTCGGTCTGGCTGTGGTTCCTCTTCGACGTCCTGATCGGAGCAGTCAACGGACACGCCCTCGAGATGATCGGCTACGGCTCACTGACCGTGTTCGCCGTCGCATGGGCCAGTGCCGTGCTCACGCGGACGCTCGGGCTGTTCGGACTGATCCCGGTGATGATCGTGGTGATGCTCGCCGGAGTGCCCGCGTCGGGTGGCGGTCTGTCCCTCTACATGGTTCCTGAGTTCTTCAGGCCCCTCGCAGACATCCTGCCGCTGCCGGCCGCGGTCGACCTCGCCCGATCGGTGGTCTATCTCGACGGCACCGGGGTCGGAGGCAACCTGTTGGTCCTCGGGATCTGGGGCGTCGTCGGTCTGCTGCTCAACCTGCTCGTCGTCGACCCGTGGCTGAGCCGGAAGAATGCCCAGCCGCCAGCCCCCCTCGGCCCGAAGTACACGCCTGAGCGCGGGAGCAAGCAGAAGCCGGTCAGCCGTGACGAGGACGGCGACAAGGAGCGCGACGCCTTGGCACCGGTAGGTGCTTCGCCCGTGGGGACAGCCTGACCACAGGAGCACCCCCGCCGAGGCGATGACGTGCCCGCCCGGTAGGCTTCCTCAGAGCCAGAACGACGACATGTCGCTGAGTGAAGGGTCCGCCCCACCTCAGCCTTGAACGGCCTCGGATTTCCCCCGATCCGGGGTCGTTCGCCGTTCCACGGGCACCGCACGGACGGTCCGCAGGGCCTCGATCCAGTCCGGGTTCCTCGCGTACCAGGAGTGTCCGAGAATCTCCGAGACCGCACCATCCTGCATCGCAGAGTCGTACGCGACCGGGTCGGCGAGCCGCCAGTCCGCACCGCACCGCCTGGTCTGATGCTCGCCTGCGTACGTATCGGGCCTAGCACCGTCGTACGGGGCCGGGAAGTGCCACGACATGGCCGGCGGGCGGCCCTCGTGTCCGCTCGTGTCGATCTCGCGCCGCCACGACAGCACCGGCCCCGCGAGCTGGTCGGTGACGCGGTAGAGGTTGATCCACGCGCCGTTCATCCGGTCGTACAGCCACGCGATCGACGCGAAGCTCACGTACTCGGGGAAGGCCCGCGGGAAGATCACCCGCAGCTGCGAGCCGAACGTCAGCAGCGCGATCCGCTCGCGCTCGGCCTGCGAGAGCGTGGTCAGCGTCGCGAAGCTCAGGAGGCTCCCCTGGCTGTGTCCGCACAGCACGATCGCACGCTCGTCGTCGCGGGCCGGGTGCCGCGCGAGGTGCCAACGCAACCGCGCCCGCAGGTCGGCGATGCTGCGCTGCGAGTACGGACGGGGCGCGAACGGGTGGACCGCGTGCGGCCAGAAGCCCAGCACGTCCCACGCAACGTTGAGGCCGCGGCGCTTGCCTTCCTGCGCGACGGCCTTCCGGCTCGCGGCGAGCAGCACGCCCGCAGCGCCCAGCAGCACCCACGCACCGAAGAGCGCGACGACGTTGGACCGGGCGAGACCACCCTCGGCGATCACGAACTTCGGCTGGCTCGCGAGGTCGAACAGACCCCAGGCCTCGCGGCACTGGTCGATCTCACTGGCGTTGCGGCACGGCCACAGCTCCCAGGCCAGCACACCGGCGAGCACCATCCCGAAGAGGACGAACGCGACGCACGAGGGTCCGATCGCGTTCTTGAGGCGCGCGACGTGCACGGCCTTGCGGACACGCTTCTGCCAGCGTTCCGCAAGGAGCGGATGGCCCGCTCCCCCGTACATGGCCTGGACGCGATCGTCTACGGCGTGCCGGATCTTCGGCCACATCCGCCAGACGAACAGCGTCAGCGCGATCAGCACGAAGACGACCACGTTCAGACCCCACGCGTACGCGACTCGGTCCAGCATCGGCGTGGTGCCGACGTTGAGGTCGCCCGCCATAGGCTCATCCGACGGCGATTGCGACAAGTTGAGCAGCGACGAGATGCCCGTGGTCACCGCTGCGGCGAACCCGACGCCGACGAATGTCCCGATGGTCGCGACGACCGATGCGGCCATGCCGCCGGCGTACGGCATGAACGCGCGCGCCGAGCTCCCCTTCGGCGGGCGCTCCCTCCACAGGGTCGCCACCAGGAGTGCATTGGCGAGGAGCAGGGCGACGAGGACGACGACCCCGATGACGAGCAGCCAGTTGGCGATGTAGTCGAACGACTCGGGCCGGTCGAAGACCTGGGTCCACTCGGTCGTGCTGATCCCGCTGGTGGTCGCGACGACGTAGACCAGCAGGGCGCCGCTCCCGACCACGAGCAACGGTGACACGACGCCCACCAGCCAGTGCCACGCCCGCCGTGCGCGCACGAGCGGCGCCGGAAGGCGGACGCTGCGTGCACTCTCGGGCTCGCCGAGCAGCGTCGCGAGCACCACCACGACGACCCACGAGACGATCGCCAGGCGGAGCGGTACGTCGTCGTGCCGCCACGCGGTCGGGTGCGGGGCCCACACGCCCATCGCGCACACCACCAGCCAGCCCGCGGCGAGGTGCAGGTCGCGGAGGATCGGCGCGTCGGAGTCACCGGCGTAGAACGCGTCGTCTGCCAGCGGCGTCGGCGCGGCGGCCGCCGGCGTGGGGCCGACCCGTGGGGTGCGCGTGCTCGGCGAGCGCACCAAGGTCCACCAACGCCCCATGCGTCCGCGTTCGTAGCCGCGCCCGAGGATCGGCAGCACGAACATCACGACACCGGTGAAAGCGGTAGCCGCGCCAACGACGACGTTGGGGTCGAGGTTGCCCAGGAGCCGCACCTGCGGCGCCCACCGCCACGCGAGGAGGTCGATGAGCACGAGCCCCGCGGAGAACGCGAACAGCGACGTCAGCAGGATCGCGAGCAAGCGCAACAGGCATCGGCACAGCCACTGGGCGAACGCGGCAAGACGGTGGTTGCCCACCGGCAGGAGCATGAACTGCGCGGCGTTGACCATCCCGAAGGGCAGCAGCACCAGCCACAGCGCCTTGACCTTGCTCCCCGAGGTGAGACGCCCCCAGTGGTAGGCCTCGAGAACCTGCCCGTCGTCGCCCGGAAGCTCCGCACCTGTCGCATCGGTGGAACGGAAGTAGCGCGACTCGTCGTCGCCGCCGACCTGGACGACGTGCGGGCGGTCGAGCATCGAGCCCGGCGGCGTCCCGCTGACCCCGTGCACCCGCAGCTCGACCCAACGGCCGGCATCGGTGTCGCCCACGCGGACCACCCCCTTCTCACGCGCAATCTAGACCCGCTGCAGGGTCCCGCCAGTCGTGCTTGTCCGTGTCGCCCGTGCCATCGTGAGACATGAGCTCGAGCACCCTGGACGTCGACGGTCGGTCGTTGAAGGTCAGCAACCTCGACAAAGTGCTCTATCCCGACGACAAGACGACCAAGTACGACGTCATCCGGTATGTCCTGTCCGTGGCCGAGCAGCTCCTGGCCCAGCTCGCCGACCGCCCGTGCACGCGCAAGCGCTGGCCCGACGGGGTCGAGGCCGACGCGTTCTTCGAGAAGAACGTCCCACGCGGAACGCCCGACTGGGTCCGTACGGTCGAGGTCGCCACGCCTGGGAGCTCCACGGGACGCGACTCGCTCGTCTTCCCGGTGGTCGAGCACCGGGCCGACCTCGTGTGGCTCGCGAACCTCGCGGCGCTGGAGCTGCACACGCCCCAGTGGACGGTGGGGCCACGTGGCGGGATCCGCGACGCTGACCGCCTGGTCATCGATCTCGACCCGGGCGCACCCGCCGGGCTGGAGGAAGCCGTACTCGTCGGCCATCTCGTACGCGACCGCCTGGAGGCAGACGGGTGGACGACCGTCCCGGTCACGAGCGGGAGCAAGGGGCTGCACCTGTACGCGTCGCACGGTCGCGAGTCGTCGCCCGATGCGCTGCGCGACTACGCCCGCGCGATCGCCGACGAGCTGTCCGGTGAGCACCCTGATCGCGTGCTCTCGGCGATGAGACGCTCTGACCGTACGGGCAAGGTGTTCTTGGACTGGAGCCAGAACGTGCGTGCCAAGACGACCGTCACGCCGTACTCGCTGCGCGGTCGGTCCCGTCCGTGGGTCGCGGCACCCCGGACGTGGGACGAGCTGGAGGACCCGCCGTCGGTGCGCCAGGTGCTGTACTCCGAGGTCGGCGACCGGCTCGAGCGGTACGGCGACCCGATGAAGGCGCTCATGGCGGGCTGAGGCAGTGGCCGCAGACGGCGGCTCAGTTCGTCACGGTGCGACGGCAGACCTCGTCCCACGGTGTCGGAGCCAGCCCGAGGGTGCGCTCGGCGTCGGAGGAGTCGAGCAGGTACGGGCGGGTCCGCTGGTAGTTCGTCTCGGCCAGCTCGCGCATCATCGGCACGAACCGCCCCATGGCGCGTACGCCGATGTCAGGGACCGTCCGGACCGGCACCGATCGTCGCCCGGCTGCCGCCATCACGTCGTCGAGCGCCTCCTGCTGACTCCGGGGTGGATTGCTCGGCACGTGCCAGACCCGACCGGCCAGCTCCGGTCGGTCGGAGAGGGCGATCTGCGTCCGCGCCACGTCACGCACATCGGTCCACGAGTGCGGGAGGTCGGCGCGCCCGAGGGTCCACACCGGTCGCCCGCGCAAGGCGGTCGGGACCAGACGGGTGAGGACGCCGTTGGCGCCGACGTCCTTGCCGACGTAGTCCGAGCCGCGCACCTCCACCGCGCGCACGCGCCCGGCCTGGTGCGCCGCGAGCGCCTCGGCCCACATCCTGCCGCGCACCTTGCCTTTGGGATCGGTCGCGGCATCGGGCATCCCCTCGGTCATCGACGCATCGACCGGCCCGTACGGATAGAGGTTGCCCGTGATCACGAGCAGGGCGCCCGACTTCTCGGTCGCCGCGAGCATCGATCCGGCGAGCGGCGGCCAGACCGTCGTCCAGGTCGTGTACGACGGGTTTGCACAGTTGTGGAGGGCGTCGGCACCGTCGACCGCGGTCAGGAGCACAGCCGCGTCCGAGGCGTCCGCCGCGACCGCTGTCGCGCCAGGGACGGCGGTGCCGCGCCGTGTCACGACGGTGACCCGAGAGCCGCGTTCGACGAGCTGGGCCGCCACCTCCCGGCCGACTGCCCCGGCTCCGACGATCACGTGGTGGTCCTGCATGATGATGTCCTTTCGATGGAGGAGAGCACTGCTCTCGTCTCACCGTACGACCTCGGCGGCCGATTGTCGAGAGCACTGCTCTCATCTATGGCATCCTAGAGTCCGTGCCGCCCACCGAACCAACCGGACGCAAGCGCCGCAGCCGTGATGAGACGGTCGCCGCGATCCTCCGCATCGCCCGCGACCACCTCGCCCAGACGCCTCCTGACGCCCTGTCCTTCCGCGCCATCGCCCGCGAGCTCGACCTCGTGTCGTCGGCCGTCTACCGCTACTTCCCCAGCCGTGATGCCCTCCTGACCGCCTTGCTCGTCGAGGTCTACGACGAGCTCGGCGCACACGTCGAGGCCGCCGATGCTGCGGTGCAGGACCGCTCGCGCACCGCGAAGCGCCTCGCGGCCTTCACCCATGCCATACGCGACTGGTCCCTCGCCCATCCCAACGACTACGCGCTGATCTACGGGACCCCAGTGCAGGGGTACGCCGCTCCAGAGGACACCGTGACGCCGGCACAGCGTGTCACGACCACGCTCGTCCGGATCGTCGCCGACTCATGGCGGGGACGCGCGGTGCCCGCTGGCGAGACGACGGGCACCACGCTCCGCGCGATCGTCGAGCCGGTCGACGTGTTCGTCGAGGACGCCACCGGCACGAGCCTTCCTGGCGAGGTGACGATGCGCACCCTGATGGCATGGACGACGATCTTCGGGACGGTGTCGTTCGAGCTCTGGGGTCACTACCCCGCCGAGCTGCCCACGTCGGCCTACATGGATGCCCTCATCGATCGCCTGGCGCGCGATCTCGGACTCAGCTGACCCCGCCGCGGCTCAGCGGGTGGCGGGAGTGCCCTGCAGCAGGCCGACGAGCCGGTCGGCCGTCGCGAGCAGGTCGGGCGCGGGCTCCAGGCGAGCGGCGCCGACGCTCCCGGCCGACTCGGACCACCCAGATCCCCCGACGAGGACCACGGGCCCATCGCCTGCCGACGTCGCGATGGCGTCGACGACTCCCGAATCCGGAGCGTGGCTTGCCCACAGATAGACCGCGGCAGGTGTCACCCGTCGCAGCAGACCCGCGACGGCGTCGGCGGTGACCTCGAACCCGAGCGAGAGCACCGCGATGCCCTTGCCGGCCAGCGCCGCCTCGAGCGCGAGGAGCGCGAGCGACTCGGCCTCGGCGTCGACGGAGGCCAGGACGAGCGGTCGCGCTCCGACGTAGCGCGGCGCGTACGTCCTCGCGACCGAGCGCAGCTCCACCTCGAGCCGCTCCAGCGCGATACGCTGCGACTCCACGCCGATGATGCCCGCCTCGACTCCGTCGCTGACCTCGCGCAACGCGGGCGCGAGGACGTTGACCCACGCCCCGAGGACGCCCCAGTCGCGTACGGCGTCGGCGAGGACCGTGGTCAGTCCGACGACGTCGAGGGCGGCGGCGGCGCCGACGATCCGCGTGACCGACTCGTCCGGCGTGGCGATGACGTGACCAGGGGCGTGGTAGAGCGGGTCGTCCGAGGCGAGCGCGGCGACGAGACCGCCCGCGTCGAGCGAGAGCGCGACCCGAGCGGCCGACTGCGCCGAGACACCGCTAGAGACGATCCGGTTCATCAGCTGGACGCGACGGATGTCGGTCTCGGTGTAGCGCCGGTGCCCGCCGCCGGTGCGCTGGCTCGGCCCGATGCCGTACCGGCGCTCCCACGTCCGCAGTGTGGGCGTCGCGATGCCCACACGCTCGGCGACCGCACCCACACCCCAGAGGAGCTCAGATTCGTCGCCCATGCTCGTCTCCAGCGCCGCCTCGAGCGGCTTGGTGGTCGGTAGTTCGTCGGAGTCCAGGGCAGTCGCCCCACTCTCGCCCTCGAAGGAGTATCTCGTCATCGAGTGTCGCGTGTGCACGTGCCTCCCGCCACACGGATCTTGTGCACTGAATCAGATTTGGATAAGTTCTGAACCAGTTGCATGCCGCGTTGATTCATAGGGGGTACCAACATGGCAAGCATTGCCCGCCTTCCAATGCCTCTGATGGAGGCGTACGAATGGCAGTACGAGGGAGCCTGTCGTGAGGCAGACCCCGAGACGTTCTTCTCTCCTGAGTCCGAGCGCGGCCCCCGTCGGCACGCTCGTGAGCACCTGGCCAAGACGTACTGCGCGCGTTGCGTGGTCCGTGACCAGTGCTTGCAGCACGCGCTCAAGGTGAAGGAGCCATATGGCGTCTGGGGAGGTCTCACCACAGGGGAACGTGCCGCTCTCCTCACGGGCGAGCGCACCGCAGGGTAAAGCAACACGAGATGGCCGGCCGGTCCCCGCAACCGGCCGGCCATGACCCGCCCGGGCGCTGGCTACGGCTAGCCCCAGAAGAGGCGTTCGACCACCTGGCGCGCACGTCGCGTCGTCCGTAGGTAGTCGTCGACCATGTGCTCCCCGCCATCGATCCCGTAGCCGAGCAACCACGCGATTCCTGCGCGGTCGTTGGCGTTCGAGGGAAGCGAGGCCGCGGGACGGTTGCGCAGCAGCACGTAGCCGTTGCGGATCCGGCCCGCGAGCCGCCACGCGGCCTCCAGCACCGCGGCATCGTCGGCGGCGATCAGGCCCGCGCTCACCGCCGCATGCAGCGCCGGCAGCGTCTCGGTGGTCCTCAGACCGTCGATCTCGTGGGCGTACTGCATCTGCATCAGCTGGACGGTCCACTCGATATCGGCGATGCCTCCGCGCCCGAGCTTGAGGTGGGTGGCCGGGTCGGCACCCCTCGGCAGCCGCTCGGAGTCGACGCGCGCCTTGATCCGGCGGATCTCTCGCACGTCCTGCTCCGAGACACCGTCGGCGGGCCAGCGCAGCGGGTCGACGAGGTCGCGGAACGCCGCGTTGAGCGCGGCGTCGCCGATGACGGGGGCGGCACGGAGCAGAGCCTGCGCCTCCCACACCATCGACCAGCGCGCGTAGTAGGCACGGTACGAGGCGAGCGTGCGCACGAGCGGACCCGAGCGTCCCTCGGGGCGCAGGTCGGCGTCGACCTCGAGCGCCGGGTCGGGTCCGGCCCCTGCGAGGATGCGCCGCAGCTCGGTCGCGACGGCGATCGCCGACTGGCTCGCAGCCGACTCGTCCGCGCCGGGCAGCGGGTCGTGCACGAACATCACGTCGGCGTCGGACCCGTACCCCGCCTCGCGTCCACCGAGGCGCCCCATGAGGACGACCGAGATCCGGGTCGGCACCTCACCACCGCGCTGCGTCGCCACGGTGCGCGTCGCGACCTCGAGCGCCGCCTCCAGCGTGGCGACGCTGATGTCGCTGAGTGCGTGACCGACGTCGACGACGTCGAGCCGACCGAGGACGTCGGAGGTCGCCACGCGCGACAGCTCGCGGCGACGGACCCGGCGCACCGTACGGATCGCTTCCTTCGGGTCGTCGTGGCGACGCGCCGCCGAACGAGTCTCGGTCGCGATGCGCTCCAGGCTGCGTGGAGCGAGCTCGGCGTCGTCGCCGAGGATCGCGACCGCCTCGGGCGCCCGCAGGATCAGGTCGGTGACGTACGCGCTTCCGGCGAGAATCTTGGCGAGCTGCTCGGCGCCCTCGCCCTCGTCGCGCAGCTTGCGGAGATACCAGTGCGTCGCCCCGAGGCTCTCCGAGACCTTGCGGAACGCGAGCAGCCCTCCGTCGGGGTTGGGTGACTCCGCGAACCACGCGAGCATCGCCGGCATGAGCTGGCGCTGGATCGCCGCCGACCGCCGGACGCCGGTGGTGAGCGCGGCGATGTGCGTGAGCGCCGCGCGCGGGTCGTCGTAGCCGAGGGCCTCCAGCCGCGCCCGCGCCGCC
Source organism: Mumia sp. ZJ430 (assembly GCF_011751845.1). Classification (NCBI taxonomy): domain Bacteria; kingdom Bacillati; phylum Actinomycetota; class Actinomycetes; order Propionibacteriales; family Nocardioidaceae; genus Mumia; species Mumia sp. ZJ430. Next base: position 373,992 of record NZ_JAAHFK010000004.1, on the reverse strand, counting down.
TCCGGGGTCAGCCGCAGGGCGTCCGACGGCATCGCCGCGACCGCGTCGAGCAGCGGGCGGTAGAAAAGCTTCTGATGGAGCCGCAGGACCTCACGACGCTGGGCCTGCCACTCCTTGAGGAGGTTCGCGGCAGGGTCGGTACGGAACGCCAGCGTCCGCCCGATCATGCGCAAGGTGCGCGGGTCGGTCGGGACGAGGTGCGTACGCCGCAGGCCGTCGAGCTGGATGCGGTGCTCGAACGTGCGGAGGAACGTGTACGCCTCGGTCATCGCGGCCCCGTCCGTGCGGCCGACGTACCCGCCGTCGACGAGCGCCCGCAGCGCGTCGGTGGTCGAGCGGACCCGCAGGCGTTCGTCCGTACGCCCGTGGACGAGCTGGAGGAGCTGCACGGCGAACTCGACGTCACGCAGGCCGCCCGGCCCGAGCTTGAGCTCCCGGTCGAGCTGCTGAGGCGGGATGTTGTCGATCACCCGGCGGCGCATCGCCCGCGTGTCGACGACGAAGTGCGGGCGCGTCGCGGCCTGCCACACCCTCGGCATCAGTGCGTCGACGTACTCCCGACCGAGGTCGGCGTCGCCCGCGACCGGTCGCGCCTTGAGCAGCGCCTGAAACTCCCACGTGCTCGCCCAGCGCTCGTAGTAAGCGACGTGGCTGGCGACCGTACGGACGAGCGGGCCGTCCTTGCCCTCTGGTCGGAGGTTGGCGTCGACCTCCCAGATCGTGCCCTCGCGGGTGTGGTCGCTGCACAGGCGCATGAGTGTCGAGGCGAGCTGGGTGGCCACCCGGGCGGCCCGCTGCTCCTCGACGCCGTCGACAGGGGCGTACGCGAAGACGACGTCGACATCGCTGACGTAGTTGAGCTCGCGGCCGCCGCACTTGCCCATCGCGATCACCGCGAGGCGAGCCTGCTCGGCGCCCTCGACCTGCTCGCGCGCCAGGCGCAGCGCCGACGCGAGCGTGGCACCTGCCAGGTCAGCGAGCTCGGCCGAGGTCTGCTCGTAGCTGCTGCGCCGGGTCAGGTCGCGCGCGGCGATCTGCACCAGCTGGCGCCGGTACGCGATGCGCAGCGCGTCGCCGTCGGCCACCTCGCCGAGCACGGACTCGAATGCCGCCTGGTCGCGCGGCTCGAGCGGCATCGTCGTCGCCCGCAGGTCGAGCACCACCGCGGGCCGGCGGACGAGGAACTCGCCGAGCGCCTGGCTCGCACCGAGCACGGCGACCAGCCGCGTGAGCAGCTCGGCGTCGGCCTCGAGGTGCTCCTCGAGCGTCCCCTCCCCCTCGAATGCGGCCGCGATCGCGCACAGCATCCGCAGCGCGAGGTCGGGGTCGGCGCCGTGCGCGACCCGCTCGACGATCGCGGCGGAGCGGATGCCGCAGTCGTCGAGCAGCGACGCCGCGGCGTCGGCGTCGGTGAACCCGAGCCGCGCGAGCCAGCCCGACGTCGTCCGCAGGCGCTGCGGTCTTCGCTCCTCCGACACGCTCAGACCCGAGTCACCAGCCGGTCGAGCTCGAACTGCGTCACCTGCGAGCGGTACTCGTGCCACTCCGCCCGCTTGTTGCGCAGGAAGAAGTCGTACACGTGCTCGCCCAGCGTCTCGGCGACCAGCTCGCTGCTCTCCATCTCACGGATGGCCTCGTCGAGGTTGCGGGGCAGCGGCGCGATGCCCAGCGCACGGCGCTCGGTCTCGGTCAGCGCCCAGACGTCGTCCTCGGCCTCCGGCGGGAGCTCGTACCCCTCCTCGATACCCTTCAGGCCGGCCGCGAGCACCACGGCGAACGCGAGGTACGGGTTGCAGCCGGCGTCGATCGCGCGGTGCTCGATGCGGGCCGAGCCGCCCTTGTGCGGCTTGTACATCGGCACCCGGACAAGCGCCGAGCGGTTGTTGTGGCCCCAGCAGACGTACGACGGGGCCTCGCCGCCGAAAATGAGGCGCTTGTACGAGTTGACCCACTGGTTGGTGATCGCGGTGATCTCCGACGTGTGCTGGAGGATGCCGGCGATGAACGAGCGCCCGGTGCGCGAGAGCTGGTACTCGGAGCCGGCCTCGTAGAACGCGTTCTCGTCGCCCTCGAACAGGCTCATGTGGGTGTGCATGCCCGAGCCCGGGTGGTCGGTGAACGGCTTGGGCATGAAGCTCGCCCACAGGCCCTGGCCCAGCGCGACCTCACGGACGACCGTACGGAAGGTCATGATGTTGTCGGCCGTCGTCAGCGCGTCGGCGTAGCGCAGGTCGATCTCCTGCTGGCCCGGAGCGCCCTCGTGGTGGCTGTACTCGACGGAGATGCCCATCGCCTCGAGCATCGTAATGACCTCGCGGCGGAAGTCCTGGCCGCCACCCTGCGCGGTGTGGTCGAAGTAGCCGGAGTCGTCGACCGGGACCGGGCGCGTCCCGCTCTCGGGCTTGCCCTTGAAGAGGAAGAACTCGACCTCGGGGTGCGTGTAGAAGCTGAAGCCCATCTCGGCGGCCTTCGCGAGCGTCCGCTTGAGGACGAAGCGCGGGTCGGCGTACGAGGGGCTGCCGTCGGGGAGCTGGATGTCGCAGAACATGCGCGCGGTCGCCGGCGTCTCGCCGCGCCACGGAAGGATCTGGAACGTCGACGGGTCGGGCTTGGCGAGCATGTCGGCCTCGTGGACGCGGGCGAAGCCCTCGATCGCCGAGCCGTCGAAGCCGATGCCCTCGTCGAAGGCGCCTTCGAGCTCCGCGGGCGCGACCGCCACGGACTTCAGATGCCCGAGGACGTCGGTGAACCACAGCCGTACGAAGCGGACGTCGCGCTCCTCGAGCGCACGCAGCACGAAGTCTTCCTGCTTACCCATGGGCCAAGTGTGCCCGTGATTCGTGACGGCCGGGTGAACGGGTCCGAATCGCTGGGGCAGTTCGGCGGCCGACGGCACAGATCGGGGACGCTAGGCTCGCCACGTGCCTCAGCTTCGCGTCGCTCTCGCCCAGGTCAACGCCCGCGTCGGGGATTTCGACCACAACGCCGAGCTCGTGCTGAGCCGCTGCCGAGACGCTCACGAGGCTGGCGCCCACCTCGTCGTGTTCCCCGAGATGGTGCTCACCGGCTACCCGCTCGAAGACCTCGCGATGCGCGCCTCGGTGGTCGGCGCGTCGCGGGCCAAGGCCGAGGAGCTCGCCCGTACGCTCGCCGCCGAGGGCCTCGGCGACCTCGTCGCCGTCGTCGGCTTCCTCGACCAGGCCGAGGGCGTCGCCGAAGGACCCGGCATCCCCAAGAACGCCCCCCAGAACGCGCTCGCTGTCATGCACGGCGGGGAGATCGTCGCGCGCCAGGCCAAGATCCACCTCTGGAACTACGGCGTCGGTGACGAGATCCGCACCTTCGTCCCCGGTGACATCCTCAACGTCCTCGAGGTGAACGGCACGGACGTCGCGATGCTCATCTGCGAGGACCTCTGGCGCGACGGGATCGCCTCGGCCGTCCGCGCGTCCGGTGCGGGCCTGCTCGTCGTCCCCAACGGCTCCCCGTACGAGGCCAACAAGGACGACGTTCGTCTCGACCTGTGCCGACGACGCGCGGTCGAGGGCGACTGCGCACTCGCCTACGTCAACCTGGTCGGAGGCCAGGACGAGCTCGTCTTCGACGGCGACTCCCTCGTGGTCGATGCCGAAGGCACGCTGCTCGCCCGTACGGCGCAGTTCGTCGAGGAGCTCCTCGTCGTCGACCTGGACCTGCCTGCGGCCCGGCGCCTGATGCCCCCGGCCGACACCCGGTTCGCGGGGCTACGCATCGTCCGTACGGTCATCACCACCGAGCCCGTCGCCCCGTACGAGTCGGTCACTTCCCCGGTGCTCCCGCGGCTCGACGACCTCGAGGAGATCTATCGCGCACTCGTCGTCGGCCTGCGCGACTACGTCGAGAAGAACGGCTTCCGCTCCGTGCTGCTCGGCCTGTCCGGCGGCATCGACTCCACGCTGTGCGCCGCGATCGCCGTCGACGCGCTCGGCGCCGACCGGGTCTTCGGCGTCTCCAACCCCAGCGCGTATTCGACCGAGCACTCGCGCTCCGACGCCGCCGAGCTCGCACGCCGTACGGGGCTCGACCTGCGGACAGTCGCGATCGCGCAGATGGTCGACGCGTTCCAGGAGGCGCTGGGCCTCAGCGGGCTCGCCGAGGAGAACCTGCAGGCCCGCGTGCGTGCCGTCGTCTGGATGGGCCTGTCCAACCAGGAGGGCCACCTCGTGCTCGCCTGCGGCAACAAGTCCGAGGTCGCGACCGGCTACTCGACGATCTACGGTGACGCGGTCGGCGGCTACGCCCCGATCAAGGACGTCCGCAAGACCCTCGTCTGGGAGCTCGCCCGCTGGCGCAACGCGTACGCCGACGCGCGTGGCGAGACGCCGCCGATCCCGGAGAACGCGATCAGCAAGCCGCCCTCGGCCGAGCTGCGTCCCGGCCAGCTCGACACCGACTCGCTGCCCCCGTACGAGGTCCTCGATGGCATCCTCGACGCGTACGTCGAGCGCGACCTGCCGGCGGCCGCGGTGGTCGCGGAGGGCTACGACCCCGAGCTGGTCGAGCGGGTGGTGACGCTGGTCGACCGCGCCGAGTACAAGCGCCGCCAGTACCCGCCGGGCCCCAAGGTCACGCGGCGCAACTTCGGTCGCGACCGCCGGGTCCCGATCACCCATGGCTGGCGCGAGCACCTCGTCACAGACTGAGCCCGTTCGCCTCCGGTGCCCGAGCAACCGCCCGGGCACCGGACGCGTACAGCCGGCTCAGCAGCTGCGCGGCAGCGCCTGACGGTCGAGCGTGACCTCCGTCCCGCGGGTCACCCGTACCATCCCGGCGTCCTTCCACTCCCCCTTGCCGCGACGGCAGCTCAGACTCCACGACTCTCGTATGTTCGCCGTGGCCGCCTGGCTCGGGCGGTCCGACGGGTTGACGTGCCACGAGAAGCGACCGCTGGACGGGACAGTCAAGGTCGTCTCGACGCGGTCGTCGACCGGCAGGGTCAGCGGCAGGCTCTCACCCGGAAGCGTCACCGGCGAGCTGGTCACCGTGACGTCCTTGCGCAAGGCGAGCTCCGTCCCCGGCTTCGCCGAGCCCGAGATCAGCGCGTGGTAGGTGGGATCGCTCGCCTGCCCGAACGCGGTGAGGAACGCCTCGCGTGCGGTCGACCCCTCATACTCGCCGGTCCCGAGGTACTGGTCGATCACCGACGGGTACGGCGGGTGGAACCGATCGTTGTCGCGATGGCCCGGCGTGTTCTCGAACGTGAACGCGAACGTGCCGCTGGTGTAGAACGATGTCTGCTCGGCCGTCCCGCTCGCGTCGTAGTAGATCTCGGGCCACGGTCCGGCCGGCCACCCCATGATCTGCCCAAGGATCTCGGCGATCTGCTGGTAGATCGCTTCCTCAGCCGGGGTGGGCTCGTTCGGCGCGCTCGGGGCACGTAGTACCCGCTCGTCCGGGGTGTGGTTGCTGATCGCGAGCGTGACCTGGTGGGCGTTCACGAGGTCGATCATGTTGGCGATCTCCGGCTCCGACGCCGGGGCCGCACCGCGATAGTTGCTGTCCGTCGTCCGCGCGCCCGATCCGGGTCCGCCCCAGAAGGCCGTGTAGTTGCGGTTGAGGTCGACGCCCACGTTGGCGGACTCCGCCGCCGCGCACTGCGCGCGGGTCGGGACCTCGCCGTCGACGACACGGCAGTTCTTGCGCTTCTGCTCGTGGACGAGCCCACGTGACATCTCGTACCCGTCGGGGTTGACGACCGGCACGGCGACGAGGCGGCCCCGCTCGAGCATCGACGTGATGCGTGCGTCGCTGCGGTCGTTCTGGACGAGGTCCCAGAGGAACTCCATCGTGAGCTCGGTCGTCGGCCACTCGCGCGAGTGCGTGAGACCGGTGAGCAGGAAGACGGGCTTGCCGCTGTCCTTCTTCACGTCGTGCGTGATCTCGACGCCATAGACGGGCGTGCCGAGCAGCGACGGGCGCGGCAGGCGGAACAGCGTGACGGTCTTGGGATAGCGCTTCGCCAGGCTCGCCAGCTCCGCGTTGACCTCCTGGAGCGTCCGGTACGAGACACGGCCGGTCGGCAGGTCCGAGCGCTCGCTCGGGTCGGCGGCGGCTGCTGCAGCGGCCGCGCTCTCCTCGGCGCGCGCCTCACGGTTGACCGCGTCCACGTCCTCGACCACGACGTCCCACCCGAAGCCTGCCTTGCGCAGCGTGCGCGCGTCGGACTCGGCGTGCAGCATCACCTCGACCTCGCCGCCGTCCTGCGCGCCACCACCGTGGTGGCTGATCTCGTCCAGCCCCAGCGCGGTGAGCCGCTCGTAGTCCCCGCGGTCGTCGAGCATCACCTCGACGATCGACGTCAGCCCCGGCTCGTACAGGCTGGGCTCGTCTGCCGCCGCGGACCCCGGGGCCAGCGCGCCGATCGTCAGGGCGAGCACTCCGAGCGGTGCGGCGATCCGCCCGCGTCTCCTGCGACCGGGCTGGTCCCCCGTCGTCTGTCGTTCGGTCATCGACTCCACCTCTTCGCTCGATGAAATGCGTGCGCACTCAATCTGGCGGCGACGGGCTTCTCGCGCGCGACGAAACGATTTCCGTCATGTAACGCAAAACACATCAGAGGTCACCTGAAGCCGGTACGACGACCCGGTGGTCCCGTGGCAGTCTGAAGACGTCCGTGGACTCCAACCGGGAGCTGCGAGAACGAAGGATCACGATGTCCGAGAACACCTCCGCCCCCAGCGGCGGCGCCCCGCAGGAAGAGCCCGCGCCCTACGGCACCGGCTCCACCCAGACGCCCGCGACCGCTCCCGCGGCGCGCAAGCGCGTCCGGACGTACACGCTCGCGCAGATGAAGGAGCGCGGTGAGAAGTGGACGATGCTCACCTCGTACGACCAGTACTCCGCGCAGATCTTCGACGAGGCGGGCGTGCACGTCCTCCTCGTCGGTGACTCCGCGGCCAACAACGTCTACGGGTACGAGTCGTCGCTGCCTGTGAGCGTCGATGAGCTCGTCCCGCTCGTGCGTGCGGTCTCGCGCTCCGCGAAGCACGCGTTCGTCCTCGCCGACCTGCCGTTCGGGTCGTACCAGGGCTCGCCGGAGCAGGCGTACGACACCGCGGTGCGCTTCATGAAGGAAGGCCACGCGCACGGCGTCAAGCTCGAGGGCGGTGTCGAGATGGCCCCGCAGATCCGACGGCTCGTCGACGGTGGGGTGCCGGTCTGCGCGCACATCGGCTTCACACCGCAGTCGGAGCATGCGCTCGGCGGCTACCGCGTCCAGGGGCGTGGCGATGCCGCCCAGAAGACCGTCGACGACGCGCTCGCCGTGCAGGAGGCCGGGGCGTTCGCGGTCGTCATGGAGATGGTGCCGGGCGACGTCGCCACCGAGATCACGGCGAAGCTCCACATCCCGACCATCGGCATCGGCGCCGGTGCCGGCACGGACGCCCAGGTGCTCGTGTGGCAGGACATGATGGGCCTCAACGCAGGCCGCCTGCCGCGGTTCGTGAAGAAGTACGCCGACCTGCGGACGACGATGCTCGACGCCGCTCGGGCGTACGTCGCCGACGTCGAGGGCGGCACGTTCCCCGGCGAGGAGCACACCTTCTAGCCACGGGCTGTGCCGGGGCTCAGCCCAGCCGGACCCCCGCGAGCTGCGTCGCCTGTGCGACGAGGCGACCGGCGCGGTCCCACACGAACGTGGACTCGTCGACGCGCTGCGCCTCGACGAGCTGGGCACGGTGGAGGATCGTCAACGGCCCCGGCACGGGGAGCGCCCGGACGTACGCGGTCATCTCCAACGTCGGCACCCAGTCCGTGGGCGCGATCTCGAACGTCGCCGGCGGGAACGAGTCGACCGCATAGAGGAGCGAGACCGGCTCGAACGCCGCGTCGTCGAGGAAGGCGAGCCACCCTCGTAGTTCACCGGAGCCGCTCGGGCGGCCCGCTCCGAACCCGAGCGTGGCGGGATCGAGGCGAAGGTCAACCTGATCCATCACCCGGATGCGCACCCCGGTCGGGCTCGTCCCTGGCACGCGGACGCCGTGCTCGCGGTCGGCCGTCGGACGAGGCGGCGCGCCACGGTCCCAGTAGGGCGTCGTCGCGACGTCGAGCTGCCCGATCATGAGGACCGCCTCGACGCAGGGCCGACCGTCCTGCCGCATCGTCGCCCGCACATGGTCGGCACTGCGCCCCTTGCGGAGCACGGTCGTCTCGATCTCGACCGGACCTGGGTCGGGCGAGTGGAGATAGTGCGCCGACGCGGTGACCACGTGCGCGTGCCCCGCGCTCAGCGTCGCGGCGCGGGCGAGCATCGCGAGGAGATAGCCCCCGTTGGGCTTCTCGCCGACGCACCACTCCGGGTCGACCTCGGCCTCGAAGCCGTCGGTCGTCGCGCGCACGGCGCTCACGTCGTGAAAGGGGTGGGGTCGCGCAGTCATGGTGCTCCTCTTGTCGAGGAGCCCATCATGGCGGCTGCCACCGACAGATCGGGCCGGGGCCTCACGCTGAGGCGGTCGGGCCCTCCTCGGCGTCGTCGTTCCAGTCGGGGTCGTTGTCCCACTGCTCGTTGCGCTGCTGCGCGATCTCGAGCGCGTGCTCGGCCTCCTCGCGCGTGTCGTACGGGCCGAGGCGATCGATCGCCCGACACCCGTCGGCCCCCTCGACCGCATGGTGCTTGATGCAGTAGTAGAACTTCTCGTCCGTCATCGCGACCTCCTTCCCCCATCCTGCCCGACGGCGGCGACGTGCGCGCCGGCGCGTGCGGGAGCCACACCTACACTCGTCGCGTGACCGTGCTGACCCCCCACGCCCAGTCCCCGCGCCGTACGGTGCCCTCGACGATCGCCGTGCCCGAGTACGTCGGCAAGGCCAAGCCCGCGTCGTACGACGGACCCGAGGTCCGTTCAGCCGAGACGATCGCCGCGATGCGGGTGGCCGGGCGCATCGCCGCGCAGGCGCTCGACGCGGTCGAGGCTGCGATCACCCCTGGCGTGACGACCGACGAGCTCGACGCGATCGGGCACGAGTTCCTCGTGAGCCAGGGCGCCTACCCGTCGACCCTCGGCTACCGCGGCTATCCAAAGTCGCTGTGCTCGAGCGTCAACGAGGTGATCTGCCACGGCATCCCCGACGCGCGTGCGCTCGAGGACGGCGACATCGTCAACATCGACATCACCGCGTACGTCGGCGGCGTCCACGGTGACACCAACAAGACCTACCTTGTCGGCGATGTCGACGAGGAGGCGCGCCTGCTCGTCGAGCGGACGCACGAGGCGCTGATGCGGGCGATCCGCGCCGTCCGGCCCGGCCGCGAGATCAACGTCATCGGACGCGTCATCGAGTCGTACGCCAAGCGCTTCGGCTACGGCGTCGTGCGCGACTTCACCGGCCACGGGGTCGGGCCCGCGTTCCACGACGGCCTGATCATCCCCCACTACGACGACCCGCGTTACGACACCTTGATCAAGCCGGGGATGACCTTCACGATCGAGCCGATGTTGACCCTCGGCACGATCGAGTGGGACATGTGGGACGACGGCTGGACGGCAACGACACGCGACAAGGCCCGCACCGCGCAGTTCGAGCACACGCTGCTCGTCACCGACAGCGGCGCCGAGATCCTCACGGTCCCGTGAGCTACGACGCATCGTCGTAACCAGGCTCGGGTCGTGCGGACCCACCCAGTACGGTCGGTGCCGTGACCGTCACCGCCACTCCCCCGCAGACCCATCCCCGTACCCGCCTCGCCTTCCGCGTCGTGGCCTTCGCCGAGGCCGTCTCGTGGGCGGGGCTGCTGATCGGCATGTTCTTCAAGTGGATCCTTGAGACGACCGAGGTCGGCGTGCAGATCTTCGGCCCGATCCACGGCGGCATCTTCGTCGCGTACGTCGTGATGTGCCTGATCGCCTGGCGTACGTTCGGCTGGTCGTTCAAGGTCGCCGTCGCCGCGCTCGCGTCGAGCATCCCACCGTTCTTCACGGTGCTCTTCGGGGTCTGGGCGGACGGTCGCGGCCTGCTCGGCACCGCCGTCCGCCGCTGAGCGACACGGGGTGGCGCTCGCGACACCCCCGTCAGGGCGGATGAGTCGGCCTGTAGGCCGGATTCTGTCAGGACGTCTCCCCGCCCCGGCGACCATCTCTCTCGGCGCCGCGTCACCGCGACGCTCTAGCAACCTACCCGCAGGCTCGGCGAGCAGCGTCAGCACCTGCGCGGACCCTGAGGCCCTTCTTGGTCTTGCTCCCAGTGGGGTTTACCGAGCCACCTCGGTCACCCGAGGCGCTGGTGGTCTCTTACACCACCGTTTCACCCTTACCCGCACCTCACGCACAAGGCGTGAGGCCGCTGGCGGTCTGTTTTCTGTGGCACTGTCCCGCACGTCACCGTGGGTGGGCGTTACCCACCACCGTTGCTCTGTGGAGTCCGGACCTTCCTCGGCGTCCTTGGTGCGCACCAAGGACGACGCGGCCGCCCGGCCGACTCATCCGCGCCTGTCACAGTAGCCCACCTGTCACCCGGTTTGGTCGCCGCACCACCCGGGCGTACGATGGACGCAGCGAAAGGGAGTAGTCCCCAACGTCCGTGTCGACACGCTGACCCTCCGGGGTCCGGTACGGAAGGCGTCACCTCGGTGGCGCGGACGAGACTTTCGGCCAGCAACACGACCCTATGGACGTGCCTGGTCGAAGGGGCCGTCCAGGCAGTCTCCTCGTCCAGGCGACGAGGAGACTTTTTCATGCTGTACGCCCTGCTCCTGAGCACCGCCGTGATCTTCGTGGCCGAGCTTGGTGACAAGAGCCAGCTGATGGCGATGACGTTCGCCACTCGCTACCGCCCGCGCGACGTGCTTCTCGGCATCACGATTGCGACGGCGGTGGTCCACCTCGTCTCGGTCGGCATCGGCTTCTGGATCGGCGAGACGTTCGCCGACGCGCAGCACTGGATCACGCTCGCCGCCGGCGTCGCGTTCCTCGTCTTCGCCGCCTGGACGTTGCGTGGTGACCAGCTGAGCACCGAGGAGCGGCAGAAGGCCCAGCGCAGCAGCGGTGCCGCGGTCTGGGCGGTCGGCGGCGCGTTCTTCCTCGCCGAGCTCGGCGACAAGACGATGCTCGCGACCATCACGCTCGCGACGCAGGAGAACTGGCTCGGCACGTGGATCGGCAGCACGATCGGCATGGTGCTGGCCGACGCGCTCGCGATCATGCTCGGCGCGTGGCTCGGCAAGAAGCTGCCCGAGAAGGCGATCAAGTACGGTGCGGCGGCGCTGTTCGCGCTGTTCGGCGCGTGGATGCTGATCGAAGGGCTCGTCGCGCTCTGATGCACGTGGGTCAGCGCGCGAGCCGGAACCGTACGACGCGCGCGTCCACGTCCGCCTCGTCGAGCACGACCTGTACGGGCTCGCCCAGCGGCAGCGGCGCCGTCCCGACGACCCGTCCCTCGACCGCGGGCTCGTCGAGCAGCACGGTGCCCTTCTCGGGATCCTTGTCGTCCGCGTCGATGACGACGCCCTCGAACGTCTCGCCGACGGAGTCCGAGAGCACCACCGCCTCGACCAGGTCCAGCACCGCCCGGTCGAACGACGACGCGAGCCTCCCGGTGCCCGCCATCACCTTCGGCAGCTCCGGGAGAGCGCGCCGCACCCAGTCGGGGACGGGCTCGCCTGCACTCACCGCGAGGCACACCTCCCCCACGTACCGGTCGGCGAGCCGACGCAGCGGGGCGGTCGCGTGCGCGTACGGGGCGGCGATCGCGGAGTGCTCGACGAGCGCGGGCAGCTCGCCGTCGAACGCCACATAGCCGGCGCCGCGCAGGAGCCCCGTGCAGGCTTCGAGCATCGCGACGTGCCGCGGCTGCGCAGGGTCGAGCGTACGAACGAACTCCGGGTACGGCATCGCGTCCGGCCACGCGATGCCGAGACCGCGCGCCGCCCGACGCAAGCGGACGAGGCCGCGTTCGTCAGCGGGCGGCAGCGTCCGTACGAGACCGACCCGTGCCTCGATCATCATCGCCGCGGCCGCCATGCCCGTGAGGAGCGAGATCTGCTCGTTCCACCCCTCCGACAGCACGGGCTCTCGATACGACAGGCGCCACGCCCCGTCCGCGCCCGGCTCGATCTCCTGCGTCGGCAGCGGCAGGCTGACCCCGCCGCGCTCGGCCTCGAGCCGTTGGCGCAGCTCGCCGATCTCGCGGAGCAGGCCGAGCGTCTCGGGACCCTCGCCCGCGTCGACCTGGTGCTGTACCCCCTCGTAGTCCAGCTGCGCCGTGCTCCGCACGCGGGCCCGCACGACCTGGGCTCCCACCTGCGAGCCATGCGCGTCGAGGTCGATGCTCCACAGCAGCGCCGGTCGTACGACGCCGGGGAGCAGGCTCGCCGCGTCCTCGGACAGCGCCGGCGGGTGGAGCGGGATCCGCCGCGTCGGCGCGTACAACGTCTCGCCACGGCGGTGCGCCTCGTGGTCGATCGCGCCGCCGGGCCGGACGAACGAGGCGACGTCCGCGATCGCGTAGTGCACGGTGTAGCCGTCGTCACGGCGCTCGAGGAACATCGCCTGGTCGAGGTCCCGTGCACCCGGCGGGTCGATCGTGAGCAGCGGCAGGTCCGTGCGATCGAGCGCGGGCAGTGCGGCGGCGCCGGCCGCAGCATCGGCCTCGGTCAGCACCTCCGGCGGGAACGCCGCGTCGACACCGAGCTCCTCGGCGAGCAGGTCGATGCGGCCTTCGAGTGCGGGGACGGCCTCGGGGGCGACGGCGTAGTACGCGTGAGCCATGCCGCTCACCCTAGCGACCACGAGGACGGACGACTCGCTGCCAAGACGGCTGCGTAGGCTTGCTCCGTGCTCGTCCTCCTCCCCCCGTCCGAAGGCAAGTCCGTCCTCCGGCGCGGCCGTCCGCTCGACCTCGCGACGCTGTCGTTCCCCGATCTCACCGCCACCCGGCAGCGGATCGCGGACGTGCTCGTCGAGCTGTGCGCCACCGATCCGGACAAGGCCGCAGACGTGCTCGGTCTCGGGCCCACGCAGGCCGACGCGGTCACGCGTGATGCCACGCTGTGGTCGCAGCCGACGGCACGGGCAGATGCGGTGTACGACGGGGTTCTCTATGCCGCGCTCGACCTCGACACGCTCGACGCGGCCGCGCGCCGACGCGCGAGCCGGTCGCTGGCCTTCGCGAGCGCGCTGTTCGGGCTGCTGCGACCAGCGGACCGGATCCCGGCCTACCGGCTCTCCGGCCACGTGACGCTGCCCGGCCTCGGCACGATGGCGAGCCAGTGGCGCGACGCGCTCGGACCGGTCGTCAATGAGACCCTCGGGTCGGGCCTGCTGATCGACCTGCGGTCCTCGACGTACACGGCGCTGTGGAAGCCCTCGCGCGACGTCCTCGCCCGGACGGCGACCGTGCGCGTCCTCCACGAGTCCGGAGGCAAGCGCACCGTCGTGAGCCACTTCAACAAGGCGACCAAGGGCAGGCTCGTGCGCGAGCTTCTCATCCAGGGCGCTGCCCCTCGTACGGTCGGCGCACTCGCCGACGCGTGGCGCGACCTCGGGTGGACCGTCGAGGAGCAGGGCCACCGTCTCGACGTCGTCGTCTCCGAGGTCTGACGCGCTCCCTTCCGCACCGCCCTCCCGTCCGCGTGGTGAAAGCAACCTGACCGATTCCCTCGGCATATTCGGTCAGGTTGCATTCGCAACGCGGAGGACGGGGCAACGGTCACGCGAACCAGCGCGTCCACATCACGTTGAAGTGCGGCCGCGCTCCGTCATAACCGGCGTCGCGCAGGGCACCGTAGACGCGCCAGACGATCGCCTGCTTGTCCTTGAGGTCCTCGACCAGGACGACGATGACGGTCCATCCGAGCTTCTCCAGCCGCTCGCGCCTCGTACGGTCGTGAGCCCGCTGCTCCCGGCTTCGTTCGTGCCACTCTCCGTCGTACTCGACGACCACCTTGTGCGTCCAGTAGACGAGATCGCACCGCGCGACGAAACGCCCTCGCTCGTCGTAGATCGTGCGGTTCGTCTCTGGCACGGGAAGCCGCGCGAAGATCAAGGCAAGTCGGACGACGGTCTCCATCGGAGACTCGACTCTCTCGCACGCGTAGGCGAACGCACGACGCGCGCGCACCACGCCGTGAATGTGGCACGCGGTGAGATAGGCGCTCAGGTCGCCCATGGTCGTGCGGCCCAGATGGATCAACCCGTCGGCGGCCTGGACCAGCTCGACGAGGGTGAGCATCGTTGCGCAGTCGACGAACGTCCGTTCGGTTCCGGTTGCCGCGATCCCCTCGCGCACGTACGGGCGGAGCCTGCCGGTGCGGCGATGGAGCCGTACGCCGTCTGGCCGGCGATACAGGCGGGTGTTCGTGGAGAAGTGCAGCGGGTGGAGGCTCCTGATCTCGACGCCCCAGAGTCGCAGAGCCGTGACGTGGCTCGCGATCGCGTCCCCGGGGAGGACGAGGAGCGCGGCACGCAGCCACCGGACGAGGGTCATCTCGAGATCTGCACACGCGTACACACCGTGGAACAGGCACCGGAAGCGGGCCCCGCGCAGCTGGCGGTACGAGACACCATGGGACTCGGCATGAGTGATCGTGAACGGACCGTCGCGCAAGGCAGCGGGGATGGGTCGCATTCCTGGAGGGTGTGTCCCCCGTCGGCCCTCCGTACGACCTCAACACCGACCTGTGGACACCGCGAACGCCGTGCACAACGCTCCGTCCGCGTCGTGAAAGCAATCTGACCGAATCCCGGCGCAGATTCGGTCAGGTTGCTTTCACAACGCGGACGGGGGAAGGAGGAGGGGGTCAGGCGGGGACGACGTCGTACGCGCGCAGGGTCGCGATGCCGTCCGGCCAGATGCGCACCGTGCTCACCGACGCCGGCTGCAGCTCGAGCCGATGGATGACCGGCATCGGGGCGTCGAGCGCCAGCCGGACGAACATCTTGATCGGCGTCACGTGGCTCACGACCACGACGTTCTTGCCGCCGTACGAGGCGACGAGCCGTCGCTGCGCCCTTTGGACCCGCTCGAAGACGGCGTCGTACGACTCGCCGCCCGGCGGCGCGACTGCCGTCGAGGAGAGCCAGGCGTCGAGCACCGCGGGGTCCTTCTCGCGGACCTCCGCGAACGTCAGCCCGTCCCACTCCCCGAACGACGCCTCGACGATGCTGTGGTCGACGACCACCTCGACACCGAGATCGTTCGCGAGGATCTCGGCCGTCTCGCGGCACCGGCTCAGCGGCGAGCTCACCACCACGTCGGCACCCTCGCGCGCGACGTAGGCGGCGGCACGGTGGGCCTGTGCACGGCCTTCGTCGTTGAGCCCCGGATCGGCACCACCGTCACCGCAGAACACCTTGGCCACCGTGTTGTCGGTCGCCCCGTGCCGTACGAGGGTGAGCGTCGTGGGCGGATCCGCCAGCGGGTCGCGCCACCCCACCATCGGATTGCGCGGCTGCGGCTGCTCGGTGGGGCGCGACTCGGCAGGCGCCGCACGACGTGTCTTGCCCGCTGCGTCGTCGAGCACCTCGTTAAGGATCGCGTCGGCTGCCTTGTTGCGCTCGCGAGGAACCCAGGTCCACACGACGCCGGACGGCGCGACCTCGCGGGCACGGGCGGCGAGCGGCACCATGTCGCGGTGCTTGACCTTCCAGCGGCCCGCCATCTGCTCGATGACCAGCTTGGAGTCCATGCGGACCTCGACCTGGGCCTGCGGCGCGTGCTCGGCGACCAGCTCGAGGCCAGCGATGAGCCCGGTGTACTCGGCGACGTTGTTGGTCGCGACGCCGATCGTCTCCGCACGCTGAGCGATCACCTGGCCGGTGTCGGCGTCGCGGAGCACCGCCCCGTACGCCGCCGGGCCGGGGTTGCCCCGGGACCCGCCGTCGGCCTCGATGATGACACGGCGGGGACCGGTCACAGGCCTGCCTCGTGGGTACGGACGAGGATGCGGTCGCACTCCGGGCAGCGCAGCACCTCGTCGCTCGGCTTGCTCGCGATCTCGCGCAGGTCGGCGCCGTTGATCTCGAGCCGGCAGCCCTCGCACCGCTTGTGGCGCAACGCGGCCGCGCCGACACCTCCATGGCTGTTGCGGACCTTCTCGTAGAGCGTGAGCAGCGGATCGGCGACACGCTCGACCGCAGCGCCACGCTCCGCGCGCAGCGCCTCAGCCTTGGCGTCGATCTCGCTGGTCGCGTCCTCGAGCCCACCGAGCTCCTCAGCGATCCGCGCGTCGAGCGCCGCGAGCGCGTCGGTCGCAAGCGCGAGCTCGGACTGGGCACCCTCGAGCTCCTCCATCACCTCGAGCTCGGCGTCCTCGAGCGAGCCGATCCGGCGGTCGAGCGCGACGATCTCGTTCTGGATGCTCTGGAGGTCCTTGGGGTTGGTGACCTGCCCCGAGTCGAGCCGAGTCTGGTCGCGGTCGCGGCGCGCACGGACGGCCGCGACCTCGCCATCGGCCTTCCTCTGGTCGGCGGTCAGGTCGGAGACCTTCGTCTGGGCCTGCACGCTGCGCGCGTGGACCGTCTCGCGCTCGCGGCGCAACTCGTCGAGCGCCGAGACCTGCGGGAGGTTCTTACGGCGGTGCGCGAGCTGCGAGAGCTGCGCGTCGATGCCCTGCACGTCGAGCAGGGCGAGCTGGTCGAACGGGTCAGCTTTCAGCGTGGGCTCCTCTGACGGGCACGGCGAAATTCCGTGCCGCTGGACATGACCGGGAACTCCACCGTATTACCTCGCCCAGGCGTGGTCGACAGAGTCCGAGCGAGTCACCCCGCTCACCCCGACCAGGCCAGGTGCGACGTCCACGGATCCGTGACGAGGGTGGAGACCTGGACCTGCACCGTACTCCCTCGCGCCGCGAGCCAGACGCGCAGCCGGTGGGCGAGGACGGGGAGCCACGTCCACTCCGCCGCCCAGTGCGGGACGTCGACCACGGCCGGTGCGCCCGGCTGCTCGCGCAGCTCGGAGACCGGATGGTGCCGCAGGTCGGAGGTGACGTACACGTCGGCTCCCGCAGCGCGCGCCCGTTCGAGCAGGAAGTCGCCCGACCCTCCGCACACGGCGACGCGTCGTACGAGGGAGCCGGCGTCGCCCGCGATCCGGGCGACGCCGTGGTTCGTCGGCAGTGCCGCCACGACCTGCGCGGCGAAGTCGGCCAACCTCATCGGCTCCTCGAGCACCCCGATCCGGCCGCTGCCGCGCGTGGTGTCGGGCACGTCGGCGATCGCGGTGACCGTGTACGCGACCTCCTCGTACGGATGCGCGGCCCGCACTGCGGCGAGGACGGCCCCGCGCAGCCTGCGGGCGGCGACGACCTCGATGCGCCGCTCCGCGACGTGCTCGACCGCGCCGGTCGTCCCGATCGCCGGGTCGGCCGTGTCACCGGGACGGAACGAGCCCGTGCCGTCGCTCACGAACTGGCACCGGTCGTACGCACCGACCTCCCCTGCGCCAGCGTCGTGCATCGCGCCGGCCACCGCGTCGGCGGCGTCGAGCGGCGCGTACACGACCCAGGCGTCGAGCGGGTCGACCGGATCGGCGTCGAGCGGGACGAGCTCGCTCACCCCGAGGGCGAGCGCGAGCGACTCCGAGACGCCGAGAACGGGCGAGTCGGCATTGGTGTGGCAGGTGTGCAGCGTGATCCCGTGCCGGACGAGGTCCTGCACGACGCGGCCCTTGGGCGTCGTCGCTGCGACACTGTGCACGCCCTTCAGGAGGAGCGGGTGGTGCGTGACGACGAGGTCAGCCTCCGACGCGACGGCCTCGTCGACGACGGCTTGGACAGGGTCGACCGCGAGCAGGACACGGCGCAGCGGCGCCTCGGGGTCGCCGACCGAGGTGCCGACGGCGTCCCACGAGTCCGCGTGACCCGGCGGGTACCACGAGTCGAGGAGGTCGATGAGGTCCCGTACACGCAGCTCGTTCACGTCCGCCACCCTACGACGGAGAGGTCGTCCGCCCGTACAGGTCGGGGCACCATGACGACGGCCCCAGCTCGCGCCGCACGTCGTTGCGCAGGAACACCCGGTGCCCGCACACGTCCGCTACCTGGTGGTAGTGCTCCGCGACCGCCGCCACGAACTCCTCGGTCTCGATCCCCCACCAGGTGAACGAGCCCATCTCGACGAGCCACACAGGGCGGTCGGGGGCGTCGAGCAGCGCCGTCAGCAGCTCCAGGTCGGGGTCGCGGACCCGGAGGGGGAGACTCCACGAGTACGGGTACGGGGCGCTCAGCCCGGCGACGCGCAGCACCTGCGGCGACCCGTACGCCACGAAGCCGGTGTCGCCCGGTTCGGCACTCGCGGCGATCCACTCCCCGACCGCGGTCCCGCTCGACGGGCGCTCGGTGATCGCCACGGGGGTCTGCCAGAGGACACCGACGAGCGTGGACGCGAGCGCCAGCACGACCGCGACCCGCGTGACGCGGAGCAGGCCCGCCCTGACCGCGAGGGCGGCGCCGAGCGCCAGCGGCATCGCGAGCTGCAACGCGTAGTGGCGCCACCACGAGCCACCTCCGGCGATCCCGATCACCGAGTACGCCAGCGCGGCCGCCGTCGCGAGCGCGACCGGGCTGCGGCGACGCCTCCACACCGCCCGCACGGTGAGTGCGGCCAGCAGTGCGGCGCCGGTGACGAGCAGTGTCAGCCCGAACGTGCGCATCCGTCGTTCTGGAGCCACGGTGCTCGACTCGATGATCACCCCCACCGCCCGCTCCCGGAACCCGTACAGCGCATCCCACAGTGCACCGATCCCGGGTCCCTCCGAAGCAGCCCAGACCGCGGCGAGGAGGATCGGGACCGCGGCCCCGAGCAGCAGCCCTCCGATCAGCCGCCATGCGCGGCGGCCGCCGATCAGCCACAGGACTCCGGCGAAGACGAACCCGTCGACGTAGTTCTGCTTCATCAGCACGCCGCACGCAGCCGCGACTCCGGCGGCCGCTGCGACCGCCCCTGCCCGGCGCCTCGTGGCGGGCCGGGCGACGAGGGTGGTGGCCGCCAGCGCGAGCGCCACGCTCAGCGTCACGAACGCCACCGCGGGCAGCGCCGTCGTCAGGCGTGGACCGCTGAACACCGGGGTCGAGGTGAGCGCTGCCATCACCGCCGCTGCCGCGACTGCGCCGCGCGCCCCCGCGATCGCCCGCCCCGCGTACCAGGCGGCGGCAACCGCGACGAGCGCGAGCGCGAGCGCGACGAGCCGCAGCGCCACGCGGTCACCGAGCACACCCGAGGCCGCGTCGGCGAGCCGGAACACCACGAGCAGCCCGGGCGGCCGGTCGACCCACTGGTTGCCGTACAGCTCTCCCCCCGTGGTGCCCCACTGGTCCGCGACCAGGAGGAACCCGCCCTCGTCGGACGAGAGCGGCGCCCACAGGAACGGCAGCCGCAGTAGCGTCGTGACGGCGAGCACCGCGAGGAGGACGCTGCGCGACCCCGACTCGAGCCAGCGCACGACACGACGCACCGTCGACCACGTCGGCGGTGCGTGCGCGCTCGGAGCCTGCGAGATCAGTACTGGATCACCATCCGGCCGTCGATCTTCCCCTGCTCCATCTCGTCGAAGATGTCGTTGATGTCGCCGAACTCCCGAGTCGGGAAGTCGAGGGCCTCGACCATGTCCTGCCGGGTCCCCACGATCGATCCGCGCAGCGTGAGGCCTTTGAGGACGACGTCGAAGATCGGCGTCGGGAAGTCCCCCAGCGGGAGCCCGACGTACGAGATGGTCCCGCCGCGCTTCGCGAACCCGATCGACTGCCCGAACGCCGACGGGCTGACGGCGGTGGCGCCGGCGCACAGCACAGGGGCGACCTCACCCGGGCCCGGCTGGGGAATCTCCCACTTCGTGATCGAGAGCGGCGCGGCGAAGTCGGTGACAGTCGCGGCGCGCATCGCCTCAGCCATGAGTTCCCCCGGACGGCAGTCGTGGATCTGCGCTTCGACTCTAACCTCGGGCACGTCCACGCGCAGACCCGGTCCGCGCATGGCCGAGCACGTCGCCGCCGTCGAAGGTCAGCCACTCCGGCAGTGCGGCCCGGTTCTCCTCGCTCGGGTCCTCCCAGAAGCGACGGGGCGCGTGCCATGCCGCGTTCAGCCCCTCCTCGTGCGTGTTCCCGTTCTGCACCGAAGTCGGTCACGTACAGCACGTACCGATGCACTCCGAGGTCCCCGATCGTGGTCACGGTGCCTGGTCTTCGCCACGTGCTTCGCAGGGCCCCTCCCTGTCTTACGGGTCGCCCCGCTGGTGGGCGCAGAGGGGATCGAACCCCCGACCGCCTCGTTGTAAGCGAGGTGCTCTACCGCTGAGCTATGCGCCCGTCTCGCGCGCGTCCTGCCGCGCGGCGCCTCACCCTACCCGATCGCTTCGACGAGGGGCTGGGGAGGACAGAGGCGTGGCCGCTGGCGTCTCGGGTCACCAGCGGCCACGCGTTGTCAAGTCTTGCACAGAACAGGGTCTGTGCGGGAGGTCATGCAGAGATTTCCTGGAGCGCACCGAGGTACGTCTTCAGGTCGCGCGCGTCCGGCAGACCGTTCTCGATCTTCCAGCGCACGACGCCACTCTCATCGACCAGGAAGCTGCCTCGCAGCGCGCACCCGCGGGCCTCGTCGAACACCCCGTACGACTGGGCGACCTCGCCGTGCGGCCAGAAGTCACTGAGCAGGGAGAACGACAGCCCGTCCTTCTCGGCGAAGGCCCGCAGCGCGAACATCGGGTCGCACGAGATCGCGAGCACCTCGGCGCCGAGGTCGTTGAACGCGGCCAGGTTGTCGCGCAGCTCGCACAGCTCGCCGGTGCAGATGCCGCTGAAGGCGAACGGATAGAACACGAGGAGCGTCTTCTTGCCACGCAGCGCGGACAGCGACACCTCCTCGCCGTGCTGGTTCTTGAGGGTGAAGTCCGGGGCCTCGGAACCGATCTCGATCGTCATGGAGGGGATCACTCGCTCTCGTCAGTCGTCAGTCGGTGTCAGGTGGCGCTTGAGCACCTTGCCGGTCGCGTTGCGCGGCAGCTCGTCAACGAAGCGTACTTCCCGTGGAACCTTGTATCGCGCGAGGTGCTCACGAACGTGGGTCTTGAGCTCGCCCTCGCTCACGTGGACGTCCGCGCGCAGCGCCACCCACGCGACGAGGCGGTGTCCGAACTCGGCGTCCTCCACCCCGACAGCGGCCGCCTCGAGCACCGCAGGGTGACGCGCGAGGGTGTCCTCGACCTCCTGCGGATAGACGTTCTCGCCGCCGGAGACGATCATGTCGTCGTCGCGCCCCTCGACGAACAGCAACCCGTCGCGGATCGTGCCGACGTCGCCGGTCGACATCCGGCCGTCGATGACGTCTTTGGTGCTGCCGTTGGTGTACCCCTCGAACGGAAGCCCGTTCTGGACGAAGATGCGCCCACCCCGGCCGGACGACGCGCGCCCGGCGTCGTCGTACAGCGCGACCACCGTGCCGATCGGCGGTGCACCGGCAGTGCCCGGGTGCGCCCGCATCTGCGCAGGCGTCGCGATGGTCGCCCAGGCGCACTCGGTGGAGCCGTACGTGTTGTAGAGCGAGTCGCCGTACTGGTCCATCCACGCCGTCGCAAGGTCGCCCGGCAGCGCCGACCCGCTCGCGGCGACGACGCGCACGGAGCTCAGGTCGTACGAGTCGAGCTCGGCCTGCGGGAGCGCCAGCGCGCGTTGGAGCATGACCGGGATGACGACGGCCGCGTCGCAGCGCTGCTTGTCGAGCGTACGGAGGAAGTCGCGGGGGTCGAAGCGCCGACGGAGCACGAGCGTGGACCCCAGCAGCATCGCGAGGTTGAGGTGTCCCCAGCCCCAGGTGTGGAACAGCGGAGCGGCGATGTGCACGCTCCGGCGAGCCTCGAGCGGGATGCGGGACAACAGCGCGGCGCCCGCGCTCAACGACCCCGACCCGCGACTCGCGCCCTTCGGCGTGCCCGTGGTCCCCGACGTCAGGATGACGGAGTGACCCTCGCGACCGGGCGGCTCGAGGTCCGCGCCGTCGTGCCCCGCAGCGAGCGCGGCGACCGTGTCGTGGCCAGAGGTGTCGGTCCAGGCGAGCAGCCGGCGCACGTCCCCGGGTGCTCCCGCCACGACGTCGGCGAACTCCTCGTCGTGGACCACGACGACCGGCTTCTCGCGTCCGAGCAGCTCGGCGGTCTGAGGGCCTGAGAACGCGGTGTTGAGATAGAGGACGTCGGCGCCGAGCCGACCGGCGGCGACCGCGGTGATGACGAACCACCGGTGGTTGCGCGCCATCACCGCCACGGCGTCGCCCTCGCCGACGCCGAGCCCTGCGAACCCGCGCGCCAACGCGTTGGCCTGCCGGTGCAGCTCATCGAACGTGAGCGATCCTCGCTCGTCGTGGATGGCGATGCCGTGCGGGTCCCGCACGGCGAGCGACGCGTAGCCCCCCGCGAGACCGGTGCCCCACCTCGTCAGCGCAAGGCCGAGCCGGGCGAGCGTCCGCGGCCCGTACGGGCGCACGATGCCCGTCCGCGCCAACGTCGCCACGCTGCGAAGGGCGACGTCGGCTCTGTTGCGGCCGGGGCCACGCAGCACATTCGTCATGGGGGCACCTCACGATGTCGGCGGAATGCGTGCTCGAAAGTGTAACCGGCGGTTACATATAACGGAAAACGTCATCTCCGCGAAGCCCGGCAGCCCAGACTCCGTCCCCTGCGTCGCGTCAGCGTTTGTGCGTCGAGAGCTTGGTCGCGGCCCAGTCCGAGCCGGCCGGATTGGTCGTCGTCGTCGACAGCCCAGCGATCGGTGCCGCCTCGGCGATGTCGGCGCCGTCGACGTAACCGGATCGCCCGACCTTCGGCGTGAGCAGCCAGACCGTGCCGCCCTCGACCAGATCCTGCAGCGAGTCCATCAGGGCGTCTGCGAGGTCACCGTCGTCGGCGCGCCACCACAGGACCACACCGTCGACGACCTCCCCGTAGTCGCCGTCCACCATCTCGCTGCCGATGCGATCCTCGATCGACTCTCGGAGGGCGTCGTCGACGTCCTCGTCCCATCCGAGCTCCTGGACGACCATGTCCGGCTTGAAGCCAAGACGATCTCCGTGCCCCGGACGGTCCGCGTCCTGCGCGGTGGCGCTCACCCGTGCCTCCTCAATACGTGTTTGCCCAGGCCCACTCGTGCCTAGGCGCCACACACTAGCGGCTCTGCCGACTTCGGGGGGAAGGAGCGCGCAGGTCCGCCTGCCACGGGGCCGTCACGGCACGCACCGCAGCCGGGGAGGGGGCGGCTACTCGCGGGTATTAGGGCGCGGTGGAAGGATGGACGTCGGACGGCCGGGGACCTACCGGTACCCGCCGAACGCCGCTGCTGCGCACACCCGGTGCAGCCGCGATCTGTGCGAGATCAGCGCACTTGTACGAGAGAAGGAAACGAAGTGGCCCAGTCACCCGAGCGGCCCCCCGTCATCCACGAGGGTCTCCCGTCTCAGCTCCCCGACATCGACCCGGACGAGACCACCGAATGGCTCGACTCGTTCGACGAGATGGTCGACGAACGCGGCCGTGGACGGGCCCGATACGTGATGCTTCGCCTGCTGGAGCGGGCTCGCGAGAAGCAGGTTGGCGTCCCCGCGCTGACGAGCACCGACTACATCAACTCGATCCCGCCCGAGCGTGAGCCGTGGTTCCCCGGGGACGAGGACGTCGAGCGGCGCATCCGCGCCTACATCCGCTGGAACGCCGCCGCCATGGTGTCGCGCGCGAACCGCCCCGGCCTCGGTGTCGGCGGCCACATCGCGACGTACCAGTCGGCCGCGAGCCTGTACGAGGTGGGCTTCAACCACTTCTTCCGCGGCAAGGACCACCCCGGCGGCGGCGACCAGGTGTTCATCCAGGGACACGCCTCCCCCGGCATCTACGCCCGCGCCTACCTCGAGGGCCGGCTCACCGCCGAGCAGCTCGACCGCTTCCGCCAGGAGGTCAGCCACGGCCCGGGCAACGGACTGTCGTCGTACCCCCACCCGCGGCTCATGCCGGACTTCTGGGAGTTCCCGACCGTCTCCATGGGGCTGGCCGCGCTCAACTCGATCTATCAGGCGCGCTTCAACCGCTACCTCCAGAACCGCGGCATCAAGGACACCAGCGAGCAGCGCGTCTGGGCGTTCCTCGGCGACGGCGAGATGGGCGAGCCCGAGTCGCTCGGCGCGATCGGCCTGGCCGCGCGCGAGGAGCTCGACAACCTCACGTTCGTCATCAACTGCAACCTGCAGCAGCTCGACGGCCCGGTGCGGGGCAACGGCAAGATCATCCAGGAGCTGGAGTCGACGTTCCGCGGCGCCGGCTGGAACGTCATCAAGGTGATCTGGGGACGCGAGTGGGACGAGCTTCTCGCCCGCGACGTCGACGGGGTCCTCGTCAACCAGATGAACCGCACGCCCGACGGCCAGTACCAGACGTACTCGATCGAGGACGGCTCGTACACGCGCGACCACTTCTTCGGCGCCGACCCGCGCCTGCTCAAGATGGTCGAGCACCTGACGGACGACCAGATCTCCAAGCTGCCGCGCGGCGGTCACGACTACCGCAAGGTCTACTCGGCGTTCGAGGCCGCGATGAACCACACCGGCCAGCCGACGGTGATCCTGGCCCAGACCATCAAGGGCTGGACGATCGACGCACTGGAGGGCCGCAACGCGACCCACCAGATGAAGAAGCTCACCAAGGCCGACCTCAAGCGCTTCCGTGACCGGCTCTACCTGCCGATCAGCGACGCCGAGATCGACGAGGCCGAGATCGCGCCGTTCTACCACCCCGGCGAGGACTCCGACGAGATCCAGTACATGCGCGAGCGCCGCCGCCAGCTCGGCGGGTCGCTGCCCAAGCGTGTGGTCCGCTCGACGCCGCTCGAGCTGCCCGGCGACGACATGTACGCCGAGCTGCGCGGCGGCTCCGGCAACCAGGCGATCGCGACGACGATGGCGTTCGTCCGCCTGCTGCGCAACCTCATGCGCGACAAGAAGATCGGCTCGCGGATCGTGCCCATCGCGCCGGACGAGTTCCGGACGTTCGGCATGGACTCGATGTTCCCCACGGCGAAGGTCTACAACCCGCACGGTCAGTCGTACGAGTCCGTCGACCGGAAGATCCTCCTCGCCTACAAGGAGTCGACCGCCGGTCAGCTCCTCCACGAGGGCATCAGCGAGGCAGGCGCGGTCGCCTCGATGACCGCTGCGGGCTCGGCGTACGCGACCC
The DNA here is from genome assembly GCF_011751845.1 of Mumia sp. ZJ430. Lineage (NCBI taxonomy): Bacteria > Bacillati > Actinomycetota > Actinomycetes > Propionibacteriales > Nocardioidaceae > Mumia > Mumia sp. ZJ430. The sequence goes on along the minus strand of NZ_JAAHFK010000004.1, from coordinate 348,813 downwards.
ACGGCGAGCCGATGATCCCGGTCTACATCTTCTACTCGATGTTCGGCTTCCAGCGCACCGGCGACTCCCTGTGGGCGATGGCCGACCAGATGTCCAAGGGCTTCCTCGTCGGCGCGACCGCCGGTCGTACGACCCTGACCGGTGAGGGCCTGCAGCACGCCGACGGCCACTCGCCGCTGCTGGCGCGCACCAACCCCGCCGCGATCCACTACGACCCGGCGTTCGGCTTCGAGATCAGCCGCATCGTCCAGGACGGCATGCGGCGGATGTACGGCAGCACTGAGGAGAACCCGCACGGCGAGGACGTGTTCTACTACCTCACCGTCTACAACGAGCCCGTCGTCCAGCCCGCCGAGCCGGAGGACCTCGACGTGGAGGCGCTGCTCAAGGGCATGTACCGCTATCGCGAGGCTCCGCAGCGCGAGGGCGACGCCCCCCGGGCGCAGATCCTCGCGTCGGGCGTCGCGGTCCCGTGGGCGCTCGAGGCGCAGCAGATCCTCGCCGACGAGTACGGCGTCCGCGCCGACGTGTGGTCGGTGACGTCGTGGAACGAGCTCGCACGTGAGGCCGACGCCGCTGAGCGTGCCTCGTTCAACGCGCCGGGCGAGGAGCCCGTCCAGCCGTACGTGACGCGCGCGCTCGCCGGCACGCACGGCCCGGTGCTGGCGGTGACCGACTACATGCGCGCGGTGCCCGACCAGATCTCGCGGTGGGTCCCGCACGCCTGGACGTCGCTCGGTGCGGACGGCTTCGGATTCGCCGACACACGGGCCGCAGCACGCCGCTTCTTCCAGATCGACAGCGCGTCGATCGTCGTGGGTGTGCTCGAGGCCCTCGCCGCTCAGGGCGAGGTGAAGCCGGAGACGGCCGCCGAGGCGTACGCGCGGTTCCAGCTCGACGACCCCACCGCAGTCGCAGGAGTGCCCCAGGAAGGCGCTGACGCCTGACGACGGCACGTCACGAGGGGTGAGCGCACGGTGGACTGAAGGGTCACCGGGCGTTCACCCCTCGTCCTCTAGAATGTCGTCATGGATCCCCGTGACGACACGACGTTCGATGCTGCCACGAGCGGGTCCGTGAGTGCTCCGGCACCCGCGACGGCCACGGTGGAGCAGGAGGCGTCGAAGGCCGAACGACGGACCCCGACGTGGCTGCGCGTCCTGCGCTGGCCCTACACCTTCCTCGTGGCGTTCTCGATCGTCGTCGGCGTCTTCACGATCTGGGCGTCCTACTACCTCGATCTCCCGATGCGCGACCCCGAGGGTTTCCTCGGTCCCGCGTACGTCCGTCTTCCGGCGCTCGGGTTCCTCTTCATCGGTGGCGGGCTCGCCGTGCAGGCGTTCCTCCAGAAGCGCACCTTCCGCGGCCTGTGGTCGCGCGCCGTCACGATCGTGCGCACGGAGTGGAGCTGGTCGCGCCTCGTCCACGCCGCGCTCGGTCTCATCGCCTTCTACGTCTCGTACGTGAGCTACCGCAACCTCAAGAGCTTCCTGCCGATCGTGCGCGACGAGGTGCTGTACGACGCCGACCTGATGCAGCTCGACCGGTGGCTGTTCTTCGGCCACTACCCCGCGCTGGTCCTGCACGCCGTGCTCGGGACCGGCTTCATCGCGCTGATCCTGTCGACGATCTACGTCTCGTACCTCATGCTCACGCCGGTGTCGCTGGCGGCGTTGCTCGTCCTCAACAAGGATCTCTCGCTCGGCGCCTGGTACGCGACGGCGCTGAGCCTCAACTGGATCCTCGGCGTCGCGAGCTACTACCTGATCCCGACGCTGGGGCCGATCTTCGCCAACCAGTCCTTGTTCTCCGACCTGCCCGGCGACAGTGGCGTGGCAGCGCTGCAACAGTCGCTGGCACACGCCCGCTACGACGTGCTGAGCAGCCCGTGGGACACCGAGAAGATCCACGGCATCGCCGGCTTCGCCTCGCTCCACGTCTCCGTGGTCCTCACCGCCTGCCTCTTCTTCCAGATCATCGGCCTCAACAAGTGGCTCCTGCGGACGCTGTGGGTCTACTTCACCGGCACCGTCCTCGCGACGATCTACTTCGGCTGGCACTACGTGCTCGACGACATCGGCGGCGTCATCATCGCCGTCCTCTCGATCGCGATCGGTGCCGCGGTGACGGGCAACTGGGGCTACCGCAAGAAGCGCAAGGCCGCCGAGGCGGCCAAGGCGGACGCCGCCTCCAGCGTGGCCTGACCTGGGTCAGCCCGCGTCGGCCGTGAGGTCGACGACAGCGGCCGCTGCCTCGACCGAGTCGGCACCCTCGGCGCGGGCGCCGCTGCGAAGGATCGCTCGCCAGCGCTGAGGGCGGTAGGTCGCCGCAGGCTGCTCGTCGACGAACGCGGTCAGCACGTCGACGAAGAGATCAGGCTCGTCCTTGTGCGGGAAGTGGCCGCTGTCGGGGAAGAGCCGGACCACCGTGTGCGGTCCGCGGCGCTGCGCGACGAGCGCGTGGCGGGCTGGGATCACCGCGTCCTTCTCGCCCCACACGAGGCATAGCGGGATCACCTCGGCGAGGTAGGCGCGATCGGTCATCGTGATCCGTTGCCCCCGCCAGTCGACGACATGGCTGGTCGCTGCGCGGACCGCGGCACGGTTGCCCGGGTCGCACAGCGCGGAGTAGACGCCGGCCACCTCGTCGAGGTCGCGGGTGTACGGGAGCCCCGAGCGCGACAGAGCGCGCAGCCCCGCACGGACGGGACCGCGCAGCGGTGGCACGGTGAGCGCTCTGAGGCCGAGACCTGCACCGGGGACCGTGAGCAGGCGGATCAGCGGCGTCACGTCCGCTCCGAGGCCGCCGGGGGCGACGAGGCAGATGCGCTCGGTGCGCTCGGGGTACTGGTAGGCGAACTGCATCGCCACACCACCCCCGAAGCTGTGCCCGACGATGGTGACCCGCTCGATCTCGAGGTACGCGAGGAGGTCGCGCATTGCGTTGGCGTAACCGCCGAGCGAGTAGTCGCCGCGAGGCTTGTCGGACTCGCCGTGCCCAAGGAAGTCCGGGGCGATCACCCGGAACCGGTCCGCGAGGCGCCCCATCACGGGGAGCCACGTCGTCGAGTCGCACCCGAGGCCGTGCAGCAGGAGGAGCGCGGGCCCCTGCCCCGCCATCCGGTACGCCCGCCGGTGGCCGTGGAGCGAGACGAACCGCGTCCGGAGGGGGCCGGACTCGTCGGGCTCGCTCATCCGTCGCCGCTCCTCGTTCGTAGAAATTCGGCTCAGGATATCGGCTGGATGGCCCTGCTGCACCTACCCTGTTGCGTGTGAGCGAGGCGACGCACGAGCGGTACGCGCAGGTGTTGGACAAGGCCTCTGGCGATCTCACGACCGCGGCGATCGCGACGATGGAGCGCGATCTCGACTGGTTCCACGAGCTCGATGCCGAGCACCGGTCGTGGATCTCGCTGATCGCGCACGCAGGGATCGCGCAGTGCGCGGAGTGGATGCGTACGGGCGCTGCGCCGGTGGACGTCACGGCCACGGTCTTCGGCGCTGCCCCCCGCGGCCTCACGCGCCACGTCACCTTGCACCAGACGGTCGCGATGGTGCGCACGACGATCGAGGTAATCGAGCAGCACGCGACCCACCTCTTCGGCCCTGAGGACGTGGACGACGTGCGCCGAGAGCTGTCCTCGTACGCGCGGGAGGTCGCGTTCGCGACCGCCGACGTCTATGCGCGCGCGGCGGAGTCGCGTGGCCAGTGGGACGCCCGGATGGAGGCGCTCGTCGTGGACGCCGTCGTACGGGGCGAGCCCGAGGAGGTCATCCGCTCACGTGCCGCGGCCCTCGGCTGGGAGACGGACGGCACTGTCGTGGTGCTCGTCGGTGCTGCGCCACCGGCGCCGACGTCCGGCGAAGGCGGCGTCGTGGACGACGTGCGACGGCGCGCACGCGCCGCTGAGCTGTCCACACTGACCTCCGTACAGCTCGAGCGTCTCGTCGTGCTGCTCGGCGGCGTCAGCGACCTCCACGCCGCGGGCGCGGCGGTCGTCGACGCGTTCGGGTCGGGTGCGGTGGTCATCGGCCCGGGCGTCGACCACATCGCCCAGGCGCACCGGTCGGCACGTGCGGCGCTCGCGGGCCTACGCGCGGCGACGGGGTGGGTGGCCGCCCCACGGCCCGTCCTCGCCGACGACCTGTTGGTCGAACGCTCTCTCGCCGGCGACGGGCACGCGCGGCGCGCTCTGGTCGACGGGGTCCACACGCGGCTGAGCGAGTCCGATCCGACGCTTCACACGACGCTCTCGACCTTCTTGGAGACGGGAGCCTCGGTCGAGGCGGCGGCCCGACGGTTGTTCGTCCATCCGAACACGGTGCGCTATCGGTTGAGGAAGGTGCGCGAGGTGACGGGGCTCGAGCCGCTCGACCCACGCGGCGCCTACACGCTGCGCGTAGGACTGACCTTGGGCGGGCTCCTGATGTCGCCCGGGGAGCAGCGACGTCCGCCGTTGTAGGAACCCCACAACCGACCGTGAGTATTTTGTGCCAAGTCCCCTTCGTGATTCCGGGGCCGTCACAGGCAGTCTTGGTGACGTGCTCGTGATTCGTCGTCGTGACCACGGTTGAGGATCTACTCCCCCGCCACTAGGCCGGGGTTCCGACCTACGCGGCTCGGAGCGGACCCAATCCGAGGTTTCGTCGGAGGAGTGCGCGGCGGCCGCACAGCGGCCTCAACGGGGGCCGGCACCGCCAGGCGGTGACGGGCTGCGCAACGAGCACGGCCTCGCAGGGGCGTTCGGGGGTCGCCCTTGCGACGCCGCCGGCCGCGTCCAGGTGGACGCGGCCGGCGGCGCATGGTCGGCCTTTGTACCGTCTCTCGTCCACCTGAGGACTTCCCCATGCACACGCCAGCGTCGTCCGTCGTCGAGGAGCTCACCGCGATCGTCGACCAGATCGCACCCGGCCGAGCGCCCGGCGTGCTGAGCCTGTCGTCGTCGTTCGTCGACGATCTCCGGATGGGCCCGTTGTCGCTCGGCGCGCTCTCCCTCGGGATCGAGGAGCGCTTCGACGTCCGCGTTCCCGTGGCCGCGTTGTCGGGGACGGTGGGGGATGTGGTGGCTCACGTCGAGCGAGAGCTCGCATCGGGCTGAGAGCGAGAGCTCGCATCGGGCTGACCCACGCCCCCTGTGTCCGGGCTTCGGTCGTTTGTCATGATGGAGGCCGATCAGCGAGGAGGGGCACCTTGATGGATCTGAGCAGCGACTCCGCCGACGGAGCGCGCAACCGCCTCGTGCTCAAGATCGTGCTCGGTCTCGTGGGCGCCGGGATCGCGATGGGACTGATCTTCGGGTTCGCCGGGGCATCGGCGATCCGCGCACTCGGCTTCAAGGCTGAGCCGACTCCCTCGGCCCCGGCCGCGAGCGAGGAGACGGACGAGCCGGAGGAACCGACGGAGACCACGCCCGCCCCGACGACACCACCGCCGACGACGTCCTCGCCGAAGCCGAAGGATCCCCGGTTCGAGGCATCGAGCGACGCGGTCGGTCCGGGTGAGCGCATCGAGTTCACCGGCCGCGCCCCCGAGCTGGGTGCCGGGTCGACGCTGCAGGTCCAGCGCCGTGAGGGTCAGGACGGCGAGTGGGGAGACTTCCCCGTCACCGCAACGACCCGCAAGGGCGGGACGTTCTCAACGTGGATCGTGACGAGCCGGACGGGCTCGTGGGAGTTCCGTGTCGTCGGTGACGGCTTCACCTCGCCGAGCGCGCGCGTCGAGATCGGCTGACGCCGACCGTCTCATCCGACCTGGTGGAGCCACCGTACGGGCGCGCCGTCGCCGGCGTGGCGGAACGCCTCGAGCTCGTCGTCCCAAGGCCGGCCGAGGAGCGTGTCGAGCTCGGCTTCGAGGTCGACCTCGCCGGCTGCGGCACGGGCCATCGCGGCCTTGATCCGCTCCTCGTGCACCATCACGTCGCCATGGCTGCCGATGACCGCGTGGAACACCCCGAGCGACGGCGTCGAGGAGTAGCGAGCACCCTCGGTCTGGGCTGTCGGCTCCTCGGTCGACTCGAAGCGCAGGCGCTCCCATCCGCGCAGTGCGGAGGTCAGGGTCGCGGCAGTGCCCGCCGGGCCCTGCCAGGAGAGCTCGCAGCGATAGGCGCCCGGCTCAGCGGGCTGCGGAGACCACTGCAGTGCCGCGGGCGCGCCAAATACGCCGGCGACGGCCCACTCGACGTGCGGGCAGAGCGCCGACGGTGCTGAGTGGACGTACAGGACGCCCAGGGTGGCGTTGCTCATCAGTGCCTCCTGGTTCGAGATCCGCCTTCCCCAACGTCCTCGGACCGAAGCACTGCGCCCTATTGTGCCGCATCCTGGGGTTCGGCACCACGGTCGCCTGTGTACGGGGCTGTCGTGGCAGGATGAACGGGAGCGACGGTGCCCGCCTTCTCGGGGGCTCAGATGCTCACGACGAGACGCCCGTACGACGGGAGGGACGTGCATGAAGGTCGCCATCGCGGGGGGCCACGGCAAGATCGCGCTGCTGCTGACCCGCAAACTCGCCGACGCCGGTCACGAGGTCGTCGGCCTCATCAGGAAGCCCGAGCACGCCGACGATGTCACGGCCGCGGGCGGCTCGCCCGTGCTCGTCGACCTTGAGAGCGCGAGCGCGACCCAGGTCGCCGACGCGCTCGGCGGCGCCGATGCCGCCGTCTTCGCCGCCGGCGCAGGGTCGGGATCGGGCGTGGAGCGCAAGTGGACGGTCGACCGCGACGGGGCCGTCCTCCTGGCCGCGGCGGCGCAGCTCGTCGGGGCGTACCGGTTCGTCGTGGTCTCGTCCATGGGCGCGGGCCAGGGCGACGCGAGCTCCGACGACGTGTTCCAGGTCTATCTCGCAGCCAAGGGCGAGGCCGACGACGCGGTGCGGGCGAGTGCGCTCGACTGGACGATCGTGCGCCCGGGCGGCCTCACGGACGATCCGGGGACAGGGAGGGTCACGGTCGGCGACTCCGTCGGGCGCGGCTCGATCCCCCGCGCCGACGTCGCGGAGGTGATCGCCGTGGCTCTCGAGACACCGTCGACCGTACGAACGACCTTCGAGGTGGTGGGCGGCGACGTGCCGGTCGCCGAGGCGCTGGCATCGCTGTCGCCGGGGCCGCTCGCCGGTTGACCGGCAGGCTCAGGCGCGGATCGTCGCGAGCGCCGAGACGACGTACTCGCGAGGTCGCGACTTTCCGGTGAATGCGGCCTTCACCCCGCCCTCGTCGTCGCCGGCGGTGATGACCGTGACGTCGTGGCTCACGGAGAGGATCTCGTTCGCGGACTCCTGGGACGCGAGGTCCTGAAGCCGCTGCGCCACCTCGGCCATCGCCGTCGCGATGCTCGACGAGGGTGACGACACGGCGTACAGGAGCGAGGACCCCGCCCGCTCGAACGGGTCCTGCGGCATCGTCATCCTGGTTCCTCCCGACGGGCGTGGTGGGGCGGGTGGGGCTCGAACCCACGACCTGACGGATTATGAGTCCGCTGCTCTGACCAGCTGAGCTACCGCCCCTCGCGGAGCACAGCCTAGTGGCCGGCGCCCAGGCAGGCGGCAGGGCGGCCGCATCCGACCTACGATCGCAAGATGACCGACGAGCAGCGCGGAAGTCCCGCAGCCCTCCAGCCGCTCGACGAGGACTGGGAGACCGCCCTCGCCGTCGTGGCTCATCCCGACGACATGGAGTTCGGAGCCGCTGCAGCCGTCGCCCGGTGGACGGCACAGGGCAAGCGCGTCATCTACTGCATGGTGACCAGCGGCGAGGCCGGTATCGATGGGATGGAGCCCGAGGTCACCCGCACGGTGCGGACGGCCGAGCAGATCGAGTCCGCGCGGATCGTCGGTGTCGACACCGTGGAGTTCCTCGGGCTGCCCGACGGGATCGTCGAGTACGGGGTCCCGCTGCGCCGGGTGATCGCCCGGCAGGTGCGGGTGCACCGACCCGACATCGTCATCACGGGCAACTTCCACCCAACCTTCCCGAACGGGTTCCTCAACCAGGCCGACCACATCGCCGTCGGCCGGGCGACCGTCGACGCGGTCCGCGACGCCGGCAACCGGTGGGTCTTCCACGAGGCGGGTGTCGAGCCCTGGGGCGGCGTTCGCGCCGTCTGGGTCGCGGGCTCCCCCGACGCCCGGCACGGCGTCGACATCTCCGCCACCTTCGACGCGGGCGTGGCGTCGCTGCGTGCCCACAAGGCGTACCTCGACGGGCTCGGGTGGGTCGACTTCGACCCGGCCGCGTTCCTCGGGTCGATGGCCGAGCCGGCGGGCACCGCGATGGGCGTGCGTTATGCGACGTCGTTCGAAGTCCTCCCGCTGGCCCTCCCGGAGGACTGAGGCACTCGCAGAGGGGCACCAGCAGATGCAAAACGGTCCGGCCTGCGGATCTCTCCGCTGGCCGGACCGTTTCTCTTGCTCCCCCGACTGGACTCGAACCAGTAACCTGCCGGTTAACAGCCGGCTGCTCTGCCAATTGAGCTACAGGGGAATGCTCTCGAGCGACCGCTAGCCTAGCAAGCGTCGTCCCTGGACCCCAAACCGGGGTCCCGTCTCATGGGCGCTCCTCCTCGGCGCCGCCGAGGCCCGCATCGCCGCGCAGGCCGAGGTCGTCCTGGACGGACGCGAGTGCCCGAGCGGTCGCCTCCCTGACGTGTGGATCGTCGGACGAGAGGCCTTGGTCGAGCACGTACGAGAAGGTCAGCGGCCCGCGACGCGTCGGTGAGCGCCGGGCAACGACGGTCACCGTGTCACGGGCCCCCTCCACTGTCTCGCGCGCACTCGCGACGATGCTCGCGTCCACCCGCTCGCGTGCGAGCTCGACGAGCCGACCAGGCCCGTCGAATGCCACGACCTCGCGGTGGATCGCGTCGCTGCCGCCCCACTGGACGGTCACGGTGGATGCCTCGGCATCCCACGACAGCGACTCCACCTGCTCCCAGGGCACGCGCAGGTGGTCGGTATCGGCCGCGAGGTGGAGGGCGGCATCGGTGCCCACGTGCCAGTGCTCGGCCACGTCCTGCTGCGCCGCGAGGACCCGCTCGGAGTGCTCGGCTTCGATCGCTCGCCGGATCTGCTTCGGAATCTTGCGCGCCGTCGCCATGCAGCCATCTTGGTCCATCACGGCGCCACCATCGCGACCGCCGGGTGGTCTCTGAGGGTCTGGAGCGCTCGCTGCTCCTGAGCGCGCACGACGTCGAGACCGCAGTCGAGCTCGAGCGCGACCGCGCGGAGGGAACGCGCTCCCCCGCCGTCGATCCCGAAGCGACGCTCCACGACCTCGCGCTCGACCTCGGGAAGCACCGCGAGCGCCTCCCTGACGGCCCAGCACACCCGGGGGTCGACGGCCTCGCCGCGAGCTGCGACCACGTCGCTCTCGAGCGCGTCGAGGGACACGGGCACGGTGTCGGCAGCGAGCAGCCTCTCGACCCGGTCCTCGGGGATCCCGACCCGCTCGGCGACCGCCCCCGCCGACGGCGCACGGCCGGACTCGCGGTGCAGCGTCTCGGCGACCTCCCGGCACGCGACCACCTGGAGCTCGGCCTTGGGAGGGAGCCGCACCACGCGCCGGGACCCCGCCGCATCGGCGATGTGTCGTTTCACCCACGGCGCGGCGTAGGTCGAGAAGCGGAACCCCCGAGAGGGGTCGAACCCCTCGACCGCCCGGATCAGACCGACGACCCCCTCCTGGACCAGGTCGGCGAACGGCACGCCGCACTCGTCGAGCCGCCGCGCGAACGAGACCACGAGGCGGACGTTGGCGAGGACAAGGTGGGTGCGTGCCCGTGCTCCCTGCGCGACGACCTCCGCCAGGGCCTCCCGCGCGCCGTCCGCGACCTCAGCGGACAGCAGACGCTCACGGGCCGCGCGCCCCGCGGCGTACGTCTCGGCGAGCGCCACCTCCTCTTGTGCGCTCAGCAACGGGACGGCGGTGAGTGCGTGGGCGTACGCGGACGGCGAGGGCGCGGTGGACAGGGGCGAGAAGGTCGGGCCGAGTGAGGTCATGGCGCCAGTCTGGGCAGTGGCACGACCCCTTCGGGGCCCCGCACGACGGCATCTGTGGACACCGCGGCACCTGCTGGAACCGGGGACGAACCGAGCAACCGAGAGGACCGCCGACTCAGAGCAGCGAGCCGCCGATGGCCTTCTCGCGGAGCTGGCGGCGTTGCTGCTCGAGTGCCACGAGGTCGCCGAACATGCGGTTGTACTCGGTGGCGGACTCGAGCGGGTTCGTCCGCTGGAGCTTGGACTTCACCGACGCGATGTGGCGCAGCACTGTGAGCTCCTGCACACGCGCGACGAGCGCGTCGACGAGCACGGTGTCAGGTGCGCCGGTGGCGCGCAGCGGATCGAGCGACAGGTGTGCGAGCACCCGCTGCACGTCTGTGTCGTCGACGTGACCGCGGACGCGAGCCGCCCACGACTCGTCGGGCTTCGACGGGAAGCCCTCCGTGGCGGCGGCCGCCCAGACGGCGATCGCGTGCGGGTGCGTGAAGTCGTCGGTGTCGAGCCCGTCGGCGTGGGGCGTGATGAGGTGGGGGTGCTGGACGACCACCTTCAGAAGCTCGCGCTCGTCGGCGAAACGGGGCTCCCCGAAGCTCGGCACCGGCGCGCGCACGGGGCGCTCCTCGCCGGCAGGCTCCGTGGGCGCCGAGTGAGCGGACGGGGCGGCCGCCCCGTTCGTCCGGGTCGACGTCCGGGCGTTCGTCCGAGGCGCGGGGCGTTTCTTGGCGTCCCCGAGCTCACGGCGCACCTCGTCGATCTCGATGCCGACCGTCGACGCGATCTCGCGGACGAACTGCTCGACCTTGCCTCGGTCGCGCACGGAGGAGACGAGAGCGACCGACGCACGCAGCGCGTCGACCCGCTGGTCGGCATGGTCGAGGTCGTAGCGTGCGACGACGTTGCGCAGCACGAAGCGGTACAGCGGGATCCGGGAGGCCACCAGCTCGCGCACGGCCGCGTCTCCCTGCTGCAGACGCAGGTCACAGGGGTCGAGACCGTCACCCTGCACCGCGACGTAGGTCTGGGCGACGAACTGCTCGTCACCATCGAACGCCCTCATCGCGGCCTTCTGGCCGGCCTCGTCGCCGTCGAAGGTGAAGATCACCTCGCCGCGCATCGCCTCGTGGTCGAGGAGCAGCCGCCGCAGGATCCGGCCGTGCTCGTCGCCGAACGCCGTCCCGCAGGTCGCGACCGCAGTGCCGACGCCCGCCTCATGGCATGCCATCACGTCGGTGTAGCCCTCGACGATGACCGCCTGGCTGGACTGCGAGATGGCCTTGCGGGCCAGGTCGACGCCATACAGGACCTGGCTCTTCTTGTAGAGCGGGGTCTCGGGGGTGTTGAGGTACTTCGCCTCGATGCGGTCGTCGTCGAACAACCGCCGCGCACCGAACCCGACGACATCACCCGACGCGTCGCGGATCGGCCAGATCAGCCGCCCGCGGAAGCGGTCGTACGCGCCTCGGCTGTTGCGCGCCACCAGCCCGGCAGTGACGAGGTCCTCCTCGTCGAAGCCGCGATCGCGCAGGTTGCGCAGGAGCGCCTCACCGTCGCGCGGGGCGAACCCGACACCGAAGCGCTCGGCCGTCTCCCGCCCGAAGCCGCGGTCGGCGAGGAACTGGCGCCCGGTGAGCGAGCCCTTGCCGCTCGCGAGCTGCTCGACGAAGAACTCCGCAGCCGCGGCGTTGGCCTTGACCAGCCGTCCACGCTGTGCGAAGTCGCGCTGCGGGCCAACCGGGCCGTCGACGTAGGTCAGTGTGATGCCGTACTTCGCCGCTAGCCGCTCGACCGCCTCGCTGAAGCCGATCTGGTCGATCTTCTGGAGGAACGTGAAGACATCCCCGCCCTCGCCGCAGCCGAAGCAGTAGTACATCCCGCGCGACGGGGTGACGTTGAACGACGGCGACTTCTCGTCGTGGAACGGGCAGAGCCCCTTGCGCGAGCCGCCACCGGCGTTGCGGAGCGTGACGTACTGCTCGACCACCTCGTCGATCCGCGCGCGTTCGCGCACTGCTGCGATGTCGTCCTCGCGGATCCGGCCTGCCACGCAGGTGAGTCTACGGTGCGGGCGGAAGGCCGTTACCTCCGTGCACCGTCCGGCGTCAGAGCAGGCGCCGTCCCCAGGCACGCGCGGAGTCGTCGGTGAGCGACGCGATCTGGTCGACGACCACCCGTAGCCGCGCTGGTTCTGAGTCGGCCTCGGCGAAATCGGCGGCGAACGGCGCGTCGAGGACCTCCGGCCCCTTGCCTGCCACCACCTCGACCAGCCCGCGCACCAGCTCGCGCTGCTCGGCGAGGAGGGTGACACGCGCGTCGGCACGCATCACGTAGTACGCCGCGACCGCCTTGAGGACCGCGATCTCGGTCCGGGTGTCGTCAGGGACGACCAGGTCAGCGGTGTAACGGACGAACGGGCGCTCGCCGAAGGCCTCACGCGTGGCGTCGCGCGCGGCTGCGACGAACCGGCCCACCAGCGCGCTCGTGAGCCCCTTGAGCGCCCCCAGCGAGCGCCGGCTGCCGTCGTACGGGCCGTGCGGCCAGAACGGCATCGAGGTCAACCTCGCGTACGCCGCATCCAGGGCGCCGTCGGTGGCGTCCGCGGCGTACCACTCGCGCACGGTCGCCCAGATCACCTCGCGGTCGTACGGGATGCGGGCGAGCTCGATGGTGCCGGAGACGACCGCGTCCTCGACGTCGTGGACGCAGTACGCGATGTCGTCGGCGAGGTCCATCACCTGCGCCTCGACGCACTGCCGTCGGCCGGGGGCGCCGTCGCGGACCCAGGAGAACACGGGCAGGTCGTCGTCGTACACGCCGAACTTGCGGATCACCCGGGGAGAGCCGTCACCATGGGCGCCCTCGGGGACCGGGGCGGCGTCCCGCGTCCACGGGTATTTCGTGCAGGCGTCGAGGGTGGCGCGGGTCAGGTTGAGCCCGACGCTGTGCCCGTCGACGTCGAAGGTCTTGGCCTCCAGGCGTGTGAGGATGCGCAGCGTCTGGGCGTTGCCCTCGAAGCCGCCGCACGACGCCGCGACGTCGTCGAGCGCCGTCTCGCCGTTGTGCCCGAACGGCGGGTGGCCGAGGTCGTGGGCGAGCGCCGCGGAGTCGACCACGTCCGGATCGCACCCCAACGAGCGACCGAGCTCGCGGGCGACCTGCGCAACCTCGAGCGAGTGGGTGAGGCGGTTGCGCACGAAGTCGTCCGTGCCTGGACCGACGACCTGCGTCTTGGCCGCGAGACGACGCAGCGCCGCCGAGTGGACGATGCGGGCGCGGTCGCGCTCGAACGGCGTCCGCTCGGCACGTTTGGGCGGCTCCGCGACGAGGCGCTCACGTGCCGACGCGTCGTACGGCTGGTCTGCGAGGTCGGGTGCGGTCACGAGCAGGAGCCTAGTCAACCCCCGCCATCGGTTGCGGCATATACGATATAACCCTAACCTTCGAAACGCCGTTCCAGCCGTAATCTCGGGAACGTCGGTCGGTGCCGTGCCACATCCATCACGCACCAGGAGAACCGTTGAGAAACTCGCCCAACCGGCGCACCGCGCGCCTGCTCGCCGCCCTCGCCGCCTCTGCCGGAGCCGTCGCAGCCCTCCTCGTCACCGCTGCGCCGCCAGCCTCGGCAGCCACCGCCTGCTCGGACTACTCGTCCAGCTCGAGCACCTGCGTCAGCTCCCCGATCACCATCGCTGGCACGTCGTACGATGCCGACTGGTATCTGCCGAACGGCACCGCCAGCGCGCTCATGCTCGTCGAGCACGGCTTCAGCCGCAGCTGCGACAACCTGCGCGGCACCAGCAAGGCCATCGCACAGAAGGGCGTGATGGTCGTCTGCCTCGACGAGGACATGACTGCTGGCAACCCCGCACTCGCGACGATCTTCGGCAACGCACTCGCCGACCGGACCGTCGTCCCGCCGAACAGCAAGCCCCTCCCGGTCAAGTACATCGTGGGCGGCCACTCCGCCGGCGGGCAGTTCGCCGCCCTCGTCGGACAGCAGCTGACCACCCGCGGCTACCCGAACCTCAAGGGCGCCATCATGTTCGACCCGGTCGCGGCCGAGGGCTTCACCGCCGCGGTCGAGGCTGTCTCCGCCAACGGTGCACGCCCGGTCCTGAGCATCGCCGCTCGCCCGAGCGTCATCAACCTCTTCAACAACTCGTACGGAGCGCTCACGGGGCTCGACAACCCCTTCGTGGGCATCCAGCTCGTCTGGTCCAAGTACGTCCTGGGCATCCCCACCGGTGGCAGCTGTCACATCGACAGCGAGGGTGAGGACACCGACGCCATCGGCATCGCTGGCGCCCTCTGCAACCCGAACTCCACGCAGACCGCCCGCCTGCGGGACTTCGCCTCCACGTGGGCGAAGGATCTCGCGACCGGCACCTACACCGCGTCGCACTACTGCACCAATGCCGACGCGATCTCCACCTGCGGCTCGGTCGTCAAGGACCTCGTCGACCGCACGTTCCCCGTGGCCGCACCGATCCGATGAGCTGACGTGAGCCCTGCTGCCAGCCTCACCACCGCCCGTTGCGAGGGCGAGGCTGGCAGCGGGGACACGTGAACGACGAGCGGTTCATAAAGGCGTCACGGCGGATCGGCGTCCCGCAGCGCGAGCACGGCTCCCCCGCCTGCCCGTACACCTCGAGGGAGCGCGAGAAGTAGCCGCTCTCCCCGTTCACCGCGACATAGAGCGCATCGAACGACGTCCCGCCCTGAGCGAGCGCCTCGACCATCACCTCGCGGGCACCGGCAAGCAGACGGTGGACCTCCGGCCGCCGCATCGTGTCGGTCGCGCGCGCATAGTGCAGGCGGGCCCGCCACAGCGCCTCGTCCGCGTAGATGTTGCCGACACCGGAGATCAGCGTCTGGTCGAGGAGCGCGCGCTTGATGCCCGTACGACGACGGCGCAGACGCTCGATGAGCTCCAGATCGTCGAACTCCGGGTCGAGCGGGTCGCGCGCGATGTGCGCGATCTCCGGCGGGAGCGTCGCTCCGTCCTCGCTGAGCGACAGCCCGCCGAACATCCGCTGGTCGACGAAGCGGAGCTGCATCCCGTCCTCGAGACCGAAGACCACTCGCAGGTGACGCTCCGCTGGCGCCTGCGGAGGCTGGACGAGGAACTGACCGCTCATCCCCAGGTGGGCGAGGACGGCGTCGCCGGAGTCCAGCGGCAGCCAGAGGTACTTGCCGCGACGCGACGCACCGGCGAACCGCTCCCCGGTGAGCCGCAGCGCGAAGTCCGCAGGCCCGGGGAGGTGGCGGCGTACGGGGCGCGGGTGCAGCACCTCGACACGATCGATCCGCCGCCCGGCGACGTGGTCGGCGAGACCACGGCGGACGACCTCGACCTCAGGCAGCTCAGGCACGGGCGCCGCGCAGGCTCAGGAGCCGGAGCCGTGTGCCGACTCGGCAGCCTGGACGACTTCTGCCGCAGGTGCGACCGACCCGGCCTCGTGGTCGACGACGTCGACCGTCGCCTTGATGGCACGCCATGCCGTCTCGGCGACCTGCTGCTCGGCCTCCTTCTTGGAGTGGCCGACGCCCTCGCCATAGACCTGACCCCCCACCCGCACATGCGCGGTGAAGGTCTTGTCGTGGTCCGGGCCCTCCTCGGACAGGCGGTACTCGGGGACACCGAGACCATGGTCGGAGGAGAGCTCTTGAAGGCTGGTCTTCCAGTCGAGGCCTGCGCCGAGCTCGGCGGCGCGCGCCATCACAGGGTCGAAAAGGCGGTGCACCACGTCACCGGCGCCCTCGAACCCCTCCTGGAGGTAGACGGCCCCGATGAGCGCCTCGACCGTGTCGGAGAGGATCGAGGACTTGTTGCGACCCCCGGTCGCCTCCTCGCCGCGGCCGAGGCGCAGGTAGGCGCCAAGGCCAAGCGTGCGGGCGACGTCGGCAAGGGCGCGCGCGTTGACGACCGCAGCCCGAAGCTTGGCGAGGCGGCCCTCTGGAAGGTCCGGGTGCGCGTTGTAGAGCGTGTCGGTGACGACCAGCCCCAGCACGGCATCCCCGAGGAACTCGAGCCGCTCGTTGTTGGGGATGCCGCCGTTCTCGTACGCGTACGAGCGGTGGGTCAGCGCCTGGGTCAGCAACCCCGGCTCGAGGCCGGGGACGCCGAGCTGCGTGAGCAGCTCGGCGTTCGAGGCTGCGTCATCGACGACGTCGGGCACGGGCCGCCTACTCAGAGGACCTGACGCAGCTCGCCACGGGTGCCGTACTGGCCGCACTCCGGGCAAGCGCGATGCGGCAGGTGCTTGGCGCGGCACGCGGGGTTGGCGCAGATCACGAGCTGCGGCGCGGAAGCCTTCCACTGCGAACGGCGGTGGCGGGTGTTGCTGCGCGACATCTTGCGCTTCGGGACTGCCACTTCTACTTCTCCTCGTCTGGGCCGGGCCCGGGCCCGGTCGCTTCCGAACCGCCCGTGGGACGGTCGTTGCCTTCGTACATCTGGCTGAGCGCCGACCACCGTGGATCGACGGCTTCGCCGTGTGTGTGCTCTGGGTCGTCCGCGAGCCGCGCCCCGCACTCGGGGCACAGTCCCGGGCAGTCCGGAACACACAACGGGTTATGCGGAAGTGCGAGCACCACCGCGTCCCGCAGGACGGGCTCGAGGTCGAGCAGGTCTCTCTCGAGCCGGGAGAGGTCGTCGTCCTCGTCGCCTTCGTAGACGTACAGCTCCTGAAGGTCGACGGTCATCTCACCGTCGGTCTCCCTGAGGCAGCGTACGCACTCACCTGACGTGTGCACCGAGGCGGTCCCCGTGACGAGGATTCCTTCCATGACCGACTCGAGCCGAAGCTCGAGATCGATGTCACTTCCCTCGGGCACACCGAGCATGTCGACACCCATCCTCGCTGGTGCCTTCTCGGAGAGCGTCAGCTCACGCTGTGTTCCGGGTCGGCGCGCGATCTCGTGAGTGTCGAGAACGAACGGCGCCCGGGAGTCGAGCGTGGTCACACGTACTCCTTAGAGGCATAGCGAGGTGTGGCCCAGTTGCAGGCCACGGACCAGGATAGCGAACGTACCCACTCGGACGCGAACCGCGCCCGCCCCTAGTCCGCCAACTTCTCCTTGAGCGCCGCCAGCACGACCGGGGGCACGTGCCCGGAGACGTCCCCTCCGTGCCGTGCGACCTCCTTGACGAGGCTCGAGGCCAGGTAAGAATAGGCAGGGCTCGTCGGCATGAAGAGCGTGTCGACGTGCGCCAGGGTCGAGTTCATCTGGGCCATCTGGAGCTCGTAGTCGAAGTCCGAGACCGCCCGCAGCCCCTTCACGATCGCCGACACGTCGTGCGCCGTGCAGAAGTCCACCAGCAGGCCGGAGAACGTCAGCACGCGCACGTTGGGCAGGTCGCCGAGGACCGCCTCGAGCAGCGCGACCCGCTCCTCCGTGTTGAACATCACGCGCTTGGAGTCGTTGACGCCCACGGCGACGACGACCTCGTCGAACAGCCGCGATGTGCGGGAGATGATGTCGACGTGCCCGAGGGTCACGGGGTCGAACGAACCCGGACAGGCAGCCCTAGTCATGCGGCCGACCGTACCAAAGCGTCGTCTCGCCGTAACGGCGGTCCTGGAACGGCTCGACGGCCTCCGGCCACGCGAACGCACCGTCGCGGGTGGAGCGCTCCACGACGAGCAGGCCGTCGCGTGCCAGCCACTCGGGCGTGGCCAAGGCCGTGAGCACCGCGCTGACCTCGTCGTTGGGGACGTCGTACGGGGGGTCGAGCACGATCAGGTCGTACGGCTCCCTCGCAGGCGTACGGAGGAACGACCGCACCTTCTCCGCCACGACGTCCACCGAGGCGTCGACGCCGAGCTCACGGACGTTGCGCCGGATCACGTTCGCCGTGCGCCGGTCGGCCTCCACGAGCGTTGCGTGGGCGGCGCCGCGCGAGACGGCCTCAAGACCGAGCGCGCCTGAGCCTGCGTAAAGGTCGAGCACCCGCACGCCGTCGAGCCCACCGAGCCGGGTCTCGAGCGCCGAGAACATCGCCTCGCGCACCCGTTCGGAGGTCGGCCTGGTCGTAGAGCCGGGAGGTGTCGCCAGCCGTCGGCCGCCGAGCTTGCCCGCGATGATCCGTGTCACGTCTTCTCCAGGTAGTCGGCCTGCGTGCTGTCCTCGAGCTCACGCACCGCGTCGGCGAGTGCGGGGTGGGCGGCGAGCGTCGGGTCTGTCGCGACCACCGCGGCCGCGTCGTCGCGCGCCTCGACGATGACGTCCTCGTCACGGACGACCGACAGCAGCCGGAGGCTGGAGCGTACGCCGGACTGGCGGACGCCGAGCACGTCGCCCTCACGGCGCATCTCGATGTCGAGCCGCGACAGCGCGAAGCCGTCACCGGTCGCGGCGACCGCGTCGAGCCGCTCGCGGGCCACGCTCCCCGCCGGCGCCGCGGTGACCAGCAGGCACAGGCCCGCATGAGCGCCTCGGCCGACCCGTCCGCGCAGCTGGTGGAGCTGGGAGACCCCGAAGCGGTCGGCGTCCATGATGACCATCGCCGTCGCGTTGGGGACGTCGACGCCCACCTCGATCACCGTCGTCGCGACCAGCACGTCGATCTCGCCCGCGGCGAACGCCCGCATCACCGCGTCTTTCTCCTCCGACGGCAGCCGCCCGTGCAGCAGCCCGACCCGCGTCCCGGAGAGCGGCCCGTCGCGCAGCAGGTCGTGCAGCGCGACGACGGAGGTCAGGGGACGCGCCTCGGCATCGTCGTCGGCCGGCGGCGCCTCGCCCCCCTCCTCCCCCGCGTCGTCGTCACCGATCCGCGGGCACACGACGTACGCCTGCCGGCCCTGTGCGACCTCCTCACGGATCCGCTCCCACGTGCGGTCCAGCCAGGCGGGCTTCTCGGCGGCCGGGACGACCGTCGACTGGATCGGCTGGCGACCCCGGGGCAGCTCGCGCAACGTCGACGTGTCGAGGTCGCCGAAGACCGTCATGGCGACGGTCCGCGGGATAGGCGTCGCGGTCATCACCAGCAGGTGCGGCGCAGCGTCGGCCTTGGCCGTCAGCGCCGCACGCTGCTCGACGCCGAAGCGGTGCTGCTCGTCGACGACCACCAGTCCGAGCTCGGCGAACCCGACACGGTCCTCGAGCAACGCGTGGGTGCCGACGAGGATGCCGGCCTCGCCTGTCTGCGCGTCGAGGAGCGCCTCCTGGCGTGCCTTCTTGCCCATCGACCCGGTGAGGAGGCGCACCCGCGTGGCCGCGTCCGCGCCGCCGAGCATCCCTGCCTCGGCCATCGGCCCGAGCATCGCGACCATCGACCGGTAGTGCTGCTGCGCGAGCACCTCGGTCGGTGCCAGCAGCACCGCCTGCCCGCCGTTGTCGACGACCTGGAGCATCGCGAGCAGCGCGACGACGGTCTTGCCCGAGCCGACCTCTCCCTGGAGCAGACGCTGCATCGGCTGGTCACGGGCGAGATCGGCCTCGATCTGCGCCACGACCTCCTGCTGGCCCAGCGTCAGCGAGAACGGGAGCTGGGCCTCGAATCGGTCGCGAAGACCGTCCGGCACGTACGGGCGCCGCGTGGCCGCCGCCTCAGCCAGAGCGTGCCGGCGTACGGCCAGCGTCGTCTGGAGGACGAACGCCTCCTCGTAGCGCAGCCTCTCGCGTGCGGCCTCGTGGTCGCGGCTCTCGCGCGGGCGGTGGACGTCGCGGTAGGCGGTCATCAGGTCGACGAGGCCCCGCTCGCGGCGTACGGCGTCCGGCAGCGGGTCCGCGAGGTCGTCGAGCGTGTCGAGGACGAGCCCGACGGACCGCTCGACCGTCCACGACGACACTGCCTGCGTCGCGGGGTAGATCGGAAGGATCTGGCTCGCGTACTCCTCAGCCTGGTCGCGTGCCTCGTCCTCGGACTCCGCCTGCCGCACCTCGGGGTGGAGCAGCTGCTTGCGGCCACGGAACGCGTTGACCTTGCCGGCGAACATCCCGAGCGTCCCCGGGCTCAGACGCTTGGCGATCCACGGCTGACGGAAGAACGTGAGCACCAGCTCACCCGTCCCGTCGGTGACGACGACCTCCGTACGCACGTTCGTGCCGCCAGGTCGGCCGCCGCCCTTCGGACGGAACGGATATTCCTTGACGTGATCGACCCGGGCCAGCACGGTGACGTGCTCGTCGAGGCGCAGCTCGGAGAGGTCGGTGAGCGTGCCCCGCTCGGCGTAGCGGCGCGGGTAGTGACGCAGCAGGTCGCCGACCGTCACGATCCCGAAGCTGCGGTCGAACGCCTTCGCCGTCTTGTCCCCGACGACGTTCGCGAGCTTCGTCTGCGGGGTCACCGCCACGCTGGGCCTCCTGCCGTCGCCACCACTACTCGACCGCCAGCAGCAGCGGGTAGCGGGCCTGACCTCCGGTGTACGAGACGAGCTCGACGTCGGGTCGCCGCGCCCGCAGCCAGCGCTCGAGGCTCGGCACCACGTCGTCGTCCAACCCGTCGCCGGTGACGAGCGTGACCAGCTCGGCACTGCCCGTCATCAGACGGTCGAGCACCAGCCGGGCGACCTCGGCCTGCTCGTGGCCGACCATCGAGAACTCGGCGTCGACCACGCCCAGGACGTCACCGACGAGGCACGGGCCCGCCATCGTCATGCCGGACTCGGTCGCCACCGTGATCGCCCCGTGCTGGGTGCCGCGCGCGGCACTGGTCATCGCGACGACGTCGTCGTCGAACGGGTGCGTGGGGTCGTGGACCGCGACCGCGGCCAGCCCCTGCACCTGCGTCCACGACGGGATGACGGTCGCGTGGACGCCCGCCTCGCGCGCCTGGGCGGCGGCGGCATCGCAGACCACCCGGAAGTCACGGCTGTTGGGCAGGACGACCACGTCGTCGGCCCCGCAGTCGAGGATCGTGTCGAGGACGGCGCTCACCGCCAGCGGTGCGCCCACCGACGTGGCGACGACGACCGCGCCAGCCTCGCTGAACAGCGACGCCAGGCCCGGCCCGGCCGCGATCGCCACGACGGCCCGTGTCCCGTCGGTACTGACAAGGGCCGGCGTCATCTCGGCGAAGTGGGTGACGGAGATGCGGTACGGGCGCCCCGCGTCGATCCCGGCCTCGATCGCCGCGCCCACGTCGTCGACGTGGACGTGGACGTTCCAGAGGCGATCCCCGCCGACCACGACGAGCGAGTCGCCAAGGTCGTCGAGGCGCTGGCGCAGCGCCGGGATCGCGGTGTCGTCAGCATCGAGGAGGTACATCACCTCGTACGACGGCCCGTCGGCGTGGAGGTCGTGAGCACCGTCGTCGGCGAGACCGCGTGGCACGACGACCGGTTCGGGGGCGGGTACGAAGCGGCCGGTCACCAGGCGCTCGGTCGTGTCGAGCACCACGACGAGGGCGCGACCACCCGCGTCGACGACACCGGCCCTCGCCAGGCGGTCGAGCTGCTCCGGCGTGCGCTGCAGCGCCTCGCGCGCCGCCGCTGCCGTCGCGCTGACGAGCTGGGCGAGATCGGCACCGTCCGCGACCGCCTCCTGCGCTGCCTCGGCGGCACGGCACGCGACGGTCAGGATCGTGCCTTCGACCGGGTGACCGACGGCGGCGTACGCGGCGGCGGCGGCCGCGCTCATCGCGTCGGCGACCCGCGCGACGTCCACCGCGCTCCCCTCGGCCTCGGCGACCAGCGGCAGCGACGCGCGCAGGAGCTGCGCCATGATCACGCCGGAGTTGCCGCGCGCTCCGAGCAGCACGGCGTCGACGTACTCCTTGACGACGGTCGCGA
This sequence comes from Mumia sp. ZJ430, assembly GCF_011751845.1. Taxonomy (NCBI): domain Bacteria; kingdom Bacillati; phylum Actinomycetota; class Actinomycetes; order Propionibacteriales; family Nocardioidaceae; genus Mumia; species Mumia sp. ZJ430. The sequence goes on along the minus strand of NZ_JAAHFK010000004.1, from coordinate 327,091 downwards.
GCAGCTCGCCCTCGGTGGGCGCGCTGATCGCCTGCAGCGCCGACTCGAACGTCACGTACACGTTGGTGCCGGTGTCACCGTCGGGGACGGGGAAGACGTTGAGCGCGTCGATCTCCGCACGGGCGGAGCCGAGTGCTTCGGTGCACGCCAGCGCCCACCTGGCGAAGGACTCCGAGGAGACGCGGGTCGTCATGGTTTGAGAGACTATCCCCGGGCACCCTCGTACCGGGAGCGACGACGCCGATTGGCTTCGCCCTTGGACGATCGGTTAGCCTTGTCCTTTGGTAATCCCCCTCAATCTCAACCGGGAGTGTTCGCTGTGGCTGCAGTCTGCGACGTGTGCGGCAAGAAGCCGGGTTTCGGCAACAACAAGCCGTGGTCGCGCAAGCGCACGCGCCGTCGTTTCGACCCCAACATCCAGCGGGTCCGCGCGGTCGTCGGTGCGACTCCGAAGCGTATGAACGTGTGCACCTCGTGCCTCAAGGCCGGCAAGGTCAGCCGCTGACCGAATCGCCGGCTGGTCGTCGCTGACGCAGCGACGACCCCGCGGTTCCTCGCACAACGAGGCGGGCAGCACCCCTGCGGTGCGCCCGCCTCTTTGGCGTCCCCACGCCCCTCGCCCTCGTCTCGTAGCGCAGGTACCAGACCAGCATCAGCACGGACACCGCCCCGTAGAACGAGTGCAGCACCCACACCGGGCCCGCCGGAAGGCTGAACACGTAGAACGAGTGGACGGCGTTGCCGACGTTGCTCAACCCGAGGTTGCCCAGGCTGTAGGAGCTCAGGTCCTTGGTCCTCCCCGCCTTCACGACCATCGGCAGCGTGCTGAGGGCGAAGATGGCGGTGGACAGGGCTCCCGCGACGACGGGCGGGTCGAACGACATCTGCTCGGCCTTCCGGTTGCGGCGCCGTCAGTCCGGCGCGATGTTCTGGTTGAGCCGGAAGAGGTTGTACGGGTCGTAGCGCCGTTTGACCTCGACAAGCCGGTCGTAGTTCCCGCGGTACGCGGCCCGGACACGCTCGTGACCCTCGTCCATCATCATGTTCACGTACGCGCCACCGGCCGAGGTCGGATGGAGATCCTCCCAGTAGTCCCGTGCCCAGGCGGTGACCATGGCCAGGTTGGCGGGGTCGGGATCGATGCCCGCGATGACTCCGTTCCACCCGCCCCGTCGGTACGCGAACGCGGTCGCATCCTCCGGCACGCGGGCTGCGGCACCGCTGATCGGATACAGGTGCATCGTCGACAGCGGCGTCGGGATGCGCTCGCCGTACCGACGGTGCGTGGCGATCGCGGCGTCAGGGATCTCCTCGAAGAAGTCGGCCTTCCAGTACCACTGCAGACCGGAGGGCAGGAGACCGTCGAACGCGGACTGGAGGACGGAGTACGGCATCGGTTGGATTCCGGTCAGCAGCGGCGACCCGAACTCACGGACCGGTGCCAGCACCTCGTCTGCCCGCTCGCGCGGCCCTGAGTAGCACCACACGATCGCGCAGACCTTGCGAGCCCACATCTCCTCGGGGAAGGGTGCTGCGGACGGAACCTCCATGACAGCGATCCACCCGTTGAGCTCGTCCGGCAGGCCGGGCATCAGGTCGCGGTACCACCGGAAGACCTCCTCGGTGTCGGCGAGGTCGTAGATCACGGGGCCTCCGACGATCTCTCCTGCCTCCCCCACCGGGTGGCAGGCGAACGTGAACGACGTGACCACGCCGAAGTTGCCGCCTCCCCCACGAAGGGCCCAGAACAGATCCGGATGGCTCGTCGCACTCGCCGTGACGAACGTGCCGTCGGCCAGCACCACGTCTGCGGAGACGAGGTTGTCGACCGTGAGCCCGAAGTGCCGGGTCAGGTAGCCCGTACCGCCACCGAGCGTCAGTCCGGCCACACCGGTCGTCGAGACGAAGCCCGACGGTGTCGCCATCCCGAACGCGCCGGTCGCGTGGTCCACGTCGCCCCAGGTGCAGCCGGCGTCGACCTGCACCGTGCCTGCCTCGGGGTCGACGTGGGTGGAACGCTGGCCCCTGAAGTCGATCACGAGGGCGCCGTCGCCGACACTGAAGCCGGCGCCGTGGTGGCCACCACCCCGTACGGCGAGGGGGATCTGATGTCGGCGGGCGAAGTCGACGCAGGTGATCACGTCGGCGACGTCGGCGACCCGTACGACGGCAGCGGGGTGCCGGTCGATGGCGCCGTTGAAGACCTTGCGAGCCTCGTCGTAGCCCGGATCGTCGGGACCGACCAGCGGTCCTCGTACGACCTGACGGAGCTCCTCGACGACGGCGTCTGCGGTGGTTTCGACTGTGGACATGGCGCTCTCCTTCTGTGTGGCCGCGATGGTGGGACAATGTGGTTTCGACGCTAGGGAGCAGCGCAGCCGCGCGGGAATGCCCAGGACCCCAGGGGTCTTGTCCGTCCGTCCGCGTGGACGCGCGATCGTCGCCGTCCGTCCAGAGTTGCTGCCCGAGCGTCCAGGAGGTGGGTGCGATGGACGTGCTGTCCGACGTCCTGCTCGCGGTACGCCTGACTGGCGCGGTCTACTTCGACATCGATGCCCGCTCCCCCTTCGTCGCCCAGAGCCCTCCGACCGACGTGATCGCCGCCAAGGTCGCCGGTGACGCCGAGCACCTGATCGCGTTCCACGTGCTCACCTCCGGCTCCTGCTGGGTCGAGGCAGTCGACGAGCCCGAGCCCGCGGAGCTGATGCGGGCCGGCGAGATGGTCATCTTCTCCACAGGCGAGGCGAACATCCTCTCGTCCGAGCCGGGGATGCGAGGCCAGGCCGACCTCTCCCGCTACTACCGACCGGTGAGCGAGGCGCTCCCCTTCGTCATCGACATCAACGGTGACGCCCACGCCGACAAGTGCCGGATCGTGTGCGGCTACCTCGCGTGCGACAGGGGCCCGTTCAACCCGTTGCTCGAGTCGTTGCCGAGGATGGTCCATGCCCCCGTCTCCGGCCGCAGCTGGGGATGGATGACCAGTCTGCTCGACGCGGCGCTCGTGGCGAGCGACGAGCGCGACGCCGGGCAGGAGGCGATGCTGGCCAAGCTCTCCGAGCTGATGTTCCTCGAGGCGCTCCGCACCCACATCGAGGGACTGCCTCCGGAGACGCGCAGCTGGGTGGCCGGCCTGCGCGATCGTGATGTCGGCGCGGCGCTGCGCCTCATGCACGGTCGGTTCGCGGAGCCCTGGACGCTCGACCTGCTGGCCCGTGAGGTCGGCATCTCACGCTCGTCCCTAGCCGAACGATTCACCTCGTACGTCGGGGTCCCGCCGATGACCTATCTCGCACGCTGGCGCCTCCAGCTCGCTGCCCGCCTCCTCCAGGGCGGTTCGCTCAGCGTCTCGCAGGCCGCGGCCACGGTCGGATACCAGTCGGAGTCGGCGTTCAACCGGGCGTTCAAGCGCCACGTCGGGGCGGCGCCGGGTACGTGGCGGCGCAAGGACCCCGCACCGTAGCGCCCGCGACGCGTCCGGACGGACGGGCAAGACCTTCGGTCTTCCAGGCGTTCCCCGCGGTGCCGGCGCCACGTAACGTCGAGAACACCTCCTCCACCACGGGGGGATTCACGCGGGAGGCAATCATGGCCGCGATCGAGACAGGTCGGCAGGTGCTCGTCGCCGGTGGCGGAATCGCCGGCTTCGGTATGGCACGCGCGCTGACCGCCCATGGGCTGACCTGCACGGTGGCCGAGTCCAGCCCGGCCCCGGCCCCGGCGGGGCTCGCGATGAACCTGCCGGCGAACGCGGCCCGGGCGCTGGACGCCCTCGGTCTCGACGGAGCGGTCGTGAGGGCCGGGCGTCCCATTCGACGCCGGGAGTACCGCAGCCAGCGCGGTCGCCTGCTGTTCGCCGTCGACGAGGAGGCGTTCTGGGGCGACGTCGGGACATCGGTCTGCATCCGACGCGAGTCGCTCCTGGGACTGCTCAGGGACGGCCTGGACGAGCGACAGGTGAGGTGGGGAACACGGGTGGCGGCTGTCGTTCCCGACGGCGACGTCGTCACGATCCGTACGGAGGGCGAGGCCGCCGACGAGGAGACGTACGACTATGTCGTCGGCGCCGACGGGATCCACTCGAACGTGCGTCGAGCCGTGACCGGCGACGCTCTCCTCGAGCCTGCAACGATGGGCGCGGCCGGTTGGAGGTTCCTAGCCCCGAACCCAGCGCTGACGTGCTGGACAGCGTGGACCGGCAAGCACGGCACGATCCTGCTGATTCCATTGAGCGACGACCTCGTGTACGGCTTCGCCTCGACGACGCACGGGGGCCCGGCGGCCGCTGACCCAGAGTGGCTCACGACCACCTTCGCGTCGTTCCCAGAACCCGTGGCGGTCACCGTCGCCCACGCGGCGACTTCGGTCGACCAGCTCTACCACTCCCGCGTGGACGAGGTCCGCGCCGATCGGTGGAGCAGCGGCCACGTCACGGTGATCGGGGATGCTGCCCACGCCATGGCGCCCGTCTGGGCACAGGGCGCGGCGCTCGCGCTGGAGGACGGACTCGTGCTCGCGGAGCTGCTCGCCACCACGCGCGACTGGTCACAGGTGGGCACCGCCTTCGAGCAACGCAGGCGCTCTCGGGTCGCTCATGTGAGGGCCGCGACGGAAAGACTCGCCCACGTCGCGCAGCTCCCGTTGTGGGTCCGCGACGTGGTCGCTCCGACGATCGGACCGCGCACCTACCGTGCCGCGTACGAACTGCTCCGTGACCACCTCCCGTGAACCCGCGCGATCGGCGGCGAGGAGTCAGCGGTAGTGCTCGTGCCCGGTCGGCCCCGCCCACGCTGCCCCGTCGACGGTGACGCCGTCGCCCTCGACGACCCGACCGATGACCGTCCACCCCTGCGGCGCCCCACGCTCGGCAGGAAAGGTCGCCGCGAGCGTGTGGTCGTCGCCACCGGTCAGCAGGAAAGTCAGCGGCTCGGCGTTCGTCGCGGCCGCCACGTCGGCGATCGGCTCGGGGATGGCGAAAGCCCCGGCGTCGAGGTCGATCCCGACGCCGCTCTCCTCGGCGACGTGCCCGAGGTCCGCCAGCAGCCCGTCACTCACGTCGATCATCGCCGTCGCCCCCTCGCGGGCACCGCGTGGACCCTCCTCGTACGGGGGCTCGGGGCGGCGATAGGCCTCGACGAGGACGCGCGGCGAGCGGAAGCCCCGCCCGAGCACGTGCAGCCCGGCGCCCGCCCAGCCGAGCCGCCCCGCGACGGCCACCACGTCTCCGACCCGCGCCCCCGAGCGCAGCACCGGCTCCTGGTCGCACTCGCCCACGACGGTGATCGAGACGACGACACCGTCGGCAGCGGTGACGTCGCCTCCGACGACCTCGGCCCCGACCAGGGCGGCCTCGTCCACGATGCCGCGCGTGAGGTCCTCAGCCCACTGCGCGGGGAGGTCCGCCGGTGCGGCGAAGCCGACGGTCAGTGCCGTTGCGACCCCGCCCATCGCCATCACGTCGGAGAGGTTCGCGGCGGCGGCACGACGACCGATGTCGTACGCCTCGGCCCAGTCGCGGCGGAAGTGTCGTCCTTCCACGAGGACGTCCGTGGAGATCAGCACGCGCCCCGACGGGACGGCGACGTACGCGCAGTCGTCACCGGGCCCCACGACGACCCGCTCGGAGTGCTCGTGGGGAGCGACACGACCGATCAGCCCGAACTCGCCGACGTCGCCAACGGTGAGGTCACGGTCGTCGCGTCCGGGGGTGCTCGGTGCTGTGGTCATGCCTCCATCCTGCGCCATCGGGACCGTACGGCCGGAGCGCCCCGGCGGCGTGCCGGATCCCTTCCCGTCACGGAGTCGTCATGATCCTGTAGCGTGACCAGGCGGTGACCGTTCGACGAGCACGGAGGATCCACACCATGGTGGTTCAGGCCTACATCCTGGTCCAGACCGAGGTCGGCAAGGCCGCCGAGGTCGCGAGGGCGATCGCCGAGGTCAAGGGCGTCACCCTCGCAGAGGACGTGACCGGTCCGTACGACGTGATCGTGCGCGCCGAGGCCAAGCACGTGGATGAGCTCGGCGAGATGGTCGTCGCGCAGATCCAGCGCATCGACGGCATCACCCGGACGCTGACGTGTCCCGTCGTCCACCTCTGAGCCTTCTCCCCCGTACGGCCTGCCTCCTCGGCATCGCCCTCCTCGCGACGGGCTGCGCCGACACGGTCGCGGTCGACCCTCCCGACCCCACCCCAGAGGACGTCGCCTCGCTGTGCGCGGACCTGCTGGACGGTGCTCCCGGATCGGTCGCGGGGCAGGAGGCAGTGCGCGTCGCACCGGCCGGATCCGGCCGCGCCTGGGGCAGCCCGGCCATCGTGATGCGCTGCGGGGTCGACAAGCCTGCCGGCCTCGAGTCCACCTCGCGGTGCGACGTCGTCGACGACGTCGGCTGGTTCACCCAGGAGGACGCCGACGTCTATGTCTTCACGACGATCGGACGCCGCGCCTACATCGAGGTGACGGTACCGCGCGAGCACGAGCCGCCCTCGGACGCGCTGAGCGATCTCGCGGCGCTCGTCGCCGAGCACGACCCGGTCGTCACGCCCTGCGTATGACGACCGGTCAGCGCAGGCCGGTCGAACGCGCCAGCGCGTGCGCGAGGAGCCGCTCGACGAGCTCGGCGTACTCGACCCCGGCCGCCTGCCATACCTGAGGGAACATCGAGAACGGGGTGAAACCCGGCATGGTGTTGACCTCGTTGATGTAGAGCACGTCGTCGACGAAGAAGAAGTCGACGCGCGCGAGCCCCTCGCAGCCCAGGGCGCCGAACGCCCGGGCGGCCTTCGCGCACACCCGTTCGGTGTCGGCGCCGTCGAGGCGCGCGGGGATGAGGTTCTTGGAGGTCCCGTCGACGTACTTGGCGTCGAAGTCATAGAACGCGTGTCCGGCACCGTGGTCGACCGCGATCTCGCCCGGAGGGCTCACGCTCACGGAGCCGTCAGGGTTCTGGAGGACGCCGCACTCGATCTCGCGTGCCTCGACCGCCGACTCGACGATGACCTTCGGGTCGTGCTCCTGCGCGACCGCGATCGCCTCGGCGAGGGCGTGCTCGTCGGCGACGAGCGTGCCGCCCATGCTCGACCCGGCACGGGCCGGCTTCACGAAGACCGGGTAGTGGAGCGAGGCCACCGACTCGCGGACCGCCGCCGGATCGTCCGCCCACTCGTCAGGGTGCACGACCGTGTAGGGAAGCTGCGGCAGGCCGGCGGCCGCGAAGACGACCTTGGCGACGGCCTTGTCCATCGCGACCGCGCTGGCCAGGACGCCGGAGCCGACGTAGCGCAGCCCCGCCATCTCGAACAGGCCCTGGATCGTCCCGTCCTCTCCCCACGGCCCGTGCAGCAGGGGGAAGGCGACGTCGATATCGGCGACCACACGGGTGCCCCCGTCGGTCGTCGCGGCGAGCAGTCGCGACCCGGCAAGGGAGACCGGCGTGCCGGACTCGTCGACGACGGGCAGTGTGCCTGCTGCTGCGGAAACTCCGTGCTCCTGGAGCAGCCAGCGCCCGTCACGGGTGATGCCGACCGCGACGACGTCGTAGCGCTCGCGGTCGACCACCGCGAGGACCTCACGCGTCGTCATGCAGGACACCTCGTGCTCGCTCGAGCGTCCCCCGAAGACGAGCAGGACGCACGGGCGTCCGTCGTGGGAGGCGGTGCCGGAATGTGCGGGGTCGTACAGCCTGGGATCACTCATCGGGGCGACCCTATCGTGAGGGGCGAGAATGGTCGGCATGGCTCGCACCGACCGCCCGCACTCCCCTCGATCCGCGCTCTCCCCCGAGACTCTTGCCGTCGCCGCCGGACGTCCGCCGCGCACTCCGGACGCGCCCCTGAACGTGCCGCTCACCCCCGCTAGCACATACGTGGCCGGAGGCGCGCTGGAGTACGGACGGTTCGGCAATCCCACCTGGCAGGCGTTCGAAGATGCCGTCGGGGCGCTCGAGGGCGGACGTGCCGTGATGTACGCCTCGGGGCTCGCAGCGGCTGCTGCGACGTTCTCGCTCGTTCCCGACGGAGGCGCCGTGGTGGTGCCACGCCACGCCTACAACGGGACGCTCGGGCTCCTGCGGGACGGAGAGCGCAGAGGACGCCTCACGGTCCGCGAGGTCGACGTCACACATCCGGACGCCCTGGTCGACGCCGCGGAGGGCGCGGCGATGGTGTGGATCGAGTCACCGACGAACCCCGCACTCGAGGTCGTCGACATCGCCGAGACTGCCGCCGCTGCACGAACCCGCGGCGCCCTCGTGGTCGTGGACAACACGTTCGCGACGCCGCTGGTCCAGCAGCCGCTCGCCCTCGGGGCAGACGTCGTCGTCCACTCTGCGACGAAGCTTCTCGCGGGTCACAGCGACGCCCTCGCCGGCGTGGCGGTGGTCGCCGACGACGCGACCTACGACCTTCTCGAGGCCTATCGGCGGCTGCACGGCGCGACGCCCGGCACCCTGGAGGCCTACCTCGCCACGCGTGGCCTCCGGACGCTGGCGGTCCGCTTCGAACGCGCTCAGGACAACGCCCGGCGCCTCGTGGCCCGTCTCGAGGCCCACGAGGCTGTCGCGACGGTCGGCTATCCGGGATTCGGCACGGTCCTGACGTTCGAGCCGGTGGGAGGAGCGGTCGCCGCACACCGTGTCACCACGGCGAGCGAACTCGTGGTCTGCGCGACCTCGCTCGGCGGCGTGGAGACGACCTGGGAACGACGCAGGCGTTGGGCCGGCGAGCCGGAGACGATCCCGGACGCCCTGATCCGAGTCTCGGTGGGCATCGAGGGGTTCGCCGACCTTTGGGCCGACGTCGCGCAGGCGCTCGACCCCTCGTCAGCGGACCTCGGGCTTCGGCGTACGTGAGACCAGGGTGGCGACGAGCTCCTTCGGGCTCGTCTCGCCCCGGATGAGAGCCGCCACCTGCTCCACGATCGGCATGTCCACTCCGTGGAGGCTCGCGAGCTCGGAGACCGAGTCGCTGGACTTGACGCCCTCGGCGACCTGCCGGGTCGACGCGACGATCTCGTCGATGCTCATGCCACGTCCGAGCTTCTCGCCGAAGGTGCGGTTGCGCGACAGCGGAGAGCTGCACGTCGCGACCAGGTCTCCCATCCCGGCCAGGCCCATCATCGTCATCGGATCAGCCCCCATCGCCATCCCGAGGCGCGCGGTCTCGGCCAGACCTCGGGTGATGACCGAGGCCTTGGCGTTGTCGCCGTACCCGAGGCCGTCAGCCACCCCGACGGCCAGCGCGATGACGTTCTTGGTCGTGCCGGCCAGCTCGCAGCCCACGACGTCGGTGTTGGTGTACGGGCGGAAGGACGGCGTGTGGCACCACGCCTGGAGCCGCTTGGCGACGGCGTCGTCGACGCACGCCACGACCGCTGCGGCGGGCTCGCGCTGAGCGATCTCACGCGCGAGGTTGGGGCCCGTGACAACGGCGATCCGCTCCGGGCCCGCGCCGGTCAGCTCGGCGATGACCTCGCTCATGCGCAGGTGGGTGCCGAGCTCCACGCCCTTCATCAGGCTCACGATGACGGCGTCCGGCGGAATGTGACGGGCCCACTCCTGGAGGTTGGTCCGCAGCTGCTGGGACGGGACCGCGAGGACGACGATCTCTGCACCCGACAGCACGACGGCGGGGTCGTGGCTGGCCTTGATCGTCTCGGGCAGAAGGATCCCGGGAAGGTAGTCCGGATTCTCACGGGTCTGGTTGATCGCCTCACAGACCTCGGTCCGGCGGCCCCACAGGTGCACGTCATTGCCGGCGTCGGCCAGGACCAACGAGAACGCGGTCCCCCAGGATCCGGCTCCGAGCACTGCGGTCTTCGGCATTGATCAATTCTCCTTCTGGGATGCCGACTGGCGGCGGGGTCGTGGACGCTGCCGCACACGGGGGTCGTCCAGAGACATCCGTCCGTCCGGGGCGGAGATGCCTCTGATCTTGGCCAGCTCCTCGGTCACCGCATCCATGATGCGTTCGGTGGCCGTGGCGAGGATAGCGGCACTGACCACTTGACCGCGAAGCTCGGCCAGATCGACCGGGGGCCCTGCGGCGACGACCATCGTCTTCCGGGGCAGCACATGGGGCACCTTGTCGTACGGCTCAAGAAACATGTTGGGCCCCCATTGGGCAATCGGGATCACTGGGCAGCCAGTCTCCAGCGACACGCGCGCGGCCCCACTCTTGCCTGACATCGGCCACTCGTCCGGGTCGCGGGTGATCGTGCCCTCGGGATAGAAGATGACGCCTTCTCCGTCGAGCACGGCCTGCTTGGCTGCGGCGAAGGCGTCGGCGGCGTGCGCCGTACCGCGGTAGACGGGGATCTGGCCGGTCGTCCGAAGGAGCCTGCCGGCGACCGGCAGGTCGAGGATCGCCGCCTTCGCGAGGTAGCGCGGCGGCACCCCGTTGTCGTACAAGAAGTGGGCGAGCATCACCGGGTCCGAGTGAGAGACGTGGTTGGCGGCCACGACGAACCCCTCGTCGACCGGGAGATGCTCGGCGCCGCGCCAGTCACGTTTCACCATCACCGTCACCGGACCGCGCAGCGTCGCCACGATCGCCCTCAGGACCAGCCCGGGATCACGCCGGGACCGGGCAGGGACAGGACTCTCCATCCGAGTGAGCCTAGTTCATCACGACCCGGCGCCAAGGGGTGTAGAGCCGCGATGGGGCAAGATCGACCTGTGAGTCGAAGGTGGTCGGTGGTCGTCCCCGTGAAGGACGCGTCGGTGGGCAAGTCGCGGCTCTCCGCGTACGCAGCCGCGCGCCCGACGCTCGCGCGGGCACTGGCGCTCGACACCCTCGACGCTGTCGCTGGTTGTCCCGTCGTCGCGCGCGTCATCGTGGTGACGTCCGACGAGACGTTGGCCGCCGCGTCCTCGACCAGTGCGTACGAGGTGGTTCCGGACCCGGGAGGGGGCCTGGGCGCCGCGATCATCGCGGGCCTGGCGAAGGCGGGCGGGGGCGGTGCTCCGGTCGCGGTCCTCACGGCCGACCTCCCCGCACTGACGTCTGACGAGCTCGCGGCCGCTCTGCGCCTCGCCGAGGCCTATCCCCTTTCCGTGGTCGCCGATGCGGACGGCACAGGCACCACCCTGCTCGCTGCCACCGACGTGCACCGGCTAGAGCCTCGTTTCGGCGCCGGCTCGTTGGCCGCCCACCTCGCTCAGGGCGCGACGCCGCTCCCGGCCGGCCGGGGGCTGCAGCGGGACACCGATCTTCCCGAGCACCTCGCCGCGCTCGGCACCGCGCTCGGGCCCCGGACGACCGCGGTCCTCGCGAGAGTCACGGTACGGTGACCTCCATGCAGGGCACGATTGCCACCTTCGACGCCGAGCGGGGCGGCACCCTCGTGCTCGACGACGGCGTGACGCTGTCGTACGACAGCGACGTGGTCGCCTCGTCGCCGGTCCGGCACCTTCGCCCAGGGCAGCGTGTCATCGTCGAGACGAGTGCGGGACGAGACCGCGTCACCGCCCTGCGCATCCACTGACCGCGGACGCGCGGATGCGGCCCCGGTCACGCCCGAGGCCGCATCCGTCGTCGAGGTCACACGCCGGCGGTGACGCGAGCAGGTGACTTGCGTGCGGTCTTCTTGGCGGCGGACTTCTTCGCCGCGGTCTTCCTTGCAGGGGACCTCTTGGCTGCGGACTTCTTCGCCGCAGTCTTCTTGGCTGCGGACTTCTTCGCCGCAGTCTTCTTCGCCGCAGTCTTCTTTGCGGCCGTCCTCTTCGCCGCAGTCTTCTTGGCGACGGACTTCTTCGCCGTGCTCTTCTTGGCCGCAGTCTTCTTGGCGGTTGCCTTCTTCGCCGTCGTCTTCTTGGCTGCGGTCTTCTTGGCGGTCGCCTTCTTCGCGGCGGTCGTCTTCTTGGCTGCGGACTTCTTGGCAGTCGCCTTCTTCGCGGCCGCCTTCTTGACAGTCGCCCTCTTGGCCGTCGCCTTCTTTGCGGCCGCCGTCTTCTTCGCCGCGGACTTCTTGGCAGTCGCCTTCTTAGCGGTTGCCTTCTTCGCGGGCGCCCTCTTGGCTGCCGTCCTCACACCTGCCACCACGTTCTTCAGCTCCCCTCCGGGTATGAACTTCGGGATGGTCCGATCCGCGATCACGTGGATCTCCCCCGTCCGCGGGTTCCGGACCTCTCGGCCGGTGCGGATCGATTGTTGAAACGCTCCGAACCCGCTGATCACGACACGGTCACCGCTCGCCAGGCGGGCGGTGAGAGTCACGATCACAGCGTCGAGCGCGCGACGAGCCTGCGCACGGTTTCCTTCGAAGGAAGCCGCGAGCACCTCGACGAACTCGCTCTTGTTCACCGGTTCCTCTCCGTGAACGATTCGGCACTTCGCGTTTGACGGTAGGCAATCGCCTTGTCCGACTCAATCACCGTAGAGGCATTTGTCCGAACGTGTTGCCTCCACGTGTCGCCACACGCAGCGCGCCCTCACTGCCGTTCCGACTGCTGTCGTCCGGACGCGCAAAAAACCCGATTCTCGGAAACCACCGTGGTTACGTGGTTTCCGAGAATCGGGTCAGAGCGGACGGCCTACCCTTTCGACGTCATCGAGAGGGTGACCTGCTCGTCACAACGTTGCTGGCTTGAACGACGGTCGTGTCGCCTCGTACGCGCTGATTGCGTCCGCGTGCGACAGCGTGAGGCCGATGTCGTCGAGTCCTTCGAGCAGCCGCCAGCGCGTGTAGTCGTCGATGTCGAACGAGTCCTCGATGCGGTCGGAGCCCTCGCCGGCGACGAGGGTGCGCGCCTCGAGGTCGACGGTGATCGTCGCTCCGGGCTGCGCCTCGAGGAGCTCCCACAGGGCGGCCACGGTCTTCTCGTCGACCTGGGCCGCGAGGAGTCCCGCCTTGCCCGAGTTGCCTCGGAAGATGTCGCCGAAGCGCGGCGAGACCACGACCGCGAAGCCGTAGTTCTGGAGTGCCCAGACTGCGTGCTCGCGCGACGAGCCGGTGCCGAAGTCGGGGCCGGCCACGAGCACCGACGCGTCCGCGTACGCCGGCTGATTGAGGACGAACGCGGGGTCCTTGCGCCAGCCGGAGAACAAGCCGTCCTCGAAGCCGGTGCGAGTGACGCGCTTGAGGTACTCGGCGGGGATGATCTGGTCGGTATCGACGTTGCTGCGTCGTAGCGGGGCTCCGACGCCGGTGTGCGTGCTGAACTTCTCCATGGGCGTTCTCCGTGCGGGTCGGTCAGGCGTTGACGAGGTCGGCAGGTGAGGCGAGGTGTCCGAGGACCGCGGTCGCAGCGGCGACCTCGGGCGAGACCAGGTGGGTACGGCCGCCCTTGCCCTGACGCCCCTCGAAGTTGCGGTTCGACGTCGACGCGCTGCGCTCACCCGGCGCAAGCTGGTCGGGGTTCATGCCGAGACACATCGAGCAGCCGGCGCCGCGCCACTCGGCGCCCGCCTCCTTGAAGATGACGTCGAGGCCCTCCTCCTCGGCCTGCAGACGCACGCGCACCGAGCCGGGAACCACGAGAAACCGCGTCGAGTCGGCCACCTTGTGACCCTCGATGATGGCCGCGGCGACCCGCAGGTCCTCCATGCGCCCGTTGGTGCACGAGCCGACGAAGACCGTGTCGACGGCGATGTCGCGCATCGGCGTACCGGCGGTCAGGCCCATGTACTCCAGCGCGCGCGCGGCGGCCACGCGCTCGCTCGGGTCGTCGAAGTCGTCCGGCGACGGGACGTCGGCCGACAGTGGGACGCCCTGACCGGGGTTGGTGCCCCAGGTGACGAACGGGGTCACCCGGGAGGCGTCGAGGGTGACGACCTTGTCGAACTCGGCGTCGTCGTCGGTGACGAGCGTGCGCCAGTGCGCGACGGCGGCGTCCCAGTCGGCCCCCTTCGGCGCGTGCGCACGCCCCTCGAGGAACGCGAAGGTCGTCTCGTCGGGCGCGATCATGCCCGCCTTGGCGCCCCACTCGATCGACATGTTGCAGATCGTCATCCGCGCCTCCATCGACAGCGCACGGATGGCCTCCCCGCGGTACTCGACGATGTAGCCCTGCCCACCACCGGTGGACTCCTGGGCGATCAGCGCGAGGACGAGGTCCTTGGCGGACGCCCCCTCGGCCAGCTGGCCGACGACCTCGACGGCCATGGTCTTGGGGTGCGCCTGCGGCAGCGTCTGGGTCGCGAGGACGTGCTCGACCTCACTGGTGCCGATCCCGAAGGCGATCGCGCCGAACGCGCCGTGCGTCGCGGTGTGCGAGTCGCCGCACACGACGGTCATGCCCGGCTGGGTCAGACCGAGCTGCGGGCCGACGACGTGCACGATGCCCTGCTCGATGTCGCCCATCGGGTGGAGGCGAACGCCGAACTCCTCGCAGTTGCGGCGCAGCGTCTCGACCTGCGTCCGGGAGATCGGGTCGGCGATCGGCTTGTCGAGGTCGGTCGTCGGGATGTTGTGGTCCTCGGTGGCCAGCGTGAGGTCAGGCCGCCTCACCGTACGGTCGGCCAGGCGCAGGCCGTCGAAGGCCTGGGGGCTCGTCACCTCGTGAATGAGGTGAAGGTCGATGAAGAGGAGGTCGGGCTCCCCCTCGGCACGTCGTACGACGTGCTCGTCCCACACCTTCTGCGCAAGGGTCTTGCCCATTGCTCTCTCCTTCTTCCACGTGGTGCGCCGTCCAGATGTTCGTACGAGTCCGGCGTGAGCTCGCTCGCCCATGCTTGCATTTCACAATGCGAGACGGCAATATCAAGGCATGGACAACTCTAGCGGAGTCGGCGTGCTCGACAAAGCCGCACTGGTCTTGTCGGCACTCGAGGCCGGACCGGCGACACTGGCCGGCCTCGTGTCGAGCACCGGACTCGCGCGCCCGACGGCGCACCGCCTCGCGGTGGCGCTGGAGCACCACCGTCTCGTCGCCCGCGACATGCAGGGGCGCTTCGTCCTCGGCCCCCGCCTCTCCGAGCTCTCGGCCGCTGCGGGCGAGGACCGGCTCCTCGCCGCGGCCGGGCCGGTCCTCGCGCGCCTGCGCGACATCACCGGTGAGTCGGCACAGCTGTTCCGCCGGCAGGGCGACTACCGCGTGTGCGTCGCCGCCGCCGAGCGCCCGACGGGGCTGCGCGACACCGTGCCCGTCGGCAGCCAGCTGACGATGCGTGCGGGGTCCGCGGCGCAGATCCTGCTCGCCTGGGAGGACCCCGAGCGGATGAACCGCGGCCTCCAGAACGCGGCGTTCACCGCGGCCGCGCTGTCGCAGGTACGCCGCCGTGGCTGGGCGCAGAGCGTCGGTGAGCGCGAGCCGGGCATCGCCTCGGTCTCCGCGAGCGTCCGCTCCCCCTCCGGCAAAGTCATCGCCGCGGTGTCCGTCTCGGGCCCGGTCGAGCGCCTGACGCGTCAGCCGGGTCGCATGCACGCACCCGCCGTCGTCGCCGCCGCCGAGCGCCTCTCGCAGTCGCTGCGCCGCAACGGCGAGTAGCCGGGTCAGAACAGCCCCGGGCCTCGCTCGAGGTCGAGCAGGGTCTGCTTGCGGTGGAGCCCGCCTGCATAGCCGGTGAGCGTGCCGTTGGCGCCGACGACGCGGTGGCACGGGACGACCACGGGGATCGGGTTGGACGCGTTCGCGGACCCGACCGCCCGAGCCCCGAACGGGCCGAGCTCGAGCCGCGCCGCGATCTCCCCGTACGTCGCGGTCTCGCCGAACGGGATCGCGGCGAGCTCCTTCCAGACAGCGCGCTGGAACGCCGAGCCCTTGCGAGGGCCGAGCGGGAGGTCGAAGTCCGTACGCTCGCCGGCGAAGTACTCGCGGAGCTGGGTCACGGCCGCCTCGAGGACGGGGTCACCCGTCGTGTCCGGCTCCTCGGGCTCGGCATCGAAGTCGATCGCCACGACGGCAGCGCCGTCGCTGTGGACGCGCAGGCCGCCGATCGTGGTGTCGACGTACGCGGTGTTCGTGACAGTCATGGCTGCCTCTCGGTCGGTCGGGTGTCGGGAAGGTTCCAGAGATGCATCGCGGCGTACGAGCGCCACGGGCTCCAGGCGGCGGTCGGGTCGACCGTACGGGTCGGCGCGAGCCCGAGGGCATCGAGCCGGCGCCGGATCACGAGGTCGGTCGCGAGCAGGACGTCGGGATCGCGGGTCGCACGCATGAGGACGTAGTCGGCGGTCCACGGGCCGACGCCTCGCAGCGCCAGCAGCTCCTCGCGCAGGGCTGCGCGGTCGGCGCTCGGGCAGATCTCGAGCTTGCCGACGGCGACCGCGTCCGAGACCCCGGCGACCGTCGCGCCGCGTGAGCGCGGCATCCCGAGCGATGCAGGATCGACGGCGGCCAGCGCGTCCGGCTCGGGGAAGACGTGCGTCAGGGTGTACGCCGCCGCGAGCGGGTGCGCCTGAGGATCGAGGGCCGACCCGTGGTCGCGCACGATCCGCCCGAGGGTCGTCCGCGCCCCGGCGACCGACACCTGCTGTCCGACGACCGCCCGGACGACGAGCTCGTAGCCGTCGACGTGGCCCGGCACGCGGGTGCCGGGGACGGCGCGGACGGCGTCACCGAGGGAGGCGTCGGCGCCGAGGACCTCGTCGATCGCCACCGGGTCGGCATCGAGGTCGAGCAGGCTGCGGCAGCGCGTGACGGCGGTCATCGTGTCGCGCAGGTCGCTGAGCTCGAGCGCACAGGTGACGTGGTCGGCGGCCGGCGTGAGGGCGACGACGCCCGGACCGTGCGGGAGACGCAGCGTGCGGGCGTAGGTGCCGTCACGCACGGTCTCGATGCCGGGGACGGCGCGCGTCTCGAGAAACCCGAGGATTCGGTCGTACGCGAAGGGGGCACGCACCGCGAGGCGCAACGTGATCCGCCCGGAGGTCGACGCGGCCGGCCGGGCGCGAGCGGTGCGTCGGTGCGCTGCGTCGCGCAGGGCGGTCGGGGTGGCGTCGTAGACCGTGCGGAGGGTGTCGTTGAACTGCCGCACGGACGCGAATCCGGAGGCGAACGCCACGTCCGTCACGGGGACGGCGGTGGTCTCCAGCAGGATGCGCGCGTGGTGGGCGCGGTTGCTCCGTGCGAGCGCGAGGGGTCCGGCGCCGACCTCGTCCACGAGGATCCGGTGCACGTGCCGGGTGCTGTAGCCGAGCCTGTCGGCGAGACCGGGCACGCCGTGACTCTCGACGACGCCGTCGCGGATGAGGCGCATCGCCCGCCCGACGGTGTCGGCACGGACGTCCCACTCGGGCGACCCCGGCGCCGCGTCAGGGCGGCACCTGCGGCAGGCCCGGAAGCCGGCGTCGTGGGCCGCGGCCGCCGTCGCGTAGAAGCGCACGTTCTCGCGCTTCGGGGTCCGCGCCGGGCAGGACGGACGGCAGTAGATGCCGGTGCTCGTCACCGCCGTGTAGAAGACGCCGTCGAACCTGGCGTCCTTTGCGCTCACTGCCCGGTAGCAGCGGTCCTCGTCGATCCTCATGCCCCCAGCATGCCTGGCCGCACCGACAGGAACTAGCGGGAATCGGACGTCGCCGTGGCCGGCCCGTACACCCGATCAGTCCATCACGCCAACCATCTGGGCGCTGTCGGACCACAGTGCTCGCGCGGTCGCGAGATCACGCGCACGCTCCGACGGTTCCGGCCACGTGACTCGCCCGCGTCGCAGCGCGGCGTACGTGCGGCCGTCCGGCGGGCGCGTACGCCGCAGCGCGAGGTCGGCGAGCGCTCCGCCTGCGGCATCGCGGGTGTTGTGGGTGGCGTTGAGCGCGCGCAGGGGCGGCCCGAGCACCGGCCCGGCCATCACGGACCACGCGGCACGCATCGGGGCGGGGAGGTTCCTGGCGAGCCCGGTCCCGAAGACCTGGCCCGGGCAGAACGCCACCGCCGCCATCCGGCGGCTGCGGATGTCAGCGCGCTCGGACAGCGCTCTGACGGTGAGCACCACGCACAGCTTCGACGCCGTGTAGGCGTGCTCGGCCGCCTTGCGCGGGCGGTCCTCCGTCCCAGGGTCACGTGCCGGGTCGGCAAGGAGCTCGGCGTCGGCATGGCGGGGTGCTCGCAGGCCCGCGCCGGTCGCAGGATCGTGCGTCCCGCTCGTGGTCAGGACGACGGCCGCGCCGTCGGCCAGACGGGGCGCCAGGCGTCGCAGCAGCAGGTAGTGGGCCAGGTGGTTCACCGCGAACGTCGTCTCGTACCCGTCCTCGGTCCGACCGTCGACGTCCCGCCGGATCCCTCCCGCGTTGAGGACGAGCGCGTCGATCGGCGCGTCGCCCAGCAGCTCATCCACCGCGAAGGCGAACCCCCGCACCGCGTCGAGGCGAGCGAGGTCGAGCGGCAGGGCCTCCCCGTACGGGGCATCGCCACGGGCACCGACGACGAGTCGCACGTCGCCCGACCGTACGAGGCGCTCGGCCGCGACCGCACCGAAGCCCGAGGAGCCGCCGGTCATCACGATCGTCGGCATGGCTCCCCCTGGTCCCTCGCCCGAGGCTCACGCTATCGCCACGGACGGACCCCCGTAAACACCAAGGCGCCCGAGTCCTGAGGACTCGGGCGCCTGTTGTAGCCCCGACGGGATTCGAACCCGCGCTACCGCCTTGAGAGGGCGGCGTGCTAGGCCGCTACACAACGGGGCCGTGGTGATGAAAGAACCCTACCGGATGCTCCGGAGCGTTCCTTCGCTGGGGTACTAGGACTCGAACCTAGACTAACGGTGCCAGAAACCGACGGGCTGCCAATTACCCCATACCCCATGGCTTTGGCCCGAGCCCGTTGCGGCCCCGAACCGAGAAGAACATTACCGGACGGGTTCGCGCTCCCCAAATCCGGGGTCTCCTCCAGAACATCTTCCCAGGTCACCATGGCTTTGCGCTCTCCGCAGACCCCGCGCACGTCGTCGATGCCGTGTCACCCACGGCCACCACGTGACCACCCAGCGACCGACGCGGCGGGCTCGACTCGGGTTCGTCGGCAACGAGAACGGCCCCGACGTGAGGATTCTCACGTCGGGGCCGCATGCTTCGACCGACTCAGGCCTCGAGCGCCCTGTCGAGGCGGGTCAGCGTGCGCGCCTTGCCGAGCAGCTCGATCGACTCGAACAGCGGCGGCGACACCCGGCGCCCCGAGACGGCCACGCGTACGGGGCCGAACGCGTGGCGAGGCTTGAGCCCCAGGCCGTCGACGAGCGCCGCACGCAGCGCCGCCTCGATCGAGGCCGTGTCGAACGACTCCAGCGGCGCCAGCGCCTCGCGAGCGGCGCGGACGACCGTGAGGCCGTCCTCGGTGAGCACCTTGGCCGCGTCGTCGGGATCGACCCGGAAGTCGTCTTCGCTGACGAACAGGAACGCCAGCATCTCCACGGCTTCGCTCAGCACCGTGATGCGCTCGTTGACCAGCGGCGTGGCCGCGGCCAGCAGCCCCAGCTCCTGGTCGGACGGCATCTGGCTGAGAAGGCCCGCCTCCGTGAGGTACGGGACGAGCCGCGACGCCAGCTCCTCGACCGGCAGCTCGCGGATGTGCTGGGCGTTGATCGCCTCACACTTCTTCGGGTCGAACTGCGCGGGGTTCGGGTTGACGCGGGAGATCTCGAACGCCTCGGCCATCTCCTCCAGCGAGAAGACCTCACGGTCGCCGCCGATCGACCAGCCGAGCAGCGCGAGGTAGTTGAGCAGACCCTCGGGCAGGAAGCCCTTCTGCTTGTACTCGTCGAGGCCGCCGCCGGGGTCGCGCTTGGACAGCTTGCGGTTGCCCGGGCCCATCACGAACGGCAGGTGCCCATACTCCGGCACGACGCCCTCGCCGATCCCGAGCGCGACCAGCGCGCGGTGCAGCGGGATCTGGCGCGGCGTCGAGCTGAGCAGGTCCTCGCCGCGCAGCACGTGGGTGATGCCCATCGCCGCGTCGTCGACAGGATTGGTCAGCGTGTAGAGCGGCTGGCCGTTGGCGCGCACGATGACGTAGTCGGACACGTGCTCCGGCTCGAACGTCACCTCGCCACGGACCAGGTCCGTGAACGTGATCGCCTCGTCGGGCATGCGGAAGCGGATGACGGGCTTGCGCCCCTCCGCCTCGTACGCGGCACGCTGCTCGTCCGTCAGGTCACGGTGCAGGCCGTCGTAGCCGCTCGAACGGCCCTCGGCACGCGCCTGCTCGCGTCGCTGCTCGAGCTCCTCCGGCGTGTCGTACGCGAGGTAGGCGTAGCCGGCCTCGACCAGCTTGTCGGCGACCTGGGCGTAACGGCCCATGCGCTCGGACTGCCGGTACGGACCGAAGTCGCCACCGACCTCCGGCCCCTCGTCCCAGTCGAGACCAAGCCACCGCAGCGAGTCGAGGAGCCCCTGGTAGGACTCCTCCGAGTCGCGCGCGGCGTCGGTGTCCTCGACGCGGAAGACGAAGCGGCCGCCGTTGTGGCGGGCGTACGCCCAGTTGAACAGTGCGGTCCGTACGTTGCCGACGTGCAGGTTGCCCGTCGGGGACGGGCAGAAGCGCACGCGGACAGCGCGGTTGGACTCAGTCACGGGATACCACCTTGTTGGTCAGGGTTCCGATGCCCTCAACGGTGACGCTGACCTCGTCACCAGGGTTCATGGGCCCGACACCCTCGGGGGTGCCGGTGAGGATGACGTCGCCCGGGAGCAGCGTCATGAAGCCAGAGACGTACGCGATGAGCTCGGGGACCTTGAAGATCATCTGGCCCGTGCTGCCGTCCTGGACAACACGGTCCCCGACGGTCGTGGTGATCTGCAGGTCGGCGACGTCGAGGTCGGTCTCGATCCACGGCCCGAGCGGGCAGAAGCCGTCCGAGCCCTTGGCGCGGGTCCACTGACCGTCGGTCCGCTGCAGGTCCCGCGCGGTCACGTCGTTGGCGATGGTGTAGCCGTGGATCACCTTCGCGGCGTCCTCGACGGGGACGTCCTTGCAGATCCTGCCGATCACGACGGCGAGCTCGCCCTCGTACTGGAGATCGTCGGTGAAGTCGGGATAGAGGATCGGGTCGCCAGGCCCGACCACGCTCGTGTTGGGCTTGAGGAAGACCAGCGGCTCGGACGGCACCTCGTTGCCGAGCTCCGCCGCGTGTGCGGCGTAGTTGCGGCCGATGCCGAGCACCTTGCTGCGTGGCAGCACCGGTGCCAGGAGCCGCACGTCGTCCACGGGGATCTTCTCGCCCGTGAGCTGGATTCCTGCATAGAGGGGGTCGCCGGTGATCACCGCGATCACCGAGACGCCGTCGGCCTCGCCGATGACGCCGAACCGGGGGTCTTCGTCAGTCGTGAATCTCGCGATACGCACGAGGTTCAGCCTATCCGTCGACGTAGAACCAGCGCCCCGCGCGCTGCTCGAAGCGGCTGCGCTCGTGCAGGGCGCCCGGCCCGTCGGCCGTGCGGTAGTGCGCGACGAACTCGACCTCGTCGCCGGCGGCGTCCAGGATCTCGAGCCCCTCCCACGTCAGGCCCGGGGTCGACGGGACGTCGTCGGGGCGGGTCCGCGGGTGCCACGTACGGAAGACGTAGTCGCGAGCGTCGACGGCGTACGCCGCGTAGCGCGCGCGCATGAGCTCCTCGGGGGTGGCCGCCTGCCGCTCGCCGCGGTGCAGCGGCCCGCAGCACGCGTCGTACGGCTCGGCGGAGCCGCACGGGCACGCAGACACGAAGAGGCTCATGCCGAGCCGTAGCGGCGGTGGCGGCGGGCGTACTCCTCGATCGCCTCCCACAGCGCGCGCCGATCGACGTCGGGCCAGGCGATGTCGGAGAACACCATCTCGGCGTACGCCGCCTGCCACGGGAGGAAGTTGCTCGTGCGCTGCTCGCCCGAGGTGCGCCAGAACAGGTCGACGTCAGGCATGTCCGGCTCGTCGAGGTAGCGCGCGAACAGGTCCTCGTCGATCTTGCCCGGCTTGACCCGCCCTGCCGCCACATCGCGAGCGAGCGCCGCAGCAGCATCGGCGATCTCGGCCCGGCCGCCGTAGTTGACGCACATCGTGAGCGTCAGCACGTCGTTGTCCTTCGTGAGCTCCTCGGCGATCTCGAGCTCCTTGATGACGCTGCCCCACAGGCGCGGACGCCGCCCCGCCCAGCGCACGCGGACGCCGAGCTCGTGCATCTCGTCGCGGCGACGGCGGATGACGTCGCGGTTGAAGCCCATGAGGAAGCGGACCTCGTCCGGCGAACGCTTCCAGTTCTCGGTCGAGAAGGCGTACGCGGAGATCCACTTCACGCCGACTTCAATGCCCCCCTCGACGACGTCGAACAGCGAGGACTCGCCGGCCTCGTGACCCGCCGTACGGGGAAGCCCACGCTCCTTGGCCCAGCGTCCGTTGCCGTCCATCACGATCGCGACGTGCTTCGGGACCTGGTCGAGCGGGATGTCGGGGGCGGTGGCGCCGGAGGGGTGCGGCGTCGGGCGTCGTACGGGAGTGCGCGTCACGAGGCCATTGTCTCTCGCCTCGATCGGGACCGGGGTCAGCGGTCGACGTAGTCCAGCGAGCGCAGGCTGCGCTCGAGGTGCCACTGGAGGTACGTCGCGACGAGGCTGCTCGCCTCGCGTGTCGCGCGCTCCCCCGCCGCCTCGGCCTGCGGCCACAGACCGCTGAGCAGGGCGGCGAGCAGCGCGACGGTGTCCGGCGCCGGGTTGGCCGAGCCGGGGAGCCGACAGTCGGTGCAGAGCATGCCGCCGGCACCGGAGTTGAACGCGCGGTGAGGGCCGCCCACGCCGCAGCGGGCGCACGCGTCGAAGCTCGGGGCATAGCCGGCGATCGCCAGCGACCGGAGCAGGAACGAGTCGAGGATCAGCCCGCTGGGGTGGCGACGCTCCGCGAGCGCCCGCAGGGCTCCGACGAGGAGGAGGTACTGCTGGGCCGCGGGGTGCCCGTCCTCGCCGACGAGCCGGTCGGCGGACTCGAGCATCGACGTGCCGCACGTGTAGGCGCCGTAGTCGTTGCCGAGCCGGCCGGCGTACGCGTCGAGGGTCTCGACCTGCGTGATGACGTCGAGCGTGCGGCCTTCGGCGAGCTGGAGGTCGACATGCATGAACGGCTCGACGCGCGAGCCGAAACGTGAGCTCGTCCGGCGGACCCCCTTCGCGACGGCACGGACACGGCCGTGGTGTCGGGTCAGGAGCGTGACGATACGGTCCGCCTCACCCAGCTTCTGGGTACGGAGGACGACGGCCTCGTCTCGGTACAACACCACGGCACCATTCTGCCGGGCCGTTCGTCGTACGGGGTGGAGGCCTCGCCGGGACCAAGGGTTGATACCTGTACCCCCTAGGGGTATGTTGCCTTCATGATCACGTACACCGCACGGCGACGTGCCGCCGCTCTCGTGTCCGCTCTCGCGCTCGGCCTCGGCATCTCGGCCTGCGGTGCGGGCGAAGACGGCGCTGGTGCCGACGGGCACGGCGAGCACGGCTCCTCCTCGACGTCCGCGGATCGCGCGGCGGCGGACGTCACGTTCGCCCAGCAGATGATCCCCCACCACCGCCAGGCCCTCGAGATGGCCTCGCTCGCCCCGACGCGTGCCGGTGCCGAGGTGACGGCCCTCGCCGCGCGCATCAGCGCGGCACAGGATCCCGAGATCGCGACGATGACCGCCTGGCTCGAGAAGTGGGACGAGCCCGTGCCGTCCGAGGAGGGCGACGACCACGCCGGCCACGGTGACGCGGAGGGCATGATGTCGCCCGAGGACCTGACCCGGCTCGCGGCGCTCCAGGGCGCGGCGTTCGACGAGGAGTTCCTGCGCCAGATGATCGCCCACCACGAGGGAGCGATCACGATGGCGGAGGACGTGCTCAGCACCGGCAGCGACCCTAAGGTCGCCACCCTCGCGCAGCAGATCTCCGACACGCAACGCGCGGAGGTCGACGAGATGCAGGACTTGCTCGACCGATGACCCGCGGGGAGCGCGCTAGCGTGAGCCGATGACTACGCTCCGCGACACGTGGGCCGACCGCGACCGACTCGTCGTGCTCGACGGCGCACTCGCGACCGAGCTCGAGCGGCACGGCGCAGACCTCTCGTCGGCCCTGTGGTCCGCGTCGCTGCTGCGCGACGACCCCGCCTTGATCGCGCAGGTCCACCGCGACTACCTGGAGGCCGGCGCGGACGTGATCATCACGGCGAGCTATCAGGCGACGGTCGGTGGCTTCGAGCGGCTCGGCCTGCCCGCCGACGAGGCCGAGCGCCTGATCCGGTCCGCGGTGACTCTCGCGCGCCAGACCCGCGATGCCTACGTGCAGGAGAACCCCGGCCGGCGTCCTCTGGTCGCCGCGTCCGTCGGCCCGTACGGCGCCGCGCTGGCCGACGGCTCGGAGTACCGAGGCGACTACGGTCTCGACGTGCCGGCGCTCCGCGACTTCCATCGTGAGCGCCTGCACCTGCTCGCCGACGCCGGTCCGGACGTGCTGGCGTGCGAGACGATCCCTTCCGCCCTCGAGGCCGCGGCGCTCGCCGACCTGCTCGACGACGTGAACGTGCCCGCCTGGGTGACGTTCAGCGCACGCGACGATGCGCACCTCAGCGACGGGACGCCCGTCGCTGAGGTCGTGCGCCTGGTCGCCGACCACGGTGTTGCCGCCGTCGGGATCAACTGCACGCCGCTGGAGCACATCGCCCCACTCGTGGACCGCATCGCCGCCGTCACCGACCTGCCGATCGCGGTCTACCCGAACTCGGGCGAGGTGTGGGACGCTGCCGCGCGGCGATGGACCGGCACCACCGCCCGTGGTTCGTGGGCTACGTGGGTGGGCCGGTGGCGCGACGCCGGCGCCAACCTCGTCGGGGGCTGCTGCCGTACGACACCCGCCGACGTGGCGGAGATCGCCGCGACCCGCGTCTGACTCAACCCTCCTCCGCAGGGACGGAACGCTGTTACGATCCAGCGATCCAGCGGCGCCCCTGCGCCCGAGCAGAGGAGCCTCATGAGCGACGACACCCCGATCACGCAGCGCCAGTGGCTCGCGATGCTGACGCTCTCGCTGGGCGTCTCGCTCGTCGTGATGGACATGACCATCGTCAACGTCTCGGTCCCGGTGATCATCGACGACCTCGGGCTGACCGCTGCCGGCGCGCAGTGGATGAACGCGATCTATCTCCTGATGCTCGCCTCGCTCCTGCTCGCAGCCGGCCGCCTGGGCGACCGGATCGGTCGCCGCCGGGTGTACGCGGCCGGCCTGGTGCTGTTCATGGTCGCCAGCCTCAGTGCCGGGGCGGCGCAGAACCAGGAGATGCTCATCGCCGCCCGGTTCGTGCAGGGCCTAGGCGCCGCCATGATCGTGCCCGCCACCCTGTCGACCCTCAACGCGACGTTCCAGGGCCGTGCCCGCGGGATCGCGTTCGCGATCTGGGGCTCGACCGTCGGCGGCATGGTCGCAGTCGGTCCGCTCATCGGTGGATGGCTCGCGACTGAGTCGACGTGGCGGTGGGCGTTCTGGATCAACGTGCCGTTCGGCCTGCTCGCGCTCGTCGGCATCGTCAAGGTCCTCGACGAGACCCGCGACGACGACATCCGCCCCGGCACGGACCTGCCCGGCCTGCTCCTCTCGACGCTCGGCCTCGGCGGAGTCGTGTTCGGCCTCATCGAGGGCCAGTACTACGGCTGGTGGCGTCAGGAGTCCGGCGCCCTCTCCCCCGTCCCGTTCTCGCTCGCGCTGGGCGTGCTGCTCCTGGTCGCGTTCGTCGTCGTCGAGGCGCGCCGCGCACGTGCCGGCGCAGTCACGCTGGTCGATCTCGGCCTGATGCGCTTCCGCTCACTGCGGTATGGGTCGATCGCCGCCATGGTCGTCGCGCTCGGCGAGATCGGCCTCATCTTCACCCTCCCACTGCTGCTGCAGGGTGCCCTCGGTTACACCCCGCTCGGCACCGGAGTCCTCGTCCTGTGGCTGGCGGTCGGCACCTTCCTCGCCTCCGGGGCTACCCCTCCGCTCACCAACCGTCTCGGGCAGCGCGCCGTCATCCGGATCGGCCTGGCCCTCGAGGTCGTGGCGATCGCAGGGACCGCTCTCGTCATCAGCACCGACGTCAGCGGACCCGCGATCGCGGCCCTGCTGTTCCTGTACGGCATCGGCGTGGGCATGGCGACCGCGCAGCTGACCAGCGCCATCCTCGTCGACATCCCGGTCGGCTCGAGCGGACAGGCCTCCGGGTTCCTGACGACGGTCCGCCAGCTCGGCTCCGCGCTCGGCATCGCTGTCCTCGGCGGCCTGCTGATCTCGACCCTCGCCGCGCAGACGGCCGACGAGCTCGCGCGGACGGACATGCCGGGGCCCGATCAGGACGCGGCCGTCTCGCTCGTCCGCGACAGCGTCGGGGCAGCGATCCCGGAGCTCCTCGAGGACCCTGCGACGGCCGAGGTGGGCGAGGTCGCACAGGCGTCGCTGATCACCGCCAGCAAGGTCACCACCGCGGTCGCCGCCCTCATCCTCGTGGGCGGCCTGGCGGCCACGCTGGCGCTGCCCTCGGACACGACGTCGAGCCGCAGTGGCGGCGCGGGGCGTACCCCCGCCCGTACCCGCCGGCCGGCGCGGTCCTAGCGCACCTGCCGGCGGAACGGCGTCAGACGCGGGTCGCCGCAGCGCGGTTGGCGGCGGACACGACCGCCTTGAGCGAGGCCGTCACGATGCTCGGGTCGACCCCGACCCCCCAGACGATCTGGTCACCGATCTCGCACTCGACGTACGCCGCCGCGGCCGCGTCGCCGCCGGAGGACAGCGCGTGCTCGGCGTAGTCGAGCACCCGGATGTCTCCGTTGACCGACGCGATGGCGTCGACGAACGCGGCGACCGGGCCGTTGCCCTCGCCCTTGATCGACTGGACGGTCTCACCGACCCGGACGTCCACGACGAGCTCGTCCAGCCCGTCCTGGATCGTCGACGAGCGGAACGCCTCGAGCGCGTACGGTGCCGTCCGCTCGAGGTACTCCGCGGAGAACGCCTTCCAGATCTCGTCGACCGACATCTCGCCGGCCTCACCCTCGGTCATCGACTGGACGACGCGGCTGAACTCGATCTGGAGCCGACGGGGCAGGTCCATCTTGTGCTCGGACTTCATGATGTACGCGACGCCGCCCTTGCCGGACTGGCTGTTCACGCGGATCACCGCCTCGTACGAGCGGCCGACGTCGTGCGGGTCGATCGGCAGGTACGGGGCCTCCCACGGCATCTCCGACACGGGGATGCCGCGCTCGGCCGCCTGGCGGTCGAGGTCCTCCAGACCCTTCTTGATCGCGTCCTGGTGCGAGCCCGAAAAGGCGGTGTAGACCAGGTCGCCCGCGTACGGGTGGCGCGGGTGGACCGGCAGACCGGTGCAGTACTCGACGGTGCGGCGTACCTCGTCGATGTCGGAGAAGTCGATCTGCGGGTCGATGCCCTGGCTGAAGAGGTTCATGCCCAGCGTCACCAGGTCGACGTTGCCGGTGCGCTCGCCGTGACCGAACAGGCAGCCCTCGACGCGGTCGGCGCCGGCCATCATCGCCAGCTCGGTCGCGGCCACGGCGGTACCGCGGTCGTTGTGCGGGTGCAGCGAGATCGCGACGTTCTCGCGGCGCGAAACGTGCCGGCCGAAATACTCGATCTGGTCGGCGTAGGTGTTGGGCGTCGCCATCTCGACAGTCGCCGGCAGGTTGAGGATGATCTCGCGGCCGTCCTCAGGCTGCCAGACGTCCATCACCGCCTCGCAGACCTCGATCGAGAAGTCGAGCTCGGCGCCGGTGAAGATCTCCGGCGAGTACTGGTAGCCGAAGTCGGTGCCCTGCAGGTACTCCTCGGCGTACTTCATCACCAGCTCGGTGCCTCGGACAGCGATCGCCCGGCACTCGTTGCGGTCCACGCCGAAGACGACGCGCCTGAAGAGAGGGGCGACGGCGTTGTAGAGGTGGATGCTGCCGTTCTTGGCGCCAACCAGGGATTGCGCCGTACGGTCGATCAGGTCCTCGCGGGCCTGCGTCAGGACGGAGATCGTCACGTCGTCGGGGATCAGGTCGTCCTCGATCAGGTGACGGACGAAGGCGAAGTCGGTCTCGCTCGCGCTCGGGAAGCCGACCTCGATCTCCTTGTAGCCCATCCGTACGAGCATGTCGAACATGCGGCGCTTGCGGGCGGGCGTCATCGGGTCGATCAGGGCCTGGTTGCCGTCACGCAGGTCGGTCGAGAGCCAGCGAGGGGTCTCGGTGATCGTCTTCGACGGCCAGGTGCGGTCGGGCAGGTCGATCGCAGGGAAGGTCGGGTAGCGCTGGTATGGCATACCGCTGGGCTGCTGAGGGGAGATGGCCATGGTGATGTCCTCGTTCGGGGCTCGTCTGAGATGAGAAGCGCCGCGGTGCGGCGACGGCCGGCCATGACGAACGCCGCGACGAGGGGGTCCGACCTAGTGCGAACCCTCGCCGCGGCACCGAAGGAGGAGGCGCGCGATGTACATGGCTGGCGTCAGCATAGCCCACGACGGCGCTAGTCTCGCGAGATGTCCACCCTGCTGATCGTCCACCACTCGCCGACACCGACCGTCCAGTCGCTCACGGACGCCGCGGTGGCAGGCGCGCACGATCCTGCGCTCGAGGGTGTCGAGGTGGTCGTCCTCCCGGCGCTGGAGGCCCGGGCCGGCGACGTGCTGGCGGCCGACGGGTACCTCTTCGGCACCACCGCGAACTTCGGCTATATGAGCGGAGCTCTCAAGCACTTTTTCGACACGATCTTCCTCGAGGCCGGCGGTGCGCTGAGCGAGGACGGCTCCGCAGCGGGCACGAAGGACGGAGTCCGCAGGACCAGGCCGTACGGGCTCTGGGTGCACGGCCGGTACGACACCACCGGCGCCGTACGAGCGGTGCAGTCGATCGCGGGCGCGCTGCCATGGACACAGGCAGCGCCCGTGCTCGAGGTGCTCGGCAACGTCGGTGCGCCCGAGCGGGAGCAGGCCTACGAGCTCGGTGCGACGCTGGCGGCGCTGCTCACCCCGTAAGGCTGTGCAAAGGCGCCATCGCCCCCTCACCTCCTGCCCGTACACTGGCTGCCGTCGTACCGCCGAACCCCCCGGGAGGACGTACCGTGTCGGCTCTCCGACGCCCCCGCACCCGCGCCCGCAACTCGCTGCTGGGTGTGGTCGGCGCTGCGGCGCTGGTGCTCGTCACCGCCTGCGGCTCCGCCGGCGACATCAGCGGCGCTGCGCCCGGTGCGGACGACGCGCCGCCCCCGCCCGTACGCTCGCTGCCGCCTGCCACAGGGACGACCCCCGCACCGACCCCGACCGCAGAGCCTGTCGCGGCTCCACCGAAGGCTGGCGAGTGCCGCAAGCCGAGCACGGTCGACGTCGCGCTGCGCGTCAGCGACGACGATGCCGCCCCGATCACGTGCTCAGGTGCGACCTCGGTCACCTCTCTCGTACGCCCGATGAACGCTTCCGTGAAGGCCGCTGTCACCGCGTACGACACCACCCGCATCCTCCGCTCGGCCCGCCCGTACTGCGAGCGGGCCGCTGCCGGCTGGCTCGGCACCGACGCCAAGACGCTGAAGCGGTCGCAGTTCGGCTTCGTCGTCGGTGTCCCCAGCGCAGCGCAGACCGCCGAGGGCGCCGACTGGATGCGGTGCGACCTCGTGCTGTCGGCGAACAGCGCACGACTGGCTGCGCTGCCCGCTCGGACCAAGAACGCGCTCAAGGGCAAGCGCGGCCGCGACTTCATGCAGTGCGTGCGCGGTGACATCCGCAGCGCCAGCGGCACAGTGACCTGCTCGACCCGTCACCAGTGGCGCGGGGTGGACACCATCCGGCTCGGCGCCGCGAAGGTGAGGTACCCCGGCACCAAGAAGGTCCAGGCGACCATGCGCGACCGCTGCCCCGCGGGCGTGCGCCGCTATCTCGACACCCGCGGGTCGTTCGACTACGGCTACATCTCCCCCAGCCGCACCGCGTGGCAGCGCGGCGAGCGGTGGGGCGTCTGCTTCGCCAAGACCAAGAAGTAGCCCGCGGGCTAGAAGCCGAGGCGGCGCAGCTGCTTCGGATCGCGCTGCCAGTCCTTGGCGACCTTGACCCGCAGGTCCAGGAACACCGGGGTGCCGAGGATCCGCTCGATCTGTCCGCGCGAGTCGGTGCCGATCTGGCGCAGGCGCGAACCGCCCTTGCCGATCACGATGCCCTTCTGGCTGTCACGCTCGACGAAGATCGTGGCCCGCACGTCGACCAGCGGCTTGTCCTCGGGTCGGTCCTCGCGCGGCACCATCTCCTCGATGACGACCGCGATCGAGTGCGGGAGCTCGTCGCGCACGCCCTCGAGCGACGCCTCACGGATCACCTCGGCGACCAGCGTCTCCTCAGGCTCGTCGGTGAGGTGGCCGTCGGGATAGAGCGGGACCCCCTCGGGCAGCTCGGCGATCAGCAGGTCACGCAGATGCTCGACCTGGTAGCCGGACACCGCGGAGACGGGGACGACGTGCTTCCACTCGACGCCGAGCTCGTCGCCGGTCGCAGCGATCGCCGCGAGGTGCTCGATGAGCCGCTCGGGCGCGACCTTGTCCGCCTTGGTGGCGAGCGCCAGCATCGGCCTGCGTCGGATCTTGGCGAGCTCGCCGATGAGGTAACGGTCGCCAGGACCGATCCGCTGGTCGGCCGGCAGGCACACGCCGATCACGTCGACCTCCGACCACGTGCTGCGAACGAGGTCGTTGAGCCGCTCCCCCAGCAGGGTGCGCGGGCGGTGGAGCCCCGGGGTGTCGATCAGGATCAGCTGACCCTCGGGGCGGTGGACCAGCCCTCGGATCGCGTGGCGGGTCGTCTGCGGACGCGAGGACGTGATCGCGACCTTCTCGCCGACGAGCGCGTTGGTGAGTGTCGACTTGCCGGCGTTGGGACGGCCGACGAAGCATGCGAAGCCCGACCGGAACGTGCTCACGAGTCCACCCGAGAGTGCGGCGTGCCGTGGACGTCGGCGACCAGGACCGGGACACCCGCGCCGGCGAGGTCGCGGACCGCCGCCATGTCGTCGTCGCTCACGCCGTCACCGTCGGTGCTCAGCGCCGCAGCCTCGAGGCCGGTCGCTCCGGACGAGACGGCCATCGCGACCGCGAGACGGAGTGCGGTCAGCTTCAGCGAGGGCAGCTCGACGGTCGATGCCGCGTACGTTCGACCGTCGCGGTCGCGCACGGATGCCCCCTCGGCGGCGCGGGTCCGCGCCCGCGTCGCGCGGGCGAGGGTGAGGATCTTGCGATCCTCAGGGTCGTCGACAGTGAGGGGTGGGGAAACCATGAGGTCCAGGGTATCGGCGGACCCTCAACCCGACGCGCTCGCGCCGACCGACTCCTCCGAATCACCGCCGGAGGCCTCTCGGCTCACGATGACCGTGCCGATCCGGTTGCGTCGTCCGCGCGGGGCCTCGGCGACGAAGCGCAGCCCGTCGAGCGACACCTCGCTCCCCGCGATCGGGACCTTGCCGAGGTGCTTGGCCATGAGGCCGCCCACCGAGTCGACGTCGTCGTCCTCGATCGGGACCCCGAACAGCTCCTGGAGGTCGTCGACGTCGAAGCGTGCGCTGATGCGTACGGAGCCGTTCGACAGGTGCTCGATGTCCTCCGGCGGCGCGTCGTACTCGTCGGTGATCTCGCCGACGATCTCCTCGAGGATGTCCTCGATCGTGACCATGCCCGCCGTGCCGCCGTACTCGTCGACGACGATCGCCACGTGGGTGCGCTGTGCCTGCATCTCGCGCAGGAGCTCGGCCGCCGGCTTGGAGTCGGGGACGTACAGGCACGGCCGCATCACCGACTCGACCCGCTCGGTCGTCTCGGCGTCACGGTTGTCGAAGACGCGCTTGGTGATGTCCTTGAGATAGGCCATGCCGACGACGTCGTCGAGGCTGTCGCCCGTCACCGGGATGCGGGAGTAGCCGCTGCGCAGCGCGAGCGACATCGCCTGGCGCAGCTTCTTGGTGCGTTCGATGAACACGACGTCCGTACGAGGCACCATCACCTCGCGCACGACGGTGTCGCCGAGCTCGAAGACGGAGTGGATCATCTGCCGCTCGCCGGACTCGATCAGCGCGCTCTGCTCAGCCAGGTCGACCAGCTCACGCAGCTCTGCCTCGGACGAGAACGGGCCTTCACGAAAGCCCTTGCCCGGGGTGAGGGCGTTGCCGATCGCGATGAGGACGCGCGGGACGGGGCCCAGGATGCGGGTGATCGCGATGAGCAGCCCGGCGGACAGCAGGCCGACGCGCTCGGAGTTCTGGCGGCCGAGCGTACGAGGGCCGACACCGATCGCGACGAACGAGACGACCGACATCACCAGCGTCGCGAGCAGCAGCTGCTGCCAGAGCCCGTCGATGGCACGGGCGAACATGACCGCCACGAGGACGACGGCGCCGGTCTCGGCCACGATGCGCAGCAGCAGCGCCGTGTTGATGTACGGGGCGGGGTCGCGGACGACGCGCGCGACCCGCGTGGCACCGGAGCGCCCCTCGGCGACCAGCTCGTCGGCGCGAGCCTTGGAGAAGGTGGAGAGCGCGGCGTCGACACTGGCGAGCAGGCCCGCCAACCCGACCAGAGCGACGGCGAGGACGACCAGCCAGACGTCGATCGTCATTGCGGTGGCTCCGCCTCGCGCCACTTGGCCAGGACGACGTCCTGGAGGGCGAACATCTCGCGGTGCTCCTCGGGCTCGGCGTGGTCGTAGCCCAGAAGGTGCAAGATCCCGTGGACCGTCAGCAGCTCGAGGTGGTCGCGGAGATCCAGGCCTTCGCTGGCCGCATCCTTGGCGGCGACCGCGGGGCACAGCAGCATGTCGCCGAGATAGCCCTCCTCGGCGTCGAGGTCGTCGGAGCCGGGTCGCAGCTCGTCCATCGGGAAAGACAGGACGTCGGTCGGACCCTTCTTGTCCATCCACTTCTCGTTGTACTCGGCCATCGTGCCCGGATCGACGACGATCATCGTCATCTCGGTGGCCGGGGCCAGCCGCATCTCGGTCATCACGAACCGCGACAGGCGGGTCAGGCGCTCGACGTCGACCGGCTCGCCGGACTCGTCGCGCCAGCTGGACTCATCGAGTACGTCGACGTTCATGACCTTCGTCCTCATACTCGTCGTAGGCGGCCACGATGCGACCGACCAGCTTGTGGCGGACCACGTCCGCGGAGGTCAGCATCTGGAAGGAGATGTCCCGGACGCCGTCAAGGATCTCGCGCACCACCCGCAAGCCGCTGCGCGTGCCACCCGGCAGGTCGATCTGGGTGATGTCACCGGTGACGACCATCTTGGAGCCGAAGCCGAGCCGGGTGAGGAACATCTTCATCTGCTCGGGCGAGGTGTTCTGGGCCTCGTCGAGGATGATGAACGCATCGTTCAACGTGTTGTGCGTAACCAAGAAATCGTCCGTCACGTAGAGCGAGTCCTGAGCACCGACCGCGATGCACACGGTCTCCGCACGACCGGCGGGCTCGATCGAGTCGATGAACCGCATCGGCCGACCACCACCGGTTGCCGCGTACGCGTCTGCCTTGCGCGCGAGGCGGAACGGCGTGACACCCTCCGGAAGCCGGATGTCGAGCGTGTAGGCGTCGTGCCGATAGGCAACCTCACGTCCCCTCGCGAGCCCGGGCTTGCGACCGTTCGCCTGACGCGTATGCACGTATACGACTCCGCCGAGCGAACGTACGAGGAAGGTCACGTCGTCGCGAAGCCGTGGCGACGTCGTCGTGTACTGGATCCGGCAGGTCCGGCCGTCCTGTGTGACCGTCCCGCCGTCGCTGTCGAGCAGGCCCTGCAGGACACCGAGCCGGACCTCACGCGAGTTGTAGAGGTACGCGACAGGCACGAACGTGGCGGGTGAGGTCTTGTGCACGAGCGCGAGATCCCTGACGGCCACGGTGACGGGGTTCGCGATGCGAAGGCCGCCGCGTCCACCTTCGGTGTGTCGGAGCACGTAGTCGTAGTCGGAGCCACGGCGGGCGACCTGGATCGCGGGAAGCAGTCCCTCGAGCGCGTCGGCCAGCTCTGGATCGGCGGTCGTGAACGTCGGGGTCGTCTTGGTCGTGAGGCAGCCGTCGCCGAGCAGCAGCCCCAGTGCGTACGGGTCGATCGGGATGTCCTTCGGCTCCATCTCGACCGGGTCGACCATCGGAATCTCGTATCGGCGAGCGTGCAGCGCCCGCTCCTTGCCGATCATCTCGCGTGTCTGGAGCGTGCGGCTGCGCCCTCGCCGACGGTCCGACGCCGTGCGGACGGTCCACAGATGCTCGCCGCACGCCAGCGTCGACGCCCCGTCCTGGGCGGTGACGCGATAGACGTCACGCTCACCCTGCGGGTAGACACCGAGAACGGGCGTCGGTCGACCGTCCCGTCCGATAACGAGATCGCCGACCTGCAGCTTGCCGATTCGCTGCCAGCCCGTCGGCGTCAGCACAGCGCGGTCAACCGGCTGAGCCCTTCCACGCATGTAGGCCAGCGGCGCGACCTCGATCGTCCCGGCCGCGAGCAGCTTGGGGATTGTCTCGGGGTCGAGCATGTCGTGCAGCGCGTCGTACAGCGGGCGCAGGTAGGGATCGATCTTCTCGCTGAGCGTGCCCGGCAAGAAGCCGAGGTTCTCGCCGGCCTCCACCGCAGGGCGCGTGAGGATGATCCGCGTGACGTCCTTGGACTGGAGCGCCTGCACGGCCTTGGCCATCGCGAGGTACGTCTTGCCGGTGCCGGCGGGCCCGATGCCGAAGACGATCGTCTGCTTGTCGATCGCGTCGACATACCGCTTCTGGTTGAGCGTCTTGGGACGGATCGTCCGGCCGCGATTGGACAGGATGTTGAGGCTGAGGACGTCGGCGGGACGCTCCTCAGTCTCGGTCCGCAGGATCGCGATGCTGCGCTCGATCGTCTCGGTCGTCAGGCCCTGACCGGTCCGGATCATCGTCACCAGCTCATCGAGCAACCGCTCGACCAGCGCGGACTCGGCCGCCGTTGCGCGGATGGAGACCTGGTTGCCACGGACGTGGACGTCGGCGTCGAAGCTGGACTCGATCAGGCGGAGGAACTCGTCGGCGGGGCCGAGCAGCGCCACCATCGGGATGCTCGCCGGGATCGTGACGGTGTGCTGCAAGGGTTCAGGCGTACTCATCGGCACCCCCGTCGGGGGCAGTTCTCCTTCGCTCGGTCGGGACTCGACCATGGTATGCGGGCCACCGGCCCCCGTGCGACCACGAATCCTCCTGGCCTCAGCGGAACGCGTCCCGGATCCGGCCGAAGACACTGCCGCGATGGGGTGCAGCGAACTCCGCCTCGACCCGCTCCTCGCCACGCTCGACGGCTAGCTTCGTGAGGAGGTCTCGCTGTGCCTCATCGAGCTTGGTGGGCGTCTCGACGACCATGCGGACCTTGAGGTCGCCACGCCCGACACCGCGTAGGTGCGGAACCCCGCGGCCCCGGATCGTCACCGTTTCGCCGGACTGGGTGCCCGCCGCGATGTCGAAGCCGATCGTGGGCTCCGCGCCCTCGACGTCGGCGTCAGCCTCGAGCGTCGGCAGGTCGATCTGCGTGCCGAGCGCCGCCGCGGTCATCGGCACCCGTACGTCGCAGTAGAGGTCGTCGTCGGAGCGGGTGAACACCTGGTGCGGCTCGACCTCGATCTCGACGTACAGGTCGGCGGCGGGCCCACCGCCCGGGCCGACCTCGCCCTCGCCGGTGAGCTGGATGCGCGTCCCGGAGTCGACGCCCGGGGGCACCTTGATGGTGAGCGTGCGGCGCGCGCGCACCCGGCCGTCGCCGGAGCACTCCTCGCACGGGTTGACGATGACCGAGCCGAAGCCCCCGCAGGTCGGGCACGGGCGCGCCGTACGGATGTCGCCGAGGAAGGAGCGCTGCACGTGCTGCACCTCTCCGTGGCCCTGACAGGTCTGGCAGGTGACCGGATCCGCGCCGTCGGCCGAACCGTTGCCGTGGCACGTGCCGCACACGACGGCCGTGTCGACCTTGAGCTCGCGGGTGGTGCCGAAGGCGGCGTCGGCCAACGGCACCGCGATGCGGATCAGCGCGTCGTTGCCGCGACGCGTCCGGCCGCGCGGACCGCGCTGGGTCTGCTGGCCGAAGAACGCGTCCATGATGTCGCTGAACGAGAACCCCGCGCCGAAGCCGCCGCCGCCACCCGCGCTGCCGAGCGGGTCGCCGCCGCGGTCGTAGAAGGCACGCTTCTCGGGGTCGGACAGCACCTCGTACGCGACGGTGACCGTCTTGAACCGCTCCTGTGCCTCCGGGTCGGGGTTGACGTCGGGGTGCAGGCTGCGTGCGAGCTTGCGGTATGCCTTCTTGATCTCCTCGGGTGTCGCATCGCGATTCACACCGAGGGTCCCGTAGTAGTCCTGGCTCATGCGTCCTTGTCTGTTCTCAATCGCTGAGGGTCTGGCCGACGTACCGGGCGACGGCACGCACGGCCGCCATCGTGCCCGGATAGTCCATGCGGGTGGGTCCGACGACGCCGAGGGTGGCCAGCGGCTCGTCGGTGCTGCCGTACGCCGTCGCGACGACCGAGGTCGCCGACAGCTCCTCGTACGGCACCTCGGCGCCGATCCGTACGGTGAGCATGCTCGGAGAGGTGGCCTCGCCGAGGAGCTTGAGCAGCACCACGTGCTCCTCGAGCGCCTCGAGCACCGGCTTGATCGAGGTGTCGAAGTCGGCCCCGAAGCGCGCGAGGTTGGCGGCACCGCCGACCGCGACCCGCTCGTCGGAGCGCTCGTCGGAGAAGGCGCGCGTCATCGTCGCGACGACAGCGGTCACGATCGGCCGCTCCTCGGGTCGGAAGGCCGTGATGAGGTCGGCGACGGTCGCTGACGCGTCGGGCAGCCGCTGGCCGACGGCGGCCGCGATGAGCTTGCCGCGCAGCTCGCCGAGCAGATGCTCGCCGGGCTCCTCGGGCAGCTCGATGATGCGCTGGTCGACGCGGCCCGAGCTCGTGATCAGCACGAGGAGGATGCGGCCGCGGTCCATCGGGACGAGCTCGACATGACGCACCGTGGAGCGGGTGAGCGTCGGGTACTGCACGAGAGCGACCTGGTGGGTGAGCTGCGACAGGAGCCTCACGCTGCGCTGCACCACGTCGTCCACGTCGACGGCCCCGTCGAGGAAGGACTCGATCGCCCGCCGCTCAGGGATGCTCAGGCGTCGTACGGAGGCGAGCCGGTCCACGAAGAGCCGATAGCCCTTGTCGGTCGGGATGCGACCTGCGCTGGTGTGGGGCTGGGCGATGAAGCCCTGCTCCTCGAGCACCGCCATGTCGTTGCGGACGGTCGCCGGCGAGACCCCGAGCTGATGCCGGTCGACCAGCGTCTTGGAGCCCACAGGCTCCCGCGTCGCCACGTAGTCCTCGACGATGGCGCGCAGGACCGCGAGCTTGCGTTCGTCGAGCACGACCTCCACCGCCTCGTCCCTTCTCGCACGTCTGGCACTCGTGTGCCGTGAGTGCCAGTCTAGCCAGCAAGGCCAGCCGCGCGTGGCGCCCCGGCGGCGTGTGCCGCCCTGGTGGACCCGCCGCCTCGACTACCGTGCTCCTCGTGACTCACGACCGCTACGGCTCCGACGTCCTCTCCGGCGACTGGCGCGTCCCCAAGCGCGGACGCTCCACCGAGCGGGAGGCGGAGGTCGGGATGGTGCTCGAGGAGGTCCAGACCGACTTCTGCGGCGCGGTCACCCGTACCGACCGCGACCTCGGCACGGTCGAGCTCGAGGACCGCCGCGGCAAGCGCCGTACGTTCCCTCTCGGCCCGGGCTTCCTGCTGGAGGGCAAGCCCGTGATCCTCAAGGCGCCCGTCCGTGCCGCCGCCCCCGCCCGCCCCACCCACACCGCCTCGGGGTCCGTCGCCGTCCACGACGCGAAGGCCCGGATCGCCCGGGCAAGCCGGATCTATGTCGAGGGGCGACACGACGCCGAGCTCGTCGAGAAGGTGTGGGGGGACGACCTGCGGATCGAGGGTGTCGCCGTCGAGTACCTCGAAGGCGTCGACGACCTCCCGTCGGTGGTCGCGCAGTTCAAGCCGGGGCACGGGCGCCGCCTCGGCGTGCTCGTGGACCACCTCGTCCCCGGGTCGAAGGAGTCACGGATCGCCGCCTCGGTGCTGCGCGGCCCGTACAAGGAGCACGTGCTGGTCGTCGGCCACCCCTACGTCGACATCTGGCAGTCCGTGAAGCCGGACCGCCTCGGGCTGGCGAAGTGGCCGATGATCCCGCGGACGATGTCGTGGAAGCACGGCATCTGCCAGGCGCTGGGCTGGCCGCACCGCAACCAGGCCGACATCGCGCACGCCTGGAAGCGGATCCTCGGTACGGTCTCCTCTTACGCCGACCTCGAGCCTGCGCTGCTCGGTCGGGTCGAGGAGCTCATCGACTTCGTCACGCAACCCACCGCTGGTTGAGCCTGTCGAAACCTTGAGCCTGTCGAAACCTTGAGCCTGTCGAAACCTTGAGCCTGTCGAAACCTTGAGCCTGTCGAAACCTCTACGGCACGTCCCCTCGGACCCGCCAGAAGCACAACCCACCGAGGCCGAGCGCCAGCACGAGGAGCAGCGCCGTCTCGCGCCACTGCAGCGTCCAGAAGGCGCTGGACGGGTACGACGTGACCTGCTGTTGGTAGCCGTCGGCCGTGAGCCGTTCGAAGCACGCCTCCCGAGCGCCCGCCTTGGCGCTCTCACCCGGCGGCGGCCCGCCGCAGTCGACGACCCACTTCGGCAGGGTCGCCAGCGTCGTTCCGTCGGCGTCGACCGTGACGTTGGAGAGCTCCCACTCACCCGTCCCTTCGGTGCTGACCTGGATCTCCTCCACGCTGGTGATCTCGTCACCAGGCCCCTCGGCCCCACCGACCAACAGCCCGACGAGGTTCTCGTCGGTGATGGAGGTCGCAGTGGTCTCAGGTTCGGCCAGGTGGGCACGCAGCACCGCGGGGACCAGCACCTGGGCGGCGACGATCAGCACGAGGGTCACCGCCATCGCCGGGACGGTCCGCCGGATCACGAGGCCGGCGAGCACACCGATCGCGAGCGCCAGCAGCGCGTAGCCGATCGGTACGCTCCCCCGCGCCCCGAACAGCGCCGGCTCGATCCGGGCGACGGCGAACACGTCCGTCCGATCTCCGGCGGTGACCGCGCGGTCGATGGGACCGGCCCACCAGGTCACACCCCACGCGAGCACACCGGCGACGGCAGCGGTGACTAGCGCGGTGAGGCCGAGCTTCGTGGCCAGCCAGCGCGTACGGGTGACCGACTGGCTCCACGCGAGCCGGTGGGTCCGCGTCTCGAGCTCGCGCGCGACCATCGGCGCACCCCAGAAGGCGCCGACCACGGCTGGCAGCGCGTACGCCGCCGCGATGCCTGCGTAGTAGAGCGTGACCTTGAGTCCGTCGGAGGTCACTCCGTCCAGGAACGAGCTGCTCTCGGCCGCGTCGCCCAGACTCGGGCCGGTGGCCGCGAGCGCGGCGAGCAGCAGGGCGACGCCGAGCGCCGTCGGCACGGCCTGGGGGCGCATCTGGCGCCAGGTCAGCCAGATCATCGGACTACCTCCACGGTCGGGCGCGGGCGCTTGTACGAGGCGTCATTGCGCAGATAGGCGAGAACGAGATCTTCGAGCCCCAACGGGGTCGCGTCCCATGACGGGTCGATCAGCGGCCCGTCTGTGCGGACCACGAACGTGCTCTGCCGCTCGGTGTGGCTCGCCGTCACCACGTGATGTCCGGCAGGCGCCGCGTCGGATGGGCGCCGAGCCCCGGTCATGCGGCGGTGCGAGGCGAGCAGGTCGTCGAGGTCGCCGGCGACCCGGACCTCCGAGTCCACGAGCACCACCAGGAAGTCGCAGGCACGTTCGAGGTCGGAGACGAGGTGCGACGAGAGCACGACCGTGAGGTCGTGCTCGGCGACCGCCTCCATGAGGTCCTGCATGAACTCGCGACGGGCCAGCGGGTCGAGAGCGGCGACCGGCTCGTCCAAGATCAGCAGCTCCGGTCGCTTGCCGATCGCCAACGTGAGCGCGATCTGGGCACGCTGGCCGCCCGACAGCGTGCCGGTACGGCGCCGGGCGTCGAGACCGAGCCGGGCGATCCGCTCGTGGACCAGCCCGTGGTCCCATCGCGGGTTGAGCTTCGCGCCGAGGCGAAGGTGATCGGCGATACTCATCCCCCGGTAGGTCGGAGTGTCCTGACTCACGTAGCCGACGCGCGCGAGATGGTCGGCACCCGACGACGGGTCCTCCCCCAGGACCTCGACCCGCCCTGCGGTGGGCACCAGCATCCCGGCCGCCAGACCGAGGAGCGTGCTCTTGCCGGCACCGTTCGGGCCGACCAGACCGACCACGCGACCGGTCGGGAGCTCGAGGGTGCAGTCCTTCAGGGCCCATTGCCGATTTCGGCCGTATCTCTTGCCGAGCTCATGCGTCCTCAGTGCGGTGGTCATGCGATGTCCTCCTCGGAGGCGGCGCGAAAGGTGGTCGTGAACAGCGCCTCGATGCTCTCGTCGTCGAGGCCGGCACGGCGGGCCTTGGCGAGCCAGCGCTGCAGGTCCGTACGGAGGGGTCCGTGTGCCGCGAGCGTGTTGTCGGTGAGGGTCCGGGTGACGAAGGTGCCGACACCGGGCCGCGGCGCGACGAGGCCGTCGCGCTCGAGGTCACGGTAGGCCTTCAGGACGGTGTTGGGGTTGATCGCCAGCTGGTGGGCGACGTCCTTCACGGTCGGGAGCTGGTCGCCCTCGGCGAGCAGGCCGAGCCGCAGGGCGCGGCGCACCTGCTGCACGAGCTGAAGGTAGGCCGAGACCCCCGAGCGGGAGTCCAGGTGGAACTCGATCATCGGATACTCCTAATGTGCTACTTGAATAGCACTATAGGCCGCAGCAGCTCCGGCCGCAAGGGTCGTTGGCGGCGCCCTGAGACACTGGACGCATGCCGTCGACGTTGCCTGAGGGTGAAGCTGTCCCCACCGACGGCGCCCTCCCCTCCTCCTCGCTGCAGGCGCTCGGAGCGGCGCCGTTCGCGGCGTACGTGCACGTCCCGTTCTGCGTGACCCGCTGCGGCTACTGCGACTTCAACACGTACACGTCGTCCGAGCTCGGGCCTGGCGCCTCACACGACTCGTACGCCGACACCGTGCTGGCCGAGATCGACCTCGCGGCGCGGGTCCTGGAGCGCGCCGACCGCCCGCTCCCCCGGGTGGAGACGGTGTTCGTCGGCGGCGGGACGCCCACACTGCTCTCGTCCGACGACCTGGGCCGCATCCTCGAGGGCCTCGACAAGACGTTCGGGCTCGCCGACGGCTACGAGGCCACGACCGAGGCCAATCCAGACAGCGTGACGCCGGAGTCGCTCGCGACGCTGCGCTCGCGCGGCTTCACCCGGATCTCGTACGGGATGCAGTCCGCGGTCCCGCACGTCCTCGCCACCCTCGACCGCACCCACGACCCGGCACGGATGCCCGACGTCGTCCGGTGGGCCCGCGAGGCCGGGTTCGCACAGGTCAGCGTCGACCTCATCTACGGCACGCCAGGCGAGTCGCTCGCGGACTGGGAGCGCTCGCTCGACACGGCGCTCGCGCTCGATCCGGACCACGTGAGTGCGTACGCGCTGATCGTCGAGGAGGGCACGGCGCTCGCTCGGCGAGTGGCACGCGGGGAGATCGCCGCGCCGGACGACGACCTGATGGCCGACATGTACGCGGCGGCCGACCAGCGGCTCGGCTGCGCCGGGCTCGGCTGGTACGAGCTGTCCAACTGGGCGCGCGACGAGGCGGCCCGATGCTGCCACAACGAGCTCTACTGGACGGGCGCAGACTGGTGGGGCTTCGGTCCCGGGGCGCACAGCCACGTCGCCGGCACCCGCTGGTGGAACGTCAAGCACCCCGCGGCGTACGCGAAGCGGCTCGCTGACGGCGTCTCTCCCGGGCACGGACGCGAGATCCTCGATGCCGAGACGCGACGGGTGGAGCAGGTTCTGCTGGAGTCACGCCTGCGCGACGGCATGCCGATCGAGAGGTTGGACGACGCCGGGCGGGCGGCCGTACCGGCGCTGGTCTCCGAGGAACTCGTCCAGGCCGCACCGCTCGCGGACGCCGGCCGGCTCGTCCTGACGCTGCAGGGTCGCCTCCTCGCCGACGTCGTCGTACGCCGCCTCCTGCCGTAGAACGACGGAAGGGCCGCACCGCCTTGCGGTACGACCCCTCCGGACGCGCTCGGATCAGGCGTCGGCGTAGAAGCCGTCGAGGGTGTCCTTGAACTTGTCCTCGACGTACTTGCGCTTGAGCTTGAGGCTCGGCGTCAGCTCGCCCTCCTCGACGGTCAGGTCGTGGTCGAGCACGACCCACTTCTTCACCGTCTCCCAGCGGTTGAGCTTGGAGTTCAGCTGGTCGACGTAGCCCTCGATCGCCGTCTGCATCTGCGGCGACGAGACGACCTCCGCGTAAGACTTGCCCGCGAGCCCGTGGTTGTCGGCGAACAGCGTCGCGGCGTCGGGATCGATCGTGATCAGCGCCGAGACGAAGTTGCGGTTGTTGCCGTAGACGACCATCTGGCTCGCCAGCGGGCAGACGCCCTTAAAGATGCCCTCGACGTACGACGGTGCGACGTACTTGCCGCCCGACGTCTTGAAGAGGTCCTTCTTGCGATCGGTGATCTTCAGGAACCCGTCGGCGTCGATCTCACCGATGTCACCGGTCGCCAACCAGCCGCCGTCGATGATCGCGGACGCCGACTCGCTCTCGAGGTTGTGGTAGCCCTGCATGACACCCGGACCCTTGATGAGGATCTCGCCGTCGTCGGCGATCTTGACCTCGGTGCCGGGCATCGGCAGTCCGACCGTGCCGAGCTTGTAATGGTCTGGGTGGTTGACGAACGAACCCGCGGCGCTCTCGGTCAGCCCGTAGCCCTCGAGGATGAGGATGCCGGCAGCCTCGAACCACTCCGCGACCTCCTGGGACAGCGCCGAGGCACCGGAGATGAAGAAGCGGATGCGTCCGCCGAAGCGCTCGCGCACCTTGGAGAGGACGAGCTTGTCGCCGATCTTGTGCTGGAGGTTGAGGCCCGCCGGGACAGGCTTGCCCTCGCGCTCGAGCTGCTTGACCTGCGCGGCGACCTTGGTGGCCCAGGTGAAGAGCTTGAGCTTGACGCCGCCCTCCTCCTCCATCATGCCGACGATGCGGCCGTAGGCCTTCTCGAAGATGCGCGGCGCCGCGCCCATGAACGTCGGCTTCACGACGGCCAGGTTGTCGACGATCTTGGGGATGCGTCCGTCGATCGCGGTCGCGAAGCCCACGCGCAGCTGGGTCGAGAGCAGGACCTTGCCGAAGGAGTGCGCCATCGGCAGCCAGAGGTACTGGAGGTCGTCGATGTTCAGGTATCCACCCGCGGCAACAGCTGCGCCCTCGTACGTCCACGAGTCGTGCGTCAGCCGGACGCCCTTCGGACGACCCGTCGTGCCGGAGGTGTAGATCAGGGTGGCGAGGTGCTCGGAGTCGATGGCAGCAACGCGGTCAGCGACGACGGTCGGCTGCTCGGCCAAGAGCTTGGCCCCGAGCTCCTCGACCTCGCCGAGCGACAGCACCCAGTCACCGTCACCGTCACCGTCGAACAGCACGACCTTGATGACGTCGGGGAGCTCGCTGCGCTTCTCCTGGAGCTTGGCCAGCTGCGTCGCATCCTCGGCGAACACGATGCGGCTGCCAGAGTCCGCGAGGATGTAGGCGACGTCGGCGGCAGCGGTGGTCGGGTAGACCGTGGTGGTCGCCGCACCTGCGGCCATGATCGCCAGATCGCTCAGGATCCACTCATAGCGCGTGCCGGACGCGATCGCCACGCGCTGCTCCGGCTCGATGCCCAGCGAGATGAGGCCCGCCGCGATGCGCGACACGATCTCACCGGTCTCACCCCAGGTCAGCGACCTCCAGTTCTCGCCGACAGGGTGGCGGTAAGCCTCACGGTTCGGGGTCTCACGGACACGGGCGTAGAACAGCTCGCCGACGTTTTTTGCACGCGAGTCGACGACTTTCATCTGCTCGGGTGTCGGGGCGTTGGCCATCAGGAGTGCACCTCATCGCTGGGAGTGGTAGGAGTGATGGGGATCACGGGATGGGCTGAATCGTACGCGACCCCTGTGACTCCGGGCACAGTCCCGGCCCAATCGAGACCTTTCCGCGACCCGCGGGTGTCCGCTCACGCTTGCGTCGCGACGTACTCCTCCGCTTTGCGGCGCGCCTTCGTACCGAGCGCCTGGGCGTCAAGAAGCGCCGGCAGAAGGTCGCGCTCAGTCGCGAGCGCTCGGAACACCACCCGGACCGTCACGCCGTGCGCAGGCCGGTCGACGACCTCGATCGCGTTGCCGGATGCAAGCTCGCCTGGCTCGACGACCCGCAGGTATGCCCCGGGGACCCGCGCCTCGACGAACCGACGAGCCCACCGCTCCTGGTCGACGTGGCCGGCGAACACCGCGCACGGGATCCGGGTCCCGCACACCTCCAGCACCGTCGTCCCGATCCCCCAGCGCTCGCCGACGACCGCTTCGTTGACGTCGATCCCGCGGGTGGTGAGGTTCTCCCCGAAGGTGGTGCCGTTCGGCAGCGGGCGGCCGAGCTGTGCCGACCAGTCCTCGAGGTCTTCCGCCGCGTAGGCGTACACCGCCTGGTCGACTCCCCCGTGGTGCTCGAGGTCGGCGATCTCGTCGCCGTCCAGTCCGTACGGACCGACGCGCACCGGTCCGGAGACCGGGCGCTTGTCGATCGCGGACCGCTTGAGCGATCCCCACGGCAC
Organism: Mumia sp. ZJ430; assembly: GCF_011751845.1. NCBI lineage: Bacteria > Bacillati > Actinomycetota > Actinomycetes > Propionibacteriales > Nocardioidaceae > Mumia > Mumia sp. ZJ430. Next base: position 282,458 of record NZ_JAAHFK010000004.1, on the reverse strand, counting down.
GGGCTTGATGCGTCCGGTGCAGACGGACTCGACGTACGCTCCCACGGCGGCGAGCGTACCGACAGCGTCAGCCCACCGCGACCGGCAGCAGTCCTCTTCGGGTCCGCGACGCGATCTCGGCGTTGGTCACCGTGTTCGGCGACGCCACGTTGACCGGGCAGCTGATCTCGGGTTGGTCGGCGATGTGGTCCACGGCGCGCGCAACGTCGTCCACGTGCAACCAGCTGAACACCAGCGGAGCCCCGCCGCGCAGCAGCGGGAGCGTGCGGTCGCGGTGCTCGCGCTGCACGCTCAGGTAGAGCTCGTGGGCCAGCGCGTCCTTGCCGGAGAAGTAGGTAGGCGTTGCCGAGCGAGACCCCGGCATCGCTCGCGATCCGGCGCATCGTGGTCGCCTCGTACCCGTCTTCGCGGAACAGTCGCAGCGCCGCCGAGACCAACCGCTCACGGGTGTCCTTCGGCAGGTATGGCGAACACGTCAAGACCAGGATCGGACCAGGGTGCAGCTCAGCGGTGTCCCATGCCAGGGCGTACGTGCGGTAGGTGCCGTCAGCGCAGCGACTTCGCCATGACGACACGTGGCCGCGGGTGGAAGTACGGCGCGTTCCAGGGCACGTCAGCGAACGTCGTCAGCGTCAGGACGTCATGCTCGTTCGTGCGCGCCCAGCGCTCGACGGTGTCGACGAGCGCCGCGCCGATCCCCCGCCCCGCGTGTGACGGGAGCACTGAGAGCTGCTCGAGGTGCGCGCGACCGTCCACGACGTCGGCGAGCGCGAACGCGACCGGCACACCGTCGTCGCCCACCTCGACCCACGTCGTCCCGCGATCGACCGACGCCGAGACAGCCTCGTACGACGTGGGCTCGCCGTCAGCGACGAAGCCGAGGCCGATCTCGCGGAACCTCTCGTCCGCGGCGCGCTCGATCTCTCGGATCGCCTCGACGTCTTCACACGCGGCCGGCCTCATGAGGTGCCTACTTCTTGCCCTTCTCGCCCGAGTCGCCGGTCGACAGCGCGGCCACGAAGGCCTCCTGCGGCACCTCGACGCGGCCGACCATCTTCATCCGCTTCTTGCCTTCCTTCTGCTTCTCGAGCAGCTTGCGCTTGCGGCTGATGTCACCGCCGTAGCACTTGGCGAGCACGTCCTTGCGGATCGCGCGGATGGTCTCGCGGGCGATGACGCGCGCGCCGATGGCGGCCTGGATCGGCACCTCGAACTGCTGACGCGGGATGAGCTCCTTGAGCTTCTGCGCGAGCGCGACACCGTAGGTGTAGGCGTTGTCGCGGTGGACGATCGCGCTGAACGCATCGACCGGGTCGCCCTGCAGCAGGATGTCGACCTTCACGAGGTCCGCGGCCTGCTCGCCGGTTGTCTCGTAGTCGAGCGACGCGTAGCCCTTCGTACGGCTCTTGAGGTGGTCGAAGAAGTCGAAGACGATCTCAGCGAGCGGCAGCGTGTAACGGATCTCCACGCGGTCGGACGAGAGGTAGTCCATGCCGAGCAGCGTCCCGCGCCGCGTCTGGCACAGCTCCATGACCGGACCGATGAAGTCGGTGGGTGTCAGCACCGTCGCCCGCACCACCGGCTCGTACACCTCGGAGATCTTGCCCGTCGGGTATTCGCTGGGGTTGGTGACGCGGTGCTCGGTGCCGTCCTCCATGACGACGCGGTAGACCACGTTGGGGGTCGTCGAGATCAGGTCGAGGTTGAACTCGCGCTCGAGCCGCTCGCGCACGATCTCCATGTGGAGCAGCCCGAGGAAGCCGATGCGGAAGCCGAACCCGAGCGCGCCGGAGGTCTCCGGCTCGTACTGGAGCGCGGCGTCGTTGAGCTGCAGCTTGTCGAGCGCGTCACGCAACGTCGGATAGTCGTCGCCGTCCATCGGGTAGAGGCCGGCGAACACCATCGGGTTGGGGTGGCGGTAGCCGCCGAGCGCCTCGGTCGCGGGCTTGTTCGCCGACGTCACCGTGTCGCCGACGCGGGACTGGCGGACCTCCTTCACACCCGTGATGAGATAGCCGACCTCCCCCACGCCGATGCGGTCGGCCTTCATCGGCTCGGGCGAGATCACGCCGACCTCGAGCATCTCGTGCACGGCGCCGGTCGACATCATCTTGATCTTGTCGCGGTGCGAGAGGTGGCCGTCGATGACGCGGACGTACGTCACCACGCCGCGGTACGTGTCGTAGACGGAGTCGAAGATCATCGCCCGCGCCGACGCGTCCGGGTTGCCTACCGGCCCCGGGATCTGGTCGACGACCGCGTTCAGCACGTCCTCGACGCCCACGCCGGTCTTGGCCGAGACCCGCAGGACCTCGTGGGGCTCGCAGCCGACCAGGTGCGCCAGCTCCTCGGCGAACTTCTCCGGCTGGGCGCTCGGCAGGTCGATCTTGTTGAGCACCGGGATCACGTGCAGGTCGGCGTCGAGCGCGAGATAGAGGTTGGCCAGCGTCTGGGCCTCGATCCCTTGCGCGGCGTCCACGAGCAGGATCGCGCCCTCGCACGCGGCGAGGCTGCGGCTCACCTCGTACGTGAAGTCGACGTGCCCGGGGGTGTCGATGAGGTTGAGGACGTACGTCGTGCCCGCGTCGTCGCCGGTCGACTTCGTGAACGGCAGGCGGACCGCCTGGCTCTTGATCGTGATGCCGCGCTCGCGCTCGATGTCCATGCGGTCGAGGTACTGGGCACGCATCGACCGGGCGTCGACGACCCCCGTGTGCTGCAGCATGCGATCGGCCAGCGTGGACTTGCCGTGGTCGATGTGCGCGATGATGCAGAAGTTGCGGAGGATCGCGGGGTCGGTCGCGCCCGGAGCGGGTGCCGACGAGGAAGCAGCGGTCTTGGCCATGGTGCTTCCCATCCTCCCATGTCGGGCCAGGGTTCCCGAACGCGTACGCCATCGACCGACACGACCTAGGCTTCGATGCGTGAACGTGATCCTCAACATCATCTGGCTCGTGCTGAGCGGGATCTGGCTGGCGATCGGCTACACGCTCGCCGGCGTCCTGCTCTGCCTCACGATCATCGGCATCCCGTGGGGGATCGCGTCGTTCCGCATCGCCTCGTACGCGCTGTGGCCGTTCGGACGCACGATCGAGCCTCATCCGACCGCCGGCGTGCCGTCGATGATCGGCAACGTGATCTGGATCCTGCTCGCCGGGTGGTGGCTCGCGCTGGGCCACATGGTCAGCGGAATCGCGCTCTGCCTCACGATCATCGGGATCCCGCTGGGCCTCGCGAACGTCAAGATGATCCCGATCTCGCTGATGCCGCTGGGCTACCGGATCGTGCCCGTGCAGCGCTGACATCCCTGGCGTGGAGGGTTTGGGTCGCACGGTCGACGGGTACGTGGTGTGAGCCCCCATCGTCGACAAGGAAGGACTGTCGTGGTCATCGGACTCGGCATCGTTCTCATCATTCTCGGCCTCATCTTCGCCCTCGACGTCATCAACATCGACACCAGCGCGGTGGACACGGGGACCCTCGGTTGGATCCTGCTCGGCGCAGGCATCGTGGCCGTGGTGGTCTCGCTGATCGTCAACCAGCAGCGTTCCAGGTCCACGCACGTGGTCGAGGAGCGTCGCGACGGCGGCTATCCACCGGCTCGGTAGAGCACACAGCAGCATCGAGGAGCAGTTTTGGACCGTGCCGGACCCACTGATACAGTGGGTGGTCGCGTGTCCGTGTCCGCGCGCGCAACTATCCACTTCGACAGAACAACGAGGCTTGCCCCGTGGCAAACATCAAGTCGCAGATCAAGCGCAACCGGCAGAACGAGCGTGCGCGTGAGCGCAACAAGGCCGTGCGTTCGGAGCTGAAGACCGTCGTCCGACGCTTCACCGAGGCCGTCGACGCCGGCAACACCGACGACGCCAAGGAGTTCGCGAAGGCAGCGAACCGCAAGCTGGACAAGGCTGCGTCCAAGGGCGTCATCCACAAGAACCAGGCGGCGAACCGCAAATCGTCGATCTCCAAGAAGGCCGCCGCTCTCTGAGCGCCTGACCTTCCGCCGAACGGCACCTCTCGTACGGGAGGTGCCGTTCGTGCGTCCTGGGGCGAGGCGGGGACGTGCGTGCGTCAGCGGACGCGCGCAGCAACCACGCCGAGCACCATCCGCTCCAGCGCGTACTCCGGGTCGGCGGCGCCCTTGACGTCGAGGTCGGCGCGCGCGACCGCGGCGATGGCGGTCGTGATGCCGACGGTGTCCCACCCCTTGAGCTGAGCGCGCAGCCGCTTGAGCCGGAAGGGCGGCGCTCCGACCTCACGTGCGAGCTCGGCCTCGCGCAGCCCCTTGCTCGAGGCCACGCCATAGCGAGCCAGCGAGCGTAGGCCGGTCGCGAACGCCGAGGTGATGAGGACCGGCGCGACGTTGTTGTTGATCGCCCACCGCAGCTGCTCGAGAGCGAGCGCCGCGTCGCCGTCGATCGCCGCGTCGGCGATGTCGAAGCCCTTGACCTCCGCGCGACCGCCGAAATATTGACGGACGAGGTCGAGCGAGATCTTGTCGCGGCGGCCGTCCGCGCCTGTCGCGGCGTCCACGAGCTGGTCGGCGGCCGCGGCGAGCGAGCGCAGGTCGTGGCCGACCGCAGCGACGAGGTAGTCGGCGGCGTCCTCGGAGATCGACGCACCCAGCTGGCGGACCTCGGTCGAGGTCCACCGGGTCACCTCCCACGGCTTAGGGGCCGCCGTCACGATCTCCTGCACGGCCCCGAGCTTGCGGAGCTTGTCGAGGACGCCCTTGCCCTTCTGGCCACCCCCGTGGGTGAGCACGACGGCGACGTCGGGGGCGGGCGCGGCTGCGTACGCGAGCAGCTCGTCGGCGACGGACGGATCGAGCGACTCGATGCCGCGGACGACCACGGCGCTGTGCGCGGAGAAGAGCGACGGACTCGTGAGCCCGGCGAGCTCGCCGGGGGCGAGCGACGAGCCGTCGACCTCCGAGACGGACGTCTCGGGATCCTCGTCGTGGACCTGCGCCAGGGCACGTCGCATCGCGCGGTCGGCGAGGAACTCGACTCCGCCGGTGATCAGGACGAGGGTGCTGAACAAGGACGCCATCGCAGGTCAGCATGCCACGCGGCACTGACGTCGCGTACGGGCGGTTCACCGGCGCACGCCGTTGATCTCACCGTTCCGTACGACCACGGCAACGTCTCCCCCGGCATCGGTCCTCAGCACCGTCACGTCCGCCGCGTTCAGTGTCGTGAGCGTCGCCGGTGCGGGGTGCCCGTACGTGTTGTCGCGACCTGCGCTGACGGTCGCCCACCGCGCACCGAGGTCGGCGAGCCACGCGGCGTCCTGGTGCGCGCTGCCGTGGTGAGGGACCTTCAGGACGTCGACGTGAAGGTCGGGATACGTCCGACGCAGCACGGCCTGGCCGGGTGGCTCGACGTCCCCAGTGAGCAGGATGCGCGCCCCCTGGGTCTCGGCCACGAGAACCACGCTCGCGTCGTTCGCCTCGTCCTCGGTGACGTCGGCGCGCTGCTCGGCAGCTAAAGGTGCGAGGACGGTGAGGGTGAGGTCGCCGACACGCCAGCGCTCGCCGCCCCGGAGCCGACGGACGTCGCCCCCGCTGAGCGACGGTCGGCTCAGCCCGACGCCGACCCAGCCGACGTCGCGTCCCCGGATGACGCCGGACAGGCCGTCGACGTGGTCGGCGTGAGCGTGGGTGAGGACGACCAGCGGGACCGTCCGTATGCCGAGGTCGTCCAGACAGCGGCCGACGTCACCTGGATCGGGACCGGCGTCGATGACGACCGCCGCCGACGGGCCCGCACGCAGGACCGTCGCGTCACCCTGGCCGACGTCGCAGGCGACCATCACCCAGCCTCGGGGCGGCCAGCCGGGACTGAGCGGAGCGACCGTGACGACGGCGATGAGCATGGCGGCCACGACGGTCGGGAGCGGACGCCTCAGGAGGAGGTGCCCGGTCACGGCGACGACTCCACTGACGATCACGAGGAGGGCGATCGTGATCGGCCCCTCACCGACGGCTGCGGAGGCACCGGGCAGATCGGCCGCGCGCCGTCCGACGAGGACGATCCAGCCCGCCGGGACGGTGGTCAGGAATCCGACGAGCGTGCCGAGCGGCGCCCACAGAAGGCCGGCCAGTCCCCCGGCCAACCCAAGGACCGTCGCCGGTCCGACGGCGGGTGCGACGACCAGGTTGGCGACGACCGCCACCAGCGAGACCTCACCCGAGAGCGCGGCGACCGGCGCGGTGCAGGCGAGCTGCGCGGCCGCCGGGACTGCGATGGCCTCCGCGAACCACAGAGGCATCCACCGGGCGAGTGCGTCACGCCACACCGGGGCGAGCAGAAGGATGCCGCCGGTCGCGACCGCAGACAGGAGGAACCCTGCCGACGTGGCCAGCCACGGATCGAGGAGGACGACGGCGACCACCGCCCAGGCGAGGCAGCGGGCACCGCGCCTGCGCCCGCCCGTGCTGAGCCCGGCGATCCCCACCAGCCCCATCACGGCCGCCCGCACGACCGACGGCTCGGGCCTGGCGAGAAGCACGTATCCGACGGTCGCCACGACGGCGAGCACCACGCGGGCACGAGGACCAGCGCCCAGAGGCCGCGCCAGCGCCAGGAGGAACCCGATCAGCAGCGTGAGGTTGGTCCCCGAGACCGCGAGGAGATGCGTGAGTCCGCTCGTACGGAAGTCCTCGCGTAATCCGTCGGACAGCGCGTGGTCGTCGCCGTGGACCAGTGCCGGCACGAGGGCGGACACGTCGGTGCCCCGTCCCGAGACGGCGGCGGTGATCGCGTCACGCAGCCGTTGGGCGCCGTCCCACCACCAGGCCGGGTCACCGTCAGGACGCACGGACACCCTGGTCAGCGACAGCGTGGCCGCGGTCGCCGAGTCGTCGGCGGCGTCGAGACGGCCTGCCGCGTCGACCTGCTGGCCGAGCCGCAGGGCTGGCGCGTCCCCGCGGACCCACGCCGTGACCGGGCTGCGCAGACGCCAGGTGGCGCCACGTGCCTCGACCCGCAGGACGGTCAACCGGAGCACGGTCGAGGTGCCGAACGTCCCGCGGACCTCCTTCGGGTCGGACGCGACCACGGCGACGATCGCGACCGACGCGCGCTCGGCCGCGAGGTCGGGCACGACTCCCGAGCGGTGGGTGGACGCGCGCAGCGCTCCGAGGGCGAGCGAGGCGATCAAGAGCACCAGCAGGAGCCCCACCCACGCGGCGCGCCTCCGGGCGGAGGGGAACCAACGCACCACTACGGCCGCGACCAGCGCCGCGCACACCGAGACGACGAGCACGGCCGTCACGGAGACGCGGACCGCGACGACGGCTCCCGCCCATGCGGCGAGCGCCGGGGCGACCATGCGCAGGTCGACATCTCCGCCGCGCTCACCAAGACGCGCCGGCGCGGTGACCACCGTGGCCGAGGTCAGAGCGTGACCAGGTCGCGAAGCTTGGCCAGGGTCGCCTCGCCGATGCCGTCCACCTCGAGGAGCTCGTCGACGGTGCTGAACCGGCCGTGCTCCGTACGCCAGTCGAGGATCGCCTGGGCCGTCACCGGGCCGACCTGAGGCAGAGTGTCGAGCTGCTCGAGGGTCGCGGTGTTGAGGTTGACGACGGCACCGGTCGACGACCCCGGTGAGGACGGCGCGCCACCCGAGGTCCCGCTCCCCGGCGGTGGGGCGACCGAAGGCAGCCCGACGACGATCTGCTCCCCGTCGACGAGCACCCGTGCCAGATTGAGGGCGGTCAACTCGGTGCCGCGGCGGGCTCCCCCCGCCGCCTCGAGCGCGTCCACCACGCGCGAGCCGGCCGGGAGGGTGACGATGCCGGGCCGCCGAACCTTGCCGGCGACGTCGACGACCACCTCGGCCGGGACCGCACCGGTGGGCGCAGCAGGATCGGGTGAGGCCACCGCCTCTCCCGCGCCGCCGGGGGCGGCCAGCGCCACCGGCTCGGCCCCCACTGTCTCGGGCTGAGCCCGTTGAACCCACCAGAGCGCGCCGCCGGCTGCCACCACCAGGACGACCAGGAGCACCAGCACGTGCGTGGTCGTCGTGCCCTGGCCGAGCGCCGACCTCAGCCGCGGCGGGATCCTGTCGCGCGCGTCTGCCGACCAGGCAGGCGGTGAAGCGGCCCCTGCGCGATGGCGGGCAGGCGGAGACGCCACGCGGCCGTCGCGGTGCTCGAGGGCGGCGATGTCGACCTCGTCGAAGAGGTCGTCGCCAAGGTCGTCGTCAAGATCCTCGATGAGCATGGGGGGCGGATCGTCGAACGGCCCCTCGAGAGGATCGTCGACCACCTCGCCGGGCCGGGCGTCGAGCCGGCTCAGCTCGCGCGCGAGCTGCTCGAGACGTCGCCGTGCCGCCTCGCTCGTCCGGTCCCCGCGTCGCTCCACCCGCGGAACGCTACGGCGACGGCGACTCCCGCCGCTGCCGCTGAGCGGCCGCCTGTGGACAACTACCTCGTACGAGCGCCTGTGCGGCGTCGGCTCTGCTCAGCCCAGCGGGGGGAGCTTGCCGGAGACCGTGACCGCGAGCAGGCCCGGCCCCACATGGGCACCGATCACGGCTCCCACCTCGACGACGTCGATCGCGCCGAGCCCGAGGGTCTCCCTCAGCCGTTCGGCCAGGTCCTCGGCCGCGTGCGCGGCGTCGAGGTGCTGAACCGCCACCTCGACACCGTCGGTGTGCTGCTCCGACGCCTGCGCCGTCAGCTCCTCGAGGCGGGCGATCGCGCGGGCGGACGTGCGTACCTTCTCGACCGGCCTGACCCGCCCGTCCTGGACCGACAGCAACGGCTTCACCGACAACGCCGACCCGAGCAGCGCCGAAGCGGTGCCGATCCGGCCGCCCTTGCGCAGGTATTCGAGGGTCGCGACATAGAAGAGCGTCGTCGCCCGCTCCGCGCGGTCACGAGCCGCCTTGGCCGCCTCCTCGGCCGAGGCCCCCGCGTCACGGAGCTCCGCCGCGGACAGGACCGCATAGCCGGTCGCCATCCCGACCTGGAGCGTGTCTACGCAGAGCACGGGCACCGGAGCCGCCTGCGCGGCCAGCTGTGCCGACTCGTAGGTCGCCGAGACCCGAGAGCTGAGGTGGATCGAGACGATCGCCTCGGCTCCCTGGTCGGCCAGGTCTGCGTAGAGGCGGGAGAAGCGCTCGGGCGCCGGACGCGAGGTGCTGACCGAGCGTCCGGCTCGCAGAGCGCGGGCGAGGTCGTCGGCGGTGACGTCGACGCCCTCGGTATAGGAGCGGGCGTCGACGACGACCTCGAGCGGAACGACGCTGATCGCGCGTGACTCCGAGAGCTCGCCGGGCAGCGACGCTGTGGAGTCCGTCACGATCGCGAGGGTCATGGGCCGAGACTAGCGGGCCGGGGCCCCCTCGCGCGGCTGCGCGTCGTCCTCGGTGAACGCGCCCGCGTGTCGCGCGCGCCACCTCGCCGGGGACGCCGGTCCGTGGACGTCGGCAGGCCACTCGCCGCGCACGCGCAGCCATCCCGCACGGGCACGCGGATGGTAGCGGCGGTCGAAGGGGACGAGCCAGAACGCCGTCGAGATCGTCCGGGTCGCCAGAACGAACAGCACCTGGTCACGGCGCCGCCAGCGCAGCCCGAGAAGCTGCCGCACGGAGGGGTCGTACAGGCCGGTGGTCAGCCAGGCGAAGCCGCGCCCGATCGGGAGCCGCGCGACCCGCCACACCGCCCGGGGCATCCACCGGAGGGTTGAAGGCCGAGCGAGATCCGTGAGGTCGAGGACCTGGCGGGTGGCGAGGTTGACCTCGAGGACCTCGCGGCACGTGCGGTCCCAGTACGCCTGGAAGTCCTCCCAGGTCGCGGGCACCGGCCGCATGCTCATGCCGTACATCGCATACCACTGGACGTGCTCGTCGAACATCCGGCGCTTGTCAGCCTCCGACAGCCCGCCGGCGAAGTGCTCGGCCGTGAGCACGGCGTTCATGAAGAACGTCGCGTGCGCCCAGTAGAAGGTGTCGGGATCGAGCGCGTGGTAGGGCCGCCCCGCAGAGTCGACGCCGCTGATCGTGTCGTGATAGCGCCGCACCTCCCGCGCGGTCTCGGCGGCGCGCGGTCCGTCGTACACGACCCCGCCGATCGGATAGAGGGAGCGGAACAGCCGCTCCCACCGCTCCTCGAAGAAGTGGGAGTGCTCCTCGACCCCCGCACCGAGGCCAGGATGCATGTTCTGCATGGAGCCCGCCCACAGCGCACACAGCAGCCCGCGCCAGTCGCCGAAGTAGCGCCAGGTCAGGGAATCGGGGCCGAGCGGCTCAGGGTCACGCGAGGTGGACACCCGCGTGACCCTACCGAGCCGGGTGACGCTCTCGAAAGAGCGCGGCGTGGGTCAGACGGCGCAGCGCGAGCAGGACCGGCTCGATGAGGACCGTGCCGAGGACCACGTCCTGCACGACGGTGGCGAGGTCGCTCGGCCCCTCGGCCTCCACGGAGGCGACCTCCCGTTCGGCGATCACGCGGATCTGCTCGGCGTAGCGACCGACTGCGGCGACATCGAGGGGGCGTCCGGCGGCTTCGAGACCGGCGAGGGCCGCGTCGAGCTGCGCCACGGCGGCCGTCTCCTCGTACGGGAGGCCGATCGCGTCGAGCACGGCGGTCGCGCGCTCGTACGGCGGGGACGGGTCGACGTACGGGGGAAGCGCGGCGAGGGCGTCGCTCACCGCGTCGTACGGGTCGGGGGCGGGGTCGTCGACGACGGCGAGGACCGCGCGCACCTTGGCCAGCGGCATGCCGCCGACCTCGACGAGCGAGCGTACGAGGCGCAGGCGCTGAAGGTGGGTGTCGTCGTACGAGGCCTGGGTGGCGCTCGTCGCCCGGCCAGGCGGAAGAAGGCCGTCCCGCAGGTAGTACTTGACGGTCGCGACGGGGACGCCGGCGGCGTTGGCGAGCTCGGAGATCCGCATGGTCGGCTCCTGACGGAACGGGGTTGACGCATTGGAGAGTAGCACTATCTAATATTAGATAGTGCTACTCTCCAATGCCTCGAGGAGGCTCCTATGAACGCCGCATCCACGCTCGTCGCCGGCATCGTCGTGCTGACGGTCATCACCATCGAGACTGGTGGGATGTTCCTGCTGCGGGTCGTCGGCGGCAAGCGGCCGGCCAACGCGCTGCAGAAGTCGTTCTTCCGAGCCGGTCACGCACACGCCGGGGTGCTCGTCATCCTCGGGCTGGTCACGCTGCTCCTGACCAACGCCGCGGGCGTCGACGGCGCCTGGCGCCTCGTGGGCCCGATCGGCGTGCTGATCGCCGCGATCGTGATGCCCGCCGGGTTCTTCCTGTCCGTGCTCGGGCGTGACCCGCAGCGGCCGGGACGCCTCATGGCGCTGGTTTGGACGGGCGCAGGCGTGCTTGCGCTCGGCCTGGCGACGACGGGGGTGAGCCTCGTCGTGACCGGCGCGAGCGCGTGAGGGTTTCGACAGGCTCAACCAACGGGCGAGGCGCGGGTTTCGACAGGCTCAACCAACGGGCGAGGCGCGGGTTTCGACAGGCTCAACCAACGGGCGGGGCGCCGGGTTTCGACAGGCTCAACCAACGTCCGCGGGTTGAGCCTGTCGAAACCTCAGATGACGATGTTGACCAGCTTGGGCGCGCGGATGATCACCTTGCGGATCTCCGCGCCCTCCAGGTGCCGGACGACGTTCGGCTCGGCCAGCGCCAGCACCTCGAGCTCCTCGTCGGAGATCGACGGCGGCACCTCGAGCTTGCCGCGCACCTTGCCCTTGACCTGCACGACGCAGGTCACGGTGTCGTCGACCAGCAGCGCCGGATCGACCGCCGGCCACGCCTGCTGCGAGACCGACGGGCTGTGACCGAGCTCGGCCCACATCTCCTCGGCGACGTACGGCGCGACCGTGCTCAGCAGGATCGCCGTCACCTCGGCCGCCTCGCGGACCGCCGGGTCCGCCGGGCCAGCGCCGGAGTCGATGGTCTTGCGGGTCGCGTTGACCAGCTCCATGACGCGCGCGACGACGACGTTGAAGCGCTTCGACTCGTAGAGATGCTCGCACTCCGCGACCACCTTGTGCGTGACCCGGCGCAGCGCCACGTCACCGTTGGCGGGGTCCGCGCCAGGCGCGCTCGCGATCTCGTGCGCGACGCGCCACGCCCGCTGGAGGAACTTCGACGAGCCGGCCGGTGACACGTCGGCCCAGTCGATGTCGTCCTCCGGCGGCCCGGCGAACACCAGCGTCAGGCGCACGGCGTCGACACCGAACTCCTCGATCTGCTGGCCGAGGTCGACACCGTTGCCGAGCGACTTGCTCATGGCCTTGCCCTCGTTGATCACCTGGCCCTGGTTCATCAGGGCGGTGAAGGGCTCGACGAAGTCGACCAGGCCCATGTCGTGCAGCGCCTTGGTGAAGAACCGGCTGTAGAGCAGGTGGAGGATCGCGTGCTCGACACCGCCGACGTACATGTCGACCGGCATCCAGCGCTTGACGTCCTCGGGGTCGAACGGGGCGTTGGCGTCGCCCGGGGAGCAGTAGCGCAGGTAGTACCAGGAGGAGTCGACGAACGTGTCCATCGTGTCGGTGTCGCGCGTCGCGGCGCCACCGCAGCGGGGGCAGGTGGTGTTGACCCAGTCGGTCGCCGCGGCCAGGGGCGAGGTGCCCTTGGGCGCCAGGTCGGCACCGGTCAGGTACGGCAGCTCGACCGGCAGCTGGTCGTCCGGCACCGCGACCTCGCCGCAGTCCGGGCAGTGCACGATCGGGATCGGGCAGCCCCAGTAGCGCTGGCGGCTCAGCAGCCAGTCACGCAGGCGGTAGTTGATGGTGCCCTCACCGACACCGTCGGCCGCGAGCCGGTCGATGATCGCCGCGATGCCCTCGGTCTTGTCGGTGAGACCGTCGAGCGCGGCCGAGTTGACGTACGTGCCGTCACCGGTCGTCGCGACGCCGGTCTCCTCCGGGTTGTCCTCCCCCGGCACGTCGACGACGCGACGGACCGGCAGGTCGTACGTACGGGCGAAGTCGAGGTCGCGCTGGTCGTGCGCCGGGACCGCCATGACCGCGCCGGAGCCGTAGTCGGCCAGCACGTAGTCGGCCGCCCACACCGGCATCTGGGCACCGGTCAGCGGGTTGATCGCGTGGACGCCGAGGAACACGCCGGTCTTGGGACGGTCGGTCGACTGGCGCTCGATCTCGGTGGCCTGCTTGGTGCGCTCGAGGTACGCCTCGAACGCAGGTCGCTGCTCGTCGCTCACGAGCTCGGCGGCCAGCTTGGCGTCGGGCGCCACGACCATGAACGTCGCGCCGTACAGGGTGTCCGGCCGCGTGGTGAAGACCCGTACGGGCTCGTCTCGTCCGGGGACCGCGAAGTCGACCCACGCCCCTTCGGAACGGCCGATCCAGTTGCGCTGCATCGTCAGGACGCGCTCGGGCCAGGTGCCCTCGAGCTGCTCCATGTCGTCGAGGAGGCGCTGGGCGTAGTCAGTGATCTTGAAGTACCACTGAGTCAGCTCGCGCTTGGTGACCACCGCGCCGCAGCGCTCGCAGAATCCCTGGACGACCTGCTCGTTGGCGAGCACCGTCTGGTCATTGGGGCACCAGTTGACGTACGAGGCCTTGCGGTAGGCCAGGCCACGCTCGAACAGGCGCAGGAAGAGCCACTGGGTCCAGCGGTAGTACTCCGGGTCGGAGGTGTGGAGGCGGCGCGTCCAGTCGAAGCTCACGCCGTAGCGGCGGATCGACTCGGCCTGCGTCTCGATGTTGTCGTACGTGAACGTGGCGGGGTTCTCGTTGCGCTTGATCGCGGCGTTCTCGGCGGGCAGGCCGAAGGAGTCCCAGCCGATCGGGTTGAGGACGTCGTAGCCCTTGAGCCGCCAGTAGCGCGCGAGGACGTCATGCAGCGCGAAGACCTCGCCGTGCCCCATGTGGAGGTCGCCCGACGGGTACGGGAACATCGTGAGCGCGTAGCGCCGCTCGCGGTTCGGGTCGCTGCCGTCCGCGTCGTACGGGCGAAGCTCGTCCCACACCGCGCGCCACTTGTCCTGGGTCGCGCGGACGTCGTACGACGCCGCTTCCGCGTGCTGGGTGCTCACCTGGGTCTCCTCCGAATGTCTCTCGTACGGCTCCGTACACAGAACAGCCCCTCGAGCAGAGGGGCTGCCGCGCTGACCGGGTGGCGTCAGCGCGGCTCGACAAGGAGCTCGCCGTACATGGCACCCATGCTAGCGCGGGCCGTGTCCCACCCGGTCGCGCCTACTCAGGGCCTGCCTTCTGGTCCTCCAGCGCCTCCGGGGGCACCTCTTCGACGACCAGCGGCTTCACGATCACCCAGACGATGAACATGAGGGCGACCGCGAGCAGGATCAGCCCGTTGACGAGGTTCACGTTGAAGCCGTCGGCCTTCTCGAGCTCGGCGTCGGAGGCGTTGAAGATGCCGAGGAAGGTGAGAATCACGCCGTAGATGCCCAGCAGGGTGCCGATGATCGTCCTGATGTCGAACGCCGACGCGATCTTGAAGCGGTTCTTGCGCTCAGCCATGGGAGATCCTCTCACCAGAAGATGATGTTCAAGATGATCACCATGACCAGCGAGATCGCGGCGAGGACGGTCGGGCGCCGGTACCACGGCAGCAGGTGGGCGAGCGGGTCGCGCAGCTGGTCACGCGGGGTCAGCGAGTAGACGAAGCCACGCAGCTCGGTGGCCGGCTTCGGCTGCGTCGCCAGGCTGACGACATAGCTGACGACGATGTCGACCACGAACGCGGCGCTCGCCGCGACGAAGCTCGCCCCCTGGCCGGACAGTGGCAGCACGCCGATGCTCGCACTGCCGAACGCGTCCTCGCTCAAGAAGGCGACGAGCACGGCCGCCGCGGTACCGGAGACCAGCCCGACCCAACCTGCGGTGGCCGTCATCCGTTTCCAGAACATACCGAGGATGAACGTCGCGAACAGCGGGGCGTTGAAGAACCCGAACAGCGTCTGCAGGTAGTCCATCAGGTTCGAGTAGTTCGACGCGATCAGTGCGGTGAAGATCGCGACCACGGTCGCGCCGACGGTGGCCCAGCGACCGACCGAGGTGTAGTAGCCGTCTGGCCGGTCCTTGTGGACGTACTGCTGCCAGAGGTCGACGCTGAAGACCGTATTGAACGCGGAGATGTTGGCGGCCATGCCGGCCATGAACGACGCGAGCAGACCGGCGATGGCCAGGCCCAGCATGCCGTTGGGCAACAGGTCGCGCATGAGCAGCAAGATGGCGTCGTTGTAGTCCACGCCCGCTTCTGCGTCGCCGGCCTTGAGGTCGATCATCTCCGGGATGAGGACCGCGCAGATCATGCCGGGGACGACGACGATGAACGGCACGAACATCTTCGGGAAGGTGCCGATGATCGGGGCGCTGCGCGCGGCCGACATCGACTTCGACGCCATCGCGCGCTGGACCTCGACGAAGTTCGTCGTCCAGTAGCCGAAGGACAGCACGAAGCCCAGGCCGAACACGATCCCGACCACCGACCAGAACGGGTCCTCGATGCCGGTGAGGTTGGTGCCCGGCCAGGACGAGAGCTCCTCGTCGCCCCCAGGCGTCGCCGAGATCTTGTCGGTCAGACCGCTGACCCCGCCGACCTTGTGCAGCGCGACCAGCGTGAGCGGCAGCAGCGCGGCCACGATCACGAAGAACTGCAGCACCTCGTTGTAGATCGCGGCGGAGAGGCCGCCGAGCGTGGTGTAGGTGAGGACGACGATCGCGGCCGCGATCAGCGACACCCACAGCGGCCAGCCCAAGATGACCTCGACGATCGTCGCGAGCAGGTAGAGGTTGACGCCGGCGATCAGCAGCTGGGCGATCGCGAAGCTCAGCGCGTTGACCAGGTGCGCGCCGGTGCCGAACCGCATGCGCATGAACTCGGGGACGCTGCGGACCTTCGAGCCGTAGTAGAAGGGCATCATCACGATGCCCAGGAACAGCATCGCCGGGACAGCGCCGATCCAGAAGTAGTGCATGGTCGGCAGGCCGTACTGCGCACCGTTGGCCGACATGCCCATGATCTCGACCGCGCCGAGGTTCGCCGAGATGAACGCGAGGCCGGTCACCCAGGCAGGAAGCGACCGTCCGGAGAGGAAGAAGTCGATGCTGCTGGAGACCTGGCGCTTGGCGAGGATGCCGATGCCGAGGACGAAGATGAAGTAGATCCCGATGATCAGGTAGTCGGAGAACCCCGTGTCCAGACGAAACGTGTCGTCTGCCGCCAGCCACACCGTGCCGTCCATCCGCCCTCCTGCGTCGTCGGTCGATGTCGGGCCCGGGCCCGGCCCCGCTCGGCACGTTACTCCTGAGCAGGCGGGTCGGCAGCGCGAGAAGAACGGGCCGTCGCGGCGCGCGCAGGGGTGTCCACCGACGCGCCGTACGGAAGACTGTCCCTATGTCGCTGACTCGCCGAGAGGTCCTCGTCGCACTCGCTGCTGCTGGGGCCGGGCTCGCCACCGGCTGCACCGGCGACGACCCCGACTCGGCTCCGGCCACCGAGCCGACGACCGCTCCCCCTGGGTCGCCGTCGACGGCTCCGGCGTCTCCGGCACCCGCTGCGCCGGGCGACCCGACGCGCCTGAGCGTCGACGGCGCGATCGCCGAGGACCTCACCGTTCCGTGGGGGCTGGCCTTCCTCCGCGACGGCAGCGCGCTGGTCACCGAGCGCGACACCGCGCGCGTCGTCCGAGTCGGTGGCGGGCGTACGACCACCGTCGGCGAGGTGCCCGGCGTCGACACCGACAGCGGTGAGGGCGGTCTCATGGGGATCGTCGTCCTCCCTGGCGAGGACGCGGTGATCGCGGCCTTCACCTCGCCTGACGACAACCGGATCGTGCGCATGGCGTACGACGGGCGACGCCTGGGCCGGCCGAAGGTGCTGCTCGACGGCATCCCCCGCGCGTTCAACCACAACGGCGGCAGGCTCGTGATCGGCCCCGACGGCACGCTGTACGCCAGCACCGGCGACGCCGGGCAGGGCGAGCGCTCCCAGGACGTCGACTCGCCCGCCGGGAAGGTCCTGCGCATGACGCTCGACGGCAAGGCCGCCGAAGGCAACCCGTTCGGCAACCGTGTGTGGTCGTACGGTCACCGCAACATCGAGGGGCTCGCGTTCGACTCCGCGGGCCGACTCTGGGCGGCGGAGTTCGGCGACCAGGAGACCGACGAGCTCAACCTGATCGAGCGCGGCGCCAACTACGGCTGGCCGCAGACCGAGGGTCCGACCGACGCCAAGGGCATCACCGGCCCGAAGGCGTGGTGGAGCACCGACGACGCCTCGCCCGCCGGAGTCGGGATCGCGTACGGGACGGCGTACGTCGCCGCGCTGCGCGGACAGTGCGTCTGGGCTGTGCCGTTGTCGGGCACCGATGCCGGACGACCGCGACGGCGCCTCGCCGGCGAGGACCTCGGCCGCATCCGCAACGCCATCCCCGCCCCCGATGGGTCGCTCTGGGTGACGACCAGCAACACCGACGGCCGTGGCGACCCACGGGCCGGCGACGACCGCATCCTGCGCGTCACCGTCGGTTAGGGTCGATCGCATGACCTGGCTCGTCACCGGCGGCGCGGGATACATCGGCTCGCACGTCGTCCGCGCGTTCCTCGACGCCGACATCGAGGTCGTCGTGCTCGACTCCCTGGAGACGGGGTTCCGCGAGTTCGTCCCGGGCGACGTCCCCTTCGTCGAGGCCAACGTCACCGACACCGACACCGTCCGTACGACGCTGCGCGGGCACGCCGTACGCGGGGTGGTGCACGTGGCGGGCTACAAGTACGCCGGTGTCTCGGTGCACAGGCCGCTGCACACGTACGAGCAGAACGTGACGGGCACTGTCCACCTGCTCGAGGCGATGGCCGAGGAGGGTGTCGAGTCGATCGTGTTCTCGTCGTCAGCCGCCGTGTACGGCACGCCTGACACCGAGATCGTCACCGAGACGACGCCGACGTCGCCAGAGTCCCCGTACGGGGAGAGCAAGCTCGTCGACGAGTGGGTGCTGCGCGCGCAGGCGGCCGCGACCGGGCTGCGGCAGACGTCGCTCCGATACTTCAACGTCGTCGGGTCGGGGTATGAGGATCTGTACGACGCGAGCCCACACAACCTCTTCCCCAAGGTGTTCAAGACGCTGACAGACGGCGGGGTGCCGATGATCAACGGCGACGACTACGCGACGCCCGACGGCACGTGCGTCCGCGACTACGTCTCTGTCACCGACCTCGCGCACAGCCACGTCGTCGCGGCGCGGGCGCTGGCCAACGAGGCGGCGCTCGAGCCCGTCTACAACCTGGGGAGCGGCGAGGGCGTCTCCGTACGCCAGATCATGGACACGATCGCGTCGGTGACGGGGATCGACTTCGTTCCGACCATCGGGCCGCGCCGTCCGGGCGACCCCGCGCGGATCGTCGCGTCGGGCGAGCTGGCTGCGCGCGACCTGGAGTGGGCGATGCGGCACGACCTCACGGACATGGTCCGCTCGGCATGGGGCGCCTGGATGCACGTCGTCGGTCGGAGCAGCCTCCCGGAGTGACTCGCGGTCAGGAGAGGCCGGCGAAGCGCTCGACCTTCTTCGTCGCGCCGGACACGATGAGCTCGTCGAACTCGCCGACGAACGTCTCCGGTCGGGCGTACGTGAAGTCGGCGCCGGGCCGCTTCACCCCGACGACCGTGATGCCGTACTGGCTCCGCAGGGCCGACTCCGCGAGCGTCCGGCCGACCGCTCCGGCAGGTGCCGCCGTACGGGCGATCGCGAACCCGTCGTCGAACTCGATGAAGTCGATCATCGTGCCGGTGACCATGTGCGCGACGCGCTCGCCCATCGCGGACTCCGGATAGACGACGTGACGCGCACCGACGCGCTCGAGGATCTTGCCGTGCTTCTTGTTGATGGCCTTCGCCCAGACCTCGCGCACCCCGAGCTCGTTGAGGGTGAGCACGGTCAGCACGCTCGCCTCGATGTCGGTGCCGATACCGACGACGGCGCGGTCGAACTGGTCAGCGCCGATCTGCCGGAGGGCCTCCTCGTCGGTCGAGTCCGCCTGGACGACGTGCGTGAACTCGGTCGCCCACTTCTGCACGAGATCCATGCTCTCGTCGATCCCCAGCACCTCGTGCCCGAGGCGGGTCAGCGACGACGCGACCGCCGTGCCGAAGCGCCCGAGACCGATCACGAGGACCGGTGCATCCGCCGGGACGTCCTGCTTAGCCACTGCTCGTCTCCTCGTCGTAGGTCAATCCGTGCCGTGCGTCGGGTCGTCCGACCCTGCGCCGCTCATCCGATGATGGGGCGCTCCTCGGGGAGGTGGAAGCGACGTGGCCGGGCGCGCAGCGCGAGCGCGGATGCCGTCGCGACCGTACCGACACGTCCGATCAGCATCAAGGCCATCAGCACCACCTGTGCGCCGCCGGGAAGCGTACCGGTGATCCCCATCGAGAGGCCGGTGGTGCCGAAGGCGGACGTCGCCTCGAACAAGGCTTCCTCGAGGCTGACGTCGGCCAGCGCCAGCAGCGCCAACGTCCCCACGACCACCAGCATCACGGCGATCAGCGCGACCGTGAGCGCCTGACGCAGGGTGCTGGCGCCGATGCGTCGCGAGCCGATGGTCACGTCGGGGTCGCCGCGGACCTCGGCCAGGATGACGTACCCGAGAAGGAAGAAGGTCGTGATCTTGATGCCGCCGGCGGTGCTCGCCGAGCCGCCGCCGATGAACATCATGATCGTGGCGATGAGCGTCGTCTCCGGGTGGGCGTCGGAGTAGTCGACCGAGTTGAAGCCGCCCGAGCGTGGCATGACGCCACCCTCGAAGGACGTCACGAGCTTCTCCCCGAGCGGCATCGAGCCGATGGTCGCCGGGTTGGCCCACTCGACGGCCGCGAACAGCAGCGTGCCCACGCCGAGCAGGAGAAACGAGCCCCAGACCGTGAGGCGCGTGTGGATCGACCAGCGCTCGGGGCGGCGCCAGCGCTTCGAGAGCTCGGCGAGCACGGGGAAGCCCATCGCCCCGACGAAGACCGCCACCGAGATCGGCAGGATCAGCGCGGCGTCGCCGGCGTAGCCGACGAGGCTGTCGGGTGCCAGCGCGAACCCGGCGTTGTTGAACGCCATCACGGAGTAGAAGATGCCGTGCCAGAGGGCCTCTCCCCACCCCTCGCCGTGGCGCGACTCGAAGCCCACCGTCAGGACGACCGCGACCACCGCCTCGAAGGCGAGCATCGTGAACAGGATCCGCTTGACCAGCGGGATGACCTCGCCGAGGTTCACGAGGTGCAGGTCGACCTGTGCGGCCAGCCGCGAGCGCAGTCCGATCCGGCCCCCGACGACGACACCGAGGATCGTCGCCAGCGTGACGAACCCGAAACCGCCGATCTGGACGAGCACGAGGACGACCACCTGCCCGAGCGGCGTCCAGTACGACGAGACGTCGACGGTGCTCAGCCCGGTCACGGTCACGGCGGAGACGGACGTGAACGAGGCCTGGAGCAGTCCGTTGCCGCTCTGACCCTCCGTCCGCATGCCCGGCAGCATCAGGATCAGCGTGCCCACGATGCTGCCGGCGACGAATGTCACCGGCAGGATGCGGACGGGGTGCGCCAGCGCCGTCGCCATGTTGGACCAGCGCGACCGCCGTGAGGAGAGGGCCACCTGCCAGACGCTACCGGCTCGGAGGTCTGTCGGGGTTCGGCACCATCGTGCTGGCCCGGACCACCAGGTCGACCTCGAGCTCGGAGTGGACCGGCTCGCGGTCGCCGGGCTCGGCGTCGAGAAGACCGAGCAGCAGCCCCGCCGCCTGCGTCGCCTGGGCGCGCACGTGCTGGTCGACGGTCGTCAGCCCGAAGACCGGGCCGAGGTCGTGTCCGTCGATGCCGACGACGGACACGTCACGCGGGACGTCGAGCCCGAGGTCGCGTGCCGCCGTGATCGCGCCGATCGCCATCTCGTCGGAGGCGGCAAAGATCGCCGTGGGGCGCAGCCGGGGATCGCACAGCAGCCGTTTGGCGGCGGCGTACCCCTCGGCCATCGTGAAGTCACCGAGGACGAGCAGCTCCGGGGCAGGCGGGATCCCTGCCTCGCTCAACGCGTGCGCGTACCCGCCCTGCCGCGTGGTTGCGAGGTCGAAGTCGCCCGGCCCCTCCCAGCCGAGGTGGGCGATCCGTTCGTGCCCGAGCGCGATCAGGTGCTCGGTCGCGAGCCGGGCGGACGCGAAGTCGTCGATGCTCACGGTCGAGACGCCGGGCATCACGCCGCCGATGCACACAACGGGCGTGCCGACCCGCAGCAGGTCCGCACGCTCGGCGTCGTCGAGCTCGAGCGAGACCGCGAGGAGGCCGTCGACGCGTTTGCGCAGCAGGAAGTCGCTGAACACCAGGTCGCGCTCACGCTTGCCGCCGCCGAGGTAGTAGAGCGTGAGGTCGTACCCCTCGGCGGCGAGCACGGTCGACGCCGTCTCGATGACGGTGCTGAAGAACCACCGGTTGACCCAGGGCACGACCAGGCCGACGTTCTTGCTGCGCCCGGACGCGAGACTGGCGGCGTTGTACGAGGCGACGTAGCCGAGCTCGCGGGCGGCCTGCGCGCTGAGGGTGCGTGCGGTCTCGGAGACATGCCCGCGCCCGCTGAGGGCCCGAGAGACGGTAGCGACCGAGAGGCCTGCCCGCTCGGCGACCTCCTTGATCGTCACCGCCTTGCTCGACACCGCCTCACGCCCCCTCAGGGGTGGGCTCGCCCGCAGGACGCAGACGAAGCCACACGGTCGCGTCGGACGTGAGGTGTCCGTCGACCACGGCGTCGGGGGTGCTGGCGAGGAGGACCTCGTGACCGTCGACCGGGACCGGGTCGGAGGAGAGGTTTGCCAGCACGAGCACCTCCCCGTTCACGAGTCCGAGCACCGCGTCATCGGTGCGGGACCACGCTAGCGAACCCGATCCGAGCCCGAGGGACTTTCTCAGGTCGAGCGCGGCCGTGTAGAGCGACAGCGTCGAGGCCGGGTCACGTCGCTGCACGTCCCGGGCGTACGAGGCCCACTGCGCCGGCTGCGGGAGCCAGCTCTCGCCGGTCGCGTTGAACCCGTACGCCGGCGCGTCGGCCTCCCACGGGATGGGGACACGGCAGCCGTCGCGGCCGGTCACCGCGCCGCCGCTGCGGAGGAAGTACGGGTCGCGGCGCTGCGCGGCGGGGATGTCGAGCACCTCGGGCAGCCCGAGCTCTTCCCCCTGATAGAGGTACACCGCGCCCGGCAGGGAGAGCATCAGGAGCGCGGCCGCGCGCGCACGACGCTCACCTCGTACGGGGTCGAGGCCGGTGGCCTCCGTGATGCCGTGCCCCGTCTCGACCGACCCGGCCGGCAGCGCGAAGCGTGTCGCGTGCCGGACGACGTCGTGGTTGGAGAGCACCCACGTGCTCGGCGCTCCCACTCCCCCGAACGCCGCCAGCGACTCGTCGATGACCGCACGCAGCGCACGGGCGTCCCACGGCGTGTGGAGGTAGGCGAAGTTGAAGGCCTGGTGCATCTCGCGCGGGCGCACCCACTTTGCGGCCCGGGTCAGCGGTGTGACGTTCGCCTCGGCGCACAGGATGCGGTCGGAGCCCCACGTCTCCAGGCGAGCACGCCAGCGCTCGTAGATCCGGTGGACGCCGGGCTGGTCGAACATCGGCGCGTCCTCGCCCGGGAAGCCCGGGCTGCTCGCGCCATCGGCCCTGCCACCCCAGTTCGGAAGTCCTGGCGCCTTCACGAGCGCGTGCGCCACGTCCACCCGGAAGCCGTCGACACTGCGCGCGAGCCAGAAGTCAAGCACGTCGTCGAAGAACGCGAGGACCTCGTCGTTCTCCCAGTCGAAGTCGGGCTGGGTGGGGTCGAACAGGTGGAGGTACCACTGGCCGGGGAGGCCGTCCGCCTCCGTCACCCGCGTCCACGCCGGGCCGCCGAAGTGCGAGCGCCAGTCGTTGGGAGGCAGCTCGCCGGACTCTCCCGCGCCGTCGCGGAAGACGAAGCGGGCACGCTCGCGGCTGCCCGGTGCCGCGGCGAGCGCGGCGGCAAACAGCGGGTGGTCGCTCGAGGCGTGGTTGGGGACGAGGTCGATGATCACCCTCAGCCCGAGGGCGCGCGCCTCACCCACCAGCAGGTCGAAGTCGTCGAGCGAGCCGAACATCGGGTCGACGTCGCAGTAGTCGCTCACGTCGTACCCGCCGTCACGCTGCGGCGAGGGGTAGAAGGGCGAGAGCCAGACCGCGTCGACGCCGAGCTCGGCGAGCGACGAGAGGTGTCGCGTGATCCCGCGAAGGTCACCCGTGCCATCGCCGTCGCCGTCGGCGAACGACCGCGGATAGACCTGGTAGACGACGGCATCACGCCACCATCCACCCCGCTCCGTACGATCCTCCGTGGCCGCCGGCCCGTCGATCCGAGGCGCAACCTCGACCGCCATGCTCTCTCCTCCGTCGTGTCGAACGTCACTGAATTGGAAGCGATTACAACACATCTCCGCGGCGCTCTCCAGCACGAGCCTCCGAAGCTGGTGGCGCCCTCCCCTGAAAAACCAGGGCACTGACCAGCCCGTTATCGAAATGTTGCGAGCATGTTTCGCCGCGCCTCTTGCCGAGCACGGCGTATCTGACCTAGAAATGGAAGCGATTCCACACCTTGAAGGGAGCATCATGCTGGTGAACTCGAGGGGCGCACTCACCGCAGGCGTCCTCGCCGCGGCATCCGCCCTCCTGCTGAGCGCGTGCGGCGGCTCGGCAGAAGACGACAAGAAGGACGGCGACAGCGGCGCCACCTCGACCCTGTCCATGTGGGTCGACGCCGAGCGTGCGCCCGCCCTCAAGGACGCCGTCGCGTCATTCAAGGAGGACAAGGGCGTCGAGGTCAAGCTCGTCATCAAGGACTTCCAGGCCGCTCGCGACGACTTCATCACCCAGGTCTCCGCCGGCAAGGGCCCGGACCTGATCGTCGGCCCGCACGACTGGGTCGGCAAATTCGTCCAGAACGGCGTCGTCGCGCCGCTCGAGCTCGGCGACAAGGCCTCGCAGTTCGAGGACGCGGCCGTCCAGGCCATGACGTTCGAGGGCAAGACCTACGGCCTGCCGTATGCGATCGAGAACGTCGCCCTGGTCCGCAACACCGCGCTGCTCCCCGAGCCGACGGCGACGATGGACGACGTCGTCGCGGCCGGCAAGAAGGTCGTCGACTCCGGCAAGGCGAAGTATCCGTTCCTCGTCGGGCTCGACCCCAAGCAGGGCGATCCCTACCACCTCTACGGCATCCAGACCTCGTACGGCGCTCCCGTCTTCGAGCGCAACGCCGAGGGCGACTACGACCCGACCAAGCTCGGTCTGGGCAACCCCGGCGGCGTCGAGTTCGCCAAGGACCTGGCCGCGTGGTCGAAGGCCGGCGCGTTCAACGCCAACATCACCGGCGACATCGCCAAGGATGCCTTCAACAAGGGCGAGTCCCCGTACTTCCTCACCGGCCCGTGGAACATCCCGGACATGCAGAAGGCCGGGATCGAGATCGCGATCGACCCGATCCCGACCGGTGGCTCCGAGGCAGCCACCCCGTTCATCGGCGTCAACGGCTTCTTCATCAGCGCCAAGGCGAAGAACGCGCTCGCGGCGAGCGAGTTCGCGCTCAACTACCTCAGCACCGAGGACGCCCAGGACGCGCTGTTCGCCCAGGGCGGGCGTCCGCCGGCCCTGAAGGCGTCGTTCGAGAAGGCGGCGTCCGACCCGATCGTCGCGGCGTTCGGCGAGATCGGCAAGACCGGCGCTCCGATGCCCGCCATCGCGCAGATGGACGCGGTCTGGGCCGACTGGGGCGCGACCGAGCTCGACATCATCAAGGGCAAGGCCAACCCGGCGCAGGCCTGGCCGAAGATGGTCACCAGCGTCCAGGCGAAGGTCGCCGGCTGACCTCGTCCTGACGGCCGGGGAGCGGGTCCTCTGCTCCCCGGCCGCCCTGACTCCCCCCGTACGTTCCCCAGGAGGGGCCTCACCTCATGACGCTCACCGACGAACCCCGCACCGAGGGCTCGGGATCTCCGGACCAGCGACCGGGCCGTCGTGGCCCGTGGGCGTGGTTGAGCCGTCCGGGCGAGACCGACGGGCTCGTCGGCATCCTCGTCAAGATCGTGCTGCTCGCGGTCGTCGACGCCTTCGCGCTGTACGCGGTGTTCCTGCTCGCCGCGCAGGACGAGTGGCTCGTCCTCGCGATCGGCGTGGTGCTCACCGTCGCGGTCAACGTCATCTACTTGCGCCGAGACGGCCTCCCCGCGAAGTACCTCGCTCCCGGCATCGTGCTCCTGCTGGTCTTCCAGGTGTTCGTGATGGTCTACACCGGCTTCATCGCGTTCACGAATGCCGGCGACGGCCACCTCGGGAGCAAGGACGACGCGGTCGCAGCGATCTCGACGAAGGGCCAGGAACGGGTTCCCGACTCCCCCCAGTACCAGCTCTCCGTGCTCGAACGCCGCGGTGAGCTCGCCTTCCTCCTGACCGCTCCCGACGGAGCGGTCACGGTCGGTTCGTCCGACGAGCCGCAGGAGCCCACCGACGACGCCGAGACCGATGGTTCGGGCAAGGCGGTCGGCCTCGACGGCTACACGTCGCTCTCGTTCGAGGAGCTGCTCCAGCGCCAGGACGAGATCCTCGAGGTGGCGGTCCCGGTCTCCGACGACCCGGCCGACGGCAGCCTCCGTACGGCCGACGGCAGCAGCGCGTACGAGTACCGCTCCCACCTCCGCTACGACGCCGCGACCGACAGCGTCACGGACACCACGACCGGGGTCGTCTACCGCGACGAGGGGGACGGCGCCTTCGTCTCCGCCGACGGCGACGAGCTGGTGCCCGGATGGCAGATCAACGTCGGCTTCGACAACTTCCGCCGGGCGGCCGAGACCCCGCAGCTGCGCGACTCGCTCGTGTCGGTGATCGCGTGGACGTTCGTCTTCGCGACGCTGTCGGTGGTGCTCTGCTTCGGCCTCGGACTGTTCCTCGCGACCGTCTTCAACGTCGCGCGGATGCGGGGCAAGAAGTTCTACCGGGTGATGCTGATCCTCCCGTACGCGTTCCCCGCGTTCCTGTCCGGTCTCGTCTGGTCGGGGATGCTCAACGCGGAGTTCGGCTTCATCAACCAGGTGCTGCTCGGCGGCGCCGATATCGAGTGGCTCACCGACCCGTGGCTCGCGCGCTTCAGCGTGCTCTTCGTGAACCTCTGGCTGGGCTTCCCCTACATGTTCCTCGTGTGCACCGGCGCGCTCCAGTCGATCCCCGACGAGATGAGCGAGGCGGCACGCATGGACGGCGCGAGCCCCTGGAAGGCGTTCCGCGCGGTCAAGCTGCCGCTCCTGCTCGTGTCGGTGGCGCCGCTGCTCATCACGACGTTCGCCTACAACTTCAACAACTTCAACGTGATCTACATGCTCACCCGCGGCGGCCCTCGCTTCGAGGACACCACCAACGACGTCGGCGCGACCGACCTGCTGATCACGATGGTCTACAAGGTTGCGTTCGGCACGGGCACGGGCCGCGACTACGGGCTCGCGAGCGCGCTGGCGATCATCATCTTCGTCGTCATCGGTGTGATCTCCGCGCTGCTGTTCCGCCGTACGAAGGCACTGGAGGACATCCACTGATGAGCACCGTCCCCGCACCACGCCGCCGTACCTTCCGTCGGTGGTTCGCCACGCTCGGCTGGCGACACGTCGTCGGCATCGTCGTCACCGCGTACGCCGCGTTCCCGCTGCTGTACGTCCTGTCGGCGTCGCTCGACCCGTCCGGCACGCTGGCCGGCAGCAGCCGTTTGTTCGCCACGATCGACCTCGGCAACTACCGCGAGCTGTTCACCGACCCGTCCCGGCCGTACGGCAAGTGGTTCGTCAACACCCTGGTCGTCGGCGGCATCACAGCCATCGGCACCGTCTTCCTCGGCGCACTCGCGGCGTACGCGTTCTCACGGATGCGGTTCACCGGCCGCCGCTTCGGGCTGATGTCGCTGATGCTGATCCAGATGTTCCCGCAGATGCTCGCCGTCGTCGCGATCTTCATCCTCATGTCGACGATCGGTGACGTCTTCCCCTCGCTCGGGATCGGCACACACGCCGGCCTGATCCTCGTCTACCTCGGCGGCGCGCTCGGTGTGAACACGTACCTCATGTACGGCTTCTTCAACACCGTGCCCGTCTCGATCGACGAGGCCGCGAGGCTGGACGGGGCGAGCCACGCGCAGATCTTCTTCGGGATTATCCTGCGGCTTGTGACGCCGATCCTCGCGGTCGTCGGGCTGCTCGCGTTCATCACGGCGACGAGCGAGTTCGTGATCGCGAGCGTGTTCCTGACCGACCCGGACCAGCAGACGCTCTCGGTCGGGCTCTTCGGCTACGTCTCGGAGCAGACGTCGACCAACTGGACGATCTTCGCCGCCGGCGCCGTGCTCGCGGCGATCCCGGTCATGGTGGTCTTCCTCGCCCTGCAGCGCTACATCGTCAACGGGCTGGTGTCCGGCTCGGTGAAGTAGCCGGTCCGGGTCTGGGAAACCGCAGGACGAGGTGTGCGGCGACGCCGGCGACCAGCGCCCAGAACGCCGCGCCGATCCCCGCGACGGTCACGCCGCTGGCCGCCACGACGAAGGTGATGACGGCGGGCTCGCGGCGTACGGTCGCCGACATCGCGGCGTGCAGCGAGGCCCCGAGCGTGCCGACGAGCGCGAGCCCGGCCGCGGCCTCGACCACTCCCCGCGGGGCTGCGGCGACGACTGTGGCGAGCGCGGTCGAGAGCAGCGCGATGACGAGGTACGCCCAGCCGGCCGTGTGCGCGGCGAGCCACCGTCGTCTCGGGTCGGGCCCTGCCTCGGGTCCCGCCGCCAGCGCCGCGGTGATGGCGGCGAGGTTGATCGCATGACCTCCGGCGGACGCCCCGAGGAGGGTGCCGACTCCGGTCGTCGCCATCGTCGCGCGCCACGGGACGGTGAACCCGTACGACGCCATCACGGCGACGCCGGGGACGTTCTGCGCGGCCATCGTCACGACGTACAGCGGCAGCGCGATCCCGACGACGGCCTGCCACTCCAGCGACGGAGCCGTCCACACGAGGTGCGGCAGGAGCGGCCCGTCGAGGCTGTCGCCGTTTTGCGCGAGCCAGAGCGCGACGACCGCCATCGTCACGGCGAACGCCGCCGGCACGGCCCAGCGCGGCGCGAGGCGCAGCAGCACAAGCCACGTGACCACGATCGGCGCGACCATCCACGGGCTGGCCGCGAGGCCCCGGACAGGTTCGAGGCACAGCGGGAGGAGCACCCCGGCGAGCATCGCGTGCGCGACCGGGGCCGGGATGCGTGCGACGATCGCCCCGAGCGCGGGCCATGCCGCCGTGGCCACGATCAGCAGCCCGGTCACCGCGAACGCGCCGACCGCGGCAGGCCAGCCCCCGTCGGTCGCGGCGGCCCCCGCGAGCATCGCCGCGCCCGGCGTGGACCACGCCAGCGTCAACGGCATCCGATAGCGCCACGACAGCACGATCATGCCGACCGCTTGCGCGACGCACAGGACCAGCAGGCCCGACGCCGCTTCCGGCCCGGACGCCCCGACGGCGCGCAGCCCCGCGAGGACGACGGCGAACGAGCTCGTGAACCCGACGAGCGCCGCCACCACGCCCGCGACGTACGGCTGCCGTCCGGGCACATCCGACCTCGTCATCGCCGTCTCCTCGCGCGTTCTGCATACGGAACGTTCTGTATACGGAACTGTACGGGCTAGGGTGGCCCCCATGTCCAGTCCTCCCGACCCCGCCGCGCGGATCGGCGCGCGCGTGCGCGACCTACGGGTGCAGCGCGGGCTCAGCCAGTCGGCGCTCTCTCGGGCGGCGCAGATCGGCAAGGGCTCGCTCTCGGAGCTCGAGGCAGGCCTGCGCAATCCGACCATCGCCACGCTGTACGCCCTCGCGGGCCCGCTCCACGTCCCGCTCGCGGCACTGCTCGACGACGCCGTCGGTGCCGAGGTCTCCGGCGACGGGCTCACCGCGCACCTTCTCGACGTCCGGGTGCGCGACGGCGCGACGGTCGAGACGTACGCGATGCGTTTCGAGCCCGGCACGATCCGGCGCTCCCCCGCGCACGGCGACGGCGTCGTCGAGCACCTCGTGGTGACCTGCGGGCGCCTGCGCCTAGGCCCCGACGATGCACTGCAGGATGTGGCGACCGGCGAGCACGCGAGGTTCGTCGCCGACCGTCCCCACGCGTACGAGGTGGTGGGCGACGACCAGGCCGAGGCGGTCCTGGTGATCCTCACCCCGCCCCGAACTCCATCGCGTGAGACGGCCTCCTCTCCCTAGACTGACCGGATGAGATCAGGCATCGACAGCAGCGGGATCGACAACGACGTCCGGTCGCAGGACGACCTGTTCCGACACGTGAACGGGAGCTGGCTCGCCACCGCCGAGATCCCGGCCGATCGCGCGGTCGCCGGATCGTTCATCACCCTCGTCGACGAGGCCGAGGCTGACGTCCGCGCGATCGTCGAGGAGTGCCAGCAGGCTCCCGGCAACCCGGCTGGGTCGACCGTCGACGACGAGGCGGCCAAGATCGGTGCGCTCTTCACCAGTTTCATGGACACCGAGCGGGTCGAGGCGCTCGGTGCGACGCCGCTGGCCGACGACCTCGCCCGCGTCGACACGATCAGCGACCTCCACGACGTGGTCGAGGCGATCGGCCGCCTCGAGCGCCGGGCGGCGTCGAGCGTGTTCGGCATGTACGTCGGACCCGACAGCGGCAACCCCGACCGCTACATCGTCACGATGCTCCAGGGCGGCCTCGGCCTTCCTGACGAGGCGTACTACCGCGAGGAGCAGTTCGCGGCGATCCGCGAGGCTTACAAGGGGCACCTCGCGACGATGCTCACCCTCGCCGGGCTCGACGACGGCCAGGGTCGCGCCGCTCGCATCTACGCGCTCGAGGCCCGGCTCGCCGCCGGCCACTGGGACCGCGTCGCCAGCCGTGACGCCGTCAAGACGTACAACCTCACGGCGCTCGACGAGCTCCAGCTGCTGACCCCCGCTCTGGACTGGCGTGCCTGGGCTGCGGCCGCACGGTTCGACGTGGCCGTGCTGGCCGAGGTCGTCGTCGCGCAGCCTTCGTACTTCGAGGCGCTGTCCGAGACTCTGCGCGGTGAGGACGTCGAGGCGTGGAAGGACTGGCTGCGCTTCCGCCTCGTCAGCGCCGCCGCGCCCTACCTGTCGAGCGCGTTCGTCGACGAGAACTTCGACTTCTACGGCCGCACGCTCTCGGGCACCGACGAGCTGCGCGCCCGCTGGAAGCGCGGCGTCGCGTTCGTCGAGGGTGCGATCGGTGAGGGCGTCGGCCGCCTCTACGTCGAGCGCCACTTCCCGCCCACCGCAGCCGCGCGCATGGACGAGCTCGTCGCCCACCTCGTGGCCGCGTACGAGCAGAGCATCCGCGACCTGTCGTGGATGAGCGACGTGACCAAGGAGCGCGCGCTCGAGAAGCTCGCGTCGTTCACCCCGAAGGTCGGCTTCCCCAAGACGTGGCGCGACTACGACGCACTCGTCGCCGACCCGTACGACCTCCTCGGCAACGTCCGCCGCGCCTCCGACGTCGCCACCGACCGCGAGCTGGCCAAGATCGGGAAGCCGATCGACCGCGACGAGTGGCTGATGACCCCACAGACGGTCAACGCCTACTACAACCCCACGATGAACGAGATCGTCTTCCCGGCCGCGATCCTCCAGCCTCCGTTCTTCGACGCCGAGGCCGACGACGCCGTCAACTACGGCGGCATCGGCGGCGTGATCGGCCATGAGATCGGGCACGGGTTCGACGACCAGGGCTCCCAGTACGACGGCACCGGCGCGCTGCGCAACTGGTGGACCGACGACGACCGTGCCGCGTTCGACAAGCTCACCGGCTCGCTGATCGCGCAGTACGACGCGCTCTCGCCCGACGGCGCCGACGGCCAGACCGTCAACGGCGCGCTCACGATCGGCGAGAACATCGGCGACCTCGGTGGCCTCGGCATCGCGCTGAAGGCGTACCACCTCTCGCTCGGCGGACAGGAGCCCCCGGTCCTCGACGGCCTCACGGGCGTGCAGCGGTTCTTCGTGTCGTGGGCGCAGGTCTGGCGGGGCAAGGTGCGTCCGACCGAGGTCGTGCGCCGCCTGACGATCGACCCGCACGCGCCGCCGGAGTTCCGGTGCAACCAGGTCGTCCGCAACGTCGACGCCTTCTACGACGCCTTCGGGCTCACCGATGACGACGCCCTGTGGCTGGACGTCGATCAGCGCGTGACGATCTGGTGAGCACGCCCGCACACTCGCCCGAGCGGGTCGCGAGCATCCAGCGCCGTACGGTCGGCGTGCTGTCCGGCGCGCAGGTCGTCGGTGGCCTGGGAGCAGGGGCCGCGCTGTCGGTCGGGGCGCTTCTCGTCAGGGACGTGTCGGGGTCGTCGGCATGGGCGGGGCTTGCGACGACGATGCTCACCCTCGGCTCTGCCCTGCTCGCGTTGCCGCTCGCCGCGCTGGCCTCGGCCCGCGGCCGCCGTCCGGCGCTTGCGACCGGCTGGCTGCTCGCGGCCGCAGGCGCACTGGTCGTGGTCGCGGGCGCCCAGCTCGACGCGACGTGGCTGATCCTCGCCGGTCTCTTCGTGGTCGGCGCCAACACCGCCACCAACCTCCAGTCGCGCTACGCCGCCACCGACCTCGCCCAGCCCCTCCACGTCGGGCGGGCGCTGTCGCTCGTGGTGTGGGCGACGACGATCGGCTCCGTCATCGGGCCCAACCTCACAGAGGTCGGCGCACGCACCGCGGACATGCTCGGCATCCCCGACCTCGCGGGCCCGTTCGCGATCGCGGCCGTCGGGTTCGCCGCCACCGCGGTCCTGACCGGGTTGGCGCTCGTCCCCGACCCCCTGCGCGTCGCCAAGTCCCTGCGGCCCGAGGTGGTCGACGGGGTCTCGACGCGGCCGCGCATGCGCGACGCCTGGCCCGTCCTGCGTGTCAACGCCGCCGCGCGGACCGGCGTCGTCTCCGTCTCCGGGGCACATGCGCTCATGGTGGCGGTGATGGCGATGACGCCCGTCCACATGGCCGACCACGGATCCAGCCTCACGATCATCGGCCTGACGATCAGCCTCCACATCGCGGGGATGTTCGCGCTCTCGCCCGTGATGGGCATCCTCGCCGACCGCTGGGGACGCGGACGCACGATCGTGCTCGGCCAGGCGCTGCTGCTCCTTGCCACCCTCGTCGCCGGGACCGCGGGTGAGTCCGAGACACGGATGATCGTCGGACTGACGCTGCTCGGACTGGGATGGTCCGCCTCGACGATCGCTGGCTCCTCGCTGATCGCCCAGGCGGTTCCCACCGAGATGCGGCCGCCCGTGCAGGGTGCCTCCGACTTCGTGATGAGCCTCGGCGGGGCGCTCGGCGGGCTTCTCGCCGGCGTCATCATCGCCATGTGGGGGTTCGGACCGCTCAACCTCGTCGCGGCCTTCCTCACCGTCCCTGCGATCCGGATGGTGAGGGCAGGACGGCACCACGTGGCCCGTCCCGGCAGACTGGTCCCGTGACCTCGACGACCGACGACGCGCACTCCACCAAGGGCGCCTACGTGCACAGCGGTGAGGACTACAGCCGCGACATGCGCTACCTCACCACCCGCATCACCCGAGACGGCCGCGACGGCTATCGGGTCGAGCCCGGCCGCTACCGGCTCGTCGCGGCGCGCGCGTGCCCCTGGGCAAACCGAGCAGTCATCGTCCGCCGGCTCCTCGGCCTCGAGGACGCGATCTCGATGGGGCTGTGCGGACCCGTCCACGACGCCCGCAGCTGGACTTTCGACCTCGACCCTGGCGGCGTCGACCCCGTGCTCGGGTACGAGCGGCTCCAGCAGGCCTACTTCGCCCGCGACCCTGACTATCCGCTCGGCATCACCGTTCCGGCGATGGTCGACGTCCCCACCAGGGCGGTCGCGACCAACGACTTCGACCAGATCACCCGTGACCTCTTCTTCGAGTGGGCCGACTTCCACCGCGAGGGGGCGCCCGACCTGTGGCCCGAGGACCTGCGCGACGAGATGGAACCCGTGATGAAGCGGGTCTTCACCGAGGTCAACAACGGGGTCTACCGCTGCGGCTTCGCAGGGTCGCAACATGCCTATGACGCCGCGTACGACCGGTTGTGGACCGCGCTCGACTGGCTCGAGGACCGCCTCGCGACCCGGCGCTACCTGATGGGTGACACGATCACCGAGGCCGACGTGCGGCTGTTCACGACACTGGCGCGCTTCGACGCCGTCTACCACGGGCACTTCAAGTGCAACCGTCAGAAGCTGGCCGAGATGCCGGTGCTGTGGGCGTACGCCCGCGACCTGTTCCAGACCGCCGGGTTCGGTGACACGATCGACTTCGACCAGATCAAGGCGCACTACTACGTCGTCCACGCCGACATCAACCCGACGCAGATCGTGCCGAAGGGCCCGGACCTGTCCGGCTGGCACACCGCGCACGGACGCGAGGAGCTCGGCGGCCGCCCGTTCGGCGACGGCACGCCGCCCGCGTCCCTAGCGGCGGGCACCCTGGCGGTCTGACGCAGCCCGCTCACGGTCTGCAACGTGCTCGCAACCCTTGTCACAGCCACCCTGGCGCGCCTACGGTCGTGTCTCAGGCCGCTGGGGGGCGGCCGTGACGCGGGGGAGCGCGTATGAAGCACGACATGCCGTGGGGGCCATCGCCCGCCTTGGGCCACTTCACGTACTGGCCACGTACGGACACCTGGGTCTTCTCCGAGGAGCTCTGCGCGATCTTCGGCTTCGCGCCGTCGATGCAGATCACCTCCGAGGTCGTCCTAGACCACCAGCATCCCGACGACGTCGCACGCACTCGTGCGCTGATCGCGACGCGGGGGCTCGGCGACGAGACCGGTTTCAGCTACCAGCACCGGATCGTCGACTCCTGTGGCTTCGTCCACGAGGTCGTGGTGGTCGGCAGCGACCGCGAGGATCCGGACGGGCACGACCCGATCACGGAGGGGTTCATGGTGGACCTCAGCCAGGCCGGCGGCCACCCGCAGCGCAGCACGCCGATGGTCTCCGTCGAGTTCGACCCGGTCGATCTCGTGATCACGCAGTGCCCGCACTGCCCGAAGTGGTGGGCCGAGGTGACCGCGAGCGACGACGGCACCGTCGTACGGGAGTGGCACGAGCCGTTCTGCCCGGAGGTCCTGCGCTGGACGGCGCCCGACCCGGCGCTGCTCACCGCCAAAAGCACAGGGGTCCGGCTGCTACGGTAGCCGCCGTGCCCGACTCCGCTGCCCCACGTCCTCGCCACCCGACCCTCGCGGAGTACCGGGCGATCGCCCAGCCGCCCGAGGTCCGGGCGCGGCGCAGCGCGGAGCACTGGGTCGCCGACCTCTATCTCCGCGACATCTCGCCGTACGTGAGCCGACCGCTGGTCAGGCTCGGGCTCAGCGCGAACGCGGTGACGGGCCTGATGATCCTCAGCGGCTGGCTCGCTGCCGGATCGCTGCTCGTGCCCGGCCTCGTCGGGGTCGTCCTGGCCGTGTTCTTCGGCCAGCTCCAGATGCTCCTCGACTGCGCGGACGGTGAGGTCGCGCGATGGCGCGGCACCCTCTCCCCCGCCGGCACGTTCCTGGACAAGATCGGCCACTACACCACCGAGTCGCTGATCCCGATCGCGCTCGGCGTACGGGCGGCCGGCGGGCTGCCGGACATGTCCGACCACTACGGCTGGACGACGCTCGGCGCACTCCTGGCGGTCGTCATCCTGCTCAACAAGTCCCTCAACGACTTCGTCCACGTCTCGCGCGCCTTCTCCGGGCTCCCCCGGGTCGCCGACAGCGCCGAGGCCGCCGCCCCGCGCCCCGGACTCGTCGCCACGCTGCGTCGGTGGGCACGCTTCGTGCCGTTCCACCGGCTCTACCACTCGGTCGAGCTCACGTTGTTCGCTCTCGCCGCTGCCGTCGTCGACCTCCTCGCCGGCGACGCATGGGGAGGTCTCGCGGGGACACGCACCCTGGTCGTCGTGCTGCTGCCGCTGGCCCTGCTCGCCGTGGTGGGGCACTTCGTGGCCATCATGGCGTCGTCACGGCTTCGAGCGCCGACACCCTGAGCCGACTCCCTGAGGAGTGCGGAGACGGCACCTGCCACGACGGTAGGCTGTCCGGCGTGCACCGGATCCGTCGCCTTGGCCAGGTCGCGCGCCGAGGGGGTGCGCTTCTCCGCAACCGGCTCGACCGCCGGTCGTTCGCCGCACGCTGCAACGACGACCCGGCGGCCCTGGACGCACCGGTCGCGCTCTACTTCGCCGACGGCCCCGAGAACCTCTACCAGCTCCACCAGTGGGACCGTGTCCTCGCCGCGCTTCCCTGGCCCGTGGTCGTGATCGCGGCGCGCCCTGACACTGGGCGTCGCGTCCTGGACGAGACCTCGCTGCCCGTGTTCTTCGCGCCGGGCTCGTCGTACCTCGAGGCCCTCGTCGCCCGCGGAAGGCTGCAGGTCGTCGCCTACGTCAACCACCTCCCCCTCAACTTCCGCATGCTGCGCTTCGCGAGCCCCGTCCACGTACACCTGGGCCACGGTGAGAGCGACAAGGACTCCAGCGTCACCAACCAGAACAAGGCGTACGACCGGGTGCTCGTCGCCGGCGCGGCCGCCCGTGCGCGGATCGCCGGCGCCCTTCGGGAGTTCGACGCCGCCGCGCACGTCCGCGAGGTCGGGCGGCCGCAGCTCGATCTTGACTATCCCGGCGCGCCGGGCTGGCCCGACGACGGCCGCACGAGGGTGCTCTACGCACCGACGTGGGAGGGCGACCGGGCCAGCATGGCGTACGGTTCGGTGGCGTCGCACGGCGTCGCCCTCGTCCGCTCCCTGGTGGACGACCCGCGCTATCGCGTGATCTACCGGCCGCACCCCCGTACGGGCGTCCAGGACCCCTCGTACGCGGCTGCCGACCGCCGCATCCGCGCCCTGCTCGCAGAGCGAGGTTCTGACCACCTCGTCGACACGGGCCCGTACGGGTGGCAATGGGCCTTCGCGGACGTGTGCGTCACCGATCTCTCCTCGGTCGCCTACGACTGGCTGGCGACGGGCAAGCCGATGCTCGTGACCGTCCCGACCGAGGCTCGCACCACGCTGCCGCCCTCGCTCTTCCTCAACGAGGTGCCGCGACTGGAGGCGGCGGACGCGCCGCACGCGGCCGCGATCCTCGACCGGCCGTGGCCGCGCGAGCGGATGCGCGAGCTGTCGGAGGCCTACTTCGGCGACACCGCGCCGGGGGCGAGCACCGCCCGTTTCGTGGCGGCGCTCGACGAGGCGATCAGGCTCGCATCCGTACCGGTCGGACCAACCTCCGCAGCCGGCCCCGCAGACGAGTACTGAGAATCCGGCCCCGGACCGAGGAGACCGACGGCTCGCCGACCACCGGCGGGAACGACTTGCGGGCGATGCGCCGGTCGAAGTCGTCGGCCGACTCACCCGGGTCGAACACGTGGCGCAGCCCGTGTCGGTGCAGGAAGTCCGAGTAGCGCCCGAACCGCTCCGCGTGCCCATCCACCAGCGGCTGCCAGTCCGCCTCGGCGTGCAGGGCGACCGCGTCCACCCCGTCCACGTCGACATCGATGCGCCGGTGCGGGATCTCGTGGTAGCGGGCGAGCTCGAGCGTGCGCGCGTCGTGGGTCAGGACGTACGCCGGGGTCCCGGCGAGCAGCGCGGCGATGTTGCCGTGGATGCGGGTGCCGTAGGAGAACGGGAAGCGGGCGAGCGCCTCCATCCACGTCGTCGAGTCGAGAGGGAATCGCGTGCGCCCCTCGGCGATCAGCGGGTGGTCGGGGTGGACGGGAAGCCGGGGATCGGCGCCGGGACGGTCGACCTGGCCCTCGAGCAGGAGCGCGAGCGTCCGGATGTCCTGGGCGAAGTAGACCAGGCCGGGATAGCGCGCGACCTGGTCCTCGACCACCGGGGCCATCTGCTTGAGGTACGGCGACAGGTTGAAGGCGATCGGGCCTGCGGGATCGAGGTGGCGCCCGGGGTCGCGGAGCGGAAGCGTGTCGCCGTGGAGGAACATCGACGGGCAGCCGATCACGTCGACGTGGTCGCCGCCGAAGCCGAGCCCCGCGAGGTATTCGGCGGTCCACTCGCCCCGGACCCCGATCGAGGGAGAGTGGTCGAGCACGGCGCGCATGAAGCGCGTCACGGCGTCGCCGACCTGGCGCGGCGCGCGTACGCCCTCGCCCACAGCAGACTGCACTCCGACGCCGACCACGGTGACGGGGATCGAGAGCTTCTCGATCGTCTCGGTGATCGCGTCGAGGTTGGGGAGGAACCGCTTGCGGAAGGCGTTGGCGAGCGGGATGACGACGTGGTCGAACCGCTCGTCGATCTCCTCAGGGCCTAGCGTCCGGGCGTGGTTGAGGCGAGCGATCTGGATCGTCGCCTCTGATGTGGACAGCGTCCGCTGGACGGCATAGCTGAACAACAGGTTGCCGACGTTGTCGCCGACGAGGTTGCGCGCGAGGACCCGGTCCGCCGCCGGCGTCGTGAACGGGTTGCGGTGGGCCCGCAGAAGCACCTGGGTCACAAAAGTCTCCTAAAGTGATCTACTAACTCACGAGGAAGCCTAGCCCCCAGGCCCCGTGCATCGTGACCATGGCGACCGGCAGACGGACTCGGGCCGCGGCGTCGAGGTCACGGCCCTCCCACAACGACGCGGCCGTCACACCCGCCAGGTAGACACCAGGTGCCGCGAAACCGAGCAGCAGCCACGGCGTCGTGAAGATCCCCGCGAGGCCGAGCGCGAGCCCGAGGACGGACATGACGACGACCGCGGGCGGAGCCAGGTAGCGCACCGACGCGGTGTCGGGGTGCTCTTTGATGACCCGTCGACGCCAGCCGCCGGTACGGTACTGCTGCTGGGCGAACGACTTCCACGTCTCGCGCGGGTGGTAGGTGACCGCAAGGTCCGGCAGGAACCACACCGTCTCCCCCGACTCGCGGAGGCGGTGGTTCAGCTCCCAGTCCTGGGCCCGGACGAAGTGCTCGTCGTACCCGCCGACCTTCTCGAGCGCACTGCGGCGGAACGCCCCGAGATAGACCGTCAGCTGCGGTCCTGGGGCACCGCCGGTGTGGAAGGCCGCGCCGCCGATGCCGAAGCGCGATGACATCGTCCGCGCGACGGCTCGCCCGAAAGCCGTCGTCCCGCGCGGCGCCATGCGGCCACCCACGTTCGCGGCACCGGTGTCCCTCAACGCCGTGACCACCCGCGTCAGGTAGTCGGACGGGAAGAGCGCGTGCCCGTCGGCACG
Organism: Mumia sp. ZJ430; assembly: GCF_011751845.1. Lineage (NCBI taxonomy): Bacteria > Bacillati > Actinomycetota > Actinomycetes > Propionibacteriales > Nocardioidaceae > Mumia > Mumia sp. ZJ430. Next base: position 244,173 of record NZ_JAAHFK010000004.1, on the reverse strand, counting down.
GACCAGGTAGTCGTGACGCGCGGCACCGATCGCGGCGTTGAGCCCTTGCGGCGTGAGCCCGGTCGGGTTGTCCACGATCGTGACCGAGGGATGCTCCGCGGCGAGCGCGTCGGCGATCTCGCGCGTGCGGTCCGCGGACGGCCCCACCGCGACGACGACCTCCAGCTCGCCGGCATAGTCCTGGAGGAGGATGCGCTCGACACACTCGGCGAGGTCACGCTCCTCGTTGCGCACGGTCATGAAGACCGATACGGGCGGCATGACCGACGCCGGCACCATGGCCTCGTCACTCATCGGCGCAGTGCTCATCAGCGCAGCCCTTCATCGAGCGGACCGGCGTCGATCAGGCGACGTCCGGCAGTCAGGAACCCGTCGGCATAGGTGCCGGCAGGGAAGTCACCCAGGTAGTAGACGCGCGTTTGCTCGCGCACCTCGACCAGCGGGTCCTCACCGAGCATCGCGTCGAGCGCGGGCTCGAGATCGGAGATCGCACCGTCGACGACGTAGGCCGCACGTGCCGCGGGGGCCTCCTCTCGGAGCACCTCCGACGAGCGGCCGACGGCGATCATCGCGAACGGCTTCTGCGACTGGAGGTAGTCGGAGACAACGGCCGAGACGTCGGAGACCATCGCATCCGAGGCGTTGAAGCAGTCGACCACCGACATGTGCAGCTCGGCTGCATCTCCCCAGACGTGCTGACGCCCGGTACGGGCGCGGTCCGCGTCGAGCAGCGCACCGATCTTGGCGATCGTCCGCGTCGCGTCCGGGAAGCGGTAGTTGAACGGGTGCGACCGGAAGATCACCCGGACGCCGCGCTTGAGCAGCGCCCGTACGATCTCCTCGCCCCGAGGCAACGAGTAGACCTCGGAGTCGGCGTACGGACCACGCCACGTCGGGGCGTACAGGACCGTACGGTCGGTCAGGTCACCGATCGCTCCGCGTGCCGGCCTGATGTCCTCCACCTGCGGACGCCCGACGATCTCGAACTTCTCCCGCGGGATCTCGACACCGTGACGCGCATAGCGGTCGATGCCCGCCTGGCCCGCGGCAAAGATCCGGTCGTAGATCGCGTGCACGGGGTTGTAGCAGGCGGGCTTCTCGGAGTCACCGTGGTTGAGCCAGACGTGGACCATCTGGCGACGCTCGATGAAGTGCGTGTTGTTGGGGGCGTTGTTCACGTAGAAGGCCGCCCGCATGCTCGGGACGATCACCTCTTGAAGGCTGCGGATCGACGGGCGGTGGATCACCGGCGCGGACGTGAGGCCTTCCAAGGCCCGGAACATCGTGAGGTTGCGCGTCACCACGACGAACGGGCGACCGAGTCGTTCGAAGTACGGGATCCACATGCCGACCTGGTAGCGCGCCCCGACGTTCGAGCCGAAGTAGACGGTGAACTCGGGCGCCTGCTCCTCGAGCGTCGCGTACAGGCGGTCCTCCGCGTCGACGCACCGGTGCACCCTCCGCAGGCCGCTGGCGAGTGCGAGCACCACCGCGACGAGGCACGCAGCCGCGACCAGCACGAGGACCGGCGTCAGGCCCGCCGCCGCGGCGAGCCATGCGACGACGACGGCTGCCGCGCCGACGACGCCGACGACGCCGCGCGGCACCACCTCACGGACATCGACGTTCAACGAAGGCAGGTTGCGCGCCTCCAGCCCGACCCGCTCCCAGCTGTCGAAGACGGTCGTCTCCACGGACGTCGAGGCGGCCAGCACCGCGAGCGAGACCGCAACCATCCACGAGCTGCCGTGCCAGTCGAACCACGCCACCACCAGCGCCAGGACAAGCAGCAGGCGGGACATCTGGAGAGTCCCGGCGATCTGCTGGAACTTTCGGTTGCCGGGGCGTGCACGCCGGTGCAGGACCACGAACAGCGCCATCGTCACCAGCGCGCCGCCGAGCGACAGCCCCCGAGGCGCGCCGAGCAGCGCGGCGACGAAGGTGAGCAGGGCGAGGCCGCCGGTCGTGACGTCGCGTGCAGCGACGGCTAGCTGGCGGCGTACGGCACCGAGGGTGAGCTTGACTCCGGCGTCGTCGGTCTCGCCTACCGCCGTGTCCTCGACCAGGGTGCCCGTACGGCGGTGGTCGATGACGTCGCGGGCGCGGTCGACGAACACGTCGGCATAACCCTCGGCCGGGAAGTCGCCGAGGTAGTCGTTGCGGACCGCGCGCCTCTCCAGAGCGAGCGGGTCGCTGCCGAGCATCGAGTCGAGCGCGGACGAGACGTTGGACGCGTCCCCCTCGATCACGTACGAGGCCGCGGCGATCGGGTAGTGGCCGACGAAGTCGCGACCGTGCTCCGTCATCGCTGTCATCGCGAACGGCTTGCCGGAGAAGAGCCAGTCGACGACCACGCTCGACACGTCAGAGACCATCGCGTCGGCGGCATTGATGCAGTCGAAGATCGACATCGTGCGCTCGGCACGCTCACCGAAGACGTGCGCACGTCCGGTGCGTTCGGCGTCCTCGCGGAGCATCTGATGGATCGTACGGATGGTGTCCGTGTCGGTCTCGAACCGGTAGCTGAACGGGTGCGGCCGGAAGATCACCGTCGCGCCCCGCTCCAGCAGGGCGCCGACGATGGCGGTGCCGATCGGCAGCGAGTGGTAGGCCGTCTCGTCCACGTGCCCGCGCCAGGTCGGCGCATAGAGGACGGTCGGCTGCGCCGGAACCGGCCCGTCCACACGCGTGACGCCTTCGACCTGCGGACGGCCGACGACGTCGAACGTGTCGCGAGGGATCGACACCCCATGGGCGGCGTAGCGACGCACCGCCGCCTCACCCGCGGCGAAGATCCGGTCGTACATCGCGTGCGTCGGGTTGTAGGACGACGGCTTGTCCGAGTCGCCGTGGCCGAGGAACACATGGGTCAGCCGGTGGTGCCGGACGAAGATGCTGTTGCCCGAGGAGGCGTTGACATAGAACGCGGTCGTCAACGACGGGGTGACCACGTCGTCGAGGTCGCGTGAGCCGTGCCGCATCACGATCGGCAGGTCGGTGTGCTCGGCGAGCAGCTCGGCCGGGTAGTTGTGACGCGTCACGATGAGGAACTTGCGCCCGGTGCGTCGCAGGTAGGGCAGCCACATCGTCACCTGGTGCGAGCCGTCCTCCGGCCACGCCGTGTAGACGACCGCGTCGGGCGCGTACGCGGTCAGCGCGCCCGCGAGATCGGCCTCGATCCGTCGTCCCGCGCGCATACGGACGACGGCGTTGAGTCCCATGACGATGTCGGGGCCGGCAGCGACCAGCGTCACCGCGGCCCACCACCACGGAGAAAGCCCGATCCCGGCGGTGACCGCGCCGAACGCGAGCGCGCCCAGGTGAGCGCCGGTCGCCGCGGACTCGAGGTCGATCTGCTTCGGCGCCGGTGTCAGACCGGGAACGTTCGAGACGAAGGTGACGCGGTACTGGCGTGCTTGGCCCAGCACCGGCTCCAGCACGACGACGCCGATGCTCATCATGGCCGCGAGCGCAGCGACCCACGCCGAGGCGTCGCTCCACGCCACGAAGCACACGGTGACCGCCGCGCCCACCATGCCGCGCAGCGCGCCGCCGTGGCCGAGCAGGACTCGCTCGACGTTGGGTGAGAGGTCGTCGCGGTGCACGAAGCGCCAGCCGTCGTACGCCAGCGCGGCGATCACGACAAGGAGGACCGTGACGACGACGGGTTCGACGACGCCGGCCAGCGCGGCAGCCGCCGCCAGGACGACCGCCGCGGCGGTGGTGAGCTCGGTGGCAGCGTCGCCCGCGCGGGCCGCCATGACGCGTGCGGCCTCGGGGGGCGCCAGACCTGGGTCAGCCATTCGTGATCGCAGCCGGGCCATTCTCGCGGCGGATGTCGATGACGTGGCCCGTCTGCGACGAGAGGAGCACGTCGAGCGACTGGCGCGCGACCTCCTCCGAGGACAGCAGCGTGCCCGCGGGCTCCTCGCCGAACGCCTTCGTGCGCATCGGGGTGCCCGTGCGCTCGGGGTTCACGCAGTTCACGCGCACGTCGCCGGCCCACTCGTCGGCCAGCGCCTGGGTGAGGTTCACCACGGCTGCCTTCGCCGAGGAGTACAGCGAGTAGCCCGAGCGGCCACGGGTGTACGAGGAGGAGGTGAAGAGAAGCAGCGAGCCCGACGATGCCGCGAGGTGGGGGTAGAACTCCTGGGCGATGAAAATCGGACCGAGGTAGTTCACCTCGGTCGCGTTGTAGATCGTCTCCTCGCTCGTCTCCGCCAGCGGTGCGATCGGGAGGACGCCCGCGGTGTTGACGACGTAGTCGACCCGTCCGGTCTTGGCGAGGACGGTCTCGGCAGCGGCGCGGACGTCGGCGCGTCGCTCGACGTGGGTGTCGGTGCTCGAGCGCGCGAACGTGAAGACGGTCGCGCCTGCGCGCTCCGCGAGGGCGGCGATGTCGCCACCGATGCCGTACGAGCCGCCGAAGACGACGACAGTCTTGCCCTCGAGCGCGGCGGCCTGTTGGACGTCGGTGAGGGCCTCCGGACGCTCGGCGGACGCCAGTTGGAACAGCTTGTCGGCGATGTAGACGTCGATCGGCTCGGTGACCTTCATGTTGCGCTCGTGACCGTCGACGACCGTGATCGGGACATCGGGCGTGTAGCGCAGGACGACGGTGCAGTCGTCGGTCGCGACGAAGTCGGGGTCTTGCGTCGCCTTCGCATAGGCGGCACGGATCACCGAGAGACGGAACGCTTGCGGGGTCTGCCCGCGCCGCAGGAGGTGGCGCGGGAGCACGTCGGCGATGGTGTCGGAGTCCTCGTGGACCGCGACGATCGTGTCGGCCGACGGGATGACGGTGTCGACAGCCTCGTACTCGCCGAGCGCGGCGACGACGTCCTCGATGATCGTCTGCGACACCAGCGGGCGCACGGCGTCGTGGAGGAGGACGTTGCACTCCTCGTCACCGAGGGCGTCCAGCGCGCGCTGGGTCGTGGCGTTGCGGGTGTCGGCGCCCTCCAAGATCTGGGTCACCTTGTCGTACCCGCCGTTGCGGACGATGCTCCGCACCGGGTCCAGGTGGCCCGGCGTCATCAGCACCACGATCTCGTCGATCAGAGGGGATGCCTGCATGACCGCGATCGTGTGCTCGATGATCGGCTTGCCCGCGATCTTGATCAACTGTTTCGGGATCGACAGGCCGACCCGGGTGCCGGTGCCGCCGGCCAGCACCACGGCCACGTTTCGCATCGTAGTCACGACCTAGAGAGTAACTTGTGGCACGAACCCGGAGCCGGAGGGTATGCGTGGGTTCCAGGACCCTCACACGTAGAGTGGGCCTGCTATGCCGGGGCCGTCCCCGAATGGGACGCGACACCTGACGAGAGGGATCGATGGTCGACTCGAGCTATACCCGATCGCCCTGGGCGCGGGTCCGCGCAATCTGGGGCGTACGGAAGATCTTCCTCCTCCTGGTCCGCCGTGACCTGAAGGTGCGCTACGCGAATTCCGTCCTCGGATACGTGTGGACGGTCCTCGACCCGCTCCTGATGAGCCTCGTCTACTGGGCGATCTTCTCCATGCTGTTCGCACGTGACGTCCCGGGCGACGAGCCGTACATCGTCTTCCTGCTCGCGGGCATGCTGCCGTGGCAGTGGTTCAACTCGACCGTCTCACAGAGCTCCAAGGCGCTGCGTAGCTCGTCTCGGTTGATCCGATCAACCAACCTGCCTCGCGAGATCTGGGTGCTGCGTGTCGTCGCGTCCAACGCGGTCGAGTACGTCTTCGCGCTGCCGGTGCTCGCCGGTTTCCTGATCGCCTTCCAGGTGCCGCTCCACTGGAACATGCTGATCACGCTGCCGCTGGCGATGCTGCTGATGGCCACCTTGCTGTGCGGCATCGGGTTCGCCTTGAGCGTCCTCACCGTCCTGGTGCCCGACCTCAACCGTGTGGTCCAGATCTTCCTTCGTCTGTTCTTCTACGCGTCACCGGTGCTCTATACGACGACACGGCTGCCCGAGGACATCCGCTGGGTGTACGTGGCCAACCCTGTCGCCGACATCCTCCAGCTCTTCCGGTCCGGGATCTTCCCGCACTACCTCAACTGGCTCCACGTCGGATATGCGGCGGCCGTCTCCGTCGCGATTCTCGCGTTCGGCTGGTGGATCTTCGCCCGCCTCGAGCGCACGGTCCTCAAGGAGCTCTGAGTCATGACCGAACCCATCATCTCGGTCCAGGACGTCTCGGTCCGGTTCCACCGGTCACGGCGCCACCGCAGCATCCGCGACCTCGTCTTCAAGGGCCAGTCCGGAGTGCGCGCCGGCGAGTTCTGGGGGTTGCGCAACATCTCGTTCGACGTGCAGCCCGGTGAGGCGATCGGCGTCGTCGGTCGCAACGGTCAGGGCAAGTCGACGCTTCTCAAGACGATCGCCGGCGTTCTCATCCCCGACGAAGGGCGCGCCGTCGTCAACGGCGGTGTGGCCCCGCTGATCGAGATCACCGGCGGCTTCGTCGGAGACCTGACGGTGCGCGACAACATCTTCCTCGCCGCCGGTCTGCACGGCACGAGCAAGAAGCAGATCGCGGCGTCGTTCGACGAGATCGTCGAGTTCGCCGAGATCGAGGACTTCGTCGACACTCCCTACAAGCACCTCTCCTCCGGGATGAAGGTCCGGGTGGCGTTCAGTGTGGTCTCGCGCCTCGACGAGCCGATCATGCTCGTCGACGAGGTGCTGGCGGTCGGCGACCGCGCCTTCCGCGAGAAGTGCTTCGAGCGGATCGACGAGATGCTGAGCGAGGGCCGGACGCTGTTCATGGTGTCGCACAGCGAGGCGAACCTCACCCGCTTCTGCAGCCGCGGCCTCTATCTGCGCGAGGGCCAGCTCGTCCACGACGGCCCGATCGGTGAGGTCGTCGAGAAGTACTTCAGCGAGTCCGGCAACGAGGCTGCACTGCGTCGCCGCCACGAGCGTCGGATGCGTCGCATGCGCCAGCGCGGGCTCCTCGGAGACGACTCCGACGAGGATGACGAAGGCGACGAGGACGGGCTCCGTACGGTCGTCTGACCCGCACGGCCTCCGTAAACGGGCCGCCGCGGGCTGAGCGTCGTCGGTGGGCTGGCGTCCACGGACCCGACAGGCCTGGACGCTACGCCACCAACTGCCCTCGTTCGCGGCGGACAGTGACCCACGAACGCCAGAGAGTGACCCGCGAACTCGGCACAGTGACCCGCGGGTCAGACGACGGGCGGGCGTCCGCGCAGCGTCATCGCGAGCACGGTGCGCCACTTGAGCGGACGGCGCTCCCCCGGGTCCGTACGCCATCCCTCACGCCAGCCCGCCAACCACGGACGCAGCGAGCGCCGACCGATCGACGACCGCACCGCCCGCAGGAGCGCGACCAGCGTCCAGCTCGCGACGTACGCCCACGAGAACGGCCACCGCAGGTTGCGGCGGGCCAGCCAGACGCGGTTGCGGGCGTTGAGTCGGTAGTAGAAGTCGTGCCGTGCCGGGTCGATCGCGGGGTGGAGGCACGCGAGATCGCCGCGGTACCAGACCTCGTACCCCGCGTCCCACACCCGCCATGCCAGCTCGATGCCCTCGTGGGCGTAGAAGAACTCGTCTCCCCAACCGCCGGCGGCGTCGAACGCGGCGCGGCGCACGACCAGCACGCCCTCCCACAGCGAGAACGCCGTCGACGAGCGCCGTGGGTCGCCCTTGCGCATGCGCGGGATCCACCGCGTCGGGGCGGTCTCCCCCGGGCTCTCCACCCGAGGCTGGACGACTCCGAGGCGGCGGTCGGCCGCGAACAGCGCCGCCGCACGCGCAAGGAAGTCGTCGCCGTCCAGACGGGCGTCGTCGTCGACGAACAGCAGCAGGTCGCCGGTCACGTGGGGGACGCCGGCGTTGCGTCCGGCCGGGATGCCGAGGTTCTCGGGGAGCGCGAGGGCACGAACGCCCTCCGGCAGCCCGGACGGCGCCCACCCGTTGCCGACGCACACGATGTCCACATCCACATCGCCCTGCGCGAGGACGGAACGGAGCGCAGCGTCGAGGTCCTCGGGGCGCTTGCCCTGGGTGAGGACGACGACACCGATCTGGGGGCGTACGGGTGCGGTCACACGGGCCACCGTACCGGCGCGGGTCCGTGCACTCGGTGCCCCGGTCAGGAGGCGAGGGCGTGGGACGCGGCGGCCTCGAGGGTGTGAATCGGCGAGACGTCGATGACGAGCTCGCCGGAGCGGACGGAGACACGTCCAGCGGTGTGCAGGAGGCGGTAGCCGAAACGTCCGCGTACGAGTTCGACGACCTCGGGGCGCCGCGAGGTCGCACGTGGCAGGCGTGCGCGCAGCCTCGTCCGCAGGGTCCGCAACCGCGCGCCGTCGAAGGTGAGGACCACCCTGACCGGCATGCCGTCGAGGGGCGAGCCGTCATCGTCGAGAGAGAGGACGACGACGAACCGTGGCCTGTCCTCGTACCGGGCGATCATCTGCTCCACCGTCGCGCCGGGCAGGCTGGCGAGGAGGTCACCGGGCCACAGCCCGTACCCCCTCGCCCGCTCCGTCAGCGTCACTCCCCTGCTCATCACCGCATCACAGCACACTCACGTGGGCCAACACGGCAGCCACGCGGAGCTCAGGACCCTGAGAGAAGATCCTCGAACGAGCTCGTCATCGCGAACGGGTCGACCGGCGCGCTGCTCGCTCGGGCGGCGACCAGCGTCGAGAGCTCGCCGGCGGCCCTCTCGACACGGGACTGCAAGGCACCGTTCACACCGTCGACACCGCCCCAGTCCTCCGACGCCGCGAAGACAGCGGTCGGCACGACGACAGCGCGCAGATAGGCGAACATCGGCCGCAGCGCGTGCTCGAGGGCCAGCGAGTGGCGTGCCGTGCCCGCCGTGGCGGCGATCAGCACCGGCTTGCCGGCCAGGGAGTCCTTCTCGAGCACGTCGAAGAAGGACTTGAAGAGCCCCGAGTAGGACGCGGTGAAGATCGGCGTCACGACGACCAGCCCGTCCGCGGCCACGACGTCGTCGAGGACCGCCTGGAGTCCGGCCGGGGCGAAGCCGGTGAGCATCGCGTTGGTGATGTCGTGCGCGTGCTCACGCAGCTCGTGCACGGTCACCTCGGCCTCGACCCCGCTGGTGAGCAGGTCGTCGCGGACCGCCTGGGCAAGCCGGTCGGCGAGCAGGCGTGTCGAGGACGGCTGGCTCAGGCCGGCGCTGACGACGGTGATCTTGCGGGTGGTCATGCAGTCACCTCCTCAGTGGTCGCGGCCTGCGCGACGGCGACGAGCGATGCGTGAGTCGAGGCCTCGGGAACATGGGCGGGCTTCAGCGCGGCGAACTCCTTGCGCAGCACCGGGACGACCTCCTCGCCGAGGAGGTCGAGCTGCTCGAGCACGGTCTTGAGCGGCAGACCTGCGTGGTCCATGAGCCACAGCTGGCGCTGGTAGTCGCCGACGTACTCCCGGAACCCCAGCGTCCGCTCGATGACCTGCTGCGGGCTGCCGACGGTGAGCGGCGTCTCGCGGGTGAAGTCCTCGAGGCTCGGCCCGTGCCCATAGACGGGCGCGTTGTCGAAGTACGGCCGGAACTCGTCCACCGCGTCCTGGCTGTTCTTGCGCATGAACACCTGCCCGCCGAGGCCGACGATGGCCTGGTCGGCGCTGCCGTGGCCGTAGTGCTCGAAGCGCTGACGGTAGAACGCGACCATGCGCTGGGTGTGGCTGGCAGGCCAGAAGATGTGGTTCGAGAAGAACCCGTCGCCGTAGTAGGCGGCCTGCTCGGCGATCTCCGGGCTGCGGATCGAGCCGTGCCAGACGAACGGCGCGACTCCGTCGAGCGGGCGCGGGGTCGCGGTGAAGCCCTGCAGCGGCGTACGGAACTTGCCCTCCCAGTCGACGACGTCCTCGGTCCAGAGGCGGCGCAGCAGGTGATAGTTCTCGATCGCGAGCTCGATGCCCTGCCGGATGTCCTTGCCGAACCACGGATAGACCGGACCGGTGTTGCCGCGACCCAGCATCAGGTCGTTGCGGCCGTCCGACAGGTGCTGCAGCGTCGCGTAGTCCTCAGCGATGCGCACCGGGTCGGTCGTGGTGATCAGCGTCGTGGAGGTCGAGAGGATGAGCCGTTCGGTCTGCGCGGCGATGTAGGCCAGCGTGGTCGTCGGGGCGGACGGGATGAAGGGCGGGTTGTGGTGCTCCCCCGTCGCGAAGACGTCGAGCCCGACCTCCTCGGCCTTCTTGGCGATCTCGATGGTCGCCTTGATCCGCTCGTGCTCGGACGGCGTCCGGCCCGTCGTCGGGTCGGTCGTGACGTCGCCGACGGTGAAGATCCCGAACTGCATCTGCTCGTCCCCTTGTCTGATCGCTCCCGCGATCGCTCTGGAACCAATCTAGTACAGCCTTCAACTATCTGACCAGTCGGCCTATTCCCCCGCCGCCGGCCGCTCGAGCGGGCGTTGTCAGCCGAAACCCCTAACGTGGCCCCTATGAGCAATGATTCCGCCGCACTCGACACCTTGCGCGCGATCCTGCTCGACCAGGTCGACCGGATCGATGACCTCGTCGACGACCTCACTCGCGACCTTCCCCTCCCGATCGGCACGTACCGCCCGGACGGCGAGTCCAACACGGTCTGCTGGCTCGTCTGGCACCAGGCGCGCGTGCTCGACGACCACGGGGCTGACCTCATGGGCACCCTTCAGGCGTGGACGGCCGACGGCTGGTACGACGAGCTCGGGCTCCCGTTCGCCAAGTCCGCCACCGGCTACGGGCAGTCGCCTGACGAGGTCGCCGCCGTCGTGGTCAGCGGCGAGAAGCTCGCCGGCTACCACCACGACGTCACCGGGCGGCTCCGGTCCTTCCTGCACGGCGTCGACGTCGCAGGGCTGCGACGCATCGTCGACGACCGGTGGGATCCCCCGGTGACGGCGGCCGTCCGGCTCGTCAGCATGTTCGACGACAGCGTCCAGCACCTCGGTCAGGCCTCGTACGTCCGCGGGCTCGCCGAGCGGGCCGACCTGGGGTGAGACCGGACGTCAGGACGTCACGACCGTGACGATCGGGGCGCTCGTCGGCTCCTTCGACCCACCCGCGGGCTCCACGCTGATCGCGACCGCCGTCACACCGGTGACGTCGTCCATGAGGTGCGCTCCCCGCGCCCCCTGCTCGTCGCGTGGCAGGACGCCTGCGCTGTGCATGGCGCCGTCCGACTCCGTCCACATCTGGTAGTCCAGGTCGTCGCCGAGCCGGGGCAGGTCCGCGACGACCATCACGGCCTTGCCGAGGTCGGCAGACTGCACGACGCGCACCGTCCCGCCACCGTCGACCGGGGCCGTCACCATCTCGACGTCCGGGGCGGAGAGCACCTCCGTCATCGCGGCCTGGCGGGCCTCCATCCGGTCGACCTGGTCGCGCTGGGACAGGCCGAAGCCGACTGCGCCGACGACCAGCGCGAGGGCCGCCGCAGCGAGCATGATCCGTGCCGGCCACCCGCGGCGCCACGACCGCGCGCTGGAGAGGTCGGTGACGACAGGCCGCTCCTGCGGGGTGCGGGAGACCGCGTCGAGGACGGCGCGGCGCAGGTGCGCCGGAGGTGCCGCCTCCTGCGCGGCACCGAGCCGCGCGGCCGTCTCCTGGAAGCCGAGGACCTCCTCTTCGCAGTCCGCGCACTCGGCGAGGTGGGACTCGTACGAGGCGCGCTCCTCGGCGTCGAGCGCATCGAGGGCGAACGCGCCCGCGAGCGTGTGCGGATCGCTGGTCATGCCGTCACCCCCAGGCAGTCGCGCAGGCGGATCAATCCATCGCGCAGGCGGGTCTTCACCGTCGCCGGGTTGGCCTCAAGGATCACCGCGACCTCCGCGTAGGTGTGGCCCTGGTAGTAGGCGAGGCCGACCGCTTCACGCTGCAGGTCGGTCAGCGTGCCCAGGCATCGGCGTACCTGCTCGTGCTCGAGCCGTACGGTCACCTCGTCGGTGACCTGGTCGTACGCGGGCCCGCCGGACCAGTCGTACCGTGCGTCGCGGTCGGCCGCGGCCTGGTCGTGCCGTACAGCATCGACGGCACGGCGATGGGCCAGCGTCAGCACCCACGTCTTTGCACGCCCCCGCCGCGCGTCGAAACGCGGCGCGATCTGCCACACCTGCAAGAACACCTCCTGCGTCACCTCCTCCGAGCGCACCGGGTCACGCAGAATCCTCCGTACGAGGCCGAAGACGGCACCCGCCAGCGCGTCGTACACCGCGGCGAAGGCCTGCTCGTCCCCTCTGGCCACGCGTCCCATCAGGGACTCGACCGCGTCACCCGTGTCGGGCGTGCTCGCGTCGGGGGCTGCGCGCCGGCCACGCTCTGGGTCTGCCATCGGCACTCCTGGTTGGAGGGACTGTCATCGGTGATTCGAGGCAGTGCGCCCCGGGGATGGGTCCGATCGTCCGCGTTCACATTGTCACTCGCCGGACCCATCCGTGTCGCCGGTCGCCGCGAAGCAAGGGCATGACCAGGACCCGGGTTCGCCTCCTCGCTGCCGGCAGCGGTGTGCTGGCCGCACTGGCCGGCGTGGCGGTGGGGACGGCGGTGGCGGCCGTCACCGGAGGGCCGTCGCCCGTCGTTGCGGTCGGCAACGCGGTGATCGCGCTGACGCCAGGGTTCGTGAAGGACTTCGCCGTACGGGCGTTCGGCGAGAGCGACAAGGCCGTGCTGCTGAGCGGGATGGCGTTGGTGCTCCTCGTGCTGGCCGCGGCGGCGGGAGTGCTCGGGGCTTCCCGCCGCCGGCTCGCGGTCGTCCTCGTGGCGGCCGTGGGCGCGGTCGCGGTGGTGGCGACGGCGGTCGACAGGACGACCTCGGCGTGGCCCGCGGTCGCCCTCCTCGCGCCCGTCGCGACCGGCATCGTCGCGGCAGCGACGCTCCTCGTCCTGCTGCGGGCGCTTCCTGCCTCTAACCAGAGCCAGGGCGCAACTCCCTCACGCCGACCCGGCGACGACCTGCCGTCAGGGTTCGACCGCCGACGGTTCCTCGTCGCCGTCCTCGGCACGGCCGCCGTCGCGGCGACCGGCGGTGCGGTGACCCGGATCGCGGGCGGGTCGGATGCGGCGGTGTCGCGGTCGCGCATCCGCGTCCCGGTCCCGCGCAGCCCCGCGCCCCCGCTGCCGGACGGGCTCGACCCGCTGTCAGGCGTGACCCCGTACGTGACGCCGAACCGCGACTTCTACCGCGTCGACACCGCGCTGATCGTTCCCGACGTCCCCGCCGACACCTGGCGCCTGCGGATCCACGGCGACGTGGACGAGGAGCTCGAGCTGAGCTTCGCCGACCTCCTCGACATGCCGCTGATCGAGCGCCGCATCACGCTCACCTGCGTCTCCAACGAGGTCGGAGGCCCGTACGCCGGCAACGCCACGTGGATCGGCGTCCCCCTGGCCGACCTCTTGCGGCGCGCGGGGGTGCGCGACGGCGCCGACGCGCTCAAGTCCACGAGCGCGGACGGGATGGTGATCGGTACGCCGCTGGACGCGGTCCTCGACGGGCGCGACGCGCTGGTCGCGCTCGCGATGAACGGTGAGCCACTGCCGCTGGACCACGGCTTCCCCGCACGGATGGTCGTGCCCGGGCTGTACGGCTACGTGTCGGCGACGAAGTGGCTCGTCGACCTGGAGGTCACGCGGTTCGCAGACTTCGAGGCGTACTGGACCGAGCGCGACTGGGCCGAGCAGGCCCCGATCAAGCTCGCGTCGCGCATCGACGTCCCGCGCTCGTTCCAGTCGTTCGACCGCGACTCCGTCCGAGTCGGCGGCGTCGCCTGGGCGCAGCACGTCGGCGTACGGGCCGTGGAGATGCGGGTCGACGACGGCTCGTGGGAGTCGGCGCAGCTCGCCCCGCAGGACGGCATCGACACGTGGCGCCAATGGACGTGGCACTGGCGCGACGCGACCCGCGGCGACCACACGCTCACCGTGCGCGCGACCGACGCGGACGGGACCACACAGACCTCCGACCGGGCCGAACCACGCCCGGACGGTGCCACCGGCTGGCACAGCGTCAGCTTCTCGGTGGAGTGACCGATCACGACAGGAAGGCACAACCATGAGTAGGACCACGCACAAGACCCGCTTCGCGGCGGTGGCCATGCTGGCGTCCCTGGCCCTCTTCACCGCAGGCTGCGGCAGCGACGACTCCGACTCGGGCTCAGGCTCGGGCGACTCCACGCCGAGCGCTTCGGAGTCGGCAACCTCCGAGATGACCGACGATGCTGCCATGTCTGACGCCTCGTCCGAGCTCGTCGGTCCCGGCTGCGCCTCGTACGCCGAACAGGTGCCCGACGGTGCCGGCTCGGTCGACGGGATGGCCCAGGACCCGGTCGCGACCGCGGCGAGCAACAACCCGCTCCTCAAGACGCTCACCGCGGCCGTGAGCGGGCAGCTCAACCCGGACGTGAATCTCGTCGACACCCTCAACGGCGACGAGTTCACGGTGTTCGCGCCGGTCGACGCGGCGTTCGCGAAGCTGCCGAAGGAGACCGTCGCCGAGCTGGCGAAGCCGGCCGGAGCGGAGACCCTGACGTCGGTGCTGACGTACCACGTCGTGCCGGGGCAGCTCAGCCCCGACGAGGTCGTGGGGACGCACACGACGGCGAACGGTGCTGAGCTGGAGGTGAAGGGCTCGGCCGACGAGCTCACCGTCGGTGCCGAGGACGCAGCGGTGGTCTGCGGCGGGGTGAAGACCGCGAACGCGACCGTCTATCTCATCGACTCGGTCCTGATGCCGCCGATGTGAGCGATCCGTCCTGCTCGGCCAGCGGACTCGCTGGTCGAGCAGGGGCGGAGCGCCAGCGGAGCCCGGATTAAGACCCCTCAGACACCTTGCCCTTGGCTGCCTTCGCTGCCGCCTTCTGCTCCTTCTTGAACGTCCGCACCTCCTGGAGCGTCTCGGCGTCGACGACATCGGCGATCGAGCGGCGCGAGCCCTCGTCGCCGTACGCGCCCGCAGCCTGACGCCACCCGGCCGGCTCGACCCCACGCTGCTTGCCCAGCATCGCGAGGAAGATCCGCGCCTTCTGGTCGCCGTACCCCGGCAACGCCTTGAGGCGCTTGAGCACGGTCTTGCCGTCGGGGTCGCCCTCGGTCCAGAGGCGTGCGGGTTCGCCGTCGTACTCGCTCATCAGGTACGCGGCGAGCTCCTGGATGCGCTTGGCCATCGAGCCCGGATAGCGGTGGACCGCCGGTGGCGTGGAGCAGAGCGCGGCGAACGCCTCGGGGTCGTACTCCGCGATCGTCTGCACGTCGATGCTGCCGACCCGCTGCACGATCTTGAGCGGGCCCGCGAACGCCGCCTCCATCGGATACTGCTGATCGAGAAGCATGCCGACGAGCAGCGCGAACGGGTCGGAGTCGAGCAGCTGGTCCGCTTCGGCGTCACCGGTGAGGTTGAGGCTCATGCCCCGATCATCCCAAAACGAGCCCACGTTCGACGAACGGCGGACGTCGTACGGTGGGGCATGGCTGTCCCCGCACGCCTCACCCACGCCGTCGCCTCGCTCCCGCTCACGCGCTCGAGCGCCGTCCTGGAGATCGGCGGCGGACCGGGCGTCGCCGCGCAGCTGGTCCTCGAACGCCTCGGACCTGACGGCTCGTACCTCGGTGTCGACCGCTCGGAGGTCGCCGAGCGCCGTACGAGGCAGCGCTGCGCCGACGCCGGGTCACCGGCCCGGTGGGACGTACGACGAGGCGCCATCGAGGACGTCGCGGCGATGCTGCCGGGCGCCGCGTACGACCTCGCGTTCGCGGTGAACGTCAACGTCTTCTGGACCAGCGACGCCTCGAGGCTGGCCGCCGAGCTCCATCGTGTCCTGCACCCAGAGGGCAGTCTTTGGCTGTTCTACGAAACGCCGACCAGCACCGTCGGCGCGAGGGTCTCCGACGGGGTGACCCGATCGCTGACCGGCGGCGGTTTCGACGCCGTGACGGCCGTCGCGGCGTCACCCCGACTGGGTGCCTTCACCGCCTCGCGCCGCCCCCGAGGGATCACGAACCGATAACGAAGCTGGAGCCCACAGCCCCTGCCACCACAGGCGTCACCTGCCGCCCGTAACACACCGCACGTAAGGCCCTGCAGCGCCCCCTGTCGTTACCGTTAGTGACCTTGACCAGGCAGGATGCAAGGAGCGCGACGTTCGTCCGTACGGCGCGCCCGCCTCCAGCGGGACCCCGGTCACGGGCACCCACGATGGTGCCTACGTCGCCAGCAGACAGCGAGGCTGCGCCTGACGCCTCTCGCGTCGACCCCCGACGCGGCGGGTGCAGCCGAACGTCCGAAAGGTGGCGAAGAAGTCCCGTGATGACCGCCAGCGTGGGTCAAGAACTCTCACCGCTCCTGGAATCCTCGACCGACGCCCCGGTCGCCCTGCGCATCGAGAACGTCTCGAAGGTCTTCGGCCGACGCCCCGCCGAGGCCGTGCGACGCCTCGAGGCCGGCGCGAGCCGCGATGAGGTCAAGCCGTACGGCACCGCCGCCGTCATCGACGCGAGCCTTGAGATCCGTGTCGGCGAGATCTTCGTCGTGATGGGGTTGTCGGGGTCGGGCAAGTCGACGCTCATCCGGATGCTCAACGGCCTGTGGCGCCCGAGCGCCGGGCGGGTGCTGATCGGCGACGACGACCTCGCGACGGTCGACGCGAAGTCCCTGCGCGCCCTGCGCCGCGCCCGCGTCAGCATGGTCTTCCAGCACTTCGCCTTGCTTCCCCACCGCACGGTGCTCGACAACGCCGCGTACCCCCTCGAGATCCAGGGAGTCCGCAAGAAGGAGCGCCGCGCCAAGGCCGCCGAGGCGCTCGCGCTCGTCGGCCTCGACGGGTGGGAAAGCTCGTTGCCCTCGCAGCTGTCCGGCGGTATGCGCCAGCGGGTCGGGCTCGCCCGCGCGCTGGCGGCCGACACCGACATCCTCCTCATGGATGAGGCGTTCTCAGCGCTCGACCCGCTGATCCGCCGCGAGATGCAGGAGCAGCTGCTCGATCTGCAGCGCCGCCTCGGCAAGACCATCGTCTTCATCACGCACGACCTCAATGAGGCCATGCACATCGGCGACCGGATCGCCGTCATGCGTGACGGCCGGATCGCTCAGGTCGGCACCACCGAGCAGATCCTGTCCGACCCGGCGAACGACTACGTCGCGCAGTTCGTCGCCGACGTCGACCGCAGCCGCGTGCTGACGGCCTCGTCGGTGATGGTCCGCCCCACCGCGGTCGTCCCCCTGGCCGGGGGCCCTCGTCAGGCCAGCCGCACGATGCGCGAGGCGCAGGTGCCGGCTGCGTACGTCGTCGACCGCCAGCGCGTCCTGCGCGGCGTCGTCCACGACGTCGACGCGGTCGCCGCACTCCGCGAGGGCAAGGACACCATCGCCAGCGCGGTGCGCGAGGACGTCGCGTCCGTGCGGACGACGACGCTGCTGGCCGATGTCTTCGCCCCTGCCGCGGAGGGCACGCTGCCCGTACCGGTGACCGATGACGACGGAAGGCTCGTCGGCGTCGTGCCGCGAGTGACGCTGCTGTCCGCGATGGCCCCTGCCGAGCCGACCACGGGAGGCGACGATGACTGACAGCCCCATCCCTCGCATGCCCCTCGGCGAATGGGTCGAGACCGGTGTCGACTGGGTGACCGACACGTTCCGCCCGTTCTTCGGGTTCGTGAAGGAGGTTCTTTCCGGGGCGTACGACGGCCTCAGCGAGCTCCTCCTGGCCCCGCCGTTCTGGGTGCTCGCGGTGCTGCTGGCGCTGGTCGCCCTTGTCGCGAAGGGCTGGCGGCTCGCCCTCGTCGCCGTTGTCGGCTTCACGCTCATCGCGAGCGTCGACCAGTGGGACAACGCGATGAAGACGCTCGCGCTCGTGCTGCTCGCCTCCGTCATCGCCCTGGCGATCGCCGTCCCGGTCGGCATCTGGGCGGCGCGCAACGACACGGTCTCCGCCGTGGTCAAGCCGGTGCTGGACTTCATGCAGACGATGCCGGCGTTCGTCTATCTCATCCCGACGGTCGTCATCTTCCTCACCGGCGTCGTCCCGGGCATCGTCGCGACGGTGATCTTCGCCCTCGCGCCGGGCGTCCGCTTCACCGAGCTCGGCATCCGGCAGGTCGACGGCGAGGTCGTGGAGGCGGGACAGGCGTTCGGTGCCACCCCAGGCCGCATCCTGCGGCAGGTCCAGCTCCCGCTGGCGATGCCGACGATCATGGCCGGCGTCAACCAGGTCATCATGCTCGCGCTCTCGATGGTCGTGATCTCGGGCATGGTCGGCGCCGAGGGCCTCGGCCGCGACGTCGTGTCAGCCCTCAGCAGCGTGGAGGTCGGCATGGGCTTCGAAGCTGGCATCTCCGTCGTGATCCTCGCGATCTTCCTCGATCGCGTCACCGCGGGCCTTTCCGCCCGCACCCCTGTCGCCAAGGCGCTGGCCACGAGCCGCTCCTGAGCGACGACACCCCCAACCCAGGCGGCGCCCACCGGCGCAGCCGAAGGAAGGAACACATGTCACGCGTACGCACATCCCGACTCCTGCGGGGCGTCACCGCCACCGCGTCCGCGCTCGTCCTGAGCGTCGGCCTCGCCGCCTGCGGAGGCTCTGAGTCGGCCAGCGGCGACGACGAGAAGTCGATCTCGATCGGCATCCCCTCCGGATGGGACGAAGGCATCGCCGTCTCCCACCTGTGGAAGGCGATCCTCGAGGACGAGGGGTACGAGGTCGAGACCGAGACCGCGGACGTCGGGGTCGTCTTCACCGGCCTGGCCGGCGGGGACTTCGACGTCACCTTCGACACGTGGCTCCCGCTCACCCACGCCTCGTATCTGAAGAAGTTCGGCGACGACATCACCGATCTCGGCACCTGGTACGACAACGCCAAGCTGACGATCGCCGTCAACGAGAGCTCGCCGGCCAAGTCGCTGGAGGACCTGGCGGGCATGGCCGACGAGTACGGCAACCGCCTGGTCGGTATCGAGGCGGGTGCCGGCCTCACGAAGGTCACGCAGGAGGAGGTGGTGCCCACGTACGGCCTGGACAAGATGGACTACGTCATCTCGTCGACCCCGGCGATGCTGGCCGAGCTGAAGAGCGCGACGAAGTCCGGTGACAACATTGCCGTGACGCTGTGGCGCCCGCACTGGGCGTACGACGAGTTCCCGATGCGTGACCTCGAGGATCCCAAGGGCACGCTCGGCGAGGCCGAGGAGATCCACGCCTACGGGTCGAAGGACTTCGGTGAGCGCTTCGGCGACGTCGAGGAGATGATCGGCGCGTTCACGCTGAACGACGAGCAGCTCTTCTCGCTGGAGAACCTCATGTTCAACTCCGGCGACGACGTCGCTGAGGAGGACGCGGTGAAGCAGTGGCTCGAGGACAACCCCACGTTCGTCGACGACCTCAAGAAGAAGGCCGGCGTGAGCTGACCTTCGCGCACGACGATGGCCGGTCCCCGTCGGGACCGGCCATCGTCGCGCCCGCCCGGGGTTTGCCACGCCAGCCTGGGCAACGCCGGTTGGCGCGTCGGAGTCGGCCACCGCCTCCGTACGGCCGTGGTGAGCCACGTCGACCTTCGGTGAGCCACGCCGAAAAGGCGCGCCCTCCCGTGGCGGACGTGGCTCACCGCGGCAGCGTCCGCGCTACTCGTGGATCGGTCGCGGGATGCTGCGGTTGGCGATGCGGTTCTCTGCTCCGACCATCCAGGCGAGCTGCTCGACCCGCTCGAGGATCGCGTGCAGTAAGTCCGCCGTCGTCGGGTCCTCCTCGTCGACGTCGTCGTGGATCCGCCGTGCGGTCGCCGCCACGGCGTGCAGCGCACTGGTCACGAGATCGACGGTCTCGGCCGTGTCGACCTCGTCGGACGGGTAGTCCGGCAGGCTGCTGCGCTCGGCGACCGTCGCGGCACGTCCGTCCGGCGTGATGGAGATGGCGCGCATCCGCTCGGCGACGTCGTCGCTGAATCCCCGCGCTGCGTCGACGATCTCGTCGAGCTGGAGATGGAGGTCGCGGAAGTTCTTGCCGACGACGTTCCAGTGCGCCTGCTTGCCGATCAGGTGGAGATCGATCAGCTCGACGTGGATCTGCTGGAGGTGGTCGGCCATCTGCTTCGAAGCCCGGTAGGGCGCCTCGACCGTAGGGTGCTTGTCGCTCTTCATCGTCTTGCTCATGGAGCTCCTCCTTCTTTCGACTCACCTGGACGGTGCCCAGGGCGCCCCCGCTCAATCACCGAGCGATGTGCGACCGAGCACACCGTCCGGGTCGTAGTTCGCCTTGACCTCGCGCAGGCGTGCCAGCGTCGCCGGGGGGAAGGTCTTCGCGGTCGTCTCGGGTGTGAGGACGGTTTCGAAGTTGCCGTAGAGCGCGTCGACGACCCCGTCCCACTCCGCGTCGACGGAGTCGTCGCCCGCGGCGACCACCAGCACGCTGTACGCCCGGTCGCGGTGCGCGAACGCGGTCGCCTCGGCGGTGACGTCACCGGCCGCGCCGGGGAAGGCACGCACCTGCATCATCTGCAAGCGACCGTCGTCCATCATCCGCCCCGCCTTTTGGACGACCTCGTCGTCGAGGTGCGCCACGAGCGCCGACCGGGTCGGCGGCTGCACGTGGCCCGCCGTCGGGTCGCCGGTCGAGCCGATGATGCCCTTGTACGGCGCGACCTGCGCCTGCTGCTGCACGACCGGCGCGAGGTGGAGGAACGGCTCGATCGATCCGACTGCCGTCTCGGTGTCGTCGCCGGCCCACACCAGCATGATCCGCGCGTACGTCTGGCTGTCACCGGCCGGGAACACGGTCGTGAACGGGGTGAGCAGGCGGGACGTCGACTCGGTCAGCGAGCCCAGCCGGGCGAGGTAGTCGGCCGTGTCGTCCACCTCATGCACGATCACCGCGAGCACGACGTCGGAGAGCTCCATGGCCTCGATGTCGAGACTGGTCACGACCCCGACGTACTCGCCACCGCCGCGCACGGCCCACAGCAGGTCCGGGTGGTGGTCGGCGTCGGCGCGGACGACCGTGCCGTCTGCGAGCACGACGTCAGCGCTGACGACGTGATCGACGGTGAGCCCGTACGAGCGCGCGAGCAGCCCGATGCCCCCGGACGTCGCGAGGCCGCCGACACCGACGTCGCCGGAGTCGCCCGAGCTGATCGCGAGCCCATACGGCGCGAGCTCTCGGGCGACCTCGCGCCATCGCAGGCCGACGCCGAGCCGGACGATCCGGCGCGCGCGGTCGAGAACCTCCACGGTCTTCAGCCGTCCGAGATCCACCACGATCCCGCCGTCGTTGGTCGACGACCCGCCAATGCCGTGGCCGCCGCTGCGGGCGACGAAAGGCACCTGCTGGCGCCGGGCGTACGCGACAGCCTCGGCGACCTGCGCGGTGTCGGCCGGCCGGAGCACGAGCCCCGGACTGCCCCGGTGGACGTAGCTGTGGCGCACACGCCCGTACGTCGGGTCGGCGGGCTCGACCGCGTCGGCAGCCAGCGACGGCGGGATCGCGTCGTAGTCGATCCCCGGAGCGCGGCGAGACAGGGCGCGCGCACTCCGCCCGCCCATGGCGGTCCCCGGCGCGTCCACCCGTTCGGCAGCGACCTCCTCGCGCAGCGCGGGGATCACCTCCTCAGCGAACTCCTGCATCCTGCGTGGGTCGTCGGTGCCGAGGATGAAGGTGCTGATGCCGTCCTCGAGCGCCAGCGGGAGCAGCTGGTCGAGCCACTCCTCCGGGCGCCGGATCTCCTGCCCACCGAGGACGTTGAGCAGCCGCCGGACGTCTCGGGGCTCGCGTCCCGCGGCGAGGGCCGCCTCGTCGATCACCGCGTTGCCTCGCGCGAGGTCGCCAGGCTGCAGATAGCTCAGGCTCGGCAGCCACCCGTCGGCCTTCTCGCCGATCAGCCGCAGCATCCGCGGCTTGTAGGCGCCGAGCCAGATCGGCACGTCGTGAGCAGGTGCCGGGCCACGCTTGGCGCCGGTCGCGGAGTGGAACTCACCTGGGACGAACAGGCCGCCGCGCTGGTCGACGGCCCAGATCCCGCGGATCACGTCGAGCGCCTCGGCGAGCGCCGCCACGCTCTGCCCGGGCGTCAGCTTCGGACCGCCCATCGCCTCGATGGCCTCCCAGAACGCTCCGGCGCCGAGACCGAGGTCGATCCTGCCGCCGGACAAGAGGTCGAGGCTCGCGACGGAACGGGCGATCACCGCAGGGTTGCGGAGCGGAAGGTTGAGGACGTTCGGCGCCAGGTGCACGCGGGTGGTTCGCGCGGCGACATAGCTGAGGAGCGTCCACGTGTCGAGGAACGCGGGCTGGTACGGGTGGTCCTGGAAAGTCACGAGGTCGTACCCGAGCTCCTCGCTGAGCTGCGCCAGTGCGACGACCTGGTCGGGCGCGGCGTTCTGGGGCGTGAGGAACGTGCCGAATCTCAGGTCGTGGCCGTAGTCGGGCATGAAGGTCCTCCGTCTAGGTTGATGGATCAACCTTACTCGGCTGCGGATGATACATCAACCAACGGCTAGGCTGGACGCGTGACCGCCACGAGCACGACCTCGACGAGCCTGGACGCCTGGCGCGCGTACGCGTCGACGCACGAGCGTCTCGTACGCCACCTCGCCCGCGAGATCACCCGCGAGACGGGACTGTCCGATGCGGACTACATCGTTCTCGAGGCGCTCGTCGAGGCGCCGGACGGCCGGATGCGCTCACGCGACCTACGACTCGCGCTCGAGTGGGAGAAGAGCCGGTTGTCCCACCAGGCGCGCCGCATGGAGCAGCGGGGCCTGCTCGCCCGAGAGACCTGTGCCGCCGACGGCCGCAGCGCCGACGTCGTGATCACGCAGGCGGGCCGCCAGGCCGCGGCCCGCGCCCGCGCCATACGGGAGGAGTCGCTGCGCACCCTGGTGCTCGACACGCTCGGCACCGACCGTGTCGACGTGCTCGCGCAGACCGCTGAGCTTCTCGCCGCTCGTCTCGCGCGCGCCACCGAGGAGGACCCACACTGCCGGGCTGCCCTCGCCGAGGACGACTGAGGACCTCCGCCGACCTCAGCGCTCACGCGTGAAGTGCAGCACCGGAGAGGCCGGATCTGTAGAGCGCCATCCGGAGTCGATCCACGCGATGTCCCAGGCCCGTCCGGAATCTCACGGACCTCGGGGGCGGCGCTGGCGCGCGTGCTCCCTCCCGTCCGGTCGACATCGCCCGCCCATGCGCTCAGACGCCGACCGCCTGCTTCCACGTCCGGTAGCCGCCGTCGAGGTTGGCGACGTCCTCGCGCCCGAGCTGGCGCAACAGCCGCGTCGCGGTGTGCCCGCGCTGCCCAACCGCGCACGTGACGACGAGACGCCCCTCAGGCAGCTCCTGGTGCCGGTGACGCAGCTCGTCCAAGGGAACGTTGACGGCATCGGGCAGCGTCCCGGACGCGTACTCCTCCGGCGTCCGCACGTCGATGACCGTCGCGCCGGAGCGCGCCACCTCGTCGACCTCGTGCCACTGCACCGTGTCGGTGAAGCCCGCCGCGAGGTTGTCGGCGACCATGCCGAGCATGTTGACCGGGTCCTTCGCGGATCCGTACTGCGGCGCGTACGCGAGCTCGAGGTCGGCGAGGTCACTCGCACGCAGACCACCGCGCATCGCCGTCGCGATGACGTCGATGCGCTTGTCGACGCCCGCCTCCCCCACGCCCTGCGCGCCGAGGATCGCGTCCGTACGGGGATCGACGAGGAGCTTGAGCGCGATCGCACGCGCCCCCGGGTAGTAGCCGGCGTGGTCGCTCGGATGGGTGTGGATCACGCGGACTGGACGCCCCGCTGCGCGTACGCGCTTCTCGCTCCACCCGACCGTCGCCGCGGTCATGCCAAAGGCACCGACGACGGCGGTCCCGAGCACGGGTGGCGCGACGACGTCGCGTCCCGCGATGACGTCGGCGACCAGGCGCCCCTGACGGTTGGCGGTCTGCGCGAGCGGGATGAGGGTCGCCTGGCCGTTCAGAGCATCGCGCTTCACGGCGACGTCGCCGACGGCGAAGATCGCGGGGTCGCTGGTCCGCTGCTGCGGGTCCACCTCGACGCCCCCACCCTCACCGACAGCGAGGCCGGCACGCTCGGCCAGGCCGGACTCGGGCACCACTCCGACGGCGGTCACCACGAGGTCGGCCGCCAGCCGCGTCCCGTCGTCGAGCACAACCTCGTCGGCGTCGATGCGGGCCACGCCGGCGCTGGTCCGCACGTCGACCCCGTGCGCCCGCAGTCGCGCGTCGACAAGTCCTGCCATCTCGACGTCGAGCGGCGGGAGCACCTGGGCCTCGCGCTCGACGAGGGCGACGCCGAGCCCGCGACGGGTGAGGTTCTCGGCGAGCTCGATCCCGATGAACCCGGCACCCACGACGACCACGGAGCGGGCCACGGCCACCGACGACCCATCGAGCACGGCGAGGATCGCGTCCATGTCGTCGAGGTCGCGCAGCGTGTGGGCGCGCTCGGCACCGGGGATCGGCGGCCGTACGGCACGGGCCCCCGTGGCGAGGACGAGCTCGTCGTACGACTCCTCGTACTCGCGGTCCTCGTCGAACGCGCGGACGACGACCGTGCGGCGATCGCGGTCGATCGTGACGACCTCGTGCCGGGTCCGCACGTCGAGACCGAAGCGTGCCGCCAGCGACGTGGGGGTCTGGAGCAGCAGGTCGTCGCGCTTCTCGATCACGCCACCCACGTGGTAGGGAAGCCCACAGTTGGCGAAAGACACGTGGGCACCTCGTTCGAGCACCACGACGCGGCGGTGCTCGTCGTTCCGGCGCAGGCGCGTCGCGGCGGACATCCCCGCGGCGACGCCACCGACGACGATCGTGCAACGCGGCTCCACAGCGCTCACCGCCGCCCGAACGGGAGCCAGCTCGCCAGCGAGCGTGGCTTGGCGGCCGCCCGGTCGCAGGTGCACCGATCAGCCTTCGGGACGGGCCCCATCACCGTCGCGACGTGCTGGCCGCACCCGGCCCACGTCGTCTTGCCACACGTACGGCACGTGACTGCTCGGCACATCTGATCCTCCTCGGATACCCAGGGGGGTATCGGTCGACTGCGTGCGAGCCTACACCCCGGGGGGTATCGTTCAAGGCATGCAGCTCTCCACCGAAGCCACCCAGCCCGTCGTCAACCGCCTGCGGCGCGCGCAGGGGCAGCTGGCCGGCGTCCTGCGCATGCTCGAGGAGGAGCGTGACTGCGAGGACGTCGTGACGCAGCTCGCCGCGGTGAGCAAGGCTCTCGACCGGGCGGGGTTCGCCCTGGTCGCCTCAGGCCTCAAGGAGTGCCTCGCCGCCGGCGAAGAGGCCGACGCCGAGAAGCTTGAGCGAGTGTTCTTGTCCCTGGCCTGACGCCGGGCGAGGTCAGGACAAGAAGCCGAGGAC
Source organism: Mumia sp. ZJ430 (assembly GCF_011751845.1). NCBI lineage: Bacteria > Bacillati > Actinomycetota > Actinomycetes > Propionibacteriales > Nocardioidaceae > Mumia > Mumia sp. ZJ430. Next base: position 218,845 of record NZ_JAAHFK010000004.1, on the reverse strand, counting down.
GGTGAGCACCATCGCGACGGCGACCACGGCGTACGCCGCGGCGAGCAGCGACGGGCCGATCCGGATGCTCTGCGGCGCCCCTTGGCCCCGCGCGAGCCGCGCCTCACCCGACCACTTCACGCCCGCGAAGAGCAGTGCCCCCACCGCGATCAGCACCAGGAGGAGATCCCAGGCGAGCCCGCGCCCGTCACGCACGGCGACGAACGGCAAGATCGAGTCGAGCCACGCGAACGGAGCCCTCGCCCCGGAGCCGTCCGTGCTCGCACCGGCGGCGACCACGAGCAGGATGCCGAGCATCGCCGTGAAGCCGGCGGCCTTGTCCAGCCACCAGCCGCGCCGGATGAGCGCACGCTCCTTGGCCCATCCCTCGTCGGTGTCGACGAAGCGACGTCGCGCCGCGTGCTGGTCGTCGTACCAGCCGTGCGCGCGCCACACTGTCGCCTTCACGCGCGCCGGGTCGAGCGCCTTCACCGCGCGCCGGTGGGAACGCCGCTGGGCACGCGCGACGATCGCGACCGCCGCGCGGTCGTAGCCTCGCTCGTGCGCCACCCGCAGAGAAGCCGCGAGACTCGAGTTGCCCGCCAGCCGCTGGAGGGCCTCCTCGGCACCTGTGGGAACGGGCTGCGGCCGAGGAGCGGGTGCGGCCTTGGTCGGTGTGGTGTCCGCGGTGGCCGGTGGCGGGGTGGGAACGGGCGCAGGGGTGGGGACCGGTGCAGGTGCGGGGACGGGCGCAGGCGCAGGTCGACGTGGCGCCTCGCTGCGCGGCGCCTGGTCGGACCTCGGCTCGTCACGCGCGAGGTCGGCGAGCGAGGCTGCTGCCTGCGGCATGGTCGGACGGTCGGCAGGCTCGCGCGCCGTCATCCGCACGACCAGGTCGCGCAAGGCATCGGGTACCCCAGCGAGGTCGAGTCGGCCGTCGACGACCGCCGCGACCGTCCGGGCGTCGTCGCCGCTCGGGAACGGACGTCGCCCCGCCGAGGCGTAGGCGACCAACAGCCCGAGCCCGTACACGTCGCTTGCCGGCGTGGCGCGATCACCGAGCAGGCGCTCGGGAGCGGCCCACGCGGCGGAGCCGATCATCTCGCCGGTCGTGGTGAGATCGAGCCCGTGCTCCCCCTTAGCGATGCCCACGTCGATGAGGGTCGCGCGGCGGCCCGCGAGGACGGCGTTGGCGGGCTTGATGTCGCGGTGCACGAAGCCGAGGCCGTGCAGCCGGTGGAGCGAGCGCCCGAGGTCGAGCGCGACCGCGGCGACCGTAGGGACCGCCATCGGCCCCGCATGGCGGACAGCCTCGTCGATCGTGATGCCCTCGAGCAGCTCCATCGCGAACCACGGCCGGGCAGGGGTGAGATCGCCCGTGACGTACGCGGGGAACCCGCGCCCACCGAGCTCGTGGAGCAGCCGCGCCTCTTCCGCGAAGCGCTCGCGTGCCCCGCGTCCCTCGAAGGTGAGCACCTTCACCGCGACCCGCGGGCCGCCCTGGGTGCTCGCGACGTAGACCGCTCCGAAGCCGCCCGAACCCAGCAGGGTGTGGAGCGTGTACGGCCCCGCCTGGGGGACTTCTGGGCGCGCCAGAGGGAGCGCACGAGTCGGCGATGCGCCGTCTGATGCCGACACGGAGGCCCCTTCCGCTACGACTGGTCGTCTCGGAAGCCTAACAACGAGTCCGGTTCGACACCCGCGGCATGCCCGCCGTCACCCGCCAAACGTGAGCCGCGCCGCAATCGCGAGCATCACGACCGCCACCGCGGCGTCGAGCACCCGCCACGCTGCAGGCCGGGCGAACACCGGCCTCAACACCCGTGCTCCGTACCCCAGGCCGGCGAACCACGCCATGCTCGCCACCACCGCGCCGCCCGCGAAAGCCCACCGCGCGTCGCCGTACGAACCCGCGACGGAGCCGAGGAGGAGCACGGTGTCGAGGTAGACGTGCGGGTTGAGCCACGTCAGCGCGAGTGCCGTCGCGACCACCGGCCAGAGGGACCTCCGTGTGCCTCGGTCGTCGACGGCCAGCCGCCCGCCGACGACGGCCCGTCGCGCCGCCATCAGCCCGTACGCGACCAGGAACGCCGCGCCGGCCCAGCGCGCCACCTCGACCAGCCCCGGCGCCCGCTCGAGCAGCGCGCCGACCCCGGCGACACCGGCGAGGATCAGCACGACGTCCGACGCGGCACAGACCAGCACGACCGCGCCGACGCCTTCCTGGCGCAGCCCCTGACGCAGGACGAACGCGTTCTGCGCCCCGATCGCCACGATCAGGGACAGGCCCGTGGCAAGGCCGGCGAGCAGCGCGGCAAGCGTGTCGGTGTCGTTCACAGACACGACGCTAGGCGCCTCCACGTGCTGATTCCAGCTAATCTTTCTTCATCCGATGAAGGAGAGCTTTATGAGAGGCGATCTGGCCCTGGACCAGCTCCGTACCCTCGCTGCGGTCGTCTCCGAGGGCAGCTTCGAGGCCGCCGCGTCCCACCTGCGGATCACACCGTCTGCGGTGAGCCAGCGGATGAAGGCGCTCGAGGCCGCCACCGGCCGGGTCCTCGTACGCCGGACGCGACCTGTGACCGTCACCGAGCAGGGGGCAGAGGTCCTTCGCCTCGCCCGGCAGGTCGACCTGCTCATCCGCGAGCTCACCCCCGTCAGCGGCGACGGCGTCCCCGTCGCTGTGCCGGTGGTCGTGAACGCCGACTCGCTGGCGACCTGGTTCCTCCCCTCCGTCGCGGGCGTCGCCGACCGGGTGCTCCTCGACGTGCAGCGCGAGGACGAACGCTACGCCCTTGCCCGGATGCGGGACGGCTCGGCGATGGCAGCCGTCAGCGCCGTGGGCGACCGGGTCCCCGGCTGCTCGGTGAGCGTGCTCGGGACGATGCGCTACCGGGCAATGGCGGCTCCGTCGTTCGCCGCCCGCTGGTTCCCCGACGGCCTGACACCGGACGCGCTCGCGCGGGCACCCGTGGTCGAGTTCGACAGGGACGACGAGCTGCAGCAGCGACTCGTCCGCCGCGTCACGCGCCGCCGCGTGGACCCGCCCCGCCACTACGTCCCCGGGTCCGAGGCGTTCCGTGAGTCGATCGCCCTCGGGATCGGCTGGGGCATGCTCCCCGACCTCCAGTCCGGCCCGCTCGAGGAGTCGGACGCGGTGCGCGAGATCGGTGAGCGCGGGAGGATCGACGTACGGCTCCACTGGCATCAGTACCAGCTCGACTCCCCCGCGCTGACCCTTCTGTCCGATGCGGTGCGCGAGGGTGCGCGACAGCACCTGCGCTGACGCCGGCTCAGCCCTCGCCGATGGTGTTGCCCTGCCCCTCGTCGTCGACTCGCGGGGTCAGCGCGGACCCGTGCAGGATCGTGTTGTTAGAGCCTTCGACGTCGACGGCCCGCAGCTGCTTGATCATGATCTCGTTGCGGCTGCCACCGACGTCGAGCTCGAGGGTCCGCACCCCGGTGATCGTGTTGTCGGAGCCGTCGACCCCAAGGTCGCGGACCGTCTCGAACGTGACAGTAGCGCCGTCGGTGTCGACGTCGATCTCGCCGCACGGGCCGGTGGCGGTGACCGTGGCAGCAGCGAGCACCTTCACCTCGCCGCCGCCGTCACACGCCACGAGCGCCGGTTCGGCGGTCGTGATCCGGTGCTCCTGCCCCTTGCCCACCGTCACCCTGCGGGGCGTCGCAGTGGACGTGCCGTCCGTCGGCGTGGCTGATCCCTCGGTGGTCGGCGACATCTCGGCCGGGGTCGACACGGTCGGATCCGGGTCGTCGTCGGCCGCCTCGCCGCACGCGCCGAGGACAGCCGCGCACGCGAACAGCACCACCACCGAGGTTCTACGACGTCTCGTTGAGCGATGCATGTAGACCCCCTGCGCTCGGCGCCACCCCCGTGGCCGGTCTCCCCTGCACGCTAACCGTCATCCCGCGGCGTCGCAGACGAGGAAGTCCTCAACCCCGAGCGCGGCGAGGGCGAGCCGCACCGGTGCGGGGGCACGAGTCCGGTCCGGGTCGTGGACCAGCCGAGGGTGGGTGAAACGGAGATCCCGACCCCGTGTCCGTACGGTCGCCCCGCCGGCCGCGCGCACGTTGCGCACCCAGTCGGTCTCAGCTCCGTACACGAGCGCGAACGCGATCTCGTCGCCACGTCGGAAGACCGCGACGGGCGTGCGGAACGTCCGTCCCGACCGGCGGCCGCGGTGGCTCACGACGCCGAACCCAGGCATCCACGGCGCGACGTGAACGATGAGCCGGTTGGGGCCCGCCCGGTTGAGGCGTCCCGCGCTCTTGGGGATCGGCATCCTCGTACGGTGCCACGCGCCACGCTCACGCGCCATGATGGGGAGATGTCCGACGATCTCGAGGTGCTGGAGCGCTGGGTGCGTGCCGGCGGGACGTGGAGCGTGGTCAGTCGGACAGCGAGGCGCGCCACCGTTGCGCTGTGCCGCTGCGACGGCGGCGAGGAGGTCGACAGGCTGACGTCCGACGACCCGGCGTTCCTTGCGCACGTCGCGAGGGGTTGGACAGAAGGCTGAGGGCTTGGCTGCGGACCTCGGACCCCGCAGGATTGACCCATGAGATGCCCCAACGACGACACCACCCTCGTGATGAGCGAGCGCAGCGGGATCGAGATCGACTACTGCCCCGAGTGCCGCGGCGTCTGGCTGGACCGCGGTGAGCTCGACAAGATCATCGACCGCGCCGGGACGCAGGCAGCGCCCGCACCTGCAGCAGCGCCGGCGCCCGCCCCGACCTACCAGGAGCGGCCGCAGCAGTCATACCAGCAGCCGCGGTACGAGGAGCGCCGCGACGACCGCCGTTACGACGACCGCTCGTATAAGAAGAAGAAGAAGGAGAACTGGCTCTCCGACCTCTTCGACTGAGGTCCGATGTGGGGTGGGACGAGTCGGCGTACGGTCACTCGGTCACTCGTCCCGCTCGGCCTTCTCCGCGAGCGTCGCGAGCCGCCGGTCCCATGCCGCTGCTTGGCGCTGGAGGTCCCGTCCGAGCGCGCTGAGGGGGCCGCCGAGCGGACGGAAGACCACCTCGCGTCCGCGTCGCTCGGAGGTCACGAGCCCCACTGCGCGCAGGACCTCGAGGTGCTTCACGACGGCCTGGCGTGAGATCGGGAGCTCGGCCGCGAGCGCCGACGCCGAGGCGCCCCGCTGCCCGAGCCGTACGAGGATCCGCCAGCGCGTCGCGTCGCCGAGCGCGGCGAATACCGGTGCGGGTGATGTCGGTGCGCTCACGCGTCGCCGGTGACAGCGCTGACGGTGAGGTGGTCCCGTGCGACGACGAGCTCAATCTCCCAGCCCTCTGCGTTCTCGGCCAGCTTGGCCCGCCGCTCGTCCTCCGAGCCGCTGAGCGAGGCGAATCCGCTCTCGGCCACTCGCAGCGTCACTCCGCCGGGGCGCTCGTCGATCCAGAACTCGACCAGGGTCGACTCGTCGTCGGGCTCGGCCGCAGTGTGGTCGGCGATCCAACGGAACGCCGCGTACCGAGGCGGTTCCAGCGCGACCGTACGGAACGCGAAGACTCCATGCTGCGGGTCGCGGACGAGCGCCACGTCGCCCTCGTACTCGATCTCGTGCTCGACGTATGCCGTGCCGTCGTTGATGTACCAGCCGGGGATCGAGACCAGGTCCCACACCTCCTGGGCCGATGCGTCGATCTCCCGCCGCTTGTCGATCCTGTCGTGCGCGTCCATCTGCTGCCGCCCTTCGCGTCATCTGCCAACATGCAACCCTAGAGTTGCATCTCATCCCACGCCGACGCAAGTACCGCTCGCTACGCTGGCGCGACACCCGACGCAGGAGGAACGATGACCGACGACCGCATCCGCTTCACGCTCGACGAGTCGGAGATGCCGACCCACTGGTACAACATCGTCGCCGACCTCCCCACGCCGCCGCCCCCGCCGCTCCACCCGGCCACGCACGAGCCCGTCGGGCCCGACGACCTGGCTCCGCTCTTCCCGCCCGAGCTGATCGCTCAGGAGGTCACCACCGAGCGCTACGTCGAGATCCCCGAGGCCGTCCGCGACATCTACCGCCAGTACCGCCCGTCGCCCCTGGTCCGCGCCCGCCGCTGGGAGCAGAAGCTCGGCACGTCCGCGCGGATCTACTACAAGTACGAGGGTGTCTCGCCGGCCGGCTCCCACAAGACGAACACGTCCGTCCCGCAGGTCTACTACAACGCCCAGAACGGCATCACCCGGCTCACCACCGAGACCGGCGCCGGGCAGTGGGGCACGGCGCTGTCGTACGCGTGCGCGCTGTTCGGGCTCGAGTGCGAGGTGTGGCAGGTCGGCGCCTCGTACGACACCAAGCCGCAGCGCCGCACGCTCATCGAGGTCTTCGGCGGCAAGGTGCACCGGTCGCCGAGCACGCTGACCGAGTTTGGCAAGGGCTTCCCCACCGACCACCCCGGCTCGCTCGGCATCGCGATCACCGAGGCCGTCGAGCTCGCGGCGCAGGACGACGGCACCAAGTACGCCCTCGGCTCGGTCCTCAACCACGTCCTCCTGCACCAGACGGTGATCGGGGAAGAGGCGGTGCTCCAGCTCGCGAAGGCTGGCGAGTCCGGGGCCGATCTCGTCATCGGCTGCGCGGGCGGCGGCTCCAACTTCGCCGGGCTCGCCTTCCCGTTCCTGCGCGAGAAGCTCGCCGGACGCCAGCAGCCGCGTATCGTCGCCGTCGAGCCGTCCTCGTGCCCGACGCTCACGCGCGGCGAGTACCGGTACGACTTCGGTGACACCGGCGGCATGACGCCGCTGATGAAGATGTACACGCTCGGCCACGACTTCGTGCCGTCCACCATCCACGCCGGCGGGCTGCGCTACCACGCGATGGCTCCGCTGGTCTCGCACGTCGCGCACGAGGGGCTGATCGAGGCGGTCGCGCTCCACCAGAGCGAGTGCTTCGAGACCGCGACCGAGTTCGCCCGTACGGAGGGCATCGTCGCGGCGCCTGAGTCCTCGCACGCGCTCGCGCAGGCCCGTCGCGCGGCGCTCACCGCGGCTGAGTCGGGCGAGGAGCCGGTCATCGTCATCGGCCTGTCGGGCCACGGGCTCCTCGAGCTCGGCGCGTACGACTCCTACCTCCACGGGCGGCTCGAGGACGACCCACTGAGCGACGAGGCGCTCGCCACGTCCCTGGCGGCCGTCCCGGTGCTCTGATGATCGAGGTCGCTCCCGGTGTCCTCGTCGCGACCCACCCGTTCTGCACCACGACCACCACCGTGGTCGTCGGGGCCGACGGGCGGGAGTGCCTTGTCGTCGACCCGGCGGTCACGGCGTCCGAGATCGACGCCCTGGCCGCGGAGCTCGCGTCACGCGAGCTCACGGTCACCGGGGCGTTCTCCACCCACCCGCACTGGGACCACCTCCTGTGGCGACCCGCGCTCGGCGACGCCCCACGGTGGGCGACGGCGCGCGGGGCGCAGCGGGCCCGCGCGGTCGAGGGCGACAACGCCGGCAAGGCGCGAGAAGCGCTCGCGGGTGTCGACCCGAGCGGCCTGAGCCGCGTGACCGCGCTCGCGCCTGGCGCGACCACGCTCCCCTGGACGGGGCGCCGGTGCCGGGTGCTGGAGCACCGCGCGCACGCCGTCGGGCACGCAGCGCTGCTCGTCGAGGACGTCGGCGTCCTGCTGGCGGGTGACATGCTGTCGGACGTCGAGCCGCCGCTGCTCGACCTCGAGGCGGCCGACCCGTGGGACGACTACGCGGCGGCGCTGGCGATGTTCGAGACGACAGCGCCCGACGTCTCGATCGTCGTGCCCGGGCACGGCACCGTCGGCGACCACGACGCGCTCGTACGACGGATCACCGCCGACCGCGCCTACCTTGCAGACCTCCGTTCTGGCGCGTCGACGGACCCCCGACTCGCCGGCGCCGCGGACTGGCTTCGCGACGAGCACGACGAGGCCGTACGACGGTTCGGCCGCTGAGCGACGGGCCGTCAGCGCGCGCCGCGCGACGCGAGCACCCGCGCGGCGACGTGGGGTGCCAGCAGGCTCTCCGGTCGAGCGACGAGCGCCGTCACCCGCAGGAGGGCGGCCGCGACGACCGGATCGCGGCGGGCCACCCGCTGCAGCCGGCGGACGTACCGCCCGATCAGCACGTCCGCACGCGTTTGTGTCCCCACGACTCCCGGCAGCTGCAGATCGGCTCCCCTGACGATCGTCCACGCGCCGTCGACGATCCGTGCCGCCTCCCGGGGGTATCGGGCGCGCACCTCGTCGAGGCCACCCGAGCCGACCGCGCGACCGAGCGCGACGGCCTGCATCGCGGCGAGGCTCATCCCGTGCCCGAAGGTCGGGTCGAGGCTGCAGATCGCGTCGCCCACGGCGGCGTACCCGAGGGGCAGGTCGCGAAGGCGCTCGAAGGCACGCCGTCGGCAGTCGGGGAAGCGGTAGGCGAGCGCGTCGTGCAGGGGTTCGCGGTCGTCGAGCAGGGTGGCGACCTCCGCCGCGACCACGTTCTCGGCGGCGCGCCGGAGCCCGTCGGCGTCGAGCGGCACAGGCTCGTCGCCGTACGCGAACAGCGTCAGCGTCCACGTGGCGTCCTCCTGCCGGATCGCGACCGCGCCCCGAGGCACCTCGGGCGTGGCGGCGGAGATCACGAACATGCGGTCGCCGACGTCGCCGTCGACCGCTTTGACGTGGGTCGTCACGTACCGGATGCCGATCTCGATCCGTTCCTCGTCCGGAGGCGTGGCGCCGATCGCGGGCAACCACCGGTGCGCCCGTCCCGCGCGGCCGGTCGCGTCGACGACCAGATCCGACTCGATCACCCGCTCCGCGGGGTCAGCGTCGCGGTCGCGTGCGACGACACCGGTGACCCGGCCGTCGTGCGCCGTCAGCCGTGCGACATCCGTGGCGGTGCGGATCTCGACGGTCGGGAGCGCGGCGACACGGGAACGGAGGGTGTGCTCGAGGAGGAGCCGGGAGACGGCGACGCCGCCGGCCCCGGTCTCGCACTCGGCGACGAGCCCGCCTCCGACCCACCAGCGCCCCACGATGCCGACGTCCCCGTCGGCATGTGCCCCAGCCTCGACCAGCGCGTCCGTGAAGCCCGGGAGCAGCGCGTCCATCGCGAACCGCCCGGAAGGGAGGAGTCCGTGCGTGTGGATCGCCTGTGGGGTGCCGGGCCGCGGCGCGGGTGTGTCGGGCAGGAAGTCGCGCTCGAGGACGACGACCCGGTCGGCGTGCCGAGAGACGGCCGCCGCCGAGAGCAGTCCCGCGACGCTCCCGCCGGCGACGACCACGGTGCCGAGACGTGCTGGGGTGGTGGACATGGGAACCTCCTGGATCCGGACCTCCTCAGCCTCAGGCCGTCAGGTGCTCACTCTCCAGACCGTTCTCTGTCCAGCTCCTGCCCGCTCGGCGGACCGTGCAGCTCCCAGTCCCACAGGATCTCGTCGAGGCGGTCGATGCCAGCGGCGAGGTGCCGGCGGTAGGTGCTGAACGGCAGGCCCAGCACCTCGGCCGCCCTCTCCTGGGACCCAGCGGGCCGCAGGAAGGTGCGGTCCAGCGCCCGTACGGCGACCTCCGAGCGTGGACGCCGGGCGAGCACCGCGACGGCGTCACGGACCCGCGCGACGAGCGTCGCCGTCGGATCCTCACCCGGCGTGACCAGGCGCGAGCCCACGAGCGGGTTGGTTCGGAGCCGAGGGGCGTCCGTGAGGTCCTTGAGGAGTGCCCGCACCGCGTGGCGGAAGTCGGCACGCGAGAGTGCCACCGCGGGGGCGACAGGGGGCGGGATGGCGCCGGTGTCGTCGAGCTCGCGAGCGCCCAGCCCTTCCAGCCAGTCCTCGTACGGGCTGCGGGCGAAGTCACGCGCCCACACGCCCACCTCGCGACCGTCGACCTCGCACGCACCGAACCGTTCGAAGCCGATGTACGTCCACACCGGCGCCCAGGCCGACTCGTGGGCGCTCGACACGACGACCCAACCGAGGTCCCTGAGACGCCATCCTCGCAGCGACTGCGCCGCCACCTGGTCGGACACGGGCCCGATGCGCCCGGGGGCCGTGGCGTCGAGCCCGATCTGATGGATCACCGCCTCCCCCGGCTCGGGCGGACGACGCTGGGCGAGCGCGGCGAGCGCCCAGCCCGTGACGACGTCGTGGTCCGCGACGTCGGGAGCAGCCCGGTCGAGGCGTACGGCCAGGCAGACGCCGCTGCGCCGGCCAGTGGCGTCCTCGAACACCGTCCACGCCTCGGGCTGCTCGCGCAGCCAGTACGCCGCCACGCTCGCGCGTGCCTCAGCGGCGAACGCGTCCACGACCCACTCGAGATCGCCCGACGCGAGCGGACGCGCCATCAGTGCGCCCAGGTCGTCGAACGCGTACAGGTCCTGCGCCTCAGGGTTCCCGCGGTGAAGGTGCAGGAGATCGGCGGCGAGGCGGTCCTGGTCCGCGCCCTCCGGCCGGCTCATCCGCTCCACGATGACAGCGCGGATCCGGCGGTGGAGGTCCACGAACGCGTCTCGGTCACGCCACCGGAGGTCCCTGTCGAGCGCGTCGCGCACGACCTCGTGGAGGGTCAGACCGTCGGGGTGCGACTCCGCGTACGGGCGTTCCCGAAGCCACTCCAGCAACCCGTCCGCGTCGCCGTCGTCCTGCGCGAGGACCTCGCGCAGCATGCCTCGGTCCACCCGTCGAGCGTGGCCGCAGACGTGCAGCGCGGCCCGCTGGAGCGGGGTGACGCCCTCGTCGAGGAACCGGCCGAGGAGCGCTGCGGTCACGTCCGGGTCGGAGCGCAGCGGGCTCGTGCCGGCCGCGCTGCTCGCGCCCGTGCGCGCGTCGGTCGCGACGACGATCGCCAGCGGATGGCCCCGGCTGTCACGGACCACTCCCGCGGCGGTCTCCTCGTCGCTCACGCCTCGTGACCGCACCAGTGCCGCGGCCGCCTCGGGGTCGAGGTTCCGGACCGGGACGACTAGGCCGTACGCGGCGAAGGCAGGGTCCGTACGCCACGAGGCCGGAGGAGGTCGCCGCCCCGCGAGGAGGACGTGCGCACCCGCGGGAAGAGCGGGGACGAAGGAGCGCCAGAACCAGCCCGCCGTCTGCTCGGCGAGCTCGAAGCGATCGATCGCGAGGACGGACTCGGGGTCGCCCGCGGAGCCGTCCGTCAACCCGCACGTCTCGCTCAGCCGCTCCCTGAACCCGACAGATCCCGGGTCCAGGTCAGCGCAGTCGAGGCTGACGACCGTTCGCCCGGCGGTGATCGCGTCCGTGACGACCGCATCGAGCAGCACGGACTTGCCCACCCCGCCGGGTCCGTGCAGGTACGCCAGCATCCGGCTGTCGTCGTCCAGGAAGGCGCGCAGGGCCGCCAGCTCGTCGTCACGACCGACCAGTGCGTGCCGACGAGCGCGGTCGAACAGGTCGCGTGCCGTACCGGTCACGACGTCATCGTCGCACGGGCGAGCCGCGTTCTCCGCCCATCAGCGCTCAGCGGTCGAGCGCGATCCGGCGGCCGTGCTCGGCGAGCACGCCGCGCACCTCGTCCTCGTCGACGGCATCGAGGAACCGCTCGCCCGGTGTCTCGAAGAGCTGCCGACGGACACCTGGCGCGACCCGTCCCATCCCGAGTGGCCAGAACGTCCCCCAGTGCACGGGGACCGCCCACCGCGCGCCGACGCGTCGTACGAGGTCTGCTGCGTCGGCGGGGCCGACGTGATCGTCGCCGAGCGTCGGTCCCCACCCGCCCACCGGGACGAGCGCGAGATCGACCGGCCTCACGTCGGAGACGTCCGTGGCCGGGCCCGTGTCGCCGGGAAACCACAGCGACCGCCCCGCGCCCTCGACCCGGAACCCGACGGGCTGCGCGGCCTTGCGCGACCATCGATGGCGAGTCGCGGGGTGGTCGGCCGCCGACACCTCGACACGCACGCCGGCGACGGTGAGCAGGTCCCCCGGGCTCGCCTCATGGACGTCGAGCCCGGTACGGGCGAGGAGATCGCGACTGCCGGCGGGGACGACGACCGGCGTGCCCGCGGCGAGCCGGCGCAGCGACGGCAGGTGGAAGTGGTCCATGTGGAGGTGCGAGACCAGCACGAGGTCAGCGGCCGTCGCCTCGTCCGTCGGCGAGGTCGCGTGGCGACGCAGATGGACGAAGCGGTCCACAAAGACAGGATCGGTGAGCACTCGGGTCGCCCCCAGCTCGACCGTCGTGGTCGAGTGCCCCCACCAGGTCACCGCGAGCCCGCTCACCTGCGCACTCTACGACTCAGCCGCTCTTCGCGAAGGGCGACGGAGGCAGGTCCGCCACTGCGGCCACGTCGTCGCCGTGGGGCTGGACATCAAGGCGCCGCCGATCACCTCGCCCGCGAGGGTGCACTTTGTTCGGCTCGGAGGGAGGATCGAGGCAGAAACGACAAGACCCTGTCCGCCGGTGTCTGGCGGACAGGGTCTGTGATCGGTGGAGCTACGGGGATTCGAACCCCGGACCTCTTCCATGCCATGGAAGCGCGCTACCAACTGCGCCATAGCCCCGCGCTGAGCAGTTTTTCACTCAGCGAGCAGACTCGATCTTAGCGGGTCGCTCCACGGGAACCGAAATCGGGGTCCCCCTCCCGGGTACGAGCCCCGTCGTCCGAGGCATCGGCGTCGTCGCTCATCTCCGGGACCGGGAGGTTGCCGGCGTTCCACTCGGTGACCTGCCACCGCCCGAAGCCCTCCTGGAGCACCGCCCAGCAGCCGTTGCTGAAGCCGCCGAACGAGCGCCAGTGCTCCTGCGGGAGGCCCACGAAGGCGCACACGCCGACCCGGATGACGGCGCCGTGGGCGACGACGACCACCGTCTCGTCCTTGTCCATGACGGCGATCAGCTCGCGCAGCGCTGCGCCGAACCGCTCGGCCGCGTCGGCGTGCGACTCGCCACCGGGCGACACGATCTCCTCGCCGCGTCGGAAACGCGCCTCGAGGTCGGGGTAGCGCGCGTGGATCTCGTGGCGCGTCAGCCCCTCACGTTCGCCGAAGGCGACCTCGCGGAGCCGGACGTCGGTCTCCACAGGCACGTCGACGATCCTCGAGAGCGCCGCGGCGGTCGCGCTCGCCCGCTGCAGGTCCGAGCTGACGATGCGCGTCGGGTTGAGCACGGCAAGCCGCGACGCCATCTCTGCGGCCTGCGCGCGCCCGGTCGCGTTGAGCATCGTGTCCGTCTGGCCCTGCAGGCGACCTGCGAGGTTCCAGTCGGTCTGACCGTGGCGCCAGACGATGACCCGCCGACTCATGCGTCGGCGACCGGCGGCTCGCCGGCCAACGGCACGCCGTCGGTGTCCTCGCCCTCTCGTACGCCCTGCGACGTCGCAGGTGCCTTGCCGGCGGCATCGCCGAGGCCGGACAGCGGGATCGCCGGGCAGTCGCCCCATAGCCGCTCGAGCGCGTAGAACGAGCGGTCTTCGTCGTGCTGGACGTGCACCACGATGTCGGCGTAGTCGAGCAGGACCCAGCGCCCCTCACGCTCGCCCTCACGACGGACGACCTTCGCGCCGTGCTCGAGCAGCTTCTCCTGCACGGCGTCGACCACCGCACGCACCTGGCGGTCGTTGGACGCCGACGCGATCACGAACACGTCGGTGATGACGAGGTGCTCAGAAACGTCGAAGGCGATGATCTCGTGCGCGAGCTTGTCGGCGGCGGCAGCTGCCGCCACCTGCGTCAGCTCCAGCGCACGCGGCGATGCGGTCACGGCTGTCTCCCGTTCGGGTGGTGAGATTTGCGAGGAGTGGTCGCCCCGGTGGCGTCCACGTAGAGGCGGTGCTTGGCGATGTACTGGACGACGCCGTCAGGGACCAGATACCAGACGGGCTCGCCCCCACCGACCCGCTCCCGGCAGTCGGTCGAGGAGATCGCCAGAGCGGGGATCTCGACGATGGTGACCCGGTCCTTGGGCAGGGCGTCGAGCGTCTTCATGTCGATGACGTGCCCAGGACGGGTGCACCCCACGAAGTGCGCGAGGTCAAACATCTCCTCGGTGTCGCGCCAGGTGAGGATCTGCGCGAGGGCGTCGGCGCCGGTGATGAAGTAGAGGTCGACCTCGCCGCCGTAGTGGGCGCGGAGGTCGCGCAGGGTGTCGATCGTGTACGTCGGCCCCGAGCGGTCGATGTCGACACGACTCACCCAGAACTTCGGGTTGGAGGCGGTGGCGATGACCGTCATCAAGTAGCGGTCCTCGCCGGGCGAGACCTTGCGGTCGGCCTTCTGCCACGGCTCACCCGTCGGGACGAACACGACCTCGTCGAGTCCGAACCACGACTGGACCTCCGATCCCGCCACGAGGTGACCGTGATGGATGGGGTCGAACGTCCCACCCATCACCCCCACGCGGGGGCGCCGGCCGGCCTCGAGCGGCAGGCTCATCAGGAGTGCTCGCGCCCCTTGCCGAAGGCGAAGAGCCCGACGAGGAGGAGGACGAAGAGAAGGAGCACCGCACCGCTGACGACGTACGGCGACAGGGCTTCCTCCTGCTCGGCGCTCTGCGCCAGGAGGTCGGTGAAGACGGATCCGGTGAACGACATGAGCGCCAATCTACCGTCCGAGCCTGCTGCGGGTACGAACGACCCCGGGCTCAGCGCACGTGGCCGTCACCTGTGACGACGAAGGTGGTCGTGGTCATCTCGGGCAGACCCATCGGGCCCCGCGCGTGGAGCTTCTGGGTGGAGATGCCGATCTCGGCACCCATGCCCAGCTCACCGCCGTCCGTGAAGCGCGTGGACGCGTTGATCATGATCGCGGCGGCGTCCACCGCCGCGGTGAACCGCTGGGCCGTCGCCAGCGAGCGCGTGACGATCGCCTCGGTGTGGCCCGACGAGTACGTCCGGATGTGGGCGACCGCATCCTCGAACGAGTCGACGACGCGGGCCGCGATGTCGAGCGAGAGGTATTCGGTCGCGTAGTCGTCGTCCGTCGCCGTCACGACCGCCTCGTCGGCCGCGAGGAACGCGGCATCGCCGTGGATGGTGACCTCCCGCTCCAGAAGGGCGGCGACGACCCTCGGCAAGAACTCGTCGGCGACCGCCTTGTGCACCAGGAGCGACTCCGCCGCGTTGCAGACGCTCGTGCGCTGCGTCTTGGCGTTGACGACGATCTCGAGCGCCATGTCGAGGTCGGCCTCGGCATCGACGTAGACGTGGACGTTGCCGGTCCCCGTCTCGATCACCGGCACCAGGGACTCCCGGACGACCGTCTGGATCAGGCCCGCTCCCCCTCGCGGGATCACGAGGTCGACGAGTCCACGTGCCCGAAGGAGCGCCGTCGAGCTCGAGCGGTCGGAGGGGTCGATCGCCGAGATCGCATCGGCCGGCAGTCCCGCGGAGGCGACCGCGTCACGGAGGATCGCCGTGATCGCAGCGTTCGAGGCCGCGGCCGAGCCGGAGCCGCGCAGCAGCACCGCATTGCCCGCCTTCAGGCAGATCGCGGCCGCGTCAGCGGTCACGTTCGGGCGACCCTCGTAGATCATCCCGATGACACCGATCGGCACCCGTACCTGGCGAAGCTGGAGCCCGTTGGCCAGCGTCGATCCCCGGACGACCTCACCGACCGGATCGGGAAGTGCCGCGATGTCGCGGGTGCCCTGTGCCATCGCGGCGACACGATCGGCATCGAGACGCAACCGGTCGATGAGGTGCTCGCCGAGCCCAGAGGCGCGCCCCTTCTCCACGTCCGTCGCATTGGCAGCGAGGATCTCGTCGGTGTGCGCGACGAGCGCGTCAGCCATCGCGTGGAGGGCCGCGTCCTTGGCCGCGCGTGGGACCGCACGCAGATCGAGGGCTGCTGCGCGGGCCGACCGGGCGGCGGCGTGGACGTGGGATTCGAGGTCGTGGCTCACGACTTCAGGATAGTGACTCAGAAGTGGACCGGAGTCGGGGCGACCATCCCCGCGCCGGGGTCGTCGAACGTCTCGCCCATGGGCGTCCGTAGGTGGTACGTCGGCTGGTCGAGCACCTCGAGCCCGACCACGTCCCACCGCGGCAGCCCGGCGGAGCCACGGTGCTCCCCCCACACGCGCATCGCCATGGCCGCGACGTCGAGCATCTCGCTCGCCTGCTCCCAGTAGCAGATCTCGGCTCGGTCGACGTCGTAGCGCAGCGAGTGGAGGAAAGCGTGCTCGTCACGCAGGCGCAGCATCGCCGTCCGTACGGCGTCGTCGTCGTGCGGTGCCCCCGCCACTGTCAGTGCGACGTGCCACAGCTTGTGCTGGCCGACCACGAGCCCTCCCTCGGCTTTGGATGTCCGCGGAACACCCTATCCGGCAGGTGTTCGGCACGTGATGAAGTTACGAGGATTGGCTCAGAGCACGACGAGGTCGTCGCGGTGCACCAGTTCGCGCTCGTACTCGGCACCCAGCTCGGCGGCCAGGTCGTGAGTCGAGCGACCGATCATCCGCGGCAGCTCCGAGGCGTCGTAGTTCACCAAACCTCTGGCGACGACCGTGCCGTCCTCGGCCGCGAGGTCGACCGGGTCACCGGAGTCGAAGGCACCCTGGACCCCGACCACACCGGCGGGCAAGAGCGATGCCCGGCGCTCGACCAGCGCGCGCACGGCACCCGCGTCGAGCACCAGAGTGCCCTTGCCCGTGGTCGCATGGGCGAGCCAGAGCAGGCGGGTGGGCCGCCGGCGACCGGTCGGGTGGAAGGTCGTGCCGACCGGCTTGCCCTCGAGCGCCTCTCCCACCTGCGCCGCACTCGTGAGCACCACGGGGATGCCGGCTCCCGTGGCGATGCGGGCGGCCTCGACCTTGGTCACCATCCCGCCCGTACCGACCTTGGACTGGCTCGGCTTGGCGAGGTCGAGGCCCTCCAGGTCACCGTCGCTGCGGACATCGGGGATCAAGGACGTCCCCGGAAGCGTCGGGTTGCCGTCGTACAGTCCGTCGACGTCCGAGAGCAGCACGAGCCGGTCGGCGTGGACGAGGTGGGCGACGAGCGCCGCCAGCCGGTCGTTGTCGCCGAAGCGGATCTCACCTGTGGCGACCGTGTCGTTCTCGTTGACGACGGGCACGACGCCGAGGTCCAGCAGGCGGGCCAGTGTCCGGTAGGCGTTGCGGTAGTGGGTGCGGCGGACGACGTCGTCCACGGTCAGCAGCACCTGGCCGACGACGAGGTCGTGGCGCGCGAACCGTTCGGTGTAGCGCGCCACCAGCAGCCCCTGCCCCACGCTCGCCGCCGCCTGCTGGGTCGCGAGGTCGCGTGGGCGCGCGGGAAGGCCGAGAGGCCTCAGCCCTGACGCGATAGCGCCGGAGCTCACGAGCACGACCTCGTCGCCCCGCTCGCGGGCGGCAGCGAGCGCGTCGACGAGCGTGTGCAAGCGTGACAGGTCGAGCCCCCCGTCCGCCGAGCTGAGCGACGACGAGCCGACCTTGACGACGATCCTCACGACGTCACCCCCACAATGCCTGCCTCACTCCTCGTCGTCCTCCGACCACAGGTTGTCGGGGACGACCCTGTCCCCCTCGCGGACCTCGCGCGCCGTCTGCTCGAACTCGCGCTTGCGGGCGAGGTCGTCGCGGCGCTGCTTGTTGGTACGGCGATGGTTCTCGATGAGTCGGTCGTCCTCGCCGCGACGCGAGCCGAGCAGCTCGGCCCCGGCACTGATCTGCGGGTCGAAGTCGAACACCACGGCATCGTCGACGCTGCCGATGACGACATCGTCGCCGGCCTCGGCTCCCATCGCGAGCAGCCGCGTCTCGACACCGAGCCGGTTCAGGCGGTCGGCGAGGAATCCGACGGCCTCGTCGTTGGTGAAGTCGGTCTGGCGCACCCACCGCTCGGGCTTCTCGCCGCGGACGATCCACTGACCGCCCACATGAGTGATGGTGAAGTCGTCGCCGCCGTCGGCCGAGCGAGGCTGCAGGATCGTCCGTGTGGCCGGAGCGGGCGTGGTGGCCTTGCGGGACGACGCGACGACCTCTGCCATCGCGTACGACAGCGCCTTGAGGCCCTCGTGGCTCGCCGCGGAGATCTCGAAGACCTCCAGGCCACGCTCCTCCAGCTCGCCCCGGACGAACTCGGCGATCGTCTTGGCGTCGGGGACGTCGACCTTGTTGAGGGCGACCAGTCGCGGCCGGTCGTCGAGGCCGCCGTACGCGCTGAGCTCGCCCTCGATGACGTCGAGGTCGGTCAGCGGATCGCGACCGGGCTCGATGGTCGCACAGTCGATGACGTGCACGAGCGCCGCGCACCGCTCCACGTGCCGCAGGAAGTCGTGGCCCAGGCCGCGGCCGTCGGCCGCGCCCTCGATGAGGCCGGGGACGTCGGCGACCGTGTACGTGGTGTCACCCGCCACGACCACCCCGAGGTTCGGGACGAGCGTCGTGAACGGATAGTCGGCGATCTTGGGACGGGCGCGCGACAGCGCCGCGATCAGGCTGGACTTGCCCGCGCTGGGGAATCCGACGAGGCCGATGTCGGCGACGACCTTGAGCTCGAGGGTGATCGAGCGCTCGTCTCCCGGCTCGCCCTTGAGCGCGAACCCCGGAGCCTTGCGCTTGCTCGAGGCGAGCGCCGCGTTGCCGAGGCCGCCCCGTCCGCCCTGCGCGACGACGAGCTCGGTGCCCTGGCCGACGAGGTCGGCGAGGAGCTCGCCATCGGCGCCTCGAACGACGGTGCCCTCCGGCACCGGGAGCACCAGGTCGTCGCCCTGCCCGCCGTTGCGGTTGCCGCCGCTGCCGTGGGTTCCCTTGCCGCCTCGGCGGTGGGGCTCGTGGTAGTAGTCGACCAGCGTGGTCACGTCAGGAGAGACCCGCAGGACGACGTCGCCGCCGTGGCCTCCGTTGCCTCCGTCGGGGCCGCCGAGCGGCTTGAACTTCTCGCGGTGCACCGAGGCGATGCCGTTGCCGCCGTCACCGCCCTTGACGTGCAGGGTCACCTTGTCGACGAACGTCGGGACTGCCATCCGTGCCACCTCCTCAGGATTGTCTCTCGTACGGGTGTGCTCGCGCCGATCCGGTCGGCAGAATCCCGACGAGACGGGACGAGGGGCGAGCCCGCGTGCTGCGGACCCGCCCCTCGTCTACGTCGAAGTCCGTCAGATCACTCCGACGGGACGATGTTGATCACGCGACGACCACGACGCGTGCCGAACTCGACCGCACCAGCGGCGAGTGCGAACAGCGTGTCGTCGCCACCACGGCCGACGTTGGTGCCGGGGTGGAAGTGGGTGCCACGCTGGCGGACGATGATCTCGCCGGCGCTCACCTGCTGACCACCGAAGCGCTTCACACCGAGGCGCTGCGAGTTGGAGTCACGGCCGTTCTTGGTAGAAGCGGCGCCCTTCTTGTGTGCCATGTGCTCGAGCCTACTTTCGCGTCACTTCGAGATGCCGGTGATCTTGACCTGGGTGTAGTGCTGGCGGTGCCCCTGGCGCTTCTTGTAACCGGTCTTGTTCTTGTACTTCTGGATGATGATCTTGGGGCCCTTGGTCGCGCCGATGACCTCGGCGGTCACGGAGACCTTGGCGAGCGAGTCAGCGTCCGAGGTCACCGCGTCGCCGTCGACGAGGAGCACGGCGGGGAGCTCGACCGACTCACCGACCGTGGTCTTGACCTTGTCGATCTCGATGACGTCGCCGACCGCGACCTTCTGCTGCTGGCCGCCACTGCGCACGATCGCGTACACCGCCGACTCACATCCTCACTCGTTGCTGCTCCACTGTCGGAGCTGGGCTGTCCAAAACTTAGGGGTGGTGCCACCGCCAGGCGCTGAGCAACAATGCTGGGCACTCGGCTGGGCACACAGACCGGCACGCACACAGGCGTGCCGATCATCTAGTCTACGGAGTCTCCCCGTCGCCGGTCAAAACGGGGTCGGGTACTCCGCCGTCCAGCGTACCGGGCGATTCCACACCACCCTGCGAGGCGGCCTCCGCAGACTGCTCTGACGGCTGCTCCGCAGACTGGTCAGCGGACCTGTCGGTCCCGCCTGAGCGACGACGACGGCGCTTGCGGGGAGCCGGAGTCTCGCCGTCGGCCGACGACGCCTCCGTCGCGGGGACGTCAGCAACAGGTGCGCTCTCATCGGGCTTCGCCTCGTCGACGGGCGCGTCCTCGGTCGTGGACTCGTCCTTCGACGCGTCCTCGTCCTGAGGCTTGCGGCCCGACCTGCTCTTCGGCTCGCCACCCTTCGCCTGCTTCGGCTGATCGCCGTCGTTGCGCTTGCCACGTCCGCCGCGAGAACGCCTGCTCTCGTCGGCCGACTTCTTGGGCTCGTCCGGGTGGTCGTGGACGATGAGGCCGCGGCCGGCGCAGTGCTCGCAGGGCTCGCTGAACGCCTCGAGGAGCCCCGTACCGATCCGCTTGCGGGTCATCTGAACGAGCCCCAGTGAAGTCACCTCGGCGACCTGGTGGCGCGTACGGTCACGGCCCAGGCACTCGACGAGGCGGCGCAGCACGAGGTCGCGGTTGCTCTCGAGCACCATGTCGATGAAGTCGATGACGATGATGCCGCCGATGTCGCGCAGCCGGAGCTGGCGCACGATCTCCTCGGCCGCCTCCAGGTTGTTCTTGGTGACGGTCTCCTCGAGGTTGCCGCCCGACCCGGTGAACTTGCCGGTGTTGACGTCGACGACGGTCATCGCCTCGGTCCGGTCGATGATGAGCGAGCCGCCTGACGGCAGCCAGACCTTGCGGTCGAGGGCTTTGGCGATCTGCTCGTCGATCCGGTACGCCGAGAAGGCGTCGCCCGACTCCGAGCCCTTCCACGTCTCGACCCGGTCCTTGAGGTCGGGCGCCACGTGGCTGACGTAGCCCTCGATGATCTCCGAGGCGTCGGCCCCGTCGACAACGAGCCGAGCGAAGTCCTCGTTGAAAAGGTCACGGACCACCTTGATGGTGAGGTCCGGCTCTCCGTAGAGCAGCTGCGGAGCGGATCCGGAGCCCGCCTTCTTCTCGATGTCCTTCCAGCGGGCGTCGAGCGCCTCGACGTCACGCGTGAGCTGGTCCTCGGTCGCGCCCTCGGCCGCGGTGCGGATGATCACACCGGCGTCCTCGGGGAGGATGCCCTTGAGCAGCGACTTGAGGCGGTTGCGCTCGGTGTCCGGCAGCTTGCGGGAGATGCCGCTGCTCTGGCCCCCCGGGACGTACACGAGGAAACGGCCCGGCAGGCTGATCTGGCTGGTCAGGCGCGAACCCTTGTGGCCGACCGGGTCCTTCGTCACCTGGACGAGCACGGTCTGCCCGGACTTGAGGACCTCTTCGATCTTGCGGGGCTTGCCGTCACCGAGCTTGCTCCAGTCGACCTCGCCGGCATACAAGACGGCGTTGCGCCCCTTGCCGATGTCGACGAACGCGGCCTCCATCGACGGCAGCACGTTCTGGACGCGCCCGATGTAGACGTTGCCGATCATCGAGTTCTGAGACTCGCGCGACACGTAGTGCTCGACGAGCACGTCGTCCTCGAGGACCGCGATCTGGGTCAGCTCGTCGCGCTGGCGGATCACCATCTCCCGCTTGACCGACTCGCGGCGGGCCAGGAACTCGGCCTCGGACACGATCGGCGTACGGCGGCGGCCGGCCTCGCGGCCCTCGCGGCGGCGCTGCTTCTTGGCCTCGAGCCGCGTCGAACCGGCGACGCTGGTGATCTCGTCCTCGGGGCTGCGGCGCTCGCGGACCCGGACGACGGTGTTCTCGGGGTCGTCGGTGGTGGTGGCGGCGTCGCTGTCCTCCCCGCGACGACGGCGACGGCGACGGCGACGGCTCGACCCGCTGGACGAGTCCGCATCCTCGCCCGCGTCGGCGCCCTCGGTGTCGGCGTCGTCGTCGTCGGAGG
Organism: Mumia sp. ZJ430; assembly: GCF_011751845.1. Lineage (NCBI taxonomy): Bacteria > Bacillati > Actinomycetota > Actinomycetes > Propionibacteriales > Nocardioidaceae > Mumia > Mumia sp. ZJ430. Next base: position 197,091 of record NZ_JAAHFK010000004.1, on the reverse strand, counting down.
GCTCGGCAGACGCCTCGGCGGCATCCTGCTCGCCGTCCTGGGAGTCGTCCTCGTCGTCGGTGTCGACGTCCTCGTCGGTGGTCGGCTTGCGGCGGCGGCGGCCGCCGCGACGACGGCGGCGGCGGGCCGGCGTGGTGCCGTCTCCCTCGTCGCTGTCCTCGTCGCCATCCTCGGCGTCGTCGTCGCTCACGTCAGCGTCGTCACGATCGTCGCGTTCGCTCCGGGTACGGCGGTCGTCGGGACGCTCGGCGTCAACACCCTCGTGGTCGTCGTCCTCGGCCTCGACAGGCTCGGGGCGGCGCTTGCGACGGGGAGGCGTCGTGGGCTCCGGCGCCTGGAACAGTGGCGCGACGAACGCAGCGCGCCGGGTCGGGGCGGAGGCCTCGGCCTCGGGCTCTTCCTCGGGCTCGGCCTCGGGCTCGGCCTCGTCGGTCTCGAGGACCTCGACGACGTCGGCCGGGGTCTCAGCCTCGGCGTCCTCAGCCGCAGGTGCCTGCGCGACAGCCTCCACGTCCGCGGCCTCGGCCGGGATGTGCGTGTCGGTCGTCTCCGCGACGGGGGTGGCGGGGCCCGCGGAGCGGGAGGCCGCCTTCTTGCGCGTCCGGGTGGTCTTGGTGACCGTGGGAGCGGCAGGGGTGGAATCGGCGGTGTCGGCCTGCTCGGTCGGCTCGTCGGCCTTCGTGACCTTCGCGGCCGCCTTGCGCGTGCGGGTGGCGCGCGCCGGCTTGGCTGGCTCGCGGGCCTCGGAGAAGACTGCGGCCGTCGGTGGGCCGGCTGGGCGTGAGGCCGCGCGACGGCGGCGGGTCGTGACCGTCGCGCCCGAGTCAGAGGCGTTGTCGGGGTGGGACTCGGCGTCCGCGGAGGGTGCCGAGGGATTCTGCTCGTCGAGCATGGTTCGCTCCTTCGGCCTCGCGGCCGCCGAAGCAGGTCGCGAGGCGATGTCGTCGCCGCGTGCAACCGGTGGTCGCACAGCGGACGCAAGCCTGCGGTCGGCCCGGGTGACCGGGCTTCGACGACGCCCTCCGTTGTTGTCGGCCTGTCACTGGCGCCCCGTCCGCCGCCGCGGTCGCCGCCGCAGGCGTCTTGCGCCTACGACGCGTCGCGGTCGGGCGCGAACGGATCGCCGACCGTGCCGGCCTGCGCATCAAGAGGACCTTGCACCAGCCGGGTGGCCACAGGGGCTGCCGACAGCGCAAGACCCGCGATGGCGCGGAGCCCGGCGAGAACATCGTCGGGTCGTACGGACGGGGTGCCGTGACGTACGACCAGGTCCAGTATCGCACACGGCGCCTGAACGTCGGGTGACATCCGGCACTCCAGGCGAACGACGGCGCTCCGGCTGTCGAAGGTGCGCAGCCCCTTCTTGGTCATCCGCTCGACCGGGACCTCGTCGGCCGCGAGGAACGCGGCCACGGCGCGCTGCGCCTCGTCAGGCGCCACACCGGGCAGCTCGAGGCGCCACTGGCTGGCCTCGAGCCGGTCCGCGAACGACCCGCTCCCCTCCTTGACGGCGACCACCTCGAGGATGTCGAGACCGGGCGGAAGAGCGGTGTCGAGCACCCCGGCGACCTTTTCGGGGTCGAGCGGGCGGATCACGCCGATCTCGAGGTACTCGGCCTCACTGGCGGCCCCTGTCGGGGACGCGCCGGCGTACGAGATCTTGGGGTGCGGGGTGAATCCGGACGAGTGTGCGATCGGGACCCCCGCACGGCGTACGGCCCGCTCGAAGGCCCGGCCGAAGTCCCGGTGGCTGGTGAAGCGCAGCCGCCCCCGCTTCGCGTACCGGATCCGCAGCTTCTGAACGGTCGGGAGCTGCGGGTTGGGCGCCTCGGGGTTGGCCGGGGTGCGGTCGGGACTCGTCACGGTGCGAGCGTAACCGAGGCCCCCTGTCCGCCGGTCAGGTGCCGGACGCGTGGTGGCACCGTACGAGGACACCCTCGAGGTCACGCGGCGCGGGAGCCTCCTCGTGGCACACCGACGTCGCCGACACGCAGCGGGCAGCGAAGGCACACCCCGTACGACGGGCAGTCGGGCTCGGCGGGTCGCCGAGGATCGGGGGCCGCGAGACCCGCTCCCCCGGCGTGAAGGCGGGCACGGAGGTGATCAGCATCTGGGTGTACGGATGCCGAGGCTGTGTGACGAGCTCGTCAGCGGGGCCCTCCTCGACGATCTGGCCGAGGTACATGACCCCGATACGGTCCGCCACGCTGCTCACCACGGCGAGGTCGTGCGCGATCAGCAGGTAGGCGAGCCCGTTCAAGGCCTGCAGATCGGCCAAGAGGTTGAGGACCTGGGCCTGGACGGAGACGTCGAGCGACGCGACCGGCTCGTCGAGCACGAGAAGGCGTGGGTCGAGCGCGAGCGCCCGCGCGATCACGACCCGCTGGCGCTGGCCGCCGCTGAGCTCGCGGGGGTAGCGGCCGCCCATCGACCGGTCGAGGCCGACGGAGTCGAGCAGCTCGGCGACCGAGCGCGAGCCGGTACGGCCACGGATCCGCAGCGGCTCCTCGATCGCCTCGGCCACACGCAGACGCGGCGACAGCGCCGCAGCGGGATCCTGGAACACGACCTGTGTGTGGTCGCGGACGCTCCGCAGGGCGCGGCGGCTCATCCCCGACACCGGCTGCCCCGACCAGAACACCTCACCGGAGTCACGTGCGGTGAGCATGGCGGCCATCCGGGCGAGCGTCGACTTGCCGCACCCGCTCTCGCCCACGAGGGCGTACGTCTCCCCGGCGCCGATGCTGAGGCTCACCCCGTCGACCGCGGTCAGACGAGCACCGCCACCCGGGACGTCGTACCCCTTGGCGAGGGTGGAGAGCTCAAGGACGGGACTCATACGGCGCTCTCCTGGGTCTCAGCGGAGCCATCGGGGGCTCCGTCGCTCGGGAGCCGCCAGCAGCGCGCCCAGCCGTCGTTGCCGCGGTGGACCGGGGGCTCCTCGCCGCACGCGTCGTCGGCGCTCGGGCACCGCGCCTCGAACGCGCATCCGAGCGGCCACGCACCCGGGAGCGGCGGCCGCCCGGGCATGGCGCTGAGCCTGCGACGGCCGGGTGCGACGACGGGGCGACTGGCGAGCAGACCGCGGGTATAGGGGTGCTGGGGCGCTGCGAACACCGACGCGACCGGGCCCTCCTCGACGATCTGCCCGGCATACATCACCGCCACACGGTCGGCGGCCTCCGCGACGACGCCCAGGTCGTGAGTCACCAGGAGCGTGGCGCGGCCCTCGTCGCGCGTCGCTGCTCGGATCACGTCGAGCACCTGCGCCTGGACGGTCACGTCGAGCGCGGTCGTCGGCTCGTCGGCGACGAGCACCGCCGGGTCGTTGGCGAGCGCCATCGCGATCGCGACGCGTTGGCGCAGGCCGCCCGACAGCTCGTGGGGGTAGGCCCTGGCGCGCTGCTCGGGAGCCGGGACGCCGACGTGAGCGAGGAGCGAGACCACCCGCTCGCGGTGCGCGCGACGCCTGCCTCCGCGGTGGAGCACGAGCGCCTCCGCGATCTGGTCGCCGATGCGCTGGAGCGGGTTGAGCGAGCTCAGCGGGTCCTGGAAGACGGTGCCGACCACGCCGCCTCGGACGCGGCGCATCGTGGCCTCGTCTGCGCCAACCAGCTCCGTGCCCTGCGCACGGACGGACCCGCGGGTGATCCGGACACCACGGCCGGCGAGCCCCAGCGCGGACATGCATGTGACGGTCTTGCCCGAGCCCGACTCGCCGACCAGGCCCACGACCGTCCCCGGCTCGACAGCCAGGTCGACGCCTCTGACCAGGACGAGCGGATCGTCTGCGGGGCCGGCCTCGACCCACAGGTCCTCGATCTCCAGCGCCGGCGTCATGGGGCCACCCTCGTGTCGAGCGAAGCGGACGGGTCGAGGACGCCGGCACCGGCCTGCCAGCGCCTGCGCAGGCCCGTGCCGAGCGCGTTGGCGCACATGACCGTAACCACGATCATCAGGGCAGGCCAGGCGACGATCCACCACGCCGTCTCGAGGTAGGGGGTGCCGTCGGAGACGATGTTGCCCCAGGACGGGGTCGGCGGCTTCACACCGAGCCCCAAGAACGACAGCGCGCCTTCGATGACGACCAGCGCGCCAACCGTGAAGGACCAGACGACGAGATTGGCGGGGAGCACCTGCGGCAGGATGTGGCGCCGTACGAGATAGAGGTCGCTCGCGCCCGCACCTGCCGCGGCGACGACGTAGTCCTCGCCGCGGACCCGCTGGACGATCGTCCGAGTCACCCGGGTGGGGAGCACCCAGCCGCCGAGCGTCAGCAGCGCGACGAGGACGGGGATGTCCGAGCCCACGACGGCGACGGCGGCCAGGGCGATCACGAGGAACGGGAAGGCGAGCCAGACGTCGGCGACCGTCATGATCGCCCGGTCCCACCAGCCGCCCCAGTAGCCCGCCACGAGCCCGAGCAGCAGGCCGATGACGACCGCCCCGGTCGCGGCGCCGAACCCGACCTGGAGCGACACACGTCCGCCCTCCAGGGTGCGGGTGAGCATGTCGCGGCCGAAGGCGTCCGTGCCGAGCGGCTTGCCGTCGACGGCCCCGGAGAGCCAGGCGGGTGGCGCGAGCCGCTCACCGAGCGCCTGCTGGGCACCGTCGGGTCCGAGCAGCGTCGGGCCCGCGAAGCACGCGAGCACGATGAGGGCGAGGACCACCAGCGGGGCCCACACGCGAAGGTCGGGACGGCGGCGTCTCATGTGCGGGCCCTCGCGGTGCGCGGGTCGAGCATCGTGAGCAGCGCGTCGCCGAGGATGTTGACGGTCACGACGAACACTCCGATCACGAAGACGGTGGCTTGGACGAGCGGGTAGTCGCGGGCGAAGATCGCGTCCACGAGCTCCTTGCCGATGCCGTCGTAGGCGAACAGGACCTCCACGACGACGGCTCCGGAGATCAGGTAGGACATCTCGACGACGAGCGCCGCGGCGACCGCAGGGAACGCGTTGGGCAGGGCGTGCCGCCAGAGGACCCGGCGCGACGACGCGCCCTTGGCCGAGGCGGTACGGAGGAAGTCCTGGTCCTCCACCTGCTCCAGCTCCGCGGCCACCATGCGGGCTGTCCGCGCGACGGCGAACGCGGCGAGCGCGAGCGTCGGCATCACCAGCGTGGCAGGCGTGCCGCTGCCGAACGCGGGGAGCCACCCGAGCCGGACCGCCAGCAGGTAGATGAGCAGGACACCGAGGACGAAGGTCGGGACCGCCTGCGCCAGCGTCATCCACGATCCGATCACCGCACGCGTCGCACGGCCCCCGCGGTCGAGGAGCACGCCACAGGGGATGCCGATGACGACCGACGTGACCATCGTCGTCACGAGCAGGAGGAGCGTCGCAGGAAGGGCGTCCAGCGCCGTGCCGAGCGCGGACTCTCCCGTGAACACCGAGGTGCCGAAGTCGAGCCGGACCGCGTCGCCGAGGAACGCCACGTACTGGGCCGGGAGAGGGCGATCGAGCCCCAGACCCGCCCGTACGGCCTCCAGCTGCTCGGGCGTCGCGGACGGCCCGGCGAGCACTCCGGCAGGGTCGCCACTGAGCCGTACGAGGAAGAAGAGCAGCGTCAGCAGGCCGAGGAGCGTGAGGACGAGCCGGGCGGCGGCGCCACCCGCACGCCGTACGTGGCGCCGGCGACGGGTGCCAGGCGCCCGGGGCGGGGCGACGACGACCGCAGTCGCCGCCCCGTCGCCGGTCACGCTCACTCGGTGACGACGATCGCCTCGGCGCGGATCAGGCTGTCGCCGGACAGCGGGAGGTCCGAGATCCGCGGGGCCGTCGTGTAGACGTTGTCGGTCCAGGCGAGGAAGAGGACACCGGCTTCCTCGTTGAGGATCTTCGCCATCTCCTTGATGTCGGCCTCGCGTGCCTTCTCGTCGAGCTGGCCCGCCTGCTGGACGAACAGCTTCTGGTAGTCGTTCACCGGGATGTGGGCCTGCTGCCCCGGCGCCGTGGGTCCGAAGCGGCTCACCGACGAGATGTCGCGCAGGTCGTAGTAGTCGGTCTGCCAGTAGAGCAGCGGGTACTCGCTCTTCTGGAGGAGCGTCGGGATGAACGCCGAGAGGTCCTGGATCACGACCTCGCTCTTGAACCCGGCCGCGTTGAGGTAGCCAGCGACGGCCTCGGCCTGCGCCTTGAACATCGCGGTCGTCGCGATCGGCAGCTCCAGGCCCTCAGCGCCGGCCTCGGAGAGCAGCGACTTCACCCGATCGAGGTCGAAGTCGTACGAGGGCAGCGACGGGTCGTACCCGAGGTAGCCCTCCTGCAGGAGCTGGCTGCCGTTCGGGGTGCCGAAGCCACCGAGCGCTGCCTCGACGAACTCCTCGCGGTTGACCGCCAGGTTGATGGCCTCGCGAACGCGCGGATCCTCGAGCGCCGGCTCGACGTCGGCGATGAGGCTGGTGATCGCCGAGGATCCTGCTGGCTCGTTGACGTTGGAGAAGCCGTTCGTCTCCAGCTGCTTGGCGACGTCGGCGGGCAGGCCGAACGCCACGTCCACGTCGCCGGTCCGCAGCGCGCTGGCGAGCGTGGTCGGGTTGGGGATCGCCTTGATCGTGACCTTCTCCACCGCCTCGCTCGCGCGCCAGGAGTCGGCGTTGCGGGTGAGCTCGATCGTTGTGCCCGCCTCGTAGTCCGAGACCTCGAACGGTCCCGTGCCCGCCGGGCGGTCATCGCCGAACGTCGCGGGGTCGACGATGTCGAGCAGCGTCATCCGGTTAAGGAGGATCGCGTCGGGAGCGGCGGTGACGACCCGTACGACGTCGGGAGAGACCGCCTTCGCCTCCTTCACCGTCGCGATGCGCCCGGCCACCGTCGCGTACGCAGGGTCGCCCGAGAGCACGCGCTCGACGTTCGCCGCGACGGCGGCCGCGTCGAGCGGGGCTCCGCTGCTGAAGGTCACCCCCTCGCGGAGGGTGAAGTCGATCGCTGTGTCGTCGACGCGCTTCCACTCGGTGGCGAGGCTCGGTTGGAGCGTGCCCTCCGCGTCGAACGTCACGAGCTGGTCGAAGACCTGCTTGGTGTACGTCCGCCCGACCGACGAGAGTGCGGCGGCAGGATCGAGGCTGTTGCTGATCGCCGAGCTTCCGAGGGTGACGTGGGCGTCGTCGACGGTGTCGCCGCTCGCTGATCCGCCTCCTCCCCCACCGCAGGCCGAGAGGGTGAGGGTCACGAAGGTCGCACCGAGCACCGCGGCGCGCACGCGCCTGCGGAGGTCGAGGTCGGCCCCGGGGAACACGCGCATGCAGGTACCACCGATCCGTCACGGAGCCGCCACGACCTGAAGGCGCGAGGCGGCTAATCTATACGATATCGGGACGCTAGCGAGCCGCCTCGGTTCCGGTCAAGGGGCCGGGTGGACCTGGAACCGTCACGGAACCCGCAGGGGGTCGACCGTCACGTGCGTGAAACATTGGCCGGGTGACGTCCCCCATCCTCGAGTCCGCCGGCAAGCGCGCGTTCGTCCTCGTCTGCCTCATCCTGCTCGCGCTGAACCTGCGCGCCTCCGTCGGAAGCGTCGGGGTCGTCCTGTCGCCCGTCCGCGAGGACCTCGGGATGTCCGCGACCGCGGCCGGGCTGCTCACGACGCTGCCGGTGCTGTGCTTCGCGGTGGTCGGGTCGCTCGCCAACACGATCGTGCGGGCGATCGGCCTGCACACCACGGCCGCCGCGTCGATGGCCGTCGTCGCCCTGGGGCTCGGGGTGCGCGCCTTCGTCGACGACGCCACGGTGTTCCTGGTCGCCTCGGCGGTTTCCCTCGCCGGGTGTGCGATCGGCAACGTCATCCTTCCGCCGCTGGTGAAGGTCCACTTCCCCGATCGGATCGCGCTCGTGTCGTCGATCGGCGGCGCCGCGATCGTCGGAGGCGCGACGCTCTCCGCTGCCCTCACGGTGCCGATCTCCGAGGCCGCCGGAGACTGGCGATGGGGCCTGTTCACGTGGTCGCTGCTCGCGGTCGTCACGCTGCTGCCGTGGCTGCGGCTGCTCGGGCACGACGTCCGTACGACCGGCGCCGCGACACCCATCGGGGTCAGCCGACTGGCCCGGGCGCCCCTCGCCTGGGTGATGGCCGTGTGCTTCGGCGCCCAGGCCGCGCAGGCGTACGCACAGTTCGGATGGTTCCCCGCGATCCTCGAGGACGCCGGCCTCAGCGACGGCTACGCCGGCAGCATGCTCGCGATCGTGACCGGCGTCGGGATCCCCGCCGCGCTCCTCCTGCCGCTGCTGATCGCCCGTACCGGCGACCGAGCCTGGCTGCCGTGGGGCTTCGCCGTGGTCACCGTGGCCGGATGGCTCGGGCTGCTGTGGTGGCCGACGCAGGCGCCGTGGCTGTGGGCGCTCCTGCTCGGCTTCGGCGGGGCGGCGTTCCCGTGGGTGCTGACGATGATCGCCAAGCGCTCACGCACCCACGAGGGCACGGTGGCGCTGTCCGGGTTCGTGCAGGGGCTCGGTTACCTGATCGCGGCGCTCGGCCCGTTCGGCACCGGCGTCCTGCACGACGCGACCGGCGGCTGGGGCGCGCCGATCGCGATGCTCGTCGTGCTCGCGACTCTCATCGGCGTGCTCGGCACATACCTCGTCCGCCCGATCATGCTCGAGGACCAGCTCCCCGAGGGCGGAGCAGCAGGTCGTGGCCCCCGGTGAAGCCGACCCGCTCGTAGAGCGACACCGACCGTGCGGTCGGACTGAGGACCAGGCGCACCAGGCCCGTCTCGTCCGCGTAGTCGGTCACCGCAGCCATCAGGTCTCCCCCGATGCCCGAGTCGCGGTGCTCCGGCACGACGTACACGTTGGCGACGTAGCCCCACCGGCTCACCGGCACACCCGGTCGCGGCATCCGCTCGAACAGCATCACGTTGAGCATCCCGACCGGCGCGTCGTCGATCTGCGCGAGCCATGCGACCCGCTGTCCCGACTCGCGCGCGAACCACGCGTCGAAACGCTCGGCGAACGTCGGGTCATCGACCGGGCCGCGCTGCTCCTGCGTCCACCGGACACGCAGGTCCGCGAGCGCTGAGGCGTCGGCGGCCGTCGCCTGACGGACCCGCGTCACACGACGCTGAGCGGCAGCAGCTGCCGACCCGTGGGGCCGATCTGGATCTCGGAATCCATCTGCGGGCAGACGCCGCAGTCGAAGCACGGCGTCCAGCGGCAGTCCTCGACCTCCAGCGCACCGTCGGGGTCGATCGCGTCCTGCCAGTCCTCCCAGAGCCAGTCGCGGTCGAGCCCGGAGTCGAGGTGGTCCCACGGGAGCACCTCGGCGTACTCGCGCTCGCGCGTCGTGTACCAGTCGAGGTCGACCGGCTCGCCGGCCAGCGCCTCGGCGGTGCAGCGCTCCCAGCGGTCGTACGAGAAGTGCTCGCTCCAGCCGTCGAAACGGCCGCCGTCGCGCCAGACCGCCTCGATGACGCGCCCCACGCGCCGGTCGCCGCGCGAGAGCAGGCCTTCGATCGTGCCGGGCTTGCCGTCGTGGTAGCGGAAACCGATCGCACGCCCGAAGCGCTTGTCGGACTGCACCGAGGAGCGCAGCTTGCGCAGGCGGTCGTCGGTGGTCTCGTGGTCGAGCTGCGCCGCCCACTGGAACGGCGTGTGCGGCTTGGGCACGAACCCGCCGATCGACACCGTGCACCGGATGTCCTTGCGGCCCGACACCTCACGCCCGGTCTCGATGACCTTCTTGGCGAGCTCGCCGATCTGCATGACGTCCTCGTCGGTCTCCGTCGGGAGCCCGCACATGAAGTAGAGCTTCACCTGACGCCAGCCGTGGGAGTACGCGGCGGCGACCGTACGGATCAGGTCCTCCTCGGTGACCATCTTGTTGATCACCTTGCGGAGACGCTCCGAGCCGCCCTCGGGCGCGAACGTCAGGCCCGAGCGGCGCCCGTTGCGGCTGAACTCGTTGGCGAGCGTGATGTTGAAGGCGTCGACACGGGTGCTCGGCAGCGACAGCGACGTGTTGGAGCCCTCGTACCGGTCGCCGAGCTGCTTGGCGACCTCGCCGATCTCGGTGTGGTCGGCGCTGGACAGCGAGAGCAAGCCGACCTCCTCGAAGCCTGACTTCTTCAGCCCGTTGTCGACCATCTCACCGATCGTCTGCAGGCTGCGCTCGCGCACCGGACGCGTGATCATGCCGGCCTGGCAGAACCGGCAGCCGCGGGTGCAGCCGCGGAAGATCTCGACGGAGTAGCGCTCGTGGACGGTCTCGGCGAGCGGGACCAGCGGGTTCTTGGGGTACGGCCACTGGTCGAGGTCCATCAGCGTGTGCTTGGTGACCCGCCACGGGACGCCCGGCCGGTTGGGCGCGACGCGCTGGATGCGGCCGTCGGGGAGGTAGGTGACGTCGTAGAACTTCGGCACGTAGACACTGCCGGAGCGGGCGAGGCGCATGAGGACCTCGTCGCGGCCGCCGGGCTTTCCCTCGGCCTTCCACTCGCGGACGACGTCGCTGATCTTGAGGACGATCTCCTCGCCGTCGCCGAGCACGGCGGCATCGACGAAGTCCGCGATCGGCTCCGGGTTGAACGCCGCGTGCCCGCCGGCGAGGACGATCGGGTCGTCGTCGGTGCGGTCGACGGCACGCAGCGGGATGCCCGCAAGATCGAGGGCGGTGAGCATGTTGGTGTAGCCGAGCTCGGTCGAGAACGAGATGCCGAACAGGTCGAACGCGCGCACCGGGCGGTGGGTGTCGACCGTGAACTGCGGGATCGCGTGCTCTCGCATGAGGGCTTCCATGTCAGGGAAGACCGCGTACGTGCGCTCGGCAAGGAGCCAGTCACGCTCGTTGAGGACCTCGTACAGGATCTGGACACCCTGGTTGGGCAGGCCGACCTCGTAGGCGTCGGGGTACATCAGGGCCCAGCGCACGTCAATAGAGCTCCACTCCTTGATGACGGAGTTCAGCTCACCGCCGACGTACTGGATCGGCTTGCTGATCGTCGGGAGGAGCGGCTCGAGCCGGTCGAAGACCGACGCGACGCTGGTGTCGAGGTGCTGCACGGGCATGCTCCCCAGGGTAACGAGCGTGCCCCCAAGGACCGAATCCGTCGCCACCCCCGTGGCAAACCGTCAGCGGGAGCGGGCAGAGCGGGAGCGTACGACCACGGCGGGCGTCGCGCTGCGGCGACCGATCGCGACCAGCAGTCCGACTGCCATCGCGGAGGCGAACATCGCCGTCCCCCCGTACGAGACGAATGGCAGCGGCACCCCCGTCACCGGCATGATCCCGAGCGACATCCCGATGTTCTGGAACGCCTGGAACCCGAACCAGCACGCGATCCCGGCGGCGGCGAGCCGGTCGAACAGGTCGTCGGCGCGCTGAGCGATCCGCAGGCACCGCCAGACGAGCACGCCCAGGAGCACGACGACGAGTCCGGCGCCCAGCAGCCCGAGCTCCTCCCCCGCCACCGTGAACACGAAGTCGGTGTGCTGCTCGGGCACGAAGCCCGCCTGCGTCTGGGTGCCGTCGAAGAGCCCCTGACCCCAGATGCCGCCGTTGCCAATCGCGATCCGCGCCTGGACGGTGTTGTATCCGGCGCCGCGCGGATCGAGGTCGGGGTTGGTGAACGCCTCGAAACGCAGGACCTGGTAGTCCTCGATCAGCCCGGTCGCGACCGCCAGCACGATCGCGCCGATGCCGACGGCGACCAGCCCGACCAGCCACCCGAGCCGAACCCCCGCGACCGCCAGCACGCCCAGCACGATCGCGACCATCACCATCAACGTCCCGAGGTCGGGCTGCGCAAGGATCAGCACGGCGGGCACCGCGGCGCAGACGAGCGCGAGCAGGACATCGGACGAGCGGACGACGCGGCGCATCGCCCCTTCTGTCCGCTCGGCGAACAGCAGCGCCATCACGAGCACCACGCCGAGCTTCGCGAGCTCGGCCGGCTGCAACGACAGCCCCCCGACCTGGAGCCACGAGCGCGACCCGTTGACGACCGCACCTACCCCCGGGACGAACACCAGCACCAACCCGAGGACCGCTGCTCCGTACACGACCGGCGCCCACAGTCGGATCCAGCGCCGGTCAGTCGCCGCCATCACGGCACCGAGCCCCAGGGCGATGAGGACGTTGGTGCCCTGCTTGACGAGGTACGCCGTCGGGTCGCCGCCGGTGAGATCGTCGCGCGACGCGGTCGCCGACCACACCAGCAGCATCCCGATCAGGCCGAGCGCGAGCGCCGAGCCGACCAGCGGCAGATCGACGTCTCCCCACCACCGCCGCGCCGGCGCACCCGGTGGACGTGCCGGACGTACGGTGCCTCGCGTGCTCATCGGCCGTCGCCCTTCGTGGCGGTACGGGGCGCGAGCACCCGGCCGTCAACAGCGACGCGCGGCAGACCCTTCGGCGGACGGGCCTTCGGCATCAGCGCCTCATCTCGGCGGACCTTGCCGTCCTTCACCCCGTACAGGCCCTCCCAGATCGCGCGCACCGCGTCGCCCGACGATCCGGAGCCGGTGCCGGCCTGCTCCATCATCATCACGACGACGTAGTTCTCGTCGTACGAGGCGACCCAGCCGGTCGTCTGGCGTCCGGTGACCTCGGCAGTGCCGGTCTTGGACCGGATCTTCACCTCGCCGAGCGGGAAGCCGCCCATCTTCCACGCCATCGTGCCGCTCTTGGCGGTGTCGAGGAGCGCGCGGTCGATGTAGCGCAGGTGGGACTTCGAGACGGGGACACGCCCGGCCTTCTTCGGCGCGATCTCGCGCACCACGCGGCCGTCGGCGTCGAGGACGGCTTTGGCCGCGCGCGGCTCGTAGAGCGTCCCCCCGTTGGACAGCGCCCCGTACGCGACGGCGAGCTGGAGCGGGGTCACGAGCGTCTCGCCCTGCCCGATCGAGAAGTTGACCGCATCCCCGGCCCGGTAGACGTACCCGTCGGCGCAGAACTCGCGGGCGAACAGCCGAAGGTAGGCGCTGTCGACCTTCTCCGGCTTCTCGGCGATCTTGCAGTAGCGGTCCTTGTTGGCGTCCCAATAGTCCTGCCGCCACGGGCGGTCGCCGAGCCGCCCGGCTGCTTCGCCCGGCACGTCGAAGCCGGTGCGCGCACCGAACCCGAAGGCCCGCGCCATCTCGACCAGCGGGTCGTGCACGCCCTCGTCGGCGTCGGCCCCGCCCTGGTCCATCCAGGCGGCGTACGCGATCCGGTAGAAGAAGGTGTCGCACGAGACCGAGAGCGCCTGGTCGAACCCGATCGAGCCGTACGAGGCCGACTCGTAGTTCTTGAACCACCGGGTGCCGACCTGCAGCCCTGACGAGCAGTCCAGGCGCGAGCCGGTGTCCCAACGGTCCTCCAGCGCGCCCGCGGCGACAAAGGGCTTCCAGGTCGAGCCCGGGGCGAGCTGCGCCTGGGTCGCCCGCGAGAGGAGCGGGGTGCCGGAGCCGTCGTCGTACAGCTCCTTGAGCTTGCGGTCGGAGATCCCGTCGACCCACACCTCGGGGTCGTACGTGGGGTTGCTGGCCGCGGCGATCACGCGTCCGTCGTTCGGGTCGAGCACGACGACGGCACCCGCCGTGGCCTCGTAGTCGCGACCGGTCACGTCGTCGTGAGTCGTGCGGGCCTTCTTGATCGCCTTCTCGAGCTGGGACTCGGCCAACGCCTGCACCCGCGCGTCGATGCTCGTCACGAGCGTCTTGCCGGCCTCGGGGTCGACGGCCGCGCCCTCAGCGATCACGCGCCCACGGGAGTCGACCGCCTTGCCGGTAGTGCCCGGCACGCCGCGCAGGTCCGCGTCGTACCCCCGCTCGATCCCGGCACGGCCGACCATCGAGGCGGCGCTGCGCGTGTCGTCGTCGGACTCGCGCGCCGCGGCGTACTCGTCGGCGGTGATCGGGCTGACGTACCCGAGGAGCTGGGCGGCGTTGACGCCCTCCGGCGACGGGTAGGCACGGACGTAGCGCTGCTGCGCCGCCACCGCGGGGAACTCCTCCGCCCGCTCCGAGATCGTCAGGGCGACGTCGCGCGGCACGTCCTGGGCGACCGGCACGGGCTCGTACGGGGAGCCGTTCCAGCAGGCGGGCGGCTCGGGAGCACCCTCCTCGCCGCACAGCTTGATGCGGTCGAGCAGCGCGTCGTACTTCAGGTCGACGAGGCTCGCGAGGCGCCCGAGCACATCGGCCTGCTCGTCGGCGTCGAGGCGGGTCAGGCGCGAGCGGTCGACGGTGACGACCCACGTGGAGCGGTTGGTGACCAGCGGCCGCCCCATTGCATCGACGACGAGCCCGCGCTGGGGCTGGACCACGACCTGGCGGGTGGCGTTGCTCGCCGCGCGCGCCTGGTACTCCTCGCCGCCGACCACCTGGACGTACCAGAGCCGTGCGACGAGCGTCGCGAACAGCGCCACGACGAGCACCTGCACGACGACGAGCCGGGCATGACCGCGCCTCACGTCACCACCCCACCCGGGGCGCCGGCTCCAGCCGGACGAGCAGGGCGCGGACCCCGGGCACCGCTGCGAGGCCGAGGACGACGTCGTACGCGGTCGCCAGCGCAACCACGGGGAGCACCCCGGAGACCGTGACACCAGGCTGGTCGAGCAGCAGCCCGGACAGCGCGAACAGCGACGTGCCGACGAACGCGCCGGCGGCGACAGTCGCGGCATCGCTCACCCACGACGGCCGGCTGCCGCGGTCGACGGTCCCGGCGAGGTAGCCGACGACCGTCAACGCCAGCGCCCACTGCCCGAGGACGTGGTCGGCCGGTGGCGCGGCATCGAGCAGGAGCCCCCCGACGAAACCCGTCACGGCACCATCGGCCGCCCCCGTGCACAGACCGACGGCGACGACGACCACGAGCACGAGGTCGGGCGCGACACCGGTCGGGACGAGGGGTGCAAGCAGGCTCACCTGCAGGACGACGGCGGCGAGGAGCAGCACGAGCACGGTGCCCGCGCGCCGGACGCTCACGTCACGACCCCGTCCGGGCGCCGACCACGACCGACACGGCGTCGAGCGCGGAGAAGTCGACGAACGGAGCGACCGTAACCTCGGCCGTCTCGTCGCGCGGCGACTCCACGACCTTCTCGACCCGTCCGATCGGGACGCCCGCGATGTACGGGACGCCGTCGCGCGAGCCCCACGCGACGATCGTGTCGCCCTCCTTGGGCACCACCTGGCGGTCGAGCACGTCCAGGGTCAGGCGGCCCGACCCCGACAGGCTCCCGTCGCCGCGGACCATCCCGAGCTCGTGGTCCCCTCCCACCCGTGCACCGACGACGGAGTCGGCGTCGACGAGCAGGAGCACCACGGCGTTGGTCCGCGTCGCGCTGACGACGCGGCCGACGAGGCCGTCCGGGCCGAGCACGGTCATGTCCTTGCGCACTCCCCGCGCCGTGCCCGCGTCGAGCGTGACCGTACGGCGGAACGACTGAGCCGAGCCAAGGCCGACGACGTGTGCCGTGACGGTCTCGAGCCCGGCCGCGTCCGCGTACCGCGCGAGGCGGTCGTACTCGGCGAGCCGCGTCCGGTCGACTCCGCTGGACGCGACGAGGCCGCGCAGACGAGCGTTCTCCTCCTCGAGAGCGGCGTTCTCGTCGCGCAGCGCGTCACGGGTCGCGAAGCTGTCGATGCCGAACGGGCTCAGCAGCCGGTGCGCCCCGGACTCCAGCGGCCCGAGGAGCGTGGACGCGACGGTACGAGCGGGCGAGCCCGCGCCGGAGAGGTCGACACTGATGAGCGCCACGGCGGCGAGCAGGAGCACGAACAGGACCGTGCGGGGGCGGCGCGGCTCGGGGTCGGGACGGGTACGGGTCCGGGCCACGCGATCACCTCCGGGGCTCGGAGGTCAGCACCTGTCGGAGTGCGTCGAACTCCTCGACGCACTTGCCCGCACCGAGGGCGACCGAGTGGAGCGGGTCCTCGACGACGTGGACGGGGATCTGGGTCTCATGACGGATGCGGTCGTCGAGCCCCCGCAGCAGCGCTCCGCCGCCGGTCAGCACGATGCCGCGGTCCATGATGTCGCCGGCGAGCTCCGGCGGGGTCAGGTCGAGGGTGCTGCGGACGGCGTCGACGATGGCCGCGACCGGTTCCTCGAGGGCGCGGCGGACTTCCGCGGCGGTGACCTCGACCGTACGAGGGAGGCCGCCGACCATGTCGCGTCCGCGGACGTGGACGGTGCGCTCATCCGGCATCGGGAACGCCGACCCGGCTTCGGCCTTGAGGTCCTCGGCCGTACGGTCGCCGAGCAGGAGCGCGTATTCCTTCTTGAACCACGCGACGATCGCCTCGTCCATGTCGTCGCCGGCCGTACGGATCGAACGGCTGGCGACGATGCCACCGAGTGCGATCACCGCGACCTCGGTCGTCCCGCCTCCGACGTCCACGATCATGTTGCCGGTCGGTTCGTGGACCGGAAGCCCGGCGCCGAGCGCGGCGGCCATCGGCTCCTCGACGATGAAGACCTGGCGTGCCCCGGCCTGGTAGCCCGCCTCGCGGACCGCACGCTGCTCGACGGACGTGATCGCGCTGGGGACGCAGACGACGAGGCGCGGCTTGGTGAAGTAGCGACGCCGGTGCACCTGCTGGATGAACAGCCGGAGCATGTGCTCGCAGGCCTCGAAGTCGGCGATCACGCCGTCCTTCATCGGCCGGATCACCGAGATCGCGTCGGGAGTCCTCCCGTGCATGCGCTTGGCCTCCGTACCCACGGCAAGGATCTCGTGGGTCTGCGCGGCCAGGGCCACGACCGACGGCTCGTCGAGCAACACACCCTTGCCTCGTACGTAGACGAGGGTGTTGGCTGTGCCCAGGTCGACCGCCATGTCGCGCCCGAGCAGGCTGCGCAAGGGGAAGGACATGGGCTCAGGCTAGGTCTGGTGGGCGTCGGTCCCCGGTCAGACACGCCAGAGCGCCCGCTCAGTCTTGGAGCCGCGTCCGTGTCGGACCTGCCTGCAAGGGTGGCGGCATGCCGCGCACCGCGCTCCTCGAGCTTCGCCGCTACGCCCTGCACCCCGGACAGCGGGAGACGCTGATCTCCTTGTTCGACTCCGAGTTCCTCGCACCGCAAGAGGATGCCGGGATGTCGGTCCTCGGCCAGTTCCGCGACCTCGACGACCCCGACCAGTTCGTGTGGATGCGCGGGTTCGACGACGCGGTGAGCCGCGGGAAGTCGCTCCAGGCGTTCTACGGGGGTCCGGTCTGGGCTCGCAACCGCGACGCCGCCAACGCGACGATGATCTCGTCCGACGATGTCCTGCTGCTTCGCCCGGTCTCCGGCGGCGCCCTCACGCTGTCCTCGGCTCAGGAGCCGTCCCCTCCTGACCTGGTGGTCACGACCGTCTATCAGCCGGACGACCTGGACGGATTCGTCGCGCTGATGGAGGCGGCCGGCGAGGACCGCCTGACCGCGCTCGGGTCGGCCCGCGTCGCGGCGTACGTGTCGGCCGACGTCGCCAACACGTTCCCCGCCCTGCCGGTACGCGCGGACGCCCGCGCGTACGTCCGCGTCGCGCGCTTCGCCACGGAGGCCGAGCACGCCGCCCACGTACGCCGCGTGACGGCCGCGGCTGCCTCCGAGAGTGTGCTGCAGGTCGTGCAGTCGAGCATCGGTGAGGAGCTCAGGCTCACACCGACCGACCGCTCCGTGCTGCGCTGAGCCGTCAGGCCGTGACGGCGCCGGTCAGCGTGGCGCGATGCTCGGCGAGCCACTCCCGGCGGCGACGGATCGTGTCCCCCACACCCTCAGCCCACATCCGGGCCCATCCGCCGCCCAGCCGCGCGGCTCTGTCTCCCGCATGAGGAACCACGCCCGCGCCGCCGTGTTCTCTGCGACGGCGACCACCTCCGAACGGGCATCGGAACCGAGGCCGTAGGCGTCGACCATGAGGCGCGCGCGGGCGAACGGGTCGACCCCGGCCATAGCCTCCGGGCGGTCTCGGGGGGCCATCAGCGGTGCCCACCACAGCAGGAGGTTGTGCACCTCCTCCGTACGGGTCGCGGGCCGCGCCATGTCGAAGTCGATGAGCGCGTGCGCCTCGCGGGACGTACGAGACGCGACCTCTCCCGGGACGTACGAGAGGACCTGCCGGCCGGCGTGGTCGGTCCCGAGACAGCGCGGAGCCCCATCGAACCCGGCGGCCTCGACGAACCGCAGCACCTCGGCCGTCAGGGCAGCGTGCCGGCTGGGGGACGGCGCGCCGTGTCACCGATCCGGACGAGCCCTTCGGTCACGTACCCGCCGGCCAACGGCACCTCGGGAAGCGACGGATCGGGCTCGACGTACCTCACGACGAGCAGTTAGCCCAGCTCGGGGAACCAGAGCGCCGTCTCGCGGGCGGCCGACTCGGGCGAGTCCGAGCCGTGGACGAGGTTCTCACGGTTCGACAGCGAAAGGTCGCCGCGGATCGTGCCAGGGGCGGCGACGCGGCCGTCGGTGGCGCCGTTGAGCAGCCGCACGACCTCGATCGCCTGGTCGCCCTCGAGCACGAGCGCCATCATCGGGCCGGAGGTCACGAACGTCCGCAGCGGCGGGTAGAAGTCGCGCTCGACGTGCTCGGCGTAGTGTGCGTCCGCCTGGGCGGCGTCGATCGTGCCGAACCACGTGGCGACGATCGAGAGTCCCTTCGCCTCGTAGCGACCGAGGATCTCGCCGACCAGTCCACGGCGGACGGCGTCGGGCTTGAGCAGGATCAGAGTGCGTTCGGACATGCGTCGAAGCCTAGCGAGGGGCCTGCGGCCCTCTGTTCAGCGGGCGTAGAACTCCGGGTTCGCCGCGCGGTCGGCCTCGATCTTGCGTCCGAGGAACCACGCCGCGGCCCACAGCGCCGCGAACATACCGCCCACGAAGAATGCGATCGGCAGCAGGAACCCGAGCGCCACCGCGCCGACCTGCACGAGCCACCCGATCGTGTACGCCCACGAGTGCCGCAGCAGACCCGACGTGACGACGGCGACGACGGCCAGGCCGAGCCCGCAGAACAGCGCGAGCCCCGGCGACACGTCCTCGACCTGGATCATCACCGGCGTCGCCAGCCCGAGGACGATCGCCTCCAGGAACAGCACCCCGGCACACATGCCACGCATCAGTCCACCGACTCCTCACGCGCGAGCAGCACCCGCGCCTCACCTGCCGTCACGACGGAACCGGTGACGAGCACACCGCCGCTGCCGACGCCTTCTCCGTACCGCTCGCTCTCCGACAGCGCGACGCCCTTCTCGAGGGCGTCGGGCAGTCGGCGCGCCACGTGCACCCGGTCGGACCCGAAGATCCCTTCTGCGATGTCGGCCAGCTCGGCGGCGGGCATCGCACGGTCGGTGGCGTTCTGGGTGCAGACGATCTCGGCCATCACCGGCTCGAACGCCAGCAGGATCTCGTCGACGTCCTTGTCCGCCATCACGCCCACGACGCCGATCAGCGGCGTGAACGCGAACGCTTCCTGCAAGGCCTCCGCCGTCGCACGCGCCCCTGCGGGGTTGTGCGCCGCGTCGAGCACGACGGTCGGGCTGCGGCGTACGACCTCGAGGCGCCCGGGCGACGTCACCGTCGCGAACGCCGCACGCACGATCTCGGCATCGAGCTCGCGCCCGCCGGTGAACGCCTCGAAAGCGGCCAGCGCGTACGCGGCGTTGTGCGCCTGGTGCGCCCCGAACAGCGGGAGGAACACCTCGGCGTACGTCGCGCCGAGCCCCTGGAGCGCGAGCAACTGCCCTCCCATCGCAGGCGTCCGACCAACGACACCGAAGTCGATGCCCTCGCGGTGCAGCGTCGCGCCCACTTCGGACACCCTGGCGGCGATCGCGGCGGCGGCGTCGTCGGGCTGTACGGCAGTGACGACCTGCGCGCCGGCCTTGATGATGCCGGCCTTCTCGATCGCGATGTCGCCCGGCGTCTCCCCGAGATAGCGCGTGTGGTCGACGTCGATCGGGGTGAGGACCGCGACCGCGGCATCCACCACGTTGGTCGCGTCCCAGGCGCCGCCCATGCCGACCTCGACGACGGCCACGTCGACCGGGGCGTCGGCGAAGGCGGCGTACGCGAGGCCGACCATCATCTCGAAGTACGACAGCGGGATCGGCTGACTGTCGTCGACGACCTGGGCGTAGGCGGCGACGTCGGCATAGGCCTCGACGAACAGCTCCTCGCTCAGCGGCTTGCCGTCGATGCTCACCCGCTCGGTCATCGACACCAGGTGGGGACTCGTGAACCGTCCGGTCCGTATGGCGAGCTCACGCAGGAGAGCGTCGATCATCCGCGCGGTCGAGGTCTTGCCGTTGGTCCCGGTCAGCTGGATCACCGGGTAGGCGTTCTGGGGGTCGCCCATCAGCCGGCACAGCGCACGGATGCGCTCCAGCGAGGGCTCGAGCTTGGTCTCGGGCCAGCGCGCCAGCAGGGCCCGCTCGACCTCGACGTACGTGGGATTCGTCATCGCTGTCCAGTATTCCAGGGATGCAAGCGATGACTTCGCGACGCCCGGCCGGTCGTACGGTCGAAGGACGCTCGCAGGGGGACTGACATGCACCGATCGATCGCCAGCTGGATCAACCACCGCTTCACGCCCGCACTGACCATCGTCTTCTGGGTGATCATCGTCGGGGTGCTGGGCTCGACGGCCGGGCAGCTGATGGACGTCCAGGAGAACGAGGCCGAGAACTGGCTCCCTAGCAGCGCCGAGTCCACCAAGGCGCTCGAGGCCGCCGAGACCTTCTCGTCGCCCAACATGATTCCCGCCGTGATCGTGTACGAACGCGACGGAGGCCTGCAGCCAGAGGACATGACTGCGGCCCAGGAGGACGCGGCGACGTTCGGGCAGCGCGACGACATCGACGGCGAGGTCGTCGGCCCGATCCCGTCCGAGGACGGCGAGGCGCTGGAGATCATCGTGCCGCTCAACCTCGGCGAGGACGGCTGGAACAAGGCGCCCGACATCGTCGACGAGCTGGAGGACACCGCCGGCGACGGGCCCGACGGCCTGGAGACGTTCGTGACGGGTCCGGCAGGGCAGGCCGCGGACTCGGCGGCGGTGTTCGAGGGGATCGACAGCACCCTGCTGTTCGCCGCAGCGGGCGTGGTGACGGTGCTGCTGCTCTTCACCTACCGGAGCCCCGTGCTCTGGCTGCTCCCGGTGATCTCGGCCGGCGTCGCGCTCACGGTCGCGCAGGCGGTCGTCGTCCTGCTCGCCAAGCACGCCAACCTCACGGTCGACGGCCAGAGCGCGAGCATCCTCACGGTGCTCGTCTTCGGCGCCGGCACGGACTACGCGCTGCTGCTGGTCGCCCGCTATCGCGAGGAGCTGCGACGGCACGAGAACCGACGCGAGGCGATGGTGGTCGCCCTGCACCGGGCGGGCCCGGCGATCATCGCCAGCGGCGCGACCGTCGCGATCGGCATGCTCTGCCTGCTGCTCGCCCAGATGACCTCGACCCGCGGTCTCGGCCCCGTCGCGGCGATCGGCATCGTGTGCGGGCTCGCGGTGATGCTGACGATGCTGCCCGCGCTCCTGGTCGTCCTCGGGCGCTGGATCTTCTGGCCTCGCATCCCCCACTTCGGCGACGAAGACCCGGCCGCGCACGGGCTGTGGGCCGGCGTCGGTCGCCGCATCGCCCGCGCTCCGCGCCGCGTGTGGGTGACGACCTCCGTGATCCTCGCCATCGCCAGCATCGGCATCCTCCAGCTCAACGCGACCGGGCTCAGCACCGAGGAGGCGTTCCTCGGCACGCCCGACTCGGTCAAGGGCGAGAAGGTCTTGTCGGAGCACTTCCCCGGCGGGGCGGGCGCTCCGGTGGTCGTCGTCGCGAGCCCCGACGCCGCCGATGCGGTCCGTACGACCTTCCAGGCCGATGACGGGATCGCGGCGGGCAGCGTCACCGAGCCGCGTGTCGAGGGCGACTGGGCGTACATGGAGGGGACGCTCGAGGCGGAGCCCGACAGCGACGCGGCGTACGACGCCATCGAGTCGCTGCGCAGCGAGCTCGACTCCGCCGACCCCGACGCGCTCGTCGGCGGGATGACGGCCGTGACGCTCGACATCCAGACCGCCTCGGCACGAGACAACCGGGTGATCATCCCGGCCGTCCTCGTGGTGGTGCTGCTGATCCTCATGCTCCTGCTGCGGGCGGTCGTGGCACCGCTGATCCTGCTCGGCACGGTCGTGCTGTCGTTCGGGGCGGCGCTCGGCGTGAGCGCACTGGTCTTCAGGTACGTGTTCGACTTCGCAGGGACGGACACCTCGTTCCCGCTGTTCGTGTTCGTGTTCCTGGTCGCGCTCGGGATCGACTACAACATCTTCCTCATGACCCGTGTGCGCGAGGAGGCGCTGCAGTACGGCACACGCCGCGGTGCGCTCATCGGGCTTGCCGCGACCGGTGGCGTGATCACGTCGGCGGGCCTGGTCCTGGCCGGCACGTTCGCCGTGCTCGGCACGCTCCCGCTGGTGTTCTTCGCCGAGATCGGCTTCGCCGTCGCGTTCGGCGTGCTGCTCGACACCCTGGTCGTACGGTCGGTGCTGGTCACGGCGCTGAACCTCGATGTCGGACGCCACATGTGGTGGCCGAGCGCGCTCGGCCACAAGGAGGACGTCGCCGTCGGCGCCGGCCCGCGCGACCCGTACGAGGAGGCCGTCACGGCCGGCGCGAAGGCTGGCCCGCCTTCCCCGTGAGGACAGGCGAGAACCGGGTCACGGCGCGGCGCCGCTCCCTCCTAGACTGGAGGCATGAGCAACGTGCCGGAGAAGCCTGCCCTGGAGGGGCTCGAGCAGAAGTGGTCCGCGCTGTGGCAGGAGCGGGGCACCTACGCGTTCGACCGCTCCAAGACGCGCGACCAGGTGTACTCGATCGACACCCCTCCCCCGACCGTCTCCGGCTCGCTCCACGTCGGTCACGTCTTCTCGTACACCCACGCCGACCTCGTCGCCCGCTTCCAGCGGATGCGCGGCAAGGAGGTCTTCTACCCGATGGGCTGGGACGACAACGGTCTGCCCACCGAGCGCCGCGTCCAGAACTACTTCGGCGTCCGTTGCGACCCGTCGCTGCCGTACGACGAGGACTTCACGCCGCCCGAGCCTTCGACGGGCTCAGGGAGCGGCAAGGGGTCGCAGCAGATCCCGATCAGCCGGCGCAACTTCATCGAGCTGTGTGAGCGGCTCGTGGCGATCGACGAGAAGGCGTTCGAGGACCTCTGGCGCACCCTCGGCCTGTCCGTCGACTGGGAGCAGACCTACACCACGATCGGTGAGGTCTCCCGTACGGCGTCGCAGCGCGCCTTCCTCCGCAACCTCGCACGCGGCGAGGCCTACACGTCCGATGCGCCGACCCTGTGGGACGTCACGTTCCAGACGGCGGTCGCGCAGGCCGAGCTCGAGGCGCGCGACTACCCCGGCCACTACTACCGGGTCGCGTACACCCTGCCGGACGGCACCAAGGTGCACGTGGAGACGACGCGTCCCGAGCTGACGCCGTCGGCCGTGGCGCTGATCGCGCACCCCGAGGACGAGCGCTACAAGCACCTGTTCGGCACGACGGCCAGGTCTCCCCTCTTCGACGTCGAACTGCCGATCCTCGCCGACCCCGCCGCCGACCCCGAGAAGGGTTCCGGCATCGTCCACTGCTGCACCTTCGGCGACCTGACCGACGTCCAGTGGTGGCGCGAGTACGACCTGCCGACGCGTACGGTCGTCGGCCGCGACGGACGCATCATCCGCGAGACCCCGGGCTGGATCTCCTCGCACGAGGGCCGCAGGGCGTACGAGGAGCTGGCCGGCAAGACCGTCTTCTCCGCGCGCGAGACGATCGTGGCCGCGCTGAAGGAGTCCGGCGACCTCGACGGCGAGCCCAAGCCGACGACCCGCATGGCGAACTTCTTCGAGAAGGGCGACAAGCCGCTCGAGATCGTCTCGACGCGTCAGTGGTACCTCACGAACGGCGGCAAGGAGCCCGAGCTGCGTGGCCAGCTCGTCGCCCGCGGCCACGAGATCTCCTGGTATCCGCCCTACATGCAGTCGCGCTACACCAACTGGATCGACGGCCTCAACAGCGACTGGCTCGTCAGCCGCCAGCGCTTCTTCGGCGTGCCGATCCCCGTGTGGTTCCGCCTCGACGGCGAGGGCGAGCCCGACTACGACAACCCGATCGTGCCGGACGAGTCCGAGCTCCCGATCGACCCGCAGTCGCAGGCTCCCAAGGGTTTCGAGGAGCACCAGCGCGGCAAGCCCGGCGGCTTCATGGGCGACCCCGACATCTTCGACACCTGGGCCACGTCGTCGCTGACCCCGGAGATCGTCTGCGGCTGGGAGCGCGACCCGGAGCTGTTCGAGAAGACCTTCCCGATGGATCTGCGTCCGCAGGCCCACGACATCATCCGCACCTGGCTCTTCTCGAGCGTCGTGCGCGCCCACCTCGAGAACCACTCCGCTCCGTGGTCGCACGCGCTGATCTCGGGCTTCGTGGTCGACCCCGACCGCAAGAAGATGTCGAAGTCCAAGGGCAACGTCGTCGTCCCGACCGAGATCCTCGACAAGTTCGGCGCGGACGCGGTGCGCTGGCGTGCCGCGGGGGCACGGCCGGGTGCCGACTCGCCGTTCGACGAGACGCAGATGAAGGTCGGGCGCCGGCTCGCCATGAAGGTGCTCAACGCATCGAAGTTCGTGCTCGCCGCCCCCGAGGCGTACGGGCTCGGGGTCGACGCCTCGTACGTCGAGCCGCGCCGCGTCACCGAGCCCCTCGACCTCTCGATGCTGCGCCGTCTCCGTCAGGTGACGAAGGAGGCCACCGAGGCGTTCGAGGCGTACGACTACACCACCGCCCTCGAGGTCACCGAGCGGTTCTTCTGGGGCTTCTGCGACGACTACCTCGAGCTGGTCAAGGAGCGTGCCCGCGGCGAGGACGAAGGTGCGCAGTCGGCCAAGGCGGCCTTCGCGATCGCCCTGTCGGTGCAGTTGCGGCTGCTCGCGCCGTTCCTCCCCTACGTCACCGAAGAGGTCTGGTCCTGGTGGCAGGAGGGCTCGATCCACCGTGCGGCGTGGCCGAGTGCCGAGATCGAGATCACGACGACGCCGCAGGACCCTGCACTGCTCGTCGCGGCCGGTCAGATGCTCGCCGGTGTGCGCGGTGCGAAGTCGACGGCCAAGGTGAGTCAGCGCACGGCGGTGACCAAGCTCGTCGTCCGCGGCTCGGAGCAGCGGCTCGGGATCGTGAAGCGTGCGCTGAGCGACGTCCGTGCGGCAGGCAACATCACGGGCGAGGTCGAGTTCGTGGTCGATCCTTCGCAGCAGGGTGGCGACCTCGCGGTCGAGGCACAGCTCGCCGAGCCGGAGCCGAAGAAGCCGGCGGAGCCGAAGCCGGCGGAGACCGTCTCCGAGTGAGCGCCCTGCACGTTCGGGACGTCACTGCGGACGACGTGCCTGCGATCGTCGCGATGCTCGTCGACGACCCGCTCGGAGTCACACGCGAGTCCCCCGACGACCTCACTCCGTACCTCGACGCCGTCGCGGCCATCTCGGCCGACCCGCACAATCGCGTGCTCGTGGCCGAGCGCGACGGCGAGGTGATCGCGACGATGCAGCTCACGTACATCCGCGGACTGGGTCGTCGCGGAGCCTCGCGAGCGCAGATCGAGGCCGTCCGCGTGCGGTCCGACCTGCGCGGCGACGGGCTCGGCTCGCAGCTGATCGGCTGGGCGGTCGACGAGGCGCGGCGCCAGGGCTGCTCCCTGGTCCAGCTCACGTCCGACGCGAGCCGCGAGGGCGCGCACCGCTTCTACGAGCGGCTCGGGTTCACCGCGAGCCACATCGGCTTCAAGCGCACGCTCTGACCCGTCCGCTCTCCCCGGACGTCATACCGAATGTGGCCGAGAGACCTCGACACGTATGACGTCCCGGGGCGAGGGTGCGGGCCTGCCGTCAGAGGGTGCGGAAGTACGGGAGGCGGGCCAGCAGCGCGTCGCCGAGCGCGGTCGCCGTCGTGAGCTGGCCTGCGAGGTCGGGCAGGTCGTCGTACGCGAGCGCGAGCGTCGACTCGCCGAGCATCCGCGCCGTCTCCGTATAGCCCGGATCGCCTCCGGCCGCCTCGGTGACGAGTCGTGCCCCGCCCGCCTCCGCCGCGAAGCGCACCTGGAACCACGACCGTGCCCGCTTCGCCTCGCTCGGCCCCTCCCCTGCGGTCTTGGCGCGCAGCAGCGCCTTGCGCACGGGCGGTATCTGCGCACCCACCACCAGGGCCCCGACACCGACGGCGGCGCCGACGGCCATCGGCAGCCGCCGGAACTGTGCGTAGTGACCGTAAGAGAAGTCGGGCCCGTACGACGGCAGCGCTCGCGCCGACCGGAGCACGACCTGCGGGTCGATGGTCGGCAATGGCAGGGCCCAGCCGGACCCCGACTCGCCCCGCCCCGGCCGCTCCGGGAGGCCACGGATGCGACGTCCTTCGGGACGACCCTCGAGGCGACGGCGCTCCTTCGCGGTCGCCTGCGACGACCGGAACCCGGCGAACGCGCCGAGGGCCGAGTGAGAGGTGCCAGCGGAGACGTCCGCGCTCGCGCGCACGTACCCGCGGATCGCGATCGGTACGTCGGACGGCAGCTGTCTCACGGTGTGCAGGACGCCGATGTCGTGCGGGATCGAGTCGAAGCCGCACGAGTGCACGAGCCGCGCCCCCGTACGCTCGGCCGTCGCGTGGTGCTCGAGCCACATCCGGTCGACGAACTCCGGCTCGCCGGTGAGGTCGCAGTACGCCGTGCCCGCCTCGGCGCACGCGGCGACCACGGGCCCGCCGTGCAGGGCGTACGGGCCGACCGTGGAGGCGAGCACGCGGGTCGACTCCGCGAGGCGACGCAGCGAGGCGGCGTCGGTGACGTCAGCCACCTCGATCGCGGGGACGACTCCGCCGGCCTCCGCGATCCGCGCGGCCACGGTCTCCAGCGCGGCCCGATCTCGTCCGGCGATCGCCCAGGTCGCGCCGTCCGGAGCGTGAATGGCAAGGTAGTCCGCCGTCAGGCCGCCGGTGAATCCCGTGGCGCCGAGGAGCGCGAAATCGTAGGTCACGCGAGGAGTCTAGGGGTGTGTCACGGCTCAGTGAGGCACATCGCTACAGGTCACCCGCTCGCGCGGGAGGCCTCCGTGGCGATGAGGACGAGGTCGGAAGCGGCGTCGGAGAGGCGACGCCGTCTCGCCCAGATCGCCGTCAGCGGTCGCCGCATGTCGAGCGCGGCCGGGACGACCACGAGGCGCCCTTGCTCCACCTCGGCTGCCACCGCGCGCCGCGACACGACTGCCGGACCTACCCCCGCGGCGGCGGCACCGAGCAGCGCGCTCGTCGAGCTCGCCTCCAGCACCACGTGCGGCTCCTGCCGCAGTGCCCTCTCGAACGTGCTGCGCGTGCCACTGCCCGGCTCCCGCAGGACGTACGCCCCTGCCTGGAGCTCCTCGCGCGTCAACGGTGTGCGCCGCCGTGCCCACGGGTGGGCCGGGGCAACGACCACGGCCAGGCTGTCGTGCCCGACCACCTGGCGCGCAAGGTCGCCTGGGACGTCGGTGGTCTCGACGAATCCGAGGTCGACCTCGCCGCCCCGTACCATCGTCGCCACGGTGTCGCTGTTCACGACGTGCAGCCGCGGGCTCACCTGCGGGCGGCGGGCGCGCAGCTCGGCCAGCCACCGGGGCAGGATCAGTTCGGCGATCGTGAGGCTGGCCGCCACCGCCACTCCCGACCGCCGTTCCTCGCCGAGCGCCAGCAGGCTCGACCGCACGGTGTCGAGCTCGTGGAGCAACGTCCGCGCCCACGACACCACCGCCTCCCCGTCCTCGGTGAGTCGGGACCCGCCAGGCGACCGGTCGAGCACGGAGATCCGCCAGCGCGCCTCGAACTCCCGCAGCCGAGCGCTCGCGGCGGGTTGGGTCATGTCGTGCTCCCGGGCGGCCGCGCCGATGCTGCCGTGCTCCGCGACCCCCACGAGGAGGCGGAGGGTCTGCACGTCGACATCTGGGGTCATCACCTCACCTTATGACCTGGGAGGAAATCGCCCTCTACCGGACAGGTCGTCCCCGCTGGACTCTGGAGACGTGCCTCCCCCGCTCTCCCGTACGGTCCTGGTCACGACGCCCCTGTTCGCGGCCTTCGTGGCGATCCTGCTGAGTGACCTGGTCCCCCTCCTCGGTCCGCTCATGCTCGCGCTCGCGCTGGGAGCGGTCGTCGCCAACGCACCGGCGCTGAGTGAGGCGACGACGCACGCCCTCGCCGACGTCTCCCGTACCTGCCTGCGGCTCGGGATCGTCGTGCTCGGGCTGCGGCTGTCGGTGAGCGACCTGCTCTCCGTCGGCTGGGGCGCCGCGCTCGTGGTGATCGCCACCGTCGCCGTGACGTACGCGGCCACGTGCCGGCTCGGGGATGCGCTCGGCCTCGACCGTGGGCTCGTGACCCTCATCGCGGCGGGATTCTCGGTGTGCGGCGCGGCAGCGATCGCCGCGGTGCAGGACGGCGTCCGCACCCGCCAGCGCAACGTCGCGCTCGCGGTCGCGCTCGTGACGGTCTATGGGACCGCCATGATCGTGCTCCTCCCCCCGGCCGCCCGCCTCCTCGGCTTGTCGACCGAGCAGGCAGCCGTCTGGGCGGGGGCGAGCATCCACGAGGTCGCCCAGGTCGTCGCTACGGGGTCCCTCATCGGCGGCACGCTTGCGGTCGCGCTGGCGACCACGGTCAAGCTCGGACGGGTGGTGACGCTCGCCGGTGTGTACGTGGTGGCAGCGCGGCGTGACGCCGCTGACGGCGCCGGCGAGGCGGGGCCATCGAAGGCGCCGCTGGTGCCGTGGTTCGTCACGGGCTTCGTGCTGGCTGTGCTTCTACGGTCGACCGGCGTGCTCGGCGAGAGCATCCTCGACGTCGGCGACCATCTCGCCACGTTGCTCCTCGGAGCAGGGATGTTCGGCCTCGGGCTGGGCCTGCGGCTGCGTGAGCTCTGGCCGGTCCCGGCACGCGCGCTCGTCCTCGCGACGGCGTCGACCCTCGTGGCGGCCACGACGTCGCTCGTCCTCGTCGTCACCACCTCGCTGGTCGCGTAGGCGGACCCGCTAGCGAGTCTCGGCCGACGACGCGTCAGGAGGCTTTGTCGCGGCGCTCTTCGTCGCGGTGCGGCACGAGCGTCGGGTTGACGTTGTCGAGGACCGTCTCCTTGGTGACGACGACCTTCGCGACGTCGTCGCGGCTCGGCACCTCGTACATGACGTTGAGCAGGACCTCTTCGATGATCGCGCGCAGACCGCGAGCACCGGTGCCACGCAGCAGCGCGAGGTCGGCCATCGCCTCGATCGCGTCCTCGGTGAACTCCAGCTCGACGTGATCGATCTCGAAGAGCTTGGCGTACTGCTTGGTGAGCGCGTTCTTGGGCTGCGTGAGGATCTCGACGAGCGCCTCTTTGTCGAGGTTCTCGACGGTCGCGATCACGGGCAGGCGGCCGATGAACTCGGGGATGAGGCCGAACTTGAGCAGGTCCTCGGGCATCAGCTGTGTGAAGACGTGACCGGTGGTCCGCTCCTCACTGCGCTCCTCGCGCTGCGTGTTGAAGCCGAGCGACATCTTGCCGTTGCGGCTCTCGATGATCTGCTCGATGCCGGCGAACGCCCCACCCACGATGAACAGGATGTTGGTCGTGTCGATCTGGATGAACTCCTGGTGCGGGTGCTTGCGCCCGCCCTGCGGAGGCACCGACGCGGTCGTGCCCTCGAGGATCTTGAGCAGCGCCTGCTGCACACCCTCGCCGGAGACGTCACGGGTGATCGACGGGTTCTCGCTCTTGCGGGCGATCTTGTCGACCTCGTCGATGTAGATGATGCCCGTCTCGGCCTTCTTGACGTCGTAGTCGGCGGCCTGGATGAGCTTGAGGAGGATGTTCTCGACGTCCTCGCCGACATAGCCGGCCTCGGTCAGGGCCGTCGCGTCGGCGATCGCGAAGGGGACGTTGAGCATCCGGGCGAGCGTCTGAGCGAGGTAGGTCTTGCCGCAGCCCGTCGGGCCGACGAGGAGGATGTTGGATTTCGCCAGCTCCACCAGGTCGTCTTTGTGGCGACCGGCCGCCGCGCCTGCCTGCACGCGCTTGTAGTGGTTGTAGACGGCCACGGCGAGCGACTTCTTGGCCGCGTCCTGGCCGATCACGTACTGGTTGAGGAACTCGTAGATCTCGCGGGGCTTCGGAAGCTCCTCGAGCGAGACCTCGGACGTCTCCTGCAGCTCGTCCTCGATGATCTCGTTGCAGAGCTCGATGCACTCGTCACAGATGTAGACACCTGGACCCGCGATCAGCTTCTTAACCTGCTTCTGGCTCTTTCCGCAGAACGAGCACTTGAGCAGGTCGCCGCCGTCGATGCGTGCCACCGGTTCCTCACCCTTCGCCGTAGCGGGGCTTCCCCCGCTCGATGTTTCCCTCGACCGTACCCTGTGCCGGGCCGGCATGCGGCCGACCCGGCGTCGGGCGTGTCAGTGGATGGTCAGACCGCCGGGGTCTTCAGGGTCTCCAGGACCTGGTCGACCAGACCGTACTCGACGGCCTGCTGGGCGGTGAGGATCTTGTCGCGCTCGACGTCGCGGCTCACCTCTTCCTTGGGCTTGCCCGACGCCTCGGAGATCATCGTCTCCAGGAGGTCGCGCATGCGCAGGATCTCGTTGGCCGTGATCTCGAGGTCGGAGCTCTGTCCGTACGTGCCCTCGGTGTACGGCTGGTGGATCAGGATGCGGCTGTTGGGCAACGCGAGCCGTTTGCCCGGGGTGCCTGCGGCCAGCAGCACGGCCGCTGCCGAGGCCGCCTGGCCCAGGCACACGGTCTGCACGTCCGGCTTGAGGTAGCGCATCGTGTCGTAGATCGCCGTGAGCGCGGTGAACGAGCCGCCGGGCGAGTTGATGTAGAGCGAGATGTCGCGGTCGGGGTCCATCGACTGCAGGCACAGCAGCTGGGCCATGACCGCGTTGGCGACGTCGTCCGAGATCGGCGTCCCGAGGAAGATGATGCGGTCCTCGAAGAGCTTCGCGTACGGGTCGATGCGGCGGAAGCCGTACGACGTCCGCTCCTCCCACTGAGGGATGTAGTAGTTCATCGACGGGGCGAACTGCTGGTGGGGCATGGTCATGCCGGCTCCTGGGGTCGGGCCGCCGAGGGGCAGCGCGGACGCGGTCACGACGCCTCGCCTCGCGTGACGTCGTTCTCGCGGGCGATCACGTGGTCGATGAAGCCGTAGTCCTTGGCCTGCTCG
Organism: Mumia sp. ZJ430; assembly: GCF_011751845.1. Classification (NCBI taxonomy): domain Bacteria; kingdom Bacillati; phylum Actinomycetota; class Actinomycetes; order Propionibacteriales; family Nocardioidaceae; genus Mumia; species Mumia sp. ZJ430. Next base: position 165,926 of record NZ_JAAHFK010000004.1, on the reverse strand, counting down.
GCGGTGAACCAGCGGTCACGGTCGGAGTCGCGCTCGATCGCGTCGAGCGTCTGACCGGTGTGCTGGGCCTGGAGCTCGTTGAGCTGCTGCTTGAGGAGCAGGCTCTGCTCGGCCTGGATGCGGATATCGGAGGCGGAGCCGCCGAGGCCGCCGGACGGCTGGTGCATCATGATGCGCGCGTGCGGGAGGGCGTATCGCTTGCCCGGCTCGCCCGCGGCGAGCAGGAACTGCCCCATGGAGGCGGCGAGCCCCATGCCCACGGTGACAACGTCGTTCGAGATGAACTGCATGGTGTCGTAGATCGCCATGCCGGAGTCCACCGAACCGCCGGGAGAGTTGATGTAGAGCCGGATGTCGGCCTTCGGATCCTCGGCGTTGAGCAGCAGCATCTGCGCGCAGATCGCGTTGGCGTTCTGGTCACGCACCTCCGACCCGAGGAAGACGATGCGCTCGCGGAGGAGCCGCTGGTAGATGTGGCCGTCGAGATCGTTCGGGCCGACCTCGCCGCCGGCCATACGAGGAGTCATCTCTGTGTTCACGTCCTCGACCCTAGCGGGGCAGACGGACGAACCCGAGGGGAACCGTCCGATTTCGCTACGGGCGCACAAGCCTGCGCAGGTCAGCGCGAGGCGGCGTCACGCGTCCTGCTCGACGAGGGACTTCATGCGCGCCAGCGTGGCGGCCATGTCGCGCTCGATCTGCTCGGAGAACTCCTCGATCCCGCCGAGGAACCGCCTGACGAGCATCCGAGACATAGGTGTCGACCCGCGCGGCGCCTCACGCCGCTCGACCAGGCGCGTACGCCCGTCGCCCAGGTCGTCGAGCTCGTACGTCCACACCATCCCGTTCTCGGGGACGCGGAACGCGATCGCCCGCTGAGGCTCGTACCGCACGACGACCGACGTCGTCGGCCACACCTTCCAGCCGTACTTGTTGACGTTGAGCGAGCGGGTGCCCACGCCGATCGGGCCGCGGATCAGCATCTTGCGGGTCTGCGGGCTCCACTCCGGCATCCTGCGCAGGTCGGAGACGAGCTCCCAGACGTCGCGGGGCGAGGCGTCGAGCTCGGTGCTGACCTCGAGGAGGTAAGAATCGGTGGAGGCGTGCGTCATGGGTGTCCCTTCGGGGAGGTGGGGGCGGGAGAGGCTGCGGCCGGCGACGGGAGCGCCGAGGGCCGGCCGTTGACCCAGGCGACGAGCAGCTCGCCGACCTGAGGGTGGTTGAGGAGTCCCAGGTGGCCGCCGGCGACACGTGCCGGGTGGGCGTGAGCGATGACCGGATCCCCGGCACCCGGTCGACCGGTGGCGGAGCGCCCGGTGACGACGAGGTCGGTGGTCGCGGCGACGAAGTGGTATGCCGCGTGCGGGAGCGGGGCCGCCGCGATGCGGCCGTCCCCCCAGTGCGCGGTCAGGTCACGGCCGTACCACTCGTCAGGCGAGACGTAGCCGTGGCGCAGGTCGACGATGCCGACCGACCGTATGCCCAGCACCGTCGCGAACGGGAGCGTCTCGGGCACGAGTGCAAGCACGCGTGAGCCGACCTGGACAGCACGCTCGAGCGGGGCACCTAGGTGGGGCGTGCCGAGGCAGACCACGGTCGCCACCCGCGACGTCCACGGGGCACGACGTGCCACCCCGTACGACGTCGCCGCCCGGATCACGAGCCCGCCCATCGAATGCCCCACGAGATGGAGGCGCGCGACCGGGACGGGCCATCCGTCGACGAGCTTGGTCAGGAGGTCGGACAGCTCGGCGCCGTTGTCGGAGACGTGCCGCCCGGTGTTGTAGCGAAGCCGGACCGTCGTGGCGCGGGTGCGCGCGTGAAGCGCCGCCTCGTACGTCGTGCCGCGTCGCTGCGCGCCGAGGTCCCACGAGTCGTCGTTCTCGCCGAGGCCGTGCACGAGGACAACGAGCTCGCTGGTCGCGGCGGGGTACGCCAGGGCGAAGCCGTGCCGCTCGGGCGTCACGTCAACACCGCTGCTCCGTACGGACATGGCGAGCGCGTACAGGTCGTGGCGTGCCTCGAGACGGTCGCCGACGAGACCGTTGACCGCCGAGCGCAGCAAGCGAGTGCGCGGTGTGCGCTCGACCGGCGTACCGAGCCCGCGATCGGCGAGGTGGCGCAGTCCCGCGCTCGCTCCACGGAGGCCTTGGGAGACGCCGGTGTAGGCGAGCGCGGCCACCGCGTCGTGGACCAGCCGAGGGCCACGTCCGCCGACCACCGCTCCGAACGCCCGGCGCGCCACCGCACGGTGCACCTCGCGGACGCACGGCACGACGACCTCGTCGGCGTACGACAGCGCGAGCGCAGCGGTGTGCCCGGTGCGGGGCGGCGCCATCGTCATGACCACATACTGACGGTATCCGGACCTTCGCCGCTACCCGCCTCGCACGCGGGACGACGAAGGCCCCGTCCCGCAGCGGCGGAAGGGGGCCTTCGTACGAACCTGGCGCAGATCAGGCGTCGGCGGACTCGGTCTCGTCGGCCTCGTCGATGCTGCCGTCGCCACGGAGATTCTTGAGATCGACGACGTTGCCCGACTCGTCCTTGACGGTCGCGTCCTCGACGAGCGTGGCCAGCGCCTTGCCGCGCACGATCTCGGCGACCAGCTCCGGGATGTGGTTGTGCTCGACCATGTGCTGCATGAACGACTGCGGGTCCTCGCCGGACTGCTGGGCGCGACGCAGCATGTGCTCGGTCAGCTCGTCCTGCTCGATCCCGACCTCCGAGTCGGTCGCGATCTGGTCGAGGAGGAACTGCGCGACGAGCGAGTCGCGCACACGCTTCTCAAGATCGGCCTCGAACTCGTCGATGGTCTGCTCCTCGGTGTCGAGGTAGGCCTCCATCGTCATGCCGGCGTACGCGAGCTGCTGCTCGATCTGCTGGCGACGGCTCGCGATCTCGGCCTCGACGACGGCCTCGGGCAGCGGGACGTCGATCTTCTCGACGGCTGCCTCGAGCACAGCGTCGCGTGCCTCGGCGGCCTGCTCGATGCGCTTGCCGCGGGTGAGCTTCTCAGCGATGTCCGTACGCAGCTCGTCGACGGTGTCGAACTCCGACGCGGTCTGAGCGAAGTCGTCGTCGAGCTCGGGGAGCTCCTGCTCCTTGACCGTGGTCAGGGTGACGTCGACGTCGACGTCCTCGCCCTTGAGGTCGCCACCGGCGAGCTGGGTCTGGAACGTCTTGGACTCCCCGGCGGACATGCCGGTCACGGCGTCGTCGAGCCCGTCGAGCATCGAGTCCTTGCCGACCTGGTAGACGATGCCGTTGGCCTGCGCGGCCTCGATCTTCTCGCCGTCCTTGCTGGCCGACAGGTCGATCGTGACGAAGTCGCCCTCGGCGGCCGGGCGGTCGACCTCGGTCAGGGTGGCGAAACGCTCGCGCAGCGCCTGGACCTGCTCGTCGACGTCGCTGTCCTCGACCTTGACGTCGGGAACGCTGACCTCGATGTCGCTCAGGTCAGGGGTCTCGAACTCCGGGCGGATGTCCACCTCGACGGTGAACTCGACGAGGTCGCCGTCCTCGAGGCGGGTCACATCGACCTCGGGCTGTCCGAGCGGCTGAAGCTCGGCCTCGGCGACGGCCTGCGAGTAGATGCCCGGGAGGGCGTCGTTGATGGCCTGGTCGAGGATCGTCCCGCGACCCACGCGCTGGTCGACGACCTTCGCAGGGACCTTGCCGCGGCGGAAGCCCGGCACAGAGATCTGCGACCCCACGGCCTTGTACGCCTTGTCGAGAGCCGGCTTCAGCTCATCGAAGGGCACCTCGATGGTCAGCTTGACCCGGGTGGGGCTCAGTGTCTCCTGGGCACTCTTCACGAGTACGTTCTCCTTGGTCGTCGTGCAAGATCGTCACCGCTGTGGTGACGTGTCATCGGCAGTCGGGATGACAGGATTTGAACCTGCGACCCTCCGCTCCCAAAGCGGATGCGCTACCAAGCTGCGCTACATCCCGGTACGCACCGTTTGGGCGGTGCGGGCGCCCGAACCACTGTAGTAGACGATGGCGGACGACCCCGAATCGCGGGCATCCTCACCGTCCGCTCCACCTGGTCGCCCCCGTCGCGGATCGGCAGGGCAAGTGTGGCATCATGGTCGCGGTTGACCGCAGGGCGTACGGCCATGCGGCACAGCGCGCGGACGTAGCTCAATGGTAGAGCCTCAGTCTTCCAAACTGATTACGCGGGTTCGATTCCCGTCGTCCGCTCCAGCACGCCCCCGAGCCACGCCGCCCGGCCCGAGCCGAGCAGCGTGGTCGCAGGTCAGAGCTTCGGCGTTCCGGCCAGGCCCCAGGTCTGGTTGCCCAGGCCGTCGTCGTTGACGTTGTACGTGACCGTGCCGTCGGCGGTGTTGCCCGAGATGCCGGTGTACGGTCCGAGCGAGCACGTGTACGAGCCCGTCGTGCTGTTGATGTTGGTGACCTCGCAGGTCTTGGACTTGATGATCGAGTCGTTCTGCTCGATCCGCACCTGCACGGCGAACTTCTCGAACTTGCCCGATCCCGACTCGCCCCAGCTGACCTTCGCGTAGGCGCTCTTGATCTCCGAGCTCCCGCCGGAGCCGCCCCAGTTCCTCATCAGGCACAGCTCGACCTTGACGTCGGCGTTGTACCCGTTGGTCGGGAACTCCTTCGCGCTGGTCTTGCACCGGTAGTCGGTGGCGTTCGCCGGGCTCGCGAACGCACCGACGCCACCCGCGGTGACGGCAGCGACGGCTGTCGCCGAGGCCAGCGTGCGTACCAAGGTCTTCCTCATGGACGGTCCCCTCCTATCGGAAGCCGGCCAGGACCGACCGGCCATCCCGACCCTAGGGACCCTCACGGAGGACCTCAATCGATTTCTCCGCGCCCAGTGAATTGGGGCCCGCTATGTCCGTCCTGGCAGCGTTAACGCACATGTCATGTCGGGCTAACCGCTCGGATTCCTCGACCGCCTAGCGTGGAACGTGTCGTTTCCGGTGATCACGCATCACCAACACGGCACTCACAACGCGGCGCCTGGCCCGCTCGACAGGGAAGGCGGACCAGGTGCCGCGTCGGGACGACCCAGGGGGATCGATGAGACCGCTCAGCTTCGCATGGCAGTTCGCCGCTTCAGGACTCGCTCGCCTCGCCTCGACGGACGTGTCGTGCGCCAACGCCCTCCACTCCGCCAACGAGCTCACCGCCGCACGCCGCGAACGCGAGGAGATCAGCGCGATGCTGGCCTCGCGAGCCCTCCCCGACCTGAGCTGATCCTCAGCCCCTGACCGGAGTACGGCGGCGGCTTCGCGGCTGGCAACGAGGGCACCAGAACAGGTTGCGCCCGGCCAGCACCTCCGTACGCACCGGCGTCCCGCACACGAGACAGGGCATGTGCGTCCGCCGGTAGACATAGACCTCTCCCCCATGGTCGTCCTTGCGCGGCGCGCGCCCCATCGCCTCCGGCTCGTGCTCGGGCCGTACGGTGTCGATGCGGTTGTGCGTGACCCCGTACGCCATGAGCCCGACGAGGTCGCCCCACATCGCGTCCCACTCGGCCCGCCGGAGGAACCGTCCCTCCATGAAGGGGTCGAGGCCGTGCCGGAACAGCACCTCCGCGCGATAGACGTTGCCGACGCCTGCCAGGACCGACTGGTCCATGAGCAGCGCCCCGATCGTGATCTTCGAGCGGTTGATCCGGCGCCAGGCACGCTCGGGATCGGCGTCGTCGCGCAGCGGGTCGGGGCCGAGTTTGGCGAGGTAGGCGGCCTTCTCGTCCGGCGTGATCAGCGTGCACACCGTCGCGCCCCGCAGGTCGGCCCACGCCCGTACGGACTCCAGACGCCAGCGCACCTGCCCCACCACCGGGCGGGCCGAGAGGTCACCGATCGCGCTCGGGTCGGGCAGCCCGGAATGGATCGCGAGGCCCCCGATCAGCCCGAGGTGGATGCGGACCTGCTCCTCTAGCCCGGCGAACCGGACGAAGAGCTGCTTGCCGTACGCCTCCGCGCCCTCCATGACCCGCGAGCCGATCCGCGCGGCGCCCTCGGCGAAGCGTCCCTGCGGGCTCGATGACCAGGTCCTGTCACCGCCGAAGGCCGCATCGAGGTCGAGCGCGAGCCGGTGGAGGGTGTGTCCCTCGGGCACGCCTCAGAAGTCCTCTCGCCGCTCGGCGACCTCGGTGCCGCGCGACTCCTCGTACGCAGCGAGCAGCGAGATCCGGCGAGCGTGGCGCTCGACTCCGCTGAACGGCGTCGCGAGGAACGCCTCGACGATCGTGGTCGCCTCCTCGGTGGAGTGCATGCGGGCGCCGATGCCGACGACGTTGGCGTTGTTGTGCTCGCGGGCGAGCTGCGCCGTCTCGAGCGACCACGCGAGCGCCGCACGCACGCCGTCGACCTTGTTCGCGGCGATCTGCTCGCCGTTGCCGGAACCACCGATCACGACGCCCAGGCTGCCCAGGTCGGCGACGACGGCCTCGCCGGCGGCGAAGCAGAACGGCGGGTAGTCGTCCTCGGCGTCGTACGTGGCGGGACCGTGGTCCACGACGTCGTGCCCCTGATCGCGCAGGTGGGTCAGGAGGTGGTTCTTGAGCTCGAAGCCGGCGTGGTCGCAACCGAGGTGAACGCGCATGACGTCATTGTCCCAGCGTCGCTGCCAGGTCGCGCAACGTGCCCGAGACGAGCCGCACGGCCGACCGCGACTCGGCGAACTCCCACGGCCGGCGCCAGAAGCCGTGGGCCATCCCGAGCGCCCGCCAGGCGACGGTCGGGACGCCGGCATCGGTCAACCGCGCTGCATACGCCTCGGCCTCGTCGCGCACCAGGTCGTGCTCGGCGGTGATCACGAGGGTGGGCGGCTGTCCGGCAAGGTCGGGGGCGAGGAGCGGCGAGGCCTCGGGGTTGCGCTTGGCCTCGTCGGTGGGGGCGTACTGGTCCCAATACCAGTCCATGTCCGACGTCACGAAGTCGTAAGCGCCGCTCCCCTCCTCGCGCCGCGACACCGTGTCAGCGAAGGCGTCGACCGGCGGGTAGACGAGCACCTGGTACGCCAGCGCCTCCGGATCGCGGACGGACAGCCCGGCGATCATGTTGGCTCCGGAGGAGTCGCCGATCCCCGCGATCAGGGAGGTGTCGAGCTCGTACTCGTCGCCGTGCGCGCGCAACCAGGCGAGCGCGGTCGCGACGTCGTCGAGCGGCGCGGGGTATGGGGCCTCGGGGGCGCGGCGGTAGTCCACGGACAGCAGCGCCCAGCCGGTCGCGTTCGCCAGGTAGCGACAGAACGCGTCGTGGGTCTCCAGGTCGTGGAACACCCAGCCGCCGCCGTGGACGTACAGGAGGACCGGGACGTCGTCCTCCGGCCGGTAGAGGCGCACCGGCACCCCGTCCGCGTCGAGGTCGGCGACGTGCGCGACGTCGATGCGGATCGAGTCCGCGAGGGCCTCGGCACGGTCGGCGGCACGCTCTGCGGCGATGTCGTGGTCCATGCCGAGGACCCTAGCGCCTGCACTTTCCGTTGGCCCCAACGGAAAGTGCAGGCCCCAACGGAAGGATCCGGTGGGGCCTGACGTCTTCGTTGGCCCCAACGGAAAGTGGTCGGGGCGGAGCGGAGGCGGGTGGACCTCAGTCGAAGATCGGCTCGCGCGTCCGGGTGCGCTTGATCTCGAAGAAGCCGTCCGTCCCGGCGACGAGGAGGCAGCCGTCCCACAGCCGGCCCGCAGCCTCGCCCTTCGGCGCAGGCGACACGACCGGACCGAAGAACGCGATGCCGTTCACCGCGATGACGGGCGTGCCCACATCCGTACCGACGAGCTCCATCGCCCGCTCGTGAGAGGCCCGCAGGGCGTCGTCGTACGCGTCGGTGTCGGCGGCCTCGACCAGCTCGGGCTCCAGCCCGACCTCCTCCAGCGCCTCGGCGAGCACGGTCGCGTCGAGCGGACGACCGCCGGGGTGCACGCGGGTGCCGATCGCGGTGTAGAGGTCGCGCAGGACGTGCGCACCGTGCTTCTGGGCGGCCGCCGTCGCGACGCGCACCGGGCCCCACCCGCGGTCGAGCATCTCGCGGTAGCGCTCGGGGAGGTCCTCGGCGTTCTCGTTGAGGACCGACAGGCTCATGACGTGGAAGCGGACCTCCACGTCGCGGACCTGCTCGACCTCGAGCAGCCAGCGCGACGTCATCCAGGCCCAGGGGCACAGCGGATCGAACCACATGTCAACGGTGTCGGACATGCTCACCTCTCGTCGGGGGTGTCGGCGAAACGCCGACGGATCGGAAGTCTCGCAGATCACAACAACGGACGACCGGCGTGCATTTCCTCGACCAGCGAGAAGGCGACAGGTTGGAGGTCACCGCCGTGGCGGCGGGCGACCTCACGCTGTCGCTGGTACGAGGCTCCGCCCTCGAGGATCGTCTCGATGTCGGCCAGCTCCGCAGCGCATCCCAGGCGCTCCGCGACAGGCTCGAGGAGGCGCAGCAGCCGTCGTACGTCCGTCGTGACGAGGTCCTCGTCGCCCTTCGCGTCGAGGATGAGGATCGCATCCATCCCGTACCGGGCCGAGCGCCACTTGTTCTCCTGGAGGAACCACTGCGGCAGGTCGGGCAGATCGCGGCCAGCATCGAGCTCGGACGAGAAGTGCTCGACGAGGCACTGCGTGAGCGCCGCGATCGCGAGCAGTTCGGAGAGCGCCGGCGTGCCGTCGCAGATCCGGACCTCCAGCGTGCCGAAGCGCGGCGACGGCCGGATGTCCCATCGAACCTCGGAGAAGTCATCGATGACGCCGGTGTGGAGCATGTCGTCGGTGTAGCGCTCGAGGTCGGACCACTCCTCGAGCCGGAACGGCAGTCCGGCCGTCGGCAGCTGCTGGAACATCAGCGCGCGGTTGGACGCGTACCCGGTGTCCTTGCCGCCCCAGAACGGCGACGATGCCGACAGCGCCTGGAGGTGGCCGAAGTAGGCGAGGACGGCCCGCATGATCGGGAGCACCTTGGCGCGGTCCTCGATGCCGACGTGGACGTGGACGCCGTAGATGAGCATCTGGCGGCCCCACCACTGCGTACGGTCGATGAGCGTGTTGTAACGCTCCTTGTCGGTGACCTTCTGGTGGTCCCACTGTGCGAACGGGTGCGTGCCCGCACACATCAGCTCGACGCGCAGCGGGCCCGTGACGTCGCGCACCTCGTCGATGCTGCGGCGCAGGTCGCGGCCGGCATCAGCGATCCGCTCGTGGACGCCGGAGACGATCTCGACGGTGTTGAGCAGCAGCTCCTGGTGGACGTGCGGGTGCGGCGTCCCGTCAGGACCGGCCAGTGCGTCGAGCACCGTACGGGCGACCTGGCGGAGGTCGCCGGTGTCGGCGTCGACGAGCGCGAGCTCCCACTCGATGCCGACCGTGGAACGTCGCGACGTCGCGAAGGGCAGGGCCATGGCTCCATCCTGCCCGAGCCGGCCGTCAGGATCTCGTCGTCAGGACCGCTGTGACGGGTCCCACGGCGCGGGGCGTACGACGGCGACCCACACGGCGAACGCGAGAAGGGCGACGCCGACCAGGATGTCGACGACCACGTGGGTCTGGCGCCACCACACCATGTCGGTCGCCCCCTCGACCGTGTAGTGGCCGATGCCGATGAGGCCGCTGACCGAGTAGAACGCGAGTCCGACGACGCACGCGGCGCGCCGGTGGCGGAAGAACGCGATCACCCCGAGGACTCCGCACAGGGTGAAGACGAACCACGACGCCGCGATCACCTCCGCCGACGGCGCCGGCAGCCCGTCCGAGCCCGGTTGGGGGTATGAGGAGTAGTTCGCGACGTTGTCGATGTAGTGGATCACCGAGACCACGAACGCGGCACCGACGAGCCAGAGGAGGACCGTGGCGCCGCGAGGGCGGTTGCGCGTGGCGGTGTCGACGGACATGCGAGCGACGCTAGTGCGCCGCGGGGTCACTCACAGCGTGTAGTCGAGCACGAACCCGTACCCGTCGTCGCTGTGACCCCCGAGGGTGATCGTCGCCTCGCCACGCAGCGACTCGAGCGCCCCGGTCCCCATGCCCTCGACCACCTCGACGGCGTCGGCGACGTCCATCTCGTAGTGGGAACCACGGTGCAGGAGGACACACGTGCCTTCGGCGCCGCCGATCGAGCCGGTGAAGCGCTCGACGGCGAGGACGGGCGCATCGCCCTGCTTGTACGTCATCAGGTAGTGAACGACGCCTTCTCCCTCGATGTCGCCGGAGTAGGTGTAGCGGACGGTGGCGCGGGTGATGCCGCGGTCGGGGTAGTAGGTGCCGTTCCGCTCGGCCCCGGTCCCGTCGATGTCCTCGACGACCGACTCCTCCCAGCCCGCGACGGTGAACGTGGTCTCTGCCTTCTTGTCGTGTGTCATGCCTGCCATGCTCGTCGCGGAGCGCATGGCAGGTCTTGTACGAACGCGACATGCCTAGGCTGAGGGCATGCACGACCCCGGGGGGTATCCGCAGGCGATCGTCGGGCGTGCCGAGCCGATCGGCGTACGCCGGATCGAGTCGGCGTCGCCGGGTGTCGACTATCTCTGGCGTGTGCGCTGGGACATCGCCGAGCCGTACGAGCAGGCGGTCGTCCCGCAGCCGCGTGTACACCTCGCAGCCGAGGACGGGCGGCTGCTCGTGCACGGCGTCACCCGGCGGCCGTTCTCGCGACGGCTCGTCGGACGCGGGCACGTGCTCGGGGCGTCGTTCCTGCCCGGCGGGTTCCACGGCCGTCTGCGAGGGCCGGTAGGCGGGTTGTCAGACGTGGTCCGGCCCGCCGGCGAGGTGCTCGGTGTCGACGACCGCCCGTACGCCGCGCGCATCCTCACACCCGACGCGACGGACGAGGCGATGGTCGACGTGCTGACGGGCTATCTGGCCGAGGTCGGGTACGAAGCTGATCCTCGGGCGGAGGAGGTCGGGTCCCTCGTCACGGAGGCTGAGCGTGACCGGACGCTCGTGCGCGCTGACGCGTTGGCGGCACGAGGTGGCGTGAGCCTGCGGACGCTGCAGCGCGAGTTCGCGACGTACGTCGGCATCGGACCCAAGTGGGTGCTGCAGCGGTTCCGGCTGCTCGACGCCGCCGCGGCAGCGCGCTCGGGCGAGGCCGTGGACTGGGCCGCGCTCGCGGTCGCGCTCGGCTTCACCGACCAGGCCCACCTCGTACGGCGTTTCACCGAGGTCGTCGGCACGCCTCCCGCGACGTACGCCCGCGAGGTGGGCGACCCCGCCGGTTGAGCCTGTCGCCCCCCGCTCGTGGCCCCTGGGACCAGCCCAATGACAGGATGGACCCCATGCCAGGAACCAACCTCACGCGCAACGAAGCGCAGGAGCGGGCTGCGCTCCTCGACGTCCACCACTACGCCGTCGACCTCGATCTGACCGTCTCCGACACCGAGTTCGCGTCGACCACCGTCGTCCGGTTCTCGAGCAACCAGGCGGGCGCGTCGACGTTCGCGGACCTGGTCGAGGCACGCGAGCCCAAGATCTGGCTCAACGGCACCGAGATCGACGCGTCGGCGTACGAGGACCACCGCATCGCGCTCACCGCTCTCGTCGAGGGCGAGAACGAGCTGCGGGTCGAGACACGGCTCCCCTACTCCCGTACGGGCGAGGGCCTGCACCGCTTCGTCGACCCGGCCGACGACCGCGTCTATCTCTACACGCAGTTCGAGGTGCCCGACGCCCGCCGCGTGTACGCGACGTTCGAGCAGCCGGACCTCAAGGCAACCTTCACGTTCACGATCGACGCGCCGAGCGGCTGGACCGTCGTCTCGAACTCCCCCACCCCCGAGCCGACCTCGGTCCGCGACGGGGTCGACCGCTGGGCATTCGCCGAGACCAAGCGCATGTCGACCTACATCACCGCGCTGATCGCCGGCGAGTACGAGACGATCACCGACACCTACAAGGGTGAGTACGGCACGATCCCGCTGGGCATCCAGGTCCGCAAGAGCCTGCGCGAGCACGTCGACGCCGACGAGATCTTCGAGATCACCAAGCAGGGCTTCGGGTTCTTCGAGGGTGCCTTCGAGATGGGCTACCCGTTCGGCAAGTACGACCAGGCGTTCGTGCCGGAGTACAACATGGGCGCGATGGAGAACGCCGGCGCGGTGACGTACCGCGACGAGTACATCTTCCGCAGCCGCCAGACCCACGCCGCGTACGAGAGCCGCGCCAACACGATCCTCCACGAGATGGCGCACATGTGGTTCGGCGACCTCGTGACGATGAAGTGGTGGGACGACCTCTGGCTCAACGAGTCGTTCGCGGAGTTCGCCTCGCACCACGCCGAGGTCAACGCCACGAAGTACACCGGCGCCTGGACCGGCTTCACCAACCAGCGCAAGAACTGGGCGTACCGCCAGGACCAGCTGCCCTCGACGCACCCGATCGCGGCCGACAACTACGACCTGCACGCGGTCGAGGCGAACTTCGACGGCATCACGTACGCCAAGGGGGCCTCGACGCTCAAGCAGCTCGTCGCGTGGGTCGGCGAGAAGGACTTCTTCGCCGGTCTGCGGGCGTACTTCGCCAAGCACGCCTACGGCAACACCGAGCTCAAGGACCTGCTGGCCGAGCTCGAGACGGCGTCCGGCCGCGAGCTGACCACGTGGGCGCAAGAGTGGCTGCAGACCTCCGGCGTCAACACGCTGCGTCCGCGCTTCGTCGTCGACGCGAGCGGCGGGTTCACGTCGTTCGCGGTCGAGCAGACCGCCATCGAGGCGTACCCCACGCTGCGCCGTCACCGCATCGCGATCGGCCTCTACGACTACACCGATGCCGGCCTCGTGCGCCGCACCCGTGTCGAGACCGACATCGAGGGAGCGCTCACCGAGGTCGACGCGCTGATCGGTCAGAAGCAGCCCGACCTGGTGCTGCTCAACGACGACGACCTGACGTACGCCAAGATCCGCCTCGACGAGCAGTCCCTCCAGACACTCACGACCTCGATCGCCGACATCGACGACTCGCTGGCGCGCGCGCTGTGCTGGGGTGCCGCGTGGGACATGCTCCGCGACGCCGAGCTGCCCGCCCGCCAGTTCGTGCCGATCGTGCTCGCCGGCGTCGGCACCGAGTCCGACCTGACGGCGGTGCAGACGCTGCTGCGCCAGGGCGCCTCGGCCGTCTCGCTGTTCTCGGCGCCGGACAACCGCGACGCTCTCGCCGCACAGTGGGAGCGGGGTGTGCGTGCGCTGCTCGACGCCGCCGCGCCGGGGTCGGACCACCAGCTCGCCTTCGTCCGCGCGTACGCCGGCGCCGCCGAGTCCGACGACGCGATCGCGTACGTCAAGGGGCTGCTCGACGGCTCCGTGACGCCCGAGGGTCTCGCCGTCGACACCGACCTGCGCTGGACCCTGGTCGCCGGGCTCGCCCGTGCGGGCGCCTTCGGCGATGCCGAGATCGACGCCGAGCTCGCGCGCGACAACACCATCTCCGGCCAGGAGAACGCCTCCGGCGCGCGCGCTGGCCGTCCGGACGCCGCCGCGAAGGAGGTCGCGTGGGACGCGGTCGTCGTCCGCGACGACTTGCCGAACGAGACGCAGCGCAGCATCGCTCGCGCCTTCCAGCAGCCCGGACAGGCCGAGCTGCTGCAGCCGTACGTCGACCGCTACCTCGAGACCGCTCGTACGGTCATCGAGAAGGGCGTGTGGCGTGCCTCGGAGATCCTCGAGAGCTTCTTCCCTCGGGCCAACCCGTCCGCGGAGAACCTCGCGACGATCGACGCGTGGCTCGCGGCAGAGGTCGATCTCGACGCGACAACTCGCCGGTACGTGAGCGAGGGCCGTTCGGACCTCGCCCGCGCCCTCGCCGCCCAGGAGCGCGACGCCGCGGTCTGACCCTGGCCGCCCCACGATTTGACCGCCTATCCACCTTGGTCCGACCGAATGCGGTGGATAACCGGTCAAATCGTGGGGCGCGCGCGTACGGGACCCTCAGGCCTCGATGTCGACGTCCTTGGTCTCCTTGCCGACACGAGCGCGGTCAGGGTGAGCCCGCCCATCACGGCCAGGTAGACGCCCACCCAGAACGGGCTGCCGACCGGTGACGCATGAGCCGGCGGGTGCGCCTCGGAGGCATGCGACCGGAGATGCGATCGTGATGCACCGGCGACCGTACGCCTGTGACCGAGGCCGCGGTCCACCCCGGTGGGCCCGCAGGAGGGCGTACGGTCAGCGCGCCGGGCCGCGCAGACCGGCCGCGACGAGGGCGCGCTGAATCGTACGGTCGCGCTCGAGCGGATCCGGGATGAAGCTGATGTCGCGCAGTCCCTGGGCCTGCGCGGCAGATTCGAAGACGAAGTGTCCGTAGCCCAAGATCCGTCCCAGCAGCGTGCGCTCGACCGTGATGTCGAGGATTCGGGCCATCGGCATCGTCGCGACCTTCACCTCGAAGACCCCTCGGATCTTGAGCACGCGATGGTTGGTGATGACGAAGACGTCGAGGTGCTGCTCGGAGGCCCTGAACATGCCGAACCCGATGATCCCCACCCCCACCAGCGCAAGCACCCCGGCGACCGAGATCGGCAGCAGCGGAAACATCGCGATGAGCAGCACCCCGCCAGACACGATCGCGTACGGCATCACGAAGACGACCCAGTGGTGGCGGACGACGTCCTTGACTCGTTCGCCGTCGTCGAGGAGCAGGAGCTTGCCGATGTTGCGATCGGGTACCAGCCTCAGGACCCTGCGCAGCACGACATTCCCCCCGTCAGGTCAGCAGTGATTGGAGGAAGGACGCGAGCTGGCCGAGGGCGTCGGTGATCCACCCGAAGATCAGCTCGACGGTGTCGGCAGCCCCCGTGGGATTTGTGAGCAGGAAGTAGACCACGAAGATCACCACGACGACGCTGATCGCCTTTTTCACCACGGCTGCCTTTCTCGGGGGCAGAAAGCTGCGGGCACACTCTCGGATGTTTATAGCGGAAAGGACTGGGCGCTGTCGCCAGGCGCGCCGTGATCAGCGTCACAGGCTGTCGAGGAGCCGCCTCGACGCCGTGAAAGGGTCGCTCTTGCCGGCGACGACATCGGCCGCGAGGGCGTCGATCCGGTGGTCCCCGTGGAGGGCCGCGAACCGCGTCCGCAGCTCGGTCGTCGCGAGGTTCTCGATCTCGTCGCGGGTGCGCCGCTGGCGTCGCCGCACGAGCTCGCCGCTGGTGCGCAGGTGCGAGAAGTGGGCGTCGAGCGCTGCCACGACCTCGTCGATCCCTTCCTCGCGGTACGCGACGGTGAGCACGATCGGGGGTTTCCACGCCGCGTCGGGACGGTCGGTCAGCGAGAGCATCCCTCGCAGCTCGCGGCGTACCTGCCGTGCACCGTCCCGGTCAGCCTTGTTGACGACGTAGACGTCGCCGATCTCCAGGATCCCGGCCTTCGCCGCCTGGATGCCGTCGCCCATCCCTGGCGCGAGCAGCACGACGGTCGTGTCGGCGAGCCCGGCGACCTCGATCTCGGACTGCCCGACACCGACGGTCTCGACGAGGATCACGTCGCACCCTGCGGCATCGAGGACACGCAGCGCCTGCGGGGCGGCCCAGGCGAGCCCACCGAGGTGGCCGCGGGTCGCCATCGAGCGGATGAAGACGCCGGGGTCTCCCGCATGGTCCTGCATCCTGATCCGGTCGCCCAGCAGCGCGCCTCCGGAGAACGGCGACGACGGGTCGACCGCGAGGACGCCGACCTTGCGGCCCTGCGCTCGGAGCGCGGCGACGAGCGCACCCGTCGTCGTCGACTTCCCGACCCCGGGCGAGCCGGTCAGACCGATGATCTGCGCATGCCCCGCGTGCGGCGCGAGAGCCGCGCTGACCTCGGGGAGCAGCGGCGACGCGTCCTCGACGAGTGAGATCAGGCGCGCGACCGCACGCGCGTCGCCGCCGGTGGCTCGTTCGACGAGCTCACCGACGGCGACGGAACGACGTGCCATCAGGATCGCATCCGCGTCCTGCGGCGCACCGAAGGACGGGTCACTGCTGCGGGACGCGCACGATCAGGGCGTCGCCCTGACCGCCGCCGCCGCACAGCGCCGCCGCTCCGACGCCGCCGCCACGGCGCGCCAGCTCGAGCGCGAGGTGGAGGACGATGCGTGCACCGCTCATGCCGATCGGGTGCCCGAGCGAGATCGCGCCGCCGTTGACGTTGACCTTGTCCTCGTCGATGCCGAGGGCACGCTGGCTGGCGATACCGACGGCGGCGAAGGCCTCGTTGACCTCGACGAGATCGAGGTCGGCGGGCGCGATGCCCTCCTTCTCGCACGCCTTGACGATCGCGTTGGCAGGCTGGAGCTGCAGCGTCGAGTCGGGGCCGGCGACGGTCGCGGCGGCGCCGATCTCGGCGATCCAGGTCAGACCGAGCTCCTCGGCCTTCTCCTTGGCCATGACGACGACCGCGCAGGCGCCGTCGGAGATCTGCGAGGCGGTGCCGGCGGTGATCGTCCCCTCCTTGGCGAAGGCCGGGCGCAGCTTGGCGAGCGACTCGGGAGTCGTGTCCCCACGGACACCCTCGTCGGCCGAGACGGTCACCGTCTCGCGGCGTCCGGCGATCTCGACCGGCACGATCTCGTCGTCGAAGAGGCCGTTCTTCTGCGCGGCGGCCGCGAGCTGGTGCGAACGCGCGCCGAACGCGTCCTGCTCCTCACGCGAGAGCGCATCGACATCGGCGTTGCGGCCCTCGGTGAGCTTGCCCATCGCCTGGTCGGTCAGCGCGTCCCACAGGCCGTCGTACTCCATGTGGTCGAGCATCGTCGTCGCGCCGTACTTGAAGCCCTCGCGTGAGCCCTTGAGCAGGTGCGGCGCCTGGGTCATCGACTCCTGGCCGCCCGCGACGACGACGTCGAACTCGCCCGCGCGAATCAGCTGGTCGGCGGTGGCGATCGCACTGATGCCCGAAAGGCACACCTTGTTGATCGTGACAGAGGGGACGTCCAGCGGGATGCCGCCCTTGTACGCCGCCTGGCGTGCAGGCATCTGGCCGGCGCCGGCGCTGAGGACCTGGCCCATGATCACGTAGTCGACCTGCTCGCCGGTGATCCCAGCCTTCTCCAGCGCCCCCTTGATGGCGACGCCGCCGAGGTCGGCTGCCGACTGGGACTTCAGGCCCCCGAGGAGCCGACCGATCGGGGTGCGCGCCCCCGCGACGATGACGGACTGACGAGACATGGGATCTCCTTACGAAGCGCGACTGCGCGATGTCTGCGGCCGAGACGGCGTGCTCTGGTGGGGTGCACGATACCCGCCCGTAACATCGGCTACCCCCTCGGTGAGGAAGGTCACAGGCTGGACGGCCAGGCGCCGCGCGGGGCCCTCGTGTCCTATCGTGCCCCGCATGGTTCCCGAACACCTCCTCATCGCCATCGACCACGTCGGCATCGCCGTGCCCGACCTCGACGAGGCCCTCGAGTTCTACGCGAACGTCTTCGGCCTGCACTCGGTGCACGAGGAGATCAACGAGGAGCAGGGGGTGCGTGAGGCGATGCTCGCCATCGGCGACACCGACCAGCGCATCCAGCTCCTCGCGCCGCTCTCCGACGAGTCGACGATCGCCAAGTTCCTCACCCGCAACGGGCCGGGCATCCAGCAGCTCGCCTACCGGGTGACCGACATCGAGGCGGTCGCCCAGACCCTGCGCGACCGCGGGATGCGCCTGCTGTATGACCAGCCGCGGCGCGGCACGTCCGACAGCCGCGTGAACTTCGTCCACCCGAAGGACGCCGGCGGCATCCTCGTCGAGCTCGTCGAGCCGGCCAAGACCGACACCGCCCACTGACGCTCCGCCGTCATCTCAGGCCCAGCGCAGCGTGACCCTCTGACCGGGGCGCGCCTGCGCGGCACGGTCGACGTCGGCGTCGGTCACGACAGCGACCACCGGATATCCCCCGGTGACCGGGTGGTCAGCGAGGAACACCACCGGCTGGCCGCTCGGCGGCACCTGGACCGCCCCGCGGTACGCACCCTCCGAGGGCATCGCCGTGTGCGGGTCTCGCAGCGTCAGCGCACGGCCGTCGAGCCGCATCCCGACGCGGTCGGCAGCGGGCGAGACGGTCCACGCCGCGGCGACGAGCGCGTCGGGGTCGCGCACCATCTCGTCTCGCGGGCCTCGGACCACCCGCAGGACGATCTCCTCGTACGCACGCTGCGGCACCGCGTCCACGCGCGGGTACGCCTGCGGGGGCGGACCGACCGGCAGCACCGTGCCGGGGGCCAGCGGCTCCGGGCCGATCCCCGCGAGCACGTCGCGGCTCCGTGACCCCAGGACCGGTGGGACGTCGACACCGCCACGGACCCCGACGTACGACCGGAGCCCGCTGGTCGGCGTCCCGAGCCGGACGGTCTCTCCGGAACGGACCCGCACGGGGGCGTACGGTGCGGCAGCGCGGCGCCCGACCGTGAGCGGGACGGGTGCGCCGGTCACGGCCACCCACGCGTCGCCTCCTCGTACGGCGAGCGCGAGCCCTCCGAGGGTCACCTCGATCGCGGCCAGCTCCTCGCCGTTGCCGAGCAGCCGGTTGGCCAGGCGCAGCGCGCTGCGGTCGGCCGCTCCCGAACGGCCCACGCCGATCGCGGCGTGCCCGGGGCGCCCAAGGTCCTCGACGAGAGCGAGAGGGCCGCTGCGCACCACCTCCAGCACCGTCGTCACGACCGGTCCTCCACGAACCGGACGACCGCACCCGGCCTCAGCAGGGCGGGCGGGTCGCGACACAGGTCCCACATCGCCGCCTCCGTCGTCCCGATCAGCTGCCAGCCGCCAGGCGAGGAGCGGGGGTAGACCCCCGTGTACTCCCCTGCCAGCCCGACCGCGCCCGCCGGGACGGCCGTACGGGCACTCTCGCGTCGCGGCACGTGCAGCCGCGGGTCGCCCCCGGTGAGGTAGCCGAAGCCCGGCGCGAATCCCCCGAACGCCACCCGCCACACGCTCTGCGTGTGCGCGCGCACGACCTGCGCCTCGCTCAGACCGGTCATCCGCGCCACGTCGCGCAGGTCGGGCCCGTCGTAGCGCACGGGAATCTCGACCTCCGCGCTCCTCGACGCGTCCGCCGCCACGTCGGCGGCCCGGACGCGCAGCGACCGCAAGGAGGCCGTGAGCGCGGCGAGGTCGGCGCCGTCGCGCGCGACCACGAGCAACGTCGCCGCCGCGGGAACGACGTCAGCGACCTCGTCGGGTGCCGCTGCGCGCACGGCTGCGTCCCACGCGACAACCTCCGCCGCCCCGTCGAGCTCGACCATCAGCGCGCGGTCGCCGTACGGCACGATCCGGACAGACACGTCGACCGCCCTCTCAGACGAACGCGCCGAGCGTCACGCCGACCGCCTCGAGCTCGGCACGCACTCGGCGCGCGAGCTCGACTGTGCCGGGCGTGTCGCCGTGGACGCAGACCGAGTCGGCACTGATGTCGACGACGCTCCCGTCGACGGTCTCGACCCGCCCCTCGACGACCATCCGGACCACCCGGCTCGCGACGACGTCGGGGTCGATCAAGACGGCCCCGGGCTGCGTACGGCTCACGAGGTGGGCCTCAGGCGTGTACGCGCGGTCCGCGAACGCCTCGCGGACGGTCCGCAGCCCCAGGCGGGTGCCCCACTCCAGAAGCTGCGAGCCGGGAAGCCCGAGCAGCGGGAGTCCCGGGTCGTACGCACGGACGGCCTCGGCGACCGCACGTGCCTGCGTCTTATGGTGGACCGTCGCGTTGTAGAGCGCGCCGTGGGGTTTCACGTAGCGCACGCGGGTGCCGGAGGCGCGGGCGAGCCCGTCGAGCGCCCCGATCTGATAGAGCACGTCGTCCGCCAGCTCCTCAGGGTCCATGTCGATGAAACGGCGCCCGAAGCCGGCGAGGTCGCGATAGCTCACCTGCGCACCGACGGCCACCGCGTTCTCGGCGGCGTGCTCGCAGCTCCGGCGCAGCGTACGGGCGTCGCCGGCGTGGAACCCGCAGGCGATGTTGGCGCTGGTGACGACCTGGAGGATCGCGGTGTCGTCACCGAGCTCCCAGCGCCCGAAGGACTCGCCGACGTCGCTGTTGAGGTCGAGTGTGATCACAGAACTCCCTGAATGAGGACGAGCGCGGTCCACGCTACCCCTGCCGGGGACGGTGGCGGAGCAGAGCGATAATGGCGCGAGATGCCGCTTCAGGGCCAGAAGCCCGGGCCGTACCGACGCACGCCGCGCCACGCCCGCGAGCGATGTCGGTCACCTTTTCGCGCCCCGGCCGATTACCGATGAGTAATATCCGCGTAACGCAACCGCGCCGCTCAATCCTGGAGGACGACGTGCAGCACATTCTCGACGCCATCATGGCGGGTGACACCTCGAGCGAGGACTTCGCGAACATCGCCATCCCCGAGACCTATCGCGGGGTCACGGTCCACAAGGACGAGATCGACATGTTCGAGGGTCTCGCCACGCGTGACAAGGACCCCCGCAAGAGTCTGCACATCGACGAGGTCCCCATGCCCGAGCTGGCACCGGGCGAGGCGCTGGTCGCGGTCATGGCGAGCTCGATCAACTACAACACGGTCTGGACGTCGATCTTCGAGCCGGTGCCGACCTTCGGTTTCCTCGAGCGGTACGGCCGCCTGTCGGAGTACACCAAGCGCCACGACCTCCCGTACCACGTCGTCGGCTCCGACCTTGCCGGCGTCGTCCTGCGCACCGGCCCGGGTGTCAACGCCTGGAAGGCCGGCCAGGAGGTCGTCGCCCACTGCCTGTCGGTCGAGCTCGAGAGCCCCGACGGCCACAACGACACGATGATGGACCCCGAGCAGCGCATCTGGGGTTTCGAGACGAACTTCGGCGGCCTCGCCGAGGTCGCGATCGTCAAGGCCAACCAGCTCATGCCGAAGCCCGGTCACCTCTCCTGGGAGGAGGCCGCCAGCCCGGGCCTGGTGAACTCCACCGCCTACCGCCAGCTGGTCTCCAAGAACGGCGCCGCGATGAAGCAGGGCGACACCGTCCTGATCTGGGGCGCCTCGGGCGGCCTCGGCTCGTACGCGACGCAGTTCGCGCTCAACGGCGGCGCCACCCCCGTGTGTGTCGTCTCGTCGCCGGAGAAGGCCGAGATCGTCCGCTCGATGGGCGCCGACCTGGTCATCGACCGTTCCGCCGAGGACTACAAGTTCTGGAAGAACGAGCACGAGCAGGATCCGCGGGAGTGGAAGCGCCTCGGCTCGAAGATCCGTGAGCTGACCGGTGGCGACGATCCCGACATCGTGTTCGAGCACCCGGGCCGCGAGACCTTCGGCGCCAGCGTCTACGTCGCACGCAAGGGCGGGACGATCGTGACCTGCGCGTCGACGTCGGGCTACATGCACCAGTACGACAACCGCTACCTCTGGATGAACCTGAAGAACATCAAGAGCTCCCACTTCGCGAACTATCGCGAGGCGTGGGAGGCCAACCGTCTCATCGATAAGGGCATGATCCACCCGACTGTGTCGAAGGTCTACAGCCTCGAAGAGACCGGCCAGGCGGCCCTCGACGTGCACCGCAACGCACACCAGGGCAAGGTCGGTGTGCTGTGCCTGTCGCCCGAGGAGGGCCTCGGTGTGCGCGACGCGGAGAAGCGCGCGCGTCACGTCGATCAGATCAACCGCTTCCGCGGCGTCTGATCGCTGATCAGGAGACGCCGACAGGCTGAGTTCGGCGGGGAGGTCGCGATAGGCTTCCCGAAGCGATCTCCCCCCGAACTACAACCGAAGGCACCTCATGTCAGACCCACACGGCAGCTACTCCGACGGCGACTCCTTCTCGCGCACCCCAGGCGACCCGGCGCCGGGGGCCGGTTTTCCGCTCGTGCGGCGAGGCGGCTACGACAAGGACGCTGTCGATGCCTATCTGGCCCAGCACCGCGACGACCTCGCGCGGGCCAACGCCGCCGCCGCCGCGGCCGAGAAGAAGCTGAGCGCACTCGAGACCGAGGTTGCGGAGCTCCGCAGTAAGGTCACGGAGGCCAACAAGCCGAGCTACGCGGGTCTCGGTGGCCGCGCGGCAGAGCTCCTGGGCCTGGCCGAGCAGCAGTCGGCCGAGATGCTCGACCGCGCGAGGCGCGAAGCCGAGGACGTGCGTCGCGTCGCCGAGTCCGAGGCCGCCGCGATCAAGGCGGCTGCGGCCAAGGAGGCCGACGATCTGCGCGCCGTACAGCTCGCCGACGTCGAGGAGACCCGTGAGCGTCTCCTCGCCGAGGCCGAGAGCGAGCGCGCGCTCGCCCTGGCCGAGGCCGAGGACGTCCTCGCCAAGGCCAAGCGGGAGGCGGAGCAGATCGAGCTCGCCGCCAACCAGTCGACGAGCTCCTCGCGCCTCACCGCGACCCGCGCGGCCGAGCAGATCCGTGCGGCCGCCGATCGCGAGCTCACCGAGGCCCGCCGGGTCCTCGCGCTCGAGAAGGAGCGGATGGCCAAGGAGGCCGCCGAGTCGCACGCCGTGGCGACCGAGCAGACGACCAAGATGATCACCGACGCCGAGTCGCGTGCCGCGGCCGCCGAGACGCGGGCGCGCGAGGCGATCGCCGCCGCGACGAAGCGCCGCGAGGAGACCAAGGCCGAGTCCGAGCGCATGGTCGCGCGGTCGCGTCGTGAGGCCGAGCAGATCATGCACACTGCCCGGACGCAGTCCGAGCACTCGCTGGCCCAGGCTCGCGCCGACGCCGAGAAGCAGATCTCCGAGGTGCGTCACGAGCTCGACTCGCTGGTCGCCAAGCGCGACGCGGTCAAGGGTCAGCTCACCAAGCTGCGTGAGGTCATCGGTTCGTTCGCCGGGCTCGACTCGCTCGACAAGGACCCGGAGAAGTCGATCGTGATGACTCCGCGCTCTGAGGTCGCAGCCGTCGTCGAGGAGGTCGAGGCCGTCGTCGAGGAGGCCGCGTCCGTCGTCGAGTCGGACGACTACGACAACGCCGACGACGCCACAACGATCGTCTCCGCCGATTCGGCCGACGACACGGCCATCGAGCGCCCGGCGCGCGAGCGTTCGGTGCGTCGCGCCAAGCTCGGCGGCCCCGCGGCTGCTGATCTGGCCGAGGGCGAGGACGAGGACTCTCAGGCCTCTTGAGGCCCTTCCGAGGGGCGGGCCGACTCGAACGCCGCGACCGTACGATCTGCGTACGCTGAGGCGTCGGCCCGCTCCATCGGACCTTCCCACGTCCGTGGGAGCGGGATCGTGGCACGCGGGTTGAGGCGCGCCACGATCTCGTCCAGGACACGCTCGGTGTCTCCGACCCACAGGTGCTTCGCACCGTCGACGGCGATCACCTCGGCCTGCGGCACCCGCGCGAAGCGCTCCCGGGCCTCGGCGGGCCGCAGGTAGTCGTCGAGTTCGGGCACCAGCGCCGTCAGCGGCTTGCCGTCGGCAGCCCATGCGTCGAGATCGGCGTCGCTCGAGTAGCGCAACGGCGGCGACAGCAAGATCGCCCCCTCCACCTCGGCGTCCAGCCCGTACTTCAGCGTGAGGTCCGTCCCGAACGACCACCCGACGAGCCAGATGCCGGGCAGGTCCTCGAAGTCCGCGAACTCGATCGCGGCAGCGACGTCGTACCGCTCGCCCACGGCCGCGTCGAACGCTCCCCCACTGGTGCCCTGCATGCTGGTGGTGCCGCGCGTGTTGAAGCGCAGCACCGCGATGTCCGCCAGCGCGGGGAGGCGGTACGACGCCTTGCGGAAGAGGTGGCTGTCCATCATCCCGCCGTGCGTGGGCAGAGGGTGCAGGCAGATCATCGTCGCCACGGGCTGGCGCGACTCCGGCAGCGCGAGCTCTCCGACGAGCTCGAGCCCGTCGGCGGTGTGGAGCGTGATCGGCGTGCGCCGAGCGGGGAGGACGGAGTTGCCGCGGATCACCTGAGCGTCGTTCACGCCGGCAAGCCTACGTTCCGTGAGTGCAAGACCTCGTGCGGGACGGGCCACCTGCCACTAGCCTCCAAGTGCCGACGTGCGTACGGGGGTGCGCACCACGGGTGACACCGGGGAGTGTGGCCGTGACGCTGCAGGCCGACCAGGACGCGCGGACGTTCGACGATGCAGGCGTCGTCGTTCGACGCCGACTCCTGAGCGCGCTCGACCGGGCCGCACGCCGACCGATCACGCTTGTCGCGGCTCCGACCGGGTACGGCAAGACCACCCTGCTCCGTCAGTGGGCGCAGGAGCATCCCGAGGCCCTGTCGTTCGATGGCGGGCGGGCACGGCCGTGGGAGCAGGTCGTTTGCGCACTGCGCGAGGGCCGCCCCGTCCTCGTCGACGATGCCCACCTCGCGGGATGGGGCAGTGCGTTCGCCGCGGCCTGCGGAGCCGCAGGGCCGTCGGCGTCCCTCGTCGTCGCCTCGCGTGTCGACCCCCTCGTCGCGCTCCACCCTGACCGGCTCGCCGGGCGGGTGTCGGAGATCCGGGCGGAGGAGCTCGCGTTCTCGCTGGGTGAGCTGTCTCGAGTCGTGGCCAGGTCGGGCCGCCGGCTCGACCACGCCCAGGCCGAGGCGATGCACCTCGAGACCGACGGATGGCCGGCCGGGGTCCGGCTGACGGCGATGCGCTCGCGCGACGGACTCGCGACGGACGGTGCCTACTCGCCGAGTGGCAGCTATCTCATGGCCCACGTGGTCGCCGACCTCGATCCCAGAGTGCGCGCGTTCCTCTTGGCGACTGCGGTGCCCGAGGAGTTCGACGTCGCCCTCGCGTGCCGCCTGTCGGGCCGGTCCGACGCCTACGACGTGCTGGGCGAGATCACGCACTCGGTCGGCTTCGTCGTGCGCGACGGCGCGACCGGCCGCCTCCGCTACCACCCGATGCTGCGCCACCTGCTCCTGAGCGAGCTCGAGCGCGAGCCTGTCGCGCGTTTGCACGCCCTGCACCAGATCGCCGGACGCTGGACGTTCGGACGCGATCAGCTGGAGGCGAGCGCAGGCCATGCCGTGCGGGCCCATGACGACGACCTCGCCGCCGACGTTGCGGTCGCGCTCGCCTGCCGAAGTCTCGGCGATGACGACTGGAGCGCGCTGGATGCGCTGACCAGCGCCGTACCGGCCGTGTTCGCCCGCGACGACGAGCGCGGGCGCCTCCTGCTGACGCTGCGCGCGGCACGCAACGACGACAGCGTGGGCGCGGCGGCCGCCCTCGCCCGCACCGCACGCCGTACGAGCCTCGACATCCCCACGCACGAGCGAGTCGGCACGTTGACCGCCCTGTGCCGCGGCTGGCTCGCGCTCGGCGAGGGCCAGGGCGCTGCCGCGCAGGAGTGGATCGCGGCGGCGGACCCTGCCGTCGACCTCGGCGCCGGCTCACCGACCGCAGGATTGCGCAGCGCGTGGGTGCGCGTCTACGGGGCGCTGCTGGTCACCGACGGCAGGCTCGACGAGGTCGATGCCGTCCGGCGGTACGCCTCTCGCCTGGCTCGCCACGCACCGTGCGCGGGGGCGACCGCCGCGGAGATGACGATGTGGGCGGCCTTCGCCGCCGGCCGCCCGGCGGATGCACACAAGGCCGCCGGCGAGGTCGAGCGGCTCAGCGACGGATCTCCACCCCGATCGGTCTCGCTCGTCCGCGCGTGGCTCGACGTCGAGCGCGGCTCCCCTGCGGGCGTCGATCCCCCTCAGGGGCAGGCGGACCAGCTCCCAGGGATGCTGCCGTCGCCTCTGCTCGACCTGCTCGCCGAGCACTTCCGTCATCGCGCGGTGCAGCCGCCCCGCCCCGCGCACGAGGTGGTGGCCGAGTGCCAGCGGGCGACCACGTGGCTCGTGGCACGTCATACCCTCCTTGGCGCAGTGACGGCGTTGCTGTCCGCCGGCGCGACAACGACGGCGGTCGACGCGGTGCAGCGGGTCGGTACGGCTCACCCGCGGCTCGAAACCTCGCCCTACCTGTTGTGGATCGCACTCACGGACGCCCTGCGGACCGGTGTCCGCGAGCAGCTCGGACCGCTGCTCGAGCAGGTCGACTGCGCCCACGACGTCCCCGAGGACCTGCGCGTACGGACGCTGCTCGCTGCAGCAGCGCTCGCGCACAGGGGCGACGACGCCACCGCGGCCTCGGCCCGCTTGCGTCCGGCCCTCGAGAGCACCGCGGTCCACGGGTGGCGGCGGCCGTGGCTCGCCCTGGGACCGTCGGCGTTCGACCTGCTCACGGCCGAGCACGGCCGCGTGGGCGCGCACGGCGACCTGGTCACGCGCCTGCTCGTCGAGCTCCGTAAAGATCGGGAGATCACCGACGAGCTCGTGGTCGCGCTCTCGACCCGCGAGCTGGAGATCCTCCAATACCTCCCGACGTCCCTCGACCAAGGCGAGCTCTGCGCGACGCTGTTCATCTCCCGCAACACCCTCAAGACTCACCTGCGGGCGATCTATCGCAAGCTCGGCGTCGAGTCACGACGTGAGGCCGTCCTCAAAGCGCAGCGCGTCGGCCTCTTGTGAGCACCGATCTCGCCCGCAGCGGGTGAGTCGCCTCCACCCGCTCCGTCGCAGACTGGGCGCATGGACGAGGACGAGGGCACGCCGTACGTCATCGTCGTCGCAGGTGCGTTGACCGACGCAGTGGCACGCGCCACCCGCGCCAGGGGCCTGGACGTGACCGAAGAGCGTGGTCGGCTCGTGCTGCGCGGTCGGTTCTCCGGCCTGGTCGCCCTGAACGACCTGCTCTTCGCCCTCGACGACCTCGGGCTCACCCTCGTCTCGGTCCGCCAGAACGCGTGAGCGTCCGCGCCGATCTCACACCGCACGGGTGAGTCGCAGCAGCCCAGGGCTGTCCTAGCGTCGAACCGTGCCTGACGATCGAGAGCCATCGACGCGGCTCGCGCTCCCCCGTGAGCCACTCATCATCCTCACCTGCGCCGGCGCCCTCGCCGCAGCGATCGGGTTGCGCGTGTTCGCTGGCATCATCGCGCCGCTCATCCTCGCGCTCGTCCTCGTCGTCGCGGTCCAACCCGTCCGTGACTTCGCCGTGAGGCGCGGCGTCCCCGAGTGGCTCGCGACGGGGACCACCCTCCTTGCGGTGTACGCCATCGTGGGCGGCTTCGGAGTCGCCCTGGTGGTCGCCGCGGGCAGATTCGCGACGTTGCTCGGCGAGTACGAGCCGCAGTTCCAGGCGTTCGTCAACGACATCGGGGACCTCCTCGAGTCGTGGGGCGTCGGTAGCGCGGAGGTCCAGGAGATGATCAGATCGATCGACCTGGGCAGCCTCGTCGGGATCGCGACAGACCTCATCGGAGGTGTCGCAGGCGCGTTCTCGAGCATCTTCTTCATCGTCGTCCTGCTCTTCTTCGTCGCGACGGACGCGGGCGCATTCGCCTCGAAGCTGCGCAGGGTCCCCTCGAGCGGCTCGCGTACGGCGGAGGCGTTCGGGAGGTTCGCCCAGGGGACGCGGACGTACCTGGTCGTGTCCACGCTGTTCGGGCTCGTCGTCGCCCTCGTCGACGTCGTCGCGCTGTACGCGCTCGACATCCGGGACCCGTGGCTGTGGGGCATCCTCGCGTTCCTCACGAACTACATTCCCAACATCGGGTTCATCATCGGCCTCATTCCGCCGACGATCATCGCGCTGCTCGATCACGGCTGGGGTACGGCGCTGGCCGTGATCCTCGTGTACTCGGCGGTGAACTTCGTGCTGCAGACCCTCGTGCAGCCCCGAGTCGTCGGCAACACGGTCGGACTGTCAGGATCGCTGACCTTCTTGTCCCTCATCTTCTGGGCCTCGCTGTTCGGCGGCATCGGGGCGATTCTGGCCATCCCCCTCACCTTGTTCGTCAAGGCCGTCTTCGTCGACGTCAGTCCCGACCGGGGCTGGATCGGCCCGCTGCTGTCCAGCGACACCGTGCCGAAGGCCGTGGAAAGGACCACACCATGAGTGCGAACGACGAGGAGGTCGAACGGCTCCGTGCGGAGGTCGCCGATCTCAGGCAGCGCCTGTCCGATCAGCCCGACGCCACGGCCGCCCCCGGCGGACGCAGCGGCTGGTGGCGTACGCCGCTGGTCGCCGTGCTCGTCTTCCTCGGCGCGCTCATGGCCCCGCTGTCCGTCGTCGCGACGTGGGCGCACGACGAGATCGGCGACACCGACCGCTACGTTGAGACCGTCGCGCCGCTGGTCTCGGACCCGGCGGTGCAGGACGCGCTCACCAACCTCATCACCGACGTGATCGTCACGCAGCTCAACATCGACGCGGTGACGAAGGAGGCGCTCGACGCAGTGGCGCAGCAGGACTTCGTACCGCCCCGTGCGGCTCCGCTGCTGCCCGCCCTCGCCACTCCGTTGACGAGCGCCGTGGAGGGGTTCGTGCGCGACACCGTCGACCGCGTGGTCCGCTCCGAGACGTTCGAGGAGGCGTGGGTGACCGCCAACCGCGAAGCCCATGGCCAGGCAGTCGCCGTCCTCACCGGCGCCGACACCGACCAGGTCGAGGTCACCGACAATGCGGTGAGCATCAACATCGCGACGTTCGTCGAGGCGGCCAAACAGCTCCTCGTCGACCGTGGGTTCGCGTTGGCCGAGCGCATCCCCGAGGTCAACGCGAGCTTCGTGCTCTTCCAGTCCGATGACATCGGCAAGGCGCAGACGTGGTTCAGCTGGCTCGAGACGGCCTCGCGCGTGCTCCCGATCCTCGGGCTCGTCCTGCTCGCGACGGCGGTCTTCATCGCGCGAGACCGCAGGCATGCGCTCTTCGCTGTCGCGATCTCGGTCGCCGTCGCGATGGTGCTCCTGGGGCTGGTCCTCAACCTCATCCGGCCGCTCTACCTCGACGCGGTGCCGTCCGACGTGCTGCCCGCTGATGCCGCTGCAGTCGTCTACGACCAGCTCGTCCTGTTCATCCGTACCGCGCTGCGCGCGGTCCTCGTCATCGCGCTCGCGCTCGCGGTGACCGCGTTCCTCCTCGCCCCGACGGGAGCCGGCGCCGCGATCCGTACGGGCATCGTGGGCGCGGCGGGACGGATGCGCGAGCGCTCCGGCATCTCCCGCGGCCCCGTGTCCACGTTCGTCGCCACCTACCGGACCTTCGCCCGCGTCGCGGTCGTGGCGCTCGGGGTGCTCGCCTACGTCTCTCTCGACCATCCGACCGGGGGCAACGCGCTGGTGATCGTCGTCCTGATCGTGCTGGGCCTGCTCGTGGTGGAGCTGGTGGCCGGGCCGCGGGAGCGGAAGCCGGCTGAACAGCCGGCCAGTGGTCCAGGGACTCCCGGTTAGTCGTCCTGGGTGGGGGTGACCTCGATGAGCTCCACCCCGAGCTCCTCGAGGGCCTGCAGCGCGCCGAGGAGCTCGGCACGGTCACGAAAGGCACCCCGAAGCGCGACAGTGTCTCCGGGTTCCACACGCAGGCGCAGCGCGGCCAGCGCAGCGACGAGCGCCTCGCTCAGCTCGCCTCGCACGAGGATCTCGTACGAGGTCGATCGGCCGGGCGAGGCGCTCGTCATGCGCGCTCCGTTCAACGAAGGAATCGTCAGCTCTCGAAGTCTGGCGTGTAGTTGGCCAGTGCCCAGATGAGGAACACGTTGAACGCGATGATCACGACTGCCCAGATCGGGTAGTACGGCAGCCACAGGAAGTTGGCGATGATCGAGAGGACCGCCAGGCCGATGCCGGCTCCGCGCGCGAACGCATTGCCGGACATGATCGCGAACGCGATCACGATGAAGAGCACGCCGAGCACGAGGTGGATCCAACCCCACGTCGTGACGTTGAACGCGTACACGTAGTCCTCGGTACGGACGAAGACGTCGTCCTTGGCGATGGCGGCGATCCCCTGGAAAACCTGGACGAACCCGATGATCGCCAGCATCGCTGCTGCGAAGATCGTGAGCCCCTGCGCCCAGGGGTTGCTGGTGCGTGTGGCAGAACGGGTGGACATTCGGTCTCCTTCATCAGGCGGCGGCCACCCCGCCGCGTACCAGTCAGCGTGTCGGCGCCACGGCGCCGCAGCATCACACCCGCGGGGTGATTCGCCGCGGGCGATCACCGCCGCGCGGCGAGTGCCTCACCCGCCGAGGATCTTGGCCTTCTGGGCGGCGAACTCCTCCGGCGTCAAGATCCCCTGCTGCTGCAGTGCCGCGAGCCGCTCGAGCTGGGTGACGACGTCGCCGCCCCCCGCGGCAGCTGGCGCCGGCTGCTGCGCGGCGTACTGCTGGGCCGCGGCCGCCTGCTGCGCCGCAGCCTGCATCGCTGCCTGCTGTTGCTGCTGCTCGTACGCCTGCGACTGCGCCTCCTGCTCGTACCGGGCGTCCTGCCGTCGCTGCATCCGGTTGTTCACCGCGCCGGCGGTCCCTGCCACGACAGCAGTCCTCGCCGCCAGCCCGATGAGGCCCGGGCGTCCCCCACGTCCACCGATCATGGTCGTACTCTCCTCACTCAGATCCCCACGCCGCCACCACGGCGTCGAGGTCGGAACGGTCGATGCGCTCGTGCGCGAGGACGACGCCTCCTACAGCGCCGAGCGCTGCGGAGAAGCGAGCGGCCCACACGTTCTCCCAGACGACGAGCACCGCGGACGTCCCGTTCGGCACCGCCTCGGCGATCGCGAGGATGTCCTCCTCACCCAGCAGGCCCGGCACGTCGGACTCCACGCCCAGGACCTCGCGGATCGCGTCCCCGTCGTCGATGTCGAGCACCGTCACGCTGCCGTCTTCACCGCGGGAGACGATCACCGCATCGAGCAGCCGTACGGCTCCGCTCGCGACGGCGTCGGCCACGACGGCGGCCACGCTGCCGTCAGGCGTCGCCCCCTCCAGGAACCCCAGCACGGCGATGTCGACCGGGCCGGACGGGTTCGCGTTGTCCGCCATCGAATGTCCCCTCTCTGCGACGAGCTTTCGTCCCACTCTGCGGTGAACGCCCCGTCTGGGGATCACCCTTCGCGGGTGACGTTGAGCCTGGACAGGCCTCAGCACTCGGTCAGGAGGGCACGAAGGGCCTCCCGGCGGTCCGGGCCGACGCCGAGTCCCTCGGCGAAGTACGTCGCGAGATCGCCGTACTGCGTCCGCGCCTGCGCCATGCTCGTCTCGAGGTACGCCTCACGGACCCCGAGGACCGGGCGGAGCAGTGCGGGATCGCCGCCGTGCGCCG
Source organism: Mumia sp. ZJ430 (assembly GCF_011751845.1). Classification (NCBI taxonomy): domain Bacteria; kingdom Bacillati; phylum Actinomycetota; class Actinomycetes; order Propionibacteriales; family Nocardioidaceae; genus Mumia; species Mumia sp. ZJ430. The sequence continues at coordinate 134,955 of NZ_JAAHFK010000004.1, read as the reverse complement.
CGAACTCGTCGAAGACGGGCTTGAGCGCCGGGAGGAGCTGGTCGTTGGTGAGCAGGTACTCGCGCACCACGTCCTCCTCCGGCACGCCGACCATCAGGAGGGTCGTCGCCGCGGCCCACCCCGTACGGTCCTTGCCCGTGGTGCAGTGGAACAGCACGGGGCCGCGGTCGAGCGCGAGGAGGTCGGAGAAGAACGTCCGGTACGCCGTACGCGCGCTCGGGAGGGCGACCAGCTGCGTGTAGGCCCGGCTGAGCAGCTCCTCCGCCTGCCCGTCGCCGAGGAGCGTCTTGGCGCGCTTCGGGTCCTCGAGGATCGTCGCCATGTCGGTGGGTGTGGCGTCGGTGTCGTCGGCGAGGATGTCGAGCACGACGTGCTCGGCCCCCGGCACCACGACATCCGGGCGCAGTGCGCGCTCGGGTTGGGTCCGCAGGTCCACCACCGTCCGGATGCCGAGCGCGGCGACCGCGTCCAAGTCCGCTCCGCTCAGCCGGCTCAGGTCCGTCGATCGGTAGAGCACTCCGTCGCGGACACGGCGCCCGTCGCTGGTCCTCCACCCGCCGAGACCGCGCAGGTTGGGGAGCGTCTCCAAGAGGATCGGCGCACCTGGGTACGTCGCGGGATCGATCATGGGTCCTCCTGCCGAGTCAGGCGCGGGGCCACCCGTCCCACCCAGGCCATCATGGTGGCGGTGATGCCCCGGCCGCGCATCCAGACCGACAGCTCGTAGCCGACGACGGCGGTGCCGACCAGCACGTACGCCACGACGACGAGCCACGCGACGATCGCGAACGCGACACCGATCACCCCGTAGCGCTGGGCGTCGATCGCGATGAGGTGCGGCACGTACAGATGGGTCCACCAGCCGGCCGCGAGCTGCACGCCCGTCGTGAGGATCGCCGCGGGCAGCAGGGCCTCGACGGTGGCACGCCCCGCCAGCTCGATCCGGAGCAGCATCATCCACAGCGGCACCGAGATCACCACTTGGACCGGGACGCCCGCGGGACCGAGGAGGTGTCCGACCCAACCGACCACGACGAACATCGCGAGCATGAAGAAGACGCCGAGGAAGCCGGCCGAGGCGGCCTTCACCCGTGGCGCGGCCTCGAGAGACCAGGCGAGCTCGTACATCCGCTGGAGCGTCCGTGAGAAGGAACCGATCGACAGCAGCAGGATCACGAAGCTCCCGAGGGTGAACCCGCCCGTCGCGTCCGGCGGCGACGCGAACAGCAGGCTCATGGCCTCGGCGGCGCTGCCGGTGAGACCGAAGTAGTCGATGAGCAGGTCGTCGACCTGCTGGTCGCCCGAGCTGGACAACCAGCTCGAACCGACGACCAGGAGCGGGATCAGGGCGATGAACGCCTGGCCGGACAGGGTGATCGCACGGTTCCGCCCGTCCATGTCGTACATGTGACGCACGCAGCGGCCGGGGAAGGACGCGTCGAACCACGCCTTGACGGCGACGGCCCTCCCGACCCAGGCCTCTGTGCTGGCACGCCGTCCCACCGCACAAGTCTCACCGCGTGCCTCGCGGTGAGCCTCACCCGTGGCGGGTGAGGCCGCGGGCGGTCAGCGGCGGCGTCGCCAGCAGGGGCTGTGCCAGTGTCGGCGCTCCTCGAGGCCCGAGGTGCTCAGGAGCCCCGGCTCGAGCGGCCACACGACGACGTGGGGCGTCGCCGGACGGATCGGCTGCGCGCAGCCGGGGCAGGTGTACGTCTTGGTGGACGTCGCCCCCGTGATCGTACGGACGACCCAGTCGCCGTCGCCGCGCTCCTCGACGCGCTGGTGACCGCCATTCAGCGGCGGAGGAGCACCCCGTGGTCCACGGGGTGTGCGACGTCGGCGAGACATGGCTCCAGCGTACGGACCGCTCAGCGGCGGGCGTAGTCGCGAAAGCCGCGTCCGGTCTTGCGCCCGAGGTAGCCCGCGGTCACGAGGTGCTCGAGCAGCGGCGCCGGCGCCCAGGCGGGCTCACGGAACTCGCGGAAGAGGGTCTGCTCGATCGCCAGCGACACGTCGTTGCCGACGACGTCGAGCAGCTCGAACGGACCCATCGGCAGCCGGCAGCCGAGCTTCATCGCGACGTCGATGTCGTCGGCGGTGGCGTAGTGCGCCTCGAGCATCTTGACGGCGTCGTTGAGGTACGGGAAGAGCAACGCGTTGACGATGAAGCCCGCGCGGTCGCCGCACGACACGGGGTGCTTGCCGATCTGGGCGCACAGCGCCGTGACGGTCTCGCTCACTTCGTCGGCGGTCGCCACGGTCGAGACGACCTCGACGAGCTTCATCACCGGCGCGGGGTTGAAGAAGTGCATCCCGATGATGTCGGCCGGGCGGCTGGTGACCGCGGCGCACGCGATGACCGGCAACGAGGACGTTGTCGTGGCGAGGATCGCACCGGGCTTGCAGAGGCGGTCGAGGTCCTTGAACAGCTCGACCTTCACGTCGAGATCCTCCGCGATCGCCTCGACGACGATGTCGACGTCGGCCAAGGCCTCGCGCTCGGTGCTGCCGGACAGCCGCGCGAGGACCTCGGCCTTCTTCTCCTCGGTGGACCTGCCGCGCGAGATGGCCTTGTCGAGCGACTTGGTGATCGCAGCACGGACGCCGTCGAGCTTGTCGGGCGTGCGTCCGACGTAGACGACGTCGTAGCCGGCCTTGGCGAAGACCTCGACGATGCCCGCGGCCATGGTGCCGGTGCCGACGACACCGACGGTGGCGATGTCGCGGCGCAGCTGCGGCGCGACATCGGCCGACGGGGTGGCGGCATCGGCGACGACCTCCGACGCGTACTCCTCGGTGTACGTGTAGAAGCCGCGGCCGGACTTGCGGCCGAGGAGGCCGGCGGTGACCATCTGTTTGAGGATCGGCGACGGCGCGTGGACACGCTTGCGGTCCTGGAGGTACATCGTCTCGAGGATCTCGTACGCGGTGTCGAGGCCGATGAGGTCGAGAAGCGCGAGCGGGCCCATCGGGTAGCCGCAGCCGAGTCGCATCGCGGCGTCGATGTCCTCGCGCGTCGCGTACTGCGCCTCGTACATCGAGGCCGCGTGGTTGAGATAGGCGAAGAGCAGCGCGTTGGCGATGAAGCCGGCCTTGTCGCCGACGGTGACGGGGCTCTTGCCCAGACGCTGCGCCAGGGCGACGACGTCGTCGACGACGTCGGGCGCGGAGACGACCGTCCGGACGACCTCGACGAAGTCCTGGACCGGCGCCGGGTTGAAGAAGTGGAGCCCGACGACGCGGCTGGGGAGCTTGGTGGCCGACGCGATCTCGGTGACCGAGAGCGCCGAGGTGTTGGATGCGAGGATCGCGTCGTCACGGACGATCTTGTCGAGCTGCTGGAAGACGTCGATCTTGACGTCGAGCTGCTCGACCACGGCCTCGATGACCAGATCGACGTCGGCGAGGGAGGTCAGGTCGGTGGTGTAGGTGATGCGACCGAGCAGAGCCGCACGGTCGTCGTCGGCCAGCTTGCCCCGCTCGGCGGCGCGCTGGGTCGAGTGCGCGATCGTGCCGCGGCCGTGGTCGAGCCCCGCCTCGTCGCGATCGACGCCGATCACCGAGATGCCGTTGCGGGCGAGCACCTCTGCGATGCCGGCACCCATGGTGCCCAGGCCGACGACTCCGACTGAGTTGATCTCGCGCGCCACGGATGTCTCCTGTGTTCGGGGAGGACGTAAGTTACCGGCAGGTTACTACCGGGTGGGCAGGAGTCTCGCAGCGATCACACACCTCGCGCCGTGACTCAGGTCACGCCGTGCCTGTGGAGAACCGTGCCGCTGCGTTCGGCTGCACCTAGCATGGCCGGATGCCCCGTCTCGAGGAAGCACTCCGTTCCGCCCCCGCCGCTGCGTCGGGCGGCCGTCGCGCAGCCCCCGCGATGGTCCTCGCGCTCGTCCTCACGGTCGCCGGGTGTGGCGAAGGCGATACGAGCGCAGGCACACCCGAGGGCACGGTCACCTCATCCGCACCGACAGCGACCACGGCGCCCACCACGACTCCGACGACCGAGCCGACGCCCGAGCCCGCGCCCGAGACACCGACGACGCCGGCGCCCTCCCCACCCTCCGACACCAGCTCCACCCCCAGCACCGGCGAGCTCGCCGCAGCCAAGGCGGGACGCGGTCCCGTCGGCGTGTGGCGCAACCGCGAACTGCAGTGGGTGCTGCGCATCAAGAAGAACGGACGCTTTGTCGATGACTTCGCCGGCGTCAAGAACATCCGCTCCGGCAAGTGGCGCCTCAAGGGCAAGAAGGTGATCCTCAAGGGCGGCGACGGCGTGACCACCCGGGGCAGGCTCAAGTCCAAGACCCTCACCATCAGGGGGACCGTGCTCGTCCGCGTCCGATGAGGCTCGCTAGCCTGTCGGGGTGCGACTCGTCATTGCCCGTTGCCAGGTCGACTATGCAGGTCGCCTCACGGCCCACCTCCCGATGGCCACACGTCTCATCCTCGTGAAGTCGGACGGATCGGTGTCGATCCACTCCGACGACCGGGCGTACAAGCCTCTCAACTGGATGAGCCCTCCGGCGACGCTGCGCGAGGTCAGGACCGAGGACGGCGCCCTCGAGTGGACGGTCTCGGCCACCAAGACCGACGACACGCTGCGGATCCTCATCGACGAGCTCGTCCACGACTCGAGCCACGACCTGGGCATCGACCCGGGGCTCCAGAAGGACGGCGTCGAGAAGCACCTCCAGGAGCTCCTGGCCGAGCACCCGACGACGCTCGGTGACGGCATGACCCTGGTGCGCCGCGAGTACATGACCGCGATCGGCCCCGTGGACCTCTTGTGCAAGGACCCCGACGGCGCCTCGGTCGCGATCGAGGTGAAGCGACGCGGCGAGATCGACGGCGTCGAGCAGCTCACGCGCTACCTCGAGCTGATGAACCGCGATCCCCTGCTCGCCCCCGTACGCGGCATCTTCGCGGCGCAGGAGATCAAGCCGCAGGCCCGCACGCTCGCGACCGACCGTGGCATCGAGTGCCGCGTCGTCGACTACGACGCGCTGCGCGGCATCGACGACCCGAGTCTGCGCCTGTTCTGAGCGCGCGAGCCCCTTATGGGGCTCCTAGGCTCGCCCGCATGGCCGCCGACGGTGGAGTCGCGCCTCAGAGAGGACGACGACCACCCACGGCGGGCGCTCGTCGGCCTGCCCGCTATGACGTCTCGGGAGCGGCGGGCCAGGTGAACGCGGGATCACGCGCGTACTCGTCGCGGCGCCAGGCCAGTGCCATCGCCACCATCTCGTGGGCACCGCGACCGATGATCACGCGACGTGGCGGGGCGGGCTGGGCGACGAGCGCGAGGAGAGCCGCCGCGGCCACCTCAGGGGGCTCGTCGGCGTCGACGGCAGCGTCGTCGGCGGCACCGTCGGGATAGGACGGCATGCCGAGCACCGCTTCGCGCACCGGCGCGTACGCCGTGATCGCGCTCTCGGCGAAGGCCATGCTCGTGCCCGCCCAGTCGGTCGCGAAGCCGCCCAGCTGCGCCATGGTCACGTGGATGCCGAACGGCGCGACCTCGTCGGCCATCGCGCTGCTGAACCCTTCGAGCCCCCACTTGCTCGCGTTGTAGAGCCCGAACAACGGAACGGTCCCGACCGCACCGACGGTCGAGATCTGGACGACGTGGCCGCCGCCCTGCGCACGCAGGTAGGGCAGGGCAGCCTGCGAGACCCAGATCGCGCCGAGCAGGTTCGTGTCGAGCTGACGGCGCACCTCGTCCTCGGCGAGCTCCTCGATCGCGCCGATCTGCCCGTACCCGGCGTTGTTGACCACGACGTCGAGTCGTCCGAGCCGGCCGTGAGCCTCCGCGACTGTCCGGACGACGGCGGACCGGTCGGTCACGTCGAGCGGGAGAACGACGAGCTGGTCTCCGTACGCGGCGGCGAGGTCGTCGAGCACGGCGGGCGTGCGTGCGGTGGCCGCGACCCTGTCACCAACCTCGAGGGCGGCGACGACGAAAGCCCGCCCCAGCCCTCGTCCTGCTCCGGTCACGAACCAGGTCCGTTGCTGGGTCATGGCACTCCCTGTCCTCGTCGGGTGGCGAGACGATGCGTCTCGTCTCGTACGAGACTACACGCATGGCCCCGCTCGCCGCCATCAGGTATGCAAGGAGGCATGATCCGCATCGAGGTCGTCCAGGGCGACATCACGACCGTCCGGGCTGACGCCGTCGTCAACGCCGCGAACAGCACGTTGCTCGGCGGTGGCGGCGTGGACGGCGCGATCCACCGCGCCGGCGGGCCGGAGATCCTCGAGGCGTGCCGCGAGCTGCGGGTGACGAGCCATCGAGAGGGACTGCCGACGGGCGACGCGGTCGCGACCACGGGCGGCCGCCTCCCGGCCCGCTGGGTCATCCACACCGTCGGCCCGGTGTGGTCCGGGCACGAGGACCGTACAGACCTGCTCCGGTCGGCGTACGCACGCAGCCTCGCGGTCGCCGACGAGCTCCAGGCACGCGTGGTCGCCTTCCCGCTGATCTCAGCCGGTGCGTACGGCTGGCCCCTGGACGATGCGGTCGCCGTCGCGGTCTCGACGATCCGCGGCGCCACGACCGAGGTCGAGCGGGTCGTCCTCGTCGCCTACGGCGAGGCGGCCGACCGGCTGCTGCGCGCTGCCGTGGATTGAGCCTTCACTCGGCGTCCGGCCCCTGCTCGCGCACGCGCTGCACGTGCGCGAGCGAGTCGCGCAGCTCGTCGAGCCACGTGTCCGCGTGCCGCTGGACCAGCCGCACGCACCAGCCGAGCGCGTCGCTGCGACTGCGCGCGACACCGCCGGCGACGAGCGTGTCGAGCACCTGCCGCTCGGGCTGCCGCAGCCGCGTCATCACCGGGGACGCGAGATGGGTGAAGAGCGCTCGCGTGTCACCGCACTCCACGCCCCACGACACCGTACGGGTGAACCGGTGCTGGGCTTCACGCGCGACCTCGATCCGCGCGTCCCGGGTACGCGCACGGAACTCACGGATCCGACCCTCGACCGCACCTGCCCGCTCGGCGTCGGAGGCCCCCTCAGGCAGAGCGGGCTCGGGGATGCGTCCGATCACCACGATCTCCTCGCGGTCGACGGTCACGCTGACGAGCTCCTCGAACAGCCCCTCGGGCAGGCGACCCGCGAACCACCCACGCACCTCGTCCGTCTCAGCCTCGGTAATCATGTAATCCGTCTTACGCCCGTTTGTCCGAAATGACAAGGGGTCTACGCCCGGGCCCTGGGACGACCGCCGCATTCTCGCCCAAGAAGGCAGCCGGTCCCGCTACGGTCCTGCGCATGTGGACGTATCGCGGTGACGAACCGACCGTCGTGCAGTGGCTGGTCACCATCCGGGTCGGGCACGAGGGCCACCGGCTCGCTGCCAAGGCCGCCCGCCGGCGGCACCGCCTCATCGGAGCGACGGCGGTCGTCCTCGCGGCGCTCGCCGCCTCCGCCAGCTTCACGAGCCTGCTGTCGGAGCCGCGCGCGTGGCTCCAGGTCACCGCCGGCGCGCTTGCCGTCGCGACAGCGGCCACGGCGCTGCTGCACACCTTGCTCAACGACGCGGACGTGATCGCCGCGCACCAGCGCGCGGGCGCCGAGTACGGCGACGCCCGACGCCAGCTCGAGCAGGCGATCTTGTCCGAGCGCATCACCGACGACCGCCTCTCCGAGATCCGCGCCGACTGGACCCGCGTCGAGAAGGCCTCCCCGACTCTGCCCGGGCGTGCGTCGCGGCGCGCGGCACAGCAGCTCGAGGCTCTTGCCGAGACCGTGGCGCCGCCCGCCGCTGCGACACCGGCCACCGTGGCGCGGGACGCCGAGATCGACGAGCCCCTCAAAGAGCTCACCGCGAGCTGATCACCCGGCAGCGCCGCCGGCGGCTCAGAGGGTGTCGAGCAGGTCGGCGACCTCGTCGGCGCACCCCCACGACAGTGTCACGCCAGCACCGCCGTGCCCGTAGCAGTGCACGACGGGGCTCGCGCCCTCGCGCCGCTCGAGCGCGAGCCGCACGGTCAGACGCGCGGGCCGCAGTCCGACCCGGACGCCGAGCACCGGTGCACCGCGAAGCGCCGGGACCAGCGCGGCGGCACGTGCCAGGATCGCCTCGGAGTCCTGCGTACGAGGGGCGAGGTCCCAGACTCCGGGCTCACTTGTGCCCCCGACCACGACGTCGTCGCCGCGCGGCACGACGTACGTGACGGTGTCGTCCCGGTCCGCGAGGACCACCTCGTCGACTCCGGGAACGGGCGGGAGGCGCAGCACCTGACCTCGTACGGGGCTGGTGGTCTCGTCACTGCTCAGCAGCCGGCTGCCGAGACCCGAAGCGTTCACGACCGCGTCCGCCCCGGGTGGCAGGGCCGACAGCGCCATGCGGGTGACCGTGCCGCCGGACGCAGCGAGCCTACGCTCGAGGTAGTCGAGGTAGCGCGGCATGTGCGCGACCGCCCCGTCGAACGTCCACCCGTCGGCGTAGCCGTCCGGAGGCGAGGCGATCCGGCGCAGGTCCGGCACCGCCTCGCGCCACCACGGATCGGGCGACCGCTCGGGCAGCAGCTCCTGAGTGCGCCGTACGAGCACGCCCGGACCTCCGTCCGACTCGTCCGCGGCGAGCGCGGCGAACACCTCGTACGACCTGCGGGCCCAGCCGAGGACGCGGTCGACGGGGAACGCGAGGTACGGATACCAGCAGGCCGCGGCGACGGCCGAGGTCGTCTCGCGCGGCAGGTCGCGCGCGAGGACGTCGACGTGGTGGCCGCGCTCAGCAGCCACCACGGCGCACGTCAGTCCCGTGACACCGGCCCCGACCACCAGGACTCGCACGGGTCCGCCGGGTGCCTCAGGCCCCGGCGACCGGCGGGGCGGTCGGATCGGCCGCCTCGCCCTTCTCCTCGCGAGCGACCCAGTGCTCGATCGCCTCGAGGTCGTCCGCCGACCGGGTCACGACGGCGAGGAGGTCGCTCATCTTGGAGACCTCCTCGACCTGCTCCTTGATGAACCACTGCATGAACTGGTCGGACGCGAAGTCGTTCGCGTCGCGCGCCACGCGGGTCAGCTCGTTGATCTGGTCGGTGACCCGCTTCTCCTGGGCAAGCGCCAATGTCACCGGCGCGACCGCGTCGTCGAAGTCGTTGATCGGGTCAGCGACGCCCGGGACGCGCACCGGCACGTCGGCGTCCAGGAGGTACTGCACCATCATCATCGCGTGGTCGCGCTCCTCCAGCGCCTGCTGGAAGAAGAGCGCCGCCATGCGCGGCATGGTGAGCGCGTCGTAGTAGCACGCGATCGCGACGTACTGCTGGTGTGCGGCGAACTCGTGCCCCACCTGCTCGCTGAGCAGCGCCGCGAACTTGTCGGATGCCATGTGCCTCACTCCTCGCTGCGGGCTCCCTGCCCGCGTCGTCGTCCGTACCCCCGACGCTAGTCGGAGGTACGGACGCATACCAGCAAGGCGTGGCTAGCCTCAGGCCAGATCGTTGGCCCTGCGGATCACGTCGACGATGTCGTCCATGATCTGCGTCATGCCGTAGTCCTTCGGCGTGTAGACCGCCGCGACACCCGCCTCGATGAGACGCCGTGCGTCGGACTCGGGGATGATGCCGCCGACGACGACCGGCACGTCCCCGATCCCCGCCTCGCGCAGCAGCGACAGCACGTCGGGGACGAGCTCCATGTGCGACCCGGAGAGGATCGACAACCCGATGCAGTCGACGTCCTCGTCCACGGCCGCCGCGACGATCTGTGTCGGGGTCAGGCGGATGCCCTGGTAGACGACCTCGAACCCAGCGTCGCGCGCACGCACCGCGATCTGCTCGGCGCCGTTGGAGTGTCCGTCCAGGCCAGGCTTGCCGACGAGCAGACGCAACCGTCCGCCGAGCTCCTCCCCGGTCGCCTTCACACGCTCGCGTACCGCGGTGAGCTCTGCTCCTGCCTCGGCCACTCCGACCACCCCCGTCACACCGGTCGGCGCGCGGAACTCGCCGAACACCTCGCGCAGCGCGCCTGCCCACTCACCGGTCGTCACGCCGACGCGCGCACCGGCCAGCGTGGCGTCCATCAGGTTCGCGTCGGTCTTGGCGTCGGTGCGGAGCCGCTCCAGCGCCTCGGCGACCTCCGCCTCGTCACGTTGCCCGCGCCACGCGATGACGCGCTCGATGGCGCTCGCCTCGGCCAACGGGTCGGCGGTCTGGATCGCCGCGTCGAGGTCGGCCGTCAGTGGCGACTCCTCGGTCTCCTTGTAGGCGTTCACGCCGACGACGAGCTGGTCGCCCGCCTCGATCTGCGCGCGACGCGCTGCGTGGGAGGCAACCAGCGCCTGCTTCATGTAGCCCGACTCGACCGCGGCGACCGCACCGCCCATCGCCTGGACACGGTCGATCTCCTCCTTGGCGCCGGCGACCAGCTCGGCGACCTTGGCCTCGATGACGTGGCTGCCGTCGAAGATGTCGCCGTACTCGAGCAGGTCCGACTCGTACGCGAGAACCTGCTGGAGACGCAGGGACCACTGCTGGTCCCACGGACGTGGGAGGCCGAGCGCCTCGTTCCACGCCGGCAGCTGGATGGCGCGGGCGCGGGCGTTCTTGCTCAGGCTGACGCCGAGCATCTCGAGCACGATGCGCTGCACGTTGTTCTCCGGCTGCGCCTCGGTGAGCCCGAGCGAGTTGACCTGGACTCCGTAGCGGAAGCGCCGCATCTTGGGGTCCTGCACGCCGTAGCGCTCGCGCGTGATCTCGTCCCACAGCTGGCCGAAGGCGCGCATCTTGCACGTCTCCTCGATGAACCGGACACCCGCGTTGACGAAGAACGAGATGCGTCCGACGACCTTCTCGAACTCCTCCGGCGGCACCTGCCCGGCGTCGCGGACCGCGTCGAGGATCGTGATCGCCGTCGACAGGGCGTAGGCGAGCTCCTGGACGGGCGTCGCGCCGGCCTCCTGCAGGTGGTAGCTGCAGATGTTGAGCGGGTTCCACTTGGGCATGTTGACGACCGTGTAGGCGATCATGTCGGTCGTCAGCCGGATCGAGGCCGCCGGCGGGAACACGTACGTCCCACGCGAGAGGTATTCCTTGATGATGTCGTTCTGGGTGGTCCCCGCGAGCTGGCCGACCCACTCCTGCGGGTCCTCGCCGGCCTCGCGCGCCTGCTCCTCCGCGACGACCTGATACATCGCGAGCAGCCACATGGCCGTCGCGTTGATGGTCATCGAGGTGTTCATCGTGTTGAGAGGGATGCCCTCGAAAAGGCGGCGCATCTCCCCGAGGTCGGGGACCGGCACGCCGACCTTGCCGACCTCGCCGCGGCTGAGCTCGTGGTCGGGGTCGTAGCCGGTCTGGGTCGGCAGGTCGAAGGCGACGGACAGACCCGTCTGCCCCTTCGCGAGGTTGCGGCGGTACAGCGCGTTGGAGTCAGCCGCCGAGGAGTGCCCGGCGTAGGTGCGCATCACCCAGGGGCGATCGCGAGGGGTCTTGTCGGCCATGCGGCTTAGGTTAGACGCTTGTGACCGGTCGGTAACACCCACGTGATCGGAGTCACGAGGGTCACATCGGGAGCCCGCGGGTGCACACTGACGGTATGGGTGGCAGAGGGGCTCTCGTCGGGTACGCGTTCGTGCCTCTCATCAGTCTGCTCGCCGTGGCCGGGCTGGCCCTGATCCTCAAGTGGGCGCACTCCCCCGGCAAGCGCGTCCGGCTCCCTTCGTACGGGATGCTCGTCCCCGTCGCTCGGTGCAAGGACCAGCACGGTGCCGAGATCACCGCGGCGCGACTGCGGACCGAAGGCATCCGGGCGTCGGTCACGCACGACGTCCGTGGGTGGCTCGTGCTCGCCTGGTCCGCGCAGGCGGATGTCGCCCGCGCGTGGGTCGCCGCCCGCCACCCCCACCCCTGACCTCGCGAGTCACTGCGCGCTCGAGAGTCAGTTCGCGAGGAATAGGGTGGGCGCCATGGTCAACCTCACCCGTATCTACACGCGTACCGGCGACGACGGCACGACCCGTTTGGTCGACATGAGCAAGACGTCGAAGCTCGACCTCCGGCTCCAGGCGTACGCCGACACCGACGAGCTCAACAGCCACCTCGGATACGCCCGGTCACTGGGCACGCTCGACGAGGACGTCGACGCGGTGCTCGCGCGGGTGCAGAATGACCTCTTCGATGTCGGTGCCGATCTGGGCGCTCCGGTCGTCGAGAACCCGGAGTACCCGCCGCTGCGTGTGGAGCCGGAGTACGTCGAGCGGCTCGAGCAGTGGTGCGACCACTACAACGCCGAGATCGAACCGCTGAGGTCGTTCATCCTGCCCGGCGGTACGCCTGCGGCGTCGGTCCTGCACATCGCTCGTACGGTCTGCCGACGATCCGAGCGCAGCGCGTGGGCAGCGATCGAGGAGCACGGCGACACGATGAACATCCTTACCGCGAAGTATCTGAACCGTCTCTCGGACCTGCTCTTCATTCTCGCCCGCTACGCCAACCGCGAGGTCGGCGACGTGCTGTGGGTCCCCGGCGGAGGGCGCTGACCCGCCCGTACGGGCGCAGCGGGGGGCGTCAGATGACGTTGTTGACTTCGCGGCCGGGAGGCGATGACTCCAGCCAGGCGAGGAGGCCCGTCAGCGCCTGCGGGCTGAGGGCGAGCTGGATCTCGGTCTCGCCGTCGACCGAGCACTGGACGATCGTGTTGCCCGCGTGCAGCGCAAACGTCTCTGAGCCGACCGGCTTGCGGCGCCCGAGCACCTCGACGTGGCCGCGCTCCAGCCGGAGTACAGGACGCGGGGAGAAAGAGAAGGTGCGGAACCACTCGAGATGGATGTCGCCGTAACGACCGATCCCTAGGGTCCACCCGCGAGGGTCACCCTCCTCGCGCGGAACATCACGCTTGCGGTTGACGCTGAGGTCGAACGTACTGCCGCCACGGGCGAGGATTCGCCGACGCGCTGCCAGCCCGATGACCGCAAGAACGACCAGGGCCAGAAGCAGGCCGAGGGAGTCGAGCACCCACAACCAGATCGGCATGTGTGCCCTCCTCCCTCGACGAGCGACTCAAGATCTCCTGTGTAGACCTTAGGACGCGAGCTCAACGGCGCGGATACGGGCCTCCAGACGGCGTACCGTCTCAGCGGCCTCTTCGTCGTCGCTTCCCTCGGACTTGATCCGCTCGAGGTCGTGCTTCGCGCGCTCCAGGTCGATGTCGTGCGACATGACCGCGCTCTCCGCCAGGATCGACACGCGGTTTGCGGCCACCGAGAGGAAGCCCGAGTCGACCGCGGCCACCCAGGTCTCCTTCGTGTCCGTCTCGATCTCGACGACCCCGTCGGCGAGCACCGACATCACCGGGGCGTGCCCCGGGAGGATGCCGATGTCACCGTCGAGCGTCCGAGTCATCAAGGACGTGGCCTCGCCGGACCAGAGCAGCCGGTCGGCGCTCACGAGCTCGACGTGCAGTGTGCCTGCCATCAGAGGACTCCTTCTCTCCCGATCAGGAGCTCTTCTGGATCTCGGCCCACTTCTTCTCGACGTCGTCCAGACCGCCGCACATGAAGAACGCCTGCTCGGCCACGTGGTCGTACTCGCCGTCCGAGATGCGCTTGAACGCATCCACGGTCTCGTCGAGCGGGACCGTGGAGCCCTCGATGCCCGTGAACTGCTTCGCCACGTAGGTGTTCTGCGAGAGGAAGCGCTGGATGCGACGGGCGCGGGACACGACCGTCTTGTCCTCCTCCGACAGCTCGTCGACACCGAGGATCGCGATGATGTCCTGCAGCTCCTTGTTGCGCTGGAGGATCTGCTTGACACGGGTCGCGACCTGGTAGTGGTCGGCCGAGATGTAGCGCGGGTCCAGGATTCGCGACGTCGACGTCAGCGGGTCCACGGCCGGGTAGATGCCCTGCGAGGCGATCTCACGGCTGAGCTCGGTCGTGGCGTCGAGGTGCGCGAACGTCGTCGCAGGCGCCGGGTCGGTGTAGTCGTCGGCCGGCACGTAGATCGCCTGCATCGAGGTGATCGAGTGGCCACGCGTCGACGTGATCCGCTCCTGCAGCACGCCCATCTCATCGGCCAGGGTCGGCTGGTAGCCCACCGCGGACGGCATACGGCCGAGCAGCGTGGAGACCTCCGAGCCGGCCTGGGTGAACCGGAAGATGTTGTCGATGAAGAGGAGCACGTCCTGCTTCTGGACATCGCGGAAGTACTCCGCCATCGTCAGCGCCGACAGGGCGACACGCAGACGCGCGCCCGGCGGCTCGTCCATCTGGCCGAAGACCAGTGCGGTCTGGCCGAGAACGCCCGACTCGTCCATCTCGACGATGAGGTCGTTGCCCTCACGAGTGCGCTCACCGACACCGGCGAACACCGACACACCACCGTGGTCGCGGGCAACACGGGCGATCATCTCCTGGATGAGCACCGTCTTGCCGACACCGGCGCCGCCGAACAGGCCGATCTTGCCGCCCAGGACGTACGGGGTGAGGAGGTCGATGACCTTGATGCCGGTCTGGAACATCTCGGTCTTCGGCTCGAGCGAGTCGAAGGACGGAGCCTTGCGGTGGATGCCCCAGCGCTCCTTGATGTCGAGCACCTCGCCCTCTTCGAGGTTGAGGCACTCGCCGATCGTGTTGAAGACGTGGCCCAGGGTCACGTCGCCCACCGGCACCGAGATCGGCTTGCCGGTGTCGCGCACGACGGCGCCGCGGACAAGGCCGTCGGTCGGCTGCATGGAGATCGCGCGGACCATGCCGTCACCGATGTGCTGGGCGACCTCGAGCGTGAGAGGGCGGCCCTCGGCGTCGAGCGCCGTGTGGACCTGCAGGGCGTTGTAGATTTCCGGCATCTGGTCCGTCGGGAACTCGACGTCGATGACCGGACCGGTGACACGGGCGATACGGCCCGTCGTCGTGGTCTCGTTGACAGTGGCAGTCATGTTTCACTCACTCCCGGCGGTCGCGTCGGCGAGGGCGTTCGCGCCACCGACGATCTCACTGATTTCCTGGGTAATCCCGGCCTGACGGGCCTGGTTGGCGATTCGGGTGTACTTCTGGATCAGGTCCTCGGCATTGTCGGTCGCGTTCTTCATCGCCTGCTGGCGAGCCGCGAGCTCCGATGCCGCCGCCTGGAGCAGGCAGAAGTAGAGCCGGTGGTTGACGTACTTCGGCAGGAGCGCATCGAGCACCTCCGACGCCGACGGCTCGAACTCGTACAGGGGGTAGACGTCGCCGTTCTCCGGCGCCTCCGTCCCCTCGACGACCTCGAGCGGGAGCAGCCGGATGACCTCGGGGGTCTGGCTGATCATCGAACGGAACCGGGTGAATACGATGTGGAGCTCGTCCACGGCACGCGCCGGGTCCCCGGTCTCCGGGTCCTCGGGATCGATGAGGAACGCGGACGTGAGGACGTCACCGATCTCGCGGGCGTTCGCGTAGCCCGGGCGGTCGGAGAAGCCGTTCCACGCCTGCACCACGGGGCGCTGGCGGAACCGGAAGTACGCCTCGGCCTTGCGGCCCGTCACGTACATGTCGACCTCCTTGCCCTCGGCGTGGAGCTTCTCGACGAGACGCTCCGACTCCTTGAGGACCGAGGACGAGTACGACCCGGCGAGACCGCGGTCGCTGGAGATGACCAGGACCGCGGCGCGCTTGGGCTCCGGGTTCTCGGTGAGCAGCTTGTGGTCGACGGCACCGAAGGTCGCAAGAGCGGACACCGCGCGCGTGAGCTCACGGGCGTACGGCGTCGCCGCCGCAGCCTGCTGCTGCGCCTTGACGATGCGCGACGCCGCGATAAGCTCCATGGCGCGCGTGATCTTCTTCATCGACTGCGTCGACTTGATCTTCGCACGGTACTCGCGCAGTGAGGTGGCCACGAGAGGTCAGCCTCGCTTCTGCTTGACGATCTGCTCCTGCTCGACATCCTCGTCGGCGAGAGCCTCGTGCTCTTCCTTGCCCGGCTTGATCGAACGGCCGTCGCTGGTCTCGAACTGGTTCGTGAACGCGTCGTACGCCGACTCGAGCGAGCTCGCCGAGTCGTCGCCGAACTTGCCCGTCTCACGGATGGTGTCGAGGATCGCCGGCTCGCTGCGACGCAGGTAGTCGAGGAACTCCGACTCGAAGCGCGAGATGTCGTCAACCGGCACCGGGTCGAGCTTGCCGGTTGTGCCCGCCCACAGCGAGACAACCTGCTCCTCGACCGGGAACGGCTGGTACTGGCCCTGCCGGAACAGCGCCATCAGACGCTCGCCGCGCGCCAGCTGCTGCTTGGAAGCGGCATCCAGGTCGGAGGCGAACATCGCGAAGGCCTCCATCGCACGGTACTGCGCGAGCTCGATCTTGATCGAGCCGGTGACGGCCTTCATCGACTTCAGCATCGCCGAGCTGCCGACGCGCGACACCGAGATGCCGACGTCCACCGCGGGGCGCTGGTTCGAGTTGAACAGGTCCGACTGGAGGAAGATCTGACCGTCGGTGATCGAGATGACGTTGGTCGGGATGTAGGCCGACACGTCGTTGGCCTTCGTCTCGACGACCGGGAGACCCGTCATCGAGCCCGCGCCCAGCTCGTCCGAGAGCTTCGCGCAGCGCTCGAGCAGCCGGCTGTGGAGGTAGAAGACGTCGCCCGGGTACGCCTCGCGGCCCGGCGGGCGGCGAAGCAGCAGCGACACGGCGCGGTAGGCCTCGGCCTGCTTGCTCAGGTCGTCAAAGACGATGAGGACGTGCTTGCCGTCGTACATCCAGTTCTGGCCGATGGCCGAGCCGGTGTACGGGGCGAGGTACTTGAAGCCCGCCGAGTCCGAGGCCGGAGCCGCGACGATCGTCGTGTACTCGAGAGCACCGGCCTCCTCGAGCGCCGAGCGCACCGAGGCGATGGTCGAGCCCTTCTGGCCGATCGCGACGTAGATGCATCGCACCTGCTGGCTGGGGTCTCCCGACTCCCACGCCTGCTTCTGGTTGATGATCGTGTCGATCGCGATGGCGGTCTTGCCGGTCTGACGGTCACCGATGATCAGCTGGCGCTGGCCACGGCCGATCGGCGTCATCGAGTCGATCGCCTTGATGCCGGTCATCAGCGGCTCGTGGACGCTCTTGCGCTCGACCACGGAGGGTGCCTGCAGCTCGAGCGCGCGGCGGCCGCTGGTCGCGACCTCGCCGAGGCCGTCGATCGGGTTGCCGAGCGGATCCACGACACGACCGAGGTAGCCGTCACCCACGGCGACCGAGAGGACCTCGCCGGTGCGCTTGACGGGCTGACCCTCCTCGATGCCGGCGAAGTCACCGAGGATGACGACGCCGATCTCGCGCGAGTCGAGGTTCAGTGCGAGACCGAGCGTCCCGTCCTCGAACTCGAGCAGCTCGTTGGCCATCGCGGACGGCAGGCCCTGGACGCGGGCGATCCCGTCCATCGCCTCCGAGACGACGCCGATCTCCTCGGTGGTCGCCTGCGGCTTGTAGTCGCTGACGAACTGCTGGAGCGCGTCGCGAATCTCATCGGGACGGATCGTGAGCTCCGCCATGTCAGTGCCTACCTTCTTCTCGATCGTGCTGGGGAAGTACTTGGTCCAGGGTTGTGAGGGCCATCGTCAGCCCACGAGTCCGCGACGCGCGTCTGCGAGCTTGGTCGACACCGTGGAGTCGATCCGCTCCCCGGCGATCTCGACGGACAGACCGCCGATCACAGCCGGGTCGACGGTGACGTCCACGTACACCTCTCGACCGTACTTGCGGGCCAATGCTCCGGCCAAACGCTGCTTCTCGTCGGCATCGAGCGCGTACGCAGCGGTGACCAGCGCCTGGAGGCGACCTGCGAGGACAATGGCGTCCTCGGAGAAGCCGGCGAGCGTCTGCTCGAACCCGTGGTTGCGTCCGGCGACCGCCTGTCGGGCCAGGGCGAGGGTCACGTCGTCCGCCTTGCCGTCGAGTAGACGTGAGACGAGGACCTTGCGGCCCTCGACGGAGGTCGCCCGGTCGCCGAGGGCCTGCCGAAGATCGGGGTCGGCCACCACGACGCGCGAGAACTCGAGGAGAGTGTCGGCGACTACGTCGAGCTGACCGTCGCGCTCAGCGCGGCTGAGGACCGCCTGGACACCAGCCTGCTCCAGCGCGTCGGCGACGTCACGCGCCGAACCCCACCGTCCCTGTGCGGCGATCGACACGATCTCCAGCGCACCGGAGCCGATCTTCTCGCCGAACAGGCTGCGGACGAGACCGGCCTTGGCCTCGCCCTCGCTGGCGGGGTCCGACAGCACGCGGCGGAGCACCGGGTTGGCGTCGAGCGCGCCGACGACCGCGAACACGTCCTCGCCTACGGCGACGCCCTCAGCGCCGTCGGCAGCAGCACCGCTGACGGCGTCGAGGACTTGGGCGAGCGAAGCCGCCGAAACGCCCCGCATCAGTTCGCCGATCCGTTCGACGAGCCCTCGAGGTCGACGATGAAGCGCTCGACGGTACGGCGCTGACGCGCCTCGTCCTCCAGCGACTCACCGACGATCCGCGACGCGAGCTCGGTGGAGAGCTGCCCCACCTCGCGGCGCAGAGACTGAACCGCCTGCGCGCGCTCGGCCTCGATCTGCTGGTGCGCGGCCGTGACGATGCGCTGAGCCTCGTCCTGCGCCTGGGTTCGCATCTCGGCAGTGATCGCGGCACCCTGCTCGCGCGCCTCCTCGCGGATGCGTGCGGCTTCGTGCCGGGCCTCGGCGAGCTGGGCGTTGTACTGCTCCAGCGCCGCCTTGGCCTCCTCCTGGGCCTGAGCCGCTTCCTTCATGCCGCCTTCGATCGCGGCGGCACGCTCGGCGTACGCCTTCTCGAAGTTCGGGACGACGAGCTTCGCGACCAGGAAGACGACGATCCCGAAGACGATCAGGCCGAGGATGACCTCGGACCAGACCGGGAGGATGGGGTTGTGCGCCTCCTCCGCGGCCAGCTGTGTGATGTCCATGTGGTGGGACCCTTACGTCTCGACTGGATCAGATAGGCAGGACGAACGCGAGCGCGACGCTGATGATGAACAGCGCCTCGGCGAGGACGAAGCCGAGGATCGCGATCGTCTGCAGGCGCGACTGCGCCTCCGGCTGACGGGCGACGCCGGCGATGTATGCGGCGAAGATGAGGCCGATGCCGACACCGGGACCGATCGCGGCAAGGCCGAGACCGATCATGTTCAGAGAGCCTTCCACGGCTTTTCCTTTCGTCGTCAGCGCCTAGGCGGCGCTTCTGGTGAAACTCTTTGGGGTGGGTGGGTCAGTGTTCGTCGGCGATGGCTTCGCCGATGTACATCGCGGTCAGCAAGGTGAACACGTACGCCTGCAGGAACATCACCAGCAGCTCGAGAAAGCTGACCGCGATGCCGAGCAGGAAGGACAGGACGCCGACCACGCCGTACAGCGCGTTGCCCGAGTCCAGCAGCAGATAGGCGCCGCCGGTCGCGAACAGGATCAGCAGAAGGTGGCCGGCGAACATGTTGCCGAAGAGTCGCAGCGTCAGCGTGATCGGCCGGATCAGGATGTTGGAGAAGAACTCCAGCGGCACGAGCAGGAGAAGGATCGGGCCCTTGATGCCACCGGGGACCGTCTCGTGCTTGAGGTATCCGACGAAGCCGTGCTTGGCGATGCCGACCGCGTTGTAGACCACCCAGGTGATCGCCGCCAGCGCGACGACGAAGCCGATGCGCGCGAACGACGGGAACTGGATGAACGGGATCACGCCGTAGTAGTTGTTCACCAGCACGAACATGAACAACGCGAACAGGTACGGCACGTACTTCATGTAGTGCTCGGACCCGATGTTGTCGCGGGCAATGCCGTTGCGGACGAAGTTGTAGATGTACTCGCCGGCGAACTGCATCCGCCCGGGGACCACCGCGGCACGACGCGAGAACGCGTACGTGAGGCCGACGACGACGAACCCCGAGAGGATCACCAGCACCATCGGCTTGGTGAAGTCCACACCGAAGATCGTGAAAATCGGGGGCAGCTCGAAGCTGGAGGGACCCGGCGGGTGGAACTCTGCGAGGACAGTCCGTCCTTCGGTGGTCACTCGATCACCTCATCTATGGCACGGTCGCGCCGCGGTTCCACGGGCGTCATGGGTACGTCGGGTAGCAGATGAACGGTCAGGACTTGTGCGGCGTGGCCGCGTACACGGTGAAGATCCCGAGCGCTGCCCCGAGGGCTGCGCCGGCGAACACCATGAACGAGGTCCCCCACCAGCGATCCAGTCCGAAGCCGATGGCTCCGTAGACCACGATCCCTCCGACGATCCGGCTGATCGCCTGGCTCAGGCTGCGTCGAGGACGTCGGGAGGATTCGCTCATTGCCAACGGAACGGTAGCATGCCCGGCTCACGACTCGACCCCCAGGTCGTACAGCGGCTGGCGGCTCGTCACGGCGGCAACGACGAACAGTGCGGTGCTCACGAGAGCACCCACGAGAAGGGTGATCCCGAGGGCTCCGCCGTGCACGACATCGCCGAGCGCACCCGACTGCGTGAGCACGAGAGCGAGGGCGGCAACGAAGAGCACGTTGGTCGAGTAGAGCAGGAGCGCGATGAGGAGCGTCGCGCCGTTCGCCGGCTTGGCGAGGACCTTGAGAGCGACGGCGGTGAACCCGAGCAGGAACGCGACGAGCGCGACCCCGATCAAGGACCCGACGACACCTGGCCCACCGGCCACGAGCGCGCTGCCGGCCATGCACGACACTGCCGCCGCGAGAACGACCCCACCGAGCACGCGGGTCACGCGTACGGGGCGTCGGGTCGAGCTCTGGGTGGTCGTCATGGGGGCGGCCGTCCAAACGTGCGGGTGGGTGTTTGTGAAAACTAGCACAAGCGCTTCACGGGCCCCAAACCCGGGGCCTTCTCAGGCTCGGCCCGTACGCCCGACCCGGGGCAGCCAGAACACCACGAACGCCGTCACGACCACCATCACCACCACCCCTGCGCTCGCCCGCCAGCCGCCGACGAGGCCTAGCGCGACAGCGCCGAAGGCGACCACGCCGGCGATCATGTACATCGCGAGCACGGCCCGCCGGTGGGAGTGGCCGATCTCGAGCAGCCGGTGGTGCAGGTGCAGCTTGTCGGGCGCGAACGGCGAGCGCCCCGCGCGGGTCCGGCGCACGACCGCCATCAGCAGGTCGACGAACGGCACGAGCAGCACCGCGAACGGCAGCAACAGCGGCAGCAGGGCGGGGACCAGCGACGCCTGCGCGCCGCCGAGGCCTTGTATCGCCTCGGCCGCCGAGAACCGCCCCGACAGCGAGACGGCCGAGCAGGCCAGCACGAAGCCGATGAGCATCGCTCCGGCGTCGCCGATGAACATCCGCGCCGGGTTGAAGTTGTGCGGCAAGATCCCCACGCACACGCCCGCGAGCGCGGCACACAGCATCGCGGCCGCGATGGCGTTGGTCTGCCGGTTCTCGGCGACCAGGACGAAGGCGAAGATGAAGAACGCGACCGCGCCGATCCCGACCACTCCCGCTGCCAGCCCGTCCAGACCGTCGACGAAGTTGACCGCGTTGACGCAGATCACGATCGTCAGGACGGAGAAGAGGATCGACTGCAGCGGGTCGATCGCCCAGGTGTTGCCGGGCAGCGGGAGGTAGACGAGCTGCACGCCCATGGAGACGGTGATCACCGCCGCCAGGAGCTGTCCGGCGAACTTCGTGAGCGCGTCGAGCTCGTACACGTCGTCGATGACCCCGACCAGCGTGATCACCGTCGCGCCGACCATGACGGCGCCCGCGTCCGCGAGGACCGCGTCCTCCGAGCTGGACAAGAACGGCATCCGCGCCGCGACAAGATAGGCCGCCAGCAGGCCGAACAGCATCGCCACGCCGCCGAAGTAGGGGATGGGCACCGCGTGGACGTCGCGGTCGCGCACGCGCGCGTACGCCCCGACCTTCATCGCGCCCTCCCGTGCCAGCACGGCGAGCAGATAGGTCACCGCCACAGCGACCAGGAAGACGACGAGATACTCGCGCATGGCTCAGGCGACCTCGAGCCCCAGCTCGATCAACCGCTCGGCGGTGACGGCGCCGGGACGGACGATCCGCGGGCGCTCCCCCGTACAGTCCACGATCGTCGACGGGACGCCGCTGCCCGAGGGTCCGCCGTCCAGATAGACCGCGACCGAGTCGCCGAGCTGCTCCTCGGCCTCGACGACCGTCGTCGCGGCAGGGTGGCCGGTGAGGTTCGCGCTCGAGACCGCGAGTGGGCCGGTGCGCTGAAGCAGGGCGAGCGTGGTGGCATCATCTGGCATCCGGACAGCGACCGTGCCCCGGGTCTCGCCCAGGTCCCAGGCGAGAGAGTCCTGCTGGTGGCAGATGACCGTCAACGGCCCCGGCCAGAGCGCCTCGACCATCGTGTAGATGTACGGCTCGACGCCCGTCGCCAAGGCGTCCAGCGTCATCGTCGACCCCACGAGGACCGGTGGCGGCATGTGCCGTCCACGACCCTTCGCCGCCAGGAGCGCGGCGACGGCGTCGGCGTCGAACGCGTCCGCTGCGATGCCGTACACCGTGTCGGTCGGCGTCACGACCAACTTCTGGCTCTGGAGGGCCGCCTTGGCGGCCTCCAGGCCTGCCTCACGCTCATCGTCGTCACCGACGCAAGAGAACCGTTCGCTCACAAGGGCCATGGTGCCAGTCCGCCTCCCACGCTCGTCTGCGCCCTCGCCTGGGAGGCCGTGTCAGCGCCGGACGCGCCGCGCGGTCACGAACCGCGGCCGGCCGGCCAGGTCCGTACGGTCCTGCACGTCGACGAACCCGCCGTGCGCGACGAACACCGCTGGAGCAGACTCCCCCTGCACGTCGGCGTGCTCCGCGCCGACCATCGCGCCGTCACGCAGCAGGCGCGCGGCGGTCGCGGCGACGTCGCGCATCGCGTCCAACCCGTCCTCGCCGGACCAGAGCGCCAGCGCGGGGTCGTGGTCGCGCGCCTCCACGGCCACCGACTCCCACGCGGTCAGCGGGATGTACGGAGGGTTGGCGAGCACGAGGTCCACCGTGCCGTCGAGGTCGGCGAACGTGTCGGCCAGGTCGCCGTGCCGCAGGTCGACGTCCAGCCCGGCCAGGTTGCGCTCGGCGTACGCGAACGCGTCGTCGCTGAGCTCCACCGCATGCACGCGGGCATGAGGGCGCTCGGACGCCACTGCCCCCGCGATCGCGCCCGATCCCGTACCGAGGTCGACCACGACGGGGTGCTTGGCCTCGACGCCGTCGAGGACGGTGAGCCCCCACTCGACCAGGGACTCGGTCTCGGGCCGCGGGACGAACACGCCAGGCCCGACCGCGAGGTCGCGGTAGCGGAACGCCGCCGTGGTGGTGAGGTGCTGGAGCGGCTCACGCGTGGCGCGCCGGGCGACGAGGACCTCGTACGCGCTCGCCTGAGCGCCGTCGAGGTCGTCGACCAGCAGCAGGCCCGCCCGCCCCGTGCCGAGGACATGCGCGAGCAGCAGCTCCGCGTCGTTGCGCGGCGAGGCCACTCCCGCCTCTGCGAGCTGGCGGGTGGCGTCGGCGAGCAAGGCTCGCAGGTCTGTCACCGACCGGCCTCGACCGACGCGAGGCGCGCCGCGAGATCGGCCTCGACGCAGGCGTTCACAACGTCGTCGAGGGCGCCGTCCATCACCTGGTCGAGGTTGTACGCCTTGAACCCGACGCGGTGGTCGGAGATGCGGTTCTCGGGGAAGTTGTACGTACGGATCCGCTCAGAGCGGTCAACCGTACGGACCTGCGAGCGCCGCGCGTCCGACGCCTCGGCGTCCGCCGCGTCCTGCGCGGCCTGCAGCAGCCGTGAGCGCAGGATGCGCAGCGCCTGCTCCTTGTTCTGGAGCTGGCTCTTCTCGTTCTGACAGCTCACGACGATGCCGGTCGGCAGGTGGGTGATGCGCACCGCGGAGTCGGTGGTGTTGACGCTCTGTCCGCCAGGACCGGATGACCGGAACACGTCGATCCGCAGGTCGTTGTCGTTGACCTCGACGTCGACGGACTCGGCCTCGGGGAACACCATGACGCCCGCTGCGGAGGTGTGGACGCGCCCTTGCGACTCGGTCACAGGGACCCGCTGGACACGGTGCACGCCACCCTCGAACTTCAGCTTGGCGTACGGGGCCTCCCCCGGCTCCGGGGTGCCCTTCGCCTTGACGCCGACCGTCACGGACTTGTAGCCGCCCAGGTCGGAGGCGTTCTCATCGATGAGCTCGGTCTTCCAGCCTCGGGACTCCGCCCAACGCAGGTACATCCGGAGCAGGTCGCCGGCGAAGAGGGCGGACTCCTCACCGCCCTCCCCCGCCTTGATCTCGAGGATCGCGTCCTTGGAGTCGGCGGGGTCGCGCGGGACGAGCAGGTGCTCGAGGCGCTCGGCGAGCTCATGCTCGCGGACGGTCAGGGTCTCGACCTCCGCAGCGAAGCCAGGATCCTCGTCAGCGAGCTCGCGAGCAGCCTCGACGTCGTCGACGACCCGCTGCCACTCGCGGAAGGTGCGGACGATGCCGCTGAGCTCGGCGTAGCGCTGGCCCAGCCGCTTCGCCTTCGCGGGGTCGCTGTGGACCGAGGGGTCGGCCATCTGGGTCTCGAGGTCGGAGTGCTCGCGTACGAGCGTCTCCACCGCGTCGAACCTGCTCATCGGCTCCTCCTCGTTCGCGGGTCCACCCGATCGGGACCCGGCACGACAACGGCGCCGGCACACGCATCGAGCGTGGCCGGCGCCGTGACGTCGTTACTTCTTGCCGTAGCGCTTCTCGAAGCGAGCGACGCGGCCGCCCGTGTCCAGGATGCGCTGCTTGCCCGTGTAGAACGGGTGGCAGGCGGCGCAGGTCTCGACGCGGATGACGCCGTCGGTCGCGGTGCTGCGCGTGGTGAACGTGTTGCCACAGGTGCACGAGACCTCGGTCGACACGTACGTGGGGTGAATGTCCTTCTTCATGTTGTCCTCTCGCTCGACTCTGGGTCGGCCCGCCGGTCGGGCCGTGAACCAGTGCCTCAGGCATTGTGCCACCGTCGCTCCGTGAAACACGAATCGCGGGTGGAGCATTCCCGCGCTCGCTCACGCAGGCGTGACGCGGCTCACGAGATCATGGACCCGGTCACCAGCAGGATCGAGATCGCGATCATCGCCACCGCCGCCGTCAGGAAGACCGCGAGCTCCGAGATCGCGACGCCCTTGTTGGCCTCGGTAAGCGCGAACAGCACCGAGGCCGCGGCGAGTGCGTTGAGCAGCACCACCGCGACCAGCAGTGGACTCACCGCAGGAGCTTCTCGATGTCGTCGGCGATGTCCTCGGGCTTGGTCGTGGGCGCGTAGCGGTCCACGACGTCGCCGTCGGAGTTGATCAGGAACTTGGTGAAGTTCCACTTGATCCGGTCACCGAGAACGCCCGACTTCTGGTCGCGCAGCCACTTGTAGAGCGGGTGCGCGTCCGGGCCGTTGACGTCGACCTTGGAGAACATCGGGAACGTGACGTCGTACGTCAGGGAGCAGAACTCCTTGATCTCGGCCTCGTCGCCCGGCTCCTGGTTGCGGAACTGGTCGCACGGGAAGCCGAGGACGACGAGCCCCTCGTCCTGGTACTTGCGATAGAGCTCCTCCAACCCCTCGTACTGCGGGGTGAAGCCGCACTTGCTGGCGGTGTTGACGACGAGGACGGCTTTGCCGCGGTACTCGTCGAGCCCTCGCTCCGTCCCGTCGATGTCGACGGCCCGGAACTCGTACGCGTTCGTCATCAGTCGTCGTCCCCGCCGCCGCGGCGCCCCGTCGACGGGGTGCTCTGGTTGATCTGCATCAGGAACTCGACGTTGCTCTTGGTGCTCTTGAGCTTGTCGATCATCAGCTCGAGGGCCTGCTGGCCGTCGAGGGCCGAGAGGACGCGGCGCAGCTTCCAGACGATCGCGAGCTCTTCGCGGCTCATCAAGAGCTCCTCGCGGCGGGTGCCCGAGGCCTCGACGTCGATCGCCGGGAAGATGCGCTTGTCCGCGAACTCGCGGCGCAGACGCAGCTCCATGTTGCCGGTGCCCTTGAACTCCTCGAAGATCACCTCGTCCATCCGCGAGCCGGTCTCGACGAGCGCGGTGGCGAGGATCGTCAGCGAGCCACCGTCCTCGATGTTGCGGGCCGCGCCGAAGAACTTCTTGGGCGGGTAGAGCGCCGAGGAGTCGACACCGCCGGACAGGATGCGGCCGCTGGCGGGGGCCGCCAGGTTGTAGGCGCGGCCGAGGCGCGTGATGCCGTCGAGGAGGACGACCACGTCGTGGCCGAGCTCGACCAGCCGCTTCGCGCGCTCGATCGCCAGCTCGGCGACCGTGGTGTGGTCGGTGGCCGGACGGTCGAAGGTCGAGGCGATGACCTCGCCCTTGACGGTGCGCTGGAAGTCGGTGACCTCCTCCGGACGCTCGTCGACGAGGACGACCATCAGGTGGCACTCAGGGTTGTTGGTCGTGATCGCGTTGGCGATCTGCTGCATGATCATCGTCTTGCCGGCCTTGGGAGGCGAGACGATCAGGCCGCGCTGGCCCTTGCCGATCGGCGACACGATGTCGATGATGCGGCCGGACAGCTGGGCCGGGTCGATCTCGAGGCGCAGACGCTCAGAGGGGTACAGCGGCGTCAGCTTGGAGAACTCAACGCGCTGCTTGGCCTCGTCGATCGTCATGCCGTTGACCGACTCGATCTTGACGAGCGGGTTGAACTTCTCCTTGCGCTCGCCGTCGCGGGGCTGGCGCACCTGGCCGACGATCGCGTCGCCCTTGCGAAGGCCCCACTTGCGGACCATCGACAGGGAGACGTAGACGTCGTTCTCGCCGGGGAGGTAGCCGCTCGTCCGGACGAAGGCGTAGTTGTCGAGCACGTCGAGGATGCCGGCGGCCGGGATGAGGACGTCGTCCTCGTTCACCATCGGCTCGACCTCGCGCCCGGTGCGCTCCGGGCGGTCACGGTTGCGGTTGCGGTTGCGGTTGCGGTTGCGACGACGGCCGCCGCTCTCGCCGTCGCGGTCGCCACGGTTGTCGCTCTCGGCGTCGTTCTTCTGATCTCCCCGATCGCTACGGTCGCGGCCGTCCCGGATGTCGCGGTTGTTGCGCTCGGCACGGTCACGGTTGTCCTCACGCGACTTGTCCTCGCGCGGCTTCTCGTCACGCGACTTGTCCTCGCGCGGCTTCTCGTCACGCGGCTTCTCGTCACGCGGCATCTCGTCACGCGACTTGTCCTCGCGCGGCTTCTCACCACGGTCGCGAGCCTTCTCGCCACGGTCGTCGTTGCGCTTCTCCTTGCGGGGCTTGTCCTGCCGCGCGGGAGCGTCGTTGCGCTTCTCGTCGCGGGGCTTGTCCTGCTTCGCGGGAGCTTCGTTGCGGGGCTTGTCGGCGACCGGGGCCGACGACGCCTGGGGGGTGCTGGTCTGCGCGGCGGGCGCGGGGGCGGACGAGCCGCCGCCCTGCGCGGCCTGGATGGCCTCGATGAGGGCACCCTTGCGCATCTTGCCGAAGCCCTTGATACCGAGGCCGGAGGCGATCTGCTGCAGCTCAGGCAGCACCATCGCGTTGAGTCCCGTGCCGCTGCGACGGCGCGGGGCCTTCGCGGGTGCGGACTCGGTGGAGCGCTCGCCGGATTCGTCGAGCAGAGTGGGTGTTTCGGTCACGTGAGGTCCTTCCCACGTCAGGCGACGCGCGGGCGCCGCTCGTTGTCAGCGGTTCGTACGATGTCGCGAACCGCCAAGCCCGACCGCATACAGTGCGAACGGACGAAGCATTGCGATTTCCGCCGCGGGTCCTGGAACTTCTGAGCGCGTACACGACTCAGGAGGATGCGGGGAAGAGACGGGATCGAGAGGGGTTCGATCGATCGGACCCTCTCGGATCACCTGTCAGCGACTCTAACACCCCCGTCGGACCACCTGTTCCCCGCTGGTGCCGCGAGTCATACAATCGTGACCTTTCGACGTTCAGCACAGACCTTCTGCCCCCCGACCCTCCCATCGGTGACTCACCGTCCACGCGCCCCGCGCCATGGACGCCCAGGCACCGACGGAGGGAACGGGCGTCCGGGCGACTCAGACCTGGCGCGCCCCGGCACGGTCGACCGGCAGCGAAAGCACGGCCCAGCCCTCGGGCGCGCGGCCGACCAGCGGGGCCGCGTCGAACGCATCGGTCGCGAACGCGAGCACCGTCGGGCCGGCGCCGGAGATGATCGCCGGGATACCGTCAGCGCGCAGCACCTCGACCAGCGCGTACGAGGCGGGCATCGCCGGCGCGCGGTACGCCTGGTGCAAGGCATCCTCGGTGGCGTCGAAGAGCAGCTCGGGACGGCCATCGAGCGCGGCGACGAGCAGGGCGGCACGGCCGGCGTTGAGCGCGGCGTCGGCGTGCGGGACATGCGCAGGCAGGAGTCCGCGCGCGACCTCTGTGCTGACCCCGTCCTCAGGCACGTACACGACGACCTCCGCCTCGACGTCGAGGCGGACCGCCCGAGCCTCGACGCCGTCCATCCAGGCGATCGTCAGCCCGCCGAGCAGCGCGGCGGCGACGTTGTCGGGGTGGCCTTCCAGGCGCGTCGCAAGGCGCAGAGCCGCGGCGTCGTCGAACCGAGCCTCGCCGAGCGGCGCGATCGAGGCGGACCCGGACAGCAGTGCCCGCGCGACCGTGATCCCACCGACGATCGCCGCCGAGCTCGAGCCGAGCCCACGGGCGTGCGGGATCCGGTTGACGCAGTGCACGCGCAGCCCGGGCTGGGTCATCCCCAGCTCGTCGAAGACCGCACGCAAGGAGCGGACGACCAGGTGCGACTCGTCGCGCGGGACGTCGGCCGCGCCGACACCGTCCACGGTGACGGTCAGCCCGCCGTCGTCGACGACCTCCGCCGTCACCTCGTCGTACAGGCTGAGTCCGAGGCCGAGCGCGTCATAACCGGGCCCGAGGTTGGCCGACGACGCAGGCGTACGGACGGTGACCGGGCCCTCGACGAACGGGCTCATGCCAGGCCGGCGAGCTCGGCCGCCTTGCGGACGTCCGCATCGACGACGTGGTCTGCGATCGCACCGAGGTGCTGAAGTGGCGTGTCGATGTCCTTGAGGCCGTTGCCGGTGACGACGACCGCGATGGTGGCGCCCGTCGGCACCTCGCCTGCGGCGTGCGCCTTCACCAGCCCGGCGACTCCCGCGGCCGAGGCCGGCTCGACGAAGACGCCGTCGCGCCGCGCGAGCTCGCGCTGGGCGTCGAGGATCTCCTGGTCCGACACGGCGCTGATGCGGCCGCCGGAGGTGTCGCGCGCCTCGACCGCGAGGTGCCACGACGCCGGGTTGCCGATGCGGATGGCGCTGGCAACGGTCTCCGGGTCCGGCACGGGCGAGCCCGTGACGAGCGGGGCGGCGCCCTCGGCCTGGAAGCCCCACATCCTCGGGGTACGGGTGGCGAGGTCGGCCTCGGCGTACTCGCGGTAGCCCAACCAGTACGCCGAGATGTTGCCCGCGTTGCCGACCGGCATCACGTGCACGTCCGGGGCGTCACCGAAGACGTCGACGACCTCGAACGCGCCCGTCTTCTGGCCCTGGAGCCGGACGGGGTTGACGGAGTTGACGAGCGCAACGGGGTACGAGTCGGCGAGGCCGCGCGCGATGTCGAGGCAGTCGTCGAAGTTGCCGCGCACCTGCACGACGAGTGAGTCGAACATCAACGCCTGCGCCATCTTGCCGGCCGCGATCTTGCCCTGCGGCACGAGCACGATCGGCCGCAGCCCCGCCCGGACCGCGTACGCCGCCATCGAGGCCGAGGTGTTGCCGGTGGACGCGCAGACGACGGCCTCGGCGCCCTCGGCCAGGGCGACGGTGATCGCCGCCGTCATGCCCCGGTCCTTGAACGACCCGGTCGGGTTGCTGCCCTCGACCTTCAGCCGGACGTCGCTCCCGGTGAGCTCCGACAGCCAACCGGACCGGACGAGCGGCGTGCCGCCCTCCCCCAGCGACACGGCGGGCGTGTCACCGACCATGGGGAGCCAGTCACGGAACTCGTCGATCACGCCGCGCCACGGGCGGGCGCCATGCAGCTGGGTCACAGTCCTTCTCCTTCGACCCGCATGACCGACGAGACGTCGCGGACCATCGGGAGGTCGCGCAGCTGCCGGACGGTGCGCGAGA
Source organism: Mumia sp. ZJ430 (assembly GCF_011751845.1). Taxonomy (NCBI): domain Bacteria; kingdom Bacillati; phylum Actinomycetota; class Actinomycetes; order Propionibacteriales; family Nocardioidaceae; genus Mumia; species Mumia sp. ZJ430. Next base: position 104,894 of record NZ_JAAHFK010000004.1, on the reverse strand, counting down.
GCGCCGCGTCGGATGCGGTGTGGGTGATGACGACGAGCTGGGCGTCGTCGCCGTGGCCTTCCTGGCGGACGGCCGAGATCGAGACCTCGTTCTCGGCGAACGCCAGCGCGACCGACGCGAGCACGCCGGCCTTGTCGTCCACGTCGAGGGCGATGTGGTAGCGGGTACGGGCGTCGCCGATGCCGAGCACCTCGCGCCGGGCGTGCGTCCGCTCGGGCGGGCCGCTGACGCCGAGCAGACGGTTGCGGGCAACGCTGACCACGTCTCCGAGGACAGCGCTCGCCGTGGGCGCGCCACCGGCACCGGGTCCGTAGAACATCAGCTGACCGGCCGACTCGCTCTCCACGAAGACGGCGTTGTAGGCGCCGCGGACGCTCGCGAGCGGGTGGTCCTTGGGGATCATCACGGGGTGGACACGCGCCGCGACAGAGGAGCCGTCCGCGCTCTGGTCGCAGATCGCGAGGAGCTTGACCACGCAGCCCATGTCGTCGGCGGAGCGGATATCGGCCGCGGTCACCTCGGTGATGCCCTCACGGTGGACGTCCTCGATGGTCACCCGTGTGTGGAACGCCAGGCTTGCGAGGATCGCCGCCTTGGCCGCCGCGTCGAAGCCCTCGACATCGGCGGTCGGGTCGGCCTCGGCGAAGCCGAGCCGCTGCGCCTCCTCGAGGGCCTCGTCGAAGCCCTGGCCGGTGGTGGTCATGGCGTCGAGGATGAAGTTGGTGGTGCCGTTGACAATCCCCAGCACACGGCGTACGTGGTCACCGACCAGCGACTCGCGCAGCGGGCGCACGATCGGGATCGCCCCGGCGACGGCTGCCTCGTAGTAGAGGTCGCGGCCGGCCTTCTCGGCCGCCGCGAAGAGCGTCTCGCCGTCCTCGGCGAGCAGCGCCTTGTTGCCGGTGACGACCGAAGCACCGGCGTCGAGCGCGGCGAGGACCAGCGAGCGCGCGGGCTCGATGCCGCCAATCAGCTCGATCACGACGTCAACGTCGCCGCGGGTCACCAAGCCCATCGCGTCGGTGGTGAGCAGCGCCGGGTCGAAGGACGTCTCACGGTCGGCCCGGGCACGGTGGACCGCCACGCCGACCAGCTCGAACCGCGCGCCGACACGCTGGGCCAGCTCGTCGGCGTCGCGCGTGAGAAGCCGCGCCACCTCGCTGCCGACGGCGCCGTGGCCGAGCAGGGCGACGCGGAGCGTCCGGGTCTCGTGCTGGGTGGAGGTCACCGGTCCAGCCTAGTCGTCACGTCGGCGGTCAGGTCAGCGTGTTCGGAGGTCGGGCAGGCGGCAGAACGCGCCCGTCAGCCGACGTCGAGCCGCAGGAGGTCGTCCTCGGTCTCGCGCCGGACGATCAGCCGCGCCTCGCCCGCCCTCACCGCCACGACCGCAGGCCGCGGGACGTGGTTGTAGTTGGACGCCAGCGAGCGGCAGTACGCCCCTGTCCCTGGAACGGCGACCAGGTCGCCCGGCCCGATGTCGGACGGCAGGAACTCGTCCTTGACCACGATGTCGCCGGACTCGCAGTGCTTGCCGACGATCCGGCTCAGCACCGCGTCGGCCGACGACGCCCGCGACGCGAGGGTGCAGGAGTAGTCGGCGTCGTACAGGGCCGTACGGACGTTGTCGCTCATCCCGCCGTCCACGGCGACATAGCGACGGGTCGCGCCACCGTCGAGCGCGACGTCCTTGGTGGTGCCGACCTCGTACAGGGTGAACGTCGAGGGCCCGGAGATCGCGCGACCGGGCTCGATCGACAGGCGCGGCACCTCGATCCCCAGGCCGCGGCACTCGCGCTCGACGATCTCGCGCATGCCGTCGGCGAGCTGCTGCGGCGTCGCCGGGTCGTCCTGGGTCGTGTACGCGATGCCGTACCCGCCTCCCAGGTCGAGCTCCGGGGCGGCGTAGCCGAGCTCCTCGGCGATCCGGGCGTGCAGGGTCACGACCCGGTGGGCCGCCACCTCGAACCCCGACGTGTCGAAGATCTGCGAGCCGATGTGCGAGTGCAGCCCGAGGAGGTGGAGCGACGGCTGAGCCAGCACCCGGCGTACGGCCTCGAAGGCATCGCCCTCGGTGATCGAGAGGCCGAACTTCTGATCCTCGTGCGCGGTCGCGATGTATTCGTGGGTGTGGGCCTCGACGCCAGCGGTCACGCGCACCATCACGTGTGCGGTCACCCCGAGCTCGTCGGCGACGGCGGCGACCCTCTCGACCTCGACGTACGAGTCGACGATGATCTTGCCGACTCCCGCCTCGAGGGCGCGGCGGATCTCGGAGACGCTCTTGTTGTTGCCGTGCAGGCCCAGGTTGGCTGCCGGGACACCGGCCCGCAGCGCGACGGCCAGCTCGCCGCCGGTGCAGACGTCCATCCGCAGGCCCTCCTCGGTGATCCAGCGAGCCACCGCCGTGCATAAGAAGGCCTTGGCGGCGTAGTAGACGTCCCAGCCGTCGAAGGCGTCGCGGAACGCCCGTGCGCGAGCGCGCAGGTCGTCCTCGTCGACGACGTAGAGCGGCGTGCCGAACTCGGCCGCGAGCGCGGTGGCGCAGACGCCCGCGACCTCGAGCTCCCCGTCGTCACGTCGGGCGACGTGGGCCGACCAGAGGTGCTCGACCAGGGCGTTGGTGTCCTCAGGCTCGCGGAGCCATGCGGGTCCGCGGCTGCCGGCCTGCCCGTGGAGGGCGCCGGCCTCGTGCGCGCGCACGGGTCACATCCGCTCGGGCGCCGAGACGCCGAGCAGCTCGAGCCCGTTGGCGAGCACCGTACGGCTGGCGTCGACGAGGACGAGGCGCGCGGCGTGGATCGGCCCGGGCTCCTCGTCTCCTTGCGGGAGCACCCGGCACACGTCGTAGAACTTGTGGAATGCCGAGGCGGTGTCCTCGAGGTAGCGGGCGACGCGGTGCGGCTCGTGCAGCTCGGCAGCCCGCGCGACGACCCGCGGGAACTCCGCGAGGGCCCGCAGCAGGTCGCCCTCGCGCGAGGTCGACAGGAGCGAGAGGTCGGCCGCGTCGGGCGCCGGGGCGAGCCCGAGGTCGCTGGCGTTGCGCAGGATGCTCGACAGCCGCGCGTGGGCGTACTGGACGTAGTAGACAGGGTTCTCGGCGCTCTGGCGCGTCACCTCGGCGACGTCGATCGTCAGCGGCGAGTCGACCGGGTGGCGCGCGAGCGTGTAGCGCAGGGCGTCGACGCCGATGAGGTCGACGAGCTCGGTGAGGGTCACGAGCGTGCCCGCCCGCTTGGAGAGCTTGAGCTCCTCTCCGTCGGCCAGGATCTTCACGAGCTGGCCGATGAGCACCTGCAGGTTGTACGAAGGGTCGTCGCCCGCGCACGCCGCCATCGCCTGGAGCCGGCCGACGTAGCCGTGGTGGTCGGCGCCGAGGAGGTAGAGGCACTGCTCGAAGCCGCGGGCGCGCTTGTCGAGGTAGTAGGCGGTGTCCGACGCGAAGTAGGTCATGTCGCCGTTGGAGCGGATCAGGACGCGGTCCTTGTCGTCACCGAAGTCGGTGGTCCGCATCCAGGTGGCACCGTCGGCCTCGTACAGGTGGCCTTCCTTGTCGATGACGCCGAGGGCGCGGTTGACCGCCCCGGATGCGACGAGTGTGCGCTCGGAGAACCAGAGGTCGAAGATCGTCCGGAACCGCGCGAGGTCGGCCTTCTGGTGGGCGAGCTGGAGCTCGTAGCCCTTCTCGCGGAACGCGACGAGCTGCTCGTCGGTCGGGAGATCACGGATGCCGGGGACGGCCTCGACGACCTCGGCGGCCAGGTCGGCGACGTACGCGCCGTGGTAGCCGTCCTCGGGGACGGCCTCGCCGTTGGCCACCGCCATGAGGGACGCGCCGAACTTGTCCATCTGGCTGCCGCGGTCGTTGACATAGAACTCGGTCGAGACCCGTGCCCCCGCCGCCGTGAGCACCCGCGCGATCGCGTCGCCGACGACCGCCCAGCGGGTGTGGCCGAGATGCAGCGGACCAGTGGGGTTGGCAGAGATGAACTCGAGGTTGATCGCGCGGCCGGCGAGGACGTCGGAGCGCCCGTACGCACTCCCGGCGCGGACGACCTCGCCCGCGAGAACACCCTGGGCGCCCGTGTCGACACGGACGTTGAGGAAGCCGGGGCCGGCAACCTCGACGGCTCCGACGCCGGCGGCCTGGGCGAGCTGCTCGGCGAGAGCGGTGGCGAGGTCGCGCGGGGCCATGCCCGCCTTCTTCCCGAGCTGCAGCGCCACGTTCGTCGCATAGTCGCCGTGGTCCTTGACCTTCGGTCGCTCGACGACCACGCGGGTCGGGACCTCGGGCAGGGAGACGGTCCCCGCCGCCACCAGGGCGTTCAGGGCGTCGACGATCGCGTCGGACAGCTGTTCGGGAGTCACCTACGAATCGTATCGAGGCCGGTCAACGACTTAACCCCGCCCGGCCTGCGGGCTCGCCGAGCCCTCGAGCACCTCGCGCACCGTCCGTACCAGCACAGCGGGGTCGAACGGCTTCGTGACGTACGCCTCCACACCGGCCTCCTGCCCACGCAACAGGTCGTGCGACTGCGCCTGCGTCGTCACCATCACGACCGGGATGTCGCGCGTGCTCGGCGACCGGCGTAGCGCGCGCACCGTCTCGAGCCCGTCCATACGGGGCATGACCACGTCGATCGTGACGACGTCCGGATGTGTGTCGACCACGACGTCGAGACACTCCAGGCCGTCTGCCGCCTCGAGGACGGTCCAGCCCTCCAGCTCGAAGTTGGTCCGGAGCAGCAGGCGGATGGAGTCGGTGTCGTCCACCACGAGGACGCGCGGCGGACGGCCGGACGGGAAGGGCATGTGCGCAACGGTACTTGGGGTGCGGTACCGTTGTCCGGCTCGTTCAGGAACGCGAGCGAGGCGGCGCCGAGAGGCGTTCGCCCCCGTAGCTCAGGGGATAGAGCACCGCCCTCCGGAGGCGGGAGCGTAGGTTCGAATCCTACCGGGGGCACCACTCAAGACGAGGGCCCCGACCTGTCACAGGTCGGGGCTTTTGCGTGCCGCGCTCACGAGTCTGCGGGGTTGCCGATTCCTTGCCGCAGCAGCCACGCGGCCGCGCCGAGCAGCGCCGCCGCGACAGCGAGATCGAGCAGCTGACCGCTCTTGATCCCTGCCCCCAGGACACCGAGGGCAAAGAGCGCAAGCAGTGCCGCGGCGACCAGCGCGGCCGGGCGCCGCCGTGGCGCGTGCGGGTCCCGCGGCTCGGACGACGTGCGTGTCGTCCAGCTCGCGCCGTCCCAGTAGCGGAAGAGCGCCTCGTCCTTCGGGTCGGGATACCAGCCGGCCCTCGGCGTTCCCCTGCTGCGCATGTGGCGAGGATCTCACCGCCGCGGCTCACGCGCCGTACCGGTAGAAGCCCTCCCCCGACGCGACGCCGAGCTTGCCCTCGTCGATGAAGTCCCTCTTGAGGATCTCGGCGAACTTCTGCTGCGTCGGGTCGTCCGAGGCCTTCGCGATGTTGTACGGGGTGACCATGCCGATGACGTCGAAGATCTGGAACGGGCCCATCGGGGCGCCGGTGGCGATCCGCCAGGTCTTGTCGATCGTCTCCACGTCGGCGACCCCGTTGACCCACAGCGCCGCGCCGGCATTGAGGAACGGGACGAGCAGCGAGTTCAGGACGTAGCCGGGCTGCTCCTTCTTGAGCGCGATCGGGACCATGTTGATGTCCTTCGCGAACTCCACGACCGCCGCGAACACCGCGGGATCGGTGTCCGCGGTCCCCATCACCTCGGCCGTGTTCTGGACCCACACGCGGTTGGCGAAGTGCAGCGCGAGGAAGCGGGCCGGGCGACCGGTGGCGTCCTTGAAGTCGCTCGGCAGCAAGGTCGAGGAGTTGGTCGCGAAGATCGCGCGCTCCGGCGCGGCCTCGCCGACCTTCTGCCAGGTGGACCGCTTGATCTCGAGGCTCTCCGGGACGGCCTCGATGACGAGGTCGGCGTCCGCGACCGCGTCGGCGAGGTCGGACGAGTACGTGATCCGTTCGAGAGCCGCGACAGCCCTGCCTCCTGCTGCGCCCTCGACCTCGGCCTCGTACGTCTTCGCCAGACCCTCGAACCGTGCTTTGCCGGCCTCGAGGGCAGCGTCGTCGATGTCGTACGCGGTCACGGCGAAGCCGGCGTACGCGGTGGCGTAGGCGATCTGGGACCCCAGGACCCCGGTCCCCAGCACGGTCACGCTTCTGATGTCGGTCATGACGTCGCTCCTTTCGAGCATCCGATCAGCATCGTGGTCACGGATGAGGCCGCTCCGCATTCCGGGAAACCCGCCCGAAGGCGGACCCGCGCACCCTTTCCCGTCGTACCCTGGACGGCATGAAGGCCCAGCGTGAGCACCGAGTCATGTCGTGGCTCGTGTGGCTCGCGGTCGCGGGCCTGGTCGGAGCCACCGTCGGACCCGTGATGATCCTCGTCCTCGTCGGTGCCTGCGCGTTCGGCCTGGGCGCCGAGGAGATCGGCTACCGCCGCCGTGCGCGGGTCTACTTCGCGCGCCTGCACCGCTCTGCGCTGCGTCGCCACGACACCGTCCTCGACCGCTGGATGGACATGCGCGAGGAGGCGGCGACCCGACCGTCCGCACGCCTCGTCGACGACGTGACCAAGAAGCCGACGGCCCAGTTCGTCTCCGTCGCCGCCGACGCCGTCGACGCGCGGTCGGCCGTACGCCCTGGGGACCACCCGAGCGTCGCCTCGTACGACGACGCCGTCCTCGCGCTCGAGCAGAGCTGGCGCCGCCTCGAACGCCGTGCACGCGGCGCGGACGCCCTCGACGACGCGCGACGCTGGGGCCTCGACCGGCTGCCGGACGGCGCCACCGCGGCGCTCGCCCCGCTGGTCCCGGTCGTCCAGGCGGCCGCACGCGCTGCGTGGAGCGCCGCCGAGAGCCGGTTCGGCTCCCGCGACCAGCAGCGCGCCTGAGCGCTCAGGCGCGTCCGCGACGACGCCCCGGCACCCCGTCACCCCTCGCCGCCAGGACCGCCCCGAGCGCCGCCCCCGCGTGGCCGAGCGCCGCCACCCACACGCCGGTTCCCGCGATGACGTCGACCGTCACGCCGGTCAGCCCGAGGACGGCGAATCCCGCCCACGCGCCCACGAGCGCGACGACGACCCTCGGCGCGAGCGGACGCCCGGCCGTCGTGAGGGGCCGCACCACCACGCCGACCAGCAGTCCGATCAGCGACACCGAGACGAGCGGAAGGAGCATGCCCCCAGCCTGCACCGCGACCGAGGGCAGCGGGATCGGGGACCACCCTGAGCAGCCCCCCGTCGTCGCTGCCGAGGTGACGGACGACACCCCCTGGTCCCGTCGCTGGCGACCCTTCGTATGGGGTCTACCCTGGTACGCGTATGCCCTGACGGGCGTGGGAGACAACGGACAATCCGGAAGAGGCGATCGAGGCCGTGGCCGAGAGCGACAGCCCCCTGCCAGATTTTGGCACCAATCAGTGGCTCGTCGAAGAGATGTACGAGCGCTACAAGTCGGACCCGGCGTCAGTTGACGCGTCGTGGTCCCGCCTCTTCGAGGGAGGTGGAACGACGCCGAGCAGTCCACCGACGCCCGCACCCGCGAAGGCTCCAGCAGCGTCCGCATCGAAGCCGTCAGCCCCGGCGTCGGCCGCTCCGGCAAAGCCCGCGGCCAAGCCCGCGGCGGCCAGGCCGGCAGCGAAGCCAGACACCGCTAAGGCAGCGACGCCCGTGGCGAAGGCCGCCGCCACGAAGCCTGTCCCGACCGATGTCGAGCAGACCGTGCTGCGCGGCGCCGCCGCCCGTACGGCCGCCAACATGGACGACAGCCTGAGCGTCCCGACCGCGACCAGCGTCCGCTCGGTCCCGGTCAAGCTGTTGATCGACAACCGCATCGTCATCAACAACCATCTCGCCCGGGCGCGTGGCGGCAAGGTGTCCTTCACGCACCTGATCGGCTTCGCGCTGGTCAAGGCGCTCAAGGCGATGCCGGAGATGAACGCCGGCTTCGACGTCGTCGACGGCAAGCCGACGCTGCTGCGGCCGGCCCACGTCAACCTGGGCCTCGCGATCGACCAGAAGAAGCCCGACGGCACCCGTCAGCTCCTCGTGCCGTCGATCAAGCAGGCCGACACGATGGACTTCGCCGGCTTCTGGGCCGCGTACGAGGCCGTCGTCGACAAGGCCCGCAACAACAAGCTGACCGTGGCCGACTTCCAGGGCACGACGATCAGTCTCACCAACCCGGGCACGATCGGCACCAACCACTCCGTGCCGCGTCTGATGAAGGGCCAGGGCGCCATCATCGGCGTCGGCTCGATGGACTTCCCGCCGGAGTTCCTGGGCGCGTCGGACCACACGATCGCCACCCAGGCCATCTCCAAGATGATGACGCTGACGTCGACGTATGACCACCGCATCATCCAGGGCGCGCAGTCGGGCGACTTCCTGCGTCGGGTCAGCGCGCTGCTGCTCGGCGAGGAGGGCTTCTACGACGAGATCTTCCGCGCACTCAAGATCCCGTACGAGCCGATCCGCTGGGCACGCGACATCGCCGTCAGCCACGACGACGAGGTCCACCGCCAGGCACGCGTGCTCGAGCTGATCCACGCCTTCCGCGTGCGCGGCCACCTCATGGCCGACACCAACCCGCTCGACCACTCCCCCCGCAGCCACCCGGACCTTGAGATCTCCTCGCACGGTCTGACGCTGTGGGACCTGGAGCGCGAGTTCGCGACCGGCTCGTTCGGCGGACGTGAGCGCCGCTTCATGAAGCTGCGCGAGATCCTCGGCATCCTGCGTGACTCGTACGCCCGCACCTCGGGCATCGAGTACATGCACATCCAGGACCCCGAGCAGCGCCTCTGGATCCAGGAGCGCGTCGAGCGCGAGCACTCCAAGCCGCCCCGCGAGGAGCAGCTGCGGATCCTCCACAAGCTCAACCAGGCCGAGGCCTTCGAGACGTTCCTGCAGACGAAGTTCGTCGGCCAGAAGCGCTTCAGCCTCGAGGGCTCGGAGACGACGATCCCGCTCGTCGACGAGATCTGCGAGGCCGCCGCAGCCGACTCGCTGGACGAGGTCTGCATCGGCATGGCGCACCGCGGACGCCTCAACCTCCTGGTCAACATCGCCGGCAAGAACCCCGGCTTCGTGTTCCGCGAGTTCGAGGGCAACATCGACCCGCGCACGGTCCAGGGCTCGGGCGACGTGAAGTACCACCTCGGCGTCGAGGGCGAGTTCACCGCCGCCAGCGGTGACACCATCAAGGTCTCGGTCGCGGCGAACCCCTCGCACCTCGAGGTCGTCGACCCCGTGCTCGAGGGCATCGCGCGTGCCAAGCAGGACCGCCTCAACCGCGGCGAGGAGTTCCCTGTCCTCCCGCTGCTCATCCACGGTGACGCGGCCTTCGCCGGCCAGGGCGTGGTCGCGGAGACGCTCAACCTCTCGCAGCTGCGCGGCTACCGCACCGGCGGCACGATCCACGTGATCGTCAACAACCAGGTCGGCTTCACCACCTCGCCGAGCTCGTCGCGCTCCTCGACGTACGCGACGGACGTCGCCCGGATGATCCAGGCGCCGATCTTCCACGTCAACGGCGACGACCCCGAGGCGTGCATCCGCATCGCCCAGCTCGCGTACGAGTACCGCAAGGCGTTCAAGAGCGACGTCGTCATCGACCTCATCACGTACCGCAAGCGCGGCCACAACGAGGGCGACGACCCGAGCTTCACCCAGCCGCTGATGTACGACGTCATCGAGAAGAAGAAGTCGGTCCGTGTGCTCTACACGTCGGCTCTTGTCGGTCGTGGCGACATCACGATGGAGGAGGCCGAGAGCGCGCTCAAGGACTACCAGGACCAGCTCCAGCGGGTCTTCGCCGAGGCCGGCACGGCCGCCGACGACGACTACCAGACCGCACCGGAGTACCCGGAGAAGCCCGAGCTCGCCAAGGTCGAGACGGCGGTGACCCCCGAGACCCTCAAGGCGATCGCGGAGGCATACACCAGCGTCCCGGACAGCTTCACTGTCCACCCGAAGGTGCTCCCCCAGCTGCAGCGCCGCGCCGCGTCGATCACGGCCGGCCCGATCGACTGGGGCACGGGCGAGATCATCGCGTTCGGCTCGCTGCTGCTCGACGGGCGCCCGGTGCGACTCGCCGGTCAGGACTCGCGCCGCGGCACGTTCTCGCAGCGGTTCGCGACGATCATCGACCGCCACACCGGCGCCGAGTGGACGCCGCTGGCACGGATGACGCCGGACCAGGGCACGTTCTACATCTATGACTCGCTGCTCAGCGAGTACGCCGCGCTCGGCTTCGAGTACGGCTACTCGGTGGCGCGTCCCGAGGCTCTGACGCTGTGGGAGGCGCAGTTCGGCGACTTCGTCAACGGCGCCCAGTCGGTCATCGACGAGTACATCTCGGCCGGTGAGGCGAAGTGGGGCCAGAAGTCCGGTGTCGTGCTGCTGCTGCCGCACGGCTACGAGGGCCAGGGGCCGGACCACTCCTCGGCACGCATCGAGCGGTTCCTCCAGCTCGCCGCCGAGGACGCCATGACGGTCGCACAACCGTCGACGCCCGCGTCGTACTTCCACCTGCTGCGCCGCCAGAACCTCGAGAGCGAGCACCGCCCGCTCATCGTGTTCACGCCCAAGCAGCTGCTGCGCCTGAAGGCCGCGATGTCGCGGCCGGAGGACTTCACCACCGGGACGTTCGAGCCGGTGCTCGCCGACCCGGCGGAGTCGTCGCTGGACACGAACAAGGTCGAGCGGGTGCTCCTCGCGTCCGGCCGTGTCTCGTACGACGTCCTCGCGACGCGCGACAAGGTCGAGGCAGATGCCTCTCGGACGGCTGTCATCCGCGTCGAGCAGCTCTACCCGCTGCCCCTCGAGGAGATCAAGGCGGAGCTCGCGAAGTATCCGAACGCCACCGAGGTCCGCTGGGTCCAGGACGAGCCGGCCAACCAAGGTCCGTGGCCGTTCATGGCGCTCAACCTGGCTCCTGAGCTCGCCCTGCCCCTCGTACCCGTGTCGCGTGACGCGTCGGCCGCTCCGTCGGTCGGCAACCACAAGCGGCACCTCGAGGAGAACAAGGCGCTCATGGAGCGCGCGTTCGCCTAAGGGTTGCTCGTGTACTTCACCGACAGAGGGATCGAGGAGCTGGACTCGCGTCGCGGCGACGAGGAGGTCACCTTCGCGTGGCTCTCGGAGCGGCTGCAGGAGTTCCTCGACCTCAATCCTGAGTTCGAGGTGCCGGTCGAGCGGCTCGCCACCTGGCTGGCGCGCCTCGACGACGAGGACGACTGAGCCACACGCGCGACCCGAGAAGGCCCGCCGTTCCGTACCGGAGCGGCGGGCCTTCCGCGTCAGCGGGTGTCAGCGGGTGAGGACGATCTTGCCGAACACGTCGCCTGCGGCGACCGCCGCGAAGCCCTCACGGGCCTGCGTCATCGGGATCACGTGATCGATGAGCGGGCGGGCGCCGGTCACGTCGAGGAACTCGACCAGCTGAGCCAGCTCCGTGCGCGTGCCCATCGTGGAGCCCTGGATGCGCAGCTGGAGAAAGAAGATGCGGGTCAGCTCGGCCTGCGACGGGTTGTTGCCGGAGGTGGCGCCGGCGATGACGATCGTGCCGCCCGGCTTGAGTGACTTGACCGAGTGCGACCAGGTCGCCGCACCGACGGTCTCCATCACGGCGTCGACGCGGGCGGGCAGCCGCGCACCCGACTCGAAGACCTCGTTGGCGCCGATCTCCAGCGCACGCGAGCGCTTCGCCTCGTCACGGCTCGTCGCGTACACGCGGATGCCCGCGGCCCGTGCCAGGGTGATGAGCGCCGTCGCGACGCCACCTCCGGCGCCCTGGACGAGGACCGAGTCGCCCGGCTTGAGACCCGACTGCGTGAACAGCATCCGGTACGCGGTGAGCCATGCCGTCGGCAGGCAGGCCGCCTCCTCGAACGAGAGACCCGCCGGCTTGGGGACGACGTTGCGCCTGGGGACGACGACCTTGTCCGCAAATGTGCCCTGGTAGCGCTCCGAGAGCAGCGAGCGCTTCGGGTCGTGGGTCTCGTCACCGGTCCACGACGGGTCGCTGATCACCGCGTGGACGACGACCTCGTTGCCGTCCACGTCTAGCCCGGCCGCGTCGCAGCCCAGGATCATCGGAAGCTGCTCCTCACGAAGGCCGACCCCCCTCAGGGACCAGATGTCGTGGTGGTTCAGCGAGGCAGCCTTGACGGTGACGGTCGTCCAGCCCTCAGGAACCTCAGGGTCGGGGCGCTCGCCCACAACCAAGCCGGAGAGCGGGTCGTCGTTGCTGAAGGATTCGGCGTACACGGCAAACATGACCGCACCCTATCCACGGGTCGTCGGTCTACCGACGCGCGACACCGTCGCCCTACCGACGCGCGACACCGTCGCGACGCGCTGCCGCCATCACCGCCCCCGCCACCGCCGGCGCGACCCGCTCGTCGAACGGCGACGGGATGACGTACGACTCGCTGAGCCGGTCGCCCACCAGGTCCGACAGGGCCCGTGCGGCGGCGACCTTCATGCCCTCGGTCACCCGCGACGCCCGCACGTCGAGCGCGCCGCGGAAAAGGCCGGGGAACGCCAGCACATTGTTGATCTGGTTGGGGTAGTCGGACCGCCCGGTCGCCACCACCCTGGCGTGGCGGCGCGCGATGTCGGGGTGCACCTCGGGCGTCGGGTTGGCCAGCGCGAACACGATCGCGTCGTCGGCCATCCGCTCGACCGCCGACTCCCCCACCGTGCCGCCGGACACGCCGATGAACACGTCGGCGCCGACGAGCGCGTCGGAGAGCTGGCCCGTACGACCCCACTCGCTGGTCTCGTACGCGAGCTCGGCCTTGATCGGCGTGAGGTCCGCACGGGACGGGTGGATCACGCCACCACGGTCCACGACGGCAAGCTTGCGGATGCCGCTCGCCTGCAGGATGCGGGCGATGGCGACCCCGGCCGCACCTGCGCCGGAGATGACGACCTTGGTGTCCTCGACCGACCGGCCCGTCAGCGCCAGCGCGTTGAGCAGCGCGGCCAGCGTGACGATCGCCGTCCCGTGCTGGTCGTCGTGGAACACCGGGATGTCGACGCGCGCCTGCAGCGCGCGCTCGATCTCGAAGCAGCGCGGCGCGGCGATGTCCTCGAGGTTGATGCCCCCAAAGCTCGGCGCGAGGTGCGCGACGGTGTCGACGAAAGTGTCGGGGTCACGGACGTCCAGCGCCAGCGGGATCGCGTCGACGCCACCGAACTGCTTGAACAGGACCGCCTTGCCCTCCATCACCGGCAGCGACGCCGTCGGACCGATGTCGCCGAGCCCGAGGACGGCCGAGCCGTCGGTGATCACGGCGACCGTGTTAGGGACCCAGGTGTAGTCGTCGGCGACCGACGGGTCGGCGGCGATCGCCTCGCAGACGCGGGCGACACCAGGCGTGTACGACAGGGAGAGGTCGTCGGCGTCGCGCAGCGGTGCGGTGCTGGCGATCTGCATCTTGCCGCCGCGGTGTACGTCGAATACCGGGTCCCCCGCGAACTGCGACGAGAACGGGACACGGTCGACTGACTCGGCAACCACGAGAACCTCACTGTTGAGCGAAAGGGTGAACGGGACGAACGGTCGCGTGGAGCGACGTCGTCTGCGTACCGATCGAGAACGGGACCGGTGACCGGAGCCCCACACACGGCCGGTCTGGCCGCGGGAGCGCACAAGAGGGGGTGACCCGCAGGCTATTCAACCACACGGGCTACTGCTGCGAGGCCCGCGCCTGCGCGTCGAGCTCGGAGAACAGCCGGTGCGTCGACCGCGAGAACATGCACCACATCACCGCGCCGGCCGCGATCGCGAAGACGAGCGCCACGGGCGGGTTGGCCTCGCGAAGGTTCCACGCGAGGCCGAGTTGGATGAGCTGGGTGAACGCCAGTGCGCCGCGCCCCCACCCTGCTAGGTGCCACAGCGCGCGTGCCGCGACCAGCTGGAGGCCGGCGTACCCGAAGAAGAACAGCGACGTCCCGATCGCGAGCACCACCCGGTCGGCGTGCAGGTCCAGGAGATCGAGGACGCCGAAGGCGATCAGGGCGAGGGCCTCGACGGCGACGATGACCACCGCTACCTTGATCCTGAGTGTCGGCGCAGGTGCGGTGTGACCCACGAAACAGGCTCCTTCCGGCGTATTGCCCTTGTGTTAACCAGCGTTTCTTGCGACGATCATAGTCTGCTGTGTGGCGCTGATTCATGGGCGAGAGATCGCTGTGATTCCAGGCGACGGGCGGCAGATCGGAACGTTCGAGTCCCACCTCAACGGTACGGGATCCGTATGCCTCCGCCCATGCTCGTGAAGAGATTCACAACTGCCGAAGGTCGCACCCCCCTCAGCGACCAGATGAAAGGATGTTTCGCCATGGACTGGCGTCACCACGCTGCCTGCCTCGACGAGGACCCGGAACTGTTCTTCCCGATCGGGAGCACGGGACCGGCGATCTCTCAGGTCGAGGAAGCGAAGATGGTGTGCCGCCGCTGCGACGTCCGTGACCAGTGTCTCACGTGGGCTCTGGAGTCCGGACAGGACCACGGTGTCTGGGGCGGAATGAGCGAGGACGAGCGCCGCGCACTCAAGCGCCGCACCGCCCGCGCCCGCATCCGCACCGCCTGAGCGGTCTCGCAACGACGCACACCCAGGTCCCGTCTCCGCATCGCGGGGGCGGGACCTTCGTACGTCCTGCCCGTCCCTCAAGGCGTCACCGACGCTCCAGCGGGACCTCGATGCGCACCCGCGTGCCGCCGCCCCCGGTTGCCGGGTGACGGGGCCCGAAGGCCAGCGTCCCCCCGAGCTCGGACTCGACGAGCGTCGCGACGATCGAGACCCCCAGGCTCGTCGTCGCGCGCGGGTCGAACCCGCTCGGCAGCCCCACACCGTCGTCAAGCACCGCTAGCTCCAGGCGGTCGTCACGACGCCGGACCTCCAGCACGACGTGCCCGCTCTCCTCCTCGCCAAACGCGTGCTCGGCGGCGTTCTGGATGAGCTCGGTCAGCACCATCGCGAGCGGCGTCGCGACCTCGGCGGGCAGCTCGCCGAACGAGCCGATCCGCTCGGTGCTCACGCTGCGCGCCGGCGACGCCACCTCGGCAACCATCGTGCGGAGCCGGTCCGCGACCTCGTCGAACTGCACCATCTCATCGAAGGCCTGGCTGAGCGTCTCGTGGACCACGGCGATCGAGCCGATCCGGCGTACGGCCTCTTCTAGCGCCTCGCGGCCGGCGCCGGTGTCCATCCGGCGGGCCTGCAGGCGCAGGAGGGCCTGCACGGTCTGGAGGTTGTTCTTGACCCGGTGGTGGATCTCCCGGATCGTCGCCTCCTTGCTCATCAGCTCGCGCTCGCGTCGGCGCAGCTCGGTGACGTCGCGCAGGAGCACGAGCGCGCCTGACGGCTTGCCCGACGAACGCAGCGGGATCGCCCGCATGCTGAGCGAGGCGTCGCCGTTCTCCAGCTCCGCCTGCGACCCCGTACGACCGGTGAGCGCCGGCTGCATCGCCTGGTCGGTCGGGCGGTGGGGCGCGGCGATGAGCGCGCGCGTGACCTCAGGGAGATCGGTGCCCTCGAGGTCGCCGGTCACGCCGAGCCGCCGGAACGCCGAGACGCCGTTCGGGCTGGCGTACGTGACCCTGCCGTCGGCGTCGGTTCGGACCAGACCGTCACCGACGCGCGGCGAGTGCGACAGGTCGGACTGCTCGCCGGGAAGCGGGAAATCGCCCTCGCTGATCATCTCGGTGAGGTCGTCGGCCATCGCCAGGTACGACAGCTCGAGGCGGCTCGGCGTACGGACGCCCAGGAGGTTGGTGCTGCGTGCGATCACCGCGATCACCGCGCCGTCACGGCGTACGGGGATCGTCTCGAGGCGTACGGGGATGTCGTCGCGCCACTCCGGGTCGCCCTCGCGCACCACACGACCCTCGCGGAACGCCGCGTCGATCGTCGGGCGGCGGTTGCGCGGGACGAAGTCGCCGACGATGTCGTCGAGGTGTGCCGTCACGCCCGTCGTCGGGCGCATCTGCGCGCCGGCCCAGAAGCCCTTGCCCTCGGCGTCGGGCAGCCAGAGCACGAGATCGGCGAACGAGAGGTCGGCCAGGATCTGCCAGTCGGCGACGAGCTGGTGGAGCCACTCCATGTCCTCGCGCGACAGGCTCGTCTGGTGACTGGCGACGTCGTCGAGGGAGGGCACGCGGCCAGCGTATCCAGCCCGGATCGCCCTCCAGCACGCCCCGGCGGAAAAGGGTGTGGGGTGGGTCTCCCTGCGGACGTGGTACGTGCGACCATAGGCCCGTGTCCGAGTCGTACTGGCAGTCCGTGATCGGCGCCGGGATGCAGGTGCCGAGCGATCGGTCGCTCAACGACCTGACGCTCGAGCTCATCGACATGCTCGCGAGCCCCGATCCGGAGCAGCGCGACGGCATCGCCTTCCCGCTGCTCGCCACGTGGATTCACTCCGGCGAGTACGACACCCTGCTGCGCGGATTCGGCAACGGGGTCGTCACCGGTCTGAGCAACGGCCTCGGCAACTCCGGAGACCTCACCGTGCTCCGACGCTCGTACACCGCGCTCGTGCTCACCGAGATCGTCACGCGCGACAACGAGATGCAGCTGCTTCCCGCCGGGACCGTGATGGGCTGGGGCGACCAGGCGACGTCCTGGCTGATCCGCGAGAAGGACCTCCGCGGCTGGATCCCGGACGTGGGCTGGGCGCACGCGGTCGCCAACGGGGCCGATCTCCTCGGCGCGCTGGCCCGCTCCCCCCACTTCGACAAGCTCGAGCTGATGGTGCTGCTCGACGTCATCGCCGACCGGCTCCTCGCCCCGACCGACCACGTGCTCTACCACGGTGAGGACGACCGGCTCGCGTACGCCGCGATGGCGGTGCTGCACCGCGACGCGGTCGCGCCCAACGTCGTCGAGCCCTGGATCGCCCGCCTGGGAGCGGGGACGCGGCGCCCTCGGACCCGGGGCAAGTCCTCTGGCCAGTGGCCGTCCCCCACCGCTTACAACACCTCGCGCTTCCTGCGTGCGCTCCACCTCCAGCTGGCACTCGGCGTGAAGGGACGCTCGGGGGTGGCAGGCGACGACACGCTCTTCGCGGGGCCCTCGCCGCACCGCGCCGACCTCCTCCTCGCGGCGATCGAGCAGATCCGCGCGGAGAGCCCCTGGCTGTTCACCACCCCGAACGTCCGGCGTCCCGTCCCGTCGTCGCGCTGACCCGTTCCGACTGGGCGGGTGTCCAGGTTCCTCTGTACGGGTCACCTACCGCTGGGTAACCTGGGTCACATGACCGCAGAGACCCCCACTGCCACCGATGCCGCTCCCGAGGGCCGCGAGGGACACGGCGGTGACCACGCCGTCGATGCCGCGAAGGCCCACGGCGTCGAGACCATGTTCACGCTCTCGGGTGCGCACGTCTTCCCGCTGTACGACGCCGCCGTCAAGGCCGAGACGCCGATGCGCATCGTCGACGTCCGCCACGAGCCTTCGGCGGTCTTCGCCGCAGAGGCCACCGGCAAGCTCAGCCGTACGCCGGGCCTGGCCGTCCTCACCGCGGGCCCGGGCATCACCAACGGCGTGAGCCCGATCGCGCAGGCGCACTTCGCAGGCTCGCCGCTCGTGACGATCGGTGGCCGCGCGGCCACTCACACGTGGGGCATGGGGAGTCTCCAGGAGCTCGACCACCCGCCGATCATCTCCACGGTCTCCAAGTGGGCCGGCACGGCACCGACGGTCGACGAGGTCGGGCCGATGGTTGACCACGCGTTCGCGCTGGCCGGCTCCTCGCACCGTGGGCCGACGTTCCTCGACGTGCCGATGGACCAGCTCTTCAGCCGGACGACGGCCACCGGCGCCGCCTACGGCGTGCTGCCCGACGCGCTCGAGCCCGACGGTGACCAGGTCGCCCAGGTCGCCCGGCTCCTCGCAGAGGCCCAGCGTCCCGTGCTCGTCCTCGGCACCGACGTGTGGGCCGATCGCGCCGAGCAGGCGGCGCTGCGCTTCGTCGACGAGTCGGGGATCCCCGCGATCGCCAACGGCATGGGCCGCGGTGTGATCCCCGGCGGCCACCCGCTGCTCGTCACCAAGGCCCGCTCGCAGGCGCTCGGCAAGGCCGACCTCGTCGTGGTCGTCGGCACCCCGCTCGACTTCCGACTCGGCTACGGCGTCTTCGGCGGCAAGGACGGTGCCCCGCACGCGAAGGTCGTGCACGTCGCCGACAGCCCGAGCCAGGTCTCGTCCCGTGCCGACCTCGCGGCGTCGCTGGCCGGTGACCTCACGACGTGCTTCGACCAGGTCCTGCACGCGCTGCTCTCGACGTCCGGCTCCCGCCCGTCGTGGACCGACTGGACCCAGCAGCTGCGCGAAGCGGTCGCGGCGGCTGCCACCCGTGACGCCGCACTGCTCGGAGCCGAGGCCGACCCGATCCACCCCGCACGGATCTACGGCGAGCTCATCCCCCGCCTCGCCGACGACGCCGTCGTGATCGGTGACGGCGGCGACTTCGTCTCGTTCGCCGGCAAGTTCCTCGAGCCGGCGCGCCCCGGCTGCTGGCTCGACCCCGGCCCGTACGGGTGCCTGGGTGCGGGTCTCGGCGCGGCGATGGCGGCGCGGATCGCACGGCCCGACAGCCAGGTCGTCGTGCTGTTCGGCGACGGGGCAGCGGGCATGTCGCTCATCGACGTCGACACGCTCGTCCGCCACAACCTGCCGGTCGTCATGGTCGTCGGCAACAACTCCGCCTGGGGCCTCGAGAAGGCACCGATGCAATTCCTGTACGGCTACGACGTGGCCGCCGACCTCGCCCCCCACACGCGGTACGACCAGGTCGTCACCGCCCTCGGGGGCGGCGGCGAGACCGTGACCGACCCGAAAGACATCGGCCCCGCTCTCGACCGCGCGTTCGCCTCGGGCATCCCCTACCTCGTCAACGTGATGACGGACGTCAACGCGCAGTACCCGCGCAGCACCACCGGCGTCTGAGGTCGCGTACGGGGCAGTTGCCCACGCATGCGACCATGGAACGAGCACATTTTCGAGGAGGACCCATGGGCAAGACTGGCCGCAAGCGCCGGGCGCGTCGCAAGAAGGGCGCGAACCACGGCAAGCGTCCCAACGCTTGAGCAGCACCCAAAGAGCCTCGTACCAGACCGGTACGAGGCTCTTTTTGTCTGCGCGCTTCGCCGATCAGCCGTCGCCACTTTCCGTGGGGCCCCACCGAAAGTCGCTGCCCCACTGAAAGCTTCCGGTGGGGCAGCACGTCTCCGTGGGGCCCCACGGAGAGTGAAGGCGGTCAGACGGAGCGCGTGAAGGCGACCAGCTCGGTGCCGGGCACGGGAGACCAGTCGAGGTCCGGGTGACGGACGAAGCCGTGCCGCTCGTACACCTGGTGCGCGGGCACCATCTCGGGCAGCGAACTGATCACGATCTCCCGAAGGCCGTCGACGGCCGCGCGCTCGAGGCACCAGCGCACCATCGCGGACGCGACGCCGCGCCCCGCGGCGTCCGGCCGGACGCCGAGCATCCGGAACTCCCCCTGGTCGTCGCGCGTCGCGAGCTCACGCATCGACGAGCCGGGGCCGCACCACGTGAAGGTGCCGACGACCTCGCCGTCGAGCTCGGCGACGAGGACGTCCGAGTCCTCCGCGCGATGCGCGACGTCAGCGAGCTTCGCCGCGTAGTCCACGTCGTACGAGCCGTCGGCGCGGACGAGGTACCCCTCGGCGCTGTAGGCGGCCACGACGATCTCACCCGCCAGCGCGTGCTCGGCGGGTGCGGCCGGACGGACCAGGACCGTCTTCATGCGCCGACGCGGGCGAGGAACCGGTCGACGTCGACGACGACCCGGCGCACCTCGCCCTCGGCGAGCATCCGGCCGTCCGCGTCGGTCACGACGACCTCGAACGTCACCATGCGTCCGTCGACGGCCTTCACGGTCGCCACGACCGCGACGACGGAGCCCACCGGGCTCGCGGCGAGGTGGTCGAGGCGTACGCGCGTGCCGACGGAGGTGGCGCCGGCCTCGAGGACGGGCGCGAGGGCCTCGCACGTCGCCTCCTCGCACCAGGCGAGCACCCGCGGCGTCCCGAGCACCTCGAGCGAGCCGCTGCCGACGGCGCGCGCAGTGTCAGCCTCGGTGACATGCTTGGTGAGCGACGCGGTCAGGCCCTTCTCGAGCCCGCTCACGCGTCCATCTCGCCGCGGGCGTCGGTGCCGACGACGTCGGTACGGGTGTAGGTGACCGTGGTCCGGATCGAGGTCAGGACCTTCGCGCGGAGGACCTCCGGAGCCTTCTCGCGGCACGAGCGCGCCACGAGCTCCTTGACGATGCGCTCCACGTCGAACTGCGTGAGGCACGGCGCGCAGTCGGCGATGTGGGCGTGGACCGCGTCCCAGTCGCCCTCGGCCATCTCGTGGTCGAGGAAGAGGTAGAGGTTCTCGAGGGCACTCTGGCAGTCCGGCCCGAGGTTGATCTCGTCACTCATGCCTTGTCACCTGCCGAAACCATGCCGCGTTCGCGGGCGTAGTCGGTGAGCAGCTCGCGCAGCTGCTTGCGTCCACGGTGGAGCCGCGACATCACGGTGCCGATGGGGGTCTCCATGATCTCGGCGATCTCCTTGTACGGGAAGCCTTCGACGTCGGCCAGGTAGACCGCGTACCGGAAGTCCTCGGGCAGCTGCTGCAGCGCCTGCTTGACGTCACTGTCAGGGAGGTGCTCCAGCGCCTCCATCTCGGCGGACTTGAGGCCGCTCGAGGTGTGCGCAGCGGAGCGGGCGAGCTGCCAGTCCTCGATCTCGTCCGTCATCTGCTGCTGCGGCTGGCGCTGCTTCTTGCGGTACGAGTTGATGTAGGTGTTGGTGAGGATCCGGTAGAGCCAGGCCTTGAGGTTGGTGCCGGGCCGGAACTGGTGGAACGACTGGTACGCCTTGGCGAACGTCTCCTGGACGAGGTCCTCGGCATCGTGCGGGCTGCGCGTCATGCGCAGCGCAGCGGAGTAGAGCTGGTCGAGGAACGGCAGCGCGTCACGCTCGAAGCGCGCGGTGCGCTCCTCCGGGGTCTCGCTCGCCTCGACCCGCTCGGTCGACTCCTCGGAGTCGGCCGCGACAGGGGCTTCGGTGGGTTCGGTCATCACCGCCCAGCCTACCTCCGGAGCCACGGTCCGGTCCGGCTCGACGGGGCCGGTGTCAGCGGGGCGAGTCAGGGTCGCGAGCACGCATCCTCCTCCGGTTGCTGCCAGGCCGCGCGGATGGCGGCACGACAGGTGTCAACGCAGTCCGGCGGAACGTCATTCCCCGGCAGTGCCCGAGCGACCGACGCGATGATGGAGGAACTCGTGCACGCCCTCGACGAGCAGCGCGTCGACGGCTGCCTGGTCGGGCTCTGCCCGCTTGGCGACCTTGAGCGAGTGGTCGGCCCCGGGGAGCACGACCATCGACGTGCCGAGGGGAAACTCCGCGGGGGTGCCGAAGGTGTCCCGCTCGCCCTGGACGACGAGCGTCGGGACCCCGGCGCCGAGAAGCTCGTCCGCGCGGCTGCGCTCGGGCCTGCCTGGCGGGTGCAGGGGGAACGCCAGCGCGACGACGCCGACCGCACCGAGCGCGCGCCCGCGCCGGCAGGCCACCCGCGCACCGGCGCTGCGCCCGCCGATGAACAACGGCACCCGCGGCCGCAGGTGGTCGACCAGCGACGTGAAGGACGCATCGAGGACGCTCGGTGCAGAAGCGATGCGCTTGCCGGCGGTCCGCCACGGCATCTCGATCCGCACGACACCGACGCCCAGCTTCGGGAGGCCCGCGGTGAGGACCTCCAGGTCGTGGCTCTCGATCCCGCCGCCGGCGCCGTGCGTGAGGACCAGCACGGCCCACGGGCGGTCCGAACGTCGCGCCACGATCCGACCCGGCCCGTACGGGGTGTCGTACGTGGCCTCGGACAGCGTCGTCATCAGAGGTCACCGAGGCGGGGCTGTCCCCCGTCGTCGGGCTCCGGCTCCCCGTCGGCTGCGATCGGCTCCATCAGCTCGGGGCCGTTGTTGCGGACGTTGTTGACGGACGTGGACACGGGGTACGCCTCGAGCGCACCAGGCGCCGCAGGGACGAGGAGCTCTCCGAGCCGGTCCTTGTCGTCCATCTCGGGGTCGAGCCACGTCGTCCACTGGTCGTGGGGGACGAGCATCGGCGCCCGGTCGTGGATGCGGCCGAGCTCGTCGGTCGCCGTGGTCGTGATGATCGTGAAGGTCCACAGCCACGAGGCCTCGTCGTCCTCAGGACGCGACTTGTCGTGCCAGATCTCGTACAGGCCGGCCATCGCGAGGGTGCCACCGTCGGGGGCGTGGATGAAGTACGGCTGCTTGATCGGCTTGCCCTTGGCATTGAGCCGGTCGGTCTCGTACCACTCGTAGAACCCGTCGGCGGGCACGAGCGCGCGCCGCTTGGCGAACGCGGCGCGGAACGACGGCTTCTCGCCGAGCGTCTCCGAGCGCGCGTTGATGAGGCGGTTGCCGATCGCGCGGTCCTTGGCCCAGCTCGGGACCAGTCCCCAGGTCAGGGCCTTGACCAGCCGGTGTGTGGTGTCGGGGTCCTCTGACGAACGTCGTTCGAGGATCAGCGGCACGACCTTGGTCGGCGCGACATTGTAGTCGGGGCGCAGGTCAGGCAGGTCCTCGGCGGGCTCGGCCTCGAACTCGGCGCTCAGGTCGGCGGTGGATCGGGTGGTGGCGTAGCGGCCGCACATGGGACCAGCGTTCCACATCGGCCCGCCACGGGGCAGGACGCCTGTTGACGCGTCACGCACCGACGTCCGCTCGACCCGAGAGCGAGCGGACGCCGGTGCGGTCAGCCGAGCTCGTCCGCGGAAGAACCGCGACCGAGCTCACCGAGCAGGCGGCTCGCTGCCTGCGAGCTCGCCGGGACACCCTCGACCCACACCCGGGTCGAAGGGACGTCGGGCGACTGCGCGATGAGATCGCGCAGAGCCGTGTACCCACGTGTCGCGTCCGACCGGCGGACCAGCGCCACGGCGCGGCGCTCGCCGAGCCGTGCGATGGTCTCGTCGCCGTCGAAGCAGGTCCTCAGGAGGTCCGACACGGCGATCATCGACAGCGATCGCAGCAGTCCGATCTCGGGGCCCCCGGTGGACGTCAGCTCGACGACCACGAAGGCCCACTGGTCCGAGGCAGCCGCACCGTTGCGCTCGGCGAGGCGATAGGCATCGTCGAGCCGGGTTCGCAGGTGCTCGGGCGTCGTCAGACCGGTCAGAGGGTCCTCGCACGACATCGCGTACGCGTCTTGGAGGGCGGTCTCGGTCCACGCGATGCTCATCGCGCGGACCATCTCGTACGGTGGGAGCGAGCCCGAGACGCTGCGGCTCACGTCTTCGACGTCGCGCAACAGCTCGCTCCACCCGATCCCCTCGGCCGCCGCCGCCGTCCCCAGCTCGACGGCAGCACCTTCGGGGTCCCCTCCTCGACGAAGCACGTCGCGCAGCGCGTCCAGGTGGCGCATCGGGACCAAGAACAACGTCTCGGTCGAAACCCGGTACGCCGAGGTGGAGGCTGTCTCGTTGTGCTTCATGGTGGTGAGACGACGGTCGCCACGAACCATGACGCCGGTTCGACAATCTTTTTCTCCGGACTGCCCTTGGCCACGCGTTCTCGCCTACGGTGGGAGGCGAAATGACCGACATTCCTGCCGACCCCACGGTCCCGAGCGACGCTGAGCTGATCTCGGCGGTCCGCGCGGGAGACAACGACGCGTACGGGGCGCTCTTCGAGCGTCACCGCGACGCGGCACGCAGGATGGCCGCTCAGCTGGTCCCGGGCCCCGACGGCGACGACCTGGTCTCTGAGGCGTTCATCAAGGTCCTCGGTCAGCTCCGCGCGGGAGCGGGCCCCGACGTGGCGTTCCGCGCATACCTCCTGACGGCGATCCGCCGCCTGCACGTCGACCGGATCCGCGCCGAGCGGCGGGTCCAGCCCACCGACGACCTCGAGAAGTACGACGGGGGTGTCGAGTTCGACGACACGGCCGTCGCCGCCTTCGAGAACTCAGCGGCGGCCCGGGCATTCGCCTCGCTCCCCGAGCGCTGGCAGCTCGTGCTGTGGCACCTCGACGTCGAGGGCGCCAAGCCTGCCGACATCGCGCCGATGCTCGGCATGACCGCCAACGGGGTCTCGGCGCTCGCCTACCGGGCGCGCGAGGGTCTGCGTCAGTCGTATCTCCAGCTCCACCTCGCCGACACCGCCGAGGAGCAGTGCCGCTGGACCACCGAGCGCCTCGGCGCGTACGTGCGCCAGGGCCTCGGCAAGCGCGAGACCACCCGGGTCCGCGAGCACCTCGAAGAGTGCCCTCGGTGCACGGCCGTCTATCTCGAGCTGGTCGAGGTCAACTCGGGACTGCGCGGCCTGCTCGCCCCGATCCTGCTCGGCGCCGCCGGCTCCGGCTACGTCGCGGCGACCCGCGGCGAGACCGCAGCGGGCACGGCAGCGAGCGGCAGCACCGCAGGCACGGCGGTCGGACGCGCCCGCGACTGGGTGATGGCCGCTCCGTCGCACGGCATCGCCGCCGCCGGCGTCACCGTCGGCATCATCGGCGCCGCCGTGGCCGGCACGCTCCTGGCGATGACGCTGGACATGCAGACCGGACCGACGTCCGACGAGGCCTCCGACGGCCCGCAGCAGCAGCTCCCTGCCCCCTCGACAGGTGGCACTCCCGCTCCGCGGCCGGCTCCCGCCGACCCCGCGGATCCCACAGGCGTGATTCCGCCGGGTCTGACCCTGCCCGGGCCGCTGCCGACGGCCCCGAGCATCCCCGTCACGGACCCCGGCACCGATGAGCCCGACACGGCTCTGCCCGATCCCGACGAGCCCGCTCCCGACGAGACGCCGGACGGCCCGCGCGACGGCGAGGACCCGGCGCCGAACGAGCCGACTCCCACCGCGCCGGAGCCGACCGAGCCGACTCCCACCGCGCCGGAGCCGACCGAGCCGACGCCCACCGAGCCCACACCGACCGAGGATCCCCCGTCGCCGCCGACCGGCGTCGCGCTCAGCGATGAGTCCGACGGGGTCACCCTGCGCTGGGACGAGGTCCCCCGCGCGACCGGCTACGAGGTCTACCGTGCGGCTGACACCGGCGCCGGGGCCGGCCGCTTCTCACTGGCCGCCGCCATCACTGGTGAGCTGATCTCCGGCCCCGAGCCGCTCACCGCACTGTCGTACGTCGACGTCGACGCGCCGAACGGCGGCCGGGTCCTGTACGAGGTCGTCGCGGTCGGACGTGGCGGCCGATCCGAGACGGCGACCATCGGCCCGTTGACCCTGCCGAGCACGGGGCAGCTCTCCGTACGCCCGATCGGGTTCGGCATCCGCTGTCTCGACGTCCGTGGTCGCCCGGGCGCCGCGACCGTGCGCCTGACGGCCGACTGCTCCTCCGGGACGTCGTGGCGGGTCTGGGACGGGCTCAAGGCTGACGGCTGGGTCGGCCTGAAGGCCGTCTCTGGACCCTTCACCGGGTCGTGCCTCGCGTCCGCGGCCACGCCGCTGATCTCGACCGTCACGATGACCGAGTGCGCGGCCGGCGACGCACGCCAGGAGTGGGACCTCGACCCCACCGACGACACGGCTCAGCAGGTCGCGGCCAGAGCGCGACCAGGTCAGGTGCTCGACGCGACGGTGGCGAGCGTCGGTGGCCCGCTGCTCACCGCGCCCCGCATCGGCGACGACGACCTCGACCGCAACCAGCGCTTCACCTTCTCCGTCGGCCTCGAGAGCGGTCCAGCGAGCTGACGTCCGGAGCACCCTGGCGATCTACGCGGGAACGGCCTACGGTCTGGGCATGAGTGAAGAGACCTATGTCGTCGTGGGCGGCGGACTGGCTGGCGGCCGAGTGGCCGAGACGCTGCGGGAGGAGGGGTTCGCCGGCGACGTCGTCCTGGTGACGGTCGAGGACCGTCCTCCGTACGAGCGCCCGGTCCTGTCAAAGGGCTACATGCTCGGGACCGAGCCGGAGACCGCCGCCTACCTGCACGACGCGACGTGGTGGGCCGACCATGACATCGACGTCCGTACCGAGACGATGGTGACCGGGTTGCGTCCCGCGGACCATGCGCTCGACCTCGAGGACGGCAGCACGCTGTCGTACGACAGGCTCGCGCTCGCGACGGGCTCATGGCCGCGTCGGCTCGACATCCCCGGAGCGGACCTCGACGGCGTGCTGTACCTGCGGGACATGCCCGAGGCCGAGCGGATCAAGGCTGTGCTCGACGCCGGCGGTCCTCTGGTCATCGTCGGCGCCGGGTGGATCGGTCTCGAGATCGCCGCGGCCGCCCGCAGCCACGGCGTCGGCGTCACGGTGCTCGAGACGGCGTCGTTGCCGCTGCAACGCGTGCTCGGTGACGAGGTCGCCACGATCTTCGCCGACCTGCACCGCCACCACGGCGTCGACCTTCGCCTCGGTACGGGCATTGCCGAGATCAGGGGCGACGGCGCAGCCGTGTCCTCCGTGGTCACCAGCGAGGGCGACGTGCTCCCGGCCACTGCGGTCGTGGTCGGAATCGGCGCTGCGCCGCAGGTCGACTGGATCCTCGCCAGCGGCCTGCGCGGCGAGAACGGCGTCGACACGGATGCGAGCCTGCGTACCTCCGACCCGTCCATCTGGGCAGCCGGTGACATCGCTGCAGTCGACAACCCGGCGCTGGGCCGCCGGGTCCGCGTCGAGCACTGGGCGATGGCCAACGACTCCGGGCCCGTCGCGGCCCGCGCGATGCTCGGCCAGGACGTCGTCTTCGACAAGCTGCCGTTCTTCTACACCGACCAGTACGACCTCGGCATGGAGTACGTGGGGCACGTCCCCGACGTCACGCAGACCGAGGTCGTGCTGCGAGGAGACACCGACGCCACCGGCGAGCTCGCGTTCCAGGCGTTCTGGCTGCGCGACGGGGTGGTCGAGGCGGCGATGCACGCGAACCTCTGGGACTCCGGCATCGCGCCGCTCGAGGCACTGGTCGGCAGGCGCGTGGACGCCGCCCGGCTCGCGGACCCGTCGGTGCCGCTCGACGCCGTCGGGGTGTAGCGGTGCCCGCGCCGGGGTAGTAAAGAGCCATGACCCTCCTGCGTACCGCCGCCCGTCCGATGCTCGCCTCGATGTTCGTGTCCGGTGGGGTGAACGCCCTCCGCAACTCCCCTGCGCTCGCCGTCAAAGTCAAGCCCGTCTCCGACAGGCTCGCCGCGCTCGCCGAATCGGTCGCACCCGGCACCCGCCTGCCGACCGACCCCGTGACGTTGGTGCGGATCAATGCGGCCGTTCAGGTGACCTTTGGGACAGCGCTCGCGCTGGGCCGCTTCCCGCGGCTGTCGGCCCTCGTTCTGGCCGGCACCCTCGCACCGACCACCGTGATCGGCCACCCGTTCTGGAAGGAGACCGAGCCCGAGGCGGCCGCCGGCCACCGCAAACAGTTCGTCAAGAACGCCTCGATCCTCGGCGGCCTGCTGATGGCGACGCTCGATCCCGACCCCCACAAGAAGATTCTGCCCCGGCGCGCGAAGGACAAGGTCGTGGAGGCGAGCGAGTCGGTGCAGGAGTCGCTGCACGACACCGCCCACCAGGTGAAGCGGACGCTGCAGCACCACTGAGCAGATGGGTCGCGGGTCGGTGGGGGTCGGATAGGCTCGCACCGATGTCAACGCTGTGGGCCGCCCCGTTCCGGACCGACCCCGTCGACGCCACGGTGGCGTTGCCCGGGTCGAAGTCGCAGACCAACCGCGCGCTGATCCTGTCGGCGCTCGCGGACGGCCCGTCACGGCTGTCGCGGCCCCTGGAGTCGCGCGACACCGCCCTGATGGCAGACGCCCTGCGCGCGCTCGGCGCCACGGTGACTGCTGACAGCGATGTGTGGACGGTCGAGCCGCTCACCAGCGCCGCGCGCGAGGCGGTGACCGTCGACGTCGGGCTGGCCGGGACGGTCATGCGCTTCGTCCCGCCGGTCGCCGCGCTCGTCGACGGCGCGGTGACGTTCGACGGTGACGAGCGTGCTCGGGAACGTCCGATGGCGACGACGATCACGAGCCTGCGCGCGCTCGGTGTGCAGGTCGACGACGGCGGGCGGGCGACGATGCCGTTCACCGTCGTCGGGGCCGGTCACGTCGCCGGTGGCGCGGTCACGGTCGACGCGTCCGCTTCCAGCCAGTTCCTGTCGGCGCTCCTGCTGGCCGGCGCCCGGTACGACGAGGGCGTCGACATCCACCACGACGGGCCGCCCGTCCCCTCGATGCCGCACGTCGCGATGACCCTGACCGAGCTGCGCCGCCGCGGGGTGCACGTGGACGACTCCGTCCCGGGCCGCTGGAGCGTCGCGCCCGGGCCGGTCGCCGCGTACGACGCCGCGATCGAGCCCGACCTGTCCAACGCAGGGGCATTCATCGCCGGAGCGCTGGTGACCGGTGGGCGTGTGCGGGTCCGGCACTGGCCCCGTACGACCGACCAGGCGGGTGACCGGTGGCGCGAGATCGCGACCGCGTTCGGCGCCGAGGTGGCGTTCGACGACGACGACTTCGTCGTGACCGCACCGCGACGGCTGAGCGGAGTCACCCTCGACCTGCGCGACGAAGGCGAGCTGACCCCCGTCGTCGCGGCCGTGGCCACGCTCGCCGACGGCCCCTCGCGACTCACCGGCATCGCGCACCTGCGCGGCCACGAGACCGACCGGCTCGCCGCGCTTGCGACCGAGATCACCCGCATGGGCGGCGAGGTCGAGCAGCTCGACGACGGACTTGCGATCACGCCCCGCCCGCTGCACGGCGCGGCGCTGGAGACGTACGCGGACCACCGCATGGCTCACGCGGCGGCGGTGCTCGGACTCGCGGTGAAGGACACCCAGGTGCACGACGTCGCGACCACCGCCAAGACGTACCCGGGGTTCGCGCAGGTCTGGGAGCGGTTCGCGTCGTGACGCAGCGCTACGACGCCCACCGGCCGCACGAGCAGTTCGATCGTCCGCGTCGCCATACGCGTCCCCGGACCAAGGAGCGCCCCTCGTACGACGACGCCGACGACGGCTGGGTCGTGGGCATCGACCGCGGCCGCTACACGCTGCTCGTCGGCCAGGACGAGCGCGTGGTGACGGCGATGAAGTCGCGCCCCCTCGGGCGCAAGGCCGTCGTCGTGGGCGACCGGGTCCGCGTCGTCGGCGACACCTCCGGGACGCCCGACACGCTGGCGCGGATCGTCGAGGTCGAGGACCGTACGACCCTGCTGCGACGCACGGCAGACGACAACGACCCGATCGAGCGGGTGATCGTCGCCAACGCTGACCAGATGGTCGTGGTTGCCGCGCTCGCCGACCCTCCCCCACGTCCGCGTCTCATCGACCGGTGCCTCGTCGCCGCGTTCGACGCCGGGATGACGCCGCTGGTGTGCCTCACCAAGGCCGACATCGGCGACCCCGCGCCTCTGGTCGCGTCCCTGCTGCCGCTGGAAGTCGACGTCGTCGTCACCGAGCGCGGCGGCGACCTCGAGATGGTGCGCGAGCGGCTGCGCGGTCGTACGAGCGTGCTCGTCGGCCACTCCGGCGTGGGCAAGTCCACGCTGGTCAACGCGCTCGTCCCCGAGGCGGAGCTGACGACCGGCGTCATCAACGAGGTGAGCCGTCGTGGGCGCCACACCTCGACCTCGACGCGTGTGCTCGCGCTGCCGTTCGGCGGGTGGATCGTGGACACGCCGGGCATCCGCAGCTTCGGGCTCGCGCACGTGTCGGTGGAGCGGCTGCTCGCGGCGTTCCCGGACCTCGCCGACGCGGCAGTCGACTGCCCCCGCGGCTGTCAGCACACGGAGGCCGACCCTGAGTGCGCACTGGACGACGCAGTCGCTGCTGGGACGCTGGACGCCGCGCGCGTCGACTCGTTCCGCCGCCTCCTTGCCTCGCGCGACAGCGCCGACTGACGTTGACGTACGACCCGACA
The DNA here is from genome assembly GCF_011751845.1 of Mumia sp. ZJ430. Lineage (NCBI taxonomy): Bacteria > Bacillati > Actinomycetota > Actinomycetes > Propionibacteriales > Nocardioidaceae > Mumia > Mumia sp. ZJ430. The sequence continues at coordinate 74,928 of NZ_JAAHFK010000004.1, read as the reverse complement.
TCACGTCCCGACATTGGACCCCGATATCAGAGGTGCGATGTCGGGACGTGATGTCGGGTCGTACGTCCGTCAGGTGCGGAGGCACTCCTCGAGCGACCCGCCGTTGGACGACACGGTCGTCGCGCACCAGACCGCTCGCGAGCCGCGGTCGCCCGTCTCGTACGTGATCCACCCGGCGGTGACGCCGGCGACCGCCAGCAGGACGGCGACCACGGTCGCCGCGGTCCCGGCCGTACGGGTGACGACGATGGCCGCGATCACGGCCAGCACCGCGAGCACGATCGCCGCGTAGAGCAACCTGTCGCCCCAGGTCTGGTGCAGGTCGATCGCCGCGCCAATCTCGCCGGACGCACCGATGCGCGCCTTGAGCTCCTCGCCGGACTGCACCGTCGCGTACGTCCCCGCTGCCGCGGCCACGGCGACGATCGCGAGCGGCCACCGCAGCGCCCAGCGCCACCGTGGGACGAGGAACGCGAGGGTCAGCAACGTCGTCAGAGGGATGAGAACGATCGGCACGTGCAGGAACAACGGGTGCAGCGGAACTCCGTCGATGATGTCGAACATCAGCCCTCCTCGTGGACGGCCTCCATCGTAGGGGCGCGAACCTCTACTGTGGGGCCATGGCGCACTCCCACCACGACGATCTTCGGCTGTGCCACGTGCTCGCCGACAACGCCGACTCGATCTCGATGGAGAAGTTCCGCGCCGGCGATCTCAAGGTCTCGACGAAGCCCGACATGACGTGGGTGACCGAGGCTGACCAGGCCGTCGAGCGGACGATCCGACGCACGCTGCGCAGCGCCCGCACCCGCGACATCGTGCTCGGCGAGGAGAACGGCGAGCAGGTCGGCACCGTGGAGGACGCCACCCGCCGCTGGATCATCGACCCGATCGACGGCACCTCCAACTACGTGCGCGGCGTGCCCGTGTGGGCGACGCTGATCGCGATCGCCATCGAGGACGAGGTCGTCGCGTCCTGCGTGTCGGCACCCGCGCTCGGGCGCCGCTGGTGGGCGTCGAAGGGCGGCGGCGCCTACACCGGCAAGTCGCTGATGTCCGCGACACGCCTCCAGGTCTCCAAGGTCGACCGGATGGACGACGCGTCGCTGTCGTACGCCTCGCTCGGCGGCTGGGAGGAGATCGGCAAGCTCGAGAGCTTCCTCGCACTGACGCGGCGCTGCTGGCGCACGCGTGGCTACGGCGACTTCTGGTCGTACATGCTGCTCGCCGAGGGCGCCGTGGACATCGCCGCCGAGCCTGAGCTCGCGCTGTGGGACATGGCCGCGCTCGACCCGATCGTGCGGGAGGCCGGCGGCACGTTCACCGCGCTCAACGGCCAGCCCGGCCCGTGGCACGGCAACGCGCTCGCGACCAACTCGCTGCTCCATGAGGCGGCGATGGCCTACCTCGGCTACTTCCCCGACACCGAGCCGCACGAGCCCGAGGACGAGCGCACCCCGCCGACCGAGCCCGTCCGCACGAACGTCACCGACCTCGCCTCGCACCGTCGCTCGGACGGTTGAGCGACCGCGCGGACTTCTCCAGCCGTAGGATCAGCCGCATGTCCACGCCGACTCCGCCACCGTCCGACCCCGGCCCACCACCGGGCCAGGGCCCGTCGCCGTACGGCCAAGGACACCCTCCGTACGGCCAGCAGGGCCCGCAGCAACCTCCGTACGGTCCGCAGTATCCGCAACAGCCCTCGTACGGGCAGCAGCAGTACGGCGGGTACGACCCATACGCGAGCGGGCTGCCGCAGTCGAGCTTTCCGATCCCCCGCGACCCCGACGCCCGTCCTGTCACGGTGACGCTGGCCGCCTGGATCACGATCGCGCTGTCGGTGCTGACGGCCCTCGGCTGGATCCTGGTCGCGGTGGCGCTCGGGTGGATGCTCGACGAGATGGCCGAGAACCCGACCGACTTCGACCTGAGCCCCTCCGACGTGCAGTCCGTCCAGGACAACCGTCCCGCGGTCTACGCGATGGTGGCGGTGTTCGTGGTGGCCTCGGTGGTCTCCCTCGTGGTCAGCGTCTTCGTGCTGCGTCGTCAGGCGTGGGCTCGGATCGCCCTGGTCGTGCTGGCGTCGCTGACAATCATCACGAGTCTGGTGATGATCTTGTCGTTCGTCTCCGTGCTGTGGCTCGTGGCGGGGATCGCCGTGATCGTCCTGCTGTTCAGCGGGGGTGCCAACGAGTGGTTCTCGCGCTCCGGTCCGCGGTGGGATTCCCCGTACGGCGGAGGCGGCGGCTACCCCTCGTACGGGCAGCAGGGGAGCACGTACGGGCAGCAAGGGCCTCCCGCGGGCTGGTGAGAGTGGCCCGGATCACGCTAGGTTGAGCGCATCGGCCACGTGTGAACCCAGGGGGAAGCGATGAAGGTCAGTGACGTCGTCACGTCGAAGGGCAGCACCGACGTGTTCACCATCGCCCCCGACGCAGCGGTCTCCGCGCTGCTCGACGAGCTCGACGCACGCAACATCGGTGCCCTGGTCGTGAGCGAGGACGGCATCCACGTCGCCGGGATCGTGTCGGAGCGCGACATCGTGCGCAAGCTGCGCAGCACGAGCGACCCTTTGACACAGCCGGTGTCGTCGATCATGACGTCCGAGGTCCACACCTGCGGGCCGGATGACTCCATCGGTGCGCTCCTCGAGATCATGACCAACGAGCGCATCCGCCACGTGCCGGTCGTCGACGAGGACGAGGCGCTGGTCGCGATCTTGTCGATCGGCGACGCGGTGAAGTTCCGGATGCAGCAGCTGCAGTTCGAGCGCGACCAGCTCAACCAGTACGTCGCGTCCGCACGCTGACCCGGTGTCGCCCGATCCGCCGCGCACCGACGTCACCCGTCTGCCGGGCAAGCAGCGCCGCGACCGAGCCGCCCTAGACCGGCTCCTCGACTCCGTGCGCGTCTGCCACCTCGGCGTGGTCGTCGACGGTGCACCGCTCGTGGTCCCGACCGCGTTCGCGCGCGAGGGCGACCGGCTGCTCCTCCACGGGTCCACAGGGTCGCCCTGGATGCGCGTGGTGGCCGCAGGGGCGCCGGTCTCCGTGGCCGTGACGGCGCTCGACGGGATCGTGGTGGCGCGGTCGACGTTCGAGTCGTCGCTGCACTACCGAAGCGCGGTGCTGTTCGGCGCCGCTTCGGTGCTGCCGGACGATGAGCAGGTCGCGGCGTTGGACAGGCTGACCGATGCGCTGATCCCGGGCCGCGCGGCGGAGGTGCGGCCGTCGACACGCCGCGAGCTGGCGGCCACGCTCGTGCTCGGGCTGCCGATCGAGCGCTGGTCGCTCAAGGTGTCCGACGGGTGGCCGGAGGACGAGGACGACGACATCGCTGGCGAGGCCTGGGCGGGAGTGGTCCCGCTGCGCGAGGTCGCCGGTGCTCCGGTCCCCGCGCCCGACCTGCGCACGGGGATCACGGTGCCGCCATCCGTACGGGGCCTCGCCGAGGCAAGGCACCGTACGGACGCGGAACCGTCGGACTAGTGCCCGCCCTTCCCCTTGCCGTGGCCGGGCGCTGCCGTCCCGAGCGGCACCAGCACCGGCGTGCCGATGGACAGGCTCGTGTTGGCGAAGTATTGCCGGTACGCACGGTTCCACCGGCGAAGTCCGCCGCGGCCGCGCCGGACGGGTTCTGGAGGACACCCCCGCATCGTGATCACGTCGTCGTACGAGAGACCCGCTTCGCGAGGTTCTCGCCGAGGCGGCGCAGCGCGTTGATGCCCTGCGCCTCCGCGTGTTGGCACCGATCGCGATGCCCTCGGCGATCATCGGGTTGCCTTGGCCCGCAGGCAGGACAGAGACGGCGGTGCCGGGCCGAGGGGCCCCTCAGAATTGCGGTGTCGACCCCGTGAAGGGGACAGGAGGCTCAGCCCCGCTGCTCCTCGGACCGCTCACCGGCCCAGAGCGTGTGGAACGTGCCGGGTTTGTCGACGCGCCGGTAGGTGTGAGCGCCGAAGTCGTCGCGGAGGGCCTGGATCAGCGCGGCCGGCAGTCGCTCGGCCCGCAGGGCGTCGAAGTACGCGAGCGACGAGGCGAACGCCGGTGCCGGGATGCTCGTACGGGCGGCGATCGCGACGACGCGGCGCCAGGACTCTAGGCCCGCTTGCACGGCGTCGACGAAGTACGGGGCGACGAGCAGCGACGGCAGGTCCGGATCGCCGTCGTACGCCTCGCGGATGCGGTCGAGGAACCGCGCCCGGATGATGCAGCCGCCACGCCAGATCGTCGCCATCGCCCCCGGATCGATCCCCCAGTCGTGCGCGCGCCTCCCGGCCAGGATCTCGTCGAAGCCCTGGGCGTACGCGACGACCTTCGACGCGTACAGGGCCCGGCGGACGTCGTCGACGAACGTGTCGTCGTCGTCCGGCCGCCACCCGGTGTCCGCGTGCGCGTCGGGATAGGCCGTACGGGCCGGCTCGCGCTGCTCGGTGTGCCCCGAGACCGAGCGCGCGAACGTCGCCTCGGCGATGCCCGTGACCGGGACGCCGAGGTCCAGCGCGGTCTGGACCGTCCAGCGTCCGGTGCCCTTCTGCTCCGCCTCGTCCCGCACGACGTCGATGAACGGTCGCCCGGTGGCGGCGTCGGTGTGGGCGAGCACGTCGGCGGTGATCTCGATGAGGTAGGACTCGAGGTCGCCCTCGTTCCACTGCGCGAAGATCTCCGCGATCCGCGCCGGCTCCGCGCCGAGCCCGTGCCGCAGCAGGTCGTACGCCTCGGCGATCAGCTGCATGTCGGCGTACTCGATCCCGTTGTGGACCATCTTGACGAAGTGCCCGGCGCCGTCCGGGCCGACGTGGGTGCAGCACGGGGTGCCGTCGACCTGGGCGGCGATGGTCTCGAACATCGGCCCGAGCGTCTCGTACGACTCAGCGGAACCGCCCGGCATGATGCTCGGGCCGTTGAGCGCGCCCTCTTCTCCGCCGGAGACGCCCGCGCCGACGAAGTGGAGTCCCTTCTCGCGCAGCGCAGCCTCGCGCCGCCGGGTGTCGAGGAAGTGCGCGTTGCCGCAGTCGATGACCACGTCGCCCTCGTCGAGCAGCGGGACGAGCTCGTCGATGACCGCGTCGGTGGGCTCGCCCGCCTTGACCATCACGATGATCGGGCGTGGCTTCGCTATCGACGCCACGAAGTCCTCCAGCGACTCGGACGGGACGAAGGTGCCCTCGTCTCCGTGGTCGGCGACCAGCGACTCCGTACGGGCATAGGTGCGGTTGTGCAGCGCAACCGGGAAGCCGTGGCGGGCCAGGTTGCGGGCGAGGTTGCGGCCCATCACGGCCAGGCCGGTGACGCCGATACGGGCGTTCGGGACGTCGTTCACGCGTCCTCCTCGTAGTCGGGGCTCGGGCTAGGAGCGCTGCGACGCGGCCGCGGTCGGCTCGAGGTCGGCGAGCGCAAGCGGATGTCGCAGCGGGCCGAACGGATGGGTACGGGTGAGGGTGAGGTCGCGGTCGACGTGCAGCAGCTCGCCGGACTCCAGCGCCGTCCAGCCGGGCTCGTCGTCCATCTCCTCGGTCGCCACGACCACGGTCCGGTGGTCGTCGTCGGCAGGATCCACACGGGCATGGATGCGGTCGCTGGCGCCGTCCCACCCCTCGGTGCCCGGGACGCGCTCGGCCCGCTCGAGGAACCGCAGGGGGTGCACGTCCGGGTAGCGCAGCGCCCAGAGGTCCGTCGCGGTGGTCAGGACGAAGTTCAGGGCCAGCACGGGCAGGTTCTCGGCGATCCAGCTGATCGCGTCGTGCACGCCGTCTGCCACGTCGCCGCTGTTGCGGCGGATCTCCGCCGTGATCAGCGCGAAGACCCGCTCACTGTCCGTCTGGCCCTCGACCAGCGCGCTGGCACCGACGTCGGCCAGACGTGCGTCGAGCGACTCGAGCCCGCCGACGACGCCGTTGTGGGCGAACAGCCGGTTGTCGAGCTCGAACGGGTGCGTGTTGGCGACGGTGTGCGCACCCGTGCTGGCATAGCGGACGTGCGCGACGAACGTCGTCCCGTGCATGGTCTTCGCGTCGCGCGCGAAGGCCGTGTCGTCCCATGCATCGATCGGCTGCTTGTCGATCCGCGCGGCACCATCGGGCTCGAAGACGCCGATGCCCGTCCCGTCCGGGTTGCGACGGCCCTGCGACCGCAGGCTGTCGGGGGCGTCGAGCAGCCAGAAGGTCGCGGTCATCGGATGACGACCGCACTGCAGACCGAACAAGCGGCACATGCCCTCAGCGTCTCAGCGCTCGGGCGATCCCGCTCGTCACGCGGGCCCTACGGACGCCTGCGCTCAGGCGCGCTGGCGTCGCGCGATCGCTGCCGCCTCCGTGCGGGTCGACGCCCCGAGCTTGGCGAGGATGTTGGAGACGTGGACCGAGACCGTCTTGGTGCTGATGAACAGCAGCGTCGCGATCTCGCCGTTGGTACGGCCCTCGACGAGGTGCTCGAGGACCTCACGTTCACGAGCAGTCAGCGGCTTCTCGCCGGCGACGTGGGGCTTCGAAGCGGCCGAGGTGGCCGCTGCCGTGGTCGAGCCCGCGAGCTGCTCGAGCACGCGGGTGAGCGGTGCTGCGCCCAACGCGACGGCCTGCTCGTGCGCGCTGCTCGCGACCTCCTTGGCGCCTGCCACGTCGCCGCTGGCCTGCAGGACTGCCGCGAGCCGGGACGCGGAGCGGGCCTCCTCGTAGACCTGTCCGAGCTCGGCGAACGCCTGCGTGGTCTCGCGCCACGCGGTGAGCAGCGCGGGGAGCGCAACCTCACCCCCGACGATCCAGCGCAGACGCAGGATCTCGGCGTCCAGGCGCAATGACCACGCGGCTCCCTCGGGACCGAACGGGCCGCGCTGCTCGATGACGTGGTCGGCGACGGCCCGCAGCTGCTCTGCGCGCGTGAGCCACTCGCTGCGCTCGGCGGTCGACGCGTGGCCCGCCTCGTCGGCGAGGCGTCCCACGAGCAGGCCCCCCATCCGCAGGCGAGCCGGGACGAACTCACCGTCCCAGTCCTGGGTCAGTGTCATGACCAGGTCGTCGTGCCAGCGTGTCGCCTCACCCGCATCGCGGGCCAGGTCGATGGCGGCCGTCGCACAGTGGATGGCGAGGACAATGTCCTTGTGCCAGAGGGCGCGCAGCCGCTCGGCCGTGCGCAGCGCCGCGCCGTCGCCCCGGCCTGCCGAGACGAGCAGACCGACGGCCTCGAGATCAGCTGCGGGGACCTTGGGCGGCTGCAGCATGCCGACGTCGCAGAGCTCGAGGACAAGGTCCCAATGACCGAGGAGATAGGCCGTGACCGACGCGAAGAAGCGGCCGTCGAACCCGTACGGAGCCCATTGGCGACCGGCCTGCACGGCGGTCTTCATCGTCCGGAGGAACTCGGCCTCAGCGCGGTCGAGCATGCCGCGTTCGTGGTAGTAGAAGGCGAGGTGGTGGCGAGCCCTCAGCTCTGCCACGACGTCGCCCTCGGTCGCCGCAATCTTTGCGACCTCGAGGAAGCGGCGCTCGTCGCCCTCGGGGTCGTCTCCGATCCGAGCACGCGCCCTAGCCTTGGTTGCGGCAGCGTCGGCCACGAGCCGGTTGAGACCCAGCCGCTGCCCTAGTGTCATCGCCTGGGTCGCCCAGCGGATCGCCTCGTCGAAGTGCCTCTCGTTGGACGCGGCACGGGCAGCGAGCTCCTCGACGGAGGCCCGCAGCGCAGTCGGCTGCTCGGGAACGAGCACGAAGAGCTCCTCGAGCGCCTGGCGCGGCTCGACGATCCGATCGGCCATCAGCGCCGCCGTGCCGTACGCGACGAGGAGCCGCGCCCGGTCCTCCACAGGCAGGTCGTCGGCCTGCTCGAGGAAGTCGCCGACGAGCACCCAGGCTCGGCGTACGTATCCGGCTGCTGTCTTGGCCTCGCTCGCGGCGATCACCAGACCGACGACGTCGGTGCCCTCAGGGGCAGCGGACACCACCGAGAACGCCCGCTCGTAGTGGTCCGCGGCCTCGTCGTGGCCCGCGACGCGGGTCGCCCGCTCGGCAGCGCGGACACTGGCCGTGAACGCGACCTCGTCGAGACCTGCCTCGAACGCGTGCCGCGCGACGTCGGCCGAGTCGCCACGGCCGCTCAGCACCTTGACGTATGCCGCGTGGATCCGACGTCGCTCGGCCGGCAGCAGGTCGTCTCGTACGACCTCGGCGAGCAAGGCATGTCGGAAGACGTAGCCGTCGCTGCGGGTCCGGGAGAGGATGCGGTGGTCGAGTGCGGCGCGGACACCGTCCTCGATCGTGCTCGGTGGCAGGTCCACGACGGCGGACAACAGCTCGTCGCTCACCTCACCGACTGCACAGGCGAGCGCACGCACGACGTGTCGCCCAGCGTCGTCGAGGCGGTCAAGCCGCACGAGGAGCAGATCGGCCAAGGTCGGAGGCAGCGGGCCGTTCTTGTCGTCGACGTCGAGCAGCTCCTCGACGATGAACGCGTTGCCCTCCGCGCGGCGGAGGATCGCGGCCAGCCCGCTCGCACCGATCGCGCCGGCGTCGCGCGAACGCACGAGCGCCCGAACCTCGTCGTCGGCGAGCGGGCCGAGGTCGAGACGCTGGACACCGGGCAACCGGCTCCACTCCGCGACGTCGGCGCGCAACGGGTGGCGGCGGTGCAGGTCGTCGCTACGGTAGGAGACGACCACCCGGACGTCGCCCTCGTACCGCTGGGAGAGCACGTAGCGGATCAGGTGCCGTGTGGAGGCGTCTGCCCAGTGGGCGTCCTCGACGATGAGAAGGACGGGACGGCTCGCGCCGAGCAGCTCGAGCGCGGTCACGACCGACGAGAAGAGCTCGCCGCGGTCCACGCCCGCGCCGTCCGCGGCACCCCACATGAGCGGACCGAGCGGGGGCATCGCGTCGGACATGGACGTGCGGGTGGCGTCGTCCAACCCCGCCAGCATCTCGGCGAAGGGCTGGAAGGGGATCGCGCTGTCGCCGAGATCGACGCAGTGGCCCACCATGACGCGGTGGCCTCCGTCGGCGGCAAGGACCGCGAGCTCGCGAAGCAGGCGAGTCTTGCCGATGCCGGCGTCGCCGCTGAGGAGGACACCCCCGCGGGCCTCCGGGTCAGCGACGCCGGTTGCGGCGAGCAGGCGCGAGAGCTCGGTCTCACGCCCGACCAGGGGCTCGGTCGGTCTCCACTCGGCGGACATGAACCCATGATCGCCCAAGACACCGACAGGATTCGACTCAGATTCGTGGGCCGGCACCGCGCCCTGGGTCACCGCCGAGCCCGGCGCGTGCGACGCCGGACGGTACGGCGACGAGGGCGCGGGTGGGCGTCCTCGATACGGCGCTGCATCTCGGTCTCCACGTAGTACTCCGGATTCAGGATCATGACGTCAATGCTCGTCGTCTGAGGTAGCCGCAGGCATCGGACGAGTTCCTTAGTAAGGGTCCACGACTACCTCAGATCCGGGACGTATCCGCGAACCCAGGTCTTGCCATTTGTTGTTGGTTACGCAATATTCGGAGGCCTGAGTATGACGTACGTCACATTCGAGTGGAGGACCTCATGGATGCCAGACCTCGAAGCACCGACGCAGCACCTCGTTCCCGATTCCGACGCACCACGCTGGTGCTCGGTGCCGTAACGGCACTGGTCGCCGGCACCGTCGGCGTCGGCGCGGCCTCGGCGCCGGCCACGACCCCGAGCGGGGCGAGCACGGGCAAGGACCGGGGCACCCTGCCCTACCTCAACCCGCGGCTGCCTACCGAGAAGCGGGTGAAGGACCTGCTCTCACGCATGACCCTGGCCGAGAAGATCGGCCAGATGACTCAGGCCGAGCGGGGCAACGCGACGCCCGCCGACGTGACCGCCCTCGGTCTCGGCAGCATCCTGTCCGGCGGCGGCTCCGTACCGGCCGACAACTCCCCCGAGGGTTGGGCCGACATGGTCGACGGCTTCCAGGACGGCGCGCTCGCGACGCGCCTGAAGATCCCCGTCCTGTACGGGGTCGACTCCGTGCACGGACACGGGAACCTCTACGGCGCGACCGTGTTCCCGCACAACATCGGCCTCGGTGCCACCCGCGACCCGAAGCTGGTCGAGAAGATCTCCCACGTCACCGCCGAGGAGACCCGCGCGACGGGTCCGCAGTGGAGCTTCGCGCCGTGCCTGTGCGTCGCACGGGACGACCGGTGGGGCCGTACGTACGAGAGCTTCGGCGAGTCACCGCGGCTGGTCTCGGAGATGGCCGTCGCCGTCCGCGGCTTCCAGGGACGACCCGGCCAGCTCGACAACGCCGACCGCGTCCTCGCAACGCCGAAGCACTACGCCGGAGACGGCCTCACGACCTTCGGGACGTCCGCTGGCGACTACACGATCGACCAGGGCATCGCGATCGTGAGCCGTGAGGAGTTCGCGCGCCTCGCCCTCGCCCCGTACTGGCCCGCGATCAAGAAGTACGGCGCCGGGTCGGTCATGCCGTCGTTCTCGTCGGTCGACTGGACCGAGGACGGGGTCGGCAACCCGCTCAAGATGACCGCGCACACCGAGCTGCTCACCGGCGTCCTCAAGGGCCGGATGGGCTTCGACGGCCTGGTCATCAGCGACTGGGAGGCGATCCACCAGATCCCGGGCGACTGGAACACGCAGGTCCGTACGGCGATCAACGCCGGCATCGACATGGCGATGGAGCCGGCGCAGTTCCGGCAGTTCATCACCGCACTCACCCAGGAGGTCGAGGCGGGACGCGTCCCGATGTCGCGGATCGACGACGCGGTGAGCCGGATCCTGGCCCAGAAGTTCGAGCTCGGCCTGTTCGAGAAGCCGTATACCGACCGTCGAAACATCGACGAGGTCGGCAGCGCGCAGCACCGCAAGGTGGCGCGCGAGGCCGTGGCGAAGTCGCAGGTGCTGCTGAAGAACCGTGGCGACGTCCTGCCGCTGTCGAAGCGCTCGTCGCTCTATGTCGCGGGCAGCAACGCCGACAACATCGGCAACCAGGCCGGCGGCTGGACGCTGACCTGGCAGGGCGGCTCGTACCACCAGTTCCCGGGCACGACGATCCTCGAGGGCATCGAGGACGCCTCGCGCGGTGACGTCACGGTGAGCGAGACCGCGTCCACGCCGGTGCCGAGCGACGCGACGGGTGTCGTGGTGGTCGGCGAGACGCCGTACGCGGAGGGCTTCGGCGACGTCGGTGGCCCGCGCTGGGGCTTCGACCCCGGTGACAACGGGGTGCTGCGGCCGATCAAGGACATGAAGCTGTCCGAGGCCGACCAGCAGGCCGTGGACACCGTCTGCACGCAGGCCGCGGAGTGCGTCGTGATCGTGGTCTCGGGCCGACCGCTGGAGATCGCGCCGGACCTGCTCAGCAAGATCGACGGGCTCGTCGCAGGCTGGCTGCCCGGCAGCGAGGGTGCGGGCGTGGCGGACGTGCTGTTCGGCAAGAAGCGGTTCACCGGCAAGCTTCCGGTGACGTGGCCTCGTACGGTCGCGCAGCAGCCGCTCAACGTCGGGGACGCGGACTACGACCCGCTGTTCCCGTACGGGTTCGGCCTACGCACGCGCTGACCCTGAGGGCCCGCCCCCTGATTTGACGCGTTTCCCACCCATCTCGGACGCAACTCGGTGGGGAACGCGTCAAACCGCGGGGCGGGCGAGGTAGGCGGCGCGTTCGGGCTTGTCGAACTTCTCGAGGGCGGTCCGCAGCATCACGCGGGGCATCGTGGCCGCGTGCGTGTCGAGGAACCCGCGCAACGCGTCCCGGTCCACGTCGCCGGCGTAGCGCAGCATCCACCCGGCACCCTTGTGCACCAGCGGCTCTGGGTCGTCGAGAAGCAGCGCGCTGATCGCGAACGTGTCGGCCACGTCCTCGCGACCGATGAACGCCGCGGTCGCCACGATCGCCGTACGCCGCTCGGGCCAGAAGTCCGAGCGCGCCAGCGCATACAGCGGGTCGCGCGGGCGCTCGACGAGCCAGCTGCCGACGACCTGGTAGGCCCCGAGGTCGACGAGGTCCCACCCGTCGATCCGGTCGTGGCGGCGCAGGTAGAGGTCGTACAGCTCCTCGTGCCGCTCTTCGGTCACCCGCTTGCGGGCCGCCGCCTTGCCCATGATCGAGCAGGCGCCGACCCGGACCTCGCGCACGTCGTGGTCGAGGAGCACCTCGAGCTCGTCGACGGGCATCGCGAGGAACTCCTTGGCAAGGCCGAAGATCGCGCCCATCCGTACGCCGACGAAGGTGTCGTCACCGGGGAAGAACCGCTGGTACTTCACCCGCTGCTCGTCCGTCGCCATCGGGAGCAGCGCCGCGACGAACTGTGCCGCGGAAACGTCCTCGCGTACGGGCGCCACCTCAGGGCTTCGGTTTGTCGTCGGTGGACGTCGTCCAGGCCAGCTCTTCCTCGACCTCGACATGGTCGCTCGACGAACCCGGTGTCACCTTGTCAGCGACCTTGTGAGCAGCATCGGTGACCTTGTCCTTGACCACGGGCGCCTGGTCCTTGACCGTGTCGGTCGCCTTCGAGAAGCCGTCCTGGACCGGCTGGCTCCCGAGGAGCTTCTTGGTCTGCGTGACGATCTGGTCGTACCTCTCGTGTCCGGCCTTGGCCCCGAGGACGTATCCGACGCCGGCAGCGACGAGAAGGGAGAGCTTGCGCATGAGGACTCCTCTCGGTGAGCGTTCCCCTCGACGCTAGCGTGCCCGCGCCCCGTCAGCCACCCTCTTCGGGCGGCACCTGCGCCCCTTCGGCCTCGTCGCGCGCCGCCCACTCCAGCAGGGGCGCGATCGAGAACACGGCCTCGTCGATGCCCGCGTGCAGGTCGCCCAGCTCGGCATAGCGGGCGGGCATCGTGGCGATCGTCAGTGCGGCGGGCTCGACGTCGTCGACCTCGTCCCACCGGATCGGCGCGGAGACCCGTGCGTCAGGGACGCCTCGTACGGAGTAGGCGGCGGCAATGGTGTGGTCGCGGGTGTTCTGGTTGTAGTCGACGAAGAGCTTGGCCGGGTCGCGGTCCTTGCGCCACCAGGTCGTCGTCACCTCGTCAGGGACGCGGCGCTCGACCTCGCGGGCGAACGCGAGCGCGGCGCGACGGACGTCGGGGAAGCCATGCTCGGGCGCGATACGGACATAGATGTGCATCCCGGAACCACCCGAGGTCTTGGGCCAGCCGACCGCCCCGAGCTCGTCGAGGATCTCGTGCGCGACGTGCGCCACCCTCCGTACGGTCGAGAAGTCGCACTCCGGGCCCGGGTCGAGGTCGATGCGCCACTCGTCGGGCTTCTCGGTGTCGGCGCGGCGTGAGTTCCACGGGTGGAACTCGACGGTCGACATCTGCACCGCCCAGATCACGCTCGCGAGCTCGGTGACGCACAGCTCGTACGCGTGGCGGCCGTACCGCGGGAACTCCACGCGTACGGTCTCCAGCCACGGCGGCGCCCCCGCGGGGACGCGCTTCTGGTGGACCTTTGTCGAGGCGACACCCTTGGGGAAGCGGTGGAGCATGCAGGGCCGCTCACGCAGCGCGTTGACGATGCCGTCGCCGACGGAGAGGTAGTACGTGACGAGGTCGAGCTTGGTCTCGCCCCGCTCGGGGAAGTAGACGCGGTCGGGGTTGGACACGCGGACGTCACGGTTCCCGACCTCGATCTCGACCGCGTCGCCCATGCGGGGATACTCGCACGGGACGACGCGGTCGGGTAGGCGCAACACGACGGCTCAGAGTCGCAGTCCCCGACGGCGACGTGCGCGCGGCCCGCGAACGAGGTCGGCGCGACGGTCGTCACCAGGGATCGGGAGCCGCTCGATGCGGTGCTTCATCTCGGTCGTGACCGACTGCTCGGGATCGATGTACATCAGGGTCTCCTTCGCTCGTCCTGATGCCCTCACTCTCGTCGTCTGAGGTAGGCGCTCACATCGGGTGCGCACCCTAGGTTTGGCTGACCAGGTGCCTCAGATTGGTGGGCGGGGCTACCTCAGACGACGGGGTCGGGCACCTACGAAGGCGCCGGGCGTCGTCCCGAGGACCGCCGGAAGTGGCGCGTGAGGTGTGCCTGGTCGTGAAATCCGGCGGCCACCGCCGCCTCCGCGGCCGGACGGCCGTCCAGCAGCATCCGGCGGACGAGGTCCACGCGGCGGCTCGTGAGGTAGCGGTGGGGCGGGAGGCCGTACGCCGCTGAGAACGACCGTACGAGGTGGCTCGGGTGTGCGCCGAGCACCCGCGAGGCCTCATCGAGCGTCAGGCCGGCGACGACCGCCTCGTCGAGGAGCTCGCGCAGACGGCGGGCCAGCGGCACGTCGGGGGCTGTCGACGGCGCGAGCCTGTGGAGGTGCTCCCGCAGCAGGTCGTGGACCCGGACCAGCTCTGACTCCGCTTCGAAGGCGTCGCCCCCGCCGAGCGCCGCATGGATACGCCTCACCCCGCCGGTGACGTCGGGGCGCGCGACCGTCGGCTGGTCGACGTTGTGGCCGGTGGCACCGAGCGGCAGCCAGGTCGGCGTCGAGATAGAGCACGCGCTTGCGGAACGGCCGCCCCTCGCGCGCCGTACGGCCGTCGTGCGGCACGTGCGGCGGGAGGAGCGTGAGGGTCGTCGGCTCGGCGGTGTGGGGATGACGGTCGAGGTCGTACGAGACGGCGCCGGCGTCGATGAGCAGCAGCGTCCAGTCGCCGTGGGTGTGGCTCGGGTAGGCGTGCTCGGTGAACTCGGCGTGCAGCACCTCACGCAGGTGCGGCACGTCGGGTCGCCACGCGCGGACCCGATCAGCCATGCAAAGAACGTACAAGACCCGGTCCAGGTGCTGCGGCGACGCTGTCCGCGAGCCGTACGAGGACGCCGACGGGCAGCGCTACCTGCCGATGATGCGCCAGCCGATGCTCGTCTTCACCGCCGACGCGGAGGGGTTGCGTGGGATCCACGGGGCGGCGCTGCGGCGGGAGATGCCGATGGCGATCTATACGCGGGAGCTGTTCGCGACCGTCGCGGTGCACGGGCCCCGCAACGGGTGGACAAGACGGTGAAGGGCGCGTCGCTGCACGCGTGAGGGACCGGACGCCTGGCCGACCCGGGTCAGCGGCCGCCGACGAGCGTGCGGGCGACCAGCGGGACGCCGGGCCGGTACGCCAGGTGCACCGCCGAGGGAGCGTCGAGGATCGCGAGGTCGGCACGCGCCCCGACCCGCAGGTGGCCGATGTCGTCGCGACGCAGGGACGCGGCCCCGCCGAGCGTCGCCGCGCCGAGGGCCTCGTACGGAGTCATCCCCATCTCGCGCACGGCGAGCGCGAGGCAGAACGGGATCGACGACGTGTAGCTGCTGCCCGGGTTGCAGTCGCTCGCGAGTGACACGGTGATGCCGGCGTCGAGGAGCCGGCGCGCGTCGGGGTAGGGGTGGCGGGTTGAGAACTCGACGCCGGGAAGGAGCCCCGCGACGGTGTCGGAGGTGGCGAGCGCCTCGATGTCGGCGTCGCTGAGGTAGGTGCAGTGGTCCACTGCGGCCGCGCCGAGCTCGCAGGCCAGCTGCACCCCCGGGCCGTACGACAGCTGGTTGGCGTGGACGCGCATGCCGAGGCCCGCGTCGCGTCCGGCGGTGAGGACGGTGCGGGCGGCGTCGGCGCCGAACGCACCGTCCTCGCAGAAGACGTCGACCCAGCGCGCGTACGGGGCGCAGGCGTCGAGCATCGGGCCGGTGACGAGGTCGACGTAGGCCTCGGGCGTGGTGCCGTCCGGGACGACGTGCGCACCGAGGTAGGTGGTCTCGGCGGTGAGCTGCGCGGCGATCGCCAGGGAACGCGCCTCGTCGTCGACGGTGAGGCCGTACCCGCTCTTGATCTCGACCGTGGTGGTCCCCTGGCGCTGCATCTCGGCGACGAGTCGGCGGACGTTCGCCTCGAGGTCGGCGTCGGACGCGGCGCGGGTGGCGGCAACGGTGGTGCGGATGCCGCCGGCGGCGTACGGGCGCCCGGCCATCCGCGCCTCGAACTCCGGCGCGCGGTCGCCCGCGAAGACGAGATGGCTGTGGGAGTCGACGAAGCCCGGGACGACCGCGGCGCCGGCGACGTCCAGCACCTCGTCGGCGGCGGGCGCGTCGGCCGCGTCCCCGACCCACGCGACGACGCCGTCGGCGAGGACGAGCGCGGCGTCCTGGCGGAGCGGGCGCTCGTTCTCCCACGTGACGAGCTCGCCGATGTGGGTGAGGAGCAGCGCTCGCGCACCCCCGCCACCGCTGGTTGAGCCTGTCGAAACCCCGCCACCGCCGGTTGAGCCTGTCGAAACCTCGGCCCCGCCGGTTGAGCCTGTCGAAACCCCGCTCACACGCGCCCCCAGATCGCGGCGACCGCGCGGCGCATCCGCTCGGCGATCTCGTCGGCCCCGTACGGCAGGTCCTTGGGCGGCTCCACGTCCGCGGCCGTCGCGGCCCACAGCGGCTCGCCCGCGCCAGCGAGCCGTACGGAGTCGCGCAGCGTCGACGCGTCGGCGCCGGCGAGATCCGGTGCGAACCCCAGCGAGGCGTAGCCCGTCCGCGTCGCCGCCTCCGTCAGCTCCGCCGCGCTCCACGCCCCGCGCGTGCCGCTGACCAGCCGTTCGTGCATCTCCACCGCCCTCGCCTCCGCGAACAGGTCGATCACTGTGTTGCTGTCCGACCCGAGCGTGAGCCGCGCCCCGGCGTCGCGCAACCGGGTCGACGGTCCGACGCCGTCCGCAAGCTCGGCCTCGGTGGTCGGGCAGAAGCACACGTACGCCCGCGCATCGCCGAGCGTCGCGATGTCGGCCTCGGTGAGATGCGTGGCGTGAACCGCCGTCGTGCGGGGCGTCCAGGCGCCGGCGTCGGCGAGCAAAGCGACCGGGGTATGGCCGGTGGCGGCGAGGCAGTCCTCGTTCTCCCGCGGCTGCTCGGAGACGTGGACGTGCAGCGGCGCCTCCGGGAGTGCGGTGGCGACCGTGCCGAGCTGGCCCGGCGGCACCGCCCGTACGGAGTGGATCGCGGCGCCGACCACGACGTCGTCCGCACCGGCGTGGCGGGCGGCGAGGTCGCTCACGCGCAGCGCCCAGGCCTCGGCGTCACCGTCGGAGAAGCGCCGCTGGACCCCCTCAACAGGCCGCCCAAACCCCGCCGCGAGATAGCACGTGTCGAGCAGGCAGATCCGCAGCCCGACCTCGCGCGCAGCAGCGATCAGCGCCTCGCCGGTGGCGTTCGGGTCGTCGTACGGGACACCGTCCGGGCCGTGGTGCAGATAGTGGAACTCGCCGACGACGCCGATGCCCGCGAGCCGCATCTCCGCGTACGTCGCCACGGCAAGGTCGTGGAGGAGGTCCGGGTCGAGCACGCCCGCGACGGCGTACATCTGGTCCCGCCAGGCCCAGAACGTGTCGCCGCCGACGCTGCGCCCGCGCAGAGCCCGGTGGAAGACGTGGCTGTGACAGTTGGCGAGCCCGGGGAAGGCGCTCATGCGAGCTCCCGCACCACGCGTGCGAGTGCCTCGACGCCTGCGGCGCAGTCCGCGTCGTCGGCGTACTCCTCCGGCGAGTGGGACACGCCGGTCGGGTTGCGGACGAACAGCATCGCCGTCGGTACGAAGGCGCTGAGCACGCCCGCGTCGTGGCCCGCCCCTGTCGGCAGCAGCGGGGCGTCGAGGACCTGCGCGAGGCGTTCACGCAGGTCGAGGTCGAACGCGACCGCCGGGCTTGACGACTCGACCGCGACCTCGACCCGCACGCGTGACGCCGAGGCCGCCTCGCGTGCGTCGATGAGGATCGCGTCGAGCATCCGGGCTAGGGCGGCCTCGTCGTCCGCACGGGCGTCGAGCCAGCCGGTGACCCTCGACGGGATTGCGTTCGCGCCGCCCGGCTCGACGGTGATCCGCCCGAACGTCGCCCGCGCGCCCTCCTCGTACGCCCGCCGGGTGGCCGCGACCACGGTGGCGGCGTACGCGGGCATCGGGTCGCGCCGGTCCTCCATCGGCGTGGTCCCGGCATGGTCCGCACGTCCCTCGAAGTCGAGCCGCCACCGCCCGTGCGGCCAGATCGCCGTCGCGACGCCGACCGGCTCTTCGGAGTGGACGAGCGCGCGGCCCTGCTCGACGTGCAGCTCGACGAACGCGCCGATACGGCCGAGCCACGCGCTCCGGCCGACCCTACGGAGGTCTCGCCCGCGGGCGGTCAGGACCTCCGCGAGGCTGAGCCCGTCGCGGTCCTTGAGCGCGAGCGCACGGTCAGCGTCGAGCGTGCCGGCGGCGAGGCGCGAGCCGGCGCACGCGACCCCGAAGCGCGCCCCCTCCTCGTCGGCGAAGCACGCGACCGCGATCGGACGCGAGGGCGTGAAGCCGTCTGCGCGCAGCTGATCGAGCGCCGCGAAGGCGGAGACGACGCCGAGCGGACCGTCGTATGCGCCGCCGTCCGGGACGGAGTCGAGGTGCGAGCCGAGCAGCAGCGCGTCGGATCCTTCCCCCCACCACGCCACCTGGTTGCCGTTGCCGTCCTCCTCGTACGCCATGCCACGCGCGGCCGCCTCACCGGCGAACCACTCGCGTAGCTCCATGTCGGCGTCGCTCCACGCGAAGCGACGATAGCCGCCCGTACGGGGATCGCGACCGACGCACTCGATCGGGGCGAGAAGCTTCACGCCTCCTCCATCGGCGCTTCTTCCATCGGCACGCGCACGCCACGCTCGTGCGCGACGTCGCGCGCCCGGTCATACCCGGCGTCGACGTGCCGCATCACGCCCGTCCCAGGGTCGTTCGTCAGCACCCGCTCGATCTTCTCGGCCGCGAGGTCGGTCCCGTCGGCGACGATCACCTGCCCCGCGTGGAGCGAGCGGCCGATCCCGACGCCACCGCCGTGGTGGAGCGACACCCACGTCGCGCCGGAGGCGGTGTTGAGGAGTGCGTTGAGAAGCGGCCAGTCCGCGATCGCGTCGGAGCCGTCGGCCATCGCCTCGGTCTCGCGGTACGGCGACGCGACCGAGCCGGAGTCGAGGTGGTCGCGCCCGATGACGAGCGGCGCGCTCAGCTCGCCCGACGCGACCATCTCGTTGAAACGCAGCCCGGCGCGGTGCCGTTCGCCGTACCCGAGCCAGCAGATGCGCGCCGGCAGCCCCTCGAAGTGGACCTTCTCCCCCGCCTGCGTGATCCAGCGGCGCAGGTGCTCGTCCTCGGGGAACAGATCGAGGATCGCGCGGTCGGTGGCCGCGATGTCGGCGGGATCACCGGACAGCGCCGCCCACCGGAACGGGCCTTTGCCCTCGCAGAACAGCGGGCGGATGTAGGCGGGGACGAAGCCGGGGAACGCGAACGCGCGGGCGTACCCACCCTGGCGTGCCTCGTCGCGGATCGAGTTGCCGTAGTCGAACACCTCCGCGCCGGCGTCCATGAACCCGACCATCGCCTCGACGTGCTTGGCCATCGACGCGCGGGCGCGTGCGGTGAACCCCTCCGGGTCGCGCGCCGCCTCGGCCTTCCAGTCCGCGACGTCGATGCCCTCGGGGAGATAGCTCAGCGGGTCGTGCGCGCTCGTCTGGTCGGTGACGATGTCGATCTCGACGCCGCGCGCGAGCAGCTCGGGGAACACGGTCGCCGCGTTGCCGACCACCCCGACCGACAGCGGGCGGCGGTCCTTCTTGGCGGCGAGGACGCGCTCGACGGCGTCGTCGAGGTCGGCGGTGTACTCGTCCAGGTAGCCGTGCTCGACGCGTCGCGCGAGCCGCGTCTCGTCCACGTCGACGACGAGGACCACGCCCTCGTTCATCGTGACCGCGAGCGGCTGCGCGCCGCCCATGCCGCCGCAGCCGGCCGTGAGGGTGAGGGTGCCGGCGAGGGTCGGTCGGTCACCCCGTCGGTCGAGCCTGTCGAGACCCCACAGCTTCCGCGCCACGGCGCCGAAGGTCTCGTACGTGCCCTGGAGGATCCCCTGCGTGCCGATGTAGATCCACGACCCGGCCGTCATCTGGCCGTACATCGTGAGCCCCTCGGCCTCGAGCCGCCGGAACTCGGGCCACGTCGCCCAGTCGCCGACCAGGTTGGAGTTGGCGATGAGGACGCGGGGCGCCCACGCGTGCGTACGGAACACGCCGACCGGCTTGCCGGACTGCACGAGCAGGGTCTCGTCGTCGTCGAGGGTGCGCAGCGTGCGGACGATCGCGTCGTACGCCTCCCAGCTGCGCGCGGCGCGTCCCGTACCGCCGTAGACGACAAGGTCCTCGGGGCGCTCGGCGACGTCCGGATCCAGATTGTTCATCAGCATCCGCAACGGGGCTTCGGTCTGCCACGAGCGGGCGGTGATCTGGGTGCCCCGCGGCGCCCGTACGGGTTCGTGGCTCATCGTGGTGCCTCCTGCTCAGGTCCCGTCCCCGATTCGGGCACTTCCCCACCGATTCGCACTGGTGATTCGGTGGGGAAATGCCCAAATCGGGGACGGAGCGTGCCGGTACGGACGAGGGTGACCGTGGAATCGATCTCGGGGGCGAGGAAGCGGTCCGGGCCGGGCCCGGGGACGTGCTCGCGGAGCGTACGGATCGCCGCGCCCGTGATCGGCGACGGCGCGAGCGGCGCGCGCAGATCGATCCCGCGCGCGGCGACCATGATCTCGATCGCGAGCACCCGGGTGAGGGCGTCCACGGCCCTGCGGAGCTTGCGGGCCGCGGACCAGCCGAGCGAGACGTGGTCCTCCTGCATCGCGCTCGACGGGATCGAGTCGACGCTGGCCGGCACCGCGAGGCGCTTGAGCTCGGCGACGAGCGCGGCCTGCGTGTACTGCGCGATCATCGCGCCGGAGTCCACACCCGGGTCGTCGGCGAGGAACGGCGGCAGTCCGCGGTTGCGCGAGACGTCGAGGAACCGGTCCGTACGGCGCTCGCTGATGCCGGCGACATCGGCGACCGTGATCGCCAGGAAGTCCAGGACGTACGCCAGCGGGGCGCCGTGGAAGTTCCCGTGGGACGAGACCCGCCCGTCCGCGAGGACCGACGGGTTGTCGATCGCGGAGGCGAGCTCGCGCCCCGCGACGAGGGCCGCATGGTCGAGTGTGTCGCGGGCGGCGCCGTGGACCTGAGGAGTGCAGCGCAGCGAGTACGCGTCCTGGACCACCCCGTCGCCGTGCCGGTGGCTCGCCACGATCTCCGACCCGGCGAGCAGCGTCCGCAGGTGCGCGGCCGACGTGGCCTGCCCCGGGTGCGGCCGCAGGGCCATCAGCTCCGCGGAGAACACCTGGTCCGTCCCGAGCTGGCCCTCGATGCTCATCGCGGCCGCGAGGTCGGCGGCGTCGAGCAGGGCCCGCACGTCGTGAAGCGCGAGGACGAGCATCCCGAGCATCCCGTCGGTGCCGTTGATGAGCGCGAGGCCTTCCTTCTCGGCAAGGACGACGGGGGTCAGCCCGTGGTCGGCGAGCGCCTCGGCCGCAGGGCGTACGACACCGTTCTCGGTCACCTCGCCCTCCCCCATCACCGCGAGTGCGCAGTGCGACAGTGGCGCGAGGTCGCCGGAGCAGCCGAGGCTGCCGTACTCGCGCACCACGGGTGTCAGGCCCGCGTTGAGCATCGCCGCGTACGCCTCGGCGACCTCGAGCCGCACGCCGGTGTGCCCGCTGGCCATGGTCGACAGGCGCAGCAGCATGAGCGCCCGTACGACCTCGTCCTCGACCTGCGGGCCGGTGCCGGCCGCGTGGGAGCGGATCAGGCTGCGTTGGAGCTGCGTGCGCTGCTCGGCCGGGATGTGCCGTGTCGCGAGCGCGCCGAACCCCGTCGAGACGCCGTACACCGGCTCGTCGGAGGCGGCCAACGCCTCGACGTGCGTACGGGCGGTCTTGATCGCGGAGCGTGCCTCCTCGGACAGGGCCACGCGGGCTCCGTCGCGGGCGACGGCGACGACGTCCTCGGGGGCGAGCGGCCCGGGGCCGACGATGACGGTGTGCATGGGTCCATTCCACGGCGCGGGCGTGCCGCACCGCTACGGCGCCGCGCTGGCTCGTGTCTCGCATCCGAGACAGCGGCCATTGCGGTCGATCGGTGCCGCCATGTGACACCGATCGACCGCGCAGAGCGCCGCAGCACGGCGCGGCAATCTCGGATCCGAGACACTGACCCCATGTCCCGTGCCGTCCCCGCCGCGACCGCGACGCTGCGCGCGTTGCGGTTCCTGTCGGGCCAGCCCGTCCCGGTCCCCGCGAGCCGCATCGCGAGCGAGATCGGTTTGCCCCGCTCCTCCACGTACCACCTGCTCGCGGCGATGGCCGAGGAGGACTTCGTCGTCCACTACCCCGAGGACCGCACCTGGGGGCTCGGGGTCGGCGCGTGGGAGGTGGGGCTCGCCTTCGCGCAGCAGGAACCGCTCGCCCGCCTCGCCCGGGTCCCGCTCGCCCGCCTCGTCGACACGCTCGGCCAGTCCGCACACCTGGCGGTCCTCCACGGCTCGGACGTGCTCTACGTCCTCGAGGAGCGGGCGCCCGGCCGCCCGTCGCTGGTCACCGACGTGGGCGTACGGCTTCCGGCGCACCTAACCGCATCCGGGCGCGCGATCTTGTCGACGCTCGCCCGGCCGCAGGTGCGCGCCCTCTATCCGGATGCCGCCGCGTTCGTCAGCCGTACGGACGTTGGCCCCGCGACGCCGACCCAGCTGCGTGACCTGCTCGGCGAGACCCGGCGCCGCGGGCATGCCACCGAGGACGGCGAGGTGACGCCGGGGTTCCGGTCCGTCGCGGTCGCGCTCAGCGCGCCTGCGGTCCGTGCTGCCGTCGCCGTCACGTGGGAGTCGTCGGCGGACGTCTCCGCCGACGCGGTCGTCACCGCCGTACGGAGCACCGCCGCGACGCTCGACCGCCGCCTGCACGCCCGCTGACGGGCTACTGCCCCGTACGCCCGTCGATGCACTCGCGGAGGAGATCCGCGTGACCGGCGTGGCGCGCGTACTCCTCGATCATGTGCACCAGCACGTCGCGCAGCGGGATCTCGCCACGCTCGGTGTCGCGCGCGACCGTGCCGAGGTCCGAGACGCCATCGACGAACGCCTCCGCGTACGCCACTTCGTCCTCCCAGCGGCGCCACGCGTCGGCCACGACCTCGTCGTCGGCGACCGCACCGTTGAAGTCGGCGTCGCGGTCCTCCGCCGTCCGGTAGTAGCGCGGCGCGTCCTCACCCGCCATCCGCTGCCGGAACCAGGTCCGCTCGACATCGGCCATGTGCCGTACGAGGCCCAGCAGCGACATCGTCGACGGCGGCACCGAGCGGCGCGCCATCTGCTCGGCGTCGAGACCGTCGCACTTCATCCGCAGCGTGAGCCGGTACACGCGCAGGTAGTCGAGGAGCGTCTCGCGCTCGCCGACTGACTGCGCGTCGGAGTCGCGCGGGTCGTCCTGGGGGTCGACCCACATGTCCGGGAACTGCCGTTCGCTGCTCATCTCGGCAGTCTCTCAGGCACAGACGCCTACTCGTCCACCCAGAATCCGCGACCGCCGAACCACCCTCCGTACGACCCGCCGCCGTACGCACTGCCGCTGTCACGAGACCCGAGATAGCTGTCGACGACGGCGACGCCGAGGTCCTCCAGCTCCGGCGCGACCACGCGTCCGTCGACGCGCCGCGCCATCTGCTCGATGAACCGCGCGAGCCCGGGGTCCTCGCCGAGGCGGAAGAACGTGGTCTGCGCGCCGAGCCGCCCGACGTCGTCGAGGGCACGGACGGTGTGCGCGACCGTACGAGGCGACGGCGGATATGTGAAGAAGACCTCGCCGTCGGGTTCGAGGTGCGACGTCGGCTCGCCGTCGGTGACGATGAGCAGCACCGGCTGCGCGGAGGGGTGCTTGCGGAAGTGCCGGTGCGCGAGCAGAAGCGCGTGGTGCAGGTTGGTGCCCTTGTCCCACTTCGCGTCGAGCGCGGTGAGCTGGTCGATGTCCATGACCTCGGCGTACGGGCCGAACCCGACGAGCTGCAGGTGGTCCCCGCGGAACCGGCTCTGGATCAGCGTGTGGAGCGCGAGCGCCGTGCGCTTCATCGGCACCCACCGCCCGTCCATCGCCATCGAGAACGACGTGTCGACGAGGAGCGCGACCGCGGCCTGCGTGCGCGCCTCGGTCTCGCTCACCTCGACGTCTCGGATGTTGAGCCGGACCCCTGCACCGGCGTCGCCGCCCTCGGCGGTCGTACGGAGGACCGCGTTGGTGAGCGTCTTCGTGACGTTCCACGGCTCGGTGTCACCGAACTCCCATTCGCGCGATTCGCCCGAGAGCTCGCCGGCTGCGCCCGCACGCCGGACGTCGCGGGCACCCTGGCGGCCGGACATCCGGTTCGCGACGTCGCGCAGCAGCGACCGTCCGAGTTGGCGGATCGCCTTCGGGGAGAGGCGCAGCCCGCCGTCCGTCCCGCGCTTGAGGGCGCCGCTCTCGCGCAATGCCCGCTCGAGCTCGGCGAGCGCACGCGCGTCGACGGCCGCGTCCTCACCGAGGAGGTCGCCGAGCTTGTCGACGTCGATGTCGCTCATCCGCGCCCCGGGATAGGACTGCGAGAGCTGCTCGCCGAGCGCGTCGAGGTCCGCGAGCTCCTGCAGGACGCCGGTGCCGTCGCCGAGTCCGAGCCCCTGCTCGCCGTCGAAACGCTCCGACCCCGACCAGTCCTCGCCGGGCCGAAGCGCCTGGAGGTTGACGTCGAGCTGCCCGAGCGCGTCCTGGAGATCGGCGCTGCCGAAGGCCTGGGCCGACAGCGCCATCAGCTCCTCGCGTTGCTCCGGAGTCATCGAGTTGAGCATCCGTTGCGCGGCGGCGGAGCGGGCGGCGAGCGCGTCGATCAGCTCGTCGACGTTCTGCGGGTCCTCCGGGAAGAAGTCCCCGTGCTTGTCCATGAACTCCCGGAACTGCTCCTCGGTGTCGTCCCCGCGCCGGTGCGCGTCCAGCAGGCTGTTGAGGTCGCGCACCATCTCGGCGACGGCCTCGCGATCCTCGTCGGTGGCGTTCTCGAGCGCCTGCTTCATGCCGGAGAAGCGCTGGTCGAGCATCTCGCGACCGAGCAGGTCCTTGATCCGCTCGAAGTCCTCGCGCGCCTGCGTGCTGCGCCAGGAGTAGTCCGCCAGCTCGGAGACGGCGGACGCCGGGGACGACGGCAGGCTCTCCATCCGCATCTCCGCGAAGCGTGCGTCGTCGTCGAGATCACGGGCGAGCTGCTTGCGCTCCTCGAGCACCGCCCGGTCGAGGAGCTCGCGCACCTCGCGCAGCGTGCCGTCGAGGTCGTGACGCTCCAGCAGGCTGCGCCGGCGCTGCGCGACGCGACGTGCAAGGTCGTCGAGGCCCTGCTGACCGTCCGTCCCGCGCCGCAACACCTCACGCATCGCGTGCTCGGGCGAGTATCCAGCCATCACGTCCTCGCCGATGGCCTCCAACGCCTCGGCGATGTCGACCGGTGGCGCGAGCGGATCACCGCCCGCGTACCGGCCGTACCGGCTCTCGTGCCTGCTCATCTGTCACCTGCCGCGCTCATCCGTACACCGTCTCCCCGCCACCGGAGTCCTTGCTGATCTTGCGCGCGAGGAAGAGCCCCTCCAGCGCCAGCTCGAGCGCGCTCGCCCGCTCGCCGTCGCCGGTGGCGCCGAGCCGGGCCATCACCTCGTCGTACAGGGCCGACTCTCCCAGCACTGGGAGGCCCGCGAGGAAGTCGCTCGCGGTGACCTGGTCGCCGGTCGTCACCGTCGCACCGGACGCGAACGCCTCGACGAGCAGCGCGAAGTCGATGCCGCGCAGCCGGTGGCGTACGGTCTCGGCGGTCGCCGTACGGAGGACGTGCTCGAGGATGGCCCGCTCGCGACCCTCCTCGCCGGTCTCGAACTCGACCTTGCCGCCGAGCACGTCCACGGCGGTCTCGAGATCGACGACACGGGCCACGGCGGTGTCCTCGCCCCGTACGGTCGCGCGGTGCAGCGCCGCGGCCGCGACCGTCTCCGCACCTGCGATCGAGAACCGTGCGGACACACCTGCACGCTGGTCGACGGCCTGCGACTCGCGCAGCGCCCGCGTGAACCGGGCGAGGATCTCGAGCAGGAAGTCGGGCACCTGCGCGACCAGCGCGGCCTCCTGCCGGACCACGGCGATCTCGTCCTCGAGCTCCAGCGGGTAGTGCGTCCGGATCTCCGCGCCGAAGCGGTCCTTCAGCGGCGAGATGATGCGCCCGCGGTTCGTGTAGTCCTCCGGGTTGGCCGTCGCCACGACCATGACGTCGAGCGGCAGCCGCAGGACGTACCCGCGGATCTGGATGTCGCGCTCCTCCATCACGTTGAGCATCGCGACCTGGATGCGCTCGGCGAGGTCGGGCAGCTCGTTGATCGCGACGATCCCGCGGTGGGAGCGCGGCACGAGCCCGAAGTGGATCGTCTCGGGGTCGCCGAGCGAGCGCCCTTCGGCGACCTTCATCGGGTCGACGTCGCCGATCAGGTCGGCCACGCTCGTGTCCGGCGTCGCGAGCTTCTCGGCGTACCGCTCGTCGCGGTGGCGCCACACCACCGGCAGCGCGTCGCCGAGCTCGGTCGCGCGCCGACGCGAGGCGGGGGTGATCGGCTCGTACGGGTGCTCGCCGAGCTCGGATCCTTCGATGACCGGGGTCCACTCGTCGAGGAGCCCGGCGAGCGAGCGCAGCAGACGGGTCTTGCCCTGGCCGCGTTCGCCGAGCAGCACGACGTCGTGCCCGGCGATCAGGGCGCGCTCGAGCTGCGGGATGACCGTGTCGTCGAGCCCGTGCAGGCCGGGCCAGGGATCACGCCCCTCGGCGAGCGCGGCGAGCAGGTTGTCGCGGACCTCCTCGCGGAGGGACTTCTGGACGTGGCCGGAGGCGCGGAGCTCGGCGACCGTGCTGGGTGCAGGCGCATTCATCTGCTCCACGCTAGTCCGGTGCACCCCGGATCACCGACCGTCGTTCGCTGACGGCGGACAGCCGCGTCGCGCACACTGGGTCCCATGGGGGTCACGCGACGACGATTCACGATCCGCGCGTCTGTCGCGAACGGGATCGACCACGCGTTCTTCGCGTTCTCGGCGTTGGCGGCTGCGTGGTTCGCCTACCTGCTGCTCGTCGAGGGGGCCCGCCGGGGCTGGCAGTCGGGTCTGCTGGTCGTCTTCTGGCTGTTCGTCGCCTATCTTCTGCTCCCCCGGCTGCACCGGATCCTCACGCAGATCTATGTGCCCGGCTACTTCATCGGCCGCGCGCGGACCGCCGACGGGCGCCTCGGCGATCCCGTCAACCTCGCCTTCCGCGGTCGCGAGCAGCAAGTCCACCGCGCGATGCGCGAGGGCGGCTGGACCCGCGCGGACGATCTCGACCTGCGGTCCGGCATGCGCATCGTCACGTCGACCCTGCGGCGACGCAGCGATACCGGAGCACCGGTCAGCCCGCTCGTGCTGTTCGGTCGGCAGCAGGACTTCGCGTACGAGCGGGAGGTGGACGGCAGCCCCTCGCAGCGCCATCACGTCCGGTTCTGGCGATGCCCGGACGGGTGGAAGCTACCCGGCGGGTTTGCGGTGGACTGGCTCGCCGCCGGCACGTACGACCGCAGCGTGGGCCTGTCCACGTTCACCCTGCAGATCACCCACAAGATCGCCCGCGACACCGATGTCGAACGGGACTTCGTCCTCGCGACGGTCACCGGTGCCGACCCCTCCGTGACCGTGAACGTCATCGAGGACTTCTCCACCGGCTACCACGCGCGCAACGGCGGGGGCGACGCGATCGAGACGGACGGCGATCTGCCCGTCGTGGACCTGAGCACCGTGGACGCGCCGCCGGATCCGGTGGCGCCGCCCGCCGACGGCCGCATACGCCTGCCTGCACCGACCGTCTTCGGGGCCGGCGTCGCCGTGCTGCGCGCGCTCGGCATCCTCATCGCCGTCGTCCTTGTGGTGGTGGCCCCCGACCTGGTCGCCGACACCGTGACTCACGCCGGCGCCGACCTGACGACCCGGGACGTCGAGGCCGCGGCGCGCGGGAGTGCACTCGTGCTTGCGGTGTACGGCCTCGTCGACCTCGTGCTCGCCGTCGCCGTGCTGCGGGGCAGCAATCTCGCGCGGCTCGTGCTCATGACGTTGTGCGCTGTGGCGACGGTGACCGCCTTCGCCTCCGACGTTGGCGGTGACCCGATCACGCTGACCCACCTCCCGACGGTCGGCGTCAACATCCTGGTGATCCTCGCGTTGTCGAGCCCCCGCTCACGGGCGTACGCGACGCCCGCGGTCAACCCTTCGGCAGCACCTCGGTCATCACGCGCTGCACGTTACCGCCCATGACCGCGGCGACGTCGGCGTCGCTGAAGCCACGGTCGACCAGCTCCTGCGTGACGACGGCGAGCTCGGACGTGTCCCAGCCGACGGCGACCGAGCCGTCATAATCGCTGCCGAGACCGACGTGATCGATGCCCACGAGGTTGCGGACGTGGACCATCGCGTCGACGACCGCCTTCACACTGGTGTCGCACACCGCGCCGTCGAAGTAGGCGATGCCGACAACGCCTCCGGTGGCAGCGACGCCACGGATCTCGTCGTCGGTGAGGTTGCGGTTGACCTCGCACGTGGCCTGGACGCCCCCATGGCTGGACACCACCGGCTTCGTGGCGCGTGCGAGCATCTCGGCGACAGCGGTGTGGCTCGCGTGCGCGACGTCGACGATCATCCCGAGCTCCTCCATCTCGTCGAAGACCTCGCGCCCGAGGTCGGTGAGGCCTTCCTTCTCCTCACCGTGCATCGAGCCCGCGACCTCGTTGTCGAAAAAGTGCGTGAAGCCCGCCATGCGGTAGCCCGCCTCGTACAGGCTCCCCAGGTTGTCGGCGTCGCCCTCGAGCGGCTGCAGGCCCTCCAGCGAGAGCAGCGCACCCGTGACGTCGTTGCCGGCGGCGCGGTCAGCGACGAGGCCCTGGAGGTCGTCGCTCGTACGGACGAGGCGCAGCGCGCCCTCGGACCGTTCCTCGGCATCCTGGAGCTTCTCCGCGTGGTACATCGAGCGTTCGAAGATCGAGGTCCACGTCCGCGGCGGCTGGAGCTGGGCGAATGTCAGCAGCGTGATGTTGTCGGTGTCGGCACTGTTGGAATCGAAGTTCTGACCCTTCGGAGACTTGCTCACCGACGAGAACACCTGCAGCGCGACGTTGCCGTCCTGCAGCCGCGGGAGGTCGACATGCCCACGGTCGCTGCGGTCGAGGAGGTCACGCTTCCACAGGAGCGTGTCGGAGTGCATGTCGAGGATGGTCAGCGAGTCGTGAAGCGCCTGCGTCTCGTCGGTGACCTCGGGCAGCGGCTCGGTCACAATCTCGTTCATGCCCTTCTCGACGATCCCGGGTGCGAGCGCGAAGAACGCGACCGCGGCGAGGACGGCCAGTGCGAGGAGCGCGACGAGGATGCGCTTGACGGTGAAGCGCCGGCGTCGCCGGGAAACAGGGGCATCTGCTGACGACATGAAGGGGTCCTTCCGAGACGGAGGTCACACCGTACCCGCCGGTAACAAGGCCGCGTCATCCGGCCCGGTCCGGCACTGGCCGTACGCTGTGCCCGTGATCTTGCACCGCCTGCCGACGGGGCCCCGCGCGTGAGCGCCGGACTGGCCGCCCTCCTCGACGACATCGCCGCCCTCGCCAAGCTGGCGGCGGCCTCGGTCGACGACGTCGGCGCCGCCGCGGCACGCGCGAGCACCAAGGCCGCTGGGGTCGTCGTCGACGACGCCGCGGTGACCCCTCGCTACGTCCAGGGCCTGCGCCCGGAGCGCGAGCTGGCGATCATCAAGAAGATCGCGATCGGCTCGCTGCGCAACAAGCTGGTCTTCATCCTTCCCGTCGCGCTGCTCCTGAGCCAGTTCGCGCCGTGGCTGCTGACGCCGATTCTCATGCTGGGCGGGACGTATCTCTGCTACGAGGGCGCCGAGAAGCTCTGGGAGAAGCTGTCCGGCCACCACGCGCCCGAGGTCCCCTCGTCGTCGCAGGGCCCCGTCGAAGAGGGCAAGGTGATCTCCGGCGCCATCACGACCGACTTCATCCTGTCGGCCGAGATCATGGTGATCGCGCTCAACGAGGTGGCCGACGAGCCGTTCGTGTCGCGCGCGCTCATCCTCGCCCTCGTCGCGGTCGGCATCACGGCGCTCGTCTATGGCGCGGTCGGCCTCATCGTCAAGATGGACGACATCGGCCTCTCGATGGCCACCCGCACCTCGGCCGTCTCGCAGGCCGTCGGTCGCTTCCTCGTCCGCGCCATGCCCGTGGTCCTCGCGACGCTCTCGGTCGTCGGCGTGGCCGCGATGCTGTGGGTCGGCGGGCACATCCTGCTCGTCGGAGTGGACGAGCTGGGCTGGCACGGCCTGTACGACGCCGTGCACCACCTCGAGGAGCTCGTGCACGACGCCGTGCCGGCCATGGGCAGCACGCTCCCGTGGCTCGTCAACACCACCGCGTCAGCGCTGCTCGGACTCGTCGTCGGCGCGATCGCGGTCGCGGTCATGCACGTCGTGCCACGCCGCAAGAAGCACTGACGCAGGGTCAGGCCCGCCGTACGGTCAGCGCCTCGCGCCGCGTGAGCGTGACCTCCATGCCCTCCGGCATCAGCGTGAGGCGCTCGTCGATGCGCAGGTCGTACAAGGGGTCGCCGGCGATGTCGTACCGGTGCAGGATGCGCGCCAGCGCCATCGTCGCCTCGTGCACCGCGAACTGGCGTCCGATGCACGCCCGCTCGCCGGTGCCGAACGGCTTCACCGTGCTCGCGAGTCTGGGGCGCGGACGCTCGGGGTCGAACGCGTCCGCGTCCTCGCCCCACACCGCCGGGTCGCGCTGCACGAGCGGCAGGACGACCAGCGCCCAGTCGTCGGGCGTCATCGTCCAGCGTCCGCCGAGCGTGGTCGTCTCTCGCGGGCTGCGAGCGTAGCCGGGCGCGGTGGGCCACAGCCGCAGCGACTCGTCGAGCACCTTGCGGAGGTAGCGGAAGCGCGCCACCTGCTCGTACGACGGCGTCGCGTCAGGGTCGTCCCCGAGGATCGCGTCGGTCTCGGCCTGCGCCTTGGCGAGCACCTCGGGGTGGCGCGCGAGGTAGTAGAACGCGAACGACAACGCACCCGAGGTCGTCTCGTGACCGGCAACGAGGAACGTGAGGATCTGGAAGCGGATGTTCTCGTCGCTCAGCCGCTCGCCGGTCTCGGGGTGCGCCTGGTCGAGCATGATGCCGAGCAGGTCGTCGGTGTCCGTGCTGCCCGAGCGGCGGCGCGCGGCGACGATGTCGTCGAGGAACTGGCGGACGTAGTCGAGCTGGTCGGCGTGCTTGCGGTCCAGCCGACGCTCGAGGAGCTTCGCCCCGGGCAGCGCCATGAGCACGCCCTTGCGCCGCCCGAGCGTGAGCGCGGTGACCATGCCCTCGATGAAGGGGTGCACCTCGTCGGTCGTGAACGAGCCGAACGCCTGGCTGAACCCCGTACGTCCGATCGTCTCGAGCGTCAGGCGGGTCATGTCGGCCGCCAGGTCGACGCGTCCGGAGCCGGCGTCCCACACCGCGAACAGCTCGTCGAGCGTCTCGGCCATGACCGGGTGGTAGCGCTGCATCGCCTGCTTGGTGAACGCGGGCACGAGCAGGTCGTGGGCGAGCTGCCAGTTGGGCTCGTGGTTGTAGGCCGTGAACAGGCCGTCGCCGGCGATGCCGCGCAGGCCGTCGAGCGCGGGTGAGTTGGCCTTGACGAAGCGCGACTCGTCGTTGAGCTCGGCGGCGAGCTCGGCATCGGTGACGAAGACGAACTTCTGGCCGAAGACGACGATCTCGAAGATCGGCCCGAGGTCGCGGTGGTGCTCGAGGATGTGCTGAACGGGACGCTCGGGGTCCATGCTGCCGGCGTCCTTCATCCACCGGCGGCGCCCGGCGGGGTGCGGGAAGGTGTGTCCGGACCAGGCGTTGCGCATCGGTAACTCCTTGTTGCACGTCGGTTCAGCAAGCCTGAACGGTTGCTGAACCCGTGTCAAGTAGTCTCTGCTCGTGGCAACCCGGACCCGGCTCTCTCCCGAGCAGCGCCGCGCCCAGCTCCTGCACCTCGGCGCGCAGCTGTTCGCGACGCAGCCGTACGAGGACGTCCACATCGAGCGGGTCGCCGAGATGGCAGAGGTCTCCCGCGGACTGCTCTACCACTACTTCCCCAACAAGCGCGCGTTCTTCGCCGCGCTGCTCGCGCAGGCCGCCGAGCAGCTCGCTCAGGCCACGACGCCCAAGCCCGACGTCGGACCGCGCGAGCAGCTCCTCGACGGCGTGGAGAGCTACCTTCGGCACTGCGCCGCCAACCGTCTCGGCGTCAGCACGATCCACCGCGGCGCCGCCAGCGGCGACCCCGAGATCGAGGCGATCCTGGAGGAGTCGACGCGGCTGCACGAGGAGCGCATCCTCGCCGTGCTCGTGCCGGGCCAGGAGCCGCACCCGCTGCTCACCCTCGCCGTACGAGGCTGGCTCCTGCACCTGCGCACGGTCGGGCACGAGTGGGCGACCACCGCTCCGGACGTCCCCGTCGACGAGGTCCGCGACATGTGCGCGGGCGCGCTCGTCGGCGCTCTCGAGGCCCTGCCGCCGGAGGGGCGACCGGCTGTGCTCGCGTCGCTGATCTCGGGTTAGGCGCCACTACGGCGGTAGTCGACCAGCAGGCTCCCGGTCGGCGCGCCGACTACCTGCTCGAGCTCCCACCGCTGCACGTCGCGCACGCCGTCCCACAGTCGACGCCCCTCACCGACGGCAACGGGCGTGACCACGAGGCGTAGCTGGTCGACCAGGTCCGCCGCGAGCAGCGACCGCGTCAGCGCCAGGCTTCCGTGCACCCCGATGTCGCCACCCTCTGTCCCTTTGAGGTCGCGCACGCAGTCCTCGAACGACCCGTCGACGACTGTCGTGTCGGCCCAGTCCGGCGTGAACGGGCGCGACGCGGCAACATACTTCGGCACGCTGTTGATGAAGGTCGCGAACGGCTCGTGGTCGGACGTCGGCCAATAAGCTGACCACTCGTCATACATGCGGTGCCCGAGCAGCACGGTGTCCTGCGCGTCGATCACCCGCCGCAGGTTGTCGTCCATGACCTCGTCGAAGTCGAAGACGAACTGATCGGGCCCCTCAGCGACCCCGTCCAGCGAGACGAGCATATAGGCGACGACGTGGCGCATAGGTGCCTCCGTACGGTCAGGTGGGTACGAGGGTGTGGACCGCCAGCGACTCCTCGAATCATCGGTCCGCGGTGACGACCTCCGCCGTGAACGCCCGCTCGGCGGCGGGGTGGCCGCGCACGTAGCGCCGGGTCAGGACGAAGCTCCCGAGCGCGCAGGCGCTCGACACGACCATCACGAGCGCCATCGGCACCGCGGTGTCGTCGCCGGCGATGCCGCCGAGCGGCGAGACGACGCCACCGAAGAGGAACATCAGCCCACCGACCAGCGCGCTGCCTGCTCCGGCGACGTCACGGCTCTGCTGCAACGCGAGTGCACTGGTGTTGCCCATCACGAACCCGGCGCTGGTGACCATAGGGAACAGCGGCATCGCGAGCACCCATGCGGGGAGCGGCGAGACCGCGACGACGAGCACGGCCGCCGTCGACGCGACGGTCACGGGCAGTGCCAGGCTGACCGTACGGGCGGGGTGGACGCGGCGGCGGGCCAACCGCGCGGACACCAGACCGCCGATCGTCAGGCCGATCGCGTTCAGCGCGAAGAGCAGGCCGTACACGAGCTCGGTCGTGCCGAGCACGCCTTGGTAGACGAACGACGAGGACGAGATGTACGTCATCAGCGCGCCGAAGGTGAACAGCACGGTGGCTGCGTACCCGAGGAACGCCGGGCGCCCGAACAGCCGTCCCAGCGAGGCGTACTGGACCCGCGGCGTACGGCGCTGCGGCGGGAGGCTCTCGCGGACCGTCGTGAGTGCGCCGACGAGCTGCAGCACGGTCACCGCGAGCACGATCCCGAGGACACCGCGCCACGGCACGTGCCCGGCGACCGCACCGCCGATCGCGGGTGCGGCGACCGGCGCGATGCTTTTGATCGTCATCATGAGCGACATCGCCCGAGCGGCCGCGAAGCCTTCGAGCAGGTCGGCGATCACGGCGCGCGCGACGACGATGCCGGCCGCGCCCGCCAGCGCCTGGACGAAGCGGGCGCCGATGAGCACCTCGATCGTCGGCGCGAGCACCGCCACCGCGGCCGCGAGCGTACTGACCGTGCACCCGACGAGCAGCGGGCGTACGCGGCCGAGGTGGTCGGTCACCGGACCCCAGAGCACCTGCCCCACACCGAGCCCGACGAGGAACGCGGTGAGCGTCAGCTGCACCGCCCCGGCATCGGTCTCCAACGACGTTGCGATTGCGGGGAACGACGCGAGGTAGAAGTCGACCGACAGCGGTGCGGTCGCCGACAACAGCGCCAGAACGAGGAGAAGGCGGAGCGGGAGACCGTCACGCGCGGGCAGACCGGCATCAGGGGAACGCGGCACCATCGGAGTATAGGACCCGCATCCGACACTAGGCTCGCGTGCGATGACCATCACTGACGCACACTTCTGGGACCTGATCCATGCCGAGCGCGTTCGGCTCGTGGACATGCTGGAGGGGCTCAGCGACGAGGACTGGCGTGCCAGGACCCTCTGCTCCGACTGGACCGTCGACCAGGTCGTCGCCCACCTCACCGCCGGCGCGAGCACAGGGACCTGGGCGTGGATCCGCAGCATGGCGGGCGCGGGCTTCAACGCGAGCAGGCACAACGATCGCCGCCTTGCCCGCTACCGCGGCGCCACCCCTGCGGCGACGCTGGAGGCGTTCCGCAGGGCGG
This sequence comes from Mumia sp. ZJ430, assembly GCF_011751845.1. Lineage (NCBI taxonomy): Bacteria > Bacillati > Actinomycetota > Actinomycetes > Propionibacteriales > Nocardioidaceae > Mumia > Mumia sp. ZJ430. The sequence goes on along the minus strand of NZ_JAAHFK010000004.1, from coordinate 40,219 downwards.
CCACGAGCACCACCGCACCGACGAAGGACCACGCCGCATGGCTCGGGGAGGTGATCGTCCACGGTCAGGACATCGCGCGCCCGCTGGGTGTCCCCGTCACGCCCGACCCTGTGGCCGTCGGCGAGGTCGCCCGCTTCTTCGCGGCGAAGGACTTCGCGGTCAACAGCCGACGACTCGTGAAGGGGTTGGCGCTGGAGGCCGACGACACCTCGTTCCGGAGCGGGAGGGGCCCGCTCCTCCGCGGCCACCTCCTCGATCTGGTGATGGCGATGGCGGGCCGTCCGGACTCCTGCGCGGCGCTCGACGGCGACGGCGTCGAGGAGCTTCGCCGACGTCTCCGCTGAGCGCGCCGCCGCTCAGGCGTCGGGCAGCAATCGCTCCGCCAGGTACGCGAGGATCTCGTCCCGCGCGGTCACCGTCGGGTGCCCGGCCTCGTCGACCAGGTGCGCGGTCACGACGCTGTGCGGCGTGCCGACGACGTCCCGGAAGAAGGGCGGCGGTTCCGGATTGGCGGCATCGCCGTTGAGGACGCGGCCGTCGAACCGGTCGCCCAGCAGCTTCTCGTACGCCGCGAACCGCTGTCCCGTGCACCAGCGGTCGTCGGCGAAACGGTACGCAAGAGCGCGCAAGTCGTCGCGTACGAAGCGTTCTCGTACGGCGTCGGCGTCCTCCGCGGACATCTCGAGCGCGGCCGGGTCGTCGAGCGGGAGCGACGGCTGGCTGAGGACGGGGGCGATGACGGAGGGCTCGAGCGTCATCGTCAGCGCGAAGTTGCCGGTGAAGCACATCCCGATCGCCCCCACCCCAGGCCCTCCGCACTCGTCGTGCGCGAGTCGTGCCAGCGCGCGGAGCCACGTCACGACCGGGCTGGTGCCGCCACCGGCGAACGCACGAAACTCGGCGCTCACGCAGGCGCGCTTCATCACCGCAGCGCCGTCCTCGGCCGTCGGGTACGCCCCGTCGACACCGAACAGCGACGGGACGTACACCGTGAACCCGGCGTCACAGACCCACCGCGCGAAGCGCAGCACGTCCGGGCTGATCCCCGGCATCTCCGGCATCACCACGACGGCGGGTCCGCTCCCCGCGACGTGTACGTCCTTCTCGCTGCCCTCCGCCGCAAACCGTCGGCGGACGAACCCCTCGAGCGTCTCCGTGCTCGCTTCAGCGTTCGTCATCGTGCCTCCCTCTCCTCGGTGTCGCCCCATCCTCGCCGCTGTGGGCCGGTGCACGTAGGGGCGAGAACGCCACGATCCGGGCTAATCTCGCCACATGACGGAAGCGCTGCGGGTCGGTGTGCTCGCCTACCCGGACTGTTTCGCCTCAGAGGTCTTCGGCGTCGTCGACCTCCTCACGATGGCTTCCCACGTGTCTGCTGCGCAGGGCGGCACCCGCGCGCCGTTCGAGACCTCCGTGATCTCACCGCGCCGGCGTGTCCTCGCCTCGGGCGACGTGCCGATCGGCATACGACCGGTGCATGAGGTCGACGTCCTGGTCGTTCCCGGCTTCGCGCTCGTCCCGTCGCTCGACCTCGACGACCGCCTGCGAAACCTGCGCCCGGAGGTCGCGGCGATGCGCGCGCACGCCGAGACCGGTCGCGCGGTGGTGTCGATCTGCGTCGGCGCCTTTCTCGCCGGCGAGGCGGGGCTGCTCGACGCGCGACGAGCGACGACGTCATGGTTGTTCGCCGACCTGCTCGCCCGGCGATTCCCCCGCACGACGGTCACGCCGGATGCGCTCGTGGTCAACGACGGCGGTGTCACGACCACCGCCGGGTTCACCGCCATGTACGACTTCGTCCTCGACCTCGTCGGGCGTCACTGCGGGCCGTCCGTCGCTCGGCACACCGCACGCGTCGCCCTGGTCGACGACGCGCGCGTCAGCCAGGCGCCGTACGTCGACAGCGCGATGCTCCCGTCGACGGGCAGCGCGTTCTCGGCGCAGGTCGAGCGCTGGCTCACCCGGCAGCTCGCCGACCCGTACGACCTCGCGTCGCTCGCCGCGGCGTTCGGCACCAGCACACGGACGATGCTGCGCCGCTACAAGGCCGACACCGGCAGCACGCCGCTCGCCTACCTCCAGCGCGTACGGGTGCGCCGCGCCCAGCACCTCCTCGAGCACAGCGACCGGACGTGGCAGGAGGTCGTCCGCGACGTCGGCTACCGCGACCCGGCGGCGTTCTCGCGACTGTTCGTCCGGCACGTCGGCGTCAGCCCCGGCGACTACCGGGCAGGGTTCCGGCGGTCGGTCGCCTGAGCTAGCGCCGCGCTGCCACGATCTGTGCAGCGAGGCCGTCGAGGACGTTAGGCAGGTCGTCGTCGACCACGAGCGCGTCGACGAGGCCGCGGCTCATGAAGTCGCTGTCGGCGATCCGGTCGAGCATCGCGACCAGCGGGTCCCAGAAACCACCCGGGTTGAGCAGGCCGAGCGGCTTGGTGTGCAGCCCGAGCGTCTGCCAGGTCCACACCTCGAACATCTCCTCGAGCGTCCCCAGGCCGCCGGGCAGCACGAGGAACGCGTCGGCACGGTCGGCCATCATCGCCTTGCGCTGGTGCATCGTGCCGACGACCTGCATCTCAAGGCCCGGCTCGTCGCGGCGCCCCCACTCACGCTCGACCATGAACGACGGGATCACTCCGTGCACGCGCCCCCGGTGGTCGAGCGCGCCACGCGACAGCGCGCCCATGAGCCCGCTGCCACCCCCGCCGTACACGAGCTCGATCTCGCGCTCGGCGATCTGCGCACCGACCTCGTACGCCATCTCCACGAGCGCGGGGTCGTTGCCGTCGCGCGAGCCGAGGAACACGGCGAGGTTTGCGAGCGGACGGGAGGAGGATCGCTGCATCCCCGGATCGTACGGCGCGCGTCACCCGCGCCCGCTGACCACCCACGGGGCCCGAACCCTGCCATGGTGTCCTCATGTCGACGGTGCTCGTCATGGTCCTCGGACTCGCCGCTCTCGTCGTCGGCGCCGAGCTGCTCGTACGCGGAGGCTCCGGTCTCGCTGCACGGCTGGGGGTCGCCCCGATCACCATCGGCCTGACCGTCGTCGCGCTCGGGACGAGCATGCCGGAGCTCGCGATCGGCATCGACGCGGCTCGAAGCGACAGCGGCGGCCTCGCCGTGGGCAACATCATCGGCACGAACCTGGTCAACCTGTTGCTGATCCTCGGCCTGAGCGCCGCGATCCGGCCTATCGCACTCGCCTCACGCACGCTGCGGTTCGACCTGCCGGTCATGACGGCCGTCGCGCTCGTGGTGTTCGTGATGGGACGCGACGGCACGCTGACCTCGGTCGAAGGCACCGTCCTGATCGTCCTCGGCGTCGCCTACACGTACGGGGTGCTCCGCGCGGGGCGCGCCGACGCAGCCGAGCGCCCCGCCGACACCGCTGCCGGCTCCGCAGCGACCACCGGCAGCGCAGCGCGAGACGTGCTCAGCCTCGTCATCGGTCTCGTGGTCATCGTCATCGGGGCTGACCTTCTCGTCAGCGGTGCCATCGACGCCGCGGCGTCGCTCGGGGTCAGCGACGCCGTCATCGGCCTCACCGTCATCGCCATCGGCACGTCGGCGCCCGAGCTCGTCACGACGTTGCTCTCGACCTTCCGCGGTGACCGCAACCTCGCCCTCGGCAACCTCATCGGGTCGAGCGTCTACAACATCGTCTTCATCCTCGGCGTCACCGTGCTCGCCGCCCCAGGCGCCGTCCCCGTGCCCGACGAGGTGCTGACCGCCGACCTCGTGCTGATGGCGGTGGTCGCCCTGGCCTGCGTGCCCGTCTTCGTCACCGGGCGCCGCATCAGCCGCCCCGAAGGCGCGCTGTTCGTCCTCGCGTACGTGGTCTATCTGGGATGGCTGATCGCCGCGCGGGCGTGACGAGCGCGCGCGGCTGCGAGAATGTCGCTCGCCACCGGACGGAAGAGGTGTCGGATGCTCGCGTCGATCGGACTGGGCCACGCCGAGGAGTCGGCGTACCGGACATTGGTCAGCCTCGGAGCCGCGGAGCTCGACGACCTCGCGCTGCGGCTCGGGATCGACGCCGTGGGCGCCGAGCGCCTGATGCTGACGCTGGAGCGTGAAGGGCTCGTGTCTCGCGCCGCATCGCGGTCTGGCCGTTGCTGGGTCGCCGCCCCACCCGCGGTGGCGCTGCGCGCTCTCCTCACCCAGAAGCGGCACGAGCTCGAGAAGGCCGAGCTTGCCGCCGCACAGCTTGCCGAGACGTTCCGGAGCGAGGCCACCCACTCGGACGTCCACGACCTGGTCGAGGTGGTGGTGGGCGCCGAGGCTGTGGCCCACCGGTTCCGCCAGCTCCAGCGCGGGGCGTCCAAGGAGCTCCTCGCCCTGGTGTCAGGGAAGCCTGTCGCGGTCAGTGCGAGCGCGAACGACGCCGAGGAGCAGGCCGTGGCCCGCGGTGTGGCGTACCGAGTCGTCCTCGAACGCGCCGCGTTGGACGAGGCTGACGCTCTTCGCGAGCTCACGGCGGCGCTCCGACGCGAGGAGGAGACGCGGCTGGTCGACAGGGTGCCGACGAAGCTGATGATCGCCGACCGCGCGGCTGCGTTGGTGCCGCTCTCAGCCGACGACTCACGCCCCGCCGCGCTGGTCGTTCAGGCCAGCGGTACGGTCGCGGCGCTGTGTGCGCTCTTCGAGTCGGTGTGGGAGCGCGCCTGGCCGCTCAGCCTCGCGGGCACCGGGAAGGACCAGACGGTGGTCGCCACACAGCCCGCCCCGGAACCGCTCGACCAGCTGATCCTCGAGCTGATGATCGCCGGGCACACCGACCACAGCATCGCCAAGCACCTCGAGATCTCCCTGCGGACGCTCCAGCGCCGGATCCGTGGACTGTTCAACCTCACCGGCGTCACCAGCCGCATGCAGCTCGGGTGGGAGGCACACGCGCGGGGTTGGGTGACCCGCACCCCTCGCTGACCGGCACACCGCGGTCATGGCGGAGATCCGCCACGGCGGGCCCTGGCCCCCGCCTTCCGACCTCCGAGACAGTGCTTCCACCTCCCCCACCGAGATTCGGAGCACGACCCCATGGCACCAGCTTCGTCACGGCGGCTCGGCGTCACCCTCGCCGCCGCCCTCGCGATCACGTCGGTGGCGCTGACGACGCCCCCCACCGCAGCCGCGTCCGGCACTCCCCTCATCGGCGCCGACGGCGCCGACGGCAACCCCATCGCCGTCACGCTGATCACCGGCGACCGTGTCCTGGTCAGCCGCGCCGCTGACGGCACGCCCTCCGCGGTCGTCTCCTCCGACGACGACTTCTTCACGCGCCGCGTCGGCGACGACCTCTATGTCATCCCCGCCCAGGCACAGCGCGCGCTCGCCGCGGACCGGCTCGATGCCGAGCTCTTCAACGTCACGAGCCTGATCGACCAGGGGTACGACGACGCGCAGAGCGAGACCCTGCCGCTGATCGTGACGGGCCCTCTGCCCCAGCCCCGTGGAGCCTCACCGCTGACCGTCGGGGCCGACCTGGAGTCGATCGACGCCACAGCCGTCTCGGTCGACAAGGAGAACCTCGCCACGGCGTACCCCCAGCTCGTCGGAGGTAACGCCCGCTCGGCGTCGTCTGCCGACAAGGTCTGGCTGGATGCCAAGGTCGAGGGCACCGCGGTCGCGCTGGATCCCGCCACCGGAGTCACGCAGACCGGCGCCGAGCACGCATGGCGCGGCGGCTACGACGGCACCGGCACCAAGGTCGCGGTCCTCGACACCGGCTACGATCCCGAGCACCCCGACCTCGCAGGCCAGGTCGTCCTCGCCGAGGACTTCACCGGCGAGGGCGCCACCGACCACGACGGCCACGGCACCCACGTCGCCTCGACCATCGCCGGCACCGGCTCGGCCGACCCGAGCAAGGTCGGCATGGCCCCCAAGACGCAGCTGCTGATCGGCAAGGTCCTCGGCTGGGGCGGCGGACAGGAGTCGTGGATCATCGGCGGCATGGAGTGGGCGGTCGCGCAGGGGGCCGACGTCGTCAACATGAGCCTGGGCTCGACTGTCCCCACCGACTGCACCGACCCGATGTCGCAGGCCGCACAGTCACTCTCGGAGCAGAGCAAGACGCTGTTCGTGATCGCCGCGGGCAACGCGGGCATGCGCGAGACCGTGTCGTCGCCGGGGTGCGCCGAGGGCGTCCTCACCGTCGGGGCCGTCGACGCAGACGGCGAGACCGCATCGTTCTCCAGCCGCGGCTCGACGGTCGGCGAGCACCGAGTCAAGCCGGACATCGCCGCACCGGGCGTCGAGATCGCCGGCGCCGGCAGCAACAGCCCCGGCGGCATCGCCTACACCACGATGTCGGGCACGTCGATGGCGTCGCCGCACGTCGCTGGCGCGGCAGCACTGGTCCGCGACGCGCACCCCGACTGGACGGCACAGCAGGTCCGTGCCGCTCTCGTCGGCGGGGTCAAGAAGGACCACCAGGGCACGGTCTATGAGCAGGGCACCGGCGAGCTCTGGGTGCCGGGCGCGCTCCGATCGACCCTCACCAGCGACGTGAGCGTCAGCCTCGGCACCCTGGCGTGGCCGCACACCCGGGGTCAGGAGGTCACGAAGCAGGTCACGTACACCAACGACTCGGACCGCCCCGTCCGGTTGCGGCTGGACATCGACGACCTCACCGGCGCCGACGCCCGTCCGGTGCCTGAGTCGCTTCTGAAGCTCGGCGCGCACACGATCACGGTGCCGGCGCACGGCACGAAGACCGTCGACGTGACGGCACGAGGCCACGTCGGCACCCTGCGCGACGGGGCGTACGGCGAGATCGGCGGGCGAATCCTGGCGACCGGCAAGGTCGGCCACCGCGCCGTGGAGGTCACCACCGCCGTGGGCGTCTGGCTGGAGCCGGAGACGGTCACCGTGACGCTCAAGACGATCGACCGCAACGGCGAGCCTGCGACGTCCGGTGCCCTGGACATCACCGACGTGCACCAGCCCGCGCGGAGCCTGGTCTACCTCGACGGCACCGACCTGACGCTGCGGCTGCGGGCCGGCAGCTATGCGGTCAACGCGTTCGTCGAGACCACGGACGGCGACGGTGTGCGGTCGTACTCGTACGTCGGCGACCCCGAGGCCCGTCTGACCAACGACACCACCGTGACCCTGGACGCGCGGACAGCCGAACCCGTCACCGTCAGCGGCGACCGCCCGATGACGATCCGCTCGGGCTCGCTGGGCTTCCAGCGCACGTGGGACTCCCAGTGGGTCATCGGCAACTCGGTCCACATGGCGAACAACCCGGTGTTCTACGCCGCTGCGACGGACCGCGTCCGCAACGGTGACTTCACGTTCGGCAGCTATCTGCGGGCGTACGACCCGGCGGTGACCGAGAAGGACAGCGCCTACGTCTACAACCTCGCGTTCACCGACGAGGGCCGTGTCTCCACCGACCAGAGCCACGTCATCAGCGACGACGACCTGGCGAGCGTCACCGAGCACTGGTATGGACAGCGGCGCGCGCAGTGGGCTCCCGAGGAGTGGACGCGGGTCGTGCCCGGTGACGGCACGGGTCCGTTCTTCGCCTCCAGCGGCGACGCGGTCGCAGCTCCGGGCGACCGTACGGCGTACTACACGCCCGGGGTCGCCTGGCAGCAGCTCGCGTCCGGGAGCGGCTGGCGCACCATGCCGGAGACCTGGTTCGACCTCGTTCGGACCTACGAGGCCGGCTCCCGGGGCGAGACCGAGTGGTTCAAGCTGCCGCACATGATGGCGATGAACGTCAACGCGGACGGCACGCCCTCGCGGGTCGCAGAGCGCCAGGGCTCACTAGTCGGGTTCGCGTTCCCGGTCTGGCAGGACAGCACGGACGGTCGGATCGGCGTCCAGGGCTTCGCCGACCTCGGCCGGATGCAGGTCTCGAAGAACGGCGAGCTGCTGGACGAGAGCGCCGTACCCTCCGGCCAGTTCGCCATCGGCGACGAGACGAGTGAGCTCAGCGTGAAGGTCTGGCAGGCACGCCTGCGCCGCGACCAGGTCTGGGAGATCGGGCGAGGGACGATCACGACGTACACCTTCGACACCGCACGCCCCGATGGCGACGCGGTCGCCGCGCTGCCGGTCTCGGTGCCCGGCTACGACGCCCCGGTCGACACCCTCAACACGGCCCCGGCGGAGACGGACTTTCCCGTCAGCGTCACCCTTCAAGGCCAGGACGGCTACGACCCCGGCACGATCGGGTCGTTCACGGCGAAGGTCACGTTCGACGAGGTGACGTACGTCGACGCCCTCGGCATGGACCGTCCGCTCGAGAGCCTGAGCTGGACCGAGGTCCCCGTCGTCCAGCGTGACGGCCGGTGGGTCGCGCTCGTCGACAACACAGGCGAGGGCGGTAAGACGGCCTCGCTGTGGATCCAGGCCGAGGACGAGAACGGGAGCCGGACCGAGCAGGTCACGTTCTCCCTGTACGCCGTGAGATAGCGCCCCCAGCTGACGGCGGCCGCCCTACCCCCGGAGGGCGGCCGCCTCACCCTCACGGTGTGACGCCGCCCGCCCCTTCGCTGGTGCAGGGTGGCTCCATGGCGGGATGGATTGCGACCGCGCTGTATCTCGCGGACCTGACGATCAAGCTGATCGCACTCGGTGTCGTACCGCGCAACCGGCGGCCGTCGAGTGGGATGGCGTGGCTGCTGCTGATCCTGGTGATCCCGTTCGTCGGGCTCCTCCTCTTCCTCATGCTGGGCCGGACCTCGCTCGGGCGTCGCCGCCACGCGCAGCAGGCCGAGGTGAACGCCGAGGTCGTCGAGCGGACGGCACCGGTCCCGACGCTGGGCGACGACTTCGACGGGCCCGCGTACGTACGCTCCGCCGCTGAGCTGAACCGCAAGCTCGGCGCCCTTCCGGCGATGCCGGGCAACGCGGTGATGCTGTTCCCCGGATACGCCGACAGCATCGCGGCGATGACGGCGCAGATCGGACGCGCGCAGTCCTTCGTCCACGTCGAGTTCTACATCTGCGCGTGGGACGACGTGACCGCGCCGTTCTTCGAGGCGCTGGTGGGCGCGCAGGAGCGCGGGGTGACGGTGCGGTTCCTGTTCGACCACCTCGGCTCGCGCGGGATCCCGGGCTACCAGGACTTCCTCGCGAGGCTCGACGCCGCCGGGATCGACGCGCACGCCATGCTCCCGATCCACCCCCTCAAGGGGCAGTGGCGCCGACCTGATCTCCGCAACCACCGCAAGATCCTGGTCGTCGACGGCAGCGTCGCGTTCACCGGCTCGCAGAACCTCACCGAGCCCGGCTACAACAAGCCCAAGAACCACCAGGCCGGTCGCGAGTGGGTCGAGCTGATGGCGCGGGTCGAGGGACCGGCCGCGACGGCTCTCAACGTCCTCTTCGCGACCGACTGGTACAGCGAGACGGGCCAGCGGCTCGAGGACGAGATCGGCACCATCGCCCCGGCTGCCGGCGACGTCGAGGCGCAGGTGATCCCGAGCGGTCCCGGCTTCGCGACCGAGAACAACCTGCGACTCTTCACGACGCTCATCTACTCCGCGCAGCAGCGCCTCTCGATCACCAGCCCCTACTTCGTCCCGGACGAATCGCTCCTGTACGCCGTGACGACGGCGGCGCAGCGCGGCGTGGAGGTCGAGCTGTTCGTCAGCGAGCAGGGCGACCAGTTCATGGTGTTCCACGCACAGCGCTCCTACTACGAGGCGCTGCTGCGCGCCGGTGTCCGCATCTACTTCTACCCGGCGCCGGCGATCCTCCACGCGAAGTTCTTCAGCGTCGACGAGGACGTGGCGGTCCTGGGATCGAGCAACATGGACATGCGCTCGTTCGCGCTCAACTACGAGGTCTCGCTGATGATGCTCGGGGCGGACATCGTGGCAAAGGTGCGTGCGGTCGAGGACGCGTACCGCCGCATCTCCAAGGAGCTCACGCTCGACGAGTGGCTCACCCGCGGACGCACCTCGGCGTACATCGACAACGTCATGCGCCTCACGGCCGCGCTGCAGTGAGGCCCGGCGCGCGGGCGGCTACGACGGTCCGAGCGCGACCCACGTCGGGGCAGGCGTCGAGAACCGGCTCGTGAAGCCGCCGATCAGGTCGGCGCCGCCGAGCTCGTACGACACGATCGTGTCGGACTGCTCTCCCGCGACGAGGAGGTGCACGCCGGCGAGCGTGAAGTGGCGCGGCCACCGGACGCCGGCCGGGACCTCGGCGACCCGGTCGAGCGTGCCGGACCGGAGGTCGAAGAACGCGAGCGTGTCGGGGCCCCGGTTGGACACGAGGGCATGGCCACCGTCGGCGGTGATCGCGATCTGCGCGGGCCAGGTCGTCTCACTGCTCGCCGTGGTCGGCACCTCGGCGAGCACGACAGCGTCGCCCGAGGCGCCGAGGCGTACGTGCAGCAACGTCGCCGACAGCTCGCCGACGACGAGCGCCGTCTCGCCATCGGGGGCGGTGACCACCTGCCGTGGCCCCGTGCCCGGCGGGAGCCGCCACGAGCCCTTCTCTTGCAGCCGCCCGTCCCCGGAGATCGTCAGCGAGGTCAGCCGGTCCGTCCCGAGGTCGACGCAGACCAACGCCTCCCCCGCGACGTCGGCGGCGATCATGTGCGGGTGCGGCGCGTCCTGCCGCGCGGGGTGCGGCCCTTTGCCGTGCAGCGTGAGCGTGTCGACCGTCGCCGACGGACGTCCCTCGGGCCCGAGCGCGACGAGCGTGACCGTGGCGCCGAGGTAGTCGGCCGTGAGCAACCACTGTCCGTCACGGGTCACGGCGGCGTGGCACGGAGCGGCACCGGTCGAGGCAACGCCGACGACCGTCATCTCCCCCGTCACGTCGACGGCGACGGCCGTGACACCTCCTGAGAGCGTCTCGTTCGTGGCGTACGCGATCGGCAGCGTCGGGTGCCAGACGACGCACGACGGCGACTCCATCGCAAGCGCGCCCAGCGGCTCGATCACCCCGGTCGCGTGCACGCGCACCGCGCGCAGGCCGGGAGCACCGTCGGTCGTGTAGCACCCGAGGAGGGCCTGCGTCGTCGTCACGGACGGGACACTACCGGTGACGCCGAGGCACGTCGCGGCATGCGCCTCCGGACGTTGAGGGCGGCACAGCAGAGCAGCAGGACCGCCGTGCCGAGACCGACGGCGTGCAGCGCCTCCGTCCCTGCCACCGCGATCGCGTCGAGGACAGCATCACGTTGCGGCGATCCCTCAGCAAACGCCCGTGTCTGCGCCATGGTCACCGTCTCAGCACCGACGTCGAACCCCGAGGCCAGCGGCCGCAGCGACAGCGCGAACACCGCCGTCGCCAGACTGCCGACGGCGGCGAAGCCGAGGGAGGAGCCGAGGTGGTTGCTCGTCTCGGCGAGCGCGGCGGCCCGTCCTGCGGCGGCCGGCGGAGCGCTGGAGACGACGCGGTGCGTGCCGAAGGCGAACAGCGGCCCGCATCCGAAGGCCGTCAGCGTGATCGCCACGACCATCGGCGCGTAGCCGGGCGCGGAGTCCGCCGAGACCGTCAGCTGCAGGAGCGCCCCCAGCGCTGCCACGACCAGACCGGCCGGGATCAGGACGTCAGGGTCGACGCGCCGGGCGAGGAGCGGAGCGGCGTACGACCCCGCCCCGATGCCCAGTCCCATCGGCATGAACACCACCGCTGCGGCCAGGGGCGAGAGGCCGACCACCGACTGGAGGTACTGCGTCACCCAGAACCCGGTGCCCGCGAGAACCACCGCGACGAGGGTCAGGCTCGTGACGGACACGACGATCACGCGCTCGCGCAGCAGGTCCAGGTCGAGGAACGGGACGGCGAGGCGGCCCTGACGGCGTACGAAGGCGACTCCGGCCGCGACCACCACCGCCACCGCAACCGCAGCGCTCGGCACCGGCGTCGCAGATCCGGGGATGCATGCCTTGACCGCCGTGAACAGCGCCAGGAGAGCGGCCATGAGCAGACCGGCGCTGAGCATGTCGACCCGCGGCGCCCGGTCGGCCGGACGTGACTCCGGGAGCAGCCGTCGGCCGAGCACGAGCACCACCGCGCACGTCGGGACCGCGAGCAGGAAGACCGACCCCCACCAGAACCAGTGGAGCAGGACCCCGCCCACCACCGGACCGAGCGAGGCGAACGCGAACTGGCACGTCGCCCAGGTGCCGATCGCCCGCGCACGGGCCGCGTCGTCGGGGAACACGTCGCCGATCAGGGCGAGCGTCGAGGGCATGAGGGTGGCGCCGGCGACTCCTTGGAGGACACGGGCGAGCAGGAGCGACTCCGGGGTCGTCGCGTACGCGGCGAGCACGGAGGCCACCAGGAATCCCGCGCAGCCGATCAGCAGGAGACGCCGCCGGCCGACGCGGTCGCCGACCGCTCCGGCCACGATGGCGAGCACGCCGACGACCAGCCCGTACACATCGGTGATCCAGAGCTGCTGGGTGGCCGACGCGCCGAGGTCGGCGGTGAGCTCGGGTACGGCGAGGAAGAGGACGTTGAGGTCGACGGCGACGACAGCCGTCGGCAGGAGGAGGAGCATCAGGCTCAGCCGTGGTGAGGTCATGCCCCCTGGTCGCCACGGGCACGCCGATCTCGACACCTCCAGCCGAATCTGGCGAAGATTCTCGCGACGTGGTGTCGTACCAGCGAGGACGGTGACGACCACCGATCGACACCCCGCCCCGGGGTCCCACCGCAGGAGGAATCGTGAAGTACCTGATCTTGATGCACGTCGACCCGACCGTCCTGGAGAACCTCACTGAGGAGCAGCAGCAGGCGATCGGAGACGGCCACACGCAGTTCATGGCCACGACCAAGGAGAACGGCGAGTTCATCGCCACCCAGGCGCTCGGCGACCCGAGCCGCTCGAAGGTCGTACGGAGCAACGGGGACCAGCCCGAGGTCACCGACGGCCCGTTCGTCGAGGCCAAGGAGTTCATGGGCGGCTTCTACCTGCTCGACGTCGAGGACGAGGCGCGCGCGATCGAGCTCGCCACCCTCATTCCGGACGCCCGCATCCCCGGCCTGGCTCTCGAGATCCGGCCGGTCGTGTTCTCCGACCTGGGCGACGGGTGACCGTACCCGGTCTCGACGGCGAGGGCCCGTGGCGCGTGCTGGCACCACGGACCCTCGCCACGCTGCTGCGCACGTACGGTCGCGACCAGTTCGAGGTGTGCGAGGACGCCGTGCAGGACGCGCTGCTCGAGGCACACGTCCACTGGACGAAGGCCCCGCCGGACGACCCGCAGGGCTGGCTGACGGTGACCGCCCGTCGCCGGTACGTCGACCGGGTACGCAGCGACCGGCGGCGCCGTGACCGCGAGGGTCGCGTCGCGCTCCTAGACGCGCCGCTGAGCCACGAGGGCGTGCAGAGCGACGACGCGCTCCTGCTGCTCCAGCTGTGCTGCCATCCCGCGCTCGCGCGCTCGGCCCAGGTCGCGCTGACGCTACGGGCGGTGGCGGGACTGTCGACGGCGCAGATCGCCAACGCCTATCAGCTGCCCGAGGCGACGATCGCCCAGCGGATCACCCGCGCGAAGCGCCGGCTCGCCGAGGTCGGCAGCGGGTTCACCCGTCCGGGCGACGTGGCCGAGCGCCTGGCTCCGGTTCTGGACGTCCTGTACGTGATGTTCACCGAGGCCCACCACACGACGAGCGGTGCGCCGGCCCACGACACCGACCTCGCCGGCGAGGCGATCCACCTCGCACGTCTGCTGCGCGAGGCGGCTCCCGACTCCACCGAGGTCGCCGGGCTGCTCGCGCTCACGCTGCTGACCGAGGCGCGCCATCCCGCGCGGGTCGGCGCACAGGGGCAGCTCGTCCCGCTCGACGAGCAGGACCGCAGCCGGTGGGACCGGTCGGCAGTCGACGAGGGACTCGCCCTGCTCGACGCGGTCGTCCCCGGCGCCGACCCCGGCCCGTACCTCCTCCAGGCGTGCATCGCCGGTGTCCACGCCCACGCACCCGACACGGATGCGACCGACTGGGACGAGATCCACGCGCTCTACACGGTGCTCGAGCACACCACCGGCGGCCGCAACCCGACGATCACGCTGAACCGGATCGTGGCAGCGAGCATGGTGCGAGGGCCCGAGGCGGCGCTCTGTGACCTGGACGGCCTCGAGGCTCACCATCCCCGGCTCGCGCGCGTCGACGCCGTCCGCGCCCACCTGCTCGAGCGCGCTGGCCGTACGGACGAGGCGGCCACCTCGTACCGTCGCGCGATCGCCGCGACCGTCAACGTCGCCGAGCAGCGCCACCTGCGCGACCGACTGCGAGCGCTCGGAAAGGGCCGCGGTCACCAAGGCGACGGCTCGTAGTCCTTCACGAAGCAGCCGTAGAGGTCTTCCCCGCGCTCACCGAGCACGATCGGGTCGTAGACCCGGGCGGCGCCGTCGACCAGGTCGAGCGGAGCGTGCCACCCCTCCGCGGCGATCCGCAGCTTCTCCTGGTGAGGCCGCTCGTCGGTGATCCAGCCGGTGTCGACGGCGGTCATCAGGATCTTGTCGGTCTCGAACATCTCGCCCGCGCTGGTGCGGGTCATCATGTTGAGCGCCGCTTTGGCCATGTTGGTGTGCGGGTGGCCCGGGCCCTTGTAGCGGCGGGAGAACTGTCCCTCCATCGCCGAGACGTTGACGACGTACGCCCGCCGCGCACCCGCGTCGACCGCGGCGCGCATCGCCGGGCGAAGCCGGGAGACGAGCAGGAACGGCGCGATCGAGTTGCAGAGCTGAACCTCGAGCAGCTCCAGCGGATCGACCTGGTCGACGACCTGGGTCCAGGAGTTCGTGGTCTGCAGGTCCGGGAGCAGCCCGCCGGCATCCACGGCGGTGCCGTCGAGGTGCGCGGCCAGGGATGCCGAGCCGGCCTGGAGCGCCAGTGCGGTGATCGAGGCGGCAGTGTGCGCGGCCTCGGCGACCTCGAGCGACTCGCCCTCATGGTGAGCGACGGCCGTGGTCGAGAGTGCGCCGGCGATCGCGGCAGGGTGAGCCTCGGACATGCCGTCGAAGGAGACCATCTCGGGCAGCGCGATGTGCGGCGGCAGAGGGGCGTCCTCCATCTCGACCAGACGCGAGTAGGCGCCCGGCGTCCGCCGCACCGTCTGGCAGGCGTTGTTGATCAGGATGTCCAGAGGGCCTGCGGCGGCGACGTCGTCGGCCAGGCTGATCACCTGGGCGGGGTCACGCAGGTCGATGCCGACGACCTTGAGCCGGTGCAGCCACTCGGACGAGTCCTCCATCGCGGCGAACCGGCGCACCGCGTCCTTGGGGAACCGGGTGGTGATGGTGGTGTGCGCGCCGTCGCGGAGCAGGCGCAGCGCGATGTACATGCCGATCTTCGCCCGACCGCCGGTGAGCAGCGCGCGCTTGCCGGTGAGGTCGGTCCGCTGGTCGCGCTTGGCGTGCGACATCGCCGCGCACCGCGGGCAGAGCCAGTGGTAGAAGGCGTCGACGAGGGTGAAGTCCTCTTTGCAGATGTAGCACCCGCGAGCGGTGATGAGCTCGCCGGCGAAGGCGCCCGGCGCATGCGAGACCAGCGGGATGCCGGCCGTCTCGTCGTCGATCCGCATCGGCGAGCCGGTGGCCGTCTTCTCGATGACGTCCTGGTCGTGTCGCTGCCGCTCCCGGCGGATCTCGTCGCGACGCGCCTTCTTGATCAGCTTGTACATGAACGACGCCTCCCGCTTGACCGTCCGGAGATCCGGGTGGTCGGGGTGGAGGTCGGAGAGCTGTCGGAGGACCTTGAGAGTGGTCGCGAGGTCGTCGGGGGCGATGCCGGGCTGATCGTGCACCCGGCGGATCCTACGTCACCGCTGCAACCGATCCCCTCAGCCGCTCGTCGGGGCAGCTGCCCGGGGGCGGCGGCGCACCGGTCGACGGATGCCGGACCCGGGCTTCGACGCGAGGAGCGGGTCGAAGTCGTCCGTGATCTCCGTCAGGCGTGCCTCGTCCACGAAGACGGCGCCCTCGCGCACCTCCTGGACGAGGTCGCGGCCGAGCACGGCGCCGGCCGTGCCCATGCCGCCGTAGATCGTGGCATTGATGCCGAACATGTGCTCCGTGCTTCCCCCCGCGAGGAACAGCCCCGGGATGTGCGTCGTCACGCGCGGCCGGAACGGTCCCAGGTTCTTCAGGAGCGGGGCGATGCCGTAGCAGGAGCCGTCGGTGGTGAGGGTGAAGCGCTCCTGGGTGATCGGGGTGGACGCCTCGCAGAAGACCATCCGCTCCCGGATGTCCGGGATCATCAGCTCGGCGGTGTCGAGCACACGCTGGGTGAGCTCCTCCTTGAGCTCGAGGTAGCGCTCGTCGCGGCCGTAGCGCCCGCCGTCCGCAGGCCCTGTCTCGACGTTCCAGAACGCGTAGTCCTTGGGCGCCCAGCTCACGAGCTCGAGCGTCGAGTAGCCCGCGGGCGCCGAGTGCGTCCCCTCAGGATCCTTGGCGGTGGGGCAGCTGATTCCCACGGGCATGCGCTCGGGGCAGCGCCCCGCGGCGACCTCGCGGTAGTAGCCGTCGATGTCGTTGGTGGGCCACACCCAGGCCAGCGGCGGGGTGTCCCGCTCGCGCAGGTCGACGTCGAGGGCGACGTACACCGCGAACATCGGCAGCGTCATCTCCAGGCTCCCCAGCCTGCGCCGCAGCCGTCGGGTCAGGTGCTCGTCCCCGACCAGCTCCGCCCACGTCTTCTTGAAGTCGGCCGCGGAGACCACGGCCTCGGCGCGGATCTCCTCGCCGTCGCGAAGGCGGACACCGACGGCGCGCCCGTCCTCGATCAGGATCTTGTCGACCCTGGCCTTGGTTCGGACCTGACCCCCGTGCGTCTGGACGACGTCGGTGAGGTGGGCGCCGATGACCTGGCCGCCGCCCCGCGGGTAGTAGGCACCGGCCTGGAGGTAGTGATGGAGGAAGCCCGCGTGCATCGCCGTGGGCGTCCGGTGCGGGGGCCACGTGTAGTCGCCGTTCTCCGCGAGGACCACCGCCTGCGCGTCGGGGCTCAGACCGCACGCGGCCATCAGCGTCGTGATGGGTCGTACGCCCCAGCGCAGCAGCGCGAACGGGCGGCGGCGCGGCCGCTCGCGGGTGGCGATGGTGCGCATGATCGTGACGCAGCGACGAAGGCCCGCCTCCTCCTCGGGGAAGGCCGCGATCAGGCGGTCGAGGTACGTGTCCCAGCCGGTCGGCGTCTGGAACGTGGTGCCAGGGATCATCACCTGGCAGTGGCCCTCCGGGCGCTGTCGCAGCCAGTTGATGCGCTCGGTGAGCGCCAGCCCGGAGAGCGCGGTCTGCATCCGACCGCCGGGACCGCACTCGCCGACGTAGTGCGTGCCGACGTCGAACTCGAACTTGTTGCCCGCGCGGCGGAAGACCTGGGTGCTGCCACCGACGACCTGGTTGGCCTCGAGCACGAGCACCCGCTTGCCGTTGGCTGCGAGGTACGCCGCACACGTGAGGCCACCCGGACCGGCGCCCACCACCACGGCGTCCCAGGTCTCGTCGCCGGCTTCGCGGCCGAGGGGCAGGGACGTCGCTGTCTGCGTCATGGTGGACCGCTTTCCGAGGGAACCTAGAGGCGGACTCTAGTTAATCAGACCATCGAGAAGTGCCACCCCGGCCTCGCTCACTGCCCGCTCGATGCGCTCGGGCGACAGCATCAGGTCATCGCGCCGCAGCGCCAGCGCGGCGATCCCGTTCCAGGCGCCGAACAGGACGTACGACATGAGCTCCGGATCGACCCGGCGGATCGCGCTCGCCTCCACGGCATCGCGGATGCTCTCCTCGAACTCGCGCCGGAGCTGGCTGAACCGCGCGACGACCTCGGCCTCGACAGGCGTGCGAGGACCGCGTTCACCGGTCACGGTCAGGTACTTCACCACCGCGGGGTGTTCGAGGAGCAACTGCATGTAGGCGGTGCCGACACCGGCGAAACGCTCGAGCGGGGGCACCTCCGCCGTGTACGCCGATCGGAGCGCGTCCGTGGCCACGGCCAGGACCCGCTCGGTGACGGCTGCCAAGAGCGCGTCCTTGGTCCCGAAGTGCACGTACACCGAGGCGGCCGAGACCCCGGCCTGAGCAGCGACGTCCTCGACCCGGATCTCCTCCGGCGCCCGCTGCGACAGCAGGAGCTCTGCCGCGTCGAGCAGGAGCACGCGGGTGCGCTCCTTGCGACGCGACCCACGCGCGGCGGCGTCACCCGCGACGGGCTTCTGGGCGTCGGTCACGAGACACCACACTAGGGCCGCGAACGGAGCGCGAGAAAGCATCAGGGCCCGATCTGCGCTTCCGCAGATCGGGCCCTGTCTTTCTTTGTAGCGGGGACAGGATTTGAACCTGTGACCTCTGGGTTATGAGCCCAGCGAGCTACCGAGCTGCTCCACCCCGCGTCGGTGACACGAGCCTAGCGGACGCCATCTCCGACCCCGCACGCGGGTTGGCCTGTGCGGTCACATCCCTCCCGGCCGCCACGGGTTGATGCAGGGGACGCCGAGGGCCGCGAAGTGCCGCGTGTTGCGTGAGACGACGGTCATTTCCGCCGCCTGGGCGACGGCCGTTCGGTGACGCGCTCACCCCTGCGGGAAGGTTGCGGATAAGGATCTGTTCCACGACGACCACGCGCCCGAGTTCCTCAACCACTGGCGCCGTCGGCCCGGTGGGCGCGGGCGATCAGCGCCGCCCGCAGCCCTGGCAGATCCTGGTGCCGGATCGGCGACAGGCCGGTGAGCGTGTCGATGCGGCGGATCCGGTAGTCGACCGTGTTCGGATGCACGTGCAACGCCGACGCCGTCGCCCTCCGATCAAGCCCTAGCTGCAGATAGAGCTCGAGCGTGTTGAGCAGCTCCGGCCGCGCCTCCAACGGTTCGAGAAGCATCGCGAGGCCCGGCAGCGCCGCCGTCGCCCGACTCAGCTGATAGTCGAGCAGCACGTCGGCGAGCTGATAGAGACCAGGCGGCCGACCGGTACGGCGTACGAGGTCGATGATCTCGCGGTCCTGCGCGACGGCGCTCGGGATCTGCGAGGGCTTCACCACGCTTGCCGCAGCCGTGACATCGACGCCCGCTGACTCGGCGGCACCGGCGACGACCTTGCGCAAGTCGTCCCAGTCGGCGGGGCCCTCCGTGGGGAACAGCACCGTGCCCCCAGTCGAGTCAAGACGTACGAGAGCCTGCTCCGCACCGACACGATCCAGCAGCTCGCGCACACGACGAAGCTTGCGCCGCGCAGCGATCCCCGCGCTGGCACCCGGCGCCTGCTCATCGGGGTGGGGCGCGATAGCAAGCACCATGGCGACGTATTCAGGTGCCGGCGTGAGCCCCGTCGACGCGTCGGCTTCGCCGGCCAGCAAGGCACTCATCGCCGCGTGCCGACCCTCGCGCTCCTCACCGTCGACAAGCCGACGTGCCTCCATGTAGGCACTCGTGACAGCCACCACCATCTTGCGATGAACGTCCAGAATGTGCCCCAACGCCTCTCGCATATCGGCGAGATCATCAGGGCTGGCGTCGGTGGATATCCGCTCCCAGCACATCGCCAGTCCAAGCTGATAGGCGGAAAGGATCGAGTCGAGGGGCACGCCCTCATCCGCGCGATGTGCCGCGGACTCACGCAGCGGCTCGAACTCACCACTGCTCGCCGGGCACCGACGCTCGACGACGTCTGCGGTCATACGCAGGCAGCGCTCGACGATGTCGACGATGTCGTGGGTGAGCTCCTCGAAGGGGAGATCGGAATAGGCGGGGATCTCCGCGAGCATCTGCGCGACGACATTTCGGGCAAGCTCAGGCGCGCCGATGCGCAGTCGAGACGCGATCGGCTCACCGGCGATCCG
Source organism: Mumia sp. ZJ430 (assembly GCF_011751845.1). Taxonomy (NCBI): domain Bacteria; kingdom Bacillati; phylum Actinomycetota; class Actinomycetes; order Propionibacteriales; family Nocardioidaceae; genus Mumia; species Mumia sp. ZJ430. The sequence continues at coordinate 20,452 of NZ_JAAHFK010000004.1, read as the reverse complement.
CAACGGATCCGCCGTTTCCCCCTTGTTGCTCGTCACAAAGCGCGCCTAATAAATCTAAGTCACATGATGATGAACTCGCTGTTACCACCTCGGCAGCATATTCCTCACCCGAACTATTCGCCGAGAACTTCGAGGTGTCAGCATGAGACTTCGCTTCATCAATTCCCGTCGCCGGACCGCCGTCGTCGCGCTCGCGACGGCGTGCATTTCGGCATTCGCGGGACTGGTTGTGGCGTCGCCGGCGACCGCCGACGAACCCGTCAAATACGTAGCCCTCGGTGACTCGATGGCCTCTGGACCACTGATCCTTCCGTTCACCGGGCCGATCGCGTGCGGCCGCTCGACCCGCAACTACGCGCGCCTGCTCGCCGCGCAGGTCAAGGCCACGTCCTTCACCGACGTGACGTGCAGCGGCGCCGACACGGGCGACCTGTTCTCTCCCATGAAACTGTCGCTCGCTGGCGTTGACGCCGGCACCGCACCCGCTCAGCTCGATGCTCTGAAGCCTGATACCACCCTCGTCACACTCACGATCGGCGGCAATGACGCCGGCCTCGTCGGCGTCGCCCAGGACTGCATCCGGCTCAACTACTTCGCCACCCCGTGCATGAACGCGCTCACCGCTGGCGGTGTCGACAAGATCGCCAACCGGATCAATGATTTCGCGCCTGATCTCGCCGCGTCCCTCCAGCGCATTCACGCGCTGTCTCCGCAGGCGCGGGTCCTCGTCACCGGCTACGGGTACTACATCAAACGCAACGGATGCTGGCCGAAGCAGCCGTGGTTGCCGAAGGACGCGAACTATCTGCAAGAAAAGGTTCACCAGCTCAACGTCACGATCGCCGCGGTAGCGGCGGCCAACGACGCGGAATATGTCGACGTCGAGACGCCGAGCGTCGGGCACGATGCGTGCCAGGCACCCGCCACGCGATGGGTCGAGGGACTTGTTCCCACCAGCCCCGCATCTCCTCTTCACCCGAATGCCGCGGGCGAGGCAGCGTACGCCTCGATCATCGGCGCGACGCTCTAGGAGACTTCGCGGTCTCAGAGGTCGAAGCCACCTGACGCCTCGATGTCCTGGGCCGTGATCCAGCCGCTGCCCTCGGAGAGGAGGAACGCGATCACCTTGCCCACGTCCGATCCCTCGCCGATACGCGACCCAGTTCGGCCTTCCACCCGCAAGGACGCCGCCCGGCTGCGGGTCGACGCGCGGCCACACGCACTCAGGCCCGCAGATCAACTGATCTGCGGGCCTGAGTCTTTGTAGCGGGGGCAGGATTTGAACCTGCGACCTCTGGGTTATGAGCCCAGCGAGCTACCGAACTGCTCCACCCCGCGTCGGTAGGTAAGACAGTACAGGACGCCTCCCGCAGGCCCAACCCTGCCCCTCACGCCGGCGCCTTCCGCCGGCGGCTCGCCATCGCGACCAGCACCCCCGACCCCGTCACCGCGATGTACGCGGTGAGGACGGCGACGGCGATCGGCACCGTCTCCAGCGCCCCGAGGTCCATCATGAGCGCCGCCATCAGGACGAGCGAGAACGGCGCGGCGACGATCGCCCCGGGCAGCGCGGCGAAGACGCAGCTGAACGCGAGCGCGACCGGGATGTCCGGCACGAGCAGGTGGATCGCATAGCCGTACGTCCCGCCGATGAACAGCATCGGGAAGAACGGACCACCGATGAAGCCGGACTCCGTACAGACCGCGAACGTGACCATCTTCGCCAGCACGATCACGAGCAGGAACCCGGCACCGAGGCTCGACCCGGACCCGACCACGGTCTCGAGCTGGTCGCTCCCGGTGAACAGCGTCAGCGGGAGCGCGACAGCGACGAGGCCGAACACCACTCCCCCGACCACCGGCCGTACGACCGTCTTCGTCGTGAGCGGAGCGACGAGCCGGCGCACCACCCCCGTGATGACGGCGAGCACGAGCGCGCCGGCCGCGGCAGCGAGCCCGAGGCCCACGCCCGCGAGGATGTGCCAGTCCTCGAACGTGTAGGAGGGGACCTCGTAGATGCCGAGGAACGTCGTCCCCGCGATCGGGTAGAAGATCGCGAACGCGACCGTCGCCGACACCAGCGACCCGAACACCACGTGCGTGAAGCGACGCCGGTGCGGCTTGGCCAGCTCGAGCACGAGCAGCGTCGCCACGATCGGCGAGGCGAGCAACCCTCCGTACGAGGCCGCTGTCCCGGTGAGCATCGTGGCCTTCTGCATGTCCGGATCCGTACGGCGCTGGCCGACGAGCGTGCCGAGTCCCCCGCCCATGGAGCCGAGTGCGGCCTCCGGACCGAGGCTGGCTCCGCCGACGAGGGAGACGGTCGACACGGCGACCGTGCCGGGCACGCTCCGCGGCTCGACGTGCTCTTCAGCCAGCTCGTCGACGAGCCCTGGGACGTGCGCCGGCATCCGCAGGAAGTGACGGATGAGGCCGACGACCAGCCCGGCGCCTGCGGTGACGGCGACCCACCACCACCGCCCGCCCCACCAGCCGTTGCTCGTCGGGTCGCTCCAGAAGTCGCCGTTCTCGACGACGAAGAGGAACACCAGCCCCCCGAACGCGAGGGTGACGCCGAAGACGACAGCGTCGCGGAGCAGACGCCAGAAGTCACGCGAGTGCGCGAGCGGCGCCATCTGGGGCGTGTCCGTCTCGTCCGCCACCGGCCCCCGCCTTCCGCTCGACGTCGCGCACACGCGTCGGGCGCAACGTACCGCCGCGTACGGAGCCGGGCCAGCGGAAGCAGCATGCTTCGCCAAACTCAACTTGGTCACTATAGTTACCCGAGTCAGCGCTCCGTCCGGACCGAGGTGACCCGTGACCGCTCCCCGCCGTACCCGCCCGACCGTCGTCATCGTCGGCGCGGGAGCATCCGGCACGTTGGTCGCGCTGCATCTCGCGCGGACCGCGGGCGGACGCTCCACCGGCGTCGACGTCGTCCTCGTCGACCCGGCCGACCGCTGGGGCCGCGGCCCGTCGTTCGGGACGCTCGACGACCAGCACCTCCTCAACGTCCCCGCCGCGGGGATGAGCGCGCTCCCCCAGGACCCCGCCCACTTCGTGGCGTGGCGCACCCGCGAGGACGCCGAGCACGGCAGCGATCCCGGGACGTTCGCCCGGCGCCGCCAGTACGCGCGCTACCTCGACGAGACGCTGACCGAGGCCTACCAGGGCCCGCCCGGCGAGTTCGCGTCGCTGCGCCACCTCCGGACCCGCGCGGTCGCGCTGCGCCGTACGCCCTCCGGCGCCGTCGTCGCCACGGCCGACGGACGTGACCTCGCCGCCGACGCGGTCGTCGTCGCCACCGGCTTGCCCGCCGCCGGGCACGCCTGGGCGCCCGAAGCGCTGACCGGCTCGGCCTTCTTCGTCCCCGACCCGTGGGCACCCGGCGCAGTCGACGTCGTCCGCCGAGACCGCTCCGGCCCGGGCGACGTCCTGCTCGTCGGTACGGGACTAACGGCCGTCGACGTCACCTTGTCGCTCACCGACGCCGGGTCCCGCGACGACCGGGTGGTCCGCGCGATCTCCCGCCACGGCCGACTCCCCCGCCGCCACGCCTCCGAGCTCAAGCTCGCCGCCATCCCCGACGTCTCCGACTGGGGCGACGACCTGGCATCGATCCTCGACGCCGCGGCCCGCCACCTCGCGAGCGTGCGCCGTGACTCTGGCGACTGGCGGCCGGGCGCCGACGGGCTGCGGTTCCAGGTGTCGACGCTGTGGGGGCGCCTGAGCGAGGCCGACAAGCGCGCGTTCGTCGCCGACCACGCCGGCGCCTGGAACGTCCTGCGGCATCGCATGGCCCCGTCGAGCGCCGCGCTGATCGGCGGCCTGCGCCAGGCGGGGCGGCTCGTCCTCGGCACCGGCTCCGTCCTCGGCGCCGAGCCGCTGCCGGGCGGCGGGCTGCGGGTGCGGGTCTCGACAGGCTCGACCAGCGAAGGGACAGGGTCGACCAGCGAAGGGGGCGGCGAGGCCTCGTACGACGTGGGCTGGGTCGTGAACTGTACGGGGCCGCGTGCCGACATCCGGACGGTCGGCGACCCGTTCCTCGACGACCTCCTCCGCCCGCGCGGCGGCGCTGCGCTGGCCGAGGTCGCGACGGCCGGCATGGGCCTTCGTACGCAGGGTGGTCGCCTCGTCGACTCCGAGGGGCGTGCCGACGCTCCAGTCTGGACGCTCGGCGCGCTGCGTCGCGGCGAGCTGTGGGAGTCGACGGCGGTGCCCGAGATCCGCAGCCAGGCGCTCGCGGTCGCCACCTCCGTCCTCGACGCGGTCGCGCCGCAGCCTCGTCGCCTCGCGGACGGCCGGCTCGTCAGCGGTCACCACCCGGCGGCCCGTCCTCGTGACCCGCTGGGCCTCCCCCTCTCGACGACGGCCGAGGCCGCCGCCGCGTACAACGCCGGTCTCGAGCGCCTCATGCGACTGCAGGACGACGTCGAGGTGCCGTTGCGCGAGGCGGTCGCGCACGACCCCGACTTCGCGCTCGGGCACGCGACGCTGGCGCTGCTCGGCCACGAGGCCGGAGCCGACGCCGACGTGCAGGCCTCACTCGAGGCCGCCCGGCGCGCCGTCCGCAAGCGCGGCGACGAGCGTGAGCGCAGCCTCGTCGATGTCGTCGGGCAGCGTGTCCGCGACGTCCGGCACAAGGGCGCGCGGGCACTCATGAACCACCTCGCGACGCACCCGCGCGACATCCTCGCGGTCTCGGCCGCCGTCCCGACGATCGCGTTCTCCGGCGTCACCGACGTGCAGCAGGAGGCGTGGGACCTCGTCGAGGGCCTGGCGCCCGCGTACGGCGACCACTGGTGGTACATCTCGCTGCTCGCCTTCACCCGCCAGGACCAGGGCCGCTTCGAGGAGGCCGGCCTGCTCGCGGAGAGCGCGCTGTCGTGCGAGCCGTCGTCAGGCCACGCCGTGCACGCGCTGACGCACGTCATGTACGAGACGGGGCAGCACGAGGGCGGACGCGTGTGGCTCGATCACTGGGTCGCCGAGAGCGGACGCTCCGCGAGCCACCGCGCGCACTTCTCGTGGCACGCCGCGCTGCACGAGCTCGCGCTCGGCGACACCGAAGCCGTACGCCAGCGCTACTACTCGCAGCTCGCCCCGCCGACCGTGACCGGGGTCCGCGCGCTCATCGACTCGGGCTCGCTGCTGTGGCGCTGGCGCATGACGATGTCGGAGGCGGCGCCGCCCGTCCAGCCGGTGCTCGACGCCGTCGACGTCGCGCTCCTCGAGCGGCCCGAGACGCCGTTCGTGGCGCTGCATGCCGCTCTCGCGCTCGCCAGCGCAGAGGAGCACCAGCGGCTCGCCGCACTCGCGCAGCACTGCCGCAACTCGCCCGAGGCCGCCGTCCGTACGGCCGTCGCGACCGTGTGCGACGCCCTCCTGGCGGCAGGCGAGCGGCGCTGGACCGACGCCATCGCGCTGCTCGACGACGTCCTGCCCGTGCTCGTCCAGGTGGGTGGCTCTGCCGCGCAGCGCGAGGTCGTCGAGGAGACGCTGCTCTTCTGCCTCGTCAGCGCCGGTCAGGCCGAGCGCGCGTGCGCGCTGCTCGACGCTCGCCTCGACCGGCGGGCGTACCCGCTCGACCAGCGCCGTCGCGCCAACCTCACCGTCACAGTGGGGTGAGGCCCGTGACTGTCCAGGCGCCGTCGACCTTCTTGGCCTCGACCGCCAGCTGCGCCGCCGAGACGCTCGCTTCCTTGTCGTCGACGCGCTGAGACGACTGGTCGAGGAAGACCAGCAGCGTGGCGGTGTCGTCGGTGAGCTCCTTGACCGCCGCCATCTGGACCTGGGCGGTGAGCACGAGCTGCTGACCGGGAGCGCGCTCCTGGAGCGACGCGAACAACGTGTCGTACTCCTTGCGCGCGTCGCCGGACAGCACCTCGTCGGCAGCCTGCTCGGTCGTCGTCGGGTCGTCGTAGCTGTAGCTGAGCACCCGGGTGAGCGCCCGCGACACCTCCGACTGGACCTCGGCCGTCGCGGTCGTGTCGACGACGGCGAGGTTCTGGGCGGCGGGTGTCGAACGGATGTCGTACGCCATCCAGACACCGACGAGCCCGAAGACGGTCAGGGCGACCAGGAGGGCCAGCACGAGGTGCGGGCGCAGTACGGAGAGCCGCGTACGCACGGTCGTCACGAGAGGTTCACCGCCACCTGCTGGAGGTTCTCGAGGAGCCACTGGTCCCCGACCTTCACGGCGTCGGCGCTGAACCGGTTGCGCTTGAGGGTCGGCTCGGCGTCCGGGTCGGCATCGTCCTTGACCGTCACCTCCACCGAGGCGACGACGGTCGCCGTGTCGCCGTCGAGCGAGAAGACAGCGCTGTCGACGACCTTGCCCGTCGAGATCTTCTTCTGGTCGGCGAGCAGCTGGCGTTCGTCGTCACCGACCTGGGCGAGCTGGTCGTGGAGCGTGCCGGTCGTGACGTCCATCCATGCCTCGAGGCCAGCGTCCACCTCGCGGTAGTCGAGGGTGTTCATGGTCTCGATGTGGTGGGTCGCCGCGATCAGCACCTCGTCACGAACCTCGGCTTGGCTGAGCTGCTCGTCCGTGGCGGCGCTCCACCACAGGAAGACGCCGACGGCGAAGACGAGGGCCGCCGCAGCCGGCAGGACGAACCGTCGCCAACGCGGCGCGGCCGCCGTCGTCGTGTCGCTCGCCGCCGTCGCCTCGGACGGGTCGGACGGGTCGGACGGGTCGTTCGCCTCGTCCGTGTCGGCCGGCTCCTCGATCTGGTCCACGGTCATTCGCTCCCTCCCAGGAGGTCGCCCATCGTCGACGGGACGGTCACCTTCGCCGCGGCCGAGCCGTTGCTCTTCTTCGGCAAGCTGTGAGGTCCGCGGACGTTCTTCCCTGAGCTCGGGCTCGCGGTGCAGCGCGCCTTCTTGTTGAAGGGCTTGCCCGCGCTCGTGTCGGTCCCCTCGCGCAGCTCGGTGCCACCGTAGCCCGCCACACAGGGCAGCGGGTCGAAAAACGTGGGAGTGAGCCCGAGGTTCAGGCCCTTCGAGCCGTTGACCGCCCACCCGATGCTGATCGCCTCGGGGATGCGGATGAGCGCGTCCTCGACACCCTGGGAGTTCGTGCCGAAGACCTGTGCCGTCGAGACGAGGTTGCTCATGAGGACGCCCAGCGGGACCCCGACGTCCTTGAAGAGCTGGTTGATCTCCTGGGCCGCGACCGGCGAGCTGGCGATCAGCGCACGCAGGTCGCCGTCGGCATCGGCGAGCGTGGTGGCGAGGAGGTCGAGGCTCTCGCTGTAGCTCTTGATGCTGTCGGCGGCAGCGAGCTGCGTGTCGAGCACCGTCTCGGAGTTGCGGATGAGCGCGGCGCTGACGAGGAAGTTCTTGTCGGCGATCTCGTGGAACTCCAGCGACGCGTCGAGCAGCTGCGTGAGGTCTCCGCTGGCCCCCTGCGAGAGGTTGTACCCCTCGTCGATGACCGTCGTCAGGTCCTCCTGGGGCACCGAGTCTGCGAAGTCGCGGGACGTACGGAGGAGCACGTCGATCGGCTGCGGGATCGCCTCCTGGCCCGCGCTGAGCTGAGCGCCCGCGGCGAGCGTCTCGCCCCCGGTGTCGCCCCGCAGGTCGATGTACTGTTCGCCGATCGTCGAGCGGTTCGCGACCTTGACGGTGACGTCGGCCGGGATGTCGGGCGCGTCGGCGTCGATCTTGAGAACGGCCTCGACGCCGTCGTCCGTGGCCTTCAAGCTCTCGATGCGCCCGATCGGCACCCCGCGGTAGGTCACCTCGCCGTTGGTGAAGATGCCGCCCGTCTCGGGCAGCGACACGGTGATCGTGTAGCCGGAGCCGAACAGGTTGATCCCCACGTACTTCGCCCCGAGGTATGTGGTGGCGAGCAGCGCGACCACCACGAACGCGACGAGCTGGGTCTTCGTACGACCGGTCAGCATCAGTCGTCACCCTCCTTCGGTGGGGTCGCGGGGTCGTCCGGCGTCGCGCTCGGCGACTCCGGGGCCGTCGGCGACGGCGACTCCGGAGACGGCGAGGGTGAGGGCGACGGCGACGGCGACGGCGACGCCGGACTGTCAGTCGGTACGGGGATCGTCGGCCCGGGCGCACCCGGCGTCGGCGAGTCCGTGGGCGGCAGCAGCGTCGGCGGGTCGTTCCGTACGGTCAGGCGGTCCGCGTCCACCGGACTCGGCGCGGATCCGGTCTGAGCGCTGCCCGGCACCTGCGGCCACGAGCACCCGGCCGCCTTGCAGCCCGCCGGAAGCGTCCGGAAGTTCGTCGTGATGAAGACGTTCATGTAGTCGCCCTTGATCGCGCCGAGCACCGAGTCCGGGAACGGGTACGTCAGCAGGATCTCCAGCGACTTCGGGAGGTCCTCGCCCGCCTTCGCGAGCTGTTCGAGGATCGGCTCGAGCAGCTCGAAGTCGGCAACGATGTCCTTCTGCGCCTTGTCCAGCGTGTCGACCGTGACGTCCGAGAGACGGTCGAGCGCCTCGAGCATCGCGACGAGCTGCGTCCGCTGCTCGACCAGGACCTCCATGCCGGGGCTCAGCCCGTCGAGCGCCGACGCGATCTTGTCGGTGTCCTGCTCGAGCGTCTGCGACAGCGAGGCGAGCCCGTCGATGGCATCGGTGATCGCGCCCTTGCGCTCGTCGAGCGCGGTGACGAATCCCTCCATCTCACGGAGGAAACCCTTGATCTCCTCCGGGCGCCCCTTGCTCACGGCCTGCAGCTCACGGGAGATCTCCTGGAACTGCCCGATCCCGCCGCCGTTGAGCACCATCGAGAGCGCGCCGAGCACCTGCTCGACCTGCGCGGCCTGGGAGGTCGCCGCGAGCGGGATCTCGTCGCCGTCGCCGACCGGGTCGCCTGGCTCGGCGGCGGCCGGGCGTACCAGCGCCACGTACTTCTCGCCGAGCAGCGAGGTCTGCTGGAGCCGGGCGGTTGTCCCTGCGGGCAGCCGCACGCTGTCGTTGACGACGAGCGTCACCTTGGCACTGCGGCCGCCGGGATTCAGCGCGATCTTGGAGACACGACCGACGTCGACGTTGTCCACCTTGACGCTCGACTGCGGGACCAGGTCGAGCACGTCGTCGAAGTCGGCAGTGATCGTGACCGGGTCAGAGCCGACGTCCGCGCCGCCGGGCAGCGGCGCGTCGTACACGCTGCCGACGCTGCAGCCGGTGAGCGTCAACGTCGCGACGGCAGCGAGGACAGCGGGTTTCGACAGGCTCGGTTTCGACAGGCTCAACCAGCGGGTGCTCGGTTTCGACAGGCTCGGTTTCGACAAGCTCAACCAGCGGCGGGGCTGCGACAAGCTCAACCAGCGATGCGGCTTCATCGGTCCTCCCCTAGCCCGGGCAGGAGCACCGGCGGCGCGTCGTCGGACGACTGGGCGTCGAGGCCGTTCGTCGACCACAGCGACAGCTCATTGAGGTTGCCGCGCCCGTCGACGGTGTTCGTCTCGATGTTGTACGCGTTGAGGAAGTTCTGGAGGGCCAGCGGGATGGTCTGCACCGCCTCCTCAAGCGACTTCTGCTGGTTGACCAGCACCCGGGTCGGGCCTTTCAGCTTGTCGACGCTGGTCTTGAGGTTGCCCCGGTTGTCGCGGATGAAGTCGTCGAGGACGGCCAGCGAGTCACCGAGGCTCGCGATCGCGCCGGCCATGCTCTCGCGGTCCTCGGCGAGGTAGTCGGCGACCTCGGCGAACTGCCGGTTGACCTGGGCCACCGACGTGTCGTTCTCGACGAGCATGTCGTTGAACTCCTTGAGGTTCGCGATCGTCGCGAACAGGTCGTCGTCGGAGTTCGACAGCGTCTTGGTGGCCTTGCCGAACTCGCCGAACATCTCGTTGATGTCGGCGCCCTGGCCCTTGAGGTTGTCCGCGGCGACCGTGAGCAGCTCGGACAGCGCACCGTTGCGGTTGGCGCCCTCGGGGCCGAGGCGTTGGCCGACGTCGTTGAGGCTCGCGTAGAGCTCGTCGATCTCGACCGGCACCGCGGTCTTCGTGATCTCGTCGCCGGACTCGAGCTTCGCTCCCCCGACGTACGGCTCGGTGAGCTGGACGAACCGGTCGCTGACCAGCGTCGGCGCGACGATCACGGCGCTCGTGTCCGCGGCGACGTGCTGGCCCCGGTCGAGCTTCATCGACACGCGGACCTGACCGCCTTCGGGCTCCACCGCCGTCACGGTGCCGATCGCGACGCCGAGGACTTGCACGTCCGATCCTGGATAGAGGCCGATCGTGGCGTCGAACAACGCGGTCACCTCGGTGCCGCCCGCGGCGATCACCCGGTCGGACGCGAAGCCGGACAGCCCGAGCGCGGCGATGATGACCGCACCGATCGTCCACTGCTTGAGGTTGATCCTCATCGGGCACCTCCAGCCTTCGGCGAGCAGTTGCGGAGGACGTCGTTGTCGAGGACCGGCCTGCCCTGGGCGTCGAAGAGGCCGCAGATGTACGAGTCGACCCACCGTCCGTTGCCCATCGAAGTCGCCAGCATCCGGTAGTACGGGCCGATCTTGGCCAGCGCGGCGTTGAGGTTGTCCTGGTTGCGCTGAAGGATCTCGGTGACCTCGTCGAGCTTGGCGAGCGCCGGGCGCAGCTGCTCCTCGTTGTCGGCGACGAGCCCCTTCATCTCACGGCTGAGAGACGCCGTGCCCTCCCACATCGCCTTGACCGCGTCGCGCCGCGCCTGGAGCTCGCCGAGCAGGTCGCTGCCGTCGGTGATGATCTTCTCGAACTCATCGTTGCGGTTGCGCAGCGTGCTCGTGACCTGCGTCGTCGACGCGAACAGCTCGGCGAGCTCTTCGTCGCGGCTCGAGATCGTCCGCGACAGGTCGGTCAGTCCCGCGACCATGGTCTGCACCGACTCCGGGGTGTCACGGAAGGCGTCGGCGAGCGTCAGGAAGCTCTCCTCCATCTTCTCCGTGTCGATCTCGTCGATCGTCGTCGAGAGGTCGGAGAACGCCGCGTTGACGTCGTACGGGGTCATCGTGTGCTCGACCGGGATCGCTCCGTCCAGCGGCGTCGTCCCGGCCGGTTCGAGCGCCAAGTACTTCTGGCCAAGCATCGTCTTGACCTTGACCGCGGCCCGCGTTTCGCTGCCGAGCTCGACGTCCTTGATCCGGAACTTCACGACGACCTGGGCGCCGTCGAGCGAGATCTCGGTGACCTTGCCGACCTTGACGCCGGCGACCCTGACCTCGTTGCCCTTCTTGAGGCCGCCGCCCTCGGCGAAGCGCGCCTCGCGGATGTCGCCGCCGCCGATCACCGGCATGGCGTCGGCGTTGAACGTCACGAGGAAGATCAGCGCCATCGAGAGCATGCCCACGATCGCGAGGACGACCTTGTTGCGCTCCGCGAACGACGTGGGATATCTGCGCTTCACCCGACTCATCAGCGGCACCTCCCTGCGACCGGCTTCACGCCGAGATCACCCATGTAGCCCTCCGGCATCGGGATGCGGCCCTCGATGGAGCACACGTAGAAGTTGAGCCAGGAGCCATAGCTCGCGAGGCGACCGATCTTGTCGAGCTTGGCCGGGAGCCGCTGGAGGAAGGTGTCGACGACCTCCTCGTTGTCGGCGAGCACGGCCGACACGTCCTCGAGCGCCGCGATCGAGCCCTTGAGCGGCGGCCGTGTCTCCTCGAGCAACCCGCTGACGCTCGTGGTCAGGGCCCCGATCCCCGCGATCGAGTCGCCGATCGCGGCGCGGTCGGCGGCCAGCCCGCTGACGAGCTTCTGGAGGGTCACCAGTGTCGTGTCGAGCTGGTCCGTACGGTCATTGACGACCGTCAGCACGTCGTTGAGGTTGGTCACGAGCTGACCGATCACCTCGTCGCGCTCGGCGAGCGTCGACGTGAGGCTGGCCGTGCTCGACAGCAGCCCCTCGACGGTCGCGCCCTCACCCTGGAAGACGGCGATGATCTCCGAGCTGAGCTGGTTGACGTCGTCGGGGTTCAGCATCTTGAACAGCGGCTGGAACCCGTTGAACAACATCGTCAGGTCGAGCGCCGGCCGGGTCTCGCTCACGGTGAAGGTGTGCCCCTCGGGCAACGGCGCGCCGGTGGTCTCCGCCGGCATCAGCGAGATGTAGCGCTGGCCGACGAGGTTGCGGAACCGCAGCTGTGCGGTCGCGCCGGTCGTCAGCGTGACGGTGTCGGAGATCGTGAAGGTCACCTTGGCGACGCTGCGGTCGGCGACCTCGATGGTCTCGACGGTGCCGACCTTGACGCCCGCCATCCGTACGTCGTCACCCCGGTTGAGGCTGGTCGCGTCGGAGAACAGCGCCGTATAGACCGTGGACTCGCCGCTCGTGCTGTTGCGGATCGTGCCGGCGAGCGCGAGGGTCGCCAGGACCGTGACCACCGTGAACACGATGCTCTTGATCAGGGTCGAGGTCATTTGAGCGTCACCTTCGTGTGGCGGAGGGTGGGGCCCACGAGAAGGCTCGACCAGGACGGGTACTCGGCCGGCGCCAGGCCCTGGGTCGGCGCGACGAGCTCGGCGATGAGCTGGTTCTCGCCGGGCGAGTTGGCCTCACCGAGCCCGCCGCCGTCCGCGAACTGCTGCTCGAGGCGGCTCGACGGCGGCGCGGGGATCGCCGGTGGCTCGTCCGCGGCCCGTACGGGGGTCGTACCGGTCTGGCCGTTCATGTACGGGCACCGCGGCTTGCCGTTGCTGCGGTAGCGCGGGCGGTCCTTGCCTGGCAGGTACTTGCCGCGGGACTCGACGACGTTGAGCACGACATGGATGCCCGGCTCGTCCGTCCCGGCGCCGAGCACGTCGTCCATCTGCGGGACGAACGCGCTGGTGGCCCGGAGCAGGCAAGGGAACTGCGAGGCGTACGGGGCGGTGGCCTTCAGCGCGACGCGGCTCTCCTCCGAGAGGACGATGATCGTCTTCTTGTTGTCCTTGACCCAGCCGGTGGTCTCGTCTCCGGCGGCGATGACGTTCGCATACACCTCGCCGAGCTCGGTGCGCTGCTCGGTCAGGGTCTTGGAGGTGGTCGTCATCGTGTCGAGCGCGTTGATGAGGTCGGGCAGCGCCTCTTCGTACTCGACCGCGAGCTCACCGAGCTTGCCGAAGTCCTCGGCCATCTGCGGCACCAACGGGTTCATCTTGTCCATGTAGCCGGCCCAGCTCGACATCGAGTCGCCGATCTCGGTGCCGCGTCCGCGCAGGAACGCGGCCAGCTCGCCGAGGGTGGCGGACAGCTTCTCGGGCTGGATCGACTGGAGCAGCGGGAGGAGCTCGTCGAAGACCTCCTCCAGCTCGATCGCCTCGTCTGAGGTGTCCTGGCGGATCGTGTCCCCCGACGAGAGCGCGCCGCCAAGGGACTCCTCGGGTGCTTGGAGCGCCACGTATCGCTCACCGAACAGTGTCTTGGGGAGCAGCCGCGCGACCGTGTCCGGCGGGAGCTCGTCGGCGATCTCGGGCTCGAGCGCGAGGGTGAGCGTGGCCCCTTCCTCAGCGGCCTCGACCGACGTCACCGTCCCCACGGGCACACCGTTGAGCTTGACGTCGGACCCCTTCTGGAGGGCGTTGCCGATCGTCCCGGTCGTCAGCCGGACGTCGGTGCTCGACACAAACGCCTTGTTGTACACGAGCATCGCGGCAGTGACGAACGCCGCGATGAGCAGGAAGTAGCCGACGCCGAGGAGGCTGTCGAGCAGTCGCGTCGACCTCATCCGGCGATCCTCACCGTCGTCGTCGTGCCCCACATCGCCATCGACAGGACGAGGTCGAGGACGGCGACGGTGACGATGCTGCGGCGCACGGAGTGACCGACCGCCGTGCCGACGCCTGCCGGACCGCCGCTCGCCTTGAAGCCGAGCCGGCAGTGGATCAAGATGATCAGCACCGCGAACACGAGCACCTTGGCGAACGACAGCAAGATGTCGATCGGTGGCAGGAACAGGTTGAAGTAGTGGTCGTACGTGCCCGCCGACTGCCCTCGGAAGAAGACGGTGACGATCCGCGAGCCCGCGTACGAGGTGAGCAGGCCGATCACGTACAGCGGGATGATCGCGATGAATCCGGCGACCACCCGGGTGCTGACGAGGAACGGGACCGCACCGACACCCATCACCTGCAGCGCGTCAATCTCCTCGCTGATCCGCATCGCGCCGAGCTGAGCGGTGAAGCCCGCGCCAACGGTCGCCGAGAGTGCGAGTGCGGCGACGAGCGGGGCGATCTCCCGGGTGTTGAAGTAAGCCGAGATGAACCCGTTGAGGGTGGACGTGCCGATCTGGTCGAGCGCGGCGTAGCCCTGCATGCCGACGACGGTGCCGACGAACAGGCTCATCCCGACCATCACGCCGACGGTGCCGCCGATGACGGCGAGCGCACCGGATCCGAAGCTGACCTCGGAGAGGAGCTTGAGGACCTCCTTCGGGTAGCGGCGGATCGCGGTCGGAATGGCGGCGATCACCTGCCCGTGGAAGCGGATGTCCTGCCCGGTGTCGGCCAGCGCGTCCAGTGCCTTGTCCCACGGCCGCCGTCGGCGGACACGAGGCGCGATGTCGGGGGTGGAGGTCATGACGGTCAGGCTCCCTTGCCGGGCACCAGCTGGAGATACAGCGTGGTGAGGACGAAGTTGACGAAGAAGAGCAGGAGGAAGGTGATGACGACCGACTGGTTCACCGAGTCGCCGACACCCTTGGGTCCGGGGCGGGTGTTGAGGCCCCGGTACGCCGCGACGACGCCGGCGATGAAGCCGAAGATGACGGCCTTCAGCTCGCCGACCCACAGGTCGGAGATCTGCGCGAGGGCGGTGAAGCTGGCGAGGTAGGCCCCGGGGGTGCCGCCTTGCACGACGACGTTGAAGAAGTAGCCACCGAGGACACCGACGACCGAGACCAGACCGTTGAGCAGGACCGCGGCCCCCATGCAGGCGAGCACGCGTGGCACGACGAGTCGCTGGATCGGTGACACCCCGGTCACCTTCATCGCGTCGATCTCATCGCGGATCGTCCGTGCACCGAGGTCGGCACAGATGGCCGCACCGCCCGCACCCGCGATCACGAGAGTCGTGACGATCGGTGCCGCTTGTTGAACGACCGCGAGGACGCTCGCCGCGCCGGTGAACGACTGCGCGCCGACCTGGATGGTCAGTGTGCCGAGCTGGAGTGCGATGACGGCGCCGAACGGGATGGCGACGAGCATCGCCGGGACCCACGACACCGACACCACGAACCAGAACTGCTCGAGCGCTTCACGGGCAGCGAACGGGCGACGGAAGGTCGCGCGGATCGTGTCCAGGCCCAGGGCAAAGAGGTTGCCGATCTCGTCCAGACCCCGGACGACGGCGGGCTTCTTGCGGAGTGGGGCTACTGGGTCAGTCTCCTCGTCGTCGGCGACGATGAGGGGCGCCTTGCCAGACGAGACCCTCCCGCCGTGGCGAACCGCGCCAGCTCGTACCGCCCCCGACGTCGGGACGAGCTGGCGCGGTAGCACTTCGATGGCGCGCGCCCCGGCGCGCACCATCGTCGCGGTCCCCCCGCCGTCGGGGTAGCCGTAGACCGGCTCCTCCGGACGTTCGTGGACCGTGCTGTGGTCGACCTCTTCGCTCATCCCGATCGGCCCGTCGGGGTCGCCGCTCATGAACTGCGACACGACGGGATGGTCGGTCAGGAGGAATTCCTCGCGCGGGCCGAACATGACGAGTTCGCGGCGATAGAGCATGCCGAGGTTATCCGGCAACGTCCGCGCGAGCTCGATGTTGTGGGTGACGACGAGCATCGTCGCGTCGGTCTGCGTGTTGACGTCGAGGAGGAGCTGAGCGAGGTTCGCCGTACGGACCGGGTCGAGGCCCGAGTCCGGCTCGTCGCAGAGGATGATCGACGGCTCCGTGACGAGCGAGCGGGCGAGGCCGGCGCGCTTGCGCATGCCGCCGGACATCTCGCCGGGGAGCTTGTGCTCCTGACCGAGGAGGCCGACCATCTCCAGCTTCTCGGAGACGATCTGCTTGATCTCCTTTTCGGTCTTGTTGGTGTGGGCGCGCAGAGGAAACGCGACGTTGTCGTAGACCGGCATCGAGCCGAAGAGGGCGCCGTCCTGGAAGAGGACGCCGAAGCTCTTGCGCAGCTCGAGGCGCTGCGACTCCTTGGCGCGGCACATGTCGACGCCGTCGATGTGGGCGACACCGGCCTCCGGTTGGATCAAGCCCATCAGCGACTTGAGGAACACCGACTTGCCCGTCCCCGAAGGGCCGAGCAAGGCGGTGATCTCGCCGGGCGGGAGAGTCAGGGTCACGTCACGCCAGATGTTCTGGCTCCCGAAGCTCTTCGTGAGGCCCTCGACCTCGACCGTCCCACCCATGCGTCCTCCGTCGGTTTCCCTGAGCACGCGACGGCGCGCCCTTGATAAGTAGGCGGCGCCGGGCCGCCCCCTCAGGTGACCGGCGCCTGCGATGAAGTTAGGTGTGGTCCCGGTCACGCAACAGAGGGTTGACCAAAGAGGGCCCCTTCGTGACCCTTTCGTGACCATTTCTTGTCACCTGGCTCACAAGGTTTCCGAACCGTGCGGAGGCCCGCCGCTCCAACGCTCCGCAGCCCCTCCGCCGAGCCCGCCACACTGGCCCTCAACTGACCATCTGGATGCTCATGGGACTGAACATCCAGGCCGACCAGAAAGCATCCGACCGTCGCGAGTCTCGACACGCCCGTCGTACGCCCGGCATGGTCACAATGGAGCCGGGCGCGGGGGGACGCGCCCGGACCGACCTCGAGGAGTCTCGATGCGATTCACGAAGATTTCTGCCTGTTGAGGCGCGGTTGCCCTCAGCACCGCTACCACGCCCCGCATCGCTGACGGCATCGCGTGGGCTTCGCGTTACCTTCGCGACCCGCCACGTCGGTGGATGTTCAGGTACCTGAACATCCACCGACGTGGCACACGGACAGGGCTGCACACATCTGGACAGGTCAATCCCCGTATCGCCAGTGTGAACTCCAGTTACGCCAGTTCGGAAGGCATGCATGAGGCTGCCTTCACCTGTCGCAGGAGGACACGTTCATGACCATGAAGACCACACGTCGTTGGGTTCGTCGGGCCGCCACCATCAGCGCCGCCGCCGCCCTGACCATCGCCCCCGCAGCCGCCGCCAACGCCCTCGGCCTCGAACACGACGCCGAAGGCACCTCCTACATCAACTCCACCGACTCCACCATCAACGTCGGACCCACCACACTGACCACCAACCTCGACGTCAACACCGGCGACTTCACCGGCCACATGCCCCTACCCGGCACCCGCACCAAATTCGAAGTCATCGGCTTCATCCCCGTCGAAGCCGACGTCACCTTCGTCGAAGCCGCCCCCATCACCGGCCGCATCGACATCGTCAACAACAACACCCCCGTCACCTCCACCGCCAGCTACTACATCAAACTCTCCAACATCAAGATCGCCGGCTTCCCGACCTTCGCCGGCCCCTTCTGCCGCACCAAGGACCCCGTCACCATCCCCGCCAACACCCCCGCCGGCGGCAACTTCAACCTCATCACCGGCGGCACCCTCGGCGGCACCTACACCATCGGAGACTTCCAGCACTGCGGCCTCAACACCTGGCTCATCAACCTCCTCGTCCCCGGATCAGGCAACACCCTCAACATCAACGTCACCAACGGCCGCATCCTCGGCTAACACAAAGCCAGGCGTCACGAAGGAGAGCCCGGGAGTCTGATGACAGACTCCCGGGCTCTCTTCCTTGAGACGAGAGCGCACCTACGACATGGCCGTGGACCTCAGTCGCCACGCTTCGGATACGGAAACTCCGCAGGAAGCTGATCCATCTCGCAGCCCGCCGCTTCTGGTGTCGACTCTCCCGGCGCCGGCGGAAGACCTCCCAGTGGCGACTTCTTCGTGCAGATCCCCGCACTGACCTGGAGCTTGATCGGGTTGCCAGGACCCGAGACCGTTGCCGTCACAAGTCGCGACACGTCGTCGCCACTCTTGGTTACGCAACCCGAGAACGCAGGAACGTCGACCGTCCCGGCAAGTCGTCCACCAACGGCGACTCGGTAGTGCTTGCTAAGGTCCATCTCCGTCTCCGATAGATCGCCGCCGCCATCGCCCAACACGGAGAGTTTCGCTGGCCGCACAGTCCGGCATTGCCCGGCAAGTCGGAGATCCTTGCCATCCACCTTGACGGCCAGCACCTTCACCCAGAGCACGTCGTCGATCTGGGAGTCATGGTAGAAGTTGACGACCACCCCCGGCGTGCCGGTGTCAACATCATGGTCGGTCGTGAAGGTGAGCCCAATCGGCAGCCCGTCCGGGCCTCGCCGCTGACTGATCTGGACGACCGCTTCGACGGGAATCGCACCGAAAGCGACAGTCCTGACCGTCACAGGCTCCATGTCTCCGTAATTGTGCCTGGAACCAGGCGGAGACACGAAATACACGAAGTTCCTGAAATGGTTCGTGCTTGACCATTGATGCTCGGGCGGGTAGTTCGAGAACGACAACTGGCTCCACGCGGCCGTCGGAACAGTGGGAATCCGCACCCACTGCTTCGCTCGAACCATGTGGGTCATGGCGGTCTGGGCCACCCCAATCCATCCCCCGCCGGGATATTCCGGCTCTTGATCTGGGAGGCCGGGGTAGGGGACCTCCGCGGCGCTTCGCGCGGCGAAACCACCGAGCAGCACAGCGAGAACTGGGGCTACAACAACCAGGCGAACGCCGCGACGGCGTGACATCTTCCACACGGCGACAGGCTCGCATGCCCCGGGGAGGCGGGCAAGGAAACGGCACAACGGGCTCCTCCCCGACCTCACCGTGACCCGTGGATGTTCACGTATGTGAACATCCACGGCTGCGCGCTCAACGAGCGCTCACACCCAACACGCTCTACCGCCGAGCGCATCACCGATGCGCATCACGGGCGTCCGATGCTCACCGCCCTGAGCATCGGCGCCGGCTTCGGCCAACTTCTCGTCCGCTCCCCTAGACACCGCTCAACCCGGATCGCCAAGGTGGCCTCAGTTGTGACGCCCGTCACAACATGAGTTCGAAGGGGGATCGCACCATGCGATTCAAGAAGACAGCCGCTTTCCTCGGCGCCACCGCCCTCGTCATTCTCGGCGGACCGGCCGTCGCCGGCCCGAACCACACAGTCGCCGTCGGCGGAAATTCTTCAGGCACCGTCTACAACGTGACAGGAACGTCGAAGGGTGCCGTCACCTTCGTCGTGAACGGCGTCAACATGGGCTGCACCGGCGCGACCGCCGCTGGCACCATCGACTCCGGCGCGCTCACGGCTCCCGTGGCTCCCGACACGCTCGGTGAGGACGTCGCCGTCCTTGCTACGACCACCTGGACCGGCTGCATCGGTCCGGGCGGCCTGGCGATGACCGTCACCCAGAGCTCGGCCTGGTGCCTCTACCTCAACCCGTACTCGCAGGCCTCGACCGCGCCGCTGACCAACGTCTTCAATGGCGTGATCAAGAACTGCAACGGCACAGCCGTGATGGCCAACGTCAAGGACACCGCAACCAACGGTGCGATCTGTAATTTCAACGTCCAGGGCCGCGCCGTGGGCTCCTTCAACGAGGCCGCGAAGGCCAACGGCACGCAAGACCTGACAGTCGCCGAGCCCGGCACGAACTTGACCGTCAGCGGCGTCGCCGGCTGCCTCGGCGCCATCACCAACGGAAACGGTGCCAGTTTCAACGGGGTCTACAACGTCGACACCAATGGCCCCGGAAACCGGGACATCAACATCTTCTGATCACTCAGACGAGTTACACCAGAGGGTGTGCCGGGCAGCTGCCCGGCACACCCTCCACCCATATCCCGCTAGACGCGCCACCCACTCGAAAAGGAGCACACTATGAACGGTATTGCACGTTGGGTTCGTCGGGCCGCCACCATCAGCGCCGCCGCCGCCCTGACCATCGCCCCCGCAGCCGCCGCCAACGCCCTCGGCCTCGAACACGACGCCGAAGGCACCTCCTACATCAACTCCACCGACTCCACCATCAACGTCGGACCCACCACACTGACCACCAACCTCGACGTCAACACCGGCGACTTCACCGGCCACATGCCCCTACCCGGCACCCGCACCAAATTCGAAGTCATCGGCTTCATCCCCGTCGAAGCCGACGTCACCTTCGTCGAAGCCGCCCCCATCACCGGCCGCATCGACATCGTCAACAACAACACCCCCGTCACCTCCACCGCCAGCTACTACATCAAACTCTCCAACATCAAGATCGCCGGCTTCCCGACCTTCGCCGGCCCCTTCTGCCGCACCAAGGACCCCGTCACCATCCCCGCCAACACCCCCGCCGGCGGCAACTTCAACCTCATCACCGGCGGCACCCTCGGCGGCACCTACACCATCGGAGACTTCCAGCACTGCGGCCTCAACACCTGGCTCATCAACCTCCTCGTCCCCGGATCAGGCAACACCCTCAACATCAACGTCACCAACGGCCGCATCCTCGGCTAACACAAAGCCAGGCGTCA
>NZ_JAAHFK010000003.1:0-830835 GCF_011751845.1 Mumia sp. ZJ430 | reverse complement strand
CGAGCTGTTGAAGCCGGGGAACTATCTGTACGAGCTGATCCAGCTGAGTCGTGATGGTCAGCAGAAGGTGCGTACGTGGCACTGGATGGAGGAGGACCGTCTGGTGCGCCGCACGGTCATCCGCGAGTACAAGAAGGCCTGAGGTCACCATGGGTGAGGACACGTCTCCCGGCCGCTATCCCACTGCTCCGCTGGCGAAGGACGACTGGACGCTCGGTGTCGTGCAGTCCAGGATCCATCCCGCGCGTGACCGTGCGGAGATGGACGACAACCTGGCGCACATGCTCCATCTGATCGACAACGCCTATCACTACGGTGCCGGGCCCGACCTGCTGCTCTTCCACGAGTTCCCGATCAGCGGGTGGGACACCTGGACCCGTGAGGAGGCCCTCGAGCGCTGCATCAGCCTGGACGGTCCGGAGGTGGCGGCGATCGCGCAGAAAGCGCGGCAGTACGGCGCCCACATCGCGTTCGGTGCGTACGTGTCCGATCCCGACTGGCCCGGGCACGTCCTGAGCCTGACCAACCTGATCGGACCGGACGGCGAGCTGATCGCGAGCCACTGGAAGGCACGCAACGTCCGCGGGCTGTTCCCGGGCTTCGAGCTGTTCACCACCACGATCTACGACGTCCTCGACGAGTACGTGGCGCGCTACGGGGCCGACGCGGTCCTGCCGGTCGCCCGTACCTCACTGGGGAACATCAGCCTCTCCTCCACCCAGCTGGAGCCCGAGCTGATGCGCGCGTTGGCGATCAAGGGGGCGGAGGTGATCCTTCGCACGGCGAGCGGCAGCTTCACCGAGGTCGACGTGGCCTCGACGGCGCTGCACAACCGCGTCTATGTCGCGATCGCCAACAACGCCCTCCTCCTGCGCAAGGGGCCGTACTTCGAGGACACCGGCGCGGGAGGGTCCGCGATCTTCGGACCGGACGGTCGCGCGATCGTCCGGGCGGAGGGCAAGCACGAGACGCTGCTGCAGGCCCGCATCCCGATCGCGAGCTTCCGGAGCCGTCACCTGCCGCCGGACATCCACTGGGACCTCTACCGCGACGTGTTCGACGGCTACGTCAGCAGGTTCCCGCCGAACATGTTCGCCGACGAGCGCCCGGCGACGCTGGGCGACACGGCAGACTACGTCTCCGGTCGGAGCAGGTGGAGCTGATCACCCGGCCCGCTCGTCGGGGCTGACACCCTCGGTGCCCAGGATCGTGTCCTGGGCACCGAGGAAGAGCTGGCTGGTCTGGTCCATCAGCTCTCCGCACACGCGTTCGGCGCCGTCGCGGTCACCCGCCCGGATCAGGTCGAGCAGGCTCCGGTGCCGGTTGGCGGTGTCGGTGGTGAAATGTCGGTAGTGCTGGAAGTCGGGGACGCGCAGGCAGGCCTGGACGGTGCCGGCCAGGCGCGCGAGCATGTCGTTCCCGGAGCCGACGTAGAGCAGCTTGTGGAAGACCGTGTCCGCCTCGATCATCAGTTGCGGGTCGCGGGCAGCCGTCGCGTGAGCGATCCGGGCCGTGGCATCCGACAGCTCGGCCAGGATGTGGTCGGGCCGGCGTGCGGCGATGAGGCTGGCCGCGAGGGGTTCCAGCCTCTCCCGGAGCTGGAGCGACTCCTCCAGCTGGGTGAAGCGCCACGGCCCGGAGGCCCGCCACCGGATGACCTGCTCGTCCAGTAGCGCCCAGCTGCTGGGATCGGTGACGGTGGTGCCAGTACGCTGGCGCGCTCGAACCATGCCTTTCGCAGCCAGGGTGCGCAGGCACTCGCGTACCAGCGAACGGGAGACACCGAGCTCGTCACCAATCTGGTCGGGGTCGATGGTCCCGTTCAGCTCACCCGAGGCGATCCGGACGCCGAGGTGGTCGACGACCCGTCCATGCATGCTCGCGAGGTCGGCCGGCTCGGCCGGAACGCGGCGTGCGGGCGGAACCTGAGGCGGTGTCCGCTGGTGCCTCCGAGCGCCATGAGCCGGGGTGGGCGAGCTCGCCACCTCGCTCGGCATTTCGGCCATCGGTACACCCTTCGATCACAGTCCGGAAGATCCTACGTCAGCAGAAGGAGCGACCCGGTCGCGTGGGTTCCACCGGACACCCTCAGATGTCAGTGACCGCGGTCAGCAGGAACGCGGAGTCCACCAACGCCCGTACGGAGTGTCTCTCGCGCGGGATCTCTGCCAGCATCCCGGTCTCGAGCGCGATCGTCCCAGACCGGCTCACGATCTCGATGGCGCCCCTGAGCACGAGCACGCTCCCTGCCGGCGGCGCGTCGTGCTCGGCAAGCACGGCGCCCTCGGCGAGGCCGAGCACGCTCTGACGCAGCGGGCCGTCCTGGAGGACGAGCTCGGCGCCGCGTCCGTGCGGTGCGGCCCTGGCCGCCTCGAGGTACTCCTCGGTCAGTGCGGCGACGTCGCGCATCGCGCTTCTCCCTCTCCGGCGAGGACTTACGGTCCCGCGAGCGTAGCGCGTGTCGACCGCTGCGGCTTCCGGGTGCGAGCCGCCTGTCGCGGTTCTAGGTTGGGCGCGAGGAGGTCTGAAATGACCGAGACGACCCATGAGGGACGCGCACGATCGCGACGCCGTGGAGCGTCGTCAGGCACCGACGGCCCCGCATCCGAGGCGCTGCTTGCGCTCGGTGACTTCTTTACCCGCTGGGACGAGAGTCCCGACCGGCGGGCGGTCTATCGAGAAGGCGGCCGCCGCGGCGACGTGTTTTATCGGGATCGGTGGAGCCACGACAAGGTCGTCCGGTCGACACATGGCGTGAACTGCACGGGGTCGTGCTCGTGGAAGGTGTACGTCAAGGACGGCATCATCACGTGGGAGGCGCAGCAGACCGACTACCCGAGCACGGGTCCCGACCGGCCGGAGTATGAGCCGCGCGGCTGCCCGCGCGGTGCCGCGTTCTCCTGGTACACGTACTCGCCGACTCGCGTCCGCTACCCGTACGGGCGCGGTGTGCTGATCGAGATGTACCGCGAGGCCAAGAAGCGCCTCGGCGACCCGGTGCTCGCGTTCGCCGAGATCGCCGCCGACCCGGAGAAGCGCCGCCGCTACCAGTCTGCGCGCGGCAAGGGCGGTCTCGTCCGGATCTCGTGGGACGAGGCGATCGAGATTGCGGCCGCCGCGCACGTCAACACCATCAAGACGTACGGCCCGGACCGCTGCGCGGGATTCTCGCCGATCCCGGCGATGTCGATAGTGTCGCACTGCATCGGCACGCGGTTCATCCAGCTCATCGGCGGTGTGATGACCTCGTTCTACGACTGGTACGCCGACCTCCCGGTCGCGAGCCCGCAGGTCTTCGGCGACCAGACCGACGTCCCGGAGTCCGGCGACTGGTGGGACGCCTCGTACCTGATGATGTGGGGCTCCAACGTCCCGGTCACCCGTACGCCCGACGCCCACTGGATGGCGGAGGCGCGCTACCGCGGCACCAAGGTCGTCTCGGTGTCGCCGGACTACTCCGACAACACGAAGTTCGCCGACGAGTGGATGCCCGCGCAGGCCGGTACGGACGCCGCGCTCGCGATGGCGATGGGCCACGTGATCTTCAAGGAGTTCTACCTCGAGCGCCAGGTGCCCTTCTTCACCGACTACGTGAAGCAGTACACGGACCTGCCGTTCCTCGTCCGGCTGAAGCAGAGCGACGACGGCGCGTGGGTGCCGGAGAAGTTCCTGACGGAGGCGGACCTGGTTTCGACAGGCTCAACCACCGGGGAGGCGTCCGAGAACGCGGCCTGGAAGACGGTCGTCCTCGACTCCCGCACGAACGAGTCGGTCGTCCCCAACGGGTCGATGGGCTTCCGGTACGGCGAGACAGGCGAAGGAAAGTGGAACCTCGACCTCGGGGAGGTCGATCCCGTGCTGTCGGTGATCGGTCCCGACGCTCAGCCGGGCGAGGTGTTGATGGCGGCGTTCGACTCGCCAGACGGCTCGGGCAGCGTGGTCCGTCGCGGAATCCCCGTGCGCGAGGTCGGCGGGCACATGGTCACGACCGTCCTCGACCTGATGCTCGCCCAGTACGCCGTGGGGCGTGACGGCCTCCCCGGCGAGTGGCCCAGCGGGTACGACGACGTGTCCTCGCCGTACACGCCGGCGTGGCAGGAGGAGATCACCTCCGTCCCGGCCGCGCAGTGCATCCGGATCGCGCGCGAGCTCGCGCGCAACTCCGAGGAGTCCGGCGGACGGTCGATGATCATCCTCGGCGCCGGCGTCTGCCAGTGGTTCCACGGTGACGCGACGTACCGGGCGATCCTCACGCTGCTCATGGCGACCGGCGCGATGGGGCGCAACGGCGGCGGATGGGCACACTACGTCGGCCAGGAGAAGACCCGCCCTATCACCGGCTGGATCTCGCTCGCGAACGCGCTCGACTGGTCGCGGCCACCGCGCACGATGACGGGAACCTCGTACTGGTACATGCACACGGACCAGTGGCGCTCCGACGGCTCGCACCAGGACGTGCTCACTTCGCCGCTCGCCGAAGGGCACCTCGCAGGGCTCCACACGGCGGACGTGATCGCGAAGTCGGCGCGGCTCGGCTGGATGCCGTTCTACCCGCAGTTCGACCGCAACCCGCTCGACCTCGCCGACGAGGCGAGTGCTGCGACCGCGGACGGGAGTGCGACCGACGCGGGCGCGTGGATCGCCGACAGGCTCCAGGACGGCAGCCTCAACGCCGCCATCGACGACGTCGACGCCCCGGAGAACTGGCCGCGCACGCTGGTGCTGTGGCGCTCGAACCTGTTCGGCAGCTCGGCGAAGGGCAACGAGTACTTCCTCCAGTACCTTCTCGGCACGCAGTCCAACGTCGACGCACCCGATGCCGCCGAGCCGCCGAAGACGATCCGTATGCGACCCGAAGCGCCGCAGGGCAAGCTCGACCTGCTGGTGTCCGCCGACTTCCGCATGACGTCGACGACGCTGCTGTCGGACATCGTCTTCCCAGCCGCCACGTGGTACGAGAAGTACGACCTGAGCTCAACCGACATGCACCCGTACGTCCATGCGTTCACGCCGGCGATCAACCCGCCGTGGGAGGCGCGCAGCGACTACGAGACGTTCGTCGCGCTGGCGCGCAAGCTGTCCGAGCTGGCCAAGACCCACCTCGGCACCCGCAAGGACCTCGTCACCGTCCCGCTGCAGCACGACACCCCGGGTCAGATCGCGCAGCCAGGCGGACGCGACCTGGACTGGCGCGCGGGTGAGGTGGACCCGGTTGCAGGCAAGACGATGCCTGCCGTGACGCTCGTCGAGCGCGACTACACCGCGATCGCCGACAAGCTCGTCACCGTCGGGCCGAAGGCGGAGCAGCTCGGGTTCACCGTCAAGAACGTCACGTACGACATGAACGACGCCGTGGCCAGGTTGGGGGCCAAGTACGGCGTGATGTCTTCGGGCGCGGGCGCGGGGCGTCCGGCGATCGACACCGACGCGCGGCTCGCGGAGGCGATCCTGTTGTTCTCGGGCACCACGAACGGGGCACTGGCAGTCCAGGGCTTCCGTGACCTCGAGCGCCGCACGGGGCAGCGGCTCGCCGACCTGGCGGAGGGCGCACACGACAAGAAGATCACCTTCGCCATGACGCAGGACTCGCCGCAGCAGGTCATCACGTCGCCGGAGTGGTCCGGTTCGGAGACCGGGGGGAGACGGTACGCGCCATTCACGATCAACATCGAGCGCCTCAAGCCGTTCCACACCCTCACCGGCCGGATGCACTTCTTCCTCGACCACGACTGGATCCGCGACTACGGCGAGCAGCTCCCGACGTACCGGCCGCCGCTGGACATGCACCTCATGTACGGTGGCGCACGGCTGGGCGAGGACCCCGGGAGGACCAGCGACGGCGCGCTCCAGATCGCTGTGCGTTATCTGACCCCGCACAGCAAGTGGTCGATCCACTCGGAGTACCAGGACAACCTGCTCATGCTCTCGCTGTCGCGTGGCGGTCCGACGGTGTGGATGAGCGTCGACGACGCAGAGGCGATCAGCGTTGCCGACAACGATTGGGTGGAGTGCGACAACGCCAACGGCGTCTTCGTCGGGCGGGCGATCGTGAGCCACCGGATGCCGACGGGTGTCGTCTACGTCCACCACGCGCAGGAGCGCACGATCGACGTCCCGAAGTCGCAGAAGACCGGGCGCCGTGGCGGGATCCACAACTCCGTGACGCGGTTGCTGGTCAAGCCGACGCACATGATCGGCGGGTACGCCCAGCTGTCGTACACATTCAACTACCTCGGCCCGACCGGCAACCAGCGCGACATCGTCTGCACGGTGCGCAAGCGGACCGCGCCGGTGCGCTATTGAGGCAGGCTTCGCGGGAGGAGCAGACATGAAGGTCATGGCGCAGGTCGCGATGGTGATGAACCTCGACAAGTGCATCGGGTGTCACACCTGCTCGGTGACGTGCAAGCAGGCATGGACCAACCGTGCCGGGGTCGAGTATGTGTGGTTCAACAACGTCGAGACCCGTCCCGGCCAGGGTTACCCACGCCGGTACGAGGACCAGGACCGCTGGCGAGGCGGGTGGGTGCGCAACCGGCGCGGCCGGATCTCGCTGCGCACCGGCAGCCGTGGCCGGCGTCTGATGAGCATCTTCGCGAGCCCGGTGCAGCCGGAGCTGTCGGACTACTACGAGCCGTGGACGTACGACTACGAGAACCTGACGCGCGCGCCCCTCGGGGACGACTTCCCGGTCGCGCGCCCGAAGTCGCTGATCACCGGCGACGACATGGCGATCACGTGGTCGGCGAACTGGGACGACAACCTCGGCGGCGGTCCCTCGTCCGTGCTGCAGGACCCGATCGTCGAGAAGGTCCGCCGCGAGTCGGAGGACAAGATCAGGTTCGACCTCGAGCGGACGTTCATGTTCTACCTGCCGCGGATCTGCGAGCACTGCCTCAACCCGTCGTGCATGGCGTCGTGCCCCAGCGGCGCGATCTACAAGCGGTCCGAGGACGGCATCGTGCTCGTCGACCAGGACAAGTGCCGCGGCTGGCGGCAGTGCATCACCGGGTGCCCGTACAAGAAGATCTACTTCAACCACAAGTCCGGCAAGGCCGAGAAGTGCACGTTCTGCTACCCGCGCGTGGAGGTCGGCATCCCGACGGTGTGTGCCGAGACGTGCGTCGGGCGGCTCCGCTACATCGGCGTGTTCCTGTACGACGCTGACCGTGTCACCGAGGCGGCGTCGGTCGAGAACGAGCAGGACCTGTACGAGGCGCAGCTCGACCTGATGCTCGACGCGGAGGACCCGCGGGTGATCGCGGAGGCACGGGCGCAGGGGATCCCCGAAGACTGGATCACCGGCGCGCAGCGCTCGCCGGTGTACGCGCTGGCCAAGAAGTATCGCGTCGCGCTGCCGCTGCATCCGGAGTACCGCACGATGCCGATGGTCTGGTACGTCCCGCCGCTGTCCCCGATCGTCGACCTGCTCGCTGAGCAGGGTCACGACGCGGAGGAGGCGGGCACGCTGTTCGGAGCCATCGAGGCGTTGCGCATCCCTGTCGAGTACCTCGCCGAGCTCTTCACCGCCGGTGACACCGAAGTCGTCACCGACGTGCTCCGCAAGCTTGCGGCGATGCGCTCGTACATGCGCGGCATCAACCTCGGCAGGCAGTCCGACGCATCGATCCCGGCGTCGGTGGGGATGACCGAGGAGGCGATGTACGCGATGTACCGCCTGATGGCGATCGCTAAGTATGAAGAGCGCTACGTGATCCCGACGGCGCACACTGAGCAGGCGCACGACCTCGAGGAGCTGGGCTGCTCGCTCGACTTCGACGAGGGACCAGGTATGTACGAGTCGGGCCCGGTCGGCGAGGCGAGCGGACGGTCCGTCCCGGTTGCGGTCGAGACGTTCCACGCGCTCAAGCAGCGTCAGGAGGCCGACACGATGGCCGCCCCGGATCCTCAGCACAGCGGTCAGGTGAACCTGCTCAACTGGGACGGCGCTGGCAGCACCGAGGGGTTGTTCCCGACGGGAGAGGAGCGGCAATGAAGCCCTCGACCACCGAGAGGAGCGGCGCCCGGGTCGTCCATCGGGCCGCGGCAATCCTCCTCGCGTACCCGACCGACCAGATGTACGAGCGCCTCCCGCTGGTCCGCGCCGCCCTCGAGGAAGCGACCGCTGGTCGAGGAGCACGAGGAACGAGCGCGCCTCTCGACCTCCTCGCCTTCGTGGACGTCGCTGAGGCCACCGAGGTCGACGCCCTCGCGCGGCGCTACGTCGAGGTCTTCGACCTGGACCGCAAGCACCCGCTCTATCTCTCGTACTTCACCGACGGCGACACGCGTCGACGTGGTGAGGTGCTCGCGGGCTTCAAGCAGACCTACCGCGACTCGGGGCTCGTCGCGGACACGCACGGCGAGCTGCCGGACTACCTGCCGATGGTGCTCGAGCTCGCAGCCCACGACCCCGTACGGGGCACTGAGCTGCTGGACAAGTACCGGCCGAGCGTCGAGCTGCTCCGCCTTGCGCTCGAGGATTCCGACAAGAAGTCGCCCGCGCCCTGGTTCCACGTGCTGCGCGGCGTGTGCGCCACGTACGAAGGAGCAGGACCGATCGACCGCGCGGCGGCGATGGCGATGGCGGGTCCACCGACGGAGACGGTCGGCCTCGACGCCTACGATCCGCGCCTGCTGCCCCTGTCAGGAGAATCGTCATGAGCACGATGCTGTGGGGCGTCATTCCCTATCTGGTCCTGGTCGTCTTCGTGGGTGGGCTGATCTGGCGCTACCAGTACGACCAGTTCGGCTGGACGACCCGCTCGTCGCAGCTGTACGAGTCGAAGCTCCTGCGCGTCGCGTCCCCGCTGTTCCACTTCGGCATCCTGGTCGTGGTGATCGGGCACGTCGTGGGGCTACTGATCCCGGAGTCCTGGACCGATGCGATCGGCGTCAGCGAGACCATGTACCACGTGATGGCGCTGTCGATGGGCGCGATCGCGGGCTTCGCCACGCTCGTTGGTGTCGGGATGCTGATCTACCGCCGCCGCAAGACCGGGCCCGTGTTCATGGCGACCACCAAGAACGACAAGACCATGTACGTCGTGCTGCTCGCCGCGATCGTCGCCGGGCTCGCGACCACCGTCGTGAGCGTCTTCGACAAGAACGTCACCGACTACCGGCACACCGTGTCGCCGTGGTTCCGCTCGCTGTTCACTCTCCAGCCCGACGTCGACGCGATGGCGGCAGCGTCCACGTCGTTCCAGGTGCACGCGCTGGTCGGCCTGGCGCTGTTCGCGATCTGGCCGTTCACGCGACTCGTGCACGCGTTCACCGCGCCACTGCACTATCTCTTCCGTCCCTACATCGTCTACCGCAGCCGCGAAAACGTGTCGGGCTCGCGTGCCCCGCGCCCTGGGTGGGCACCCGTCGGGACCCGTGACCGTGAGCGTTGACCCCGGAAGAGGATTGCGATGAGCACCGCTACCGAACTACCGGCGCTTCCGAAGGCCGACCAGACTCGCAACCTGATCCTCGCCACGTGGGCGTTCGCGATCAGCTTCTGGGCGTGGAACCTCATCGGCCCGCTCGCGGCCCGCTACGCGACGCAGATGGACCTCAGTGCGACGCAGAAGTCCTTCCTGGTCGCGGTCCCGGTGATCGTCGGCGCGCTCGGCCGCATCGCCGTCGGCACGCTGACGGACAAATACGGTGGCCGGTTGATGTTCACGGTGCTGCTCGTCCTCTCGGCACCCTTCGTCGTGCTCGTCGCGGTGGCCGGCAACGCCGACTCGTACCTGCTGCTCGTGATCTTCGGCTTCTTCCTCGGCATCGCCGGCACGACGTTCGCGGTCGGCATCCCGATGGTGAAGGCCTGGTACGAGAAGCCGAGGCAGGGGTTCGCGACCGGCCTGTTCGGTGCGGGCATGGGCGGCACCGCGCTGTCGTCGTTCTTCACGCCCCGCTTCGTCGACTGGTTCGGCTACATGGTGACGCACGTGATCATCGCGGCCGCGCTGCTGGTCACGGCGGTGCTGTGCTGGGTCGTGATGCGGGACTCGCCGCGCTGGACGCCGTCGACGCAGGCGGCGACACCGAAGCTGGTCGCGGCGCTGAAGGAGCCCGTGACCTGGCAGATGTCGCTTCTGTACGCGATCGCGTTCGGCGGCTTCGTCGCGTTCTCGACCTACCTGCCGACGTACCTCGGAGACGTGGTGACCTACGGGTACGACCTCACGGCAGCCGGTGAGCGTACGGCGGGCTTCGCGATCGCCGCCGTGGTTGCGCGCCCGATCGGCGGCACGCTGTCGGACAAGTTCGGACCTCGCCTGATCACTCTGGTCTCGCTCGGGGGCACAGCCGTGATGGCGGTCGTGCTGGCGCTGCGACCGGAGCCCGAGTGGCCGGCAGGGATCTCGTTCGTCCTGATGGCGATGTTCCTCGGCCTCGGTGCGGGCTCAGTGTTCACGTGGGTCGCGCTGCGGGCGCCGGCGGACAAGACGGGCTCGGTGACGGGCATCGTCGGAGCAGCCGGTGGGCTCGGCGGATTCTTCCCGCCGCTGGTCATGGGCGCGACGTACAACGAGGACGACCGGACCTACACGACCGGTCTCCTGCTGCTCTGCGTCACGGCCGCGCTGGTGTTCCTCTACACGTTGTTCGGGCTGC
The DNA here is from genome assembly GCF_011751845.1 of Mumia sp. ZJ430. Lineage (NCBI taxonomy): Bacteria > Bacillati > Actinomycetota > Actinomycetes > Propionibacteriales > Nocardioidaceae > Mumia > Mumia sp. ZJ430. The sequence goes on along the minus strand of NZ_JAAHFK010000003.1, from coordinate 820,224 downwards.
GCGAGCGCCCAGGCGGACGCCGCAAGGCCACCTGACGCTCGTAGGCGGCGCGGCCCCGTGCCGTCGGTGGGCCAGCGTCATCCGCACCGCCGAAAGGCGACCCGCGAGGGCTAGGCGCTGCGGACCTGCTCGAGGATCACCCGCGTCACCAGCTCCGGCTCGTCGATCATCGGCACGTGACCCGCGCCGGGGAGCGGGACGTGGGTGACGTTCGGCAGCAGCGTGCGGGCACGCGTGGCCTGCGACGGGAGGAGGATGCGGTCCTTGGTGCCCCACGCGATCGTCGCGGGCACCGTCGGGTGCGTGCGGTACGCGTAGCGGGCGCCGGCCCTCAGCACGCGGTTGAACGCGGTGCACTCTCGCAGCGCGCGAAGGTCGGCGAGGAACGCGTCCGGGGCGAGGCGCCGCCCGTGCGTGTGCAGGCTCGCCATCGCGAGACCCCGCGCCCAGCGCCGTCGCGCGATCTGCTGCGCCACGGCGGACGGCATGAACGCCGAGAGGCGGATCGACATGAGCACCGCGAACGCCCACAGCCGCCCTCCCTCGGTCCAGAAGCCCGCGGGGGAGAGGGCTGTCGCGCTGCGGACCGAGCCTCGCGCCGCCAGCTCCAGCGCGATCGCGCCGCCGAGCGAGTTGCCGACGACGTGCGGTCGGTCGATCCCGAGCTCGGCGAAGAACGTCTCGAGCGCGTCGGCAAGGTGGTCCATGCGGTCGCGTCCGTGCCGGGGTAGCTGGCCTGAGGCGCCGAAGCCCGGGAGGTCGAGGACGATGACGTCGTGGTGCGCGGCGAGCCGGTCGGACACGGGGTTCCACGCCTCTTTGCGGTGGCCGATGCCGTGGATGAGCACGAGGGGATCGCCCGTCCCCTTCCGGCTGTAGACGATCTCGCCCATCTCTCTCTCCCGTCACTCCTGATGTGACATGCAGCATGTCATGTCTCGCCGGATCGTAGCCCACCTCGCCGCGCTCGGAGAAGGGTTGACAACCCTGACAGTGCTACTGTCACAATCGGGGCGTGACCCACACCACGTCGTTCCCGGACACCCCGGCCCGCGGTCCGCTCGCCGGCCTTCGCGTCGTCGAGATCGCGGGCATCGGCCCCGGCCCGTTCGCGGCGATGCTGCTCGCCGACCTCGGCGCCGACGTGCTGCGCGTCGACCGGGTGACCCCGGGAGGCCTCGCCGTCGTTCCGCAGGACAAGGACGTCCTCGCGCGGGGCCGTCGCTCGGTCGCGGTCGACCTCAAGCGTCCCGAGGGCGTCGCCGTCCTGCTCGACCTCGTGGAGCGAGCTGACGTGCTGATCGAGGGCTTCCGCCCCGGTGTCGCGGAGCGTCTCGGCTTCGGGCCCGACGCGTGCCTCGCCCGCAACCCGCGTCTCGTCTACGGACGGATGACCGGCTGGGGGCAGGACGGTCCGCTCGCCACCAGCGCCGGGCACGACGTCAACTACATCTCCGTCGCGGGCGCGCTCGACCCGATCGGCCGCGCGGGCGGTCCGCCACAGATCCCGATGAACCTCGTCGGCGACTTCGCCGGCGGCTCGCTCTATCTCGTCGTCGGGGTCCTCGCCGCCCTCGTCGAGGCCCGCGACTCGGGCCACGGCCAGGTCGTCGACGCCGCGATCGTCGACGGCACCGCCCACCTGCTCTCGATGATCACGAACCTCCAGCAGGTCGGCGCCTGGAGCGACGCCCGCGGCACCAACCTGCTCGACAGCGGCTCCCCGTTCTACGACGTGTACGAGACGGCCGACGGGCTGTGGATGTCGGTCGGCGCCCTGGAGCCGCAGTTCTACGACGAGATGGTCAAGCTGCTCGAGCTCGACACGGTGCCTGGCCAACCGCTGCCCGATCGCTACGACCTCGCGGCCTGGCCGCAGCTGCGCGAGCGACTCGCGGCGCGCTTCGCCGAGCGGACGCAGGCCGAGTGGGCCGAGCTGTTCGCCGGGACGGACGCCTGCGTCGCTCCGGTCGTGCCGATGCGCGACGCCCCGCAGCACCCTCACCTCGTCGCCCGCGGGACCTACGTCGAGCACGAGGGCGTCGTCCAGGCGGCGCCCGCGCCCCGCTTCTCGCGCACGCCCGCGACGCTGGGCCGTACCCCTTCCAAGTCCGGCGCCGACACGCGTGAGGCGCTCGCGGCCTGGGGGATCGACGACGTCGACGCCCTCATCGCCTCCGGCGCCGTCGTCCAGCGCGAGGACAAGTAGACGTCATCCCCGCCGGTCGAGCCCTGTCGAGACCCCGCACTTCGAGGAGCACCATGCAGCGCAACATCTTCACCGCTGACCACGACGCGTTCCGTGACGCGTTCCGGACGTTCGTCGACAAGGAGATCCGCCCGCACCACGACCAGTGGGAGAAGGACGGCATCGTCTCGCGCGACATGTGGCTCGCCGCGGGCAAGCAGGGTTTCCTCGGCTTCATGATGCCGGAGGAGTACGGGGGCGGCGGTGTCACCGACTTCCGCTACAACGCCATCGTCGAGGAGGAGCTGGCGCACGCGAGCGCGACGGGCGTCGGCTTCGCGCTGCACAACGATCTCGTGTCGGGCTACCTCCTGTCGTACGCGACCGACGAGCAGAAGGCGCGCTGGCTCCCGAAGTTCTGCACGGGCGAGACGATCACCGCCATCGCGATGACCGAGCCCGGCACCGGCTCCGACCTGCAGTCGATCGCGACCACGGCAATCGACCAGGGCGACCACTACCTGGTCAACGGCCAGAAGACGTTCATCTCCAACGGCATCCTCGCCGACCTCGTGATCGTCGCGGTCAAGACCGACCCGAGCGCCGGCGCTCGGGGCTTGTCGCTGATCGTGCTCGAGCGCGGCATGGAGGGCTTCGAGCGCGGACGCAACCTCGAGAAGCTCGGCCTGAAAGCACAGGACACCGCCGAGCTGTTCTTCACGAACGTCAAGGTGCCCAAGGAGAACCTGCTCGGCGAGGAGGGCAAAGGCTTCATCTATCTGATGGAGAAGCTGCCGCAGGAGCGCCTCACGCTCTCGGTCACCGCCGCCGCCGCGTGCCGTGCGGTGATCGACATGACGCTCGAGTACGTCAAAGAGCGCAAGGCGTTCGGACGTCCGATCGGCTCCTTCCAGAACAGCCGCTTCGTGCTCGCCGAGCTCGAGACCGAGGCGCAGATCGCCCAGGTCTTCGTCGACCGCTCGATCATGGAGCTCAACGCTGGCACGCTCTCGGTCTCCGACGCGGCGATGGGCAAGTGGTGGACGACTGAGCTGCAGAAGAAGACGGTCGACAAGTGCCTGCAGCTGTTCGGCGGGTACGGGTTCATGTCGGAGTACCCGATCTCCAAGGCGTACGCGGACACGCGCATCCAGACGATCTACGGCGGCACGACCGAGATCATGAAGGAGATCATCGGCCGCACGATGGGGATCTGACGCGGCCGTACGGATGGTGCGGCTTTCGGGGTCGCTTGCGGCTCGCGGACCCGACAGGATGGCGCCATGAGCGAATCTCCTCAGAAGACCGGCACGATCCTCGTCGGCAGCGACGGCTCCGCAGGCGCTCGGCGCGCGCTCCACTGGGCGATGACCGAGGCGGATCTGCGCGGCGCGGCCGTACGGGTCGTGGTCACCGTCGACTCCACGCGCTCCTCGGTCGAGACGATCGCCGACGGTGAGCGGATCGCCGCCGAGACGGCCGAGGTGGCCGCGCTCCACGACGGCGACGCCGAGGTGACCGTCGGGGTGCACGAGGGCATGCCGGTCGACGTGCTGCTCTCGGAGGCGGCCGGCGCGCAGATGCTCGTCATCGGGAGCCACGGCACGTCCTCGATCCGGCACAACGCGCTCGGCTCGGTCAGCGACGTGCTCGCCCGTACCGCGCCGTGCCCCGTCGTGATCCTGCCCATGGGTGCTGCCTGACGGATCGCGGGAAGCGCGGCCGGGACGTCATACGGATCGAGGGCTGGAACCCCCGATCCGTATGACCTAGCGGCGAGGGCTGGGGGACGCCGAGTTCCGGTGGGCGCCGGTCTGAGTCGCGCGGTCTAAGGTGCGGACATGTCCCAGTCAACGTCTGAGCGGATGACGGTCGAGCAGCTCGCCGACCGGGTCGGCATGACTGTCCGTACGATCCGCTTCTACGCGGGCCGTGGGCTCATCCCTCCGCCCGTACGAGAGGGCCGCAACGGTTTCTATGGGCCCGACCACCTGGCCCGCCTCGAACTGGTGCGCGAGCTCCAGGCGCACGGCTTCACGCTCTCGGCGATCGAGGGCTACCTGGAGCGGCTCCCTGCGACGGCCTCGCCCGCCGACGTCGCCCTCCAGCGGACGATGCTCGCCCCGTGGTTGTCGGACCTCCCCGAGACCGTTGCGCGCGAGGTCCTCGAGGCCCGCGCCGGTCGCCCGCTCAGCGACGACGACGTCGAGCTGCTCGTCGCGCTGCGCGTCGTCGAGCCCACCCCGGACGAGGACGTCTTCCGGGTCTCACCTGCGCACCTGTCGGTCGGGGTGGCGATGATCGACCTCGGGCTCCCGCTCGACGCGGCGGTCGAGGCCGAGCGTCTCTTCGAGTCCCACGCCCGTGACATCGCCCAGGAGCTGACCGACATCTTCCGCCAGAAGGTTCTGCCGCACTATCGCGCGAGCGGCGAGTCCGCCGAGGCGATCACCGCGATGGTCGAGCGCTTCAAGCCGCTGACCGTGCAGGCGTTGGTCACCGCGTACGAGAGTGCGGTCAACGAGACCAAGCGCGAGACGGTGCGTCGCCGCACGTAGGGTGTCGGCGCAACCATCTGCATGGGTCGTTCGTCGTTGAGGAGGCGTCATGTCCGGGGTGCCCCGCTGGTTCGCCGAGGCGGTCGCGACGCCGTACGACGAGCGTGAGATCGAGGTCGAAGGAGCTCGGATCACCTACCGGGCGTGGGGGAGGATCGGAGCCCCGGTCGTCGTCCTCGTGCACGGCGGTGCGGCGCACGCCGGCTGGTGGGACCACGTCGCCCCGTTCCTGACCGCCGCCCACCGCGTGGTCGCGCTCGACCTGTCGGGGCACGGCGAGTCCAACAGGCGAGCCTCGTACGACCTGGAGACGTACGCCGCTGAGGTGCTCGCGGTCGCCGACGCCGAGGCGGCGGGCTCGGGCGAGAAGCCCTGCGTGATCGGGCACAGCATGGGTGGCTTCGTCGTGCTGACCGCCGCTCGCGAGCACGGCGCGCGCCTCGCGGGAGTCTGTGCGATCGACTCGCCTGTCCAGCAGATGTCTCCCGAGGCACGTGCCTGGCGGGCGTCCGGCAGGCACGCCCCAGGCAACAAGGTCTATCCGTCGCGCGAGGCCGTCGTTGCACGCTTCCGGCCCCTCCCCGAAGACGGTCCGGCGCTGCCGTACGTTCGCGACCACCTGGCGCCGGCCTCCGTCCGCGAGGTCGAGGGCGGCTGGACCTGGAAGTTCGATCCGAACGTGTTCTTCGGCGCCCAGATGGAGCCCGAGGACCTGGCGAAGACCGTGTGCCCAACCGCGCTGATCCGGGGTGAGCGGGGGCTCGCGACCACGGACATCACGTCGACCGTCGCCGGCCGTCTGGGCGGGCATGTTCCGGTCACGGTGGTCCCGGATGCGGGGCACCACATCATGCTCGACCAGCCGATCGCACTGATCACGGCGCTCCAGAGCCTCATCGGCGAGTGGAGCCGTCCGGCCCGTCCCTGAGTGGCCTCCCGGCGTCTTGGCACCGTGACAGTCGTGCTGTCATAGTGGTGTGGGTATCATTGACTTACTCGTTACTCGCAAGTAACTTTCTTTGGACACCTACTTTGCCGGGTCGTCAACGAACGAAGGACCGCCATGACTGAGGCATTCATCTACGACGCGATCCGCACCCCGCGCGGGCGCGGCAAGAAGACCGGATCCCTGCACGAGGTGAAGCCCATCAGCCTCGTGACCGGCCTCCTCGAGGAGGTCCAGAAGCGCAATCCGACGCTGGACGCCGGACAGGTCGAGGACGTCGTCCTCGGCTGTGTCACGCCCGTCGGTGACCAGGGCGCCGACATCGCGAAGACCGCCGCGCTCGCTGCCGGCCTCCCCGACACCGTCGCCGGTGTTCAGCTCAACCGCTTCTGCGCCTCGGGTCTCGAGGCCGTCAACCAGGCCGCGCAGCGTGTGCGCTCCGGCTGGGAAGACCTGATCCTCGCCGGCGGTGTCGAGTCCATGAGCCGCGTGCCGATGGCCTCCGACGGCGGCGCCTGGGCAATGGATCCGCAGACCGCGTTCGACACCGACTTCGTGCCGCAGGGCATCGGCGCCGACCTCATCGCGACGATCGAGGGCTTCACTCGTACTGACGTCGACACGTACGCGGCCGAGTCGCAGGCGCGTGCCGCCAAGGCGATCGCCAACGGCTACTTCGCCAAGTCCGTCGTCCCGGTGACGGACATCAACGGCCTCACGATCCTCGACCACGACGAGTTCGTCCGCCCCGGCACGACCGCCGAGTCGCTGGCCAGCCTGGCGCCGTCGTTCGAGGCGATCGGCAACTTCGGCGGGTTCGACGCCGTCGCGCTCGAGAAGTACCACGAGGTCGAGAAGATCAACCACGTCCACCACGCCGGCAACAGCTCGGGCATCGTGGACGGCGCGGCGATCGTCGTCATCGGCAACGAGGAGGCAGGCAAGCGCAACGGCCTGACCCCGCGTGCGCGCATCCTGGCGACCGCCGTCTCCGGCTCCGAGCCGACGATCATGCTCACCGGCCCCGCGCCGGCGACCCGCAAGGCGCTGGCCAAGGCCGGCCTCGAGGCGAGCGACATCGACCTGTTCGAGATGAACGAGGCGTTCGCCGCGGTTGTCCTGCGCTTCATGAAGGACATGTCGGTCCCGCACGACATCGTCAACGTCAACGGCGGCGCGATCGCTCTCGGTCACCCGCTCGGCGCGACCGGCGCAATGATTATCGGCACTCTCGTCGACGAGCTCGAGCGTCGCGACCAGCGCTACGGCGTCGCGACCCTGTGCGTCGGTGGCGGCATGGGCATCGCCACTGTCGTCGAGCGTCTCTGACCCCCTCGCCCACCGACTCACACACGGAGCAGATTCACATGACTGACAACACTGTGCCGTCGGCGGCCGAGGCCGTCCGTTACGAGCGTGGCGAGGACGGCATCGTCACCCTGGTCCTCGACGACCCGAACCAGAGCGCCAACACGATGAACGCGGCATACCAGTCCTCGATGGCCAAGGCCGTCGAGCGGCTCGTCGCCGAGAAGGACGACGTCGTCGGCGTCATCGTCGCCAGCGCCAAGAGCACCTTCTTCGCCGGCGGCGACCTCAAGCTCATGACGCAGATGACCCCGGCCGACGCCGAGGCCGTCTTCACCGAGGTCGAGTCGATGAAGGCGACGCTGCGCACGCTCGAGACGCTCGGCAAGCCCGTCGTCGCCGCGATCAACGGCGCCGCCCTCGGTGGCGGTCTCGAGATCGCGCTGGCCACGCACCACCGCGTCGCGGTCGACGGCCGCTACGAGATCGGCTTGCCCGAGGTCACCCTCGGCCTGCTGCCCGCCGGTGGCGGCGTGACTCGTACGGTGCGCATGTTCGGCCTCCAGAAGGCGCTCATGGAGGTGCTCCTCCAGGGCCCGCGCATGAAGCCGGCCCGTGCCATGGAGACCGGCCTGGTCGACGCGCTCGTCGCGACGCAGGACGAGCTGATCCCCGCCGCCAAGGCGTGGATCCTCGCGCACAAGGACGACGCCGACGCGTTCACGCAGGCGTGGGACAAGAAGGGCTACCGGATGCCGGGCGGCACGCCGTCCTCGCCGAAGCTCGCGCAGTTCCTCCCCGCGTTCCCGTCGAACCTGCGCAAGCAGACCAAGGGCGCGCCGATGAAGGCGCCGCGCAACATCATGGCGGCCGCCGTCGAGGGTGCGCAGGTCGACTTCGACACCGCATCGCGGATCGAGTCGCGCTACTTCGTGGACCTGGTCACCGGCCAGCAGTTCAAGAACATGACGCAGGCGTTCTTCTTCGACCTCAACGCCATCAACGCCGGCGGCTCACGTCCGGCGGGCATCGACAAGACGAAGGCCACCAAGCTCGCCATCCTCGGCGCGGGCATGATGGGCGCCGGCGTGGCATACGTGTCCGCTCGCGCGGGCATCGAGGTCGTGCTCAAGGACGTCACGATCGAGGCCGCCGAGAAGGGCAAGGCTTACAGCACCAATCTTCTCGACAAGCAGGTCGAGAAGGGCCGCCTGACCGCGGAGAAGCGTGACGAGATCCTCGCGCGCATCCACCCGACCGCCGACTACGCCGACCTCGAGGGCTGCGACTTCGTCATCGAGGCCGTCTTCGAGTCGGTCGACCTCAAGAAGCAGGTCTTCGGCGATCTCGAGCCCGTCGTGAAGCCGGACGCGCTGCTCGGCTCCAACACGTCGACGCTGCCGATCACGATCCTCGCCGACGGCGTGAAGCGTCCCGAGGACTTCATCGGGATCCACTTCTTCTCGCCGGTCGACAAGATGCCGCTGGTCGAGATCATCGTGGGCGAGAAGACTTCGGACGAGGCCATCGCGCGCTCGCTCGACTACGTCAAGCAGATCAAGAAGACCCCGATCGTCGTCAACGACAGCCGCGGGTTCTTCACCAGCCGTGTCTTCGGCACCCTCACGATGGAGGGCGCCGAGATGCTCGCCGAGGGCCTCGACCCGGTCGCGATCGAGCGCGCCGCGACGACCAAGGGCTTCCCGGCCCCGCCGCTGGCGATGATCGACGAGGTCACGCTCACCCTCCCGCAGAAGATCAACGCGGAGGCCAAGGCTGCTGCCGAGGGCGAGGGCAAGGCGTTCCCGGACAGCCCCGCGATGGACGTCATCAACGCGCTGGTCTCGCAGGATCGCAAGGGCAAGGCCGCCGGCGCCGGGTTCTACGAGTACCCGGCCGACGCCAAGAAGCACCTCTGGTCGGGTCTGTCGCAGTTCCGCAAGGACGGCGCCGAGATCCCGTGGGAGGACATGCAGGAGCGCTACACGTTCATCATGGCCATCGAGACGGTCCGCTGCCTCGAGGAGGGCGTGCTCCGTACGGTCGCCGACGCCAACATCGGCTCGATCTTCGGCATCGGCTTCCCCCCGCTGTACGGCGGCGCGCTGCAGTACATCAACGGGTACGAGGCTGCTGACGGCCGGATCGGCGTCGAGGCGTTCACCGAGCGTGCGCAGGAGCTCGCTGCGTCGTACGGCGAGCGCTTCAGCCCGCCGGCGCTGCTGCTCGAGAAGGCGTCGAAGGGCGAGAAGTTCGCCTGATCAGCTGACCGCCACAGGGCCCCGGGACCGCACGGTCCCGGGGCCTTCGTGCGCCCGTCCGTGCTTGGTACGCCAGGTGAGGAGCAGAGCAAGGGCGAGCAGCAGCTCGATGAGGTCGCCGCCGAAGTACATGAGGTTGCCCGCCGCCCGCATCTCCGCGACCGGCTCGCGGACCTGCACCAGAAGACCGGCGTAAAGCAGCTGCGCGACCAAGGCGTGGACGAGGATCGCCAGCCCGAGAACCACGAGCCGTACGGGCACGGACGCCCGCCGCGGTGCCGGGTCGGGGCCCGCGATGACCCAGGCGAAGAGCAGGCCCGCCAGCACCATGTGGAGGTGCACGAGACCGTGCACGAGCCCGTTGCGGGTGCTCAGGTCGTACAACGGGGTGAAGTAGAGCAGGACGAGCCCGCCGCTGCTAAGGGCGAGGGCGACGACGGGACAGGTGAGGAGACCGACCGGCCGGGAGCGGAGCATCCGCCCCACCCGCACAGCGCCGCGATGGGGCAGGGCCCTGAGGAGAAGGGTGACCGGAGCGGCGAGGACGAGAAGCAGCGGGGCGAGCATGGCGATGAGAAGGTGCTGGGCGGCATGGCCGGCGAAGCTCGCGTCGGCATAGCGGTCGAACCCCGGCGACAGGGCGACCAGGAGGACCGCCGACCCTGCGACGAACGAGACGGTCCGCATGCTCGCCCACCCGCGGCGGCCTCCCTCGGCGACGGCAGCCACGACGTAGGCGAGGGCGAGGACCGTCACGACCGCGAGCGGACCGAACGTCGTGACCGCCTGGAGGACCTGACGACCGGCCCCCTCCTCGTCCGAGGGGTCGTGCGCACGCACGCTCGCCCCCAGCGTCCCGGTCCACGGCATCCCGCTCACCTGCATCATGTCCGGTCGGCCGCGCCTCGAGCGCCGGTGTCAGAGAACGTGGCGCCGCGCTGGAGCAGCCACCCGACGAGCACCAGAATCGCGCCCAGGGCGAGGAATCCGAGGTCCCACTCGAGCTCGTGGGGTCCGCTCCGCACGTGGTGGATCCCGAGGAGGTGGTGGTTCACGGTCCCCTCGACGAGGTTGAAGACGCCGAACCCGACGAGCACCCAGCCCCACAGCGCACGCGAGGCCCACACGCGCCCCCGCGAGTGCTGGACCCGCGAGTAGAGGAGGGCGAGGCCGGTCAGGACCAGCAGCCAGGTGGTGGCATGGAAGATGCCGTCCCAGAGGGTGTTGATCTCCAGTCCGTGCACCGTGTCGGCCGGGTACGGAGGGAGGTCGATGTTCGCGGTGCCCGTCGACGTGAGCATGTGGTGCCACTGCAAGATCTGGTGCAGGAGGATCCCGTCGACGAACCCTCCGAGCCCGGCCCCGAGGACCATCCCCGGCAGGACGAGCGACGGAGTACGGTCTGCCGGGATCTGTCGCGCGTCGCGCGAGCTGGTGGACGTGGTCATCGAGAACTCTCTCCTCCGTCGGCGGCACCCGATCTGGTACCCGGGCGAGGTGCGGCCATGCCCGGCGACCACTCCACAGAGCCCCGGGACCGTACGGTCCCGGGGCTCCGTGCGTCGTTGTGGAAGGATGCGGGACGTGTCAGATCACGACCCCGCTCCCGAGGACGAGTCCGTCGTCGACCCGCGGTCGTCGTCGGCGACCTCCACGACGAGCATCGAGGCATGGGCGAAGGTCTTCGACCTGATGTCGGACCCGACGCGTCTGCGCCTGCTGCTGCGCATCCACTTCGCCGGCCCGATCAGAGTCTCCGACCTCGCCGACCAGACCGGCATCCGCGAGGGCACCGTCTCTCAGGCGCTGCGGGTCCTGCGCGCTGCCGAGGCCGTCTCGACCGAACGCGACGGGCGCAGCATCTACTACTCGCTCGCCGACCCGGTCATCCATGACCTCCTCCACCGCCTCGTCGGCGACGACCCGCACGCGCGCTGAACCAACCACGTCGACCGGCGAGCCCGTGCCCTCAGGCCGGTATACCCTCAGCGGCATGTCTGATCTCACCCAGTCTCGCCCCCTGCGTGAGGAGGTCCGCGACGAGCTCCGCTCGCGCATCACCAGCGGCGCGTACGCTCCCGGCTTCCGCCTCGTCGAACGCACCATCGCCAGCGAGCTCGGCGTCTCGCGCGTGCCGGTCCGTGAGGCGCTCCACGCGCTCGTGCTCGAGGGCTTCGCCGAGGACCGCCTGACCCGAGGCATCGCCGTGCGCAGCTACGACGCCGCGCAGATCGCCGATCTGGCGCAGGTCGGCGGGGCGCTCGAGGCGGTGCTCGTGCGCAGGCTCGCGACCTACGCACGGCCGTCGGATCTCGAGCCGCTTCGCGAAGTGCTCGCCGAGGCAGCAGCTTCCATCGCCGCGGGCGACGTGCCTGCGGCCGTCGTTGCCAATGCACGCTTCCACGAGGTTCTCGAGGAGCTCGGCCGCGGGACCATCGTGGGCGAGGTGCTGGTGACGATTGGTGAACGGCGGCGCTGGCTCATGCGCCAGCACACCGATCCGGCGCCCATCCACGCCGAGCACGCGGCCCTGTACGACGCGCTGGTCGCGGCCGACGTCGAGGGTGCGGTCGCCCTCGTCGTGGCGCACGCGCGCGGCGCCGTTATGCACGCCGTGACCACCCAGGATGCTTCTATGTCGTGTCAAGCCGCTGACGCGAGGACCTCCGGCACCGGGTGAGCGGCGGCCAGGGTCCGGAAGATCTGCCGCCCGACGTAGCGCTTGAGGCAGCGCCTGATCTCCTTGGTCCTCTTGCCCTCGGCCAAGCGCCGCTCGATGTAGGCCCGCGTGTTGGGGTCGGTCCGCATCCGGGTCAGAACGATGGTGTTCAACGCTCGGTTGAGTTGGCGATCGCCGCCGCGGTTGAGGCGATGGCGGACTGTGTTCCCTGACGACGCTGGGATCGGCGCGGCGCCCGCGATCTGCGCGAAGGCCGCCTCGCTGCGGATCCGGCCGGGGTGGGACCAGACCGTCAGCACGACCGCAGCGGTGATCGCTCCGACTCCGTGCTGCTCGAGAAGTTCGGGTGCTTCGACAGCTACGAGGTTCGTGATGGTGGCGCGGTTCTCGGCCAGTTCCTCGTCGAGGCTCACGACTCGCTTGGCCAGACGGACGGCCTCAGCTCGTGCGGTCGCGACACCGAAGGGCTCCTCGCGGCGTCGCCAGCCCGCGATCGTGGCGATCTGTTGCGAGGTCAGGGACTTGCGGGCGTCGATGCCAAGGTCGTGGCTGCGCACGAGCGCGGTCGCGCGTTGATGCACCGGACCCGCTCGACGTTGATGTGGTCGCGCGCGACGGTCAGCACGCGCAGCGCCATGTGTGCCTCGCCGGCGCGGCGGTCACGCAGCATCGTCAACGGCATGACGAGGGAGGACCGATTCAATCGCGTAAACGGCGTACGGGACAGTCAGCGCGAGAGGTGGAGCTCAGTCTGTGTTCGCAGGCTCTGCGGTAGCGGGCTCGAGACATTTGCGCACCGCAGTCCTGGCTCGCGCGTAAGGCTCCGGATCGTTGTGCAGGAGAGATGCGGCATTGGCAGTCTCCAGAAAGGCGATCAGCTCGAACGCGAGTTGGTCGGCGTCCGTGTCGTCAGGGAGTTCGCCGAGCTGGCGGGCGTCGTGGATGGTGCGTGTGACCAGGTTGCTCCAGTCCAGACTGGCAGCGGCCACGGTGTCGCGTACCCGGCCAGATCGAGCGTCGTACTCGGCAGCAACGGCGAAGAAGAAGCACCCGCCAGGGAATGTCCGTCGTTCTGAATAGCTCAGCCAGTTCTCGCACAGTCGGCGCACCCGCCCCACGCCCGGCGGCACGGCCAATGCGGGCTGGATAACCTCCTCGAGGTACACGCCTGCCGCGGCGCGGATCGTGGCGAGCTGCAGTTCCTCCTTTGAGCCGAAGTAGCCGAACAGTCCGCTCTTGCTCACGCCGAGGTCCGTGGCGAGCCGGCCGATCGACAGCCCGTCCAACCCGTCTTGGGAGGCGAGGTCTGCCGCCCTGCGCAGGATCGCAGTCCGCGCTTGGTCATTTCGCGGTCGCCCCACCTTCTCCACCTCCTTGCGCACGAACGTTCGGTAAATGATACCCGACGCCTCTCCTGTCTGTGTTAGCGTGCGTTTCTAGTACGAACGTTCGTGCTTGGAAAGGATCATTGTGACGAGGCAAAGAACCGCGGACGTCCGCGACCTGGACCGCCAGGCGTTGGCGCTGGCCAGTGGAGTGATCGCGCAGGTCCAGGGCGCAGATCTTGTGCGACCCACACCCTGCGCTTCCTGGAACCTGGCTGAACTACTACGACACATTGTTGGCGAGAATCGCGGCTTCGCCGCCAACGCCATGAGTGCACCGGTAGACCGATCCATATGGGACAGCGGCGACCTCCGCACCGACGCGTATCGCGCCTTCCAGGACTCTGCGGACGCGGTCACGGAGGCGTTCGCCGCCCCGGACGCCTACGACCGTCAGGTCGAAGTGCGCGAGTTCGGCATCTTCCGGGGCCGGGTCGCTCTGAGCATGCACTTCGTGGACGTCCTCGTTCACGGATGGGATGTCGCCGCGACCATCGGTGCGCCCTACCATCCCGACCCGGAGTTGACCGCCGCTGCGCTGACGATCGCGCGCCAGTGGCCGGATACACCGAGCTCCCGCGGTCCCGGTGCCGCGTTCAGCCCTCAGGTCCCGGTGTCCACCGATGCCGCCGACTTCGAGCGACTGCTTGGGCTCCTGGGCCGCTCCCCACTGTGGACTCGACCATTTTGAGAACCCGGTGGACGCCCGGCCCAGCCGCCAGCACCACAGGCCCAGTGCTGATCAGCGTCACCGACTTCCAGGCCAGTCGCCACCTCGACTTGCCTGGCATCTACCAGGCCGGCTTCACGCTGCGCCGATCCTGGCCCCTCCATGCGGGCGCGGTCGGCATGTGGCTATGGACAGCCCCCCTGCAGGCCAGGTGCGGCTCGGTGTCGATCTGGCAGGACGAGGAGGCCCTGCACCGGTTCGTGGCCTGGCCTGACCACGTCACGATCATGCGCCGCTATCGCGGACGGGGAAAGGTCAGGTCTGCCACCTGGGCCGGCACCCAGCCTGACCCCGCTATCTGGGTCCAGGCGCGGTCATACCTGGCCGGCGGCGAACCCGGCACAGCAAGCCACGGCCAGTAGGGCGGTCGGGTCCAGCATGTCAACTACCCGCCATCTGAGACAGAACCGTCATAGCTGCGGCGGGATCAGCGATACGAGACGAGAGAGCACATGCAAGAAGAATTGATGACCGGGGACGGCTGCCACGAAGTCCTGCGCGTCCTAGCCGACCGCGTGCGCCACGGAAGCCGTCCCGGCGAACGCCAGGACGGCCAACGGGTAGCGCTGGCCATCGAGGGCGGCGGCATGCGCGGCACAATCTCCGCCGGGATGGCCCTAGCCCTGCACGAGATGGGGGCGGCGCACGCCTTCGACGCCGTCTACGGCGCCTCTGCGGGCGCGATCACTGGAGCGTGGCTGCTGAGCGGAGCCCCTGAGAACCTGACCGGATGGGCTGAACCGGCGTATGTGACAGCGATGATCCGTCCGTCCAACGTTTGGCGCGGCCGGCCGATGGTCGATGTGCAGAACCTCGTCGAGTACCTCTATTGCGAGGTGGCCCGAATGGACTTCAACGCCATCCTGGCCAACCCCGTCGAGTACCACCCACTGGCGACCGACTTCCACACTGGCCAAGCCACTGATCTACGCCCTCATCTGACCAGTCCGGCCGAACTGCGACTGGCCCTGCGCGCCAGCGCTGCACTGCCCTTCCTCGCCGGTCCACCGATTGAGCTAGCAGGCCGGCGCTTCTCTGATGCCGGCCTCTCCGAGTCCATCCCCTACCGCACCGCCCTCGCCCAGGGCGCCAGTCACGTTCTGGTTCTGCGGTCCCGGCCAGCGCCGCCACTCGCCGCCGGTAAATCTGACCCCGGCCCACGCACGCGCCCGTCATACAGGGCGCGCCTAACCTCCGCGACCGCGCTGCGGATCTATCCCGACCCCGTGCGGCACAGCTTCCTAGCACGGGACCGCCGCCTTCTGGAAGACGAAGCGTTGCTCGCGCAATACGACCAAGCCGTGCTGCCGGGGGGGCCAACATCCGTCGACCGGCGGACCAAGGCCAAATCCGCAGTGCTGTCCGTGCGCCCCGGACCGGACTCGCCGCGAGTCGGGCGCCTCACTCGCGACGCGAAGATCCTCAAAGCCGCGTTCGAAGCCGGGCGGACGGCGATAGAGCGTACGCTAGACCCTCTCAGCCTGCAGACGGGTCTGCCCCCTGCCGAGTGAACCCTTCCTTGGTCTGACGCGAGGCACTGCAGACCGGTCAAGATGCGGTGGCGAAGAACTCCGTCATTCCGGCATAGGGTGAGTCCCCAGGAGTGGTGGAAGTAGCTGGCCCAGCCTGGGATCGGAACTCTCTACCGCCACACGGGCCGTCCGTCCACCGCAAAGGTTGGCCTGTTGGTCGGCCCGGCACGGCACGCCACGTCGATACCCAAGGTCATCGTCATCTCTCGTGCTCCCGTCAGTCATTGGTTCGGATCAGAAATGACTGAGCGGCACGGCCACGGTCCAGACATTCTCTAAGCAGAAGTCTCGCGACCCTGTGGGGTCACGGACTCCAAGTTCCCGAACAGGACCACCGCATCGACCGGACACCAGTCCGCGGGCGACTCACTCAGCGGTCAGAGATCACACCGTGTCCCGGTCGGTGGCCCGGAGCACACCCGCGAACCTTGCTGCCAACCAAAATGTCGGTGGCTCCACTCATGCCGGTGATGAGAGGAGGTGGCGACATGGCCAGCAGCAAGCCGAGCAAGGCCGCGCTGTCGAAGGCGGGCAAGACCCTCGCGTCCGACGGATCGTCCAAGGGCGCAAAATCGAAGGCCGGTAGCACCCTCGGTAAGGGCTGATACCGGAGCGGCCACTCTCCCGCTCGACTGGGGAGAGCGTCCGTCTGCCTGCGTCTTTTCGGGCCCTAGCGGCTGCTGGGTCGGGGCCGAGGACGGCGGGTTGGGGGGTATCCGCTTGGGCTCTCGGTCGGTGGCGGGGGACCTCGACGAGCCGGACCTCGAGGGCGCCCTTGCGGGCGCCGAGCCGCTGCAAGGCGGCGTCGTTTCGGCATCGGGTTGAGCACCAGACGGGACGTCGGCCGACGCCGCGGTAGCCGACGGCTCGGCCGAGCTTAGGTGCGCGGACCTGCGCCATGCAGTAGGGCATCGATGATGCGGGCGGCGAGGGTGTCAGTGTCGATGTCGGTATCGTCCGGGCTTCCGCGCAGGGATTCCCCGAGGAGCGCGTAGTAGACCCGCCGCACCCAGTCGAGGTCGGCCGTCTCGTCGATGAGCTTGTCCGCCCGGGCTCGTTCCAGCACTGTGATGCAACGCTGGCCGATGTCCTCGTGAAGGGCCGCCGCTTCGCTGTCGGGATGGGCAGGTAGTCCCAGCGCGAACGCCCAGGCGCCTTTCACCTCGAGCACATTGGCCGTGATCCGGTGCAATGCCACCAGGGGAGGGGCGGTGTCGGGCCGGCCGTCCTCCACGGCTTGGACGAGCTGGCGGGCGGCCGAAGATGCCAAGGCATCGATCAGTGCCTGCCGATGGGCGAACCGCCGGTGGATCGTTGTCCTGGCCACCCCCGCCGCAGTCGCGATCTGCTCCATCGACGCGCCGGGATCCGTGGAGAGCACGCGTTCGGCTGCCTCCAAAATTGCGCGCACACTGCGCTCCGCGTCCGCCCGCAACGGCCGTGCCGCTGTCTCACCCATGGCGCCTCCCACCTATCTGCTCAGCCCCAAAACGACACGGAACTGCGCTGCTCCCGAACTAACTGCATCGTCAGTGTTGCATTTACGCTCATTATGAGCAACGCTTGTGTCTTAGTTTACTGCCACTCAAGGAGAAATCCATGCACAGTACAGCGCTCATCACCGGGGCTTCATCCGGACTCGGGGCAGAGTTCGCCGCACAACTCGCCGCCCGCGGACACGACCTGATCCTGGTGGCGCGTTCCGAGGGCAGGCTCACCGCTCTCGCAGAGCGCCTCGCCGCGGAGCACGACATCCGGGCCCACGTCCTAGTCCAGGACCTCTCCGACCCCGATGCGGCCCGGCAGATCGCTGGTCAGCTTTCCGCCCGTGACCTCCGCGTCGACCTGCTGGTCAACAACGCCGGCTTCGGCATTTGCGGTCGCTTTGAGGAGATCGCCGCAGAGCGTGACCACGATCAGCTGATGGTCAACGTCGTCGCGCTCGTAGACCTCACCCACGCGCTGCTCCCCGACATGCTGGAGCGCGGCACGGGAGCAGTCTTGAACGTCGCTTCCACCGCGGGGTTTCAGCCCTCCCCCTACTTCGCCGTCTACGGGGCGGCCAAGGGCTTCGTGCTGAACTTCGGGCTGGCCCTGCGCCAGGAGTACCGCGGTCGCGGCATTCGCGTACTTACTCTGTGCCCCGGCCCGGTCGACACCCCCTTCTTCGAGGCCATCGGCACCCGCAAGGCGGCCGTCAACGGCTCGATGACCACGCCCGAACCGGTTGTACGCGCCGCTCTACGCGCGCTCGACCGGGACCGGGGATACGTCACTCCCGGACTCGGCAATGCTCTGTCCGCGCATCTGCTGCCGCGCCGGCCGCGCACCCTGGTTGCCGCCATGGCCGAGCGCGTTACCCGTCAAGTACTCAGCCCCGCGGCGGGCACCGCCCCGCACCCGAAGGAGTACGCGGCATGAATTCTTCCAACGCTCCCGCTGCGGGTGCCGCCGCCGCGATGCTGCTCGTTGGCTCCTCGACGGCCGTCTCTGCGACGATTGCTGCGCCCCCATGTCCGATGAAACGCACGCCGATGCCGAGGCCGCAAGTCGGACGCTAGCGGTCTGAACCGCCCGTGACGTTCTGCTCCTTCTAGCGCTGGCCGCCACCGGCCTGGCGGGCTTCAACATCTTCCTGGTCGAAGCCACCCGGCACGCGAGCCCCGCAATGATCGGCACCGTGGTCGGCGCACTCCCCATCGTCCTAGCACTCGTCGGGCCGTTGACCGAACGCCGCCGACCGGCCGCGCGCACCGTTAGCGCCGCGGTTGTCGTGACCCTAGGCGCTGTCGTCGCCGCGGTCACAACGCGCACGGGTGACCGGCGCTAACCCTGCCAGCCAGCCCCAGGCCGACCGTCACCAAGACTTACAGGCGGTTCAAACCGCTAGCGTCCGACTTGCGGCCTCGGCATCGGCGTGCGTTTCATCGGACATGGGGGCGCAGCAGTCGTCGTTCGCCGCGCAGATCTTCCGACGCATGCCGGTGGGTCGACGTCCGCACACCGAGGAGGGCCTCAAGCGCACCATCGGGCTCGTCCAGCTGGTCGGGTTCGGCGTCGGCGCGACGGTCGGTACGGGCATCTTCTTCGTCCTGACCGAGGCCGTTCCGAATGCCGGGCCAGGTGTCGTCGTGTCGTTCGTGATCGCCGCGGTCACGGCGGGACTCACTGCGCTCTGCTATGCCGAGCTCGCTGGCAGCGTCCCCGTGTCGGGATCGTCGTACTCCTACGCGTACGCCACCCTCGGCGAGGTCGTCGCGATGGTCGTCGCGGCGTGCCTGCTGCTCGAGTACGGGGTGTCTGCGTCCGCGGTGGCGGTCGGCTGGTCGGAGTACCTCAACCAGCTCCTCGACAACCTCTTCGGCGTCCAGATCCCGCACGACCTGTCGTACGCGCCCGAGGCCGGCGGCGTCGTCAACCTGCCCGCGATGGTCCTCGTCGTCCTGTGCGCGCTGCTGCTGATCCGTGGCGCGAGCGAGTCCGCGACCGTCAACACGATCATGGTCGGCATCAAGGTGGCCGTGCTCCTCCTGTTCATCGCGATCGCGGCGACGGGCTGGAACAGCGACAACCTCGCCGACTTCGCCCCGTTCGGTGTCGCAGGGATCCAGGCGGCGTCGGCGACCATCTTCTTCTCCTACATCGGACTCGACGCCGTGTCGACGGCCGGGGACGAGGTGAAGGACCCGGCACGCACGATGCCGAAGGCGATCATCATCTCGCTGATCATCGTGTCCACCCTGTACGTCGCCGTGGCGCTCACCGCCGTCGCCGCACAGCCGTGGCAGGACTTCGAGGGGCAGCAGGCAGGGCTGGCGCAGATCCTGGAGAACGTCACCGGCTCGACCTGGCCGAGCACGGTGCTTGCCGCGGGCGCGGTCATCTCGATCTTCAGCATCACCCTCGTCGTCATGTACGGGCAGACGCGCATCCTCTTCACGATGGGCCGTGACCGGATGCTGCCTCCGATCTTCGCCCGGGTGAACCCCCGGACGCTCACCCCGATCCCCAACACGATCATCGTCGCCACCGTCGTCGCGCTCATCGCGGGCTTCATCCCGCTCAACTGGTTGCTCGACACGGTGAGCATCGGGACGCTCGTCGCCTTCATGGTGGTCTCGCTCGGTGTCATCATCTTGCGCCGGCGCGCACCCGACCTCGAGCGCACGTTCAAGGTGCCGCTGTATCCCGTGCTGCCGCTGCTGTCGATCGCCGCGTGCATCTACGTGCTCACGGGGCTCGCACTCGTGACGTGGGTGGTGTTCCTCATCTGGGTGGCGGTCGCGCTCGCGTTCTACTTCTCGTACGGGTTCCGGCGCTCGACGCTGCGCACCGGAGCCGGCGACGAGGAGGCGACGTCGTGACCGTCGTGGCGGGGATCGGCCCCGACGGGCGAGGCATGCACGCCGTCCACCTGGCCGGCCGGATCGCGGCGTCCACCGAGGAGGACCTGCTGCTGTGCTGCGTGGTCTCCGACGCGTGGGGCCGGGGGAGTGCGGCGTCCGGTGCGGATGCCGACTGGCGGCGCCACCTGGAGGGGATGGCAACCGAGGCGATGGCCGAGGCGCGGACGATCCCGCCGCCTGAGGTGCGGGTCGACGCCGTCGTCCGTACCGCGCGGTCGGTGCCTCGCGAGCTGGTGACCGCGTCCGAACGCGCAGACGCGTCGGTGCTCGTCGTCGGATCGGCGGGCGACGCGCTCATGGGCCACGTCGCGCTCGGCAACGTCAGCACCTGGCTGCTCCACCGGGCATCGCTTCCCGTCGCGCTCTCCCCGCGCTCGTTCTGGTCAGAGCCGACCGACCGGCTCGAACGCCTCGTCCTCGCCGTCGACTCCGACGCCGCCGTGGACTCCGCCCTCGACGCGACGACGCTGCTGGCGCGGCGCGCAGGCGTCGGTCTCGGGCTCGTGACCTTCGGCGTACGACGCCTGCCGGCGCTGCCGGACGGAGGAGGGCGCCGGGCGGACGACGCGGTGTACGAGGCGTGGCGCGAGCAGATCGACGCCTTCCAGGCGCGTGCCGCGTCGCTCGTGGAGGAGACCGGAGTGCCGGTCACCGACAGGATCGTCGCGGTCGCCGACTCGTGGCGCGGCGCCGTGAACAAGGTGCACTGGCGCGAGGGGGACATGCTGGTGATGACGTCGAGCCGCGATGGTCCGGTCCGCCGGATCTTCCTCGGATCGAACGCACCGCGCATCATGGGTCACGTGCCCGTGCCCGTCCTCACGCTTCCCCGGAGGTAGCAGTGCCCGTCATCGACCGCCGCGTCGTCCTCCCGGCGCCGGCCGCACAGGTGTGGGCACGTGCCACGACCGTCGAAGGGATCGCGTACGAGCTCGCGCCCTGGTTGTCGATGACGGTGCCGCCCGGTCTGCGCGGCAAGACTCTCGCCGATCGCGACGACGTCCTGACCTTCGCCCGCGCGTGACGGTCAGGCGCCGGCGAGTCCGCGGCGGAAGCGCGCTCGTCGCGCGGCGCGGCGTGCCACGTCGTCGGCCGCCCACAGCTGCGTGAGCTCGTCCTCGACGACCTCGCTGACCCGGCGGCAGAACGCCTCCGGCTCCTGCGCGGCATCGGGCGACTCGGCGATGACGCGGTCGACGGTCCCGTCCTCGACGAGTGCGGCGGCGCCGACGCGCTGGGCGCGTGCCATCTCCGCTGCCCGGTCGGGGACGCGGTGCACGATCGCGCTCGCACCCTCCGGCGGCAGCGGTGACAGCCACGCGTGCTGCGCGGCCACGACGCGGTCGGCGGGCAGCAGCGCGAGCGCGCCGCCGCCGGTGCCCTGGCCGAGCAGAACGGTCAGAGTCGGGACGGGGAGTGTCACCATGTCCGCGAGGCTGCGCGCGATCTCGCCGGCGAGCCCACCCTGCTCGGCGTCGACGGACAGCGCAGCGCCGGGGGTGTCGATCACGCTGACGAGCGGGAGCCCGAGCTCGGCGGCCAGCCGCATGCCGCGGCGCGCCTCACGCAGGGCGTCCGGGCCGAGCGGCCGGTCGGCGGTCTGCGCGCGCCGGTCCTGACCGAGGAGCACGGCGGGCGACGCCCCGAAGCGGGCGAGCGCGAGCACCAGCCCGTGGCCCGCCTCGCCCTGGCCGGTGCCGTTGAGCGGGACGACGTCGCTCGCGCCGTGGCGCAGGAGGGCGCGGACCCCCGGGCGATCGTCGCTGCGCGAAGCGAGGACGGACTCCCACGGATCCGAGCCGACCCCACTGGTCGAGTAGTCCGAGCCGCTAGGCGAGGACGTATCGAGACCCGGAGCAGTCGGCCGTGGCGACTGCAGGATGCGCAGCGTCCGGTCCACGATCCCGGCCAGCTCCTCCGGCGGGAGCACCGCGTCGACGATGCCGTGCGCGTACAGGTTCTCCGACGTCTGCACGCCCTCGGGGAACGGCTCCCCGTACAGCGCTTCGTATACGCGCGGCCCGAGGAACCCCAGCAGCGCACCCGGCTCCGCGACCGTGATGTGGCCCAGCGATCCCCACGACGCCATGACGCCGCCGGTGGTGGGGTTGCGCAGATACACCAGGTACGGGAGGCCAGCGTCCTTGTGCGCGCAGATCGCCGCGGTGATCTGGACCATCCGGACGAACGCCGGGGTGCCCTCCTGCATCCGCGTCCCGCCCGAGACCGGCGCGGCGAGCAGGGGGAGTCCCTCGGCGGTCGCCCGCTCCACGGCGACCGTGAGCCGTTCGGCCGCATCGACGCCGATCGACCCGGCGAGGAACCCGAACTCGCCGACGAGCACCGCCACCCGGCGCCCGTGGATCGTGCCCTCGCCGGTCACGACGGACTCGTCGGTGCCGGAGCGCTCCTGTGCACGGGCGAGGTCCGCGGCGTAGTCGGGCGCCACCTCGCCTCGGACGACCGGCGTGTCCCAGGACCCGAAGGACCCGTCGTCGAGCACGAGGTCGATCAGCGCCTGCGCGCTCAACCGGGTGCTCACGCCGTCGCCTCCGACCCACCGCGCGCGTCGTCCGTCTCGCAGGCGTCGAGCCACGCGGCGATCGATGCGTTGTGCTGTCCAAGTCGCGGGGGAGCCAGGTGCGTCTCACGCGCGCCGGCATACGGGTTGTCGTCGAGCCGCAGTGCAGGGCCCGGCAGCGAGACGGAGCCGAGGCTCTCGTGCTCGACGTCGATGAGCAGCCCCTGCGAGCGGGTCTGGTCCCACGCATAGACGTCGTCGAGCGTGCGCACCTTGCCGGCGGGGACGCCCGCGTTGGCCAGCCGAGCCAGCCACACCTCGGCACCCTCGTCGGCGAAACGCTCCTCGATCAGCGCGGTCAGTCCCTCACGCCCGCCGACCCGGTCGGGGTTGGTCGCGTACGGCGCGGCGGCGGGGTCGAGCCCGATCAACGGTGCGAACCGCGTCCACAGCCCTTCGCTGCCGACTGCGATCTGCACGGGCGAGTCGGCCGTACGGAACAGCCCGTACGGAGCGATCGACGGGTGGTGGTTGCCCATCCCGCGCGGCACCTCGCCGGCGACCGTCCACCGGGTGCCCTGGAATGCGTGAACGCCGACGATGCTCGCGAGCAGGCTCGTCCGCACGACCCGCCCCCGGCCGGTGGCGTGGCGCTCGTGCAGCGCGGCGACCACCCCGTACGCGGCGTTCATCCCGGCGAGCAGGTCGCCGATCGGGACCCCGACCTTGGTCGGCTCCTCGGGCGACGGGCCGGTGATGCTCATCAGCCCGGCCTCGCCCTGCGCGATCTGGTCATACCCGGCGCGCCCACCCTCCGGCCCGTCGTGCCCGAACCCGGTGATCGAGCAGATCACCAGTCGGGGGTTGAGCTCGTGGAGACGCTCCTCGGAGAAGCCGAGGCGTGCGAGGACACCGGGTCGGAAGTTCTCCAGCAGCACGTCGGCCTGTCGTACGAGCCGCGTCAGCAGCTCCTTGCCGGCGTCGCTCTTGAGGTCGGCGGTCACCGACTCCTTGTTGCGGTTGCACGACAGGAAGTACGTCGACTCCTCGTCTCCGGGCTCACCCACGAACGGCGGTCCCCAGCCACGGGTGTCGTCTCCGGTCGGCGACTCGACCTTGACGACCCGGGCGCCGAGGTCGCCGAGCATCATCGCGGCGTGCGGGCCGGCGAGGGCGCGGGTGAGGTCGAGGACGACGATGTCGGTCAGCATGCGGTGCTCCTGGTCGTGCGGGCGTGGCGGGTACGGCGGTGGTGTAGGTCGTCGGTCAGGGGCGGTGGGCGACGGTGAGCTCCCAGGTCTGGGTGAACCAGACGTCGTCGTCGCGCTGCGTCGGCGCGAATCCGGTGGGCTCGCCGCCGGCGAGCTCGTCGGCGAACGCCTGCCGCACGTGGACGGCACGGTCGGGCGGTGTGAGGGACTGCGCAAGCCACGGCTCGAGTGGTCGCTCGTACGTCCGCTGGTCGGTGCGGTCGACCACGGCGCCGAGGTCGCGCAGCCAGGCCGCGACCTCACCGAGCACGGGGGTGCGCAGATGGGAGTCGTCGCGCCAGGTCTCGATCGCGTCCTGACGGGCGGCGAGCGTCGGGTCGGTCGACGACGCGAGGTCGTGCACGACGACACGACCGCCCGGCCGGCAGGCCTCGACCATCGTGCGCAGGACGGCCAGCGGATCGGGGACGTGGTGGAGGGAGAACCGGGTCACGCCGAGATCGACGCTCCCTGCGGGGACGACCGGGATGGTCGCGTCGCCGAGGACGAAGGTGATGTTCGTGAGGCCTTCGGCGGCGGCCGCCGCGCGTCCGCGCGCGAGCATGGCCGGGGTGCTGTCCACGCAGGTGACGTGGGCGACGTGCGGCGCAAGTGCCCGCCCGACGAGCCCGGTGCCCGACGCGAGGTCGAGGCACTGGTCGCCCGCATGGGGCTGAGCCGCCTCGACGACCCAGTCGAGCGCAGAGGTGAACGCCGCGTTGAGCGTGGGCTCCTCGAACGTGTCGGCCTGGGCGGTGAAGGACGCCCGGAGGCGGGCGGCGTGGTCGCCGCCCGCCTCGGGCTCGTCTCCGGACACCGTTTTGCTCACGTCGTCGGGAGCACGAGGATTGCCCAGGTCAGCAGGGGAGCGATCACGACGATGGACATGCCCCACTGCATGAGGCGCTTGAACACCATCTCGCGCTGGCTCTCGTCGGAGTTCGCGACGATCAGGGCGCCGTTGGTCGAGAAGGGGCTGCAGTCGACGACCGAGCTCGAGATCGCGAGCGCGGCGATGAGTCCGATCGCGCTGACCTGGTCGGTGAGCAGGAAGGGGACCGCCAGCGGGATCAGGGCGCCGATGATGCCCGTGGTCGAGGCGAACGCCGAGACGACTGCACCGATGAAGCAGATCAGCAGTGCTGCGATGAGGGGTGCGCCGACCTCGGCGACGCGGTCGCCCAGCCAGGTCACGACGCCGTGGTTCTGCAGGAGGTTGACATAGGTGACGATGCCGCCGACCAGGAGGATCGTGCCCCAGCTGATCTTCTCGACCGCGCCACGTGCCGACGGCGGGAAGAGCAGGGTGAGGACCACCGCGACGGTGAGCGCCGTGAAGCCGACATCGAGGTCGAACGCGAGCGCGCCCACGATGAGTGCGACCAGACCGAGGAGGGTGCTCGAACGCTCGAGGTTGAGGCGGGTGTCGTCGTCGAGGTCGTCGAGGTCGTCGGTGCGACCGAGGCCCTGCTCGATGGCGGAGCCGGGCGTCCCCGTAACCGCGCCACGGGTCGCCGCGCTGCTCGCGGCCTCGGCGGTCGCGCCGACGTCGACGAGCGCGCGCTCGTCCTTGCCACGGCGGATCAGCTCACGACCGCCGAAGACCACGTAGGTGATCGCGGCGACGAGCGTGGCGGCAGTCATCGCGGCCAGGAAGAGGAAGGTCGGGCTGCCCTCGAGGTCGTTGGAGTCGACGACGCCGTTGGTGATGCTGCCGAAGATGCCGATCGGCGAGAAGCTGCCGCCGGTCGCGCCCTGGACCACCATCATGCCCATCATCACCGGGTGGATGCGGTAGCGGTGCGCGAAGCCCATCGCCACCGGTGCGACGATCGCGACCGCGGCGGGGCTGACGGCGCCGATGCCGGTGACGACCGCGCAGACGAAGAACATCGCCCACGGAACGAGCGCGACCCGTCCGCGGACGGCGCGGACGGCGCCGTGGACGATCCAGTCGACGGTGCCGTTGTTCTTGGCGAGCGCAAACAGGTAGGTGACGCCGACCAGGATGACGAACAACTCGCCCGGGAATCCGGCGATGATCGCGTCCGTGTCGTCGCCGAAGACGCTGAGGCCCACGATGAAGGCGGCCACGAGCGCGAGCGCACCCATGTTGATGCTGCGGACGGTCGCGATCAGGAAGACCAGCGCGAGCGCGGCCAGCGCGACGATTTCGGTGGACACGGGGTCCCCTTCCAGGTGTGTGCTACGTCATGTGGTGCAGACCACAGGTTCAGTGGCCTAGCCTCTGGTCCACTGGTGCAAATGTCAAGTACGCTCCCCTCATGAGCCAGGGCGACGATCAGCGCGGGCCCCGTCCCGTGCAGCGTCCGAGGCTGTACGAGCACCTCGCGCAGCACATCGCGGACTTCATCGACGCGCAGGGCCTGGTGCCAGGTGACCGGCTCCCCTCGGAGCGTCAGCTGGCGCGCGACCTCGGGGTCAGCCGCGCCACGCTCGCGCAGGCGCTCGCCGCCCTCGAGACCCAGGGACGGGTCGAGGTCCGGCACGGCGTGGGCGCCCTCGTCCGGAAGGCACCGGTCGCCGAGGATCTCCCCGGCCGGATTGCTGCCCACCCTCGCTCGGAGGTGGCGGCCGCCCGCGAGGCGGTCATGGGCGGGGTCGCTCGTGCGGCGGCGAGCCACCCGCAGAAGGCGATGCGGATCGCGATGCTCGGCGACGACGGCACCGTCCCGACGTTCGACGAGGTCTGGCGGTGCGTACGCCGTCTGGCGGGCAACAGCCTCCTCGGCGAGCTGGAGGACATGCTCGCCGTCCAGTGTCCTGACCCCGAGGAGACGCCGATGCTCCGATCGCTGCTCGACGATCTCGCGGTCGCCGTCGTCCGAGGTGATCCTGAAGCCGCGGCCGCGGCGTGCACGGGCATCCTTTCGACGCCGGCCGAGCCGGGGGAGACCGGCGAGGCGTTCACGACCTGATCAGCCCGGCCCCTCCGGAGACGCCGTGACTCAGGTCGTCCCGCGGACGACGAGGCTCGTCGGCAGGACGAGGCTGCGCGCCTCGTCGTTCTCCGGGTCGGCCAGAGCCGCCAGGAGCATCTCGGCCATCTCGCGGCCGAGGACGTCGGCCGGCTGGTTGATGGTCGTCAGCGGCGGGTCGCTCATCGCCGCCATCGGCGAGTCGTCGAAGCCGACCACGGCGACGTCGGCAGGCACCGCGCTCCCCGCCTCGCGCAGTGCGCGCAGGGCGCCGAGCGCCATCGGGTCGGATGCGGCGAACACCGCGTCGACGTCCGGGTGGCGCGCGAGCAGGCGACGCATCGCCTGCCACCCGCCGGGCTCGGTGAAGTCACCCTGTTCGATCAGGCTCGGGTCGTATGCGATCCCGCCGGCCTCGAGCGCCTCGCGGTAGCCGCGCAAGCGGTCGCGTCCGGCCTGCATGTCGGGCGGTCCTGCGATCGTCGCCACCCGTTGCCGCCCGCGCTCGAGCAGATGACGCAGGGCCGCGCGTGCGCCGCCGACGTTGTCGACGTCCACATAGCTGGCGCCCTCGACGCCCGGCGGCCGGCCGCCGTGCACGAGCATCAGCCCGCGGTCACGCAGCTGCTGCGGAAGGTCGTCGCCCTCGTGCTGCGAGAGCAGCAGCGCACCGTCGACGTGCTGCGGGCTCAGGTAGGCGGCGGGCTCGTCGCGTCGCTCGGCCGGTCCGTGCACGAGCACGAGCACGAGCTGGCGGTCGCGCTCGTCCATCACTTGTGAGATCCCGCGGACGACACCGGCGAAGAACGGCTCGCTGAACAGGCGCTCCTCGGGCTCGGAGATCACCAGGGCGATCGCGCCCGTACGGCGGGTGACCAGCGAGCGCGCGGCCTGGTTGGGGACGTAGCCGAGCTCGGCGACCGCCTTCATCACCGCGTCGCGGGTCTGTGGCGCGACCGAGGGGGAGCCGTTGATGACGCGGGACGCGGTGCCACGCCCGACGCCGGCGAGCGCGGCGACCTGCTCGAGCGTCGGGCGCTTGCCAGCCTCCGGCCCACCCGTCATGCGCCCAGTATCCCGTCCCGGTGGGCCGCAAGGAGTGCGGCATACCAGCGCGCGCTGTCCTTGGGGGTCCGCACCTGCGTGTCGTAGTCGACGTGCACCAGCCCGAACCGCTTCGCGTAGCCCTCGGCCCACTCGAAGTTGTCCACCAGCGACCACGCGAAGTAGCCCGCGACCGCGACACCGTCGGCGGACAGGCGTGCCATCGCCTCGAGATGCTCCCGGAGGTACGCGAGCCGCTCCGGGTCGTGGACCTGGCCGTCGGCGGAGACGACGTCCTCGTACGCGGAGCCGTTCTCGGTCAGATAGATCGGGATCGCCGGGTAGTCGTCGTGCACGCGGCGGACCACGTCGTACAGGCCGTCCGGGTCGACCTCCCAGCCCATGGCTGTCGTCGGCAGTCCGCGCTTGCGGAACTCCACCGTCGCCGCGCCCGGGTGCGCGCCCGGAGCGACCACGTGACGCGTGTAGTAGTTGACGCCGAGGAAGTCCAGCGGCGCCGCGATCACGTCGGTGTCTCCGCCCCGGACGAACTCCAGCGCCGACATCGGCCGGACGTCCTCGACGACGTCGGCCGGGTATCCGCGGCCGAACACCGGGTCGAGGAACCACCGGTTGCACAGTCCGTCGACGCGTCGCACGGCATCGTCGTACGCCGCGCGGTCAGGGCCGTCATAGCCCTCGGGGAGCGCAGGCGAGGTCGGATAGAGGTTGACCGTGAGGCCGAGCGGCGTCTCGGGCGCGATCGCGCGGATCGCCTGTGCGGCCAGGCCGTGCCCGAGCAGCAGGTGGTGCGACGCGGCGAGCGCGGTCGCCCCGTCGGCACGACCCGGCGCGTGCACGCCGTTGCCGTAGCCGAGGAACGCTGAGCACCATGGTTCGTTCAGCGTGATCAGGCCGTGGAGGCGGTCGCCGAGGGCGTCGGCGACGACTCCGGCGTACTCGGCGAACCGCGCCGCCGTGTCGCGTGCCGGCCAACCGCCCGCCTGCTCGAGCGCGAGCGGCAGGTCCCAGTGGTAGAGGGTCGCCCACGGTGCGACGCCCCGGTCCAGCAGGGTGTCGACCAGCCGGTCGTAGAAGTCGATCCCCTTCGGGTTGACCGGTCCGGCGCCGCCGGGCTGAACGCGCGGCCACGAGACGGAGAACCGGTACGCCCCGAGGCCGAGGTCGCTCATCAGGTCCACGTCGGTGGGCATCCGGTGGTAGTGGTCGACGGCGACCTCGCCCGTGTCGCCGTTCGCGACGCGGCCGGGCTGCGCGGAGAACGCGTCCCAGATCGACGGGGTACGGCCGTCCTCCGCGACGGCACCTTCGATCTGGTAGGCCGCGGTGGCGGCGCCGAAGGTGAAGCCGGACGGGAACGACGCTGCGAGCGTGGTGAGGGGATCGGTGACGACGTCGGTCATCCCTTGAGCCCACCTTCCATGATTCCGCCGACGATGCGGCGACCGAAGAGGATGAAGACCAGGACCAGCGGGACGGTCGCGAGCAGCGTGCCCGCCATCACCAGCGCCTGATCGGTGTAGTAGCCGCCCGACAGCCGCGACAGCGCCACCTGGACGGTCGGGTTCTCGGGGGAGAGCGTGAGGTAGGGCCACATGAAGTCGTTCCAGCGCTCCATGAACGTGAGCAGCCCCAGGACCGCGACGGCAGGGCGCATCGCAGGGAAGACGACCTGCGCGAAGATCCGCAGGGTCGAGGCGCCGTCGACGCGCGCGGCCTCGATCAGCTCGTCTGGGATCGCCTGGCTGACGTACTGGCGCATGAAGAACACGCCGAAGCCGGTGACGAGGAAGGGCAGGACCGCCGACCACAGGCTGCCGGCGAGGCCGAGCCAGCCCATCAGCATGTAGAGGGGGACCAGGCCGAGCTGGACCGGGACCATCATCGTGCCGATCACCGCGAGCAGGAAGACGTTCTTGCCGCGGAAGCGGAGCTTGGCGAACGCGAACCCCGCGAGCGAGGAGAGCGTCACCACGGTGATCGTCGCGACGAGCGAGACCATCAGCGAGTTGAGCAGCGACTGCGCGAACATCACGTCGGGGTTCGCGAAGACGCGGGTGGCGTTCTCGCCGAGCTGGTCGCCGGGCGTGAGCGGTGGCGGGGTGGAGGTGATGTCGCTGTTGGGCCGCGACGCCATCACGACCATGTAGTAGAGCGGTGCCACGGAGGCGAGGATGACGAACGTCAGGACCAGGTAGGTCAGCGGCGACGCCTTGCCGAGGGCGCGGCGACGGCGTCGTCGGACGGGCTTTGGTTCGTCCAGGACCGGGAGGATCCTGTCCACCGGGATGAGGGGTGTGGTCATACGAGGCTCCTCAGTCGACCGAGCGGATGCGGCGTACGAGCAGGGAGTTCACGAGCGAGACGACGACGATGATCGCGAACAGGATCCAGGCGACCGTGGCGGCGTACCCGAACCGTTGACCCGTGAATGCCTGCTCCACGACGTACATCGCGCTCGTCTGGAACTGGCGGGTGTCGCCCCCGGTGATCGCGTTGGCGCCGGGGTTGAACAGCAGCGGCTCGGTGAAGAGCTGGATGCCACCGATGGTCGCAACCGTCACGACGAACATCAGTGTCGGGCGCAGCATCGGGATGGTGATCGAGCGGAACTGCCGCAGGGCCGACGCGCCGTCGAGCCGTGCGGACTCGTACAGCTCCTTGGGGACGGCCTGGAGCGCGGCCAGCAGGATGAGGGCGTTGTAGCCCGTCCACCGCCAGTCGACCATCGTGGCGATCGCCAGCCACGAGGGCAGACGCTCCTGGTTCCAGGCGATCGGCTCGACGCCGACGAGCCCGATGAGCCAGTTGATGATCCCGAAGTCGCGGGAGAACATCATCGTGAAGATGATCCCGACCGCGGCGATCGAGGTTGCCGTCGGGACGATCACGCCGATCCGCCAGAAGGTGAGCGCACGCAGGCTGGTGTTGAGCACCTGCGCGAGCGCGAGCGCAGCGAGGATCTGCGGGACGGTCGCGATCACGAAGATCGCGAAGGTGTTGAGCAAGCTGTTCCAGAAGTACTCGTCACCGACCAGCTCGGTGTAGTTGGCGAACCCGACCCACCCCTCGTTGCCGCCCAGCAGGCTCCAGTCGTGCAGCGACACCCAGAGCGTGTAGCCGAGCGGGAAGAGCCCGAAGATGCCGAAGAGCACGAAGAACGGGGCGATGAATACGTAGGGCGCGCCGCTGATGTCGAACCGAGCGAGCCGGTCGCGCAGGTGCATGGAGTGCTCCTGAGGTCGAGGGGGCGGACAGAGGTGGCGTCGTGGCGCCCGCGTCGCGGTAGGGGTCGCGGCGCGGGCACCACGGGCTCGGAGGTCTCGAGACCAGGTCGTACGACCTAGCCTGCGGCCTTCTCGGCATCGCTGACCGCCGTCGACCAGGCCTCAGACGAGCTGCGCTGGCCGTTCTCGACCGACCGCATCGCGTTCTCGACCGCATCGCGGACGGGCTGGTTCTTCGCGCCGAGGAAGACCGGCTCGAGGTTGGCGGCGCCGGCGACGAACAGCTGTCCGACCGGTGCGTCGCTGAAGTACGGGTTCGTGGCCTCCTGAAGCGCAGGATCCTCGTACAGGTTCGGGTTGGACGGCAGGTTGCCGACCTCCTTGAACGCGGCGAGCTGGCCGTCGGCGCTGCTGAGGAACTTCACGAGCTCGATCGCGACGTCCTGGTTCTCGCTGGCCTCGGGCACGGCGAGCCACGATCCGCCCCAGTTGCCGCTGCCGCCCGGCACGGTGGCGATGTCCCACTTGCCAGCGTTCTCCTCGCCGGCCTGGTCCTTGATGTAGCCCGTCATCCAGGCGGGGCAGGCGATCGTGGCGAAGTCGCCGTTCTTGAACCCGGCGTTCCACTCCGGCGAGAACGACTTGAGCTCGGCGGAGATGCCCTTCTCGTCCATCTCGAGAGCCTTGTCCCACGCGGCCTTGACGGCGGGGTTGCTCTCGATCACGAGCTCGCCATCGCGGTCGAAGTAGGTGTGGTCGGCGCCCTGCATGAGGATCGAGTTGTACGTGTTGGTGGCGCTGTCGATGAACTTCGCCTTGGCGTCGCCGATCCCGTCCTGGAACTTCTCGCCGGTCGCGATGAACGCGTCCCAGGTCGGCCAGAGCGCAGCCACCGCCTCGCGGTCGGTGGGCAGTCCGGCCTTCTCGAACAGGTCGCGGCGGTAGCACATCGCAAGCCCGCCGACGTCCGTCCCGAGACCGATGGTGGTCTCGCCGTCGGCCGTGGTGGCGCCCTCGAACTTCCAGGGCAGGTACTGGTCGGTGAGGTCGTTCGCGCCGTGGTCCTGCAGGTTGACGAACTTGTCGGCGCTCGCGAGGAAGTTGACCGCCTGACCCTCCTCGATGGCCACCACGTCGCCCGCGCCGGTCCCCGCAGCGATGCGCTGGGTGAGTGCGGTGTTGTACTTCCCGAGGTCGCCCTCGGCGGTCTCGACGATCTTGACGCCCGGGTGCTCCTTCTCGAACTGCTTGTAGAGCTCGGTGTATCCGAACTTCCCGAACAGGTTCACGCGAAGCGTGACGTCTTCTCCGGACTCGTTGTCCGAGTCCGAGCCGCCACATGCGGTGGCGAGCATCGACAAGCTGGCGAGCGCGGCTGCCCCAGCCAGCCAGCGCGAACGGCGTGTGTGTGACACGGTGACCCTCTCCTTCGCCGCTCCCGCCGGTGGGAGCGCTCCCATGCACTGTGGCCTGGCTCACACCTTAGGGTCAAGAGCGTTGGGAGCGCTCCCATACGTCGTTACGCAACCGTGATCACTCCCCGCCGTCCTCACACTTTCCGTTGGCCCCAACGGAAAGTGTGTGCCCCACCGGAACCGTCCGGTGGGGCACGCGCGCTTCGTTGGCCCCAACGGAAAGTGGAGGGGCGCGGGGCGGTCGGGGCGGGAGGTAAGCGCTCGCTCGGTACGCTCGGCCGCATGACCGTACGTACGGGCGATCGCGTCCTTGTCACCGGTGCCGCCTCCGGGCTCGGCCTCGCGCTCGCGACCAGGCTCGCCGAGCGGGGCTGCCGCGTCCTCGCCACCGACGTCCACCCCGAGACTCCCGACGCCGTCTCCGCCCTCGGCGACCGCGTCACGTACCGGCCCCTCGACGTCCGCAGCGACGCCGACTGGGATGCCGCCCGCGCGTGGGTCGAGGACACCTGGAAGGGCATCGACCTCGTCGTCAACAACGCCGGCGTCGCGTCGGGCGGGAGGATCGAGCTCACGACCACCGACGAGTGGGACTGGATCACTCAGATCAACCTGCTCGGCGTCGCCCGCGGCTGCCGGACCTTCGCGCCGATGCTCAAGGCGCAGCGCACCGGACACCTCGTGAACACCGCCTCGGCGGCAGGGCTGGTCCATCCGCCGCGCATGAGCGAGTACAACGCGGTGAAGGCGGGGGTGGTCGCGCTGAGCGAGACGCTGCGGTGGGAGCTCGAGCCGTACGGGGTCGCGGTCTCGGTGATCTGCCCGACGTTCTTCAAGACCAACCTCGCCGACTCGATCCGCAGCGCCGACCCGACCGCCGAGGCGTCCGCCCGCACGCTCATCGACGGCTCGAAGCGCAGCGCCGACACCGTGGCACGCGAGGTGCTGAAGCAGCTCGACGCAGGTAAGCACCTGATCCTGCCCGACCGTGAGGCCCGCGCGGCGTACGCGGTGAAGCGGTTCGCACCGTGGCTGTACGCCGCCGCGATGCGTCGCGCCGCGCGCAAGGCCGCTGCGGACGAGGCAGCCGTCGGCGGTGCCCGCACCACGGGCGCGCAGGTGGTCCGGTGAGCGCGATCTACCTGGTCCGGCACGGGCAGGCGTCGTTCGGCGCCGACGACTACGACCAGCTGTCCGAGCGTGGCTACGCGCAGGCGACGGCACTCGGTCAGTCCTGGGAAGCCTCGGCGTTCCTTCCCACGCACGGGGTCGCAGGCTCAATGAAGAGGCACGCGCAGACGGCGATCGCCGCGCTCGACGCCGCGGGTCCGTCCGACGGCTACGACGTGGACGGAGGCTGGGACGAGTTCCCGCACGAGTCGGTCGTGGAGGCGTACGCCCCGGGGTTCGTGAGCGAGGACCCCAAGGAGTTCCAGAGGATCTTCGTCTCGGCGGTCGGGCGCTGGGCGGGGGGCGAGCACGACGACGAGTACCTCGAGCCGTACGCCCACTTCACGGCCCGGGTCCTCGGCGCCTTCGACCGTCTCGCCGACTCCCTCGGCAGCGGCGAGAGCGCCGTCGTGTTCACCTCCGGTGGACCGCTCGCCGTCGTCGCCGCGCACCTGCTCGCCGGTGACGCGCCGGAGTGGACCCCGCAGGCGCATGCCCTCTGGCCGCGGCTCAACACGGTCACGATCAACGCGGGCGTGACGACCGTCGTCACCGGATCGTCGGGTCGGACGCTGCTGTCGTTCAACGAGCACACCCACCTACCTCCCGACCTCGTCACCTACCGCTGACTGGAGCGACATGCGCAAGACGATCCTCATCACCGGCGCCAGCTCCGGCCTCGGAGCCGGCATGGCCCGCGTCTGGGCCGCCAAGGGCCACGACCTCGCCCTCACCGCACGCCGCCTCGACCGTCTGGAAGCGCTCAAGGCCGAGCTCGAGGCCGCACACCCGACGATCCGGGTCGTCGTCCATGCGCTCGACGTCACCGACCACGAGCAGGTCTTCGCCGTCATCAAGCGCGCCGCCGATGACCTCGGCGGGCTCGACCGCGTCGTCGTCAACGCCGGGCTCGGCAAGGGCGCCCGGATCGGGACCGGGAAGTTCGAGGCCAACCGCGAGACCGCCGAGACCAACTTCGTCGCTGCGCTGGCGCAGTGCGAGGCGGCGATGGAGCACTTCTACGAGCGGCGCTCCGGCCACCTCGTGGTGGTTTCCTCGGTGTCGGCGATGCGCGGGATGCCGAGCTCGATGACGACGTACGCCGCGACGAAGGCCGGCATCGCGCTCCTCGCCGAGGGCATCCGCTCGGACCTGGTGAACCGCAAGGGCCACGACATCGCCGTCACGACCGTGTTCCCTGGCTATATCGCGTCGGAGATGAACGACAAGGTCGAGCAGAAGCCGAAGGGCATGGTCGACACGGAGACCGGCTCGCGTGCCCTCGTCGCCGCGATCGACAGCGAGAAGCCCGAACGCATCGTGCCGGCGTGGCCGTGGCGTCCGGTTGCGTTCCTGATCCGCCACCTGCCTCTCGGGATCGTCCGCCGCATGGTCTGAGCCAGGGTGGGTACGCCTCGGGTGAATCGACCGAGGGGGAGACCGTGCGTGCCACGCTGCTCAACTGCTCGCTGAAGAGATCGCCCGAACCGTCGCACACCCAGATGCTCGCCGAGTCCGTCGTCGCGGCGATGAAGGGGTGGGGCGTCGAGACGACGTCGTACCGCCTCGTGGACCTGCGGCTCGCGCACGGGGTCGCGACCGACCTCGGTGCGGGCGACGACTGGCCGAGAGTGCACGCCCGCGATCACGACGAGCCAGATCCTGATCGTCGCGACGCCGACGTGGGTCGGGCATCCGAGCTCGCTCGCCCAGCAGGCGATCGAGCGGATGGACGCGATGATCGCCGAGACCGACGAGGACGGCCGCCCGATCGCGTACGACCGGGTGGCGGGCGTCGTCGTCACCGGCAACGAGGACGGCGCGCACCACGTGATCTCCGAGATCGCCGGCGCGCTCGTCGACATCGGGTTCACGATCCCCGGCCAGGCCTGGACGTACTGGAACCGTGGCCCCGGGCCGGGCCCGTCCTTCAGCGAGACTTCGGAAGGCCACGCCTGGTCATACGCGACCGGTCGGACGATGGCCTCGAACCTCGTCTCGGTCGCGAAGGCGCTGGCCGACCGGCCGATGCCCGTCACCGTTGGTTGAGCCTGTCGAAACCGCGCCTGCCGTTGGTTGAGTCTGTCGAAACCGCGCCCACCGTTGGTTGAGCCTGTCGAAACCGCGCCTGCCGTTGGTTGAGCCTGTCGAAACCGCCATGCTTCGATGGACCCATGACCGACACCCCGGACCCCTCCGACAACTCGGCCCGCGCGATCGCCGCCGCCGAGGCGCTCGGCCTCGCGCACACCGTCACGCGGCACGGACGCGTGCGCTCGCTGGAGGAGGCCGCGGCCGCACGAGGGATCGCCCCGCGCGCCCTGGTCAAGACGCTGGTGGTCCGCGTGCGCGAGGGCGACTACCGCTTCGTCATGGTGCCGGGCGACCGCGAGTTCTCGTGGCCCAAGCTGCGTGCGTTGCTGGGCGTCAACCGCGTCTCGATGCCCGACGCGGACACGGCGCAGGCGGTCACCGGCTTCGAGCGAGGGACGATCACGCCGCTCGGGAGCACGACGGCGTGGCCGGTCGTGATGGATGCGGGCATCTCGGGTGAGATCTCGGTCGGCGGTGGCGGCCACGGTGTCGGGCTCACCGTGGACGCCGACGCGCTGGCCGACGTCCTCGGCGCGCAGCGCGCCGACATCAGCGAGTAGCGGCGTCGCCCTCGTCGCGCTCGTCGCCAGGGTTCGCGGCGTCGACGAGCACGTCGACGTTCGCGCGGGGGAACCCGGCGAGACCGGCGAGGACGCCGAGCGGCACCTCGGCGGCCATTGGGTTGTCCGTGAGCGCCGCGCCCCCTCCGAATGCCCTCGCGAGGAGCGGGCCACCGACCGGGTCGGCACTCCACTCCGCGACCGTCGACTCGGCACTCAGCGGGGTCCGGACCTGCGTCCCCTCCACCGTGACCGTGACGCTGCGCCGCAGGTCTGCCGAGGAGGCGCCGATCGACACGGTGAACGTGCCGGGCTCGACCACCCACCGGCGCAGGACGGGGTGCCAGTACGCGAACGCGCGCGGGCCGAGCTCCAGCACGACCCGCTGCGACGCGCCGGGGTCGAGCGTGACCCGGGCGAACCCCTTGAGCTCACGCTCGGGCCGCGCGACGGGCGACTCGAGGTCGCTGACGTAGACCTGCACGACCTCCGTGCCCGTACGCGAGCCTGTGTTCGTGACGGTCACCGACACCGTCGCCCGCACCTCGTCGCCCTCGCCCGCGACGTCGACGGCCAGGTCGCCCTGGGCGAACGTCGTGTAGCCGAGGCCGTGGCCGAACGGGTACGCCGGCGGGATGTGCTTCACGTCGTAGTACCGGTAGCCGACGAAGACGCCTTCGCCGTAGCGGGAGTGGCCGAGGTGGCCGGGGAAGTCGAGGTATGCCGGGGTGTCCTCGAGGCGGAACGGGATCGTCTCGGCCAGCCGTCCGGTGGGCTCGGCGCGGCCGGAGAGCAGGTCGGCGATCGCGGAGCCGACGGCCTGACCGGCGAGCCATGCCTCGAGCAGGGCAGGCACCTCGCGCGACCACGCGACGGGGGTGATGATGCCTCCGTTGGCGAGCACCACCACGACCCGCGGGTTGGCGGCGACGAGCTCCTGGACCAGCTCGACCTGGGCGGGCGGCAGATCCAGGTGCGTGCGGTCGTACCCCTCCGACTCGTACGACTCGGGCAGCCCCAGCAGACACACGACCGTACGGTCGGCGCGTGCGGCCTCGACGGCGGCCGCCCGCAGCGTCCGGTCCTCCTCGGGCGTGCCGTCGAGGGTGTAGCCCGGCTCGAAGGGGAGGTCGGCGCCCCACGTCGCGCGCAGCGCGTCCAGCGGGACGTCGACCTGCGTCGGATTGACCCGTGAGGATCCCGAGCCTTGGAAGCGCGGGGTGCGGGCGAGCTCGCCGACGACGAGCACGTCGGCCGACTCGCTCAGCGGCAGCAGGGGAGCACCACCGACGGGGTCGTTCTTGAGCAGCACCGACCCTGCGACTGCGGCCTCGCGAGCGAGCTCGTGATGGGAGAGGCGGGCCTCCTCGGAGAAGGTGTTCTTTTCGTCGGGATCGTCGTCCCCGGCTGCCGCCCCCGCGCGCGCGACCAGCGCCAGCACCCGGCGTACGGCCTCGTCGACCACGGACTCCGAGAGCGTCCCGGCGTGGACGGCGTCCACGACCGTGTCATCGTCCCCGAACGGCGGCATCGCCAGGTCGGTGCCGCCCCGCAGCGCCGCCGCCCGGTCGTGCACGGCGCCCCAGTCGGAGACCACGACGCCGTCGAAGCCCCAGGTGTCGCGCAGCACGTCGCGCAGCAGCCACGCGTTCTCGGTGGCGTACGTGCCGTTGATCTTGTTGTACGAGGCCATCACCGTCCACGGGTCGCCGGCGGTGACGACGCGCTCGAACGCGGCCAGGTAGATCTCGTGCAGCGTCCTCTCGTCCACGTCGGCCGACAGCCGCATGCGGTCGGTCTCGGCGTTGTTGGCCGCGAAGTGCTTCACCGAGGCGCCGACGCCCTGGGTCTGCAGGCCGCGGACGAACGCGAGGCCGAGCTCGCCGGACAGGTACGGATCCTCCGAGAGGTACTCGAAGTTGCGTCCGCACAGCGGTGAGCGCTTGATGTTCACGCCGGGCGCGAGGACGACCGAGACGCCTTCGGCACGCGCCTCGCGGGCGATCGCGGCCGCGACGCGCTCGACGAGGTCGGGGTCCCAGGAGGACCCCAGCGTCGTCGCCGTCGGGAAGCAGGTGGCGGGCACGCTCTGGCCCATCCCGAGCGAGAGTCCGCTCTCGCCCGCCTGCTTGCGGAGCCCGGTCGGCCCGTCGGCCAGCATGATCGCCGCGACGCCGGCCTCCTCGACCGGCTGCGTGTGCCAGAAGTCGCTCCCCGAGGTGAGCGAGGCCTTCTGCTCCAGGGTCAGTCGCGCGACAGGGTCTCCTGTGCGCACGGAATCGTCCCCCGACATCGTCCCCCCGATCGACGTGTGAACCTGTCGGTGACTGTAACCACGCGACGGGGTTCGCGCAGATCACCCGGTCTCACCAGCGGTTGCTGGCCTCCTCGGCCCATCCCACGAGCCCGTCGAGCGCCAGGGTGGTGCCGTCGTCGGCGCGCGCCGTGCCCGCCCACGTCCCGAACGCCTGGTGGGTGGAGTTGCCGAGGACCACGAGCTCGGTGCGCGCCTCGCGGACGTGCTCGGGGACAAAGGTCGCGTCCACGCCGTCGCCGGTGACCCGCCACGGTGCACGCCAGTCGTCGCGGTCGTACGACCAGGTGAGCGTGGCTCCGATCTTGTGGACGATGCCGTCGACGACGATCGCGTTCTCGGTCGACCCGGTGCCGTCGGTCCACCGGCCGCCGAGCTGGACGGCATTGCCGCCGGGACCGGATCCGGCGCCCCAGTTCCAGGTCATCCGGTACGGCCAGACGCCGCGCCCGTGGTCGAGCACGGCGTACGCGTCGGTGAGCGGGTGAGCGACACCGTCGATCCCGAGCGTGCCGCGTACGGGGCGGGCGAGGTCTTTGACCGTGTACTGGAACCGGCGCGTGCTCCACGGCACGACCACGCCCATCGACTCGTGACCCTCCGGCTGCTCGACCGTGAGTGTGAGCGTGATCTGCGGCGAGGTGGCACGGATCGTCGTCGGACCCGTCGTGCCGGCGGTGGGCTGGTCGATGTCGACCGTCAGGTCCTTCGCGACCACCGCGACGCGTCCGCTGCCGGCCCGGTCGGGCAGGGCGACGCCGCGCCCGAGCGGGACGGTGACGTCGTGACGCCACTCCTGGCCGCTGCGGCGGTCCAGGACGTACAGGCCGTGCACGGCGGCGTAGTCGAGCGACGACACCTGGATGCCGATCACGTGGGTGGGGGAGACGACCCCCCAGTACTCCCAGCGCTTCGTACGCCCCCAGCCGCGGAGGTTCGCGCGGTGCAAGGGCCGTCGCGTCCAGCCGACGGCGTCGGGGTTCAGACGCCCGTCGGGGCCGCAGAGGTCGATGGGGCTGGTGATCTCACGCTCGGGCATGGCGTCACGGTAGTGCGCGGGTCACGCTCACCGGATCGCCGACCTGAAGCGTCCCGATCGTGGTCGGGACCATGCGGACACCGAACCACGTGACCCCGTCCCACTTTCGCGTGCGCGACAGCGTCCGGATCGGTTCCTTGCCGCGTACGAGCGTCCGCGGGTCGATCAGCGTGATCGCGCAGCGGTCGCAGAGCTCGGCGAAGCGGAACGGGACGTCGCCGAGCGTGACCGTACGCCAGCCGTCCTCCTCGAACGGGGCGAGCTCGTCGGGGTCGGCCTCCACGACGACGTTGGGGCGAAACCGGCGCATGGAGAGCGGATTCGGGTCCGGGGTCTCGGCGACCCACGCGTTGAGCTGGTCGAGCGAGGACGTGGTGGTGAGGAGGATCGGTGCGGTGTCGGCGAGCGTCAACGGCTCGCCGCTCGTCCCTCCGTGGGTCGCCGACATCGGGCGGAGGGTGGGGTCCTCCTGCCACACGAGCCGAGCCGCGGTGCCGATCGCCTTGGAGATCCACGTCTCGGCATCCTCGCCCGCGTACCGCAGGGCGTCCTGGCGGGAGATGCCGACGGGGATGTCGACACCGTGCACCGGTCGAGGCGCGAGGAGGTCGGGGAGGCCGCCGGAACGCAGGAGGAGACCGTCGACCGTCGGGGTGGCGTGCACGGCGAGGATCCGGGGGTGGGCGAGGGCGTCGACCTTGCGGCCGTCCGGTCCGATCACGAGCCACCGCCGGTCGCCGGCTAGACCCCACGGCTCGACCGTCGCGCGGTCCACGTCGTGAGGGGCGGTGGACTTGACGGGATAGAGGTGCAGGGACGCGATGCGCACGGGGTCAGCGTAGGGGCGCAGCGGGCTGCGCCTCGACCGCATTCCTGGGCGGGTGGGCCTTTCGCAGAAAAAGACAGGGTTGACTGTTTGTTAGTTGCGGAGCGATGATGAGGGCGTGACCGCGACCACACGCACGACGCAGGGCGAGCGCAGCCGCCTCATGCGCCAGCGGCTGCTGGAGGCGACCGTCGACTCGCTCGTCGAGCTCGGCTGGTCGGGCACCAGCACGACCGTCGTCTCGCAGCGCGCCGGCGTCTCGCGCGGAGCGCAGCTGCACCACTTCCCGAGCAAGCAGGCCCTCGTCATCGCTGCCGTCGACCACCTGACCGAGCGGCGCCGCGACGACCTCGCCGCAGCCGTGCGAGGGCTGCCGGCCCAAGGTCGTACGCGGGCGGTGCTCGACGTGCTCGCCGCACAGTTCGTCTCGCCGGTCTTCTTCGCGGCGCTCGAGCTGTGGGTCGCCGCCCGCACCGACGACGAGCTGCGGGCCGCAGTCGGCCCGTTGGAGCGCCGCGTCGGCCGCGAGACCCACGCCTACGCGGTCGACCTGCTCGGCATCGACGACAACCGGGGCCGCAACCGGCAGCTCGTCCAAGCCACCCTCGACCTCATGCGCGGGCTCGGGCTCGCCGCCTCTCTCTCGGATGACACCGCACGCCGCACGTCGATCCTCGACGCGTGGGCGATCACCCTCGACACGGAGCTGGAACGCTGATGAGCACCGACACCTCGCCCGACCCGACGCCCGACGCGGCCCGCCACGCGGTCCTCGAGGCCGTCCTCGCCGACCTCCACGCGGAGAGCCAGCAGCTCGACGCGATCGTCGCCGACCTGGACGACGCCGGATGGGCCACCGCGACGCCCGCGCCGGGCTGGGACGTCGCGCACCAGATCGCACACCTGCACTGGACCGACAGCGCCTCGCTCGCGGCGATCGAGGGCGGCGAGGCGTTCGCGACACTGATCAAGAACGCGGTCGAGGACCCGACCGGCTACGTCGACGCCGAGGCCGACCGGCTCGCCGCGCTCGCGCCGCAGGAGCTGCTCGCCACATGGCGCGACGCGCGCCGACAGCTGGCCGACGCTCTCCGGGCGGTGCCCGCGGGCGAGAAGATCGCCTGGTTCGGCCCGCCGATGAGCCCGGCCTCGATGGCGACCGCACGGCTGATGGAGACCTGGGCGCACGGACGTGACGTCGCGGAGGCCTTCGGCATCGAGCTGCCGCGCACCGCCCGCGCGAAGCACGTCGCGAACCTCGGTTTCCGTACCCGCGCCTTCGCCTATCTCGTCCGCGGTCGCGACATCCCCTCGACACCGGTCCGTGTCGAGCTTGTCGGCACCGACGGCGAGACGTGGGCGTGGGGGCCGGAGGACGCCGAGGACCGCGTCACCGGCGACGGCTACGACTTCGCGCTGCTCGCGACGCGCCGTCGTACCCGCGACGACGTCGACGTGGTCGCCCACGGTGCCGCCGCCGACGAGTGGCTCGACATCGTGCAGGCCTTCGCGGGGCTCCCGGGTCCCGACCCGGTGCCGGTGGGGTCTCGACAGGCTCGACCGGCGGAAGGTGCGGCTCGACCGGCGGAGGGGTCTCGACAGGCTCGACCGGCGGAGGGGTCGGCATGATCCGCATCGGCAACTGCTCGGGCTTCTACGGCGACCGTCTCGCGGCGATGCGCGAGATGCTCACCGAGGGTGACCTCGACTACCTCACGGGCGACTACCTCGCCGAGCTCACGATGCTCATCCTCGGCCGCGACCGCCTCAAGGACCCCTCGCTCGGCTACGCCAAGACGTTCGTCCGCCAGATGACCGAGTGCATGGGCCTGGCCAAGGAGCGCGGTGTCCGCATCGTCACCAACGCCGGCGGTCTCAACCCCGCAGGGCTCGCCGACAAGCTGCGCGAGATCGCTGCCGAGCAGGGGCTCGAGATCGTCGTCGCCCATGTCGAGGGCGACGACCTGCGTCCGCGTGCCGACGAGCTCGGCCTCGTCGGACACGGCGGACAGCCGCCGATCACCGCCAACGCCTATCTCGGCGCGTTCGGCATCGCCGCGGCGCTCGAGGCTGGCGCGGACGTCGTCGTGACCGGTCGTGTCACCGACGCGTCGGTTGTCGTCGGGCCTGCCATCCACGCGTACGGGTGGGGGCGTGAGGACTACGACGCGCTCGCCGGCGCCGTGGTCGCCGGGCACGTCGTCGAGTGCGGGGCGCAGGCGACGGGCGGCAACTTCTCCGGGTTCGCGACGCTCGACCCCAAGGTCCTGCTGCACCCCGGCTTCCCGATCGCGGAGGTCGCGGCGGACGGCAGCAGCGTCATCACCAAGCACGAGGGGACCGGGGGCGCGGTCACCGTCGACACCGTCACGGCCCAGCTCGTGTACGAGATCGGCGGGCCCGCG
The DNA here is from genome assembly GCF_011751845.1 of Mumia sp. ZJ430. Lineage (NCBI taxonomy): Bacteria > Bacillati > Actinomycetota > Actinomycetes > Propionibacteriales > Nocardioidaceae > Mumia > Mumia sp. ZJ430. The sequence continues at coordinate 777,405 of NZ_JAAHFK010000003.1, read as the reverse complement.
TACGCCGGACCGGACGTCGTCACCCATCTGGACTCGATCGTCCTCACGCAGGACGGCGAGGACAGGGTGGCCGTCTCCGGTGTACGCGGGTCCGCTCCGCCGGCGACCACAAAGGTCGCGCTCAACTCCTTCGGCGGGTTCCGCAACACCGTCGAGCTCGTGCTGACCGGCCTCGACATCGAGGAGAAGGCCGCGCTGGTGCGCCTCCAGATCGAGGACGCGCTCGCGCAGTCGCCGGCCGGGATGCCGGACGAGGTCGTCTGGGACCTCGACCGCACGGACGTCGCAGACCCCCGGACCCAGGGGCAGGCGACGGCGCTGCTGCGCTGCCACGTGAAGGCGATGTCCCCCGACCCGGTCGGACGCGCGTTCTCGTCCGCGGCCGTCGAGCTCGCACTGGCCTCGTACCCGGGGTTCACCGTGACGCGACCGCCCGCAGCCGGGACCCCGTACGGGGTCTACACCCCGGCGTACGTGCCGCAGGAGCTCGTGCCGCACACCGTCGTGCTCGCCGACGGCACGCGAATCGACGTGCCACCACCGGCGGGCCTCGAGACGTCGTCGCCGGGTGTCGATACGTCCTTGCCTAGCGGCTCGGACTACTCGCCCAGCGGAGCCCGTAGCGAGACCACCCAAGCCGTCGCCCTCGGCCGGGTCGTGCATGCGCGCAGCGGCGACAAGGGTGGCGACGCCAACGTCGGGGTCTGGGTCCGCAGCGACGTCGCCGACCCCGACGCCGCGTACGCGTGGCTCATCGACCTGCTCGACGCCGACACGTTCGTGACCCTGATCCCCGAGGCTGCGGGTCTCGACCTCGAGATCCACCCGCTGCCCAACCTCCGCGCGGTCAACATCGTCGCCCACGGCTTCCTCGGCGACGGTGTGGCCGCCTCCACGCGGTTCGATCCGCAGGCCAAGGCGCTCGGCGAGTGGCTGCGGGCCCGTGTGGTCGACGTTCCTGAGGAGCTCCTGCGATGACCGCTGCCCCGTACGACGCCTGGTCGACGCCCGAGCGCACGGCGCTGCGCGACGCGGTCACGCGCTTCACGACCCACGAGATCGTCCCGAACCTGGCCGGGTGGGAGGACGACGGCGAGATCCCGCGCGAGCTGCACAAGAAGGCGGCGGCCGCCGGGTTCCTCGGCATCGGCTTCCCCGAGGAGGTCGGTGGACAGGGCGGTGACGTCGTCGACATCTCCGTGCTCACCGAGGCGGTCATCGAGTCGGGGGGATCGTCGGGCCTGATGGCCGCGCTGTTCACCCACGGCATCGCACTGCCTCACATCGTGTCCGCGCACCTCTCAGCGCCGTCCGAGCGCAGCGCGGCGCTCGTCGACCGCTACGTCCGCCCGACGCTCGCGGGGGAGATGATCGGCGCGCTCGGCGTGACCGAGCCGAGCGGTGGCTCCGACGTCGCGAACCTGCGCACGCGCGCCGTGCGCGAAGGCGACGGGTACGTCGTGAACGGCGCTAAGACCTTCATCACCTCCGGTGTTCGCGCCGACTTCGTGACGACGGCCGTCCGGACCGGTGGCGACGGGTTCGGCGGCATCTCGCTGCTCGTCGTCGACAAGGGCACTCCCGGCTTCACGGTGCAGCGCCCGCTGCGCAAGATGGGCTGGCACTGCTCCGACACCGCCGAGCTGGCGTTCGACGATGCCCGTGTCCCCGCCGAGAACCTTGTCGGTGAGGAGAACGGCGGCTTCGTCCTCGTCATGCAGCAGTTCGTCAATGAGCGCCTCAGCTTGGCGGTGCAGTCGTACGCGACCGCGCAGCGCGCACTCGACCTCGCGGTCGCGTACGCGAAGGAGCGCGAGACGTTCGGTCGTCCGCTCGCGAGCCGCCAGGTGATCCGCCACAAGCTGGTCGAGATGCACCGCGCGACGACGACGGCACGGGCGTACACGCGCCAGGTCGTCGAGCGTGCCGCCGCCGCGTCCGCGGGCGCGGACGTCGACCCGATGCGCCTGGCCGCCGACGCCGCGATCGCCAAGAACGACGCCGTCGCGGCCTGCGCGTTCGTGGTGGACGAGGCAGTGCAGATTCACGGTGGCATGGGATACATGCGCGAGTCCGAGATCGATCGCCACTACCGCGACGCGCGCATCCTCGGCATCGGTGGCGGCGCGACCGAGGTCATGAACGACCTGGTCGCCAAGATCCTGGGGTTCTGATGGAGAGGTCTCGACACGCTCGACCGCCGGGAAGGGGGCATCCTGCCGACGGTGACTGGTCGCCGTTGCGCAGCGCCCGCATGAGCCGACAGCGGCTCGTGGGCGAGCCGTTCGCCTCGCCGGTCGACGTGGTCGAGTGGCTGGGCGCGGTGCAGGCGCAGGAGTACGTCGACGCCGGCTGGGCGCTGTCGCAGCGCAGCGAGGATGCTCCCACCGCGGGCGAGGTCGAGGCGCTGGTCGCGTCCGGCGAGATCCTGCGGACGCACGTGCTGCGTCCGACGTGGCACTTCGTCCGGCCGGCCGATGCCCGCTGGATGCTGGAGCTCACGGGTCCGCGGGTGGTCCGCACGATGGCATCGGCATGGCGCGCGACCGGCCTCGACGAGCCGGATGAGCGTGCGAGGGTGCTCGATGCCGTCGCAGAGGTCCTCGGTGACGGCGAGCACCTCACCCGCAAGCAGCTCGCCGAGCGGCTCGAGGCGAGTGGCGTCGACACGACCAAACGGATCGGCTTCATCACGCTCGCCGCGGAGCTGGAGCGGGTCGCGATCAGCGGGGCACCGCAGGGCAAGCAGCAGACGTTCGCGGCGTTCGACGACCGGGTGCCGGCGTCGGACCCGCTGGAGCACGACGAGGCGGTGGCCCGTCTGGCGGAGCGCTACCTGCGCAGCCACGGGCCGGCGACGCCGCACGACCTGTCGTGGTGGGGCGGCATCACGGTCACCGACGCGCGTCGCGGGTACGAGGCGGCGGGCGCGGCGTCGTACGAGGTCGAGGGGCTGACGTACTACGAGCTGCCGGGTCTCGAGACGTCCTCGACCGGCGGGGAGGGCATCAGCCATCTGCTTCCTCCGTACGACGAGTACCTCATCTCGTACAAGAACCGCCAGGCCGTCGACGCCAGCGAGGACTACGTCCGCGAGCCGATCGAAGGCCTCTTCTTCTGGGGCCTCGCCCTCGACGAGGGGCGCGTCGTCGGCGGCTGGAAGTGGTCCCGCCCCACGCGCAAGGACGACCCGGTGCGGCTCACCCTCACGCTCCTCACCCCCACGACCTCGGCCGTCCGCGACAGGTTCGCGGTGCAGGCCGATCGCTTCTCCCGATACCTCGACATCCCCGTCGAGCTGACCATGGAGGCACCACGATGACGACGACGGTGGACACCGCGTCACCCACGTACACCGACAACCGCGAGGCGTTGCTCGAGAAGATCGACGACCTCGCCGAGCAGCACGCGAAGGCGCTCGCGGGCGGCGGTGAGAAGTACGTCGCCCGTCACCACAAGCGTGGCAAGCTCCTCGCGCGCGAGCGCATCGAGCTGCTGATCGACGAAGGCGCACCGTTCCTCGAGCTGTCGACGCTCGCGGCGTGGGGGACCGACTTCCCCGTGGGCGGCTCGCTCGTCGCCGGCATCGGCGTTGTCGAGGGCGTCGAGTGCATGATCATCGCGAACGACCCGACCGTGAAGGGCGGCTCCAGCAATCCGCTCACGGTCAAGAAGGGCCTGCGCGCCGCGCAGATCGCGGCCGAGAACCGGCTCCCGACGATCAACCTCGTCGAGTCCGGCGGCGCCGACCTGCCGACCCAGAAGGACATCTTCATCCCCGGCGGCGCGACGTTCCGCAACATCACCAGGTCGAGCGCCGCGCGCGTCCCGACGGTCGCGCTGGTGTTCGGCAACTCGACCGCCGGTGGTGCGTACGTCCCGGGCATGAGCGACTACGTCGTGATGGTCAAGGAGGGCGCGAAGGTCTTCCTCGGCGGGCCGCCGCTGGTCAAGATGGCGACCGGCGAGGAGTCCGACGACGAGTCGCTCGGCGGTGCCGAGATGCACGCCCGCGTCTCGGGACTCGCTGACTATCTCGCGGTCGACGAGTACGACGCGATCCGCCTCGGCCGTCAGATCGTCCGCCGCCTGAACTGGCGCAAGCAGGGCCCGGCACCGAAGGCCTCGTACGCGGAGCCGGCCTTCGACCCCGAGGAGCTGCTCGGCATCGTCCCGAGCGACCTCAAGGTCCCGTTCGACCCGCGCGAGGTGATCGCCCGCATCGTTGATGGGCCCAGTGTGGACGGCGGAACGGGGTTCGACGAGTTCAAGCCGCTCTACGGCACGTCGCTCGTGACCGGGTTCGCGCAGATCCACGGCTATCCGATCGGCATCCTCGCCAACGCCCAGGGCGTGCTGTTCAGCGAGGAGGCGCAGAAGGCGACGCAGTTCATCCAGCTCGCCAACCAGATCGACACGCCGCTGCTGTTCCTGCACAACACGACCGGCTACATGGTCGGTGCCGAGTACGAGCAGGGCGGCATCATCAAGCACGGCGCGCAGATGATCAACGCCGTCTCCAACTCGACGGTGCCGCACATCTCCGTCGTCATGGGCGCCTCGTACGGGGCCGGCCACTACGGCATGAGTGGGCGCGCGTACGACCCGCGCTTCATGTTCAGCTGGCCCAACGCGAAGTCGGCGGTGATGGGCCCGGCGCAGCTCGCCGGCGTGATCTCGATCGTCGCGCGCGGTGCCGCCGAGGCGAAGGGCATGCCGTACGACGAGGACGGCGACAAGCAGATGCGCGCCTTCGTCGAGAAGCAGATCGAGGAGCAGTCGCTGGCGTACTTCACCTCCGGGCTCCTCTATGACGACGGCGTGATCGACCCGCGCGACACCCGCACCGTGCTCGGCATCTGCCTGAGCGCGATCGCGACCGCGCCGATCGAAGGGGCCCGTGGCTACGGGGTGTTCCGGCTGTGACCGGCGCACGCCCCGTCCGCGATTCGGGCAATTCGGCACGCAATCGAGCGGCGAAAACAGTGGGGAACCGCCCAAATCGGGGACGAGACGGAGGAGAAGCATGATTCAGAAGGTGCTCGTCGCCAACCGCGGCGAGATCGCGCGCCGGGTCTTCGCGACCTGCCGTGCGCTCGGCATCGCGACGGTCGCGGTGCACTCGGACGCCGATGCGGACGCGCCGTTCGTGAAGGACGCAGACACGGCGGTCCGGTTGCCCGGCAACGCGCCCAGCGAGACGTACCTGCGCGGTGACCTCGTCATCGCCGCCGCACGCGCGACCGGTGCGGACGCGATCCACCCCGGGTATGGGTTCTTGTCGGAGAACGCGGAGTTTGCGGCAGCGGTCCGCGACGCGGGTCTGACGTGGATCGGCCCGGACCCGGACGCGATCGCCGCGATGGGCTCGAAGGTCCGCTCCAAGGAGCTGATGGCCGAGGCGGGCGGTCCGGTCGCCGGGCTGCTGGAGCCCGAGGCGATGACGACCTCCGACCTGCCGCTCGTGGTCAAGGCGTCCTCGGGTGGCGGCGGCCGCGGCATGCGTGTCGTCCGCGACCTCGACGCGCTGCCGGCGGCCCTCGAGCAGGCGGCGGCCGAGGCGGGCTCCGCGTTCGGTGACGCCACCGTGTTCGTCGAGCACTACCTCGAGCACGCGCGCCACGTCGAGGTCCAGGTGATGGCCGACGTGCACGGCACCTGCTGGGTGCTCGGCGACCGCGACTGCTCGCTGCAGCGGCGCCACCAGAAGGTCGTCGAGGAGGCGCCGGCGCCCGGTCTCTCGCAGGCGACCCGCGCGACGCTGCACGACGCGGCACGCGCGCTGGTCAAACAGGTCGGCTACACCGGTGCCGGCACGGTCGAGTTCCTGGTCGCCGAGCGCGGCGCGGACCAGCCCGCGCTCGTCTCCTTCCTGGAGATGAACACCCGCCTGCAGGTCGAGCACCCCGTCACCGAGGCCGTCACGGGCCTCGACCTCGTGGCGCTCCAGATCGCCGTCGCCGAAGGGCGCGCGTTGCACGAGGCCACCGGACTCACCGAGCCGCCGACGTCCCGAGGCCATGCGATCGAGGTCCGCGTGTACGCAGAGGACCCGGCCGACGGCTTCGCGCCGCAGACCGGCACCGTACGAGCCTTCGACGTCCCCGGGGCCACCGTCCGCTTCGGCGCGCTCACCGGTTCGGGCCTGCGTCTCGACTCCGGCGTCGAGAGCGGCAGCGACGTCGGCATCCACTACGACGCGATGCTCGCCAAGCTCGTCGCGTACGGGCCCGACCGCGCGTCGGCGACCCGCATGCTGCGCGGCGCCCTCGACCGTACGACGGTGCACGGGGTCGCCACCAACCTCGATCTGCTGCGCGGCATCCTTGGCGCCCCCGAGTTCGCCGACGCGGCGGCGCTGAGCACCTTGCTGCTCGAGGAGAAGCTCGACGCCTGGTCGCAGGCCCGCGGCGACGACGCCGCCAAGCGCCGGTATGCGGTCGCTGCCGCGCTCGCGTCGGCCACCGCGGCAGCGAAGGCGGCGCCGGTGCTCTCGCGCATCCCGGCCGGGTTCCGCAACGTGCCGTCGCAGCCGATCACCGCGACGTACGCCGTCGCCGGCGAGGAGCTCGCCGTCGCGTACGCGTCGCGGCGCGGGCGGCTCGTCCCGGTCGGCGTGGACGAGGCGACGACTGCGGTGCACGTCGGCACGGACCGCGTGGTGCTGGTCTATGACGGCGTCGAGGAGACGTACGAGATCCGTCTCGGCGGGGGCGTCGTCGACGTGGACGGTCCGCAGGGCCCGCTCGACCTCGTGGTCGTGCCGCGCTTCACCGACCCCGCCGACCAGGTGGCCGAAGGGTCGCTGCTCGCGCCGATGCCCGGGTCCGTCGTGTCGGTCGCCGTGGAGCAGGGGCAGCCGGTCGCGAAGGGCGACGTCGTCCTCGTGCTCGAGGCCATGAAGATGCAGCACACCATCACCGCACCGACCGACGGCGTCGTCGTCGAGCTCGCGGTCACCGCGGGGAGCCAGGTCGAGTCCGGCGCCGTCCTCGCGGTGATCGACGACGCGGCCGCCCAGGAGAACGTCGAAGGAGAACCCGCATGACCACCACCGCATTCGCCGAGTCCGAGGAGCGCCAGGCGCTCCGCAAGGCCGTCTCCGACCTGGGCCGCAAGTATGGGCGCGACTACTTCAACACCGCCTACCGGGAGGGTCGCAAGACCACGGAGCTCTGGGAGGAGGCCGGCAAGCTCGGCTACCTCGGCGTCGCCGTCCCGGAGGAGTACGGGGGCGGTGGCGGCGAGATCGGTGACCTTGCCGCCGTGTGCGAGGAGCTGGCCGCGGCCGGCTGCCCGCTGCTGCTCATGGTCGTCTCGCCGGCGATCGTCGGCACGATCATCGCCCAGTACGGGACGGACGACCAGAAGCAGCGCTGGCTGCCCGGGCTTGCGGACGGGACGAGCACGTTCGCGTTCTCGATCACCGAGCCGGATGCCGGGTCGAACTCGCACAAGATCACCACGACCGCGTACCGGCAGGAAGACGGCGGCTGGCGCCTGACCGGTGGCAAGACCTTCATCTCTGGAGTCGACGAGGCGAGCCACGTCCTGGTCGTCGCCCGTACGGAGGACCACAAGACCGGCAACCTCAAGCCGGCGCTGTTCCTCGTGCCGACGGACACGCCGGGCTTCACGTGGCAGGAGATCCCGATGGGGATCGTCAGCCCGGAGAAGCAGTTCACGCTGTTCTTCGACGACGTCGTCCTGCCGCAGGACGCCCTCATCGGCAGCGAGGACGCCGGGATCGAGCAGCTCTTCGCCGGGCTCAACCCCGAGCGGATCATGGCGGCGTCCTTCGCCACGGGCACGGCGCGGCTCGCGCTCGAGCTCGCGACCGAGTACGCAAAGACCCGCCAGGTGTGGAAGGCGCCGATCGGTGCGCACCAGGCGGTCGCTCACCCGCTCGCGCAGACCCACATCGAGATCGAGCTGGCACGCCTCATGACGCAGAAGGCGGCCGCGCTCTATGCGGTCGGTGACCACATGGGCGCGGGCGAGGCGGCGAACATGGCGAAATACGCCGCCGGCGAGGTCGTGTGCGCGGCGGTGGACCGGGCCATCCAGACACACGGTGGCAACGGGCTCGCCGAGGAGTACGGGCTCGTGCAGATGCTGGCGGGGTCGCGCCTGTCGCGGATCGCGCCCGTGAGCCGTGAGATGGTGCTCAACTTCATCGCGCAGTTCTCGCTCGGCCTGCCGAAGTCGTACTGATGCCCGCGTCCGTCCCGTCCGGCCCCCACGTCGAAGGAGTCACCGCATGACCGAGCTCGTCCGCCTCGAGGTCGCCGACCAGGTCGCCACGATCACCCTGGACAGCCAGCACAACCGCAACGCCCTGTCGGCGCAGCTCGTCACGGAGCTCGTCGGGCACCTCGAGACCGCGGCCGCGGATCCCGACGCGCTCGTCGTCGTGATCGCGGCGGCCGGGCCGGTGTTCTGCTCCGGCGCCGACCTGTCCGAGGCGGCAGGTGGCGGCATGGTCGAGGGGGCGAAGGGCCTGGTTGCCCTGCAGCGCCTCATCGTCACCCTGCCGAAGCCCGTCGTCGTACGCCTGCACGGTCCGGTCCGCGCCGGCGGGCTGGGGATCGTGGGTGCGGCCGACGTCGTCGTCTGCGCCGACGACGTGACGTTCGCGTTCACCGAAATACGCCTGGCGCTCGCGCCTGCCGTGATCTCGCTGACGACGCTCGAGCGCATGACGCCCCGTGCGGCGGCGCGGACCTTCCTGACGGGGGCGAAGTTCTCTGCGGCCCAGGCTGTGGAGTACGGACTTGTCACGGAGGCGGTCGCCCCCGATGCGCTCGACGCGGCGCTCGGCGAGATCCTCGACGGGCTCCGCAAGGCGTACCCGCAGGGTCTGCGCGAGACGAAGGCGCTCCTCAACGCCGACCTCGTCGCGCGGATCGACCGGCTGGGGGACGAGGTCGCCGAGCAGTCGGGCCGCCTCTTCGGGTCAGACGAGGCACGCACGGCGATGCTGGCGTTCCTCAACCGCAAGAAGAGCTGAATGCCACGACACCCGTGGGCACGACCGGTCCCCCGTCCGGTCGTGCCCACGGGTGTGCCCGGGGTCAGGCTGCCACGCCTGAGAGCAGATTATTAGAACACACGTACGATAGTCAAGAGGCTACGATCCGTCTGTGCAGGAGCTCAGTCGACGCCGCGTCCTCGCCGCGCTCGGCCTGCCCGTGCTCGCCGGGCTTTTCGGCTGCGTCCCGCGCGGATGGGACGCGCTGGACGAGACCGCGCTGACGATCGCGACGGGCAACCCCGGTGGCGTCTTCGTCCGCTACGGCCGTGCGCTGACGACGGTGATCGCGCGTGACCTCGACGGAGTGCGAGCTCGCACCCGGACCACCAACGCCTCGCTGGAGAACCTTCGCCTCGTCGCCGAGGGCGCGTGCGACGCCGGGTTCTCCCTCGGTGATGCAGCGGCCCACGCGGTCGCCCCCGCCGCGCCCGGCGGTGCAGCCCGGTCGTACGACCTCGTCGCACTGGCCCGGATGTACGACAGCTTCGTCCACCTCGTCGTCCGCGAGAACTCGCCGTACCGCCAGGTCTCGGACCTCGCGCGCGCCCGGATCGGCATCGGCGCCCACGGTTCCGGAACGCAGGTGATCGCGTCCCGCGTCCTCGAGGTCCACGACGTCCGCAGTCCCGGGGCGAGGTTCGTCGACGCCGCGCTCGAAACCTCGGCCGACGCGCTGAGGGCCGGCCGGATCGACGCCTTCTTCTTCGTGAGCGGGCTGCCCAACCAGGCGATCGCCGCGCTCGCCCGCGAGACGCCCGTCCGGCTCCTCGACCTCGGTGACGTCGTCGAGCCGATGGTGGCCGCGTTCGGCCCCCAGTACGTACGGGCGCCGATCCCGCCGTCGGCGTACGGCCTGCGCGAGGCGGTGAGCACGCTCAGCGTGAAGAACTACCTCGTCGCGAACCCGGCCTTGCCCGAGCCCTTGGCGTACGCGGTGACACGGATCGTGTTCGAGCGGCAGGACGAGATCGAGCGGCTCGAGCCAGGAGTCGGGCAGCCGACGCTCGGTGCGGCGATCTTCACCGCGCCGCTGGAGCTGCACCCCGGCGCGCTGCGCTACTACCGGGAGCGGGGCTCCTGAGGGTCACCCTCACCTCGAAGCCGCCGCCGGGCGGACGTCCGACCGCGAAGGTCCCCCCGAGCTGGACCACGTGGGCACGGACGATGGCGAGCCCGAGGCCGGTCCCGTGCACGTTCTGGTGCTGCGCGCCCCGGAAGAACCGGGCTCCGACCTTCGCAAGGTCCTCGTCGCGCACTCCGGAGCCGTTGTCGCGGACGCGGATCTCGACGGCTGCAGTCTCCGTGGCGTCGGCAGCCCTGATCGTGACCTCCCCGACCGTCACCTCGACGGGCGAGCCCAACGCGAACTTCGTCGCGTTGTCGAGTGTCGCGTCGAGGACGACATCGACGACCTCGACGGTCGCGAGGGCGAGGATCCGGTCCGGCGCGCCGACCGTCAGGCCGGGCACCGCCTGCTCCCAGATCCGGCAGCGGGCGCGGACGGCGGCGGCGACGTCCACCTCCGTCACCGGTGGTGGCTCGGCGCCGATCTGACCCAGGTCGAGCAGCGAGTCCACGATCCGCGTGAGGCGGTCGGTCTCGGCGAGGACGAGGTCGAGCTGTGCCGCGTCCTCGGGCTCGGCGTCGGCGCTGAGGGTCTCGACGCGCAACCGCAGCGCCGTCAGCGGGTTGCCGAGCTGGTGGGAGGCGTCCGCGACGAGGTCGCTCTGCTGGCGCTGCGCGACCTGGACGTGGTTGGCCATGGCGTTGAAAGAGGTCGCGAGCCGGCGCAGCTCGGGCGGACCGGCACTCGCGGGGACGCGCGTCGCCAGGTCGCCGTGCGCGACGCGGCGGGCGGCCTCGTCGAGGTCGTCGACCGGTCGGAGGATCCAACGCACGAGCGGGACGGCGACACCCGCGGCGGCGACGAGAAGGACGGCGAGGCCGGCGACGACCAGCAGGGCGAGCCGGGCGGCGACGTCGTCGCGCACCCCCTGCGTCGACGCCTCCATGAGAACCGCCCCGAGGACGTGCGCGTCGCGTCCGATGGGGGAGGCGAGCACGAAGGTGTCGTCCGACCACGGCCAGACCGGGGCCGGCTTCTCGGCGCTGTTGCCCGCGAGCGCGCGGGTCACCTGGCGAGGGACGGACGCGGGTTCGAGGTCGCCCGAGGACGCGGCGATCGTACGGCGGCCGGCGTCGACCACGACGACGCGCGCCCCGTGCACCTCCTCGTACCGGTCGAGCTCGGAGCGCAGCGACGACACCGACCCCGTCTCGAGCGCGTTGGCCGCGACCACGGCGAAGCGGTTGAGGTCGGCCTGCCGCGTCACGAAGAGCTCCTGCGTACGGTCCGACGCGTAGGTGCTGATCAGCGGCCCGAGGAGCGCGGCGAGCAGGATCGACAGAGCCAGCGTCGAGAGGGCGAGGAGGCGGCGGCGCACGCGATCACCCGGTGTCGCGGAGGCGGTAGCCGGTCCCTCGTACGGTCTCGACGAGTTCGGCGCGCCTGAGCTTGGCGCGCAGGCTCGCGACGTGGACGTCGAGGGTGCGTGAGCCGCCGACCCAGGTGGTGTGCCAGATCCGCTCCATCAGCGCCGCGCGCGTGACGACGTGACCGGCGTTCTGGGCGAGGACGAGCAGCAGAGCGAACTCCTTGGGAGAGAGGTCGAGCAGCGCCCCGTCGTACGTCGCCCGCTGCTCCTGCGGCTCCAGCACCAGGCCTCCGACCCGGATGTCGCCGATGACCACACCGCGCCCGCTCCTGCGCATGACGGCGTCGATCCGGGCCAGCAGGACCTGCGTGCTGTACGGCTTGGTGACGTAGTCGTCGACGCCCGACTGGAGCGCGGCGACCACCGACGACTCGCCGCGCCGGGCGGTGACGGCGATGATCGGGACCTCGCTCGCGGCGCGGATCCGTCGGGCCAGCGCGAGCCCGTCGGAGTCGGGCAGGCCCATGTCGAGCAGGACGAGCGTGGCCTCGCTGTGCTTGCGCCAGCCTTCCTCGGCGTCGGCAGCCCGGTCGACCGCCAGCCCGACGCGGTGCAGCGCCGCGCCGAGGGCGCCGGCGACCGCGTCGTCGTCCTCGACGAGCAGCACGCGCACTACGGACCTCCTTGGCGACGGGGGAACGTCAGGGCGTTGTGATCCACGCCACCGGTACGTTAACCGGCGCGCCCTCGGGAGGGCGACGGAGTGCCCCGATCAAGCACGTTGTGCTTCGACCCGACGACCCTGTCCGGGAAGGAATTACAGAGCTGTGAGCATGGTCAGCCGCGTTGACACTCTGGGTTCGATAATGTCCGGCCACACGGGCCGGCCACACGGGCCGGCCACACGGGCCGGCCACACGGGCCGGCCACACGGGCCGGCCACACGGGCCGGCCGCGACGATATGAGGTCGAAGATGAGAATGGTCCGTTCACTTGCCACTGCGGGGGCGTTGTTCGCCGTCGCGGTCGTTGCGCCAATGACCGCGCAGGCATCGCTTTCGAGTGCACGGGTAGCAAGATGTGTGTCTGGGGGAACAACGACTACAAGCTGCTGATCGCTGCGCAGGCCGACGGCCAGGGCGTTGTCGATGTCTTCAACGATGCTAACGGTGAGGACAACCAGGCCGACTCGTGGCAGAACCGCTCCAACGACTACAAGGGCTGTCTCTATGACGGACGCAACGGCACCGGTGCCTTGCTGACCATGGGGATCGCGAGCCGGGACGACAACATGTCGGTCTTCGATTCGGACAAGACCTCGAGCATGAGGACCAACAAGGGATGCTGAGCATGGGGGGTCCAGGTCCGCTGGTCAGGGCGGTCGGGGTCGAGCGAGAGTTCGTCTCCCCTGCCGAGACCGTGAGGGCGGTGGGGGGAGTCGACTTCGAGGCGGATTCCGGGGAGTTCGTGTGCTTGTTCGGGCACAGCGGCTCGGGAAAGACGACGATGCTCAATCTCCTTGCGGGGCTGGACCTCCCGACCTCGGGTCGTGTCGTGGTGGCCGGGCACGATCTTGCGCAGATCGGCGCCGAGGGCCGCATCCGGCTGCGTCGTGACGAGGTCGGGATGGTGCACCAGTCGCACCAGCTCATCTCGGAGTTCACCGCAGCGGAGAACGTCGCCCTCCCGATCGAGGCTCGAGGGACGAAGACCGTTGAGGCTCTCGACGAGGCAGAACGGCTGCTCGAGTCGGTGGGTCTCGCCGGTTACGGACGTCGCTACCCCGACGAGCTGAGCGGCGGGCAGCAGCAGCGTGTCGGGATCGCCCGGGCGCTCTCGGGCGGGCGCAAGATCCTGCTGGCCGATGAGCCGACGGGCTCGCTGGACAGCCGCAACGCTGGCGCCATCTTCGACCTGCTGGGGGTGATGTCGGGCAAAGGTGTCTTGGTCATCGTGGCGTCGCACGATCCCGCATGCCGGGAGCGAGCGTCGCGGAGCATCGAGATGCTCGACGGCGTGGTGCACGGCGACGTGACGTCCCTCGCATGATCGGGACGATTCGGCGGCGTCTGCGGTCACGCACCATCGTCGCGACCGTCTTCGCGGCACCGATCCTGTTCATTGCCTTCCTTTTCGCTACCAACAGCTTCATGGACGCGCAGGGCCTGACACCGGCTCAGACTGCCGACGCCGAGCTGGGGAGTGCCTCAGCCGCCGTCACCATGTTCGACGTCGAGCTTCGTGCGAGCACTGACGACGGCGACAGGCTCCGGGGCGCTTTCGAGTCGCAGGGCTCAGGGTTCACCATGGCGTTGAACGTGATCGACTTCCCGCTCTTCCGATGGGGCCTGGACGGGGTCTACTACACCGAAAAGGACTGGGTCCGCAGTCCGGCGACACGCCAGTTCAGCTTGACCAACGGCAGGTGGCCGCGCGACGCCGGTGACGTGGTGCTTGCCGGCGCAGGGTTGACGGGCATGCGTGTCGGCGACGAAATTCCGACTGCAGGCGCGGCGCCTGATCTTCGCATCGTAGGGCTCGCGCGGGCAAAGCTCGACCGCTGGCCAAAGCTGCTGGGCGCCCCGGGGACCTGGCGCCAGATGGCGGAGGTTCGGGGGAGCGACGGCTCACCACTGCTGGCCTTTCCCACCTTCGAGACGACGCAAGACGACGCGGCGGCGCTCATCGACGCCGTCGACCAGGCTGTGGGAAGTACCGCCCTCTCCGCGTCCGGCGAGGGTGCGGCGATCTCCAGGGCGGCGATCGGTGAACGTGTTCAGATCCGCGCCGACCTCGAGGCGGAGTCGCCTCGTCCGTGGACCGCGCAGTCGCCGCTCAGCCTCTGGATTCCCGGGCTCTTGGCGCTGCCGGCCTTGCTGGTGATGGGATACGTGATCCTCGCGAGGCGACTGGAGTCGTCGGCAAGCGTGGCGATGGCGCAAGGCGTCGAGCGGCGCGACGCTCTGCTCGCGGTCTGGCTCGTCCCGCTGCCTCTCATCGTGGTCAGCGCGCTCGTCGCCGCCGCGGGAGGCACGGCGATCGGTTATGCCGCGGCCTTCTGGGGCGAGGGTCGGTGGGGATATTTCGTCACGAATGTCCGCGTCCCGTGGGCCGCTATCGAGGTCAGCGCGGTGGGGGTCGTGCTCGGTCTCACGCTTGGACTCGCCGCGCTCCGGGACCGGATCCTCGTCTCCGGCCGACGCCAACTGTCGGCGGGTACGCGTGGCAGGCTGCGTTCAGCTCGGCAACTCCTCGGCGTCGCGTGTGCGAGCACTACGCTCTGGCAGGCGCTGACCATGCGCGAGCCGAGTGGAGCGATGGCGCTGATCGGCCTCATGGCGCTGGCGGCGGCAGCCCTCGGCCCCGAGCTGATCGACGGCCTGCTGCGGGTGATGCCTCGCCGCACCCTGACCCAACGGCTTGTGGCACGACAGATCTCGACGAACCATCAACGGTTGGCTGTCGTGGCTGGCATCTATATCGTGATCGTTGCTGCGACGGTCGGGATGCTCACCATCCTTTCGAGCGAGGTCGCGCTAGAACGCGCCCGGCGACCCGTATCGGTGCCCTCCGGAGACGTGCTGATGGACAGCTTCGGCACCCCGTTCCTGAAGCCCGACCCGGCTGTCGTTGCAGCCGTCGAGACAGTGCACTCGATCAAGCGGGCAGAGCCGATTCAGTTCTTCCTCATCGGCAAGCGAAGAGTGGACCCGTCCACCGGAGTGCTCGAGTCCGAGGAGACGGTCGGTACGCGAGACCGGCCGGGAGTGGCGTTCGCCTTCGACTCCGCGGACGATCTCGAGGGAGCGCTCGGCGTCGTGCTGACATCGGCCGACCGGGAGCTGCTCGCCGATGATGGCGCTCTGGTGATCAACCCCGACCTCGTTCGGGTGGCGCGCGGACGGCTGACGCTGATCGACAACGCGACCGGCAAGAGCGTGGCGAACGTGCCGGCACGCATCGTCGATCCTGCGCAGACCCGGTGGACCCAAGCTGTTCCCTTCGTCATGCTCAGAGCCACCGCGCAGCGTCTGGGGATGGCGACGACCCCCGCTGCGATGCTGTTCAAGGACATCTCCGCCGACGACCGCCGCGCTGCGCGCACGGCTTTGCGCGACAGGGGCCTCGATCCGCGATCAATCGGTGTCTACGAGACGCCCGTGCCCGTGGTTCCGCCTGCCGCGATCGTGGGATCGGTCGTCTTGCTGGTCGCGTTGCTCGTGGGTGTTTCGGTCCTGGCCACCCGCGCCCAGGTCCGCGCCATGCGGGGGTGGGCCAGCAAACTCACCCAGGTGGGCGTGCGGCGACGATGGGCAGCCCGAGCCATCAGCCGTCAGCATGTCTGGATCACCACGTTGTCCGTCGGAGTCGGGGCCTCAGTCGCGGTCGCATCACTGGTGGTCACGGTTGCAAGAGTCCCGCGGTACGACCTCGTGATTCCCTGGACGCTCATCGGTCTCGTGATCGCGGTGGTCGCGCTCTCGACGATACTCAGCGGAAAGCTTGCCTCGCGGCAGCTGGAACCCACCGAACGATGACGATTCAGGGAGGAGAACGCCCACCACGGACCTCCCGGCCACGGGGCGACGTCAAGACTGTGTAAAGCCTGGGCTTCGCGGCCGTGGATGTGACACGGATCACGAGTACGTTACCCGCCATGCCCACCGCCGAGCGCGACACCCCGGTCGACCAGACCGACCTCGAACACCTCGCCTCCGAGTACGACGAGGAGCGCCCGTCGCGCCGCCTGTCCCGCCGCTGGGAGCACCTGATCACGCTCTGGTGCTTCGTCGTCGCGGTGTTCGTGCTGCGGCAGGTCTTCTTCCCTCTGCGCGAGGGCAACCAGTTCTATCTCGTCGTCTTCCTGGGCGTCACGCTGCCGCTGGCGTTCCTCCTCTACCGCGGTCGCGCGCGGCGCAGCACGGACGGCCGCGACGACCCTGGTCCGGTCGACTGGCTGCTCGCCCTGGTCGCCCTCGTGGTCGGTCTCTACCCGGTCCTCCCGCTTCCCGACTGGGGGCAGGGTGGGGGAGGGTTCAGCGCGTTCCTCGATCGCCAGGGCGCGCTGGGCACGATCGACGTCGTCGCCGGGCTCCTGCTGCTCCTGCTCGTGCTGGAGGCGACCCGCCGTACGACCGGGTGGGTGCTGCCGATCGTCTGCGCGGTGTTCCTCGCGTACGCCTACTACGGCGGCTTCCTCCCGATCTCGTGGGCGATCTCGCACCGCGGCGAGGACATCGACCAGATCATCAACGCGCTCTACAACGAGGCCAGCGGCTTCTTCGGCGTCCCGCTCGACGTCGCTGCGACGTACATCGTGCTCTTCACGATCTATGGCGCCGTCCTCGACCGGATGGGCGCGGGGCGCTTCTTCGTCGAGTTCAGCTTCTCGCTGTTCCGGAAGTCGGGCACGGCGCCCGGTCGTACGGTCGCGACCTCGGGCTTCCTGCTCGGCACGGTGTCGGGCTCCGGGACGGCGACCGCGGTGACGCTCGGGTCGTTCGCGTGGCCGATCCTCAAGCGTGCCGGCTATCCGCGCGAGGCCGCGGGCGGCATGCTCGCCGCCTCCGGCATCGGGGCGATCCTGTCGCCGCCGACGCTCGGCGCGGCGGCGTTCATCATCGCGGAGTACCTCGGCGTCTCCTACCTGCAGGTGCTCGGCTGGGCCCTCGTCCCCACCCTGCTCTACTACCTCGGCATCTTCCTCGCCGTCGAGATCGACGCCCGCCGCTTCGGCGCCCGGCGCGTGGACATCGACGTCAACAGCCCGTGGGCGCTGCTCGGCCGGTTCGGCTACCACTTCGTGAGCCTCGGCGTCATCATCGTGTTCCTCGCGATGGACGTGCCGCCGTTCAAGGCCGTCGTGTACGCCACCGCCGTGGCCGCCGCCTTCGGGCTGCTCGAGGCCGTCCTGTCGCGGCGCCGGTTCGTCGGTGGCATCGACGAGCGGCCCGAGGACGCCGAGCAGCTGCCGCTGGGGGAGTCGCTGCGGGACTACGTCGCCCGTCTGTACGTGGCGCTCGCGACCGGGATCCGCGGGGCGGTCCCCGTGATCGCGGTGTGCGCCGCGGCGGGCGTGATCACCTCGACGATCGCCAAGACCGGACTCGGGCAGGTGCTCTCATCCCTGCTCATCGACGCTGCCGACGCGCTCGCTCCCAACCACGCGTCGTTGGTCGTGCTGAGCGCGCTGTTCTCCGCCGTCGCGATCATCGTGCTCGGGCTCGCCGTCCCGGTGACCGCGTCGTTCATCCTCAGCTGGATCATCATCGGCCCCGCCCTCATCAGCCTCGGCGCAGAGGGGCCCGAGGTCGCGATGTTCATCTTCTACTACGCGGTCCTGTCGGAGGTGTCGCCGCCGACCGCGCTGGCGGCGGTCGCTTCTGCGGCGATCACCGGCGGCAAGGTGATGGCGACGATGTGGCAGGCGTGCAAGTACACGCTGCCGGCCTTCCTTGCGCCGATGGCGTTCATCATGACCGATAACGGCACGCACCTGCTCGGGCGCGGCGCGCTGATCGACGTCGTGTGGACGACCGCTGTCGCCGCCCTCGCTGTCGCCGCGCTCGCCGTCGCGACGTCCGGCTGGATGTTCGGGCCTACGCGTCGCCTCGAACGCCTGCTGTGCATCCCCGCGGCACTGCTGCTCCTCTACCTCGTCCCGGTCTCGATCGCGATCGGCCTCGCGCTGTTTGTGGCCGCGGTGGTCCTCCACCTCGTGGGCCGCCGTACGCAGCGCCCCACCACGTCACCGTCCGCCACACCCATCACCCAGGAGTGAAGAACCCATGAGACAGACCCGTACGCTGCTCGCCGCCGGCGCGCTGACCGCCTCCCTCGCCCTCGCGGCGTGCGGGGGGCAGCAGGACAACAACCAGGCCGACGGCGACACTGACAGCTGCGACGCCGGCTCCGGTCGGATCGGGATCGCGACCGGCAACTCGACGGGCGTCTACTACGTCGTCGGCGGTGGCCTCGCCAAGATCATCAGCGACGAGACCGAGCTCAAGGCCACCGCGGCCGAGACCGGGGCGTCGGTGCAGAACGTGCAGCAGCTCGTCGCAGGCGACTACGACCTCGCCTTCTCCCTGGCCGACACCGCGGCGGACGCGGTGTCTGGCACGGGCTCGTTCACCGAGAAGCAGGAGGTCTCGTCGATCGGGCGCATCTACCCGAACTACACCCAGGTCGTCGTCCGCGCCGACTCCGGCATCACGTCGATCGCCGACTTCAAGGGCAAGCGCATCTCGACCGGCTCGCCGAAGTCCGGCACCGAGGTCATCGCCCAGCGGCTGATCGAGGCCGCTGGGCTGTCGCAGGACGACGTGTCGGCGCAGCGCCTCGACCTGACCAAGACCGTCGACGGCATGAAGGACGGCTCGATCGACGGGCTCGTGTGGTCCGGCGGTCTCCCGACTCCGGCGATCACCGACCTCTTCACGTCGATGGGCGACAAGGTCACCTTCCTCGACATCACGCCGGAGCTCCCGGCGCTGCAGGAGATCAACCCCGTGTACGAGGAGGGAAGCATCCCGGCGGCCACGTACGAGCTTGACGCGGACGTGCCGACGGTCGTTGTCCCGAACGTCCTGCTCGCGCGCAACGACATGGCCGACAACGTCGCCTGCGCACTGACGACGGTGGTCTTCGAGGACACCGACGCGCTGGTCGCGGTGCACCCCGCGGCGAAGGACATCCGCCTCGAGGACGCCACGCTGTCGGACCCCGTCCCCGTCCACCCCGGCTCGCAGCGCGCGATCGACGACCTGCAGAAGTAGCGGCCCCCGGCCCCCGGCGCCAGCGCACTTTGCGTTGGCCCCCACTCAACGTGCGTGCCCCACCGGTTGTTTCCGGTGGGGCACGTGCTCTGCGGTGGGGTTGCCGAGCAGACGTCTACGATCCGCACATGAGTGAGACGCGCGAGCCGACACCGGCACCTCTGGACCTCCGCGACGACGTGGTCTGGCCCCTGGTCGCCATCGCCCTGGCCGTGCTGCCCTTCTGGGTGTTCGGTGGCTCGTCGAGCACGACGACGGTCAACGGCGAGGTCGTCTCGGAGCAGAGCCTCAACCTCCTCGGCCTGCTGCTCGCCGCGCTCGCGATCGGGATCGGCGTCAAGCGGCTGCGGATGAGGGGCGGCAACCCTGTCGTACGGCGTTCGCTCGCGGCCGTCGCGATCGTCGCCGGCCTCGTTCAGCTGCCGATCTCGGCCGGTCTGTGGAGCCTCTGAGCGGCCTTGCGGATCTGAGTCGATTCGACTCGGGATGACCGCAAATGCGTGGTGTCAGTCACGCTGATTCAGGCCGATCCCCGTGTTTCCGAGGGATTTCGAACGTCGCGTCCATCTCGCGATGCGAGACGGGCGGCCAGAATGCGGGACTGCGGCGCAATCTCGAGGGAGGGGCGAACATCCCCGTACCCACCCGAACGAGGAGCACACGATGTCCGAGCAGGTCCCGCAGGTCGCACCGCCGAAGTCCCGCAAGGGGGTGTGGATCGTTGCTGCGGTCGTCGCACTCGCCGTGGTCGTCGGCGTCTTCTTCGCCGTCCGAGGTGGCGACGACGAGGCTGCCGGGATGACCAAGGTCAAGCTCGGAGTCGTCGGTGCGAGCGACCCGTACTGGAAGACCTTCAAGGACGAGGCCGCCAAGGAAGACATCGATGTCGAGGTGATCGACTTCGCCGACTACGCGCAGCCGAACCCGTCGGTCAGCGAGGGCGAGATCGACATCAACCAGTTCCAGCACATCATCTACCTCGCCGACTACAACGTGAAGAACGACGACGATCTCTATCCGATCGGGTCGACGGCGATCTATCCGCTCGGCCTCTACTCGCAGAAGGTCGACTCGGTCGAGGCGATCAAGGACGGCGACACCGTCATCGTGCCGGACGACGACACCAACCAGGCGCGCGCCCTGCTGCTGCTCCAGTCGGCGGGCCTGATCTCGCTGAAGGACGGCGGCAGCCCGTTTTCCACCCTGAACGACGTCGAGGACTCCTCGCGCGTGAAGGTCCAGGCCATCAAGGCCGACCTCACCCCGACCTCGCTGCCGGACGTCGCGGCGGCCGTCATCAACAACGACTTCGTCGAGAAGGCCGGCCTGACGTTCGCCGACGCGCTCGTCACCGACGACGCGAAGGACCCGAGCGCGCAGCCGTACGTCAACATCTTCGCCGTCCGCGCCGAGGACAAGGACAACGCGACCTACCGCAAGCTCGTCGAGATCTTCCAGAACAGCCAGCCGGTCATCGACGGCCTGCAGGAGGTCTCCGGCAACACGGCGGAGATCGTCAAGCTCCCGGGCGCCGAGCTCGACGGCACCCTGAAGGACGTCGAGTCGAAGATCCAGGCACAGTAGTCGCCATGGCTCTTGTCGAGATGCGCGGCGTCTCGAAGGTGTTCCCGGCCCCGTCGCGCGACGGCTCATCCGTGCGTGCGATCGACGACGTCGACCTCGACGTCGAGGCCGGGGACATCTACGGGATCGTCGGCTACTCCGGCGCCGGCAAGTCCACCCTGATCCGCCTGGTCAACGCACTCGAGAGCGCGACGGCCGGGTCGATCAGGGTGGACGGCACGGAGATCACCGGGCTGCGCGAGCGGCAGCTGCAGAAGGTACGGCTGGGGATCGGGATGATCTTCCAGCAGTTCAACCTGCTGCGGTCGCGCACCGTGTACGGCAACGTGATGTATCCGCTGCAGGTCGCCGGCGTCGGCAAGGACGAGGCGCACGCGCGCGTCGCCGAGCTGCTCCAGTTCGTCGGGCTCGCGGAGAAGGCGCACACCTACACCGACCAGCTCTCGGGTGGTCAGAAGCAGCGCGTCGGCATCGCCCGTGCGCTCGCGACCTCGCCCAAGCTGTTGCTCGCCGACGAGTCGACGAGCGCGCTCGACCCCGAGACGACGCAGGAGGTCCTCGCGCTCCTGCGTCGCGTCAACGACGAGCTCGGGATCACGATCATGGTCATCACGCACGAGCTGGAGGTCGTGAAGACGATCGCCAACAGGGTGGCCGTGATGGAAGCGGGGCGCATCGTCGAGCGCGGCCCCGTCTTCAACGTGTTCTCCGATCCTCAGCAGCCGGTCACGCGGCGTTTCGTCTCGACGATCATCGACGACGTGCCTGACCCGGAGGCGCTGGTCGCCCTGCAGGCTCGCCACCCCGGGCGGTTCGTCCGGCTCGCGTTCCGCGACGAGGGCGTACGACAGGCCGACGTGTTCGCCGAGCTGATCCGGCGGGACGTGACCTTCGAGCTCGTCCACGGCGGTATGGAGGATGTCGGCGGCAGGACCTTCGGCAACCTCACGCTGTCGCTGCGGGGCGCCGACCCCGACGTCGATGCGGCCCTCGACGCGATCGGCGCACGCATAGAGACGCGGGAGCTGCGATGAGCGCCGTCGAGATCCTCGCCGCCGACACCCAGATGGGCGAGCTCTGGCCGATCTTCTGGGAGTCGACCTGGCAGACGCTCTACATCGTCGTCATCGCGCTCGCGATCGGCGGTGCCGTCGGCCTCGTCCTCGGCATGGCGCTGTACGTCACGCGTCCCTCGGGGCTCTACCCGAACCGCGTTGTCGCCCTCATCCTGAACGTGCTCGTCAACTTCTTCCGCCCGATCCCGTTCGTCATCCTGATCGCCGCGCTCCAACCTCTTGCGCGCGTGGTCGTCGGCATCGGGATCGGCAACAAGGCGATCATCTTTGCGATGACCTTTGCGGCGGCGTTCGGGATCTCGCGCATCGTGGAGCAGAACCTCGTCACCGTGGATCCCGGCGTCATCGAGGCCGCGCGGTCGATGGGCGCGAGCCGGCTGCGGATCATCCGGACCGTCATCGTCCCCGAAGCCCTCGGTCCACTGATCCTCGGCTATACGTTCGCGTTCGTCGCGGTCGTGGACATGTCGGCGATCGCGGGTGTGATCGGCGGCAACACGCTGGGCAACTTCGCGCTGCAGTACGGCTACCGGCAGTTCGACCCGATAGTGACGTGGTCCGCGGTGATCATGATCGTGATCATCGTGCAGGTGGTGCAGTTCGGCGGGAACTACCTGGCCCGCAAGGTCCTGCGGCGCTGACCCCGTACCCCGTACGGCGAAGGGCCCGGCACGTCACATGACGTGCCGGGCCCTTCGTACGCTCACTTGCTGGGTTCGATGTCGCAGTCGATCTTCGGGTTGGCACCCACATAGTTGAGCGGGCCGGCGATGATCGTCACCGCGATCGTGCCGAGCTTGGCGCAGTTCGCGTCCGAGCCGCGGAAGTATCCGCGCTGGGCGGCCGCGAGGGCGCCGATCACGAGCCACACGACGACGATGACGGTGACGATCTGACGGGTGGACGCTTTGCTGGACGTTCTCGCCATGGAGGCCTCCTGCATGACATGTCCGCCGCGGGGTCGGCGGACGAGGGCGTCACGTTAGCGAACTTTGCCTTCGGTGCGCACGGCGGGAGGTCAGCCGAGCGGCTGCACGCCGCCCGCGGCACCCGCGACGCGGGCATTCGGGTCGACCAGCGTGCGGTAGACGACCTTCAGACGGAACGACTTGATGTCGTACCGGCTGCCCTCGAACGCGGCGACGCCCCAGTAGAGCTCGTGGCGACCCGAGAAGTACGAGCGGGCTGCTGCGCCGGAGGCCGAGACGAGGGTCCGCTTGCCGGAGCGGTGGGAGAGGCGGCGGTCCTTGGCGAGCTTGCCGTTGCTCCCGAGGACGTAGCCGACCGCCCAGTTGCGCTTGTTGCGCGTGTGTCCGGCGCCGACCACCTCGAGCTTCACCGAACGCACGTCGTACGCGTTCGGCCACCAGGCGCCGAAGTGCGCCTCGGTGAGGCCGGAGACCTTCCCACCCTTGCACTTGTGGCGGCTCGCGACCCCGACCGACTTCTTCCAGGCCTTGCCCTTGCGTGCGGGGGTGAAGATCTTGCCGCACTTGCCGACGTAGTGCGTGATCGCATAGCGGCGCGGCGAGATCGTGTCGTTCTCCGTGCGGGTCACCAGTCGCTTGGCGGACACGGCGACGTTGCGGGTCGGGCTGTGGCCGGTGAGGCCGTCTGCGTCGACGAAGCGGGAGCGGACGCGGTACAAGCCGGCGGGTGCGAGGCTGCCGCTGCTCGTACGACCGGTCCAGCGCACCGACGAGCCGCGGGTAGACCAGACGACCGTACCCGCGGCGTTAACCACCTCCACGAACGCGTTGGCTCCCACCTCCGTCGTCGGTGCGGGGCCGTTGATCGTGATCGCGTCGCGGTAGCCGTCGGTCCACGGGAACACGCTGGTCGCCGAGATCGTCGGAGCCGTGCTGGCCTTGGGGGCGACGAGGTTGACGCGTACGGTCGCCTGGTCCGCGACCGGAGTCTCGCTCCCGCCAGCGCGCAGCGTGGCCACGTACGAGCCGTCCGCAGCTGCTTCGTCTGCCGCCGTTCGGGCGTTCCAGGTGGCGGAGGCCTTCCCGGCGGCGAGGTCACCCAGCGATTGCGATGCCACGACGGTGGCCGAGCTGGTCCGGCGGATCTCGAGGAGCGCGGCGGTCATCGGCTCGGTCAGCTCGAAGGTGAAGGTCACGGGGCCGCTCATGGGCGTGATGACTGAGGGTGTCGAGACACCGGCGTGGGCGGGAGCCATCGCTGTGAACGGCAACAAGGCGACGGCGAGGGCAGGGACAAGGGTGCGGCGCACGCGGTATTCCTCGGCGGGGATCGTGCTCGCCGGGGTTGGCGTGCGCCGCTCAGCGTAGGGCCGACGATCAGTGAAGAGGAACCCTGTTTCCGAACCGTAACCGTGCGAAACGATGAGGGTTTTCGCCGCGGGTCACCGCTGTTGACGACCCTCAGGTGCAGCTTCTTCGCGCTCGGCGCCTCGTACGAGACCGTGACGGTGACGGTGACGACAGTGTGTCAGGAACGTAAACACGCCCGTCGAGGTCCCCTTTTATGTCGGGGCGAGCGCAACCCTGGCCCGACCCTGCGGCCCTCGGAAGACTGACCGCCGTTGCTCCGCCCCGATCCTCCGAGGACCCCCCCCATGCGCAGAACCACCGCCACCCTGACCGCCGCCGTCGCGCTGCTGATGTCGAGCTGGCTGTCGGCCTGCGGCGGCGCGGAGGAGGCCGACGCCGACGAGCCACTCAACGTCGGCTATCAGCGCTTCGGCGGCCTGAGCCTGGTCAAGGCCAAGGATGCGGCGCCGGACGCGAAGTGGTCGCTGTTCGAGAGCGGCCCGGCGCTGACCGAGGCGCTCAAGGCTGGCGCGATCGACATCGGCCAGACCGGTGAGGCGCCGCCGATCTTCGCCGCCGCCGGCAAGACCGACTTCACGATCATCGCGACGTCCGCGCCCGTCCCGAAGGGCGAGGCGGTCCTCGTCAAGGAGGCGAGCGGCTTCAGCACGTTCAAGGACCTCAAGGGCAAGACCGTCGCGCTCAACAAGGGCTCCAACGTCAACTGGCTGCTCGTGAAGCTCCTCGAGGCCAACGACATGACGATCGACGACATCGACGTCAAGTACCTCAAGCCCGCCGAGGCACGACCGGCCTTCGACAACGACCAGGTCGACGCCTGGATCATCTGGGACCCCTACTTCGCGCTCGCCGAGCAGCCGGGCGTCAAGGTGCTCGTCGACGCGACCGGCCTGGCGAACAACCGCGAGTACGTGCTCGTGACCCCGGAGGCGCTGAAGGAGAAGCCCGAGCAGATCGAGGAGTTCCTCCGCACGTACCGCGAGACGACCGACTGGGGCCTTGCTCACCCGACGGAGCGCGCGGACCTTCTCGCGCCGGAGCTCAAGATCCCGCTCGACACCACGACGCGCGCCCTCGCACGCAGCGCCCAACCGCTGGCCGCGCTCACACCGGAGATCGGTGCCGAGCTCCAGGAGATCGCCGACGGCTTCGCCGACCTTGAGCTGATCCCCGGTCCGGTCGACATCGCGGGTCGGGTCGACGACCGCTACTCGGACATCCTCGAGTGAGCCGAGCACCGCTGGCCGCATCCGCGCCCGCACCCGCACAGTCCGGGGTGGGCGCGGAGCCCGTGGTGGCCGCAGTCGTTCGTACGGGGTCCGCGCGCAGGCGCTCCCGTACGGACGCGCGGCTCCGCCGCCTTCGCCTGGCCACTCCGCTCCTCCTCGTCGGCGCGTGGGAGCTCCTCGCCCGTACGGGCATCCTGTCTCCGGACAAGCTGCCGCCGCCCAGCGAGGTCCTCGCAGCGGGCTGGCGTCTGACGCAGGACGGCAGCCTGCCCGCGCACGTGTACGAGTCGCTGACGCGCGCCGTGATCGGCCTGGCGATCGGAGGTGGTCTCGCGCTTGTGCTCGGCGCGTTCGCCGGGCTCCTGCGGGTCGGTGATGCGCTCGTCGACCCGACCGTCCAGATGGCGCGGATGCTCCCGCACCTCGGTCTCGTCCCGCTGCTCATCATCTGGCTCGGCATCGGGGAGCCGCTCAAGATCACGCTGGTTGCGCTCGGCGCGTTCTTCCCGATCTATCTGAATCTCTACGCCGGCATCCGCAACATCGACGAACGTCTGGTCGAGGCCGCCCGGACCTGCGGCCTGTCGGCACTCGGACGTGTCCGCCACGTGGTGATCCCGGGGGCGATGCCGTCGCTGTTCCTCGGGCTGCGCCTCGCGTTCGCGGCGGGCTGGTTGAGCCTGGTGGTCGGCGAGCAGGTCAACACCGACTCGGGGCTCGGTTTCATGATGATGGAGGCGCGCGAGTTCTCCCAGACGGAGATCGTGCTCCTCGGACTCTTCGCGTACGCGGTGCTCGGGCTGCTGTCCGACGTCGCGCTGCGCGCAGCCGAGAGGAGGGCGCTGTCGTGGCGACGCGGACTGCAGGCTTCGTAGCGGCGCGAGACGTACGCCGCAGCTTCGGCGACACGGTCGTGCTCGACGGGATCGACCTGCACATCGAGCGCGGCGAGGTCGTCGCGCTGCTGGGCGCGAGCGGGTCCGGCAAGAGCACGCTGCTGCGGATCCTCGCCGGGCTCGACGACGAGGCGACCGGCGAGCTCGACGTGCCGTCGTCCCACGCGGTCGTCTTCCAGGAGCACCGGCTCCTCCCGTGGAAGCGGGTCGCGGGCAACGTCGCACTCGGCGTGCGGGGCGCGGACGTGGCGGAGCGGGTCTCGGCGGCGCTGGCCGAGGTCGGCCTGGCCGATCGCGAGCGGGCGTGGCCCGGCGAGCTCTCGGGCGGGCAGTCCCAGCGGGTCGCGATCGCCCGTGCGCTCGTCCGACGGCCCGAGCTGCTGCTGCTCGACGAGCCGTTCGGCGCGCTCGACGCCCTCAACCGCCTCAAGATGCAGCGGCTCTTCCGCGAGCTCCAGACCGCGCACGACTTCGCGGCACTCCTCGTGACCCACGACGTCGACGAGGCGGTCCTGCTCGCGGACCGCCTGCTCGTCCTCGAGGACGGCCGGCTCATCGAGGAGATCGAGGTCTCGCTCCCGCATCCTCGCGCCGCCGACGCCCCGGCGTTCGGGGCGCTGCGACGACGGTTGCTGACCCTGCTGAACGTTCCCGCGGAGGCGTAGGTCGTACGAGCGTCGATGTGACGTTCCCGACGCCGCCATATCTTGCACTCCAGATTCCGATTTAAGTAGCGTCGTGCCATGCAGCTGGCGCAGTTCACCGATCTGGGACTCCGGATCGTGATGGGCCTCGCGGTGCTCCCCGCCGGCGAGACGAGGCGTACGCAGGATGTCGCCGCTCAGATCGACGTCTCCCCGACCCACGCTGCCAAGGTCGTCGCCCGCCTCGCCTCGCTCGGAGTCGTCGAGACCCGACGCGGTCGTACCGGCGGTCTCTCGCTGACCGACGCCGGACGCGAGACGTCCGTCGGCTGGCTCGCGCGTCAGCTCGAGGGGGTGGGCGAGGTCGTCGACTGCGAGGGCGGCGTTCCGTGCCCCCTGCGCGACGCGTGCCGCCTGCGCGGTCTCCTCGCGCAGGCGCGCGAGGCCTTCTTCACGACCCTCGACGGACACACGATGGCCGAGATCGCCGGCCACCCGACAGGGACCGTCCTCCTCACGTTGGCGGCGCGATGACCTCGCCGTCACCGGCTCCGCGGCCCACCCGGCGCCGCTTCCACCCCTACGAAGGGAGCTCCATGCTGTCTGCCACCTCCACCGAGGTCGTCCGCGCCACCCTGCCCGCCGTCGGCGGCGCGATCGGCGAGATCACTCCGATCTTCTACCGACGGATGTTCGCCGCCCATCCCGAGCTGTTGCGCGACGTGTTCAACCGTGGCAACCAGGCGCAGGGCGACCAGCAGCGTGCGCTCGCCGGTGCCATCGCGGCGTACGCGACCCTCCTCGTCGACCCGGACGCGACGCCGGCGTCGGCACTGATGTCGCGGATCGCGCACAAGCACGCGTCCCTCGGCATCCTGCCCGAGCAGTACGCGATCGTGCACGAGCACCTGTTCGCTGCGATCGTGGAGGTGCTCGGTGAGGCCGTCACACCCGAGGTGGCCGCGGCCTGGGACGAGGTCTACTGGCACATGGCGGACGCCCTGATCGCCGCCGAGAAGGGCTTGTACGAGACGGCGGGTGTGGAGTCGGGCGACGTCTGGCGCACGCTCGTCGTCGCCGACCGTCAGCTCGTCTCCACCGACACCGTCGCCTTCACGCTCGCGGATCCCGACGGCCTGGCGCTGCCGGACTTCCTGCCCGGGCAATACGTGTCGGTGCAGGTCGAGCTGCCCGACGGCGCCCATCAGATCCGGCAGTACAGCCTGTCGGCCGCGCCTGGCTCCGGCGCCTGGCGCATCGGCGTGCGGCGGATCCCCGCAAACGCGCCCGACGGCACCCCGCAGCCGGCCGGGGAGGTGTCCAACCACCTGTACAACAACCTCTTCGAGGGCGACCGCGTCCGCGTCTCGCTCCCGTTCGGCGACCTGACGCTCGACGACTCGGCCGAGCCTCTGGTCCTGGTCTCGGCGGGCATCGGTGTCACGCCGATCCTCGGCATGCTCGACCACCTGGCGAGCGCGCGTGCGGAGCGTCGCGTCGAGGTCATCCACGCTGACCGCACGCCTGCCCGACATGCCCACCGCGCCGAGCTCTCCGCCCTGGTCGCGCGCATCCCTGGCGCCACGCTGCACACCTGGTACGAGGACCTCGGCACACGCGAGCCTCAGGGGCGTGTCCGTGCGGGACGGGTCGATCTCGAGTCGGTCGAGCTCCCGGCCGGCGCGACGGCTTACCTGTGCGGGCCGCTGCCGTTCATGCTCGGCGTGCGCGATGCGCTGGTCGCGCGCGACGTCCCCGCCGAGCGCATCCACTACGAGGTCTTCGGGCCCGACACCTGGATCGCCTCGGCGTCCTGACCGTCCGCGTCAGGCGAGCCCGGTGAGCTTCGCCAGCAGGTAGGGCTCCGTGCCGGCGAGGCCGACCGAGTAGAAGACGCACACCTGGTCGTGCGAGGTCCGTCCCGTCGCGGCCCCGTCGAGGACCGCCCCCAACTCCTGGAGGTGGTCCTCGACGCGCGTGCCGACGACGGTGGTCGGCGGGTCGTGCTCCAGCGCCTGGGCGCGCGAGTCGGTGACGACCACGTCAGCGGCCTCGAGGAACTCGGCGTCGACCTCGTGCCGCCCCATCTGCTTGGGGCCGAGCGTGGCGACGTACGCGCCGGGCGTCAGCCAGTCGTACGCGAGGACCGGCTCGTTGCTCGGCGTCGCGCAGACGACGAGGTCGGCGCCGTCGACCGCGTCGCGGGCCGAGCGGCTCGGGGTGCAGTCGAGCCCCAGTTGCTCGCGGGCGCGTCGCGCGAAGCCCTCCGCATGGACGGGGTCGCGGGTGAACACGCGGACCTCGGAGAGATCCCGTACGGCGTCGATCGCCCACAGCTGAGTCCAGGCCTGGGTGCCCGCGCCGATCAGCGCGAGGCGGGACGCGTCGGCGGTCGCGAGCGTGTCGGCGGCGGCGCCTCCGATCGCGCCCGTACGACGCGGGCCGAGCTCGGCGCCGACGGCCATCGCGTGGACCCGTCCGAGCTCCGCGTCGTGGACGACGACGACCTGGTCGCCGGCGACGAGGCCGAAGGTGTCGTACGCGCGGTAGCCGTACCAGTGACCGTCGAGGTGCCCGGCCGTCACGACCAATGAGCCGGCGCCGATGTCGGCCCGGATGCGGGCCGGCGCATGGAGCTGTCCGCGGTGCGCCGCGACGGCGGCGTCCTTCATCCACTGCACGGCATCGCGGGCCCGCAGCATGGCAAGAACGGCGGTGTCGGTCAGGAACTCGACCATGGCTACACCGTCGCAGAGACCGTGTGTACAGGCACGGCGAGGGCGATGTGGGGGCCATGCCGGGACGACGCAGGGAATGCCAGACGGCCCGATACACTTGACAGTTCTGTCCCTGGTGTCGCGAACGAGGAGCAACGTGCCAGAGCACCCCACCCAGCCGTCGGCCGAGCAGCGTGAGATCGCTGACGAGCAGGCATACGTCGACGTCGTCTACGGACGTCTCGAGGAGTCGACGAAGGCGGCGCAGGCGCTGGCCCGAGAGGGCTACGCGCGCGGGCACGTAGGCCACGAGGGTGGGCTGGTGGAGCGCGACGCGATGGTCTACCAAGCGTCCAAGCGCATCGCCGCGCTGAACGCCGCCCACGAGGGGTTGGTCTTCGGTCGCCTCGACCTCCTCGACGGCGACAAGCGCTACATCGGCCGAATCGGTGTCCGTGACGCCGAGCGCGAGGTGCTGCTCATCGACTGGCGGGCGCCCGCGGCGTCGGTGTTCTACCAGGCGACCGCGCAAGACCCGGCGGGCGTCGTGCGGCGGCGCGTGCTGCGCAGCCGCGGTTCGACCGTGGTCGGGGTCGAGGACGACCTGCTCGACGGCGACCACGCCCCCGACGACATGGTGGTCGTCGGCGAGGGAGCGCTGCTCGCGAGCCTGTCGCGCGCCCGTGACGCGTCCATGCACTCGGTCGTCGCGACGATCCAGAAGGAGCAGGACGAGGCGATCCGCGCACCCAGCCGCGGCGCCACCACGATCGGCGGCGGGCCGGGCACGGGCAAGACCGTCGTCGCGCTGCACCGCGCCGCCTACCTTCTTTACGTCGATCGTCGCCGTTTCGAGTCGGGCGGCGTGCTCGTCGTCGGGCCGTCGGGCGTCTTCATGAACTACATCGAGCGGGTCCTTCCGAGCCTCGGCGAGACGTCCGTGACGCTGCGCTCGCTCGGGGAGGTCGTCGACGGCGTCTCGGGGCGCGCGCACGACCCCGCCGACGTGGCGGCCGTCAAGGGCTCCGCCCGCATGCTCGAGGTCCTGACCCGTGCCGCGCGCGCCGCGCAGCCGGGGGAGCCGACCGGGTTCCGCTACTTCTACCGCGACGACGTCCTGCGCCTCGACGCCGCCGCACTCCACCGGCTGCGCCGCCAGCTCATTTCTGGGCAGCAGCGCAACCGTGCGTACGGGCGCGTCCAGAAGACGCTGCTCGACGCGCTCTGGGCACAGGTCGAGGGTGAGCGCGCGCTCGAGAAGGAGCGCGACGAGTTCGACAAGGTCCTCACCGGCGACGACGCGTTCCTCGAGTTCGCCGCCGCGTGGTGGCCGCCGCTCGACGCGGTCGACGTGTGGGAGTCGCTCGCCGACATCGACGTCCTGCGCCGCTACGCCGATGGCGTCCTCAAGCGCGGGGAGATCGAGCTGCTCGCGCGCGCCTGGCAGGAGGCGGACGGCGTGCCGTCGATCGAGGACGTGCCGCTCATCGACGAGCTGCGCTACCTGCTCGGCGAGGTGCCGCCGGCCGACGCCGACGACGACCCGTACGACGTCAAGCAGCTGATGTCGTTCGAGCGCGAGGACCAGTCCGTGCGCAAGCAGCGGTCGACCCAGTCGATCGAGGACGACTCCTACGCGCACGTGCTCGTCGATGAGGCCCAGGACCTGTCCCCGATGCAGTGGCGGATGCTCGGACGTCGCGGAAAGTATGCGAGCTGGACGATCGTCGGCGACCCGGCGCAGTCGTCCTGGCCGTACCCCGACGAGGCCGCGGCGGCGCGGGCGGCAGCTCTCGACGGCAAGGACGAGCACTTCTTCCGGCTGTCCACGAACTACCGCAACTCGGCCGAGATCTACGACCTGGCCGCAGCGGTCGCGCACGCGACGATCCCGGGCGCCGACACTCCGGACGCGGTGCGTCGTACGGGCCAGGAGCCGCGCCACGAGATCGTCTCGCCGGACCTGCTGCACGCCGAGGTCCGCAGCGGGGTGCGCGACCTGCTCGGCGCGGTCGACGGCTCGGTCGCCGTGGTGGTCCCGTCCGCCCGTCGTGACGAGCTGACGGAGGCATTGTCCGAGGAGCGCGAGGAGTTCGAGCGCCTACGGGTGCTCGACGGTCTCGACACCAAGGGCCTGGAGTTCGACGCGGTGCTCGTGGTGGAGCCCGACCAGATCGTCGCTGAGTCCGTCGCGGGGTGGCGCACGCTGTACGTCGTGCTCACGCGTGCGACCCAGCTGCTGCTCACGGTCGGGTCGACCCGCAAGTGGCTGGACCGCATCGACGCGCCCTGACGCTCGCGAGTCACTGCGGTACGCACGCGGCGAGCTCGGTGGACAAGGCGCTTGAGCGCCTTCTTGGCCGCCGAGACGGTGAGCGTGTCGAAGGTCGCGCCGCGGTCTGGGCCGACCTGCGCGTCGCCGCTTTCGACATCCCGAACGCGTGGGTCGGACCTCCGACGACGAGCAGCTCGATGTCCGGATCGAGCGTGACCTGCGGGGACGCCTCCTCGATCGTGACGGCGTCGTTGCCGAGGCGTACGGCAATCCCTTCACCGATCGCTCTGGCGATGGCCTCGGTGTTGCCCCAGATCGATTCGTAGACCACCTGGACGCGTGCCATCGGCGACACCCCCTGGGCTCACGCGAGGACGTGCGACGGTGGCTCGCGAGTGCGCAGGCTCCCTCGCCGTGCCGTTGACGGCTGCGTCGGACGAGGCGCCGCTTTCGTGCACCGAGCGACGCGGATACCCGTCGCTCGGTGCACAAAACCGAAGCCTCGCGAGCGGACTAGCTGAAGATGCCGAGCTCTCGGATCGAGATCCCGTAGTCCGTCGCGCGACTCACCCCCTGCACCCGCACGTACCGCGCCGACCGCGGCGTGAACATCACCGTGTCTGACCCGCCGTTCGAGGCGTCCACGGTCGCGGCCGTGCTCCACGTGCTCCCGTTCGTCGACACCTCCACGCGGTAGCGAGGTGCGTACGCCGCCTCCCAGTCGATCGTCACCCGCGACACCTGCCGTGCGGTGTTGAGATCGACCTGGAACCACTCGTCGTCGTGGC
The DNA here is from genome assembly GCF_011751845.1 of Mumia sp. ZJ430. Classification (NCBI taxonomy): domain Bacteria; kingdom Bacillati; phylum Actinomycetota; class Actinomycetes; order Propionibacteriales; family Nocardioidaceae; genus Mumia; species Mumia sp. ZJ430. The sequence continues at coordinate 744,649 of NZ_JAAHFK010000003.1, read as the reverse complement.
CCCACCGGCTGGCCCACCGTGTCGACAGCGATCCGTCGACCGCCTGGGCCGGCTTCAAGCGACCGAGCACCGTCCACTCGGTGGAGCTCGCGCTTGCCGCTGCCCCGCCGGCGAGGTTGACTCCACGAGCCCAGGTCGCCGAGGCGTTCCAGGTGTCGAGGTAGGACTGCGCGCCGGCCATGAGGTCGTCGGTGATCGCCGACCCGGCCGTGCGGCGCAGGCTCTCGATCCAGTCGGGGACCATGCCGTAGTGCGAGACGCCCTCGGTGTTGTAGTCCCACACCCGCTGACCCGTACGCTGCCGGTCGAGCACCGCGCCGCCATCGACGGAGGTAAACGGGTACGTGATCTTCTGGCCGTCGTTCGCCGGGGGAGCGGGTGTGCCTCCGAAGCCGTTCATGTCCGTCCCGTAGCCGTACCCGACGCCGTACTTCGCGCGCAGCGAGCGGGTCGCCTGCCAGTCGGCGACGTACTCACCGACCGAGTGGCCGTACTGCGTCGCGAAGCCGCCGAGCTTGTAGAGCCGCTCCGTCGACGTGCCGGCGAGCCAGCTGTGGCTCGAGAGGGAACCGGGGTAGCCCGACGCCTCCATGAGCTCGAACGCACGGTCGGCCGACTTGGCACTCATGTGGTCCAGCTCGACCATCATGTTGCGCTGCATCATGCCCTTGAGCGCATACTCGCCGAGGTCCGAGAGCCCGCGGGGGTTGCAGTGAGGCCCGGTCGGATAGACGGGCAGCACGGCCGGCAACCCCGGAATGATCGACAGCTCCTTCGGGATCACCCCTCCGATGACCGTGTTGTCGGGCGTCTGACCCGGTTTGCACGGCTGCGGGTTCCACCAGGTGCCGGTGGTGAGGAACTGCCCGACGTTGACGATCAGCCCTGTGGTGCCGGCGTCGTAGCGCACGCCGCAGAGCGCGTTGTCGAACTTGTGGCAGAGGAACATGCTGCTCACGCCGAGGCCCTTGAGCTCGTCGAGGCCACGGTCGATGTCGCTCTTGTTGCACTGTGCGACCCCGAGGACCTGCTTGCAGCCGAACGGCTCGGACACCTCGACGCCCAGCACCACCGCGAGCTTGCCCTGCTCGACGACGCTGCGGGCCTGCTGGGGCGTCGTGACGACACGGAACCAGCCCTTGCCCGCGCCGCCGTACTGGCCGTCGATGTAGTCCTGGAGCGCGTAGGTCTTGCGCGCCTCGCGCCGCACCGCGTCCATGTCGTTGCACGGTGCTTCGTTCGGCCCTGCGACGACACCGAGGATCGTGCAGAGACCGGTGTTGGAGACGAGGTCGTTGACCATGATCCGCTGGCCGCCGCGCCACGCCCGCTCGACCCACTTGTAGTACATCTGCTGGTGCGTGAAGGACGAGTACGTCGGCCACTCGGGGAACGTCGGCCAACCCGTCGTGTCGTGCTTGTCGAGCGGCCCGGCGCCCTTGACGGAGTTCGTGAGGTTCTCCAGCAGCGAGGCGCCGTGGCCGTCGCAGTCCTGCAGTGCGGCCGCGATGCCCCGCGGGTCGAACGTCTCACCGCAGACGGCGTGCCCGCCGAAGCCCTCGTCGGAGAACATGTGGGTGTGCGCGTCGACGAACCCGCGGACGTCGCCGTTCGGGGCGGTGCCGGTGAACGGTGCACCCGTCACGTTGACCTCGGACTCGACTGCGGGCGGGTTCGTCGGCTCCCACCACTCGCCTTGCGCGGCGGCCGGCGCACCCGCCGCCGCGACCGTGAGCGCCACCGCTGCCGCGATCGCACCAATGCCTCGTCTCGGGAGCCCTCTGCTCCGTCTGCTGCTCGCTCTCATCGCGTCCCGCCCTTCGTCCAGGTCCCTCCACTTGACCCGGAATGTTAGGTGCGTCACATCTTGGGCGCCAGTCCAAGTTGTGCAGGTGCCCGAGATGCGACGCCCGTCGCTGACGCGCCGTTGCCCGATGCGACAGACTGAAGGCGATGTCTGTGCCGAACGAGTCTCCCGTACCCGCCGATCCCTCGACCGTCATCGCCCGTCGCCGTCGCCGCTGGATCCCCGTCGTCCTCCTGGTCGCCGTCGGGCTCGCGGTCGCGAGCGTCGTCGCTCTGGCGACGTTCACCAACGCCCACCGCACTGTGCTCGTCGGTGCCCACTCCGGTGTCGTGACCCCGACCTTCGACGGCCACGCGACGCTCGACTTCGGATCCGTCCTCCCGCAGATCCGGATGCCCATCGACGCCCCGCTCGGGGTCGGCGTCTCGATCGACATCGGCGACACCGAGGCCGACAGCCTCGACGAGCTCGTCGCCCGCGACGCCGTGATCGCGTCGCAGCCCGAGGCTGAGGTCGAGCAGATCCGCACGGTCGTACGTGACGTCGCGGTGGCGTCCGCCCTGCGTGGTCTCGGTGCCGGCCTCGCGGTCGTCCTCATTCTCATGGCCGTGTGGATGCTCGTCGGCCGGCGGCGCCGCCACGAGATCGCGGCGCGCGTCCGGGGCGCCTTCCGTCGTCGCCAGGCTCCCCACTCACCCGTACGGGCGCTCGTCGCGTTCGCGCTCGCGGGCGTGCTCGCGCTCGTCCTCCTCACGTGGCCGCAGCCGGCCGTCGAGGAGGTCGCCGACAAGCGGTGGCGGCCGATCGAGGAGGTGTACCCCGAGATCCCTGACGACCTCGACCTCGGCGCCGTCGAGATCTCCTCGGGCAGTGCCACCGATGCCAGCCGCGCGATCGTCGAGTCCGCGATCACCACGTACGACACGTCGGTGAAGTTCTACGGTGCGATGAAGGACCGCGTACCCGAGATCGCCTCGCAGCTGCGTCAGCCGGCGGAGGGCGAGATCGTCGCAGTGCTCGTCGCGGACCGTCACGACAACGTCGGCATGGACTCGGTCGTCCGGGCCGTGGCCGACGAGGTCGATGCGTCGCTGCTCATCGACGCCGGCGACGACACGTCGACCGGTGCCTCGTGGGAGGGGTTCAGCATCCGCTCGCTCGCACGCCAGTTCCGCGACATCCCGACGGTCGCTGTCGCGGGCAACCACGACGAGGGCGACTTCGTCGCCGAGCAGATGAAGAAGGAGGGCTTCACCGTCCTCGACGGCGAGCCCACCGACGTCGAAGGCATCCGCTTCCTCGGCTACAGCGACCCCCGCAGCTCCGGCTTGACGGCAGGCTGGGAGCAGGGTTCGACGTCCATCCGCGAGCAGGGCAAGGAGCTCACGGAGACCGCCTGCGACGACGGCGACGTCAGCACGGTCGTCGTGCACAGCCCGACGACGGGGGAGGAGGTCGCGGCCTCCGGGTGCGTCGACCTCGTCCTGTCCGGCCACCTCCACGTGCAGCGCGGGCCGACGGTGACCACGGCACCCGACGGACGTCGTACGGTCTCGTACACGAACGCGAGCACCGGCGGTGCCGCATTCGCGTTCGCGCTGGGCAGCAAGCTGCGTCGGCAGGCACAGACGACGCTCATCACCTACCGGGACGGGCGTCCGGTCGGGTTGCAGCCGGTCAACTTCAACCCCGACGGCACGATCGCTGTCGCCGACTACGTCGCCTTCGACCTGGCGTCGGAGCCGTCGCCCGCGGACATCCCGACCACGACGCCGCCCGAGCCGACAACCACGACGCCGACGGCCACGACGCCGACGACCACGACGCCGACGACCACGACCACGCCGGAGGAGTGAGGTGCCGGGGGTCGCTCGGGGTCGTCTCCGTGGTGTCACCGATGGGCGCAGCAGCCTCCGCGGTGCACCGTGGTGAGATGACTCCCGCGGCGCCTCTCGGTCCACGCCACCCGCTCGTCGTGGGCCCGGCGCTCGTCGCACCGCTGCTGGTGCTCGTCGCCGGCCTCCTTCGTCTCGTCGACGTGATGGACGGCGGGTACGGCGATGGGCCCGCGTGGGACCTCGGTCACGCCGCGCTCCTGTTCGCCTTCCTCCTGCTCGCCGTGCTGGTCGTGGGCCTGGCGCGCAGCGTCCCGCCCATCACCGGATCCGGCCGCGGGGTGACCGAGGCGGCGGTCGCCGTCGGGCTCCTCGGTGCCGTCGGCTCTATGTGGGTGGCGGTCGCGGCCCTTGCGCCCGAGAGCGCCGCGGCCGCCCACCTGCCAGGGTCGGTCTCGGGGGCTGCCGCCACGCTGCTCGTCGCAGGTCTTGCGACCTTGCTGCTCCTGCTTGTCGAGCACGGCGCGCTGGCGTGGTGGAGTCCGGCGGCCGTCGTGACCGGGGCACTCGCCGTCGCCTGGCAGGTCGACCTGATGCCGTTCGCCGCCTCGCTCGTCCTGCTCGGTCTGGCGCCGCTGACGTCGCTGCGCCTCCCGCTGCCCTCGGGTTCACCCGTCGTTCAGCGCTGAACCGCTCACGGCGTGGTCCTCTGCTCGGCACGTGCGCTACGCTCGCGCCCATGAACGCACGCACCACGCTCGGTTGGTGGCGCCACCTCTAGGTGGCGTCTCGTGCTTCATCCCCCAGACCCGCCTCTCGGCCGCGTCTGGGCAACCCGTCGGCCGACGAATCAAAGGACCGACGATGCCACCTCATGACGGCGCAGATCTCGATGTCTCCGCAGCGCTCGCGCACCTCGTCACGCTCCCGTCGTACGCGATCATCCGCGTGCGCGACTCCGACCGCGTGATCCTGCTCGGCGGAGCCCGTACGGACGTCGACTCGCTCATGGACGTGCCCGTCCCCGATCCGGTGCCCGGGCTGCCCGCCCAGTACGACAACCTCGTGCTCGTCCCGTTCCGCCAGGTCCGCGAACGCGGCTTCGAGGCGCACGACGACGGCACCCCGCTCTCGGTGATCGCCGCCGAGACGTCCCTGGAGGTCGCCCTGGACGACCTGCTCGCCGCTCTCCCCGACGGTGAGGTCGCGCTCGCCGACAGGGGCGGGTTCGAGACGGACGACGCGACGTACGCCGGCATGGTCCGCGAGGTGATCGACTCCGAGATCGGGCAGGGCGAGGGCGCGAACCTCGTGATCGGCCGGCACTACCGGGCGCGTCTCGCCGAGTGGGGGCCGACCGGCGCGCTGACGGTGCTGCGGCGCCTGCTCGAGCGCGAGCGCGGGGCGCACTGGACGTTCGTGATCTTCACCGGCGAGCGCTACCTGATCGGCGCGAGCCCTGAGCGGCACGTGAGCATCGACGCGGGCCAGGTCCGGATGAACCCGATCTCGGGCACGTTCCGGCTGCGCGGGCTCGAGACGCAGGCCGACCGCAAGCGCGAGCTGCTGCGCTTCCTCGACGACGAGAAGGAGATCTACGAGCTCTTCATGGTCGTCGACGAGGAGCTCAAGATGATGTGCGACATCTGCAGCGAGGGTGGCATGGTCCTCGGTCCGTACCTCAAGCCGATGACGCATCTCGTCCACACCGAGTACCTGCTCGCCGGTCGCACCCACCGCGACGTGCGCGAGGTGCTGCGCGACTCGATGTTCGCGGCGACGGTCACCGGCAGCCCGGTCGAGAACGCGTGCAAGCTCATCAAGAAGTACGAGGCCGAAGGGCGTGGCTACTACGCGGCGGCTGCGGCGCTGCTCGGGCGCGACGACGAGGGGCGCCCCACGGCGGACTCGCCGATCCTCATCCGGACCGCCGACGTCGACCTCGAGGGCAACCTCAAGGTCACGGCGGGGGCGACGCTCGTACGAGACTCCGACTCCGACTACGAGACCGCGGAGACGCACGCGAAAGCGGCCGGTGTCCTCAGCGCGTTCGGGCTCGTCGAGGCGGCGCCGCTGCCGTCCGAAGGGTTCGACGCGTTCGCGCACGACGACGACGTGCTGATCGCGCTCGGGTCGCGCAACCAGCGCCTCAGCCAGTTCTGGCTGTCCGACCAGTCGGGCGCGGCACCGACCGACCCGCTCGCCGGCAAGCGGGCAGTGATCCTCGACAACGAGGACGACTTCGTCAACATGCTCGGCCACGTCCTCGGCGTTCTGGGGATCACGACCGACGTGCTGCGGCACGAGGACTACGCGGGGCCGGAGGTGTTCGACGGCTACGATCTCGTCCTCGTCGGTCCCGGCCCCGGCGATCCACGCGAGCTCGACGACCCCAAGATCGCGACCGTACGACGCGCCGTCGACGACCTGCTCGCCGCCGGACGCCCGTTCCTCGCGGTGTGCCTCGGCCACCAGGTGCTGTGCGGCGCGCTCGGGCTCGACCTCGCGTACAAGGACATCGTCTTCCAGGGCACGCAGAGCGCGCTGCCCCTGCGTGGTCGTACGGAGACGGTCGGGTTCTACAACACGTTCGTCGCCCGGGTTCCTGGGTCGGGACTGCCCGAGGGCGTGAGCGTCGAGACCGACGCTGAGACGGGCGACGTGCACACCGTTGCCGGGCCGGGGTTCCGCGGGATCCAGTTCCACGCGGAGTCGATCCTCACCCAGCACGGCGATCGCATCATCCGCGACCTCGTCGCCGAGCTGCTCGTCTGACACCCCGGCCCCACGGGACGCAAAAAGGGGCCACGCGCACCGGGGGAAATGCGCGTGGCCCCTGCGTTCCTGGTGCGACCAGGAGTCTTAGGACCCCAACGAACCGCCGTCGGAGTCGAGGGTGACGTCGGCGGTGTGCTGCTCGCCGCCACGGGTGTAGGTCAGCTCGACCTTCTCGCCCGGCTGGTAGCCGCGGATCGTCGCCACGAGCGCGTCCGAGCTCGCGACCGGCTGGTCGCCCACACGGATGATCACGTCGCCGGTCTTGAGGCCGGCCTTGGCCGCGGCGCTGCCGTCGGTCACCGACTTCACCTCGGCGCCGATCGTCGTCATGCCGTCCGACTCGACGGCGTCGGCGACCGTCACGCCGATCCGGGAGTGAGCGACCGTGTCGCCCTTGACGAGCTGCGACGCGACGTTCTTGGCGAGGTCGATCGGGATCGCGAAGCCGAGGCCGATCGAGCCGGACTCGCTGCCCCCGCTGGTGCGGATCGCGGTGTTGATACCGATCACCGACCCGTTGAGGTCGACCAGCGGGCCACCGGAGTTGCCCGGGTTGATCGCGGCGTCGGTCTGGATCGCGGGGAACACGTTGCGCGACTCGTTGGTCTCGCCCGCGGTCACCGGCCGGTTGAGCGCCGACACGATGCCGGAGGTCACGGTGCTCTCCAAGCCGTACGGGGAGCCGATCGCGACGACGTCCTGGCCGACGCGCAGGTCGGCGGAGTTGCCGAGCGTCGCCGGGGTCAGGCCGCTCTTGCCCTCGGCCTTGACGACGGCGAGGTCGGTGACCGGGTCACGGCCGACGATCTGGGCGCGCGCGATCGAGCCGTCGCTGAAGGAGACGGTGATCTCGCCGCTGTCGGCGGCGGCCTCGACCACGTGGTTGTTGGTGAGGATCTCGCCGTCGGAGCTGATGATGATGCCCGTGCCGCTGCCGCTGCTGTCGCCACCGCGGACGTTCAGCTGGACGGTCGAGGGGAGCACCTTCTGGGCGACCTTCTCGATCTCGCCCTCGGAGAGCGAGGCGCTCGAGGTCGAGGTGTTGTCGAGCGAGGAGGTCGAGGGCGACGTGCCGGTGCTGTCGTCATTGAGCGCCTGGTATCCGGCCGCACCGCCGATGCCGCCGACGAGGCCGGCGACCAGGGCGCCTGCCACGACCGCCGCCGCGAAGCCGCCGCTGCGCTGCTTCTTGGGCGCGGGCTTGCCGGGCTCCTGCGGCGTGAAGCCGAAGGGGTACGCCTGGGTCTGCTCGCCCGGACGGTCGGTGGTGTCAGAGGCGGCGCCGTAACGGTGCGTGTACGGCGTGCTGCTCGGGTATCCCGTACTGGCGCCGCTGGCGGGCGCCGCGTACGGAGTGGTGGGCTGCGGCGCCTGCTGCGGGGCCGAACCCTGCGGGTCTGTAGGACGGGACTGATCGTTCATGTGCACCAGCATGCCGCGTACGACTAAGAGGCCGCTGAGACAGATCTGGGACGACCGGAAGAGGTTACTGGGGATCTGCTGAGAGTCCGCGACCCTCGGGCTCGCCCGGTCGGCCGGGAATCCGCAGCGTCATCAGCGCGCCGCCCGAGGACGCACGGCCCGCGCTGACCTGCCCGTGATGACGGTACGCGGCCTGGGCGACGATCGCGAGCCCGAGGCCCGAACCGGGGAGCCGTCGGGCGTCGCGCGAGCGGTAGAACCGCTCGAACACGTGCGGCAGATCCTCGTCGTTGATCCCCGGGCCCGCGTCCTCGACGGTGAGAGTGCCGTCGCGCAGCCGTACGCGGACCTCCCCGAGCGGCGGGCTCCATTTCGCGGCGTTGTCGAGGAGGTTGGTGACGGCCCGCTCGAGCGTGCGAGACTCGCCGACCACGATCCACGGCTCGGTGTCGACCTCGAACGCGATGCCGGGGGCCCGACGCTGCACGCGTTCGACGGCGGTCGCGACGACCTCCGACAGATCGATCGGCTCGGGGTCGGGGGTCCCCTCGTCGCGGGCGAGCTCGACAAGGTCGCCGACCAGGGTGGCGAGCTCGTCGACCTGGGCACCAACATCGTTGATGAGCTCGAGGCGGGCCGGCTGCGGCATCCCACCGCGGATCTCGGCCTGACCGAGCAGCTCGATGTTGGTCTTGAGCGAGGTCAGTGGGGTACGCAGCTCGTGGCCGGCGTCGGCGACGAGCTGACGTTCGCGCTCACGGGAGGCGTCGAGGGCGACCATCATCTGGTTGTACGCCACCGTCAGGCGCCCGAGGTCGTCGGCGCCGTGGACGGCGATCGGGCGCAGCTCGCCGGTACGGGCGACGTGCTCGACGGCGGTGGTCAGGCGTCGTACGGGGCGCAGGCCACCGCTGGCGATCACCGAGCCGAGGAGCCCGGCGATCAGGACGCCGAAGATCCCCACCGCCCACAGGACGACGCCGAGCCGGTCGAGCGCGGCGTCCATGCTCTCCATCGACTGCGCGACCACGAGCGCGCGCCCCGAGCCTGCGTACACGGCGACGACCCGGTACGGAGTGCCGTCGATGTCGGCCGTGCGCAGAGAGTGGGTCCGCTTGCCCGAGGCGACCTCCTCCTCGTCTGGTCCTACGTAGTCGGCGAGCCGCGGGTCGGGTTCGCCGTACGTGATGACGGTCATCTTGACGTCGGTGGCGAGGAGGGCCGACTGGGGGATCCCGCGGATCTCCCACTCGGTGGCGATGCCGGCCTGCACGGCGGCCACGGCGCGGCGCTGGAGGTTCTCGTCGAGGCTGGAGGTGAACTCGGCCTTCACGCTGACGTAGACGATCATGCTCACGAACGCGAGCGTGATGCCCACCGCTGCGGTGGTGAGCAGGGAGATGCGGGTCGCGAGAGGGAGCCCCTCGGCCTTGTCGTGCAGCCAGCGCCGGGCCGAGGCGATATCACGCGCCATCAGCGGTGCTCCGCGATCACGGCGCGGTCTCGCGCAGGACGTACCCGACGCCGCGCACGGTGTGGAGCAGGCGCGGCTCGCCGTCGGCCTCGAGCTTGCGGCGCACGTACCCGACGTACACCTCCAGGGAGTTGGCCGTCGTCGGGAAGTCGAAGCCCCAGACCTCTTCGAGGATGAACGAGCGCTCCAGCACGCGCTTCGGGCGCTCCATGAACAGCTCGAGCAGCGCGAACTCCGTACGGGTCAGCGAGATGGAGCGCTCGCCGCGGGTGACCTCGCGGGTGGCGGTGTTCATCGTGAGGTCGGAGAACTCCAGTACGACCTCTTCGTCCTCGTCGGCCGACCTCGAGCGTGCGGCGCGGCGCAGCAGGGCGCGGACACGCGCGAGCAGCTCGGCGAGCGCGAACGGCTTGGTGAGGTAGTCGTCGGCTCCGGCGTCGAGACCGTCCACGCGCTCGTCGACGGCGTCTTTGGCGGTGAGGACCAGGATCGGCACGTCGTTGCCAGCCGCGCGCAGCGCCCGCGTCGCCTCGAGGCCGTCGAGCCGCGGCATCATCACATCCATGATGATCGCGTCGGGGTTGATCATCGGGACGCGCGCGAGCGCCTCGGCACCGTCGGAGGCGACGTCGACGGTGTAGCCGTTGAACTCCAGCGAGCGCCGGAGCGAGTCACGGACAGCCCGGTCGTCGTCGACCACGAGGATGCGCATGGTGCCAGCGTGCCAGGTCGGGCCCAGCACCACCGGTGAGTCGGTGGCGCGGTCAGGACGTCGCTGCGTCGGTTCCGGCGAGAAGCTGCTCCGCCGCGGCGCTCGCCCGTGCCCCGTAACCGCCACCGAACAGTGCGGCGTGCACGAGGAGCGGGTGGAGCTGGTGCAGCGGAACCCGTTCACGCCAGCCGTCGGCCAGCGGGGTCGCCTCGTCGTAGCTGTCCAGGATCCGCTGCAGGTGCTGGATGCCGAACAGGGCGAGCATCGCGAGGTCGGTCTCGCGGTGGCCTCCGTACGCGGCCGGGTCGATGAGGAACGCCCGATCCTCCGTCGACCACACGACGTTGCCCGACCACAGGTCTCCGTGGACGCGTGCCGGTGGCTCGGGCGGCCCTGCGAGGTCGTCGAGGCGACGGACGACCTCCTCGATCGGCGCCGCCTGCTCGGCGGTCATCGCTCCTCGCTCGACGGCGACCTTGAGGTAGGGCAGCACGCGGCGGGTCGCGTAGAACTCGGTCCACGTCGCTGCGGGCTTGTTGGGCAGCGGGGCCAGGCCGATGTAGCCGTCCCGCGGGAACCCGAACTCCTCGGCGCCCGCCGCGTGGGTCACGGCCAAGGCGCGCCCGAACGCCTCTGCGGCGTCGGCGGTCGCCTTGGCCGGCTCCACCCACGACACGATCAGGCAGTCCTCGGCGACGCCGAGCACTTCGGGCACCGGAGCGCCGCCGGCCTGGGCCAGCCAGCCGAGCGCCTCGGCCTCGGAGGTGTAGAAGTCGTGCGGCGCGTGCGGTCGTGTCTTGAGCACCGCACTGCGCCCGTCGGTGAGTCGGAGTCTGATCGCCGTGTTGGTGTCCCCGCCGGCTACGGGTGTGGTGGCGATGACCCCTGCTCCGAGCAGGGCCTCCGCCTTCGCTGCTATGCCCCCCATGCGCGCCATGTGCTGACGCTACACAGCGCGGCGTCCGCGCGCCGGGCTCAGTGCGGAAGCTGTTGCACCAGCTGAGGGGCGCTGGCGACGATCGCGTCCGCGGTGCGCTCGATGAGGCCGAGCACGTGCTCGAATCCCTCCGGCCCGCCGTACCAGGGGTCGGGGACCTCGTCGTCACCCGGTGTGGCCGCCGGGTCGTACGAACGGAACATCTGGATCTTGGCGCGGTCGCTCGCGTCGCGGGCGAGCGCGGCGACGTCGTCGAAGTTGGACTCGTCCATCGTGAGGATGAGGTCGTGGTCCTTGAACCACTCGCGCGTGATCTGCTGCGCGCGGTGCCGGGTGGGGTCGTAGCCGTGCTCGGCGAGGACGGCGGCGGCCCGCGGGTCCATCGGCTCGCCACGGTGCCATCCGCCCGTGCCTGCCGAGTCCACGCGGACCTTGTCGGACAGTCCGGCGTCGTCGAGCTTCTGCTCCAGCACCACGTCGGCCATCGGGGAGCGGCAGATGTTGCCCAGACAGACGACGGCGATGCGGAGCGGGTGGTCGGCGTCGCCGGGCGAGGTCATGCCCTCACGCTAGTCCGCATCCACGCTAGTCCGCATCAATGAACAGCCGCAGCGCCATGTTGACGAGGGAGATCACGATCGAGCCCCACAACGCGACCCAGAACCCGTCGACGTGGAACTCGACCAGCACCGGCAGCGCGTCGGTCACCCAGGCGGTGAACCTCAGCAGGAGCGCGTTGAGGACGAGCAGCAGGATGCCGAGCGTCAGCACGATGAACGGGATCGAGACGAGCTTGAGGAGGCGTCCGACCGTCAGGTTGATCGCCGTGAAGACGGCGGCGACGATGAGCAGCGCGCCGGCCTTCTCCCAGCCGTCCTGTCCCGCGTCTCCGATGCTGATGCCGCTGAAGATCCAGGCCGCCACGGCGATGGCGGCGGCGTTGCACAACCAAGTGAGGACGAGCTTCATGGGTCCATCCAAGCAGACGCCCGTACGGCGCCGGACCGGTGTCAGCCGGCCACCTCCGGGACGGGCGCGGGGCTCGACGGACGTGAGAGCTGGGCGACGGCGATGCCGGCGACGACGAGCAGTCCGCCCACGATCTGCACCCCGTCGAGCGACTCCCCGAACCATGCCCAGCCGAGCGCGGAGGCGCCCACCGGCTCGAGCGTCGCGACCACCGTCACGACCGTCGCGGGGAGGTACTGCAGCGCGCTGAGCTCCATGAAGAACGGCGCGAGAGTGCCGAGCACGATCACCCATCCGAGCACGAGCCACAGCGGGACCTCGTAGGCGTCGAGGGCGCCAAGCAGGTTGGCAGGAGCGCCGAGGCCTTCCACGGTCCAGACCGGGCTGATGACGTTCATCGCGAGCGCCGCGAACGTGAACGCCCACAGGACCACGCGGATCGGGTCGGCGTCGCGCACACCCTGCTCGCCGACGAGGAAGTAGACCGCGAAGCAGACCGCGGCGCCGAGGCCCGCGAGCATCCCGAGCCCGTCGAACGCCAGGCCCTCGGAGATCTGGGCCACGAGAGCGAGCCCGAGCAAGGTCATCGCGACGGCGACCCACATCGTGCGACGGACCGGCTGCTTCTGGACGAAGCGTGCCCACAGGACGACGAGGACGGGGGCGAGGTACTCGAGGAGCAGCGCCATGCCGACAGGGATGCGGTCGATCGCGATGTTGTAGGTCCACTGGACGCCGGCGACCCCGACGATGCCGAGGAGCAGCAGCATCGCGAGCTCGCGTCCGCGCGGCAGCCGCAGGGCTGACCGGTCCGTGAGGGCAGCGAACGCGAGGAAGAGGAGCGCCGAGCCCGTCGTCCTCAGGCTCGTGAGCAGTGCGGGGTCGACGCCGGCCCGCATCGCGACCCGGGACACCCCCGCGTTGACGATGAAGAGGGCGGCGCCGCCGACGACGAGGCCGTACCCGATCCGTGCCGACGACTCACCGCGTGCCACCTCGGGATGCTCTCACGCAATGGCGGGCGACAGGGCTCCGGGCTACGCCCGCGGGACCCATCGCGAGGTGCCGCCGGGCCCCGCCGTCGCGACGAAGGGCGGCGACGGCTCCGTCCGGGTCTCGATGCCCGCCTTGCGCGCCGCCTTGGCGACGCGGTCGCGGAAGTCGAGCCACGCGGCCCCGTCGGGAGTGCCTCCGTCGTCAGGAGCGCTGAGCGGTGCAAGGGTGACGGAGCCGGAGTCCGTACGGACGACGCCTGCGGACGCGTCGTACCGGTCGAACCCGGTCACGAGCGCCCAGCGGCCGGCAGCGAGGGGCTTGGACACGGCGGCCCGCGCCACCTTGGCGACGATCTCGCCCGCGGTCTCGGGATCGGTCTCGAGCACCAGCCGGGTCGCCAGCCAGTCCTCGGACCCGCCGCCCCGCGGCTTCTCTCCCCGCTCGGCCCGCCGCCGCATCGCCGCGCGCCGCCGCCGCTGGTCCAGCACGAGCAGCACCACGAAGACGGCGACTCCGGCGAGGAAGGTCGAGGAGGGCACGCCGGGAGGCTAGCAGCCGTCGACATCTCGACCATCGGACGGCGGCGGGCCTAGGGTGCGGGCATGGGCGAACCCCGCATCAGAGCGGCGCTCGACGGCGTACCCGACTACCGTCCGGGGCGACCACCGAGCGCGGCCGACGACCGAGTGCCGTACAAGCTGTCCAGCAACGAGAACCCGTACCCGCCGCTGCCGAGCGTGCTCGAGGCCGTCCAGGAGGCGTGCGGGCACCTGAACCGCTACCCCGACATGGGCGCGATCGACCTGTACGCCGCGCTGTCGCGCCATCACCAGGTCCCGGTGCCCGATCTGGCGGCGGCGACCGGCTCCGTCGCTGTCCTCTACCACCTGCTCCAGGCGACCTGCGAGAGCGGCGACGAGGTCGTGTACGCCTGGCGGTCGTTCGAGGCGTACCCGATCGCGGTCCGTCTGGTCGGCGCGACCCCGGTCGAGGTGCCGCTGACCCCGACCGCGGAGCACGACCTCGATGCGATGCTCGGCGCGCTGAGCGACCGTACGCGCGTGGTGATCGTGTGCACCCCCAACAACCCCACCGGACCCGGCGTCGGTGGCGACGCGCTCGCCGCGTTCGTCGCGCGCGTGCCCGAGGACGTGCTCGTCGTGGTCGACGAGGCCTACGCGGAGTTCGCCTCGACCCCGACCCGGGCGCTCGAGCTGACGCGCGCGCGCGACAACGTCGTCGTGCTGCGGACCTTCTCGAAGGCGTACGGCCTGGCGGGCCTGCGCGTCGGGTACGCCGTCGCACCGGCCCGGATCGCGTCGGCCGTGCGCAAGGTCGCGCTGCCGTTCGGGGTGTCGGACGTGGCGCAGGCGGCGGCGGTCGCCTCGCTGGACGCCGAGAAAGAGCTCTTGGCCCGCGTCGACGCGTTGGTCGCCGAGCGTGACCGGACCGTCATGGCCGTACGCGACCTCGGCTGGGCCGTCCCGGACACGCAGGCCAACTTCTTCTGGCTGCCGACGGGGGAGCGGACGCTGGAGGTGGCGGAGGTGTTCGCCCACGACGGGCTGGCCGTACGGCCGTTCGCCGGGGACGGCATCCGGATCACCATCGGCGAGCCGGACGCCAACGACCGCGTGATCGAGGTGCTGCGGCGGCTCGCAGGCTAGAGCGGGGCCTCAGCGCATGTCGAGCGGCTGCGACGTCGACTCGAGCACCGAGAGCCACAGGTCGCCCTCGGGCGAGACCGAGTGGCGGCGCTCGATGACCAGCGGGATCGGCACGTGGACGAACCGGTGGCGACGTCGGCCGACCACCATGTCGGTACGGCCGGCCATCACGGCATGGACGGCGACCTGCGCGAGGCGCGCGCAGTAGACCGAGTCGGAGGCGTCGGCGGGGATGGCGCGGATGCCGTAGCCGGGGTCGAGGAACTTCAGCGTCAGTGCCTCGCCGCGGTTGCGGAAGTCCTTCTCGATGGCCTCGCGCACGATCGTCGCGATGTCGCCGAGACGGCTGTTGCCCGAGGCGTCGGACTTGCCGGTGGCGAGCGTGTGCTCCTGCCCGGCGCCCTCGGCGAGGACGATCACGGCGCTGCCGTGCTGGCGGATCCGGCGCTCGAGCGAGCGCAGCAGGCCGTTCTCGCCCTCGAGGCTGAACGGGACCTCGGGGATCAGCACGAAGTCGGCGTCATGGTTCGCGAGGGCGGCGTAGCAGGCGATGAAGCCCGCGTGCCGGCCCATCACCTTGACGAGACCGACGCCGTTGTACGCCGACTCGGCCTCGATGTGGGCGGCCGCGATCGCCTTCGACGCCTCCGCGAACGCGGTGGCGAAACCGAAGCTCTGGCCGATGTGGGGGATGTCGTTGTCGATCGTCTTCGGGATCCCGACCACGCCGATCGCGAGCGCGCGCCGGGTGATCTCCTCGACGATGCCGTGCGCGCCGTGCATGGAACCGTCGCCGCCGATGACGATGAGCGCGTTGATCTCGAGCTCGACGAGACGGTCGACGATCACCGCCGCGTCCTGGGCTCCGCGCGAGGTGCCGAGGATCGTGCCGCCGCGCTCGTTGATCGAGCCGACGAGGCCGGGCGTGAGGGGGATCGGCTCGAACCCGAGCTCCTTGTCGAAGCCGGCGTAGCCGTTGCGGAAGCCGGTCACCTGGGTCACGCCGTAGTGCGTGTAGAGCTCCAGCGTGACTGCGCGGATCACGTCGTTGAGGCCGGGGCACAGGCCGCCGCAGGTCACGACCCCGACGTGGGTCGTCGCGGGGTCGTGGAAGATCGCGGGGCGCGGGCCTCCCGGCTCGAAGGACGGCCAGCGTTCGACGGGCTCGCCGCGCTGCTCCAGGAGGGAGATCGTGTCGTCGTACAGGACGCGGTCGCCCTCGGAGACGTAGTACTCGTTGGTCTTGCGCCCGGCGACGTAGCTGCTGAGCGGTGACTCGTACGTGCATGGGCCGAGGGAGGAGACCTGGAGGTCGGCGAGGGAAGGCACAGGACGAGCGTAGGCGGGCAGGTGGGCTGGTCGCCTCCCACAGGTGTGGCATCGGGGTAGCAAACTGGAGTCCGTTCGGTGACGCGGGGTGCAGAATGCCGACTGATTCGCTCATCTCGATCGCAGGTTGCTATGCTCTGGACTGTCTTGTTTTTCAGGTTGCCTATTTTGTTGTTTCTCAGGAAAAAATGGATCCCTCGCTTCTCCTCGGCTTCGCGGGCCTGTGCGTGCTCCTCGCGCTGACGCCCGGTCCCGACACGTTCCTGGTGCTGCGCTTCAGCCTCGGCGGCACCCGTACAGGGCTGGCGGCCGCGCTCGGCTCGGCGACCGGCTCCCTGCTCTGGGCGCTCGCCGTCGCCGCAGGTCTCGCGACGCTGCTCGAGCAGTCGGCCGGGGCGTACCGGGTCGTCAAGATCGCGGGCGGGCTGTATCTGCTGTGGCTCGGTCTGCGGGCGCTGCTGCGCCGTGGGCAGGGGCTCGGCGACGTCGAGGGCGCGTACGGGGTCAAGGCCGGCGCCGCGATGCGGGCGGGGTTGATCTCGAACGTCCTCAACCCGAAGGTCGGCCTGTTCTTCGTCGCGGTCGTGCCGCAGTTCCTGCCCGGCCACGAGGCCTCGCTCGGTGCGACGCTGGTGCTCGGCACGATCTTCGCTGCGGTCGGGTTCGTCTACTTCGCCGCGATCGCGACCGTCGCGGGGCGGGCGCTGACGTGGCTGCGGCGCCCGCGGGTGCAGCGCGCGATCGACCGCGGCACGGCCGGCATCATTACCACGCTCGGGGTGTCCACCCTGGTCTCCGCCACGCGCTGACGGCGCCGCCGGTCGAAGGTCTCGGTCACGGACCGATCGGGCGGGGCTCCTCGCGGACGACCTCGCGCGGGTCCTTGTCGTCGCGCAGCCCCTGATAGCGGGGGTGACGCAGTCGGCCCGCGCCCGTCCACTCGCTGAAGCCGATCTCGACGACGAGCCGCGGCTCCACCCAGTGGGTCTGCGAGGGGCTCGAACGGCTGGCCTTGCGGATCTCGGCGGCCGACTCTGCGAACGGGTTCGTGTCGGTGGCCAGCGGCACCAGCAACGAGCCGAGCTGGGCGAGCGTGCGCTCGTCGAAGCCGGTGCCGACCTTGCCGGCGTACCGCAGCGCGTCGCCGTCGTAGTAGCCGAGCAGCAGGGCTCCGAGGCCCGACCGCGATCCCTGCGGGTCGGTCCAGCCGCCGACCACGAGCTCCTGGCCCCGTACGACCTTGAACTTGAGCCAGTCCGCCGAGCGCCGTCCGGGCTGGTACGACGACGCGGCGCGCTTGGCCATCACGCCCTCCCATCCGGCCTCCTCGGCGTGGTGGAACAGCGCGAGCCCGTGCTCATCCTCGTGCTCGCTGAGCAGGATCGTGTCCGAGAACGAGAAGGCGTCGCGCAGGGCGTCCTTGCGGGCGGTCAGCGGGAGCGGGCACAGGTCGTGGCCGTCGAAACGTGGCAGGTCGAAGGCCCAGTATGCGAGCGTGACGCCCGCGTTCGCGATCGTGCGGGGATCGGTGACGTGCATCCGCTTCTGGAGGTCCTCGAAGCTCGTCTGGTCGCCCCGCATCGCGCACAGCTCACCGTCGACGACCCAGTCCTTCGCGCCGTCCAGTGTTCGCAGGGCCTCGACGATCTCGGGATAGCTCGCGCTCACGTCGAGCCGGTTGCGCGTCCACAGCCGTACGTCGGTGCCGTCGCGGACCGCCATCAGGCGCTCGCCGTCGAGCTTGCGCTCGAACACCCAGGCGGGGTCGTCGAAGCGCCGCGACGACAGGGTCGCGAGCATCGGCGCGATCCACGCGGACGGCATGAGATGACCGTACGCCGGACTGTTCGGCCATACCTCTTGACCGACGTCGGTCGGGCGCGGAAGGGTACGCGACACCGATGGAACGCCGTTCCAACATATGGAGGGTCACATGCGCCTTGCCCGTCCCGCCCGCCTCGCCGCTGCCGCCGCACTTGCCGGTAGCGTCCTGGCCGTCTCCCCGGCCCCAGCCTCTGCGGAGCCCACCGTCGCGCACTACTCGAGCCAGGTGGTGAACGACGGCGCCGACGTCTACTACCCGTCCGACGCGCAGGGTGAGCTGCCGGTCGCGCTGCTCATGCAGGGGGCTCAGGTCCACCGCATGCACTACGCGGCGTACGCACGTGCCGTCGCCTCGTACGGCTTCGTGGTCGTCGTCCCGAACCACAAGCGCCTCGTCTTCTTCGACCAGGACTACTACCCGTCCCAGAAGATGCCCGCGGAGGCGATCGGCTGGATGGACGACGAGAACGCGAACTCTTCCTCGCCGCTCGCTGGCAAGATCGACACCGACACGCTCGTGCTGCTCGGTCACTCCTTCGGGGGCGCCGCTGCGCTCGGTGTCGCTGAGGAGAGCTGTGGCATCCCGTTCTGCACCACGCTCGGCTACTCGCTGCCCAGCGAGGTGAAGGCGGCGTCGCTGTTCGGCACCAACAACAAGTCCCCGCTGTTCGGCAACTCCGCGAGCATGGACAACCAGATCCCGGTCCAGCTCGTCCAGGGCACGGTCGACGGCGTCGCGCTTCCGGCCGACGCGGAGACCTCGTACACGAAGCTCGAGAACGGACCGAAGCAGATCGTCCGCGTCGCCGGTGCCAACCACTACGGCATCACCAATGCGCAGAACCCTGCCGGCGCCGATCCCGATGCGAGCGCTCAGCCGATCTCGCAAGCGGCGAGCATCGCGACGTCTGCCCGCTGGGCGGCGCTGTTCCTCAAGGCGCAGCTCGGTGACGCGGCGGCTGCCGACTACGTGTTCTCCACCGGCGACGCCGCCGACAATGGGGTGACGGTGACCAGCCAGACCTCCTGATGACGGGGCCGTGCGGCGCTCCCCAGTGCTAGCCTGACTGCACGGTGTGAGCATGCTCACACCGGTGGGGTGCGCGCCAAACACCAACAGGTAGGCGCCCCACGACTCACATCCGCCGGCCGCGGTGACCCCGGGCCGCCGAACGCGAGGAGTGCCGCATGGCCGACCCCGTCGACCCTCCGCTCGTCCAGCTGCTCACCCCTGAGGGCGAGCGGGTCGAGCACCCCGACTACCAGTACGACGGCGATGACGAGGTCGTCGCGGGCCTCTACCGCGACCTGGTGCTCACCCGCCGCATCGACACCGAGGCCACAGCGCTCCAGCGCCACGGAGAGCTCGGCATCTGGGCGTCACTCCTCGGCCAAGAGGCTGCGCAGATCGGTTCGGGTCGTGCACTGGCAGCCCAGGACTACGCCTTCCCGACATACCGAGAGCACGGTGTCGCCTGGTGCCGCGGCGTTGACCCGATCGCGCTGCTGCGGCTCTTCCGCGGCACCGACCAGGGGACGTGGGACCCCGACGAGCACAACTTCGGCCTCTACGCGATCGTCATCGGCGCGCAGACGCTCCACGCGACCGGCTACGCGATGGGTCTGCAGCGCGACGGCGCGGTCGGGACCGGTGAGGACGGGCGGGACGCGGCGGTGATCGCGTACTTCGGCGACGGTGCGACCAGCCAGGGCGACGTCAACGAAGCGTTCGTGTACGCGGCCGTGACCAACGCGCCGGTCGTCTTCTTCTGCCAGAACAACCAGTGGGCCATCTCCGAGCCGACGGCGCGCCAGACGCGGGTGCCGATCTACCAGCGCGCGGCGGGCTTCGGCTTCCCCGGTGTGCGGGTCGACGGCAACGACGTCCTCGCCGTGCACGCGGTCACGACCGAGGCGCTGCAACGAGCCCGCGAGGGGAGCGGGCCGAGCCTGATCGAGGCCTTCACCTATCGCATGGGGGCGCACACCACGACCGACGACCCGACCCGCTACCGCCACTCCGACGAGGTCGAGCGCTGGAAGCTGCGTGATCCGCTCGAGCGCGTACGGGCGTACCTGCGGCGGGTCCACGCCGTCGACGAGCAGTTCTTCACCGACGTCGAGGCCGAGGCGGAGGCCCTGGGCGAGAGGCTGCGCGCGGAGGTGCGGGCGCTCCCGGACCCGGATCCGACGACGCTCTTCGACCAGGTCTTCGTAGAGCAGACCTCGGAGATCGCCGCCGAGCAGGAGGAGTTCCGGTCCTGGTCGGCGAGCCTGGAGGAGGAGGTCGCGCGATGAGCCGCACGGTGACGATGACGATGGCCAAGGCGCTCAACGCCGGTCTGCGCGCGGCGATGGACCGCGACTCCAAGGTCGTGCTGATGGGGGAGGACATCGGCAAGCTCGGCGGCGTCTTCCGCATCACCGACGGCCTCCAGAAGGACTTCGGCGAGGATCGCGTGATCGACACGCCTCTGGCGGAGTCGGGGATCCTCGGTACGGCCGTCGGTCTCGCCCTGCGCGGATACCGGCCGGTGGTCGAGATCCAGTTCGACGGCTTCGTCTATCCCGCGTACGACCAGATCGTCAGCCAGGTCGCGAAGTACCGCTACCGCTCCGGCGGTCGCGTCTCGATGCCGCTGGTCGTCCGCATCCCGTTCGGTGGCGGGATCGGGGCGGTCGAGCACCACTCCGAGAGCCCCGAGGCGCAGTTTGCGCACACGCCCGGCCTCAAGGTCGTCGCGTGCTCCAACCCGCGCGACGCGTACGCGATGATCCAGCAGGCCGTCGCCTCGCCGGACCCGGTGATCTTCCTGGAGCCCAAGCGGCTCTACCACTCGACGAAGGCCGAGATCGACCTCGACGCGACACCGCCGCCGCTGTTCAGCTCACGCGTCGTCCGGGCCGGGAGCACGGCGACGGTCCTCGCGTACGGGCCGTCGGTGTCCGTCGCGATGGGTGCTGCGGAGGCGGGGATCGCCGACGGGCTCGACCTCGAGGTCATCGACCTGCGGACGCTCTCGCCGCTCGACATGGGGCCGGTGTACGAGTCCGTGCGCAAGACCGGACGCGTGGTCGCTGTCCACGAGGCGTACCGCAACCTCGGGATGGGTGCCGAGCTCGCGGCCCGCATCAGCGAGGAGTGCTTCTACTCCCTCGAGGCGCCAGTGCTGCGCGTCGGCGCGTACGACATCCCGTACCCGCCGAGCCGCGTCGAGGAGTCCTACCTGCCGGACCTCGACCAGGTCCTCGACGCCGTCGACCGAAGCCTGGCGTGGTGAGGCCCGTGACGACCCACGAGTACAACCTGCCCGACCCCGGCGAGGGACTGACCGAGGCCGAGATGCTCTCCTGGCACGTCGCCGTCGGCGACACCGTCAAGGTCAACGACATCGTCTGCGAGATCGAGACCGCGAAGTCGGTCGTCGAGCTCCCGACCCCGTACGCCGGCACGGTCACCGCCCTGCTCGTCCCTGCGGGGGAGACCGTCGCGGTCGGGACCCCGATCCTCGCGGTCGAGACCCCGTCGGTCGAGCCTGTCGAGACCCCGTCGGTCGAGCTTGTCGAGACCCCGTCGGCCGAGGAGCCCACGCCCGTGGCGACGCTGGTCGGGTACGGCCCGCGCGAGCGGCAGTCCGTACGGCGCCGCCGCCGTCCGGCCGTCGAGGAGCGAGGCGCGTATCGAGGGCGCGACCTCCCGCTCCGGACGCTCGCCAAGCCGCCCGTCCGCAAGCTCGCGAAGGACCTCGGCATCGACCTCCGCGAGGTGCCGCCCGGCGAGGGCGGGATCGTGCGGCGAACGGATCTCGAGGCGTACGCGGAGGGAGCCGAGACGCCAGCGAGCGCCCCTCTCGCCCCCGCCCCTCTCTCACCCGCCGCTGCGCCACCGTCGGCCGAGCGCGAGACCCGCATTCCGGTCAAGGGTGTCCGCAAGGCCACCGCGGAGGCGATGGTGGCCTCGGCGTTCACCGCTCCGCACGTCACCGAGTGGCTCACGGCCGACGTCACCCGGTCGATGGAGCTCGTCGACCGGATGCGCCTCGACCCCGACCTCGCAGAGGCCAAGGTCTCGCCGCTCCTGCTCGTCATCCGTGCCGTGTGCCTCGCGCTTCGGCGTACGCCGGAGATGAACGCGACCTTCGACGGTGCCGCGCAGGAGATCGTTCTCAAGCACGACGTCCACCTCGGCATCGCCACGGCAACTTCGCGGGGGCTCCTCGTGCCGGTGGTCCGTGACGCGGACCGCCTGACGATGCCCGACCTCGCGGCCGCGATCGGCGACGTGGTCCGGACCGCCCGCGAGGGCAAGACGCAGCCCGAGGCGTTGACGGGCGGGACGTTCAGCATCACCAACGTCGGGGTCTTCGGCGTGGATGCGGGGACGCCGATCCTTGTCCCGGGCCAGACTGGGATCCTTGCTGTCGGGGCGATCAACCGCCGGCCCTGGATCGTCGACGACGAGATCGTGCCCCGGTGGGTGACGACGCTGGCGGTCTCGTTCGACCACCGCGTCGTCGACGGCGCGCAAGGATCGCGGTTCCTCGCCGACGTCGGCCGCCTGCTGGAGGACCCGGCGAGCGCCATGACGCTCTGACATCGCCCTATGGCGGGTCGATGACGGCGCGGACCTGACATACGGATGTCGTGAATGCGCCACTTCTGCCGTTTTCCTCTCCGCTCTGCCGTCCACTCGTTACCTTGCTTGAGGACAACCGGGGCCGGGGGGCGAAGGGGTGATCCGGTGACAGGTGAGTCACGTGACGTCAGCGCGTACGAACGCGTCGGCTGGCTGCTGCGCCAATGGCGGTTGATGTCTGCCGACACGAACCTCCGCAAGCTGCAGCCGTACGCCGAGGTGCTCGCGCGCCACGGCCACCGCGCAGACGCCTCTCGCATCTCGAGATGGGAGTCCGGCAGGCTTCGTGTCCCCGAGTCGGTCCTGCGGTCGTACGAGGAGATCCTCGGGCTGCCCCGGGCCGGCCTCGCGGCGCTGTGCGAAGGCGTGGCGCGCTCGTGGGGTGCACGGCCCCCGACCCGTACGACCGAGGTGTCCGACGAGATCCTGAGCGAGGCGTTCGCGACGGTGCAGGGCTCGGTCGTCGAGGGTGTCGACTGGTTCGAGTGGGCGGGCTGCGTCGCGGCACGCCACGCCGTCGACGACACCCTCGCCGCTGAGACGGGTCCGCTCGTGGCCCGGTTGGTCAGCGAGGCGTCGCGCGCCAACGGCCTCGCGCTCGTGACCCGCTACGAGGCGCTGCGGCGGTTGATCGAGTCGCCCACCCACCAGGGGCGGGTGATGCAGACGATCGGCGCCCAGGTGATCGACCCGACCGCGCAGGCGACGCTGATCCCCGTCATCCTGATCGCCGAGGTGCGGGCGGAGAAGGCCGTCAACACGCTCATCTCCCTGCTCGGTCAGCCGTCGGCGCAGCTGCAGCTCGGCGCGACGTGGGGGCTGCACCGCAAGCTCACCCGGCACGAGGTCACGCCGTCATCGATGGCTGCGCTCGAGGCACAGCTTGCACAGATCCTGTTCGACGGGTCTAACGAGAACGCCCTCGTCCGCATCGTGCCGTTGTTCGACGTCCTCCCTCCGCAGACCGCCGAGCGGCTGCGGAGGCTGCGTCCGCAGCTCTTCCCGACGCGTCCGCGCGGCGTGGCCGGCTCGGCGACGAGCCGCGCGACGATGCTCGCGACGGCGGTCCGCGGAGCGACCGCCCGCATCGAGTCCGTGACGGGACGCGAGGTCGACGCCGTCGGACGCGCGGTCATCGAGGACGCCTACAGCGCCACCAGCCACGACGTACGCCACCAGTCCGCGATGCTTCTCGCGCGCAGCCCGTACGCCCCGGTACTCGCCGAGGTGCTGATCGAGCAGACGCATCCCAACCGGTGCTTCGACGGAGCGCCGGGAGTGCTCCCGTACGTCGTGGGCAAGGCCGAGCGCGACGCGCTGATCACGCGGCTCGACGAGTCCGGAGCCGACCTGCGCCAAACCTTGGTGACGCTCGCGCACGTGCCCGGTGGGCCGGTCGCGGGAGTGGCGCCGCTGCTGGGCCACGCCGACCAAGGTGTCGCGCACGCGGCGCTGTTCGCCGCCGGGATGCAGCAGGACCCCGTCCTTGCGAGGTTGTCCCGAGATCGCCGCCGATCAGCCGAGATGCGCGCGGGTGCGCGGTGGTGGCTCGAGCACGGCGGCCGCGTCGACGACGCGCGGGTCACCTGACTGCTCGGTGCCCTCGGGGCGTACGGCAGCACGGCGGGCTAGGTTGGCGTCGTGTCGTTGAGGTTCGCGCTGCTCGCCGCTCTGCTCGAAGGCGACGCGTCCGGGTACGAGCTGAGCAAGGTGTTCGACGTGTCGTCGGCGCACTTCTGGTCGGCGACGCCGCAGCAGCTCTATCGCGAGCTCGATCGGCTCGAGAACGACGGTCTGGTGGACGTCGAGGTGGTGCCGCAGGAGCGGCGTCCGACCAAGAAGGTGCTCTCGCTCAACGAAACCGGCCTCGCGGCGCTGCGCGCGTACGCGTCGGCGCCGGCCCGTTCGCAGGCGATCCGCAGCGACCTCATGGTGAAGGTCCAGGCTGCGGATGTCGCCGATCTCGACGCGCTCCTCGCCGCGGTCGCGCAGCAGGCCGAGGAGTTCCGGGCCAAGCAGCACCTGTTCGAGGTCGTCCGCGAGCGGATGCTCGACGGTCGCGACTCGGAGACCTACCTCCGTGAGGCTGACCGGGTGGGGCCGTACCTGACCCTTGAGCGCGGCCTCGCCTTCGAGCGCGAGAACCTCGCCTGGACCGAGCGGGTGATCGCGGTGCTCACCGCGCGCCGCGACGCGGGCTGACGCTCGAGCGCGGACCACCGAAGCCGCTCAGCGAGCGGCGGACTCCTGCTCGTCGAGCCAGGCGTCGACCTCGGCGTTGTGCTGACCGAGCCGCGGCGGCGCGAGGTTCTTCTCGCGCGCACCCGCGTACGGGTTGTCGTCGAGCCGCAGGACGGGACCGGGGATCTCGATCGGCCCGAGGGTCTCGTGGTCGACCTCCACGAGAAGGCCCTGCGACAGGGTCTGGTCCCAGGCATAGACGTCGTCGAGCTGGCGCACCTTGCCCGCAGGGACGCCAGCCTCGGCGAGCCGCGCCAACCAGACCTCGGCGCCCTCGGAGGCGAACGCCGACTCGATCCGCGCCGTCAGCGCGTCGCGGTTGCGGACGCGCAGCGGGTTCGACGAGAACGCGGGGTCGTCGACGTCGACGCCGATGAGCGGAGCGAAGCGTCTCCACAGCCCCTCGGAGCCCACCGAGAGCTGTACGGGAGCGTCGGCGGTGCGGAAGAGCCCGTACGGGGAGATCGACGGGTGGTGGTTGCCGGCGGCGCGCGGGAGCTCACCGGCGACGGTCCAGCGGGTGCCTTGGAACGCGTGCACGCCGACCATGCCCGCGAGGAGGCTTGTCCGCACCACGCGGCCACGGCCCGTACGGTCGCGCTCGTGCAGCGCGGCCGCGATGCCGTACGCGGCGTTCATCCCGGCGAGGAGGTCGGCGATCGGGACGCCGACCTTCGTCGGGTGCTCGGCGTCGGGGCCGGTCATGCTCATCAGGCCGCCCTCGCCCTGCGCGATCTGGTCGTAGCCGGCACGTGTCGACTCCGGTCCGTCGTGCCCGAATCCGGTGATCTGGCAGATGACGAGCCGCGGGTTGAGCTCCTGCAGGTGCTCGTAACCGAACCCGAGCCGCTCGAGCACGCCCGGCCGGAAGTTCTCGAGGAGGACATCGGCCTGGAGGACGAGCCGCTCGAGCAGGCGCCGACCCTCCTCGCTCTTGAGGTCGGCGGTGACCGAGAGCTTGTTGCGGTTGCACGAGAGGTAGTAGGTCGCCTGCTCGTCGCCCTCGCTCCCCGTCACGAACGGAGGACCCCACTGGCGGGTGTCGTCGCCGCCGGGCGACTCGACCTTGATCACCGTCGCTCCCAGGTCGCCGAGCATCATCGCGGCGTGCGGGCCGGCGAGGGCACGGGTGAGATCGACGACGACGATGTCGGACAGCATCACGGCTCCTGGGTTCGGGTGCGGGGCCCGACCATCCTCACACCTGCGGCACACGGCCCCGTACGGCGAAAGGTGCCAAACCGTACCCGCTCCGCTGGCAGCGCCGGCCGCCTGCGATCATGTATGCAACATGTGTGCATCACCGGCCTCTGCCCTTCCGCCCACGGTCCCCACCGCCCGCACCTCCGCGACCGAACGCACGTACGCGGCGATCAAGCGTGCGATCCTCGTCGGCGACCTGCCGGGCGGGGACGAGCTCGGCGAGGTGGTGCTGGCAGAGCGGTTCGGCTGCTCGCGCACTCCGGTCCGCGAAGCGCTGCTGCGGCTGCAGACGGAGGGGCTCGTGCGGATCTACCCGAAGAAGGGCGCGATCGTCCTCCCGGTCACGAGTGCCGAGGCCGGTTCGATGTGGGAGGCGCGTGCCCTGGTCGAGCAGTGGGCGGCGCCGCGGGCCTTCGCCGAGGGGGCGCGGGTCCGTCCCGCCATGGACGCGCAGGTGGAGGCGATGGAGGAGCACCGTGCCGACGACGACCTCGCCGCGTTCACGGAGTCTGACCGTCTGTTCCATGAGGTCGTCGTCGACGCCGCGGGCAACGCGCACCTGTCGCGCTTCTACCGGAGCCTGCGGGAGCGGCAGATGATGATCAACGCGACGGCGATGGGCCCCTCGCCGGCGCGGATGGATCGCGCGATCCGGGACCACCGTGAGCTGGCCATGCTCATCGCGGGGGACGACCTCAGCGCCTTCGTCGCGGCGAACGACCGGCACCTCGCGACGTCGCGGCACGCGGTCCAGGGCGACGCCAACGGCGACGCGACGGTCGACGCGTGATCGCGACCGTCTCGCGACGTCTCGGCCTGCGGCGTGGCGCCTACGCGGTGTGGGTCGTGGCGCTGCTCGTCTACGTCCTCGCCGTCTTCCACCGGTCGTCGCTCGCGGTCGCGGGGCTCGACGCGACCGAGCGGTTCGGCATTGGCGCTGCGCAGCTCTCGACGTTCACCGTCCTGCAGCTCGTTGTCTATGCCGGGATGCAGATCCCTGTGGGGCTCGCGCTCGACCGGTTCGGCCCTCGCGCCGTGATCCTGACCGGTGTGCTGACGCTGAGCGTGGCGCAGGTCGGGTTCGCGTTCGCGACCTCGTACCCGGTGGCGCTCGCGGCCCGCATCGCAGTCGGTGCGGGCGACGCGATGGTGTTCGTGTGCGTGCTGCGCCTCGTGGCCAACTGGTTCGCTCCGCGCAGGGTCCCGCTGATGACCCAGCTCACCGGGATCAGCGGGCAGGCCGGCATGATCCTCGCCGCAGTCCCGATGACCTGGGCGCTGCACCACGTCGGCTGGACTACCGCCTACCTCGTGACGGCAGCGGTCGGTCTGGTGCTCGCGTTCGCGCTGGTCGTCGTCGTGCACGACCGGCCGGGCATGCGTCGTCACCTCGGTCCGCCGCTGGAGGTGCGGGGACTCGGGCGCCGGGTCCGTGACGCGTGGGCCGACGACGGCACCCGGCTCGGCTTCTGGACGCACTTCTCGACGCAGTTCAGCGGCACCGTCCTCGGCATCCTCTGGGGCTACCCGTTCTTCGTGCGTGGCGAGCACGCCTCGCCGGCGTTCGCGGCGTTCCTGCTCACCCTGCTGACGCTGGCGACGATGGCCTCGGGCCCGTTCCTCGCGTGGCTCACCTCCCACCGGCCGTACCACCGCTCGTCCACGACGGTGGCGATCATCGCCGCGATCGCGTGCGCGTGGGCGGCGGTCCTGCTGTGGCCCGGCGACGCTCCGTACTGGCTGCTCGTCGTGATGGTGGTCGTCACGGCGGTCGGGGGACCGGCGTCGATGGTCGGGTTCGACTTCGTCCGCACCTTCGGCAGCGCCGAGCGGGCGGGGCTCGCGACCTCGCTGGTCAACACCGGCGGCTTCATCGCGTCGCTGTGCACGATGCTCGCGATCGGGGTGGTGCTCGACGTCCTGACGCCGGCCGGGACCGATGCCTACCCGTCGGACGCGTTCGGCTGGGCGATGGCCGTGCAGGCGGTGCCGTGGGCGCTCGGGATCACCATGATCCTGCGGCACCGCGGCGTGATGCGGCGCAAGCTCGCGGCGACGGCGCCCGAGATGCTGGAGGCGATGCGGCGCGGCGAGTCGGTCTCCGTCTGATCCCCCACCCGGGACGTCATACCGATTGCGGGTCAGGGACCACGAAACGTATGACGTCCGGAGCGGCGGCGGGAGGATCAGCCGACGCGCTTGACCAGCATCGCGACCTTCTTGCCGTTCGGATGGTCGAGGCGGCCGACCTCGGTGTAGCCGCGGGCGCGGTGGAACGCGAGCGACGGCTCGTTCGGTGGGTCGACATAGACCTCGAGTGCCACGAGCTCGCGGGCACGCGCCCGCTCCTCGAGCACGTTGTAGAGGAGGGTGCCGACGCCACGTCGTCGGAAGTCGGGGGCGACGACGACGCGGTCGAGGTACGCATAGTCCTGGGCGTCGTACTCGTCCTTGTACCACTGGTAGTTGATGCTGTCGTACGGCGTGCCGGGCGGCAGCGTCAGCGCGAACCCGGTGAGCACACCGTCCGCGTCGGTGCTCACGACCGACTGGTCGGCGTACCCGACGATCTCACGGAGCCTGTCGGCCGTCAGCGCCCCGACACCGTCGATCGCACTCTGGTTGAGGGCGAGGACCGCGTCGAGGTCGGAGTCTTCCATCCGTCGTACGAGCATGGCCGGAGCCTAACCGCCTCGCGGCGCCAGCGGGAGAGAAGTACTCGGGAACACCGTCAGGTTGCGTCGAACGTCAAGCCCGCCGCGGCCTCGGACGCGGCCCACAGGTCGGCGGCGAGCTGCGGGTCACGCGCCGTCGAGGTCATCCCGACGAGCCGGGGCCGGCCGCGCAGCTGACGCGGTCCGGACGGCCCGACGTACGAGCCGCCGGGCAGGCCCGGCTCCGTCGCGGCGCGCTCCAGGGGCCAGGCGCCGGCGGCGGCCGACTGCGCGATCGCTCGGCTGACCTGGTGAACGAGGACGCGCTGGAAGGAGCGCCCGCCGAGCTCGAACCCCGATCGATCGAGGTGGGTGAGGGCCCAGCCGGGATGGGCCGCGACGCTCGTGACGTCGATCCCCGCGGCCCGCACACGGCGGTCGAGCTCGCGCATGAACAGCAGGTTCGCGAGCTTGGACTGGTAGTACGCCGTCCACCGGCCGTACCGGCGCAGCTCGGCGTGCGGCTGCAGCGTCTTGAGGTCGATGCCGCGGGCGAATGAGTGCATCAACGACGACACCGACACGACGCGCGCGCGGCTCGCGACGAGCATCGGCCACAGGTGCGCGGTGAGCGCGAAGTGGCCGAGGTGGTTGGTGGCCATCTGGAGCTCGAAGCCCTGCGCGGAGGTGCGGCGCGGCGACGCCATGACGCCGGCGTTGTTGAGGAGGACGTCGACGGTACCGGCGTGCGCCATGATCTCCGCAGCGCCCTCGCGCACGGAGCCGAGGTCGGCCAGGTCGATGCGGACGGCTGTCGCGTCGAGGTCGTGGACGCCGTGGCGCAAGGCGGTCAGCGCCTCCTCGACCTTGGCGAGGTCACGGCCGGTGGCCACGATGCGGGCGCCGTGGTGGGCGAGCTGGTAGGCCGCCTCGGTGCCGAGGCCGCCGGTGACGCCGGTGAGGACGACGGCCTTGCCTGTCAGGTCAGGGATGTCCTCGGTGCTCCAGGACGCGGCGTCGGCACCGCGCGCTGTGCCCCCGGGAGCGCCGGTTGCTCCGGAGGGATCTCCGCTCACGGCGTCACCGCGATCTCGGCGAGCAGGTCGCCGACGAGGGTGGAGTCGCCTGTCCAGGTCAGGCTCAGAGGCTGGAGGGCCTCGCGACCGGCGACGAGCGTGACGAACGTGTCGGCCGTCATCGTGATCCGGACGTCGGCATCGTCGCTCGCGCCGTCGTGGAGCCGGCCGCGCCCGTCGTCGCCGACCCCGACCGTGACCGTACGCGTGATCGGCGTGGTGAGCTCGAGGACCAGGCTGGTGCCCCGAGCGGCCTTGAGCTTCTTGGCGAGCACGTACGGGAGCGCGAGCAGGAACCCGCTCACGACCAGTACCGCCGCCTTGCCGTCGTACCCGCCCGCGACGCCGGCGGCGACCCGGATGTCCTGCTCGTGGACCCACATGTCGATCATCCGGTTGCGCAGCAGCACCTCGTTGCTCCAGCCGATGCCCCCGGGGGTGTCCTCGGCCGGTGCCCGTGGGTCTTCGGGCACGGTGGCGAGCACGTCGCGGCGTACGGCGACCGCGATACGCAGCTCGTCGAGGAGCTCGGCGGTCGACATGTCGTCGCGCTGACGGACTCCTGCCTCGGTGTAAGCGGCCTCGACCTCACTGCCCTCGGCGTGGAACTCGCTAGGGCCGCCCCGGCCGGTGTGCGAGAGCTCGGACTCGAGCGCAGCGAGGTGCGCGACCACGTCGCGGACCGTCCAGCCCGGGCACCCGGTGGGTGCGGCCCATGCCTCGGCGGGCAGGTTCGCGAGGAGGGCGAGCGTGCGCTCGGCCGACTCGGCCCAGGCGTCGACATACAACGAGAGATCCATGCGCGGCAGCCTAGGGGACGCGGTGGTCCCCTGGCGCCCCTCCGCATGACAATAGAGAGGTGACGGACGGACTCAAGCCTCGCGTACGTGCTCCCGAGCTGCGGGGTCGCGGCTGGCTCGGCACCGGCGGCGAGCCCCTGACGTTGGCCGACCTACGAGGCCGCTTCGTGATCCTCGACTTCTGGACCTCCGGCTGCGTGAACTGCCTGCACGTCCTCGACGAGATGCGGCCGCTCGAGTCGACGTACGCCGATGCGCTGGTCGTCGTGAGCGTCCACTCACCGAAGTTCGCGCACGAGGCCGACGCCGACGCCCTCGCGGCCGCCGTCGCTCGCAACGGCATCACGCACCCCGTCCTCGACGACCCCGCGCTCACGACCTGGCAGGCGTACACCGCCCGCGCCTGGCCGACGCTCGTGCTGATCGACCCTGAGGGTTACGTCATCGCCCAGTACGCGGGGGAGGGCCACGTGCACGCCATCGACGCGCTGCTCGCACGGCTCGTGCCGGAGTACGAGGCGCGCGGCACGCTCACCCGCGGCCGCTCGCCGTACGTCGCCCCCACGCCCGAGCCGGGGGACCTGCGCTTCCCCGCGTCCGTGATCCGGCTGCCGTCGGGCTCGCTGCTGGTCGCCGACGCCGGGAGCGGCAGCCTCGTCGAGCTCGCGGCAGACGCCACGACCGTGCTGCGCCGGTACGAAGGGTTCCGTGAGCCGAACGGCCTGCTCGTGCTCCCGGACGAGCTGCGTGACGTCCTCGGGTACGACGTCGTCGTCGCCGACACGGTGGCGCACCGGCTCCTGGGGCTGAACCTCGCCGACGGCGCCCTGCAGGTCCTCGCCGGCGACGGCCGTCAGTGGATGCAGGGCGACGGCACGGGCTCGCTCTCCTCTCCGTGGGACGTCGCGTGGTGGCGCGACCGCGTGTGGATCGCGATGGCGGGCATCCACCAGCTCTGGACGTACGACCCGATGTCCGGCGACGTCGAGATCGTCGCCGGGACGACCAACGAAGGCATGGTCGACGGCCCGCTCGCCGAGGCGTGGTTCGCGCAGCCCTCTCGCCTCGCACCCGACGGCGACACCCTCTGGCTCGCCGACCCCGAGACGAGCGCGTTGCGTCGGATCGTCGAGAACGGTGGCGCACTCGTCGCCGAGACGGTCATCGGCAAGGGGCTGTTCGACTTCGGGTTCGTCGACGGTCCTGCCGGCGACGCGCTCCTCCAGCACCCGCTCGGCCTCGCCGTGCTCCCGGACGGGTCGGTCGCGATCGCCGACACCTACAACGGTGCCGTCCGCCGCTACGACCCGGCGACCGGCGAGGTCAGCACGCTCGCGGCCGACCTCGCCGAGCCGTCCGGACTGCTCCTCGACGGCGCCGGACTGCTCCTCGACGGCGCCGACCTGCTCGTCGTCGAGTCGGCCGCGCACCGCCTCACCCGTGTGCCGCTCGGCGCCTCGGCGCGGGCCACCGGCGCGAGCCACACCACCGGCCGCCCTGCGACCGAGGTGCGAAGCGGCGAGGTCGAGCTCGCGATCGCGTTCACGCCGCCTCCCGGACAGCACCTCGACGAGCGGTACGGTCCGGCGACCCGTCTCGTCGTCACCGCGACCCCGCCCGCGCTGCTGCGCGAGGGCGAGGGCCGCGGCACCGGCCTCGTACGACGCCTCGTCCTCGACCCGGCCGTCGGTGACGGTGTCCTCCACATCGCGGCGATGGCGGCCTCGTGCGACGACGGCGACGAGATCGGTGCGGCGTGCCACGTACACCAGCAGGACTGGGGAGTGCCGGTGCGCCTCACCGACGACGGCGCCGCCCGCATCGACCTCCCGCTCGGCGGGACGACCTAGGCCCGACGGACGGGACACCACTGCTCACCACGGGACCGTCCCCCCGGCATCGACGAAGGTGCCTGACGCGGCGCCCTCGGGGAGTGTGGCCGCCGCACCGATCACCTCGGCTGCGGCCTCGGTCGTCGTGGGTGCCTGCTCGCGGTTGCCGGGAGCGAGATCGGTCTGGACCCATCCGGGGCACACGGACGTGACCTTGATCGGTGTCTGCGCCAACGCCTTCGCCAGCGCGACCGTGACGTTGTTCAGGGCGGCCTTCGAGGCTTGGTACGCCGGCAGCACCATCGGGTAGTACGCCGACTCGGGATCGGACTGGTCGGTCAGCGATCCCATCGTGCTCGAGACGTTGACGATCCGGCCAGCCGCGCTCTTGCGCAGCAACGGCAAGAAGGCGGACGAGACCGCGACGGGCCCGAAGACGTTCGTGGCGAAGGTCTTCTCGAACATCGCGCGGTCCAGAATGCTCCCCGGTTCGGCCTCGGTCGCCTCGGGGAGGATGCCGGCGTTGTTGACCAGCACGTCGAGGTGCCCGAACTCCTCACCGATGTGGGCGGCCGCCGACCGGATCTGGGCCGGCTCGGTGACGTCCAAGGTGAGGCTGCTGGCGGAGTGTCCTTCCTCGACCAGGAGCTGCGCCGCCTCCTCGCCGTCCGCCGCGTTGCGCGACGCCACGATCACGTGGTGACCGTCCTTCGCGAGGCGGCGTGCAGCGGCGAACCCGATTCCTCTGTTGGCGCCGGTGATGAGTGCGATCTTCATGGGTGATGTCCTTCCGAGACGTGAGGGCCGCGGTCCTCGGCGGCCGTGGTGCGACCTCTATCCCAGCAGTGACGGGCCCCGCGAACTGGCGGGAAAAGGACGCCGCAGCACCGGCCTCAGACGGGCGCGTGCCGCTGCGCGCTCCGCCGCCGCAGGAACCACACGAGCAGCGCCGCGAACACGCCGAGGACCACGCCGCCGGTCCCGACCAAGAGCGCACCCACGGACAGGGCGAGCACGCCGAGCACCTGCGGCTGCTTGCCCGTACCCCACTGCGCGTCGGTCAGGCGCGCGTCCTCCGCGCCGCACGACAGTGTTGCCGGGGCACCCTCCCAGGTGCGCAGCGAGTCCTTCGCCGACAGGGCGACGAGGTGCCACCCCACGACCGACGCGGACTGGTTGCGCAGTGCGGGCACGTCGAGCGTGGGTCCGCCCTCCGGCGTCAGCGCGCAGGAGACACCGAGGTCGTCGCCGGTGCTGTCGGACGGCACGTCGGCCTTGACCCACACGGCGAACCGGTGGTCCGGCACCGTCAGCGCACCGTCCGCCGGCAGACGGGTCACCTCCGCGTCGCGGGCCACTCCCGCGGCTGCCAGACCGAGCATCACGGCGCCCACGACACCGACCAGCGCGAGCGCCACCCCGACTCCGTACCACGCGCGCGACGGCATGCCCCGAGACTAGGCGGTCGGGGAGCGGCTGAGGGAACCCGGACGCCCGTGGTGGACTCTTCTGGGTGTGAGCATCCATGCAGGAGACCGCCTCGACCCGCGCGCCGACCACGGGACGTGGGCTCAGCTCCGTACGGGCAGCGAGGCGGCCTTCGGCGAGCTGTTCTCCCGGTACGGCGACGCCGTCTACAACTTCGCGTTCCGGCGCGTGGCGTGCTGGGCGACCGCCGACGACGTCACGCAGGCCACGTTCGTGGCGCTGTGGCGGCGGGCGAGCGAGGGCCGGGTCGAGGAGCTGCGAGGCGACTCGGCGCGGAGCGTGCTGCTCGCGATGGCGTCGCAGGAGTGCGCCAACGCACTGCGTGGACGGCGCCGGCTCGCCGCCCTGCGGCGCAAGGTGCCCGCCGAGGAGGTCGACCGCGACCACGCCGACGGGGTTGCGGCCGACGTCGACAGCGAGCGGCGGATGCGGGAGATCCGCGCGGTGGTCGACCGCCTGCCAGCAGGCCAGAGGGCGGTCGTCGAGCTCGTCTGGTGGTCGGGTTGCTCGATGCAGGAGGCCGCCGACGCGCTCGGCGTGCCCGTCGGCACCGTGAAGTCCCGCCTCGCCCGCGCCCGCGCGCGACTCGGCGAGCAGTCCGTGATCGTGCGACGAGAGGAACTGGCATGAGGATCGACCTTCCGCCCGAGCGGACGCTTCCCGACAAGGACGAGCGGGCTGCGCGGATCGTCGCGACGGCATCTCGGGGCCGTCGCACCCGCGCACTCCGCTGGGCTGCCCCGGTCGTCGCCGCCGTGGCCGCGGCGACCGTCATCGGTCTGAGCCTCGTGTTCGCCGGCGACGACCCGGCCGGTACGGGGGCCGCAGCACCCGAGCCCGAGGTCGCGGCAGCACCGACGGCAGCACCCGAGGCTGCGGAGCCCGACGTCGCACTGTGGCTGCGTGACCTCCCGCACGACGAGGCGGCAACCCTTGCGACCCAGTGCGGGACCGGGATGGGGAGCACCCGCTCAGTGTTCGAGGCGGGCGAGGTGCTGTCCGCGCAGGTGCATCGCGCACTGGTCGGTCGCGGTCCGGTGGCCGTCGTCCTCGCCGAGGACACCGCGACCGGCGAGCGTCTCGGGTGCGAGATCGCCCTGCGCCCGAAGCGTGCCCCCGAGGTCCTCGGAGCGGCACTGATGGGGGGTCCGGGAAGCAAGTCCACCGTGAACAGCAACGACGCCACGCATCCGGCGATCCCGACCGACGGCCCGGGCGGACACTCGCTCGGCTACGCGGGCGGCACCTACCAGGTCGACGAGCGCGTCGCGTCAATGCGCCAGCGGTTCGTCGTCGACGGCGAGCCGGGTCCGTGGCACGTGGCCCCGGCCGTCGACGGATACGTCTATCTGCAGGCGAGGATCGCCGCGTCCATGCTCGACGGCGTGGGGGCGCTGCACCTGGAGACGCAGGTGCTCGACGGGGACGGCGAACTCCTCGACGCGCCGGGCGAGCAGAAGCACGGGGGAGGGATCACCCGCAGCCCCGGGACCACCCGTACGGACGATCGCAGCCGGGACCTCTGCAGCCTGCCGGCTTCCGGCGCCAGCTCCTCCACCTGCCTGGGCTGAGGTCCTGGCCGTCAGACCGGTCGGCGACTAGTCTGAACCCATGACGGCGAACGCACACGAGATCGGCGCGTACGAGGCCAAGACACGCCTGTCCGCTCTTCTCGACCAGGTAGAGCACGGCGACACGGTCACGATCACCAAGCACGGTCGTCCGGTCGCCCGGCTCGTCCCGATCGGCGATGCCTCGTGGACCCCGATCGAGGTCGTCCTCGACGACCTTCGCCACCGCCGGGTGCCTGGCCGAGACGGTGACCTCTCGATCAGGGAGATGATCGACGAGGGTCGGGCCTAGGAGTGTTCGTCCTCGACGCCTCGGCCGCGCTTGGCCTGCTGTTCGATGATGAGGACGGTGAGGTGGCGGAGGTGGCGTTTCGGACCGGACAGCGGGCCGTCGTCCCGCCGCTGTTCCTCCAGGAGGTCTCCAACGCCGTCGCTGTCGCGGTCCGACGGGGACGGCTGGCGCGAGACGACGCGCCCGAGGTTCTTGCGCGCCTCACGCGACTTCCGATCCACGTCTCGCCCGCGATCCCGCACGGCCAGGTGCTTCTCGAGCTCGCGCTCGCTCTCGAGATCTCCTCGTACGACGCGACCTACCTCGCACTCGCACTCGGTGAGGAGATCCCGCTCGTCACTGCCGACCAGGCGCTGTCGAGAGCCGCAGCCTCGCTCGACGTCTCGCTCACCCCTTGAGCGACAAAGGACCCGGCCGTTCCGACCATGGTGGTCGGAACGCCGGGTCCTTGTGTCGGGTCTTGCGTCAGATCAGAACGCGGCCTCGTCGAGGTCCATCACGTCGAGATCGACGGCCTCGGCGATCGCCTTCTCGGCGGCAAGCTTCGGGAGCACCTGGCGAGCGAAGAACTGTGCCGCGGCGACCTTGCCCTCGTAGAAGTGCTTGTCCGACGGCGAGACCTCACCGTCGAGCGCCTCGAGAGCGACCTCGGCCCCGCGCAGCAGCAACCACGCGCAGACGACGTCGCCGAGCGCCATGAGGAGACGGCTTGAGTTGAGGCCGACCTTGTAGACGTTCTTCGGGTCGCCGCCGTCGGCCGGGTTGGCCGACATCATCTGACCGAAGACCGCGCCGAGGATGCCCTGGGCGTCCTCCAGCCCCTTGGCGAGCAGCTCGCG
This sequence comes from Mumia sp. ZJ430, assembly GCF_011751845.1. Taxonomy (NCBI): domain Bacteria; kingdom Bacillati; phylum Actinomycetota; class Actinomycetes; order Propionibacteriales; family Nocardioidaceae; genus Mumia; species Mumia sp. ZJ430. Next base: position 708,267 of record NZ_JAAHFK010000003.1, on the reverse strand, counting down.
CTCGAGCTTGAGGCGGCCGTTGCCGGCCTCGGAGGCGATGAAGCCCTGGATCTCCTGAGCGACGTGCGCGATGGCCTGCCCCTGGTCCCGGACGATCTTGCGGAAGAAGAGGTCCTGACCCTGGATCGCCGTGGTGCCCTCGTACAGGGTGTCGATCTTGGCGTCGCGGACGTACTGCTCGATTGGGTATTCCTGGAGGAAGCCCGAGCCGCCGAAGGTCTGCAGCGACTCGGTGCCCAGCAGGACCCAGGACCGCTCGGAGCCGTAGCCCTTGACGATCGGCAGCAGGAGGTCGTTGACGCGCTCGGCGAGCTTGTCCTCCTCGCCGTCGGCCTCGGCCTGCATGACGCGGTCCTGCCACGTCGCCGTGTAGATGACCAGCGAACGCAGCGCCTCGGAGTACGCCTTCTGCGTCATGAGCGAGCGACGCACGTCCGGGTGGTGCGTGATGGTCACGCGCGGGGCGTCCTTGGCAGGATCGAGCATGTCGGCGCCCTGAATGCGCTCCTTGGCGTACTCGAGCGCGTTGAGGTAGCCGGTCGACAGCGTCGCGATGGCCTTCGTGCCGACCAGCATGCGCGCGTTCTCGATGACCTGGAACATCTGGGCGATGCCGTCGTGGACCTCGCCGAGCAGCCAGCCCTTGGCCGGTGCGCCGTTGCCGACCGACGGATCGCCGAAGGTGACCTCGCACGTCGTCGAGACCTTGATGCCCATCTTCTTCTCGACGTTGGTGACGTACGCACCGTTGCGGGTGCCGTCGAGCTCACCGGTCTCGAGGTCGAAGCCGTACTTCGGGACGACGAACAGCGAGAGACCCTTGGTGCCGGGGCCGCCGACGCCCTCGATGCCGACCGGGCGGGCGAGCACCAGGTGGATGATGTTCTCGCTCATGTCGTGCTCGGCCGAGGTGATGAAGCGCTTGACGCCCTCGACGTGCCAGGTGCCGTCCTCCTGGAGGTACGCCTTGGTGCGGCCGGCGCCCACGTCGGAGCCCGCATCGGGCTCGGTGAGGACCATCGTGGCGCCCCACTGACGGTCGACCATGTGCTGCGCGATCAACTTGTCCCGCTCGGTGCCGTTGCGGTAGACGATCGAGCCGAAGTTCGGGCCGGCCGAGTACATCCAGACCGCCGGGTTGGCGCCGAGCACCAGCTCCGCCGTGGACCAGACGAGCGAAGGCGGCGCGGGCTGGCCGCCGAGCTCGACGGGGAGCTGCAGGCGGAACCACTCCGAGTCCATCCACGTCTTGTAGCTCTTCGCGAAGCCGGCCGGCATCGTGACGGTGCAGGCCTCGGGGTCGTAGACCGGAGGCGTGCGGTCGGCCTCGGCGAACGACACGGCGAGGTCCTCGCGAGCCATCCGGTCGATCTCGCTCAGGATGCTCTTCGCGGTGACCATGTCGAGGTCCTCGAAGAGACCTGTACCGAGGACCTCGTCGCGGCCGAAGACCTCGAAGAGGTTGAACTCGATGTCGCGAAGGTTGCTCTTGTAGTGGCTCACGGCGACGTGTTCCTTCGTGGTTGGTGCTGCCTCGGGAGGCCAGCGCACTTACTAGTCGGTAACACCAGTGTCCTACTCGCCGGTAACCCACGCAAGCCCGGGGCGCCCAACCAGAGTTCTCGTACGGATCTGGGAGACTTCACGCATGCGGGTTTCCACCAAGTCCGACTACGCCCTTCGCGGCCTGATCGAGATCACCAGCCGCGATGACGCGGGTCCCGTCTCCGCCGAGGAGATCGGCCGACAGCAGGACATCCCGCACGGGTTCTTGCAGGCGATCCTCGCTGATCTGCGCCGGTCCGGGATCGTCGTGAGCCAGCGCGGCCAGTCCGGCGGCTGGCGCCTCGCCCGCCCGGCCGACGACATCACCGTCGCCGACGTGATCAGGGCGGTCGACGGCCCGCTCGTCAGTGTGTACGGCCTGCGGCCCGAGGCCGTCTCGTACAAGGGCGGCGCGGAGGTCCTCCAGCACGTGTGGATCGCCGCCCGTGCGAGCCTGCGCGACGTGTTCGAGTCGGTGACCATCCAGCATCTCGCCGACGGCATCCTCCCCGATGCGGTCGAGGCGCTCACGAAGGACGACGACGCCTGGCAGCCGCACTGACGCGTCGGCGTGGACGACGGGGCTCAGCCCTCGGGCGACACGCCGTCCTCGAGGGTGAGCGGGGGAGCGCTCACGCGCCCGCGTTCGCGTTCGAGCAGGACGCGCGTCACCAGGACAGATGACGTGATCAGCCCCAGCGCGAGGAGCGCGATCTGGAGCGGGATCGGGCGGAAGCCCAACAGGGCGAGCGCGCCGGACCACACCACGACCAACGCGGCGTAGGCAGCGAGGATTCGCAGCACGAGCACGGGGGACCTCCTCGGGGGAAGGGGTCCTCCCGAGCCTAGTAGTGCGCCTCTTCGCCCCGTACGGCGGGGCGGCTAGCGTTGCTTCCATGACGACGACCGCGAACCCCTGGCGCGAGGCGCTCAACGCACTCGGCAGCGCCTTCATGACCTCCACGATCATTCGCTCGGCGTCGAAGGAGGCGGGGATGCCGGGCTCGGCGCTCTACTTCCGCGGACGCGTCGGCATCCTGGGTGACGTCTCGACCCAGACGGCGTACGACGTCCAGGCGATCTTCTCCCGTCGTGTCGTCGACACGATCTGGGAGCGCAGCGCCGACGTCACCTCCGACAAGGCGGTCGAGCTCTACGTCGACGCCTGTCGGCGCTGGGGTCGGGAGAACCTCGTCGAGAACGCGGCGGCCACCCGCGCGGCGGAGCTGCTCGAGTGCGTGCTGGACGAGGCCGAGCTCGCGCCGATGCTGCTCGCGCAGGGCTGGCAGCGCGCGCCGCGTGCCGACGACGTCCCCGCGCGGCTGGCCCAGGCCGCCATGGCGGTACGCGAGATCCGCGGCGGGCTCTACTTCGCGGCGCTCGCGCTCGTGGGGCTCCCCGTGCACCGCGCGATGCTCGCGGACCCCGGGGCCGGGCCGGACCGGATGACGTCGCTCGGATGGAACGAGGAGGAGATCGACGAGGCGAAGACCCATCAGCGTCCTGGTGACGGTGCGCGCTGGCGAGACGCGGAGCGCGCGCTCGACGGCGCCTTCCTCGGTCTGCTCGGTGACGTGCTCGGCGAGGACCGGCTCAACGACCTCGGTGAGGCACTGCTTCGGGTCGAGCGGAGCGACAAGGGCTGAGCGAGTGCCACGGCGCTGACGCGCCGGCGCCCCTGCACCCACGTGGGTGCAGGGGCCGCCGGTTTCTCCGAGGCCGGTCAGCGGATCAAGGCGTGACCGCTCCGCGTGGCCGTGCTCGGCGCGGAGAGCGCTTGCGCCTTGGCGGCCGCTGCCGCCTTGGCCTTGCGGCTGCCGTCGGGGAACAGTCCCGACCTCGACTTCGTCAGCGTCAGCGTGGCGTGCGCGGCGGCGTCGCCGAGTTCGTTGAGCGACTTCACGCTGAGGTTGGTGATGTCGTCGCAGGCCTGGTGGTAGCACGGGTCGTACGGCTCACCGGCCGTGCCGCCGTAGACCGCCGCCTGCTCCTCCGTCTTGATGCCCTCGGCGCCCGAGAAGAGGCCGCCGGCCGGGATGCCCGCCGCGATGAACGGCCCGTAGTCAGAGCGTCCGTCGAAGGCGGTCGGGTCGCTGGCCAGTCCCTTGCTGTCGAAGTAGTCCGTGAAGACGGTCTCGATGACGTCGGACCCAGGCGGTCCGACGGGGCCGCCGTCGGAGCCGTCGCCGTCGTACACGAACCGGACGTAGTTCGGCGAGCCGATCATGTCGAAGTTGAGGTTCGCGTAGATCTTCGACCGCTGCTGGTCGGTGAGCGAGGCGACGTAGTGCTCGGACCCGAGCAGGTTGGCCTCCTCTGCTCCCCAGAACGCGAAGCGCACCGGGCGGGCGAGCTTCTTGGTCAGCTTGAGCTTGGACATCTCCTGCGCGATCGTCAGGATGCCGGCCGTGCCGCTGCCGTTGTCGTTGATGCCCGCGCCGGCCGCGACCGAGTCGAGGTGTGCCCCGACCACGACGACCTGGTCCTTGTTCTTGATCTTCTTGAGGTCCTTCGCCGGGAGGTCCGCGATCACGTTCCAGGTGGTCCGGTTGGGATCGGTCTCGACCTCGGTCGAGACGTTCACGGTGACGGGACCGGCGGCGACCTGCCCGAGAAGGGCGACGGCGTCGTCGTACGACAGGCCCACGACCGGGACCGACTTCGGGTCACCGAGCGTGCCGATGGACAGCTCCGTGCGGCCCGGGTTGCCCTCGTTGAAGATGATCACGGCGTCGTAGCCGGCGGCCACGGCGTTGTCGACCTTGTCGGCGAAGTCGCAGCCGCCGCGCTGGACGAGCGCGACCGAGGGCTCTGCCGGTGCGGCGGTGAAGTCGCCGGCGGCGCAGCCCGCGGTGCTGCTGGGCTCCGGGGTCGCAGGGACGACGTTGTTGGTGGCCGGGACCACGACTCCGGTGACGTCACCGCCGCCCGAGTAGTCGAAGATGTCCGTCGTGTAGTCGGTCGGTGTGGGTGACACCTGGGACAGGGTCGGGTCGGAGAGCGACCGGAAGAACGAGAACGTGAACGCTTGCTTCGTGACCGAGTAGCCCGATCGACGCAGCTGCTTGGCGACGTAGTCGACGGAGGCCTCGTAGCCCGGGAGTCCGGATGCGCGCGTTCCTTCGTTCTGGTTGGCGATGACCTGGAGCGCGCGCGCGTGCTTCAGAATGCCGTTGACGGTGACAGCTTTGCGGAGCTGGCTCGTGTTGACGTCGTCGATTGCCGCTGCGGGTGTCGCGGTGGTCACCAGGGTTGCGGCGACCACCGCTCCCAGGGCTCCGGTGAGTGTTTTATTCACGTCGGACCTCCTCGTTGAGTCGGGTGTGACCCGCCCAACGTAGGTGAGACCTACGTCACATGCCCAGGGGTGATCGTGAAATTTGTGCGTACTCGCGAGGACGGTGTGACAACGACGAAGGCCCCGGACCATCGGTCCGGGGCCTTCGTGCGGGAGAGCGGGCGACGGGAATCGAACCCGCACTATCAGCTTGGGAAGCTGATGTTCTGCCATTGAACTACGCCCGCGATGCGTTGCCGCCGAGGCGACGCGGACCACTCTATACGACCTTGTCAGCCCACCGTCACGTGGACGTGGTCGTAATGGTTGGCCGTCGATGAGCCGCGATCCTCCATGGATCGCCAGCCCTCTGAGGCGCGCTGCGTGGTCCAGATCTGCTGGGCCCAGAGCACCTCGGTGACGCCGAGGCGCGAGGCGTTGGCACGGACGTAGTCGGCGATCTGGTCGCCCGTCGCACCGCTCACCATGATGTCGAGGGCGCGTCCGCTGCCGTGCTCGCCGCCGTCGCCCGAGCGGACGCCTCCGTACGACGTGACGCTGGGGAACTCGGCGCACACCGCGCGGTGGACCTTGATCGCGTTGGACGTGAGACCGCTCTCGACGGACGAGCCGCTCGCGCAGGGCTTGCCGGAGACCGACGTGCTCGGCGAGTCGGACTCGCTGCCGTCGGCGGACTCCCCGTCCTCCTCGGGCTCGGCGGTCGCCTCAGCGACGCCGGCGACCAGGCCCGCGCGTGCCTGAGGGAGGGCCTGGCGCTCGCTGGAGCGGCTGACCGCGACCTCGCGGCGCTCGGCGATGTGCTGCTCGAGGCTCGGGGGCGACGCGAGCACGTGGGTCTGGCCTACGTCTGTCGTCCCGCCGACACTCGCCGCGGTCGTCGTGACCACCTGCGGGGCGGACGCGGCGACGGTGGCGACCCCCGCGATCAGGAGGCCGGCCAGGGTGGCGGGCCGACGGCGGGTGGAGCGCAGCGGCAGCGCCTCGAGGCGTGCCTGCGGGGTCTCGCGTGCCGCCGTCTCGGGGGGACGGGTCCTGGACGACGTGCGGGTGACCAGGAGCTTGCGTGGCGCGCGGTGTGCCTTCCTGCGGCCGGGGGTAGCCACAAGATTCACCTTCCGTGGACTGCAGGGGGACCACGGAAGTGAAGCACATCCTCCCCGGCCGAGCCAAGGGGTCCTGCACAGGCTGGTCCGGGAGAAGCCGGTTCAGGAGGGTCCGAAAGCCGCACCGCTTGCCCCCGGTCATCGGCCATTTCAGACCGTGGCGATGAGTCGAATGGCACAGTCTGTCCGAGATGTCCACGACCGTACGAAAGGGTCGGGATCACGTCGGGCGGCCTTGCAGCGCGGGTCGCTTCGGGCCCTGCGCTACGGTCGGTCTGTGCTGCTCTCCGACCGCGACATCCGTACCGAGCTCGACAACGGACGGATCGAGCTCGATCCCTACGACGACGCGATGATGCAGCCGTCGAGCATCGACGTCCGTCTCGACAAGTTCTTCCGCGTCTTCGAGAACCACCGTTACCCGCACATCGACCCCGCCGAGGACCAGTCTGACCTCACCAAGGAGGTCACCGCAGCCGACGGGGCGCCGTTCATCCTGCATCCCGGCGAGTTCGTCCTCGGGTCGACCTACGAGCGCGTCGCGCTGCCGGTCGACGTGGCGGCGCGGGTCGAGGGCAAGTCGTCTCTCGGACGCCTCGGCCTGCTCACGCATGCGACCGCCGGGTTCGTCGATCCTGGGTTCAACGGCCACGTGACCCTCGAGCTCGCGAACGTCGCGACGCTCCCGATCAAGCTCTACCCGGGCATGAAGATCGGCCAGCTCTGCTTCTTCCGGCTCTCGTCGCCGGCCGAGCACCCGTACGGATCGGAGAAGTACGGCTCGCGCTACCAGGGCCAGCGCGGTCCGACCCCGTCGCGCTCGTACGCGAATTTTCACCGCACGCAGATCTGAGGTCAGACTGGGAGGATGCAGATCCTTCCTGAGGTCGCCGACGCCATCGCTGCCGGTCGACCCGTCGTCGCGCTCGAGTCCACGATCATCTCGCACGGACTCCCGCGCCCCCGAAACCTCCAGGCCGCTCGTGACTTCGAGCAGATCCTCCGCGACCGCGACGTCGTCCCCGCCACGATCGCGGTCGTCGATGGCGAACCGCGTGTGGGGCTGGACGAGAAGGCGCTGGAGAAGATCGCGCTCGACGAGTCCGTGGTGAAGGTCAGCGTCCGGGATCTCCCCGTGGCGATAGCGACCGGCGCGTCCGGCGCGACCACGGTGGCGGCCACGGCCTACCTGGCTGCGCAGGCGGGCATCCGGGTCTTCTCCACCGGCGGCCTCGGGGGAGTGCACCGCGGGGCCAGCACGACGTTCGACGAGTCGGCCGACCTCACCGTGCTCGCGCACACCCCGATCACCGTCGTCTCGGCGGGAGTGAAGTCGATCCTCGACATCCCCGCGACGCTCGAGCGGCTCGAGACGCTCAGCGTGACCGTCGTCGGCTACGGGACGGACCAGTTCCCGAGCTTCTGGCTGACGGAGTCCGGGGAGACCCTCGACTGGGCCGTCCCCGACGCGGGGGGTGTGGCCGCGGTGATGGCGGCCAACGACGCCCTCGGCCGCAGCAGCGCCGTCCTCGTCGCCAACCCGCTGCCGTACGACAAGCAGCTCGATCCACAGGTGCACCACGACGCGTTGGCCCAGGCGCTCGCCGAGGCCGAGCGGGACGCGATCACCGGCAAGGACGTCAGCCCGTACCTCCTCGCACGCATCGTCGAGCTCACCAGCGGCTCGAGCCTCGAGGTCAACCTCGACATCGCGGCCAACAACATCGCGGTGGGCGCCGAGATCGCGCGGGCCTGGAGCGCTCGCTAGCGTCACCGCCCCGTACGCACGAGACCGGTGACACCTCCCCTGCAGGTGTCACCGGTCTCGATGGTGCGAGCCGTACGGTCACGGGTTCACCGGGTGGCGGTGAGGTCCCGGGTGGGCGTACGGCGGTTGTCGTCGAGCAGGTCTGCCGTGTGGCGCAGCGTTGTGGCAAGCCGGACGCGCCAGGCGTGGCGCGGCTCGGAGTGACGCCGTTGCCGCTGCTCGAGCGTGCGGTAGAACTCGTCCTCGCGCATGCGCTCGAGGAGGAGATGGGTGTGTTCGGTCATAGCGAGTGCCCTCGTCATCGGGTCGTGCGTGTGTCCGCGCGCAGACGCGTGCGGCGGACGGAAGTGAGGCAGACCTCAAAGAGGTCGTGGGTCACCGCTGCGTGGAGCGGTGCGCGATGCGGCTGGGCGGGCCAGGAGTCACATCGGACGAGCCGGGGTCGTCGTCCCTCGGGGATCGACGTCCACCGTGTCGGCGATCCGGCGCAGAGCGTCGGCCGCGCGTCCGCGCCAGGAGGCGTGGTCGATGGTGTCGGCTCCCCTGCGTCCGTGCAGTCGGCGCAGCCGGGCCTCGCGCTGACGCGCAAGGATCTCGTGGGTGTAGTCGTCCATCTCTAGCCCCCCTTTCGGCACTCGTTCTTGTGCGACTGCACAGAGCCTAGGGGGAGGGCCGCCTCCTCCGCATCCGATTATTCGGCGGTACCGTTCCGTGCATGGCGCGCATCCTCGTGGTCGGTGACGTGGTCGACGACCTCATCGTCCGTCCGCTCACCGCCGTCACCCCGGCGAGCGACACTCCTGCCGTGATCCGCCGCCGTGACGGTGGATCCGCGGCCAACGTCTCGGCCTGGCTCGGCTGGCAGGGCGCCGACGTCATGTTCGTCGGCAGGGCGGGCCGTGACGGCGCGGAGCGGCACACCGAGGCGCTGGCGCGCTTCGACGTCCAGGCGCGCATCGCCGCGGACGGGGAGCAAGACACCGCGACGATCGTGATCACGCTCGACGCGGTCGGTGAGCGGACCATGTACGTCGACCGCGGCGCCAACAGCGCCCTCACGACCAAGGACGTGCCGCTGTCGGCGTGGAAGGACGTGCGCTGGCTCCACCTGACCGGCTACACGTTCTTCGACCCGGTGACCCGTCCGGTCGCGCAGGAGCTGGTCGCCCGTGCTCGGGACCGCGGGGTGACGGTGTCTCTGGACCCGGGCTCGGTCGCGTTCCTGCGCGAGGCGGGGGTGGAGGAGTTCGCGCGGTGGACGTCAGGCGTCGACGTCGTGCTGCCCAACCTCGACGAGCTGCGGTGCATGACCGGGGAGGACGAGCCCGATCGTGCGGTGCTGGAGCTGTCCCGTTGGTATCCGACGGTCGTCGCGACGCTCGGTGCGTCGGGATCGGTGCAGATGACGCCCGACGGCTTCCTCGTACGGCAGCGTGCCGAGGCCGCCGAGGTCGAAGACCTCACCGGTGCCGGCGACGCGTTCGCCGCGGGGTTCATCGCCGCGAGTGCGGACGGCCTCGAACCGCAGCAGGCGCTGCGTCGGGGTGCCGAGACGGCCGCGATCGCGGTGTCCCGTACGGGCGCGCGCCCTGTCCTCGGCGAGGTCAGGTCCGCGCTCTAGGGCGGGGATCGGTTCGGGGTCGGGTCAGGGCCGTACTGGGGTCATTCCCCGATGTCGGGGGCGATCAGGCCCGGCACGGTGGTCTCATGGATACCTCAGGCATCCGGGCGGCGATCGTATGATCCGCGCCCAGGCACTCACCAAGACGTTCGGAGACAAGACCGCTGTCGATGCGATCGACTTCACGGTCAAGCCCGGCAAGGTCACCGGATTCCTCGGGCCCAACGGCGCTGGCAAGTCGACCACCATGCGGATGATCCTCGGCCTCGATGCCCCGACGGCGGGCTCGGTGACGGTTAACGGCCACCGACACCTGACGTCGCGCGCGCCGCTGCGCTCGATCGGTGCGCTCGTCGAGGCCCAGGGGTTCCATCCGGGACGCTCGGCCCGCGACCACCTGCGCTGGCTCGCGGCGAGCAACGGCATCCCCGCCGCCCGCGTCGGTGAGGTGCTCGAGCTCGTCGGGCTCGAGAACGTCGCCGGCCAGCGTGCCGGTCGTTACTCGCTCGGCATGGGCCAGCGGCTCGGCATCGCCGCCGCCCTCATCGGGGATCCCCCGGTCGTCGTGCTCGACGAGCCTGTCAACGGCCTGGACCCGGAGGGCATCCGTTGGGTGCGCTCGCTCGCGCGCCGCCTGGCCGACGAGGGAAGGACCGTGTTCATCTCGAGCCACCTCATGGCGGAGATGGCGCTCACCGCGGACCACCTCCTGGTCATCGGGCGGGGCCAGATCCTCGCCGACTGCTCGACGGAGGACTTCATCGCGAGGCACGCCACCTCGTACGTGCGGGTCAAGTCGCCCGCACGTGCCGAGGTCGGTGCGCTGCTCGAGCGTGCGGGAGCCGACGTCGCCGCGGTCGACGACGCGCTCCACGTCCAGGGGATCGACGCCGCAGCGATCGGCGACCTCGTCCACGCGCAGGGGCTGGCCCTGCACGAGCTGGCACTGGTCCGGTCCTCGCTGGAGGACGCGTTCATGACCCTCACCGCCTCTCACGTCGAGTACGCGTCGAAGACCCGCGAGGAGGTGGCGGCATGAGCACGGCAGCGACCACGGCCGTGGCGGTGGCCACGGAGGACACAGTGGCCCGTCAGGGCTTCCCCCAGGTGCTGAACGCCGAGTGGATCAAGCTGCGCTCGGTCCGCTCGACCTGGTGGACGATCGCCGCGCTGGTCGGTCTCGGCGCAGGACTCACGATCGTGATGTGCTGGGGCAACGCCGACTGGCTCGCCAGCGCGGACGCCGACGAGTCGCCCGGTGCCTTCATCACCTGGGGCATGATGATCGCGCAGATCACGGCCATCGTGCTCGGGGTGCTCGCGGTGACGAGCGAGTACGGCACGGGGATGATCCGGGCGACGTTCGCCGCGGTCCCGCGACGGGGGCGCGTCCTGGCCGCGAAGTCGCTGCTGGTCGCGGGTCTGCTGTTCGTGGTGGGCACGGCAACGGCCCTGATCGGCTACTTCGGGGGCAACTACTTCCTCGACCGTGAGGGCATCGGCATGGCGCTCGAGGGTGACGTGCTGCGGTCGATGTACGGCAGCGGTCTCTACATGGCTGGCCTCGGCCTGCTCGCGGTCGCTGTCGGCACGCTTCTGCGCCACACGGCGGCGGCGATCACGATCACCATCGCCGTCTGCTTCGTGGTGAGCAACATGGTCGCGCTGATTCCTGGCGACTTCGGCCTGTTCCTCGAGCGCGTCATGCCGGGCAACGCCGGCGCGGTGATCGCGACGCCGGTGTCGTTCAACCCGAACCTGCTGGACGCGTGGCTGAGCTTCGCGATCTTCGCCGGGCAGATCGCGGTGCTGATGACGCTGGCCGCGGTCTCGCTGCGCCGACGCGACGCCTGAGCCTGGCCCGGTGACAAAGATGAGGGGTTCCGCCCAGCAGATGGGCGGAACCCCTCATCGTTCGTGCACGCGTTGCGCGGGCCGTGAAGGAGATCAGGCCTTCGGGTGACCGTGGCCCTCGTCGTCGACGTGGACGTTGGACTCCTCGGCGATCGCCGCGTTCTCGGCAGCCGTGCCGGCCTGGGGCGCGTCGAGCTCCTCACCCCGCCCCTCGGGGCGCTCCAGCACCGCGGTCGCGGTCGCGGCCATCCCGGCATCGGCGGCAGTCGCGTCCGGGCCGGGCTCGGTCGCCGCTGCGGCATCCGAGCCGCGCTTGACGCCGGCGAGCAACAGTTGCGCGACGTCGAGGACCTCGACCTCCTCGCGGGCGTCACCGTCGGCCTGCTTGGCCGTCAGGCCGTCGGCGAGCATCACCCGGCAGAATGGGCAACCGACCGCGATCTGGTCGGCCCCAGTGTTGATGGCCTCCTGGGTGCGGTTGAGGTTGATGCGCTCGCCGAGCGTCTCCTCCATCCACATCCGGGCGCCGCCGGCACCGCAGCAGAACGAGCGCTCGGAGTTGCGCGGCATCTCCTTGAACTCGGCGTTCGGGATGACGCTGAGCAGCTCGCGCGGCGCCTCGTACACCTGGTTGTGGCGTCCGAGGAAGCACGGGTCGTGGTAGGTGATCGTCTTGCCGCCCACGGCGCCCGCGGTCGGCGCCACCGGAGTCAGCCTGCCCTCGCGCACGAGGCGGTTGAGCAGCTGCGTGTGGTGGACGACCTCGAGCTCGACGCCGAACTCGGCGTACTCGTTCTTGAGCGTGTTGAAGCAGTGCGCACAGGTCGAGACGACCTTCTTGACCTTGGTCTCCTTGAAGACCTCGGCGTTCTGCATGGCGAGCTGGGCGAAGACGATCTCGTTGCCCGCCCGGCGCGCCGGGTCACCGGTGCAGGTCTCGCCGTCGCCGAGCACCGCGAAGGTCACGCCTGCGGTGTCGAGCAGCTCGGCGACCGCCTGCGTCGTCTTCTTGGCGCGGTCCTCGTATGCGCCAGCGCAGCCGACCCAGAACAGCCAGTCGACCTCGTCGAGATCCTCCACGTCGACACCGACCTGCTTCACCTCGAAGTCGAGGTCCTTCGCCCAGTCCATGCGGTTCTTGGGCGACATGCCCCAGGGGTTCCCCTTGCGCTCGAGGCCCTTGAAGATGTTGTTGAGCTCGTTGGGGAAGTTGGACTCGACGAGCACCTGGTAGCGGCGCATGTCGACGATGTGGTCGACGTGCTCGATGTCGACCGGGCACTGCTGGACGCACGCGCCGCAGTTGGTGCAGGACCACAGGACGTCGGGGTCGATCACGCCGTACATCGACTCGTCGCCGATCAGGGGGCGCTCGCCCTCCTTGAGGACCTCCTCGGGCAGACCCTCACGGCCGTCCTCGCCGGCGAGGACGTACGGGGACTTCGCGTACGCGTGCTCGCGCAGGCCCATCATGAGCAGCTTGGGCGACAGCGGCTTGTCGGTGTTCCAGGCGGGGCACTGGCTCTGGCAGCGGCCACACTCGGTGCACGTCGTGAAGTCGAGGATGCCCTTCCAGGAGAAGTCCTCGACCGCGCCGACGCCGAGCTTGTTGAAGTCCTCCTCCTCGAGGTCCTCCATCTTCTCGAGGTCGAGCGGCTCGCCCTTGATGTAGATCGGCTGCAGCGCGCCCAGTGCCGTACGGCCCGAGGACTCGCGCTTGAACCAGATGTTGAACCACGCGGTGAAACGGTGCCAGGCGACGCCCATCGTGATGTTGAGCGAGATCGTGATGAGCCAGGTCATCGAGATGACGATCTTGACCATCGCGACGGCGTAGATGGTCGTCTCGAGGGCGCTGGCCGACATGCCGGAGAAGATCTCGCCGAGCCAGAATGTGCCGGGGAATTGCACGAACGTCGCGTCGGAGGGGGCGTCGTGCGAGAACAGCGCGTACTCGAGGCCGCGCAGCAGGAAGCCGCAGACCACCACGGCAAGGATCACGGCCTCGACGAAGTACGCCTGCCAGAACGTCGAGCCGAAGAAGCGCGACTTGCGTCCGAGCGCGTTGGGCTTGTTGCGCTGCCGGACGAAGATCAGGTAGAGGATGCCGATCAGCGTCAGCCAGGAGAACAGGTCGGCGACCCACTGGTAGACGACCCAGTGCCCGATGATCGGAAGCACGGCGTGGGCGTCGAAGACCTGGAAGTAGGCCGCGGCGACCATCGAGCTCAGCAGGATGAAGCCCGCGAACACGAACCAGTGCATGATGCCGATCCAGTGCCACTGGAGCATCCGGGTGTGGCCGATGGTCTCGACCAACATGTTCTTCCAGCGCGCGCCCTTGTCGTCGGTGCGCGTGCCAGGCGTGGGCCCACCCATCCGTACGACGCGCACCATCTGCGTGACCGCCTTGGCGGCGAGCGCGACGGCGACGGCGGTGATGGCCAGCGACACGATGATCGCGACGACCTGCATGCTCTTCTCCTGCCGAGAGATCTCCAGTCAAGCGAACTTTAGCCCGAGGTGATGGCGCTCCTACGGGTGAGGCTATCCAAACACTACCCGTCGGTAACATCTTGTGTCTCCCTGGCGGGTCGGGTCACGTGAGCGGGCGCTCCTCTTTGGCCGGTACGAGCGGTGCCGCGACGACCGGGAACAGTGCGACCAGGGCGAACATCACGGGGAACCCGGCCGCTGTCGCCACGGCTCCGAGGACCGGAGGTACGGCGGCCGCCGCGAGGTACTGGCCGGTGTTCTGGACGCCGAGCGCACGACCCGACCAGTACGGGCCGGCCCGCTCGGCGATGGCCGTGAACGCGAGCCCGTTGTCGGCGACCGTCACCACCGTCGCGACGACCAGCAGCGCGACGGCGACGGCATCCCAGCCGAGCCGGTCGGTCACCGCCAGCCCTGCCATCGTGACGGCAGCCGCGACCGCGACCCAGCGCATCGGACGCAGGCGGCTGGCGACGAGGTCGGAGACCTGTCCGGCGCCGATCCGGCCCAGTGCGCCGAGGAGCTGGGTCGCGGCGACCAGGCCGCCCGCCGCGCCCGGTGACCAGCCGAGGTCGCCGACGAGCCAGACGAGCGCGAACGTCCAGACCGTGAACTGGGGGACGACCAGCAGCATCGAGGCGAGGTGGATGCGGGGGAGATACGGGCTCGTGTACGGGTGGCTGAGGTGGCCGGACGCCTGGGCGGTCGCACGGCTCGGACGGGGCGGGTCGGTGACGGCCGTGGCGCACGCGACGCCCGCGATCGCGGCGGCGGCGACGGGGACCCACAAGGCAGCGCCGAGCCCGGCGCCGGCCGCGAGCGGAGCCATTGTCGCGGCAGCGAGCCCGACACCGAGCGGCTGCGCCATCTGACGGATCCCCATTGCGAGGCCACGGCGGTGCGCGGGGAACCACCCCGCGACCACGCGACCCGATGCCGCCGAGGTGCTCGCCGCGAGCATCCCGGCGACGAGGAGCGCCAGGCACAGCGGGACGAGGCGATCGGCGACGACGACCGCGACCGCACCTGCCGCCGCGGTGCCGAGGGTGCCGCCGACGAGGACGACGCGCTCCCCGTACCGGTCGGCGATCGCGCCCCACGCGACCAGCGTGAGCATCGTCCCGACAAGCGGCATCGCGGCGACGGCCCCGGCGGTGGTGAGCGAATGTTCGCGGTCCTGGAGTGCGGGGATGAGGAACGCGACGCCGTGAGCGAAGCAGGCGCCCGCCGCCTGGGCGAAGGTGGCGACGCCGAGCATCAGCCAGTGGCGTGCCGTGATCCGGGACGGCGCGGCTGCAGGCGCATCCATATGTTGAGACTCCGATCTCACGATATGGAAATCGTACGGCGTGTGCTGCTCGCGTAGGGTGGGGGCGGCCGTGAGGCCCCGGACGAGGGTGACGTACCCGGTGAAGCGAAGACGTCGCGACCGACTCGTCCGCGATCAAGGAGCTCGCCATGTCATGGCTCGTCCTCATCATCTCCGGCATCCTCGAAGCCGTCTGGGCCACCGCGCTCGGACGCTCCGACGGCCTCACCCGAGTCGTCCCCACCGTCGTCTTCGGCATCACCGTCGTGCTCAGCATGGTCGGTCTCGCCTACGCGATGCGCAGCCTCCCGACCGGGACCGCGTACGCCGTGTGGGTGGGCATCGGTGCCTCGTTGACCGTGGCGTACGCGATGGTGACGGGCGCCGAGCCCGTCTCAGCGTTGCGCGTCCTCTTCCTCGCGATGATCATCGGAGGGGTCGTCGGCCTGAAGGTCGTGCACTGAGGTCTCGACAGGCCTCGACCGGCGGCGGGGTGGGTCTCGACAGGCTCGACCGGCGGGGCGTGGGCGGGTCTCGACAGGCTCGACCGGCGGGGGCGTGGGCGGGTCTCGACAGGCTCGACCGGCGGGGGCGTGGGCGGGTCTCGACAGGCTCGACCGGCGGGGGCGTGGGCGGGTCTCGACAGGCTCGACCGGCGGTCAGCCGCCCAGCAGCCCCAGGTAGCCGAGCGCCTGGCGCAGGAGCGCGCCGCGTCCGCCCTCCATCTCGGCGGCAACGGCGTCGGTCGCGGCCTCCGCGGGGGTGAACCAGGTGATCTCCAGCGCGTCCTGACGCGGGTGGCACTCGCCTGAGACCGGCACGACATACGCCAGCGCGACCGCGTGCTGACGCGGGTCGGAGAACTGCGAGGCGCCCGGGTAGGGGAAGTACTCGGTGACCGCGAACGGGACCGTGCTCACCGGCAGCACCGGGAACGCGGTGGGACCGAGGTCCTTCTCGAGGTGGCGCATGAGCGCGTCGCGGACCCGCTCGCCGTGCATCACGCGGCCGCTGACGAACGAGCGCGCGATCGTGCCGGTGTGCTGGGCGCCGCGCAGCAGCAGTCCGATCTCGGCGACGAGACCGTCGGGGTCCATGCGGACCGGGACCGCCTCGACGTACAGCATCGGGACGCGCTTGCGCGCCTCGTCGAGGTCGTCCTCGGAGAGCCAACCGGGATTGGGATCGGGCGTGCGTACCGTCATGGGCTCCATCCTTACCCATGGGGCCACAAGCGTGCGTACGGTGACGAGGTGGATGCCGTCGTTCGTCTTCGCACCGCGCCGGGGCGTTGGCTGCTGCTCGCGACCGTGCTCGGATCGAGCATGGCGATGCTCGACGGGACAGTCGTCAACGTCGCGCTGCCGACGATCGGCGAGGACCTGGACGCCGACGTCGGTGGTCTGCAGTGGGTGGTCAACGGCTACACCCTCGCGCTCGCCTCACTGATCCTGCTCGGTGGCGCGCTCGGCGACCGGTGGGGGAGGCGCCGCGTCTTCGTGATCGGGGTGATCTGGTTCGCGCTGGCGTCGCTGCTGTGCGGGATCGCGCCGAACGTCGAGATGCTGATCGCGGCGCGCCTCCTCCAAGGAGTCGGCGGCGCGCTGCTCACGCCCGGCAGCCTCGCCCTCATCTCGGCGTCGTTCGACCCCGACGACCGCGGCGCGGCGATCGGCGCCTGGTCCGGGCTCGGCGGAGTGGCGACCGCGCTCGGCCCGCTGCTGGGCGGATGGCTCGTCGAGGCGGTGAGCTGGCGCGCGGTGTTCCTCCTCAACCTCCCGTTCGCGGTCGCGATCGTGTGGATCTGCGGGCGTCACGTGCCGGAGAGCCGAGACCCCGACGCGCCCGCGCGCTTCGACGTCCTCGGCGTGGTGCTCACCGCGGGCGGTCTGGCGGCGCTCACATACGGGCTCATCGACTCGACCACGTGGATCGCGGTGGCAGGGCTTGTGGTGCTGCTGCTCTTCGTCGCGCAAGAGCACCGCAGCGCGAACCCGCTCGTGCCGCTCGGGCTGTTCGCCGACCGCGTGTTCGCGGGGGCCAACCTCGTGACGTTCGCCGTGTATGCGGCACTGGGCGCCGTCTTCTTCTTCCTCGTGGTGCAGCTGCAGGTCGTCGCGGGCTACTCGCCGCTGGCCGCCGGTGCCGCGACGCTGCCGGTGACCGTCCTCATGCTGCTCTTCTCGCCGGCGGCGGGACGTCTCGGGACGCGGATCGGCCCGCGGCTCCCGATGACGGTCGGGCCGCTCGTCGCGGCCGTCGGCCTGCTGCTCATGCTGCGCATCGGGGACGACGCGTCGTACCTCGTCGACGTCCTCCCCGGGGTGGTCGTGTTCGGCATCGGCCTGACGATCCTGGTGTCGCCGCTGACCACCGCCGTGCTCGCGGCCGCTCCGGACCACCTCGCCGGCACCGCGTCGGGAGTCAACAACGCGGTCGCGCGGACGGCGCAGCTGCTCGCCGTCGCGGCGCTGCCGCCGCTGGTCGGGATCGTCGGGGGAGCGCTGTCGGACCCGGTGCTCTTCGACGACGGGTTCGACCAGGCGATGCTCGTGTGCGTCGGGCTGCTCATCGCAGGTGCGGCGCTGG
This sequence comes from Mumia sp. ZJ430, assembly GCF_011751845.1. NCBI lineage: Bacteria > Bacillati > Actinomycetota > Actinomycetes > Propionibacteriales > Nocardioidaceae > Mumia > Mumia sp. ZJ430. Next base: position 690,684 of record NZ_JAAHFK010000003.1, on the reverse strand, counting down.
CGTTCGCGATGATCCGCGACCGCCCGAGCACGCACGCGATCCCGGTCGAGCAGCAGGCGGGCTGCGACGTCTGCGGGCCGCGGCCGTACCCGGTGGCGTCGTCGCGAGGAGCGCGGCCCGAACGCTAGGGCCAGAGACAGGGGTCAGAGAGCCGGAGGACTCAGACGGAGGCGGTCTCCGGCGCGGACGGGGCCGGCGGGGCGCCGTGGCTCGAGGCGGTGGCCGACGTGGCGAGAGCGGCGTGCACCGCGCGCTGGAAGGCCAGCACGTTGTCGGGGACGCTGTGGAGGCAGTTGCGCCCGTACGCCACATCGGCGCACCACTCCCGCATCCGTGCTGCCGAGGCCGGATTGCGCGAGGTCTCGGCGAGCGCGAGGAGGTCGGCGCCTCCGAGCACGGTGAGCAGCGCCGCCTCGCGCGGACCGAGCACCGGGTCCGAGGCCGACGCAGGCGTGCCCGAGGACGTGGCCAGGATGCTCGTGAGGTCGGCGCGCGCCGCGTCCGCCATCGCCGGGGCGGTCATGTGCCAGCGCACCAGGATCTTGAGGACGAGCGTGCGGTGCTCGTCGCGGCGGACCAGCCCCCGCACGGCCATCGTGTCGAGGACGGTCTCGGACAGGCCCGGGGCGAGGACGTGGATCGCGTCGCGCACCTTGAGCGGGATCTGGCCGGTGAGTCGCGACAAGCCGCTCCCGAGGACGGGGTGGCTGGGGCCGGTGCTGACGAGCTGGATCACGCCGTCGGAGTCGAGGCTCAGAGGGCCGGCCTGAGCGAGGTCGAGCAGCAGTGCGCCGGCGAGCGCCTGCTCGACGGCGGATGGATTCGCGCGCATCCTCCCGCTCTCGGGATCGAGCGCGAGCAGGGTGAGTTCCTCGGCGACCAGCATGCGGCGAGGCTACTCGTGATCTTGCTCACAGACCAGGGTCTTAGGTCCTGTCCTGCCCCCACCGGCCGCGGTGGACCACCTCCGACAGGGGGCGGCGACCACGTGCACGGGAGCCCTCGACGTCGTCCTCCGCGCGGTACCCGACGGTGATCGCGCCCACCGGGTCGTACCCGTCGGGGACGCCGAAGACGGCCCGGAGCTCGGCGGTACGCGCCGGCGGGATGCCGAAGAAGCAGGCGCCGAGCCCCTCGTCGACGGCGGTGAGGAGGACGAGGAGCGAGGCCATGCCGGTGTCGACGTACCAGTACGGGGCAGCCCATCGCGACTCGTCGCGGTCGGTCCAGCCCTTGTCGGCCTCGGCGTACCGGTCGAGGTAGGCCTCCTTGTGCGCGAGCGGCACGATCACGACGGGGGCCGTGCGCATGCCGCGCAGCCACCGCGACGGCGAGGCAGCGCGCTCCGGCGGGGTCGTCGCCGACCAGAACCGCGCGACGTCCTCCGGGGTGTCGAGCACGAGGAACGCCCAGCCCTGGCTGAAGCCGGCGCTCGGTGCACGGGTCGCATGCTCCAGCATCCGGTCGACGACCTCGCGAGGCACCGGGCGGGAGTCGTACGAGCGGACCATCCGCCGGCGTCGTACGACCTCGCGGAGCTCCACGTCAGGCCCCGAGGTCGTCGCTGTCGATCGCGAAGTGGGCGTCGGCCGCCTCCGCCTCCTCGTCGTACCCGTCCATCGGCCTGCCGAGCCGGGCGCGAAGGTTGCGCCGCGAGATCAGCAGCAGGTCCCACGTGCCGGTGTCGACCATGTCGGGGTCGAGGTGCTCGAGCGCACGGATGCCGATGTTGAGCCAGCGCTCGGCCGCCAGCGGCTCGCCGGCCTCGTCGTACAGGTCGCCCATGTAGTGGGCCGACAGCGGAGTGATGTGGCCGGACTTGCGGTAGCGGTCGGCGTACGGCGCGGGGTCGAGGCCGCGGCTCAGCGCGGCGCCCACGCGCACGACGTCGGGGTGGATCGCGGAGACGCCGGCGGCGGCGTCGGCCATCGCGAGGACCTCCTCCTGGCGGTCGAACGCGCCGGCGTAGCCGAGGTACTCCGAGGCCGCGACGAGCAGCGAACGCGGGTTGACGTCGTCGACGAGCTCGTACTCGTCGGACGTGGCGAACTCGATGAGCTTCTCGGCCTTGTCACGCGCCGAGAGGTCGGACTCCTCGACGGCATCGGCCTCGTCCCGCGTGATGCGCATGGCGTCCAGTATCGCCTGCGGGCCGCGGCGGTCCCTGCACCGGCAGGGCAGGATGGCGCGCATGGAGGCGTCGGTGGTGGAGTCCGGTCCGGGGTGGGCTTTGTGGCGTACCGAGGGTGGGACGTTCGTCGAGGTCGTCGACGACCTGGCGTGCGTGCTGCCGGAGGGCGTCGACGCCGCGACGGTGGGGGCGGCGTGGCCGCGCGGGCGCTGGACGTTCACCTTTACGGGCACCCCGGTGCCGTACGAGGCTCCGATGGGCGTGCGCGCCGACCCACTTCTCACAGCCGCGATGACGGTGCTCGCGGCGGCCAAGCAGGCGCGGCTGCACGAGGCCAGAGCCACGTTCGGCGAGCTGCGTACGGACGTGCCCGCCGCCGGCGTCGCCGCCGCGACCGTGACGGCGGTCCTCGACGTACGGGCGTCGCGCGAGGCCGACCGCGATGCGCTCGTGGAGGCCGTACGGGCTCAGGCAGCCGCGCGTGCGGAGCGTGACCGTACGAGCGTCGAGGTCACGGCGGGTGACGTGACCGGCGCCGTGGCTCTCGACGCCGATGCGGTGGCGGCTCTCGTGGCGGCGCTCGGCGCACCCACGGTGAGCTCGCCCGGCGCTGACCGTGCCGCTGCCCTCGCGGTCCGTGGGGAGCGGGCGGTCGCGCTCGTGCTGCGCCACCGCGACGACACCCTCGTCCGCGCCGCACTCGCCGCCCTGCCGTGAGGCCCCGTCAGCGCTTCGGCGGGAGAGGGAGGAAGCCGGAAGTGCGGCGCATGTAGTCGCGGTAGGCGGGGCGCTGCGACATCCGGCGCTCGAGCACCCTCTTGCCGGACCCGAACGCCAGCAGGTAGACCATGAGCGCCGGCGCGAAGACGGTCAGCGCGCCCGGCCAGCGGTCGGCCGTCACGAGGAACAGCCCGACCCACACGCAGGCGTCGCCGAAGTAGTTCGGGTGCCGCGTCCAGGCCCACAGGCCGCGGTCCATCACCGGCGGGCGCGCATCCTTCGGCTGGGCCTTGTAGCGGTCGAGCTGCCAGTCGCCGACCGCCTCGAAGACCATCCCGATGCCCCAGACCACGACACCCGCGTACGCCAGTGCGCCGAGCGGGGCGTCGAGGAACATCCCGACCTGGACGGGCGCCGAGATCACCCACGCGAGCACACCCTGCAAGCCGTACACGACGGCGACGATGCCGAGCTCGCCTCGGTCGCGCAGGAACTCCTCGTAGCGCGGATCCTCACCGGCCCCGCGGCTGCGCCGGCCGATGTGGACCGCGAGCCGCAGACCCCACACAAGCACCAGCACGAGGAGGAGCCAGCGGCGCGCATCGTCGCCGTGCCCCGCCGAGGCGACGAACGCGACCACCGCGACCGCGCAGAACAGCAGCCCCCACGCCACGTCGATGACGGCGTGCTTGCCGGCGACCTTCGACGCGAGGTACGTGACGGCGAGGACCGCGACGACGCCGAGCGCGGTCCACGGCAGCGCGCCCCAGAAGGCGCTGTCGAGGTGGGACGTCATGCGGCGGACCTCGTGACGAGCACCTGGTCGACCCCCATCCGGCCCTGCGCGAAGGCGAGTCCGCCGCCGACGAGATAGAGCCGCCACATCCGGGCCTGCTCCTCGCCGACGAGCGCGACCGCCTCGTCGAAGCGCTTCTCGTACGCCGCCTGCCAGTCGGCGACCGTACGGACGTAGTCCTCACGCATCGCCTCGACGTCGAGGATCTCGAATCCTGCCCGCTCGACGTACGCGAGTGTCTCCGGCAGCGGTCGCATGTGCATGTCGGGCGCGATGTAGGTCTCGATGAAGGGCCCTCCACCCGGTGCTGAGCCGGCGCGGCGCGACATCTGCTGGACGAGCACCCGGCCGCCCGGCCGGACGTGGTGGCGCAGGACGGAGAGGTATGTCGCATAGTTCTCCTCGCCGACGTGCTCGCCCATCTCGATCGAGGCCACGGCGTCGAAGCCGCGCCCGTCCGCCGTACGGTCGAGGGCGTCGAGCGCCCGGTAGTCCTGGCGCCGAACCTCGACGAGGTCGGCGAGGCCGCGCCGCTGTGCCTGCTCCGTGACGTACGCGTGCTGCTGCGCGGACAGCGTGATGCCGACGCCCCGGGCACCGCGGTGCTCGGCCGCGTGCAGCGCCAGCGAGCCCCAGCCGCACCCGACGTCGAGCAACGTCTGTCCCTCAGTGAGCCCGAGCTTGTCGCAGATCAGATCGAGCTTGGCGGTCTGCGCCTGCTCCAGGGTGACGTCGTCGGCGCGGTAGGAGGCGCTCGAGTACGCCATCGTCGGGTCGAGGAACAACGCGTAGAACGCGTTCGACAGGTCGTAGTGGGCGGCGATCACGTCGGCGTCGCGGCGGCGGGTGTGGCGTTCGCCGTCCAGCCGGATCTCGCCGGCCGGCGGACGTGGTCTGAGGCCGAAGGCGCCCAGGCGCAGCGCGGCCGGGAAGGCGCCCACCCACGTGCGCCAGCCCGGCCGCGTGGGCGCGGGACGTTCGGCGACGCTGTCCCACACCGTCCGCAGGCCGTCGGCGAGCGCGTCGGCCCCGCCCGGGACGTCGAGGTCGCCCGCGATGTAAGCCCGCGCGAGCCCGAGCTCGCCCGGAGACCAGAGGAGATGCCGCAAGGCACGGCGCGAACGGACGTCCAGCAGCGGCGCGTCGGACGGCCCCGCCGTGCTCCCGTCCCACGCCCGGACCCGGACGGGCGGTGAGGCGCCGAGAAAGGGGGTGACGAGGTCGAGGAGCCGGTGCGCGGCCCCGTACGGGGTGGTCTCGCTCATGCGGTCGGACCTTCCTGGGGATCGTCGGCCGGCTTCACCAGGCCGTACTGGACGACGTCGAGATAGCCGGAGCGGAAGCCGGCCTCGGAGTAGGCGAGGTAGAACGACCACATCCGCCGGAACACCGCATCGAACCCGAGCGCCGCCACGTCGTCGGCGCGTGCCTCGAAGCGGGCACGCCAGCGGCGCAGCGTCTCGGCGTAGTGCAAGCCCATCGAGAACGCCGAGTCGATGCGCAGCCCCGCCGCCTCGGTGCACTCCGCGACGACCTCTTTCGACGGGAGGGCGCCGCCCGGGAAGATGTAGGTGAGCACCCACGTGCCGGTGTCACGGCTGGCGAGCATTCGGTCGTGCGGCATCGTGATCGCCTGGAGCCCGACCCGCCCGCCGGGCGCGAGCAGGCGCGAGAGGGTCGCGAAGTACTCGTCCCAGTGCTCCGCGCCGACGGCCTCGATCATCTCGACGCTGGCGATCGCGTCGTAGCTGCCCTGGGTGTCGCGGTAGTCCTGCAGCAGCACCCGCACGCGGTCGCCGAGCCCGGCGTCCAGGAGGCGCCTGCGCGCGAGCGTCGCCTGCTCCTGCGACAGCGTGATCGTCGTGACCTCGGCGCCGCGGTCGGCCGCCTCGAGCGCGAGCTCGCCCCACCCGGTGCCGATCTCGAGGAGCCGCGTGCCCGGTCCGGCTCCGGCGAGGTCGAGCGCCCGGCCGACCTTGTGGCGCTGCGCGTCGGCGAGCGTCTCGGAGCCGAGATCGACAGGCTCGCCGAGCGCGTGGAGCGCGGGCTCCTCCGGGAAGAGGGCCGCGGAGTAGCTGAGGGTCGGGTCGAGGAAGGTGCGGAAGAGGTCGTTCGACAGGTCGTAGTGGTGCGCGATGTTCGCGCGCGACCCGTCACGCGTGTTGGCGTCGCCGCGGGGCCGGCGAGGCACCGCGAACCGTCGCAGGCGTTGGAGCGGACGCGGGACGAGCGTCGCCGCATGCTCCGCGAGCACCGTGAGGACTCCGGCGAGGTCGTCGGCCTCCCAGTCGCCCGCCATGTACGACTCCCCGAACCCGATCAGCCCGCGGGAGCCGAGCCGCTCGTGGAAGGCGTCAGGCCGGACGAGCCGGAGCTCGGGATCGTCCGGCCCGCCTGCGCCTCGTACCGTCCCGTCGGGCCAGCGCAGCCGAAGCGGGAGCCGTCGCGCGGCACCCGCGACGACCACGCGGGCCGCAACGGCGCGCAGGCGGCTCCGCGGGACCTCGGCGACGTACGGCCATCGCGCGGGATCGATGTCGACCTCGGCGCCGCCGAGGTGGTGGGTCGGGGCGAGTCGCAGTGTGGTCATGCGTGTCCTCCTCGAGGGAACGGGCGCAGGCCCTTGAGATAGAGGCGGATGCCGTGCCACCGGATCGCGGCGCTCACGCCGCGGGTGCGCCACGGTCGCAGCGGAGCACGCCAGAGCGACGCGTTAGCGCTGCGAGTGCCTGTCATGGTCGCGGTGAACGGCGGGTGGCCCGGCCGGTCGAGCGTGATGACGACGATCAGTGCGTCGTCGGGCTCGGGGACGCGCAGCGCATACCGGCCTTCGACCGGGTTGAACGGGGAGACGTAGAACGCCTTGTCGGTCTCGGCGCGGCCGTCGGCGTCGGGCTGGAGCAGATAGCAGTGGCGACCGCCGTAGGTGTTGCGCACCTCGGCGACGACGTGGCTGACCGCGTCGTCGGCCCCGTGGCACCAGAACACCGTCAGCGGGTCGAACGAGTGGCCGAGCATGCGCGGCTGCGCCAGCATCCTCACCCGAGCGGGCCGAGGAACACCGGACTCTGCGAGCCAGGAGTCGAGGTTCTCGCGGATCGTGCGCGCGGAGTCGCCGAGGTGGTCGGCGCTGTGGAAGCCGGTCAGCCAGCGCAGCCCACGTGGCAGCCGTGGCACCTCGTCGAGGTCGACGAGCCAGTACGCCTGCCGCGAGCGGAGCGCGTACCGGACGGGCCCGTGCCGCTGGTGTCGGACCACGACGTCGTAGCGCGCCGTCACCACCGCACCCCCAGGCTCTCGGCGGCCTGCACTCCCGAGCGGCAGCCGTCCTCGTGGAAGCCCCAGCCGTGGTAGGCGCCGGCGAAGGCGAGCACGCCGTCGTTCAGCGTGGGCAGCATCGGCTGAGTCCCGACGGACTCCGGGGTGAAGACCGGGTGTGCGTAGTCCATCCGAGCGAGGACGCGGTCCTCTGCGACCGCGCCGCCGTCGTCGTTGAGCGTGACGAACCATCGGGGCTCAGGATCGAGCCGCTGGAGGCGGTTCATGTCGTAGCTGACGCGGACCGCCGACGACCGGGCGTCGCAGGCAGGCATCCGGTAGTTCCAGGACGCAGCGGCGCGCGGGTGCCGCGGCATCACCCGGGTGTCGGTATGGAGCACGGTCGCGTTGCGCGAGTAGCGCCACGGGCCGAGCGCGGCGACCTGGTCCGGCGTCGGATCGGCGAGCAGGCGGAGCGCGTCGTCGGCGTGCGTCGCGACGACCGCGACGTCGAAACGGCGGTGGTCGCCGTCGGCGTCGTGGACGAGGACGCCGTCGTGCACGCGCGCCACCGCCCGTACGGGCAGGGACGTGTGGGTGGCGGTCAGCCCCTTCGAGAGCCGCTCGACGTATCGCGCCGACCCGCCGACGACCGTCCGCCACGGCGGTGAGCCGGAGACGGAGAGCATCCCGTGGTGGGCGAGGAACTGGAAGAGGTAGCGGGCGGGATAGGCGGCGGCGGTCTCGGCGTCGCACGACCACACCGCGGAGACGAGCGGGACCACGAAGTGCTGACGGGCGTAGGCGCTGAAGCGGTGGCGGTCGAGGAAGGCGCCGAGCGTGAGCCCGGTGTCGGCGCCGTCGTCGAGGTGGGCGCGCGCGGCACGGTGGAAGCGTGGGATGTCGGCAAGCATCCGCAGGTACGCGCCGCGGGCCAGGTGCCCCGCTGTCGGGAGCAGGCCCGGCAGGCCTCGTGCCCCTGCGTACTCCAGACCGCAGCCGTCGCAGCGGACGGACATGCTCATCTCGGAGGCCTGGGTCGCGACGCCGAGCTCATGGAAGAGCCGGACGAGGTGCGGGTAGGTCTGCTCGTTGTGCACGATGAAGCCGCTGTCGACGCCGACCGTACGGCCGTGCGCGTCGAGCAGGTCGTGCGTGTGGGCGTGGCCCCCCAGACGGTCGTCGGCCTCGTACACCGTGACGTCGTAGGCACGTTGGAGCAGGTACGCGGCCGTCAGGCCGGACACCCCCGCACCGATCACCGCCGCGCGGCGCCTCATCGGACCCCCCTGCGTCGTCCCATGCAGGTGGTTCGTCGCTCAGGCGCTCGAGGATGGGTCCCCGAGCGACTCTTCTGTGTCGTCGTGGTCGGCGAAGCCGCGCAGCAGGTCGATCGCCTCGGCGAGGAAGACGTGGATCTGGTCCGCGACCTCGTCGTCGAGCTCTCCGGTGAGGGAACGGATGGCCGTGATGAGCGGAGCGGCCGCGCGTGCGGCGTCGGTGTACGCCGAGTCGGTCGGGACCAGGCTCGTCCGGCGCTTGTCCGTCGGATGGGCGGCACGCTCCATGTGGCCCGACGAGACCAGGCGGTCGACGGCCACCGTCGCAGAGGCCGAGCGGATGCCGAGGTTGTGGGCGAGGTCGCCGACACCCATCGGGTCCGGGAGTGCCGCCATTGCGTGGTCGAGCGCCTGGGCGTCCGTGATGCCGATGCCGATGTCGGAGGCGAGGCGTGCATGGACCGACGGGGCGAGGCGGAGCAGCTCGCGCAGCTGCATCCCGACCTGGAAGCGGACGTCGTTCCGGTCGATGGGAGGCATGGGATCCACGGGCTCATGCTACGGGATGATACCCGTAGATTATCTATCTATCTTCGGAAGGGCCGACTTTCCTGTCAGAGGTCATGCGGTGAGGACCGTGCTGTGCCACCCCTTGCGCGGCTCGCCGGTGAGGTCCTGCATCACGTGCTTGGCCTGGGTGTACTCGTCGAACGAGTAGGTGCTCATGTCCTTGCCGTAGCCGGACTGCTTATAGCCGCCGTGCGGCATCTCGGACACGATCGAGATGTGGTCGTTGATCCACACGCAGCCTGCCTGGATCTCGGCCGCCGCCCGCTGCGCGCGATAGACGTCGCGGGTCCACGCCGACGCGGCGAGCCCGTACGGAGTGTCGTTCGCCAGTCGGATCGCCTCGTCGTCGGAGTCGAAGGGGAGCGCGACCAGGACGGGGCCGAAGATCTCGTTCTGGACGGCCTCCGCGTCCTGCGGGAGCCCGGTCAGCAACGTCGGCTCGTAGTAGAAGCCCGGGCGGTCGGGCGCGCTGCCGCCGCACACCACGTCGGCGCCGGCGGCGCGGGCGCGCTCGACCTTCGCGGCCACCTTGTCGCGGTGCGCCGCCGAGCTGAGCGCCCCGAGGTCGGTCGCAGGATCGGTCGGATCGCCGATCACGACCTTGCGCATCAGCTCCGCCACCCCGTTCACGAAGTCGTCGAAGCGGCTCGCGTGCACGTACGCCCGGGTAGCCGCCGTGCAGTCTTGACCGCCGTTGATGAGCGAGCCGGCGACGGCGCCTCTGACGGCGGCCTCGAGGTCGGCGTCGTCGAAGACCACGAACGGCGCCTTGCCGCCGAGCTCGAGGTGGACGCGCTTGACCGAGGCCGCAGCGGTCGTCGCGATCTGCTTGCCGACCGCGGTGGAGCCGGTGAACGAGACCATCCGGACGTCGGGGTGGCCGACGAGTGCGGTGCCCGTCGACCGGCCGGGACCGTTGACCACGTTGAAGACGCCGTCCGGGATCCCTGCCTCGGTTGCCGCGCGGGCGAACATCAGGGAGGTGAACGGCGTGATCTCGGCGGGCTTGAGCACGATCGTGTTTCCCGCGGCGATGGCGGGGAGGACTTTCCAGGCCGCCATCTGGAGCGGGTAGTTCCAAGGGGCGATCGAGCCGACGACGCCGAGCGACTCACGGCGGATCGACGACGCATGGTCGGGGGAGTAGCGACCGGTGGCCTTGCCTTCGAGGTTGCGCGCTGCGCCGGCGAAGAAGGCGGTGTTGTCGATGGTCCCGGGCACGTCGAACTCCGTCGACATCCGGATCGACTTGCCGGTCTGGAGGGTCTCGGCGGCGGCGAGCTCGCTCGCGATCTCCTCCAGGCGGGCCGCCAGGGCGTGCATCGCCGCGCTGCGCTCACCCGGCGTCGCGCCGGACCACTCGGGATACGCCTGCTCGGCCGCCGACACGGCGTCGTCGACGTCGGACTGCGTCGCCGACGCGAAGCTCCGGACCACCTCGCCGGTCGCCGGGTTCGTGACCACGACGTCCTCGGGTCCGGAGCCGTCGAGGAAGCGCCCTGCGACGTACTGGCCGGCGGGGATGCTGCGGGGATCGAAGGCGCGCGGTGCGGTCATGCGGCGATTCCAGCACGACATCCGGGCGCGGACAACAGCCGGTGTGTCACCGCGGCGAGGTCCGCCGTGACGTCCTGTCGCCGGTCGGACCGTCTGCCGTTCTCATCGAAACGGAGCGACGAGCCCCAGCAGGAGCGGCTACGGGAGGCTGCGGCCCATGCGCAGTCCTTTAGTCAGCGGCGCTGGTCGTGCACCATCAGCGCGACGCCGAGCGCCAGCCGGGAGTCGGGGTCGTCGAGGTCGACCTCGAGGATCTGCTCGAGCCGGTGGAGACGCTTGTAGAGCGCGGGGCGGCTGCGGTGGCTGACCCGGGCGAGCTCGGTCTTGTTGCCACCGACGGCGAGGTACTGGCGGAGCAGGGCGAGCATGCCGTCGTCGTGCGTGGCCTCGTGGACGAGCAGGTGGTCGAGCTCGGACTCCGCGAAGGCCTGCACCCGAGGGTCGTCGTGCAGCAGGGCGACGAGACCCCGGAGGCGGACGTCACGGGCGCGGAAGAACGGGCGCCGACGGCCGGGCGGGAGCGCGTGCGCGACCTCGGCGACGTGCCGGGCGTGCCGCAGGCTCGCGCCGGCGGTGAGGAGAGTGGCGGCCGGCTCGCCTGCGCCTACGGCGACGGCGTCGAGGTCGGGTTGGCGCAGGACCTGCGCGTGCAACGCATCGGCGAACGCCTCCAGCGCGGTGTCTTCGGGGCGGCCGCCGGCGGCGAGGAGGACGGCGACCTCGGCCGGGCCGAGCGAGCCGAGGAGGACGGGGACCCGTACGGTGCGTGCCGCCTGGGCGACGCGCTCGAGGAGTCCGCGGGCGCGGCGGTGGACGGCGACGGGGTCGGTCGGGCTCGTGCCGCGGGGCGCCGATCGCACCACGAGCGCGACGTACGGGGCGGCGGGCGGCAGCCCGAGTGAGCGCGCTCGGGCATCGGCTTCGGCGTCGTCGCGGATGCGACCGTCGGCCAGCTCGGAGAGGAAGCCGCCCTGCGCCTGGTGGGCGATCCCGAACCTGTCGCTCTCCGCCATCCGGCCGAGCTCGAGCGCCTGCGCGGCGCGTTCGAGGACCATCGCCAGACGTGCCTGGTCGGACGCGGGGTTGACGACGACGAGCCTGCCCCAGCGCTGCTGGAGCCCGACCGGCGTCACCATCCATCCCTCAGGTCCGGTCAGCCCCGCGGTCCCGGTGGGAGCAACGAGGCGGGAGCGCTTCTCCCAGTCCTTGAGCAGACCGCTGGCTGGCCGGCCGACGGCCGCGTACGCGACGACGTGCCGGGAGAGGTCCTCCAGGACGACGGAGGATCCGGCGAGCTCGGCGGTCGCCTCGACGATCGCCTGCGCGCCGGCGCCTTCGAGGCTGAGTGCGGTGAACCGCTCGTGCACCCGTCGCGCGAAGTCGACCCGCTCGTACTGCTCGGCGACGATCGCGCGGTGCACCTGCTCGGTGATCTCGACGAAGCGGGTCTTGCGCCGCAGGGCGATCACGGGGAAGCGGCGCTCGCGAGCCACGCGAAGCGCGGCGAGGGGGACCTCCGGGAACGAGTCGCCGACCTCGACGATCAGACCGGTTGCACCGGCCTCGACGAGATCGGCCACGTACGCCGCGGCGTCCTTGCCGCCGCCGCGCATCGCCAGCCCGGTCGAGAGCAGCAGCTCGCCGCCGGTGAGCAGCCCGGTCACCTCGCGCACCTCGCTCACGTGGACCCAGCGCACAGGGCGGTCGAGCCGGTCCGCACCGGACAGGACCTCGGGCTTGGCGGCGCGGACGGCGTCCGAGGCGAGGACGGCGCGCAAGGTCGGGAGAGGCACGGGATCAGCGTACGGTTCGTCGCCGCCGCGCGTGAGAGGGGCGACGGATCGTCGGTGGTCAGCGCTGGTCGCGCGCGTATGTGGAGGTTTGGCCGAGGAAAAGTCCCCAGATGTAGATTCCGCAGGGAGGTAGGCAGTGGATCGAGAGGTCCTCGGCATCGGTGCGCTTTCGCGGCTTCTCGGGCTGTCGGTGAGCCGCGTGCGGCAGTTGGCTGACGCAGAAGTGATCCCCTCGGTGCGGACAGCCGGCGGGCATCGACGGTTCGATCGGGCCCTCGCAGTCGCGTCGTACCGCGCTCATCGCCTGGCAGAAGTGGTCCCTGACCGTGCGAGAGTGCCTCGGTCACGCCAGAGGCTCGACCTGGCCGACCTGGCCGAGGATCTCGTCTGGCGCGATGTCCGCCTCACGCTCGGCGAGCTCGAGTCGCTGCCGCGTGCCCGTGTGATCGCTGGCTATGCCTTCACCGAGATCCTCAACAATGCCATCGATCACTCGAGCGGGTATCACGTCGACGTGCAGGTGGGGATCGACGGCGGTGTCCTGTGGATCGAGATTGCCGATGACGGGGTCGGCACGCTGGCGCATCTCCGGGACTCGTTCGAGCTCCCTGACCTCTTCGCTTCGATCGCCGAGCTGACCAAGGGGAAGCGGACGACGATGAGCGAGGCGCACACGGGGGAGGGCATCTTCTTCACCTCCAAGGCGGTCGACACGTTCGAACTGGCGAGCAACGGTCTGCGCTGGTTCGTCGACAACCTGCGCGACGACATCGGGGTCGGGATCTCCGAGGTGGTGACAGGGACGACCGTCAGGATCGCGATCGCGCTCGCGACCGAGCGTCATCTCGCTGAGGTCTTCGCCGAGTTCACGACGAATCATGAGTTCGCCCGATCGAGGCCCGTGATCGAGCTGTTCGAGATCGGCTCGGAGTTCGTGAGTCGGAGCGAAGCGAAGCGGCTTGCGGTCGGACTGGAGGAGTTCGATCAGGTGGAGCTGGACTTCGACCGTGTGGACATGGTCGGTCAGGGGTTTGTCGATGAGCTCTTCCGTGTGTGGGCGAACGAACATCCCTCGACCGAGCTCATTCCTGTACGGATGAATCCTGCCGTCGCTTTCATGGTGGAGCGTGGCCTCCCGCGCCGGTGAGCTGCTCCGGACAGTCCGTCTCCTGCGGGAGGTTGTCGGTGACACGTCGTCAGTTGCCGTACGGGGGCCTGCGGGCTCACGCTCGTACCCATGAGCACTTCGACCCTGATCCCGCACTGGCTCGACGGCGCCCCGTACCTCGGCAGCGCCGAGACGGCGTCCGCCCGTACCGGTGACGTCACGAACCCCGCCACCGGCGCCGTGACCGCGCAGGTCGCCTTCGCCGACGAGGCCGACGCCGAGCGCGTCATCGGCGCCGCCGCAGCAGCCGCCCGTGCGTGGGGCGAGACCTCGATCACCAAGCGGACCCAGATCGTCTTCGCGTTCCGCGAGATCCTCAATGCGCGCAAGGAGGAACTTGCCGCCCTGATAACCGCCGAGCACGGCAAGGTGCTCGACGACGCGCTCGGCGAGGTGACCCGGGGTATCGAGGTCGTCGAGTTCGCGTGCGGCATCCCGCACCTGCTCAAGGGCGGCTACTCCGAGGGCGTCTCGACGGGCGTCGACGTCCACTCCAAGCGCCAGCCGCTCGGCGTGGTCGGCATCATCAGCCCCTTCAACTTCCCGGCCATGGTGCCGATGTGGTTCTTCCCGATCGCGATCGCCGCGGGCAACACCGTCGTGCTGAAACCGAGCGAGAAGGACCCGTCCGCCGCGCTCTGGATCGCCGAGCGCTGGAAGGACGCGGGACTTCCCGACGGCGTCTTCAACGTCCTCCAGGGCGACAAGGTGGCCGTCGACGCGTTGCTCGACAGCCCCGACGTCAAGGCCATCAGCTTCGTCGGCTCGACCCCGATCGCCCGCTACGTCTACGAGCGCGCCAGCCAGTCCGGCAAGCGCGTCCAGGCCCTCGGCGGGGCCAAGAACCACATGGTCGTCCTGCCCGACGCCGATCTCGACCTCGCCGCGGACCAGGCCGTCAGCGCCGGGTATGGCTCGGCCGGCGAGCGCTGCATGGCCATCTCGGTCGTCGTCGCCGTCGGTGGCGTCGGCGACGAGCTCGTCGCGAAGATCGCTGACCGCACCCGCACGCTGCGTACGGGCGACGGGACCGAGGGCGCCGACATGGGCCCGCTTGTCACGCAGGTGCACCGCGACAAGGTCGCCTCGTACGTCGACGCCGGTGAGGAGGCGGGCGCCAAGCTCGTCGTGGACGGTCGTGACGTCGTCGCCGACGGTGGCGCCGACGGCTTCTGGCTCGGCCCGACGCTGCTCGACAACGTCACCACCGACATGAGCGTCTACACCGACGAGATCTTCGGTCCGGTGCTCTCGGTCGTCCGGGTCGACACGTACGACGAGGCTGTCGCGCTCATCAACGCGAACCAGTACGGCAACGGCGTCGCGCTGTTCACGAGCAACGGCGGTGCGGCACGCAAGTTCGAGTACGACGTCGAGGTCGGCATGATCGGCATCAACGTCCCGATCCCGGTCCCGATGGCGTACTACTCCTTCGGCGGCTGGAAGAGCTCGCTGTTCGGCGACAGCCACGCCCACGGCACCGAAGGCGTGCACTTCTTCACCCGTGGCAAGGTGGTCACCTCCCGTTGGGGCGACCCCGCGGTCAAGCCCGTCGGCGGCCTCGAGCTCGCCTTCCCGAAGAACAGCTGAGCGGGTTTCGACAGAGCTCAACCAGCGACAGAGCTCAACCAGCGAAAGGATCTCGATGAGCAACCGCACGTACGAGCTCGACCGCGCGCACGTCTTCCACTCGTGGTCGGCGCAGGCGGCGCTGACGCCGATGGTTGTCGAGAGCGCCGAGGGGAGCTACCTCGTCGACGACCAGGGCCAGCGCTACCTCGACTTCTCGTCGCAGCTGGTCTACACCAACATCGGCCACCAGCACCCGCGCGTCGTGAAGGCGATCCAGGACCAGGCGGCGACGCTGTGCACGATCGCGCCGCAGCACGCCAACGCGGCCCGCTCGCAGGCCGCGCACCTCATCGCCGAGCTCGCTCCCGAGGGGATGGACCGCGTCTTCTTCACCAACGGCGGCGCCGACGCCGTCGAGCACGCGGTCCGCATGGCGCGGCTGCACACCGGCCGCCGCAAGGTGCTGAGCCGCTACCGGTCGTACCACGGCGGGACACAGACGGCGGTCAACCTCACCGGTGACCCGCGGCGCTGGCCGAACGACTACGCCGCCGACGGAGTGGTCCACTTCTTCGGGCCGTTCCTCTACCGCTCGGAGTTCCACGCGACGACTGAGGCCCTGGAGTGCGAGCGCGCCCTCGCCCACCTCGAGCACACGATCCAGATGGAGGGTCCGGCCACGATCGCCGCGATCATCCTCGAGACCATCCCCGGGACCGCCGGCATCATGCCGCCGCCGCCGGGCTACCTCGAGGGTGTGCGCGAGATCTGCGACCGCTATGGGATCGTCTGGATCGCCGACGAGGTCATGGCCGGCTTCGGGCGTACGGGCACGTGGTTCGCGCTCGACCTGTACGACGCGAAGCCCGACCTGATCACCTTCGCCAAGGGCATCACCTCGGGTTATGTCCCGCTCGGTGGCGTCATCATCTCCGAGCCGATCTACGACACGTTCGCCGAGCGCGTCTACCCCGGCGGCCTGACGTACTCGGGCCACCCGCTCGCGTGCGCGGCCGCCGTCGCGACGCTCGAGACGATGAAGGACGAGCGCATCGTCGAGGCGGCGGCGACGCTCGGGACCGACGTCCTCGGACCCGGTCTCGCCGAGATCGCCGCGAAGCACGCGTGTGTCGGCGAGGTCCGCGGCATCGGGGCCTTCTGGGCGCTGGAGCTGGTCGCCGACCCGCAGACGCGCGAGCCGCTGGCTCCGTACGGCGGCTCGAGCCCGGCGATGAACGAGATCGTGGCCGCGTGCAAGAAGAACGGGCTGCTCCCGTTCGTCAACTACAACCGCATCCACGTGGTCCCCGCGCTCAACATCGGCCACGACGACGCGCGCGACGGCCTGCGGATCCTCGACGAGGCCCTGTCCGTCGGCGACGCCCACGTGGCGCGTTAGCCATGGTGCGGTCGACCGTCTTCGAGCGACTCGCACCGCCCGCAGCAATCGTCGACGCGTCGCTCGAGGCGACGCGCGACGGCTGCTTCTGGCTCGACGACGTCGGTGACACCGTCGCGTACCCGCCGCTGGCCGGTGCGCACACGACCGACCTGCTCGTCGTCGGGGGCGGCTACACGGGCCTGTGGACGGCGGTGAAGGCCAAGCTGCGCAACCCTGGCACGCGCGTCGCCGTCCTGGAGGCGCAGACGGTCGGCTGGGCCGCGTCCGGGCGCAACGGCGGCTTCTGCGACGCGAGCCTCACGCACGGCGAGGAGAACGGCCGGTCACGCTGGCCCGACGAGTACGACACGCTCGAGCGGCTGGGGCAGGACAACCTCGAGTCGCTGTGCAAGGCGGTCGACGCGCTCGGCATCGACTGCGAGCTGGAGCGCACGGGGTCGCTCGACGTCGCCGTGGAACCGCACCAGGTGGCGTGGCTCGAGGAGGGGTCCGGCGAATTCCTGGACACCGACGCCGTACGGGCGCAGGTCGACAGCCCGACGTACCTCGCCGGCGTCTGGCACCGCGACTCGACGGCGATGCTGCACCCGGCGAAGCTCGCCAAGGAGCTCGCTCGCGTCGCGGCGGGTCTCGGCGTCGAGATCTTCGAGTACAGCGCTGCCGAGTCGCTGGAGACGTCCGGGCGCCGCGGGCCGGTGCTCGTACGGACGCCGCGCGGTTCGGTGCGGGCGGACCGGGTGGCGCTCGCGACGAACGTGTTCCCGTCGTTGCTCCCGCGGTACGACCTGTTCACCGTGCCGGTCTACGACTACGCGCTGATGACCGAGCCGCTGACCGCCGCCCAGCGCGACGCGATCGGCTGGGACAACCGGCAGGGCGTCAGCGACATGGCGAACCAGTTCCACTACTACCGGCAGTCTGCGGACGGCCGGATCCTGTTCGGCGGCTACGACGCGGTCTACCACTACGGCGGCAAGGTCCGATCGGCGTACGAGCACCGGCCTGAGACCTATCGGACGCTCGCGTCGCACTTCCTCACGACGTTCCCGCAGCTCGAGGGCATCGGCTTCACCCACCGGTGGGCAGGCGCCATCGACACGTCGACGCGGTTCTGCGCGTTCTTCGGACTCGCGAAGCAGGGGCGGGTCGCGTACGCGGCCGGCTTCACCGGACTCGGTGTCGCCGCGACCCACTTCGCGGCCGACGTGATGCTCGACCGGCTGGCCGGCGAGCGGACGCCGCGGACCGAGGTCGAGATGGTCCGCAAGAAGCCTCTGCCGTTCCCGCCGGAGCCTGCCGCCGCGGTCGGCATCAACCTGACGCGGTGGTCGCTCGATCGCGCCGACCACCACGAGGGCGTACGCAACGCGTGGCTGCGGGCGATGGACGCCGTCGGCCTGGGGTTCGACTCGTGACGGGCGAATGGGCGGCCGCGCGGCTTCTGTCTGGGGACGTCGAGGCGCACCCCCTGCAGCCCGGCGCCCTCGACCCGGCCGACGTCGTGCACGGGACCCCGGCCGTCGCGTCGACGGCACTCGCGACGTTCGGTGACCTCTCGGTCGGCCTCTGGGAGATCACCGCGGGCGCCGTGCGCGACACCGAGATCGACGAGGTGTTCGTCGTGCTGTCCGGAGACGCAACCGTGCGCTTTGAGGACGGCAGCGCTCTCGAGCTGCGTCCCGGCGTCGCCGCACGTCTGTACGCCGGCGACCGTACGGTGTGGGAGGTCCGCGAGACGCTGCGCAAGGTCTACGTGGCCTGACCGTCGCGGTTCTGGCCCCTCAGGGCCGCGCGCGAGGGATCATGGAGTCGTGAGAGTTCTCCGTGCTGCCCGACCGCGCCTGCTCGACGCGTCGTGGCGGATGCGGGTCGCGGCAGTGCTCGTGCTCACGCTGCTGAGCGGTGTGCTGCTCCTGGAGCTCGGCGGGGGCCGTGCCGACGCCGCGCGGTGCGAGCGGTTCACCGCGGAGTCGGAGGCGCGCCGCGCGGCGGTGCCGTCCGCGGTCGGCCAGCGGGTCGTCGTGATCGGTGACTCGTGGTCGGCGGGCCGAGGGCTCGACGATGCCGGTGACGCATGGACCGCCCGGCTGTCCGGCCAGGTCCACGTCGACGCGTTCTCCGGGTCGGGCTTCAGCCGGTACGCGAGCCCGTGCGAGGGCTCGTGGTTCGCCGAGCGGGCCGCGCGCGCCGTGGCCGGCGGTGCCGACCTCGTGCTCGTCCAAGGTGGGCTCAACGACGTCGACCAGCCGCTGGAGGCCGTACGAGCAGGCTTCGCGCGGGTGATGCGTGCGGTCGAGGGGCTGCCCGTCGTCGTGGTCGGTCCGGCAGTCGCCCCTGCCCGTGAGGCGGGTGTGCATCACGTCGACGCCGACCTCGCCAGACTGGCCGAGGCCCACGGCGCCTCGTACGTCTCGGCGGTCGGGCTCGACCTGGCCTACCTCGAGGACGGGCTGCACCTCACGCGCGACGG
Source organism: Mumia sp. ZJ430 (assembly GCF_011751845.1). Lineage (NCBI taxonomy): Bacteria > Bacillati > Actinomycetota > Actinomycetes > Propionibacteriales > Nocardioidaceae > Mumia > Mumia sp. ZJ430. The sequence continues at coordinate 671,967 of NZ_JAAHFK010000003.1, read as the reverse complement.
GCACCGGGAGTTCGGCGACTTCGTGAGAGGGAGCATCGAAGGGATCGCCCGGTAAGGTCCCCGTTATGAGCGAGAGCGCGCGCCCTGATCCGGCGGTGGTCGAGCTCGCGCACCGGATGTTCGACCTGGCGCGCGACGGCGACGCCGACACGCTGCTGGCGTACGTCGACGCCGGAGTCCCCGTGGAGCTGACCGACTCCAGCGGCAACACGCTGCTGATGCTCGCGGCCTATCACGGCCACGCCGACATCGTGCAGCGGCTGCTCGACGCCGGCGCGGACGTCAACCGGCTCAACGACCGGGGTCAGAGCCCGCTCGCCGGCGCCATCTTCAAGGGCGAGGACCTGGTGGTGTCGGTCCTCATCGGCGCGGGTGCAGACCCGGATCTGGGGACGCCGTCCGCGCGTGCGACGGCTGCGATGTTCGGCCGCGACAGCCTGCTGACCTGACCTCTCCGACCCCCTCGTGACCCTCGCGCGGGGCGAGGAGGTGCCGTTCGTCCTGCCGGCCCGCTGACGCAGTGTGCGCGAGACGCGGTGTACGCGGAGCAGGCGGGGGGCTAGAGTCGACCCCACGACAGGGGAGCGCGGGTGCCTACGGGCACGGCGCGCTGAGAGTGCGGAAAGGCCGCAGACCCTCCGAACCTGCACCGGTTAGCACCGGCGAAGGGAGTCATCCATGGCTGAGGCCATTCGTTCTCGCGCGTCCGCGACCACCCGCTACCGCACGGTCGACCTCGTCACCGTGGCGATGCTCGGCGTCGCGCTCGGCGTGGTCTTCTGGGGCTGGAACCAGCTGTTCGCCGTGGTCAGCGGCACCGCGCTGTTCGCGTTTCCGCCGAGCTCGGGGCTCATCTGCGGCGTCTGGCTGCTCGGCGGCGTCGTCGGCGGTCTCGTCGTCCGCAAGCCCGGCGCCGCCGTCGGCACCGAGCTCGTCGCGGCAACGATGTCGGCGCTGCTCGGCAACCAGTGGGGCATGTCCGTCGTCGTCTCGGGGCTGATCCAAGGGTTCGGCGCCGAGCTCGTCTTCGCGGTCCTGCTCTATCGGCGCTGGGGTGTCGTCGCGGCCGCGCTCGCAGGCGCGTTGGCCGGTGCGGGTGAGGCCGTGTACGAGTGGTTCGCGTACTACGCGGACTGGTCGTTCGGCTACCAGCTCACCTACCTCGCGTTCCTCGTGGTCTCGGGTGCGCTCGTCGCCGGCGTCGGTGGGTGGGCGCTGGTGCGTGCGCTCGCCTCGACCGGGTCCCTCGACGCCTTCGGTCCGGGCCGCGAGCACCACGAGCGCGCGGCAGCGACCAGCCCCGCACAGGCGTGACCGGCTCGGTCTCCCTCCGCGGCTTCGGCTGGCGTCCGCTCGGTCGGCGTTCGTCGGTCGTGGCCGATCTCGACCTGCGGATCGAGCCCGGCGAGCGGGTGCTTCTCGCGGGCCCCTCCGGCGCCGGCAAGTCGACGGTGCTCCGCGCCGCCGCCGGGGTGCTCGCGACCGCCGCCGACGGTGACCTGCTCGGCGAGGTCGAGACCGTGGGTCGCGTCGGGCTGCTCCTCCAGAACCCCGGGGACGCTGGCGTCGCCGATCGCCTCGGGCGCGACGTCGCCTTCGGTCTGGAGAACGCCCGCGTGCCGCGCGACGCGATCTGGCCGAGGGTCCGCGCCGCCCTCGAGGCCGTACGGCTGCCGTACGGGATCCAGCACCCGACCTCGGCGCTCTCCGGCGGCGAGCTCCAACGTGCCGCGCTCGCCGGGGTGCTCGCGTCGCGGGCCGACGTCCTGCTCCTCGACGAGCCGACGTCGATGCTCGATGACGCCAACGCCGAGGCCGTACGCCACTGCGTTGCCGAGGTGGTGGCCGAGACCGGCGCGACTCTCGTCGTCGTCGAGCACCGGCTCGCCGCGTGGCTCGGCCACGTCGACCGGGTCGTCGTGCTCGGGCGTGACGGCGCGGTGGTCGCCGATACCGATCCGGCGACGTTCGCGGAGACGATGCGTGACGACCTCGCGTCGGCGGGGGTGTGGATGCCGGGTGCGCCCGCGCCGGTGGCGGCCCCGCCACCGGCTGCCCTCGTCACGCCGCGCGATCCTGCGCCGACCCTCGAGGCCGTCGCGCTGAGCGTCGACCTTCGCCGCAGCGACGTCCGGGGGACCACGCGCACACCCGCCCTCCGTGAGGTCGACGCCGTGCTCGTACCGGGAGCCGTCACCGTCCTCGGTGGGCCGAGCGGTGCCGGCAAGTCGACGTTGCTCGCGACGCTCGGCGGACTGCAGCGCCCGACCTCGGGGGAGGTGCGAGGACTGGGCGTGCCCCCACACCGGATGCGCTCTCGTGCGCTCGCCGCGGTCGTCGGGTGGGTCCCTCAGAATCCCGAGCACGGATTCTTGACGACCCGGGTCCGCGACGAGGTCGCGGCGACGTCTCGGCAGGTCGGGGCAGTGGTCGACGTCGACGCGGTGCTCGCGCACCTCGGTCTCGAGTCGTTGGCCGAGGTGAACCCGTACCGGCTGTCCGGTGGCGAGCAGCGCCGGCTCGCCCTCGCCGCCGCGCTCGCCCACCGACCGCCCGTCCTCCTGCTCGACGAACCCACGGTCGGGCAGGACCGTGGGACCTGGGCAGCGGTCGCCGGCTGGATGCTCGCGGCGGCCCGGGAAGGCGCGGCAGTTGCCGCGGCGAGCCACGACGGCGTGCTCGCGGCCCGCGCGGATCACCTGGTGCGACTCGCGGGCGGACGCAACGCCGAGCCGGCCAGGACTGCGGAGGACGCGCGATGAGACGCCTCGTCCCCGCCGCGAACCCCTTGGTTCTGCTGGCCGTGGGCATGCTCGCGATCGTGGCGTCGTTCGCCGTACACGACCTTCGTACGGCCGTCGTGGCCCTGGGTGCCTACGTGCTCGCGGGCGCGGTGCTGCTGCCGTCGCCGCGGTTCGCGCTGGCGCGGTTCACGGCGATCGCCGTGGCGTCGGTCTCGCTGGTGTGGTCGACGTGGTGGCTTGGCGGCCGCGACGTCGAGGTCGCACTGACAGCCGGTCTCAGGATCGTCGTCCTCGCTCTGCCAGGAGCGGTGCTGGCCGCCTTCGTCGACCCCTCGAGGCTCGCCGACCAGCTCGGGCAGCGGCTGAGGATGCCGGCGCGGCCGGTGGTTGCGTTCGCCGCGGCGATGCAGCGCTTCGGTGCCCTGCGCGAGACGTGGGGACAGCTCGACCGAACGCGACGTGCGCGTGGGTACGGGCCGACCCGCAACCCGCTCTCTCGTGCGCGGCACGCGGTGTCGCTCGCGTTCGGGCTGCTGGTCAGCGCGCTGCGTGACGCCGCGCGGATGTCGGTGGCGATGGATGCACGCGGGTTCGCCGGCGCGCAGACCCGTACGTGGGCCGAGCCTGCGCCGTGGACGCCTGCAGACTCCGGCCTGCTCGCGCTCGGTGTCCTCCTCGCCGCGGTCCCGTGGTTCGTACGGTGAGACGGCCGGTGTGCCGCACATCACGGCGGCACTCTAGGATCGGCGTGCCGTAAGCGATCGCTTAGTACGGAGGATTCCGGATGCGCACCTTCAAGAACCTCGCCGAGCTCGCGTCGTGCACGGGCGAGGAGCTCGGCGTCAGTGACTGGCACGAGGTCACTCAGGAGCAGGTCAACCTCTTCGCCGAGGCGACCGGCGACCACCAGTGGATCCACGTCGACCCGGAGAAGGCCGCACAGGGGCCATTCGGTCGGACCATCGCGCACGGCTACCTCACGGTGTCGTTGATCCCGAAGCTGTCGGCCGAGACCTACAAGGTCGAGAGCGTGAAGATGGGCGTCAACTACGGCTCTGACAAGGTCCGTTTCCCGGCGCCGCTGCCAGTCGGCTCCAAGGTCCGAGGGCGGGCGAAGCTCATCGAGATCGTCCCCGTCGCGCTCGGCCAGCGGGTCACGGTCGAGTTCACCGTCGAGGCCGAGGGCGTCGACAAGCCCGTCTGTGTCGCGCGGACGCTCGCGATCTTCGCCGAGTAGCCGCGCGCTTCCTAGAGGCTCTTGCCCCACACGTAGCCGAGGACCGCCAGCGCGACGGCGGCCGCCAGGATCCCGAACCCGTACGCGACGGCGAGCCCCCAGCGCTTCTCGCGGATCAAGGTGACGGTCTCGTAGCTGGCGGTGCTGAAGGTCGTGTACCCGCCGAGGAATCCCGTGCCGATGACGGCGCTGACGTCGGTCGAGGCGATGTTGCTCACGACCAGGCCGGTGAGGAAGCCCAGGACGAGCGAGCCGGTCAGGTTGATGATCGCGGTCGACCAGGGGAACTTCGAGTGGGTGGTCTTGGCCTTGATCATCGCGTCGACCACGTAGCGCACGGTGGCGCCGAGCCCGCCGGAGACGATCATCAGGAGGAAGAGTGCGAACGTCATGTGCCGGACCCCGTCCCCTCGCTCTTGCGTTCGTGAAGGGTCGACGCGAGCGCGATGCCGGCGAACGTCGCGCCCGCGCCGATGACGACCGTCCCCACGGCGTACAGGATGCCGATGCCGGCCCGGTCGTCGTCGAAGAGCACGGCGGTGTCCGTCGCGAGCGAGCTGTAGGTCGTGAGGCCGCCGCAGAACCCGGTGCCGATGAGCAGCTTGAGCCGTGAGGTCAACTCCGGACCAGGGGCGGTACGGGTGAGTGCCTCGTACAGGTAGCCGAGCACGAACGCGCCGAGAATGTTCACGATCGGGACGACTATGGGGATGTTGTCCTCGTTCGGAACGGCGAGCATGAAGCCCTCGCGTGCCGCTACGCCGATGACCCCGCCGACGAAGACGAGCGCGATCGACGCACCCTTCAGGTACGCCGGCCGTGCCCCAGTGGTCATCATTCGACCATAGTGCGGCTTCACCGAGGGTGCGCGTCGGGTGTCGCGCACCTCAGAGGCGGACGGCGTCGCCCTTGTCTGCGGCGTTGACGGCGCCGGGTGAGATGTCCTCGGTGAGCGCCAGCACCGTCTGGTTGACCAGCTGGAGCTCGCGCAGGACGTCCTTCGTGGCGCGGGAGGCCGCAGGCGTCAGCCCGTCTTCCTCCTGCCCGTCGTCGCCGGTGACGACGGGGTTGACCCGTCCTGGGAGGCTCCCGCTCAGCGCGGTCGTCAGTGCGGTGACGTTCTCACTGGTGGCGCCGCCGAGGTCGCGCCAGTCCTCGGCCGTCGTGCTGACGCCTGCACTGATCGCGTGCTCGACCGCTCCGACGAGGTGGCGGGTGTGGTACATCAGCGACCAGACCGCCGTGAGCCGGCTCTCGACACCGCCCACCTCGAAGGCACCCACCGCGAAGGCGCTGGGGGCGAGTCGCAGCGGTGCGGCGGCGGTGTCGATCGTGCGGACGTGCTGCTCGGCGAGGAAGAGCCGCTGACGGATCGCGGACCTCGAGATCGTCCGGTCGCCGGCGAGCCGGCTCAGGCTCGCGCTCACGATCGCGTCGACGTCCTTCGCGAGGGAGGCGATGTCCTTGTTCACGACGGAACGGGTGCGTGTGGGCAGCACGACGACAGAGACGACGAGGGCGATCGCGGCACCGAAAAGCGTCTCCAGGACCCGGATCTCCAGCGCGAGCGTGGTGAGCCGACCGAGGAACTCGTACAGGAGGGCGAAGATCATCGTGGTCCAGAACGTCGACACCGCCGGGGCCACCGGGCGGTAGTACGTCGACCCGAAGACCGCGACGGCGAGCAGCGGGAGCACCACTGCGGCGTCGGCGTCGGTCGAGAGCACGACCCAGAAGCCGACCGCGGCGCCCGCGACGGTGCCGGCCACACGCTGCGCGCCCTTGACGAAGGTCTCGCCGTTGGTCCCACCCAGTACCTGGTACGCCGCGAGCGCAGCCCAGTACTGGTGGGTCGCGGAGACGATCTCGCCAATCGTCAGCGCGGCGCCCGTGGCGACGGCGGCCTGGGTGGCGAGGCGGGTCGTGGGGGACAACGGTCGGCCGCCGGCTGCGGCGTCCGGCGTCGGCGTCGCGACGGAACGGTCGGGCTCGCTGTCGACGCCGACGTCGTCGCTCAGGGCGGCGGTGAACGGGACGGTCGGGTCGAGGGTCGCCACCGCGACGGTCCGGAACTCGCGGGCGGAGCGGTGGAGGTCGCCGATCGCCTGGTACAGGAGCCGCGCCGCCTTCGGCCATGTCGGAGGTGGGTCGTCGTCGCTCCATGGGGCGAGCGGGGTCACGTCGCGTGCGGGCGCCTCCGCGCCCGGGATCCCTGGCTGTCTGGCCATCTGGACGAGGTGGGCCTGCAGTAGCTCGATCCGGCCCGCAAGTCGGCCACGCAGCTCCAGCGAGATCACCGTGCCGGTGACGTTGCGCGCCGCCATGACGAGGTTCGTGAGCGCGAGCTCGCTGTCGAACACCCGAAGCCGGAGCGCGGCGGCTCGTTCGGCGGGGATGTCCGTCATGCTTTCGTCGGCGCTCAGCTGACCCTCGAGGAACGCCGCGTCTCTGCGGAGCTGGCGCTCGCTGAGAGAGACACGCCGACGGATGTCGGGATCCCACCGTGCCCCGGCGACGGCGTCGAGGAGCGGGTCCAGCGAAGACAGGAGGCGGTGGCCGAACCCGTCGATCCCGCTGCGGAGGATCCGGCGGGGTCGCGGCGGGAGCAGGACGTGGTTGAACAGGAATGCCATCGCGACGCCGACCACGGCCGCGCAGAGGTACGGCAGCACCTCCGAGATGTCCAGCCGCAGGATCAGGGCGAAGTAGTACGACATGAACGTGACGCGGCCGAGCGATGCCCAGCGAGGGCCGAACCGCCCTGACCAGACGCCCAGCAAGGCGACCACGACGACGAGGACTCCGGTCAGCAGGACAGAGTCGGAGACGAGGGCGCCCAGGAGCACGACGACCCCGATCGGGAGGACGACGAGGGCACTGGTGATCCTCGCGGCGCGGGGCGTCGTGCCTCCTGAGGCCCCGGTGCTCAGCATGCCCACGAACCCGCAGAAGATGGCCGGCTGCAGGGCGGTACGGCCGGTCGCGTCGAGGAACAGATAGAGGAGGAGCGCGGCGCTGACGGCCGCGAGGACGGCTCGGCTTGCCGCGCGCAGACGCGCGTACCCGGGATCGACCTGGGAGTGCCGCAGGTCCAGCGACGACCACCAGCGCGAGAGGCGGGAGCCTGCGGGGGCCGGGAGCTCGCGCGCCGGGTCGGGCTGCGGACGGACCGGTGACGACTCTTCCGCCAGAACGGTCTGCATGGCGAGAGTGTCGTGGCTGTGCAAGAGCGAGATCGGTCTGTCCGTGACGATGGCGGGTTGGTAGTCGAGGTCCTTGCTCACGGCGAGGGCGATCTGCTGGGCCCGGTACGCGAACGGCAGCCACTGGCTGTAGCGCTGATAGGCGTCGTCGATGTCGGCGAGCGGCTCGACCTGGGCGAGCCGCGCCATCGACGCGTCGAGGTCGACGAACTGGCCGACCCAGCCGTCTCCCGCGTCACGTCCGTGATCCCGGACGAGGGTCGTGAACTCCTCGGCGCTCACGACTTCGGGTACGTCGCGACTCTTCCAGGGTGCGCCCCTCTTTATGTACTCCCCGAACTCGAGGAACTGGAAGGTGAGAGGGACCAGTCCGGGGTCGGTCGACGCGGGGTGCCCCGAAGGCAGGCCCCATCTGAGCGCCCCGAGCGTCCCGGCGAGCATGCGGAGCGCGTACGGGAGCGCGAACTGGTCGTGTCCGCTCTGGAAGTAGTACGCGGCGTGGTGGAAGCGGAGACCGTCGGTGTACGCGGCGAACGCGCCGACGATGCCATCGAGATGGCCGTCGAGTCCGTTGGGCTGCCCGTCGCGGAAGAAGGGCGAGAGACTCGCGACGGGGGAGCCTGCACCACGTTCGACGGTGAAGAAATAGCGGCACAGGGTGTTGAGGTCGCTGATGACCGAGTACACGCCGAGCAGGAACGTGAGGACGAGGGAGATCAGGATGACGCCGGTCAGCGTCTCGGTGATGCTGAGGAAGCGCAGCAGGTCGGTCTCGGCTGTCAGCGACGAGCCGCCGACGGTCGACAGCTGAGCGGCGCTGAAGTAGAGCGCGTCGAAGAGCGTGAGCCCTGCGCCACTGCCCGAGACGGAGAACGACGACTTCGACATCAGCCCGTAGTAGACCAGCCCGAACCCGAGGATGATCCCGAACAGCCAGACGGCGATCACGACGACGATCTGGATGCCGGTGACCTGGCGCAGGCCGACCGCTCGCCAGCGACGGGGAAGCCGCCGGGTGATCTGACGTAGGACGCGCCACTGCACACGCGTCACCACGCCGCTGATGAACCCGGCCTCGTCGTAGTTCAGTGCCGTGAGGAAGACGTCGAGCAGTGTCGCCGTCAGGACGACGACGCCCAGGACGAACCAGATGGCCTCCACCCGGTCAGGCTAACGGCGCGGGCGAGATACGCCTCGCGAATCCTTCGCGCTGGTCAGACGCCTCTTTCGACTTGCGGTGCACACGGCCCCAGCGAACTATCGGATGAGGTACGACACACCCAGGTTGGTGTCTGTCCGTCGCCAGCCGCGAACATGAAAGGTGGTCGAGGCAATGAATCTCACGCCACGAGAGATCGACAAGCTCTACGTGTACCAGGTCGCCGAGCTGGCCCGGCGGCGGCGAGACCGCGGCACCAAGCTCAACCTCAGCGAAGTCCAGGCTCTCGTCTCCGAGGCAATCCTCGAGGCGGCACGTGACGGCAAGTCGGTCGCGGAGTGCATGGAGCTCGGCAAGCATGTCGTGTCCGAGGCTGACTGCATGCCCGGCGTACGCGAACGCCTTGCCTTGCTCCAGGTCGAGGCGACGTTCATCGACGGCAGCAAGCTCGTGTCCTGTCACGATCCTGTGGCGGCCTGACGTAATGCCGACGGGGGAGCACGGCGCGGTCACGACGGTTCTCGTCGGTGGCCACGAGAGCGCTCAGGGGAGCGACCTTGTGCCGCTGCTCGACGCGCTGCCTGGTGCTGTGGTGACCCCGCCCGGACGCGCGTTGCGCGACGCCGTCACGACGCACCTCGCTGCGGATGAAGCCCGCGTGGCGGTCCTTCCCATGACGTGGGGCCGGGACCCGGTCATGGTGGCCGACGCCGCCAAGACGTTGAGCTGGATCGCAGCCAGCGCCGGCGCCGGACGCGTGGCTCTGTGCCCGAGCTTCGGGACCATCGACCACATGGTTGCCTGGCTGCGTCGTGCTGCGACGGAGACGGCACGACAGTGCCACGGCAGTGGGATGCTCGTCACCGCGCCGTCGTCCAACCCGTTCGACGACGCGGAGCTGCATCGCATCGCCCACCTCGTGCGCACGCACGGTGCCGGCGTCCAGGTCGAGGTGGCGTGCGTCGCTGCCACGGCGGACCTGGCACACGCCGTGGACCGGGCTCGCCTGCTCGGTTCCGACGACGTGGTCGTGGTGCCGGCCGGCTTCGCGCGGACCGCACCGGCGGGGCTGCCCTCCGAGCACGCGACGTTCTTCGGACCGCTGCTCTCGGAGCGGGCCGTGCTCGACGTCATCCGCCGCCGGGTGGGTGCCGCGCAGCACGACCTGAGCCACGGGCTCGACGGGATCGCTGCCGGCCTCCTCGCGGACCACGGTCACGGGTACGCCCACTCACACGCGTTCGAGGTCGATGCGGGAGGTCATTCCCACCCGCATCCCCGTCACCACGCACCGTACGAGACGTCTGCCGAGCGCGGCGCCTCCCACGACGAGGTCCTCACCTCGCCCCACTGAGCCATCGGGCTACGCCTCTGGCGCGGGCCCGCACAGAGCGGAGGGAACCACATGCTGGGAAGCCCTAAGTACCACCACCTCGACGACGACATCGAGATCAATGCCGGGCGCGAGAGCGTCACGATCGCCGTGAGCAACACGGGTGATCGGGCAGTGCAGATCGGGTCGCACTTCCACTTCTTCGAGGTCAATCGCGCCCTGCTCTTCGAGCGGGAGAAGGCGTACGGGATGCATCTCGACATCCCGGCCGGGACCGGCGTGCGGTTTGAGCCGGGCGACACGCGCAACGTCACGCTGACCGCGTACGCGGGTTCGCGGCGCGTCTACGGGTTCAACAACCTCGTCGACGGCGGGCTCGATGCCGGACAGACCCGTATCGACGCGATGGCCAGGATGACCGAGGGCGAGTTCAAGAACGGCAAGCCGGCGGCACGTTCCCGACCGGCCAAGAAGTCCAGCGCGGCGACGAAGTCGACCGCGGCGAAGAAGACCGGCGCCGCGAAGAAGACCGGCGCCGCGAAGAGGGCGAGGAAGAACTGATGGCTATCGTCTCGCGCAAGCAGTACACGGATCTCTTCGGTCCGACGACTGGCGACAGGGTTCAGCTCGCCGACACCAACCTCGTCATCGAGATCGAGAAGGACTACAACGAGGGGCACTACGGCGACGAGGTCGTCTACGGCGGCGGCAAGTCCGCACGCGACGGCATGGCGGCCGATCCACAGGCCACTGGCGCACAGGGTGCCCTCGACCTCGTCATCACCAACGCGATCGTCCTCGATCCCGTCCTCGGTGTGGTCAAGGGCGACATCGGGGTCAAGGACGGCAAGATCGTCGGTGTCGGCAAATCGGGCAACCCGGCCCTGCAGGAAGGGGTCGACCCCCGCCTGGTCGTCGGCGCCGTGACCGAGGTGCTCGCGGGGGAGCACTGCATCGCGACCGCCGGGGCGATCGACAGCCACGTGCACTACATCTCTCCGCAGCAGGCGCTGGCGGCGCTGTCGAACGGCATCACGACGCTGTTCGGCGGCGGCACCGGACCGACGGACGCCACGAACGGCGTCACCACGACGCCGGGTGCATGGAACCTCCACCGCATGATCCAGGCTGCGGAGGACGTGGGGGTCAACATGGGCTTTCACGGCAAGGGCAACGGCTCCCTGCCAGCGGCGCTCATCGAGCAGATCGAGGCCGGGGCCTCCTCGCTCAAGGTGCACGAGGACTGGGGCTCGACGCCAGCGGTCATCGACAACGCGCTGACCGTGGCCGACGAGTACGACGTTCAGGTGTCGATCCACACCGACAGCCTCAACGAGGCTGGGTTCGTGGAGGACACGATCTCCGCCATCGACGGTCGGACGATCCACACCTACCACACCGAGGGTGCGGGCGGTGGTCACGCGCCGGACATCATGAGGGCTGCGGGCTACCCCAACATCCTCCCGTCCTCGACGAACCCGACGCTCCCGTACACGGCGAACTCGGTGGACGAGCTGCTCGACATGGTGATGGTCTGCCACCACCTGTCGCACGACATCCCCGAGGATGTCGCTTTCGCGGACTCGCGGGTGCGTGCGGAGACCATCTCGGCGGAGACCGTGCTGCACGACGAGGGCGTCTTGTCGATGTTCTCGTCGGACTCGCAGGCGATGGGGCGCATCGGTGAGTCCGTGACGCGCGCGTTCCAGACGGCCCACCACAACAAAGAGGTGCGCGGCCCACTGCCGGAGGACGACGAGGGCAACGACAACTTCCGGGTGCTGCGCTACCTCGCCAAGGTGACGATCAACCCGGCGATCACCCAAGGCGTCTCCGACTACATCGGATCGCTCGAGGCCGGGAAGATCGCCGACATCGTGCTCTGGCCGGTCTCCTCCTTTGCCGCGAAGCCGCGGATGGTCATCAAGGGCGGCCTTATCAACTGGGCGCTCATGGGGGACCCCAACGCCTCGCTGCCGACGCCTCAGCCGGTGTACTACCGGCCGATGTTCGGCGGGTACGGCAAGGCGCAGCAGAAGACGCGGGTCACCTTCATGTCCCAGGCCGCCATCGACCTGGGCGTCCCGGAGCAACTGGGGCTGGAGAGCCAGGTGCTGCCCGTGCGGCGGTGCCGGGCGATCGGCAAGCAGCACATGATGTACAACGACCAGCTGCCGGTCATCGACGTCGACCCAGAGACATACAAGGTGACGTACGACGGGAAGCCAGCACACATCGAGCCGGCGGAGTCCTTGCCGCTGACCCAGCTGTTCTTCCTCGCCTGAGACCGCGATGACGTCGACCGCAGTGCGTGACCTCCTGGTGAGCCTCCAGCTCTCCGACTCCGCGTTCCCGAGCGGCTTCTACACGATGTCGCACGGGCTCGAGGGGTTCAGCCAGGCGCGTGCGGTCGACCAGGACGGGATCGAGGGTCTGCTCATCGGACTGCTGCGGCACTCCGTCGGCCCGGGGGACGCCACGGCGCTCGCCCGGGCGCACGAGGCGGTCGAGGACGGTGACTGGGAGCGCGTACGCCGGGTCGACGAGATGCTGTTCGCCGCGAAGCTCAACGCAGAGATGCGCCGGGCGTCGGTGCGCAGCGGTCACCAGCTCACCGACATCGCACTCGAGGCGATCGGGGGACCGGAGCTCGAGGAGTGGAAGCGGGCCGTGGCCGCCAAGGAGACGCCGGGCTGTCAGCCGGTCGCGACGGCAGTCGCCTATGCGGCGACCGGCGTAGGCACGGAGCAGGCGGTCGCCTCGGACATGTTCGCGTTCGCGGTGAGCTTCCTCGGGGCGGCTCTGCGTCTGCGGCTCTCCGACCATCGGCACGTGCAGGTCGTGCTGCACGCGGTCGGACCTGTCATCGCCGAGGAGGCCGCCGAGGCGGTCGGTCGTGACCTCGAGGACATGGGCGGGTGCGTCCCGATGGCGGACGCCATGTCCGCCCAGCACGAGCGCGCGGAGGCACGACTCTTCGCGAGCTGACGACACCACAGCGAGGCAAGAGCGACGAGAACGAGGAGGACGAATGAGCGAGGACGTGCTGCGGATCGGCATCGGAGGACCGGTGGGCTCGGGCAAGACGGCGCTGACGGAGGCACTCGTGCCTCGGCTCTTCGCCGCCGGCCGGCAGCCCGCGGTCATCACCAACGACATCTACACGCAGGAGGACGCGCAGCATGTGCGTCGTGAGCTCGCGGGGGTTCTGGACCCGGATCGGGTGGTCGGCGTCGAGACGGGCGCCTGCCCCCACACCGCGGTCCGCGACGACCCGACGATGAACCTCGCCGCGGGAGCCGAGATGCTCGAGCGGTTTCCGCAGGTCGACACGCTGGTCTACGAGTCGGGCGGGGACAACCTGACGCTCACGTTCTCGCCGTCGCTGGCCGACGTCTTCGTCTTCGTCCTCGACACGTCCGAGGGGGAGAAGATGCCACGCAAGAGGGGGCCCGGGATCACCGACTCCGACATCCTTGTGATCAACAAGATCGACATCGCCCAGTATGTCCGGACCGATCTCGAGGTCATGGAGTCCGATGCCCGTCGGGTGCGCGACGGCAAACCGGTGGTGCTCACGAACTCGCTGACGGGGGAGGGTGTCGACGCGCTGCAGGACCAGATCCTCGCTGCGTGGGAAGCCCGCCCGGCGGTGCTGTCGCGATGAAAGCCGCCACCGTCCGCGCCGTGTCGCCCACACCCGCGAGCGGTCTGGCGCCGGCGTCGCGGTACGGCGGGCACCGGCTCGATCCTTCGTACTACGAGCCCGACCGGGTGCCGCGCGAGGTCGCACGCTTCAGCGGCGTGCCGGACACCCTGCCGTCCGGCAGCCCCGGGAAGGTCGGGGTGCTCCAGCTCGAGTTCGGCCGGACCGGCAATGGGACTGAGCTGGTCCAGCACTACCAGAAGTCGCCGCTGCAGATCATGCGCCCGCTCTACTACGACCTCGCCCGTCCCGACATGCCGTACACGTATCTCATGTCGACCGGGGCCGGGATCCTCCAGGGCGACCGGCTCCGTACCGACCTCACGTTCGGAGCGGGCACGTCGGCGTACGTGACGACATCGGCGTACACGAAGGTGCTGCGGATGGAGCACGACTACGCGGTGGCCCAGACCAACATCTCGGTCGCCGAGGACGCTTACCTCGAGTACCTGCCGGACCCGGTCATCGCCTTCGGCGGCGCGCGCCTCTATCAGCGCACGTCGGTGACGCTCGCGCCGTCGGGGACGCTCGTCCTGGGCGAGACGCTCATCTCAGGACGCCTCGCCCGCGACGAGCGCCACCAGTACACCGCGATCGCGTCGGACCTCGAGGTACGTCGTCCTGACGGGGCGATGGTCGCACTGGACCGGGTGCGCCTGACCCCCAGCGACGGGGTCACGGGTGGACTCGCGGTGCTGGACGATCACGACGTCCTCTCCACGCTGTACGTATTCACGCCACGCGCCTCGGTGGGCGAGGTCAATGACCTCCTTCACGAGGCGCTACGGCCGTCCTCCGCTGCTGGCCTCGTCCTCGGAGTCAGCGCGCTCCCCGCTGACGCCGGCGTCTGGGTCCGGCTCCTGGGCGATGACACTCAGGTCGTCCTGCATGCGATCACGCTGGCCTGGCGCGCCCTGCGATGCCTGCTCACCGGCATCGATGCCCCCGCCATCCGTAAGAGCTAGGAGCCGACATGTCGACGTCCGGAGCCACTGCGTCACCACTGACTACCTGGGTCACGTGGGCCTCCACGCTGCCGCGCGGGGTGTCCGAGATCTTCTTCCAGAACAACGTGTGGACCGGCCTCCTGATCATCGCCGGCTTCTTCTTCGCCGACTGGCAGATGGCGCTGCTCGTTGTCATCGGAGCCGTCTGCTCGACAGTTGCCGGTGCCCTCATGCGCGTCGGTGCGGACAACATCCGGATCGGGATGCAGGGGTTCAACGGCGCGCTCATCGGCGCCGCGATGTACACCGCGATGGGCGGCGAGGGGTGGGCGTACCTCTTCACCGTCATCGGGGGCGTCCTGTGCGCGCCGGTGACGTGGTTCTTCGTGTGGCTCTTCGCCACCGAGCCGCTCAAGCGTTTTGCTCTCCCGTCGACGACCGCACCGTTCTGCACGGTCGCTGGGATCATCTACGCCTCGACCCTCAACCTGCACGTCAGCGGATCGACCGTGCACGCCACCGACGGTACGGGGGAGTCCGTGCTGCGCTCGCTGCTCACCAACGTCTCCGAGGTCGTGCTGGTCAACAGCGTGTGGGCCGGCGCGCTGATCCTCCTGGGGCTCTTCATCGCCTCCTGGAAGGTCGGTCTCGCCGCCGTGATGGGCAGCGTGATCGGGAGCCTCTGCGCGCTTGCGCTCGGAGAGACCGACGCCACCATCGCGGAGGGCCTGGCCGGATACTCCGGCGTCCTGACGGCGATCGCGCTGTCGGTCGTGTTCCTCAAGAGCAGCGCCGCCTCGTGGGTGTACGCCGCGGTCGGTGCGGCGATCACGGCGGTGACGACCCTCGTCATGACGGACCTGACCGATCAGCCGCACTACACGTGGCCCTACATCCTCACCACCTGGGTACTGCTGGTGGTCGCGGCGTTCATCCCGATGCTCAAACGCCCATGACGCCGCTGGGCAGGAGCGCGCGCCAGCCGCGACGACGCCCACGCGGTCGCTGACCGAGGGAGTGCGGACGTGCAGCTCGTGCTGGAGGACATCACGGTCTACGGGCGGCGCGGCCCGCTGCTCGAGCTCGACCGGTTCACCGTCTCGACCGGTGAGTGCGTGCTCATGGCGGGGGAGCCCGGGCAGGGCCACACGGCCATGGCCCTCGTCGCGACCGGTCGCCTCGCCCCCTTCTCGGGTCGGGTCCGCCTCGTCAGGGACGACGGGTCGGAGACCGAGGACCGGACGGAGCGCCGACGCCTCACCGCCGTCGTCGACCTCCCCGCCGTCTCCGAGCCCGACGACGCCGTCCCGGTGGGGACCGTCACCGCCGAGGGACTCGCCCTGGCCCGCCGGGGTAGCGCGCCGGGCGGGCCGACGCGCTGGCTGGACAGGCACGACATGGGAGCGCTGCGCACCGTCCGGGTCGACGAGGTCGGGGGCGCCGTCCGCACGGCACTGCTCACCGCGCTAGCTGCCGAGCGGAAGGAGGTCCGCTTCCTCGTGCTCTCCCTGCCCGACAGGCACGGCGGAGAGCCAGCGGACTGGTGGGAGATCGCTCAGGCGTATGCGTCGTTCGGGTACGGGGTGCTGGTCCAGTGCGGCCGCTCCTCGGCGCGGGACCTCGGTGCCGACATCCCGCCGGCCCGCGGGGACAGTGCGCGCCGGGCGACACCACTGGAGGCCCTCCGGACCCGGCCGCCGTCGGCGCCGCGACCAACCGCCGCCGACCCTGACCGTCCGGCCCCCGACGAGGCGCTCGACACCGCCTGGCTGTTCGGCGAGGCGCCGGCAGACGACCAGCAGGAGCCCGGTGCTCCCCGTACGAGGGAGAAGGATCAATGATCGCGATCCGCCTGGCCGTCTCGGAGATCCGGCGCATCAGTGCAGGCACGCTGCCCAAGCTGGCGATCCTCGCCATGGCCGTGATCCCTTCGTTGTACGCAGGGCTCTACCTGTTCGCCAACGAGGACCCGTACGGCGAGCTCCACCGCGTACCGGCGGCCCTCGTGGTGCAGGACCGTGGTGCGACCACGACCAACGCGATCAACGGGACGACCGAGAAGGTCGACTACGGAGGCGAGGTCGCCGAGCGCCTCTTGCGCGGCGACGGCGGATTCGGCTGGGTCGAGACGACGGAGGGCGAGGCGGAGTCCGGTGTGCGGAACGGACGCTACGACGCCGCGCTCATCATCGGTCCACAGTTCTCCGAGGAGCTGACGTCGTCCGCCCGGTTCGAGCCGGAGCGCGCAGGGCTCACCCTCATTACGAACAACGCGAACAACTACATCGTCACCCGGGTCGCCGAGACGATCGTGGGAGATGTGCGGGACACGATCGCGACACAGGTCGGCACCGTCGCCGCGAGCAGCTTCCTCGACGGCCTCTCCGTGGTGCACACCGATCTCACCAAGGGGGTGAACGGCGCACAGGAGCTCGTCACCGGCTCCAGTCAGCTCACCAGTGGGACCGCCGAGCTCGTCGACGGGACGGCGACGCTCGCGCGTGGCGCTGAGGAGGCGGCGAACGGTGCCGCCCGCCTCGAGTCGGGTGCCGGTGAGCTGGCGACTGGGACGCGTCGTATCGCCAACGGCGCGACCACGCTCTCGAACGGGCTCGAGGAGCTGAAGCGCCGCACGGGGAGCCTGCCGGCGGACACGCGCAAGCTCGCGAACGGCGCGCAGGAGGTCGCCGCGGGAAACGCGAAGGTCGCCGCCGTCGGTGACGACGCGGCGGAGGTGGCGGGCGCGGTGGTCGACCAGTTCCGTGCCGCGCGAGCCTCGCTCGACGAAGGCCTCGACTCGCTCGTCGAGCAGGGGAGGATGACCGACGCCGAGAGAGACGCCCTGCTGGCGTTGTTCGCCGACGCCGAAGTCCCCGTCGACGCGGTGGCAGCGCAGATCGAGAGCGCGGCAGACCGGCTGGACGCGCTGAGCAGGGGATCCTCCGAGGTCGCCGCCGGCACCGAGAAGCTCGCGGGCGCGGCCCCCGTTCTCACGCGAGGCGTCAGGAAGGCCGCGTCGGGAGGAGCCGAGCTCGCCTCGGGGTCGGCGCGCGTCGACCGCGGCGCCCAGACGCTGGCACGTGGTGCCGGCACGCTGGCGGACGGGACGGAGGAGGTGGCGAACGGCGCTGAGCGGCTCGCCACCTCGAGCCTCGCGCTGCGCAAGGGCAGCGCGAGGCTCGAGACCGGGACCAGCGAGCTCCGGAACGGACTGCAGGACGGGCTGCGCAAGGTCCCCGACCTGGACAAGACGACCGCGCGTGACACCGCGGAGACGATCGGTGATCCGGTGGCGGTCAAGGAGGACACGCTCGCGCCCGCCGGGTCGTACGGTGCCGGCCTCGCCCCGTTCTTCATGTCGCTCGCGGCATGGATCGGGGCGTACGTGCTCTTCCTGCTCGTCCGGCCGTTGTCGTCGCGTGCCCTCGCGGCGAACGGTCCGGCGACCCGGACGGCGCTCGGCGCGTGGATCCCGCCGGCGGTCGTCGGACTGGTCCAGGTCGCGGTCATGTTCACGATCGTCCGGTTCGCACTCGACATCGATCCGGTCTACGAGGTCGCGACAGTCGCCCTGCTCGTGATCGCGTCGATGACCTTCGTTGCGATCCTGCAGGCGCTCAACGCCTGGCTCGGCGAGGTGGGCGAGTTCCTGGGGCTCGTCCTCATGCTCGTCCAGCTCGTCACCGCGGGGGGCACCTTCCCGTGGGAGACGATCCCCGAGCCGCTGCGGTCGCTGCACTGGCTTCTGCCGATGTCGTACGGGGTCAACGGGCTGCGGCAGACGCTCTACGGGGGAGAGGCGTGGATCATCGTTCGCGACGTCTCGGTGCTGTTCGGCGTGTTCGTCGTCGCGATCCTCCTGACCGCGCTGGCGGCGCGACGGCAGAAGGTCTGGACCCCCAAGCAGCTGCAGCCCGAGCTCGTCATCTGACGGTCACGACCAGGTCGACCTTGCCGACTGCAGGTAGCACCCGGCGTACCTCGTCGGCGACGGTCGCCGTGGTCGCGTCGGCGGCCGCGAGCGGGGTGCCGAGAGGGAACCGCAGCCGACCTTGGACGGCGAGCCGGTGTCCGATCCAGCGGAGTCGGAGGTCGGTGACCTCCACGACGCCAGGAGCGTGTGCGAGCACGTGACGGGCGCGGTGGGTGAGGTCCGGGTCGACGCCGTCGAGCAGGCGGCGCCCGACGTCCCGGGCCGTCCCCCACAGCAGGACGAGGATGGCGAGGGTGATGAGCAGGCCGACGATCGGGTCTGCGAGCGGGAACCCGGACCAGATCCCGACTACTCCGAGGACGACAGCGAGGGATGTGAGTCCGTCGGTACGGGCGTGCAGGCCGTCCGCGACGAGGGCGGCAGAGCCGATCCGGCGACCGACCCGGATGCGGTAGACCGCGACGACCTCGTTGCCGGCGAACCCGATGAGCCCGGCGACGAGCACCCAGCCCAAGTTCTCGATCGGCACCGGTGTGCCCAGACGGCGGACGGACTCCACGCCGGCGACGACCGCGGAGAGGGCGATCATCGCGACCACGCAGAGTCCGGCCAGGTCCTCGGCGCGTCCGAAGCCGTAGGTGTACCGGTCCGTGGCCAGCCGGCGGCCGAGGGCGAAAGCGATCCACAGCGGCACGGCGGTCAGGGCGTCGGAGAAGTTGTGGACCGTGTCGGCCAGCAGGGCGACCGATCCGCTCACCGCGACGATCGTGAGCTGCGCCATCGCGGTCAGGGCGAGGACGGCGAGGCTGATCGTGACCGCGCGGATGCCCTGCCCGCTTGCCTCCAGGACGTCGTCCACAGATCTTGCCGGGTCGTGCGAGTGCGGGCCGAACAGCTCGTGAAGCCAGCCGCTCAGCCCGTGCCGGTGCCCGTGGCCGTGCGCGTGGACGGAGGTCATGGCGCGCCGTTCTGCCGACCCGGATGCCTGCCGTGGTGCGGGGGCATGTCGTCAACTGAGTGCTGTGCTTGGAACACGGCCTGGGTGACGAGGGTGCGCGCGTGCTCGTCGGTCAGCGAGTAGAAGACCCGGTTGCCCTCCTGGCGGGACCGAACGACCCGCCCCCACCGCAGCTTCGCCAGGTGCTGGGAGACCGCTGTCGGGGACTTCGCAGCGGCTTCGGCGAGCGCGTTGACCGAGAGCTCGCCGTTGCGGAGCGCGAGGATGATCCGGACCCGCGTGGGGTCAGCCAGCATCGAGAAGACCTCCGCGGCGAGCTCCGCGTACTGGCTGTCGGCATCGAACGAATCTATCTGCGTATCTTCGTACATACGTAGATATTAACCGACCGCCTGGTCTGGTCACCACTCGACGAGGGCGAAAACGTTGGCGCTAGGGTGGAATGAAGTCGCGCTCACATAAGTTGATAGGATCAGACTCAATTAACTGAGTGCAGGCAAATCGGCGGGTCGCGAGCCCGCCCCGCGATCCATCAGGAGGAACTCATGGCCCGTGCGGTCGGAATCGATCTCGGCACGACCAACTCTGTCGTCGCCGTGCTGGAGGGCGGAGAGCCCACCGTCATTGCGAACGCCGAGGGTGCGCGTACGACCCCGTCCGTCGTCGCCTTCGCCAAGAACGGCGAGGTGCTGACCGGAGAGGTCGCCAAGCGCCAGGGTGTCACCAACGTCGACCGGACCATCCGTTCGGTCAAGCGTCACATGGGCACCGACTGGTCCGTGAAGATCGACGACAAGACCTTCACCCCGCAGCAGATCTCGGCGTTCGTGCTGCAGAAGCTCAAGCGCGACGCAGAGGCATACCTGGGCGAGCCGGTCACCGACGCGGTGATCACCGTCCCGGCATACTTCAGCGACGCTCAGCGCCAGGCCACCAAGGAGGCGGGCGAGATCGCCGGCCTCAACGTGAGCCGCATCATCAACGAGCCCACCGCCGCTGCGTTGGCGTACGGGCTCGACAAGGGCGACGACCAGACGATCCTCGTCTTCGACCTCGGCGGCGGCACCTTCGACGTGTCCCTGCTCGAGATCGGCGACGGCGTCATCGAGGTGAAGGCCACCAGCGGCGACAACCACCTCGGCGGCGACGACTGGGACCAGAAGGTCGTCGACTGGATCGTCGACAAGTTCAAGGCGAGCACCGGCCTCGACCTCACCAAGGACAAGATGGCCATGCCGCGTGTCCGTGAGGCTGCCGAGCGCGCCAAGATCGAGCTGTCCAGCTCGCAGTCGACCTCGATCAACCTGCCGTACATCACCGTCGACGCCGAGAAGAACCCCGTGTTCCTCGACGAGACGCTGACGCGTGCGGAGTTCCAGAAGATCACCGCCGACCTGCTCCAGCGCACCCGTGCGCCGTTCGAGCACGTCATCAAGGACGCCAGCATCAAGGTCGCCGACATCGACCACGTGGTCCTCGTCGGTGGCTCGACCCGCATGCCGGCCGTGTCCGACCTGGTCCGTGAGCTGCTCGGCGGCAAGGAGCCCAACAAGGGCGTGAACCCTGACGAGGTCGTCGCCGTCGGCGCGAGCCTGCAGGCCGGCGTCCTCAAGGGCGAGGTCAAGGACGTGCTGCTGCTCGACGTCACCCCGCTGTCGCTCGGTATCGAGACCAAGGGTGGCGTGATGACCAAGCTCATCGAGCGCAACACCACGATCCCGACCCGGCGCTCGGAGGTCTTCACGACCGCCGACGACAACCAGCCGTCGGTCGCGATCCAGGTCTACCAGGGCGAGCGCGAGATCGCGGCGCACAACCAGATGCTCGGCACGTTCGAGCTGACGGGCATCGCGCCGGCCCCGCGTGGCGTGCCGCAGATCGAGGTCACCTTCGACATCGACGCCAACGGCATCGTCAACGTCTCCGCCAAGGACCGGGGCACCGGCAAGGAGCAGTCGATGACGATCACCGGCGGGTCGGCCCTCTCCAAGGACGACATCGACAGGATGGTCCGCGAGGCCGAGCAGTACGCCGAGGAGGACCGCAAGGCCAAGGAGGCCGTCGAGGTCCGCAACCAGGGTGAGACGCTCGTCCACTCGACGGAGAAGTTCCTCGCCGAGAACGGCGACAAGGTCTCCGACGACGTCAAGACCGAGGTCCAGGCCGACGTCGACGCCCTCAAGGAGTCGCTCAACGGCGACGACACCGACGCCATCAAGGCCGCCATCGCCAAGCTCGGCGAGTCGAGCCAGAAGATGGGGACGGCGATGTACGAGGCCGCGTCGGCCCAGGCCAACGCCGCCGGCTCCGGTGAGGGGCAGGCGCAGGCCGAGGAGGACGACGTGGTCGAGGCCGAGATCGTCGACGACGAGGGTGAGAACAAGTGACGTCGGAGCGCGACGTCACGCCCGAGGCTGAGGGGGTGCCGGAGCAGGAGGCTGCTCCGGCCCCCGAGGCCACGGCCCAGGAGGAGGAGCTCGCCGCGTCCGACCTCGCGCGCCAGCTCGCCGAGCGGACGCTCGATCTCCAGCGCCTGCAGGCCGAGTACGTCAACTACAAGCGGCGCGTCGACCGCGACCGCGAGGTGCAGCGGGTGAACGCCACGGCGTCCGTCCTCGTCTCGTTCCTCCCGGTGCTCGACGACATCGGCCGCGCCCGTGACCACGGTGAGCTGGAGGGCGGCTTCAAGGCCGTCGCTGACTCGCTCGTCCAGGCCACGAGCGCGCACGGGCTGGAGCCATTCGGCAAGCACGGCGACGTGTTCGACCCGATGCTCCACGAGGCGCTCATGCACCGCCTCGACGCCGACGCGCCCGAGGGCGAGCCGACCGTCGACGCGATCATGCAGGTCGGATACCGGATCGGCGACAAGATCCTGCGCCCCGCGCGGGTCTCGGTCGTCGAGCACGATCCCGCCGGCGAGGCCGAGGCAACCTCGGAGGTCGACGGCGCGTCCGAGCCCACGGCGGAGTGATCCGCACGAGAATTCGATCGATCAGAAGTAGGGAGGTGGTCTCGTGAACAACGAGTGGTTCGAGAAGGACTTCTACAAGGTCCTGGGAATCTCGAAGGACGCGAGCGCGTCCGACATCAAAAAGGCGTACCGCAAGCTCGCGCGGGACCACCACCCCGATGCCAAGCCCGGCGACAAGGCCGCCGAGGACAAGTTCAAGGAGATCTCCGAGGCGTACGGCGTGCTCTCCAACGCCGAGAAGCGCAAGGAGTACGACGAGCAGCGAGCGATGTTCTCCTCCGGCGGGTTCGGCGGCGGGTTCGGCGGCGGCCGAACGGGCACCGGCGGATTTGGCTACGGCCAGAGCGGCGGCGGGGGGTTCGACTTCTCCGACCTGCTCGGCGGGGTGTTTGGTGGCGGCGGGGCACGTACGCGCTCGGCGCCGGCGCGTCGCGGTGCCGACCTCGAGTCCGAGACGACGCTGGCGTTCGAGGACGCGATCTCGGGGACGACGGTGTCGCTGCGGATGTCCAGCGACGAGCCGTGCCCGACCTGCCACGGCACCGGGGCCAAGGCGGGCACCGTCCCGCGGGTCTGCCCCCGCTGCGAGGGCAGTGGCATGCAGACCAGCGCGTCGGGCGGCGTCTTCACGATGACCGAGCCGTGCGACGTCTGCCGCGGCCGTGGCCTGGTCGTCGACGAGGCCTGCGACACGTGCCACGGGTCGGGACGCGCCGCGTCGTCGCGGACGATGCAGGTCCGCATCCCCGCCGGCGTCAAGGACGGCCAGCGCATCCGCCTCAAGGGCAAGGGTACGAAGGGCGAGAACGGCGGTCCCAACGGCGACCTGTACGTCACCGTGCACGTGAAGCCGCACCGGGTGTTCGGCCGCAAGGGCGACAACCTCACGGTCACCGTGCCGGTCACGTTCGACGAGGCCGTGCTGGGCGCCGAGATCGCGGTCCCGACGCTGGGCGGGGCGCCGGTCCGCATCAAGGTCCCGGCGGGCACGCCCAACGGGCGTACGTTCCGGGCCCGGGGCAAGGGTGCGCCGCGCAAGGACGGCACCAAGGCCGACTTGCTCGTGACCGTCGAGGTCCAGGTGCCCACGGCGCCGACCGAGGGGGAGCGGGCCGCGGTCGAGTCGTACCGGGATGCGCGCGACGGCGGCGACCCACGCGCGACGCTCTTCGCGGGAGGTGCGTGATGATGTCGCGCGGCAACGGTGACTTCGTGCCGCCGGGCCCCGAAGCGAAGGTCTTCGTGATCAGCGTCGCCGCCGAGCTGTCCGGGCTGCACCCCCAGACCCTGCGGACGTACGACCGGCTAGGGCTGGTCCGTCCCGCGCGCACGGGGGGTGGCGGGCGTCGTTACTCGCTGCGCGACATCGAGCTGTTGCGATCGGTGGCGCGACTGACCGCCGAGGGACTCGGGCTCGAGGGCGTCAAGCGCGTCCTCGAGCTCGAGAACCAGGTGATGGCGTTGCAGTCGCGCGTCGCCGAGCTCGAGGACGAGCTGGAGTCGCGCGGTGCGGCGATGCCGCAGGTGCGCAACCTACCGGTGGCCTTCACCGAGGCGCCGACGTTCGTCGTACGGAGCACGCGCCGGCGCTGAGCGCGGCCTGGCCGGCGGCCTATCCCCGGTACGCGGGGGCGCGGGTGGTGCCGGGGCGTGGAGCGGACTCCAGCAGCGGCTGCACACGCCGTGCGATGAGCACCGACAGCACGACGATGCTCGTCGAGCGGACGATGCTCGGTGACTGGTCGAGCCGCAGCAGCGTCGCCTGGAGGTCCTCGTGCGACGCCGTGGCCACGAGGCACAGCACGTCGAACGACCCCGTCGTCACGACCGCCTCGACCACCTGCGAGATCGCGTCCAGAGCCTCGCGGACCTCGTCGAGCGCGCCCTGCGCGATCTCCAGCGTCACATAGGCCTGGACCGGGAACCCGGCACGCCGCAGGTCGACGTCCGGTCCGTACCCGGTGATCACGCCCTCCTCCTCGAGCCGCTTCAGGCGTGCCTGGACGGTGCCGCGGGCGACGGAGGTGGTGCGGGACAGCTCCAGCACTCCCGCACGCGGATGCGCGTGCATCGCGCGGATCAGGGCGAGGTCCAGCTCGTCGAGGGTCATCTGCCTACTGTCGTATGAACTGGGCTGGTCGTCCACCACAAAGGGGGATCGGATGGGCGATCTGCACGTTCTGGCCAGCCCGCGGCGCACGGGTTGCACAGCGGTCGACGAGACGCTGTGATCGGGACCACAACCGTTCACGGAGGGACCCGCGATGACCATCGAGCACACGCTGACCAGTGAGGAAGCTCTCGCCGGACTCGACGTCGACCAGCTCAAGCAGCTCGTCGGCCTGGTCGAGTACGACGAGCAGAACGATCCCTTCCCGGTGACCGGCTGGGACGCGGTGGTCTGGGTCGTGGGCAACGCCGCGCAGGCCGCCCACTACTACCAGTCGGCGTACGGGATGGAGCTCGTCGCGTACTCCGGTCCCGAGACCGGCAACCGCGACCACGCGGCGTACGTGCTGCGCAGCGGCGGGGTGCGCTTCGTCCTGAAGGGCGCCGTCGCTGCCGACAGCACCCTCGTCGCACACCACGCCGCGCACGGCGACGGCATCGTCGACATCGCCCTCGAGGTGCCCGATGTCGACCGCTGCGTCGCCCACGCGCGCGAGCAGGGCGCGACCGTCCTCGAGGAGCCGCACGACGTCACCGACGAGCACGGCACGGTCCGCGTCGGCGCGATCGCGACGTACGGCGACACCCGCCACACCCTTGTCGACCGCTCGCGGTACGACGGCGCGTACCTGCCCGGGTACGTCGCGCGCACCAGCGGTTTCGACCCTTCGACAGGCTCAGGACGGCGCAGGCTCAACCAGCGGGGGGACGGTGCCCCGCGGCGGATCTTCCAGGCGCTCGACCACGTCGTCGGCAACGTCGAGCTCGGCCGGATGGACGACTGGGTCGACTTCTATCACCGCGTCATGGGCTTCACGAACATGGCCGAGTTCATCGGGGACGACATCGCCACCGACTACTCGGCGCTGATGAGCAAGGTCGTGGCCAGCGGCAACCACCGCGTGAAGTTCCCGCTCAACGAGCCGGCGGCCGGCAAGAAGAAGTCGCAGATTGACGAGTACCTCGAGTTCTACGGCGGCCCCGGCGCTCAGCATCTCGCGCTCGCGACGAACGACATCGTGCGTGCGGTCGACATCCTGCGTGCCGAGGGTGTTGAGTTCCTCGCGACGCCGGAGTCCTACTACACCGACCCGGAGCTGCGCGCCCGCATCGGCGAGGTCAGAGTGCCGATCGAGGAGCTCCAGGCACGCGGCATCCTCGTCGACCGTGACGAGGACGGCTATCTGCTGCAGATCTTCACCAAGCCGGTCGGCGACCGCCCGACGGTGTTCTTCGAGCTGATCGAGAGGCACGGCTCGCTCGGCTTCGGCAAGGGCAACTTCAAGGCGCTGTTCGAGGCGATCGAGCGTGAGCAGGAGCGGCGCGGCAACTTCTGAGCCAGCGTGGGACGCCGGGTAATGGCACGTTGGTGCCATGGCCAAGCATTCGCGTCCTCTCGGGGTCGACATCGGTGGCAGCGGCATCAAAGGTGCTCCGGTCGACCTGAAGAAGGGTGAGTTCGCCGATGACCGACTGCGGATCGCAACGCCGCAGCCGTCGACGCCGGACGCCGTGGCGGAGGTGGTCGCCGAGATCGTCGACCACTTCGCGCCGGCCAAGGATGCGCCGGTCGGGGTCACAGTGCCGGCCGTCGTCACCCGCGGCCTCGTCCGTACGGCGGCCAACATCGACCGGAGCTGGATCGGGACCGACGCTGCACGACTGCTCACCGGACGCCTGGACCGCCCCGTCGTCGTCACCAACGACGCCGACGCCGCCGGCATCGGGGAGCTGGAGTACGGCGCGGGTCGCGGGACCTCCGGGCTGGTGATCATGACGACACTGGGGACGGGCATCGGCACCGCCCTCATCAGCGACGGCGTCCTCGTCCCCAACAGCGAGCTCGGCCACCTGCGCATCGACGGCGAGGACGCGGAGAAGTCGACGTCGTCGGCGGCACGCGAGAACGAGGACCTGTCGTGGGAGGAGTGGGCCGCGCGGTTGCAGACGTACTTCGCGCGGGTCGAGGACCTGTTGTGGCCCGACCTCTTCATCGTCGGGGGAGGGGTCGCCAAGCATGCCGACCACTACCTTCCGCTCCTGCACCTACGGGCCCCGATCGTCGCGGCGCGACTCGGCAACGCGGCGGGCATCATCGGCGCCGCGGTGCTCGCCGCTGGGGCGTACGGCTGAGCGGCTCGCCGCACGTCACGCAGCCTGAGGCCCGCTCTCCGGGGCGCCGTCGTCCTCGCCCTCGTACGTGAAGAACGAGATCCGGCCGTCCGTCTCCAGGACAGCGATCTCGACGTCACGCAGGCGCCGTACGCCCTGCTGGCGCGCGGAGGTGACCAGATCGGCCAGGCTCAGGCGCTGGTCTGCGAGCACCTTCATGCGCGGCTCTCCGTCGCGAAGGACCACGACCGGCTCGCCGCGGATGAAGCGCAGGCGCCGCGGCCACCGCCACGAAAGCCATGACAGCGCGACCGTCAAGAGGGTGAACGTGCCGACGGCGAGCACGGCTCCCGTGACGGAGGAGTCCTGCTGGGTGACCGCGCCCTGGATGAGGTCGCCCATGACGATGAAGAGCACCAGCTCGAACGTGCTCAGCTCGCCGAGCGTCGAGCGGCCCACGGCCCGTGTGATGAGCCACAGGAACGCGAAGACGACGATCGCTCGGATGACGATCTCCATTGCGGGTCCTCGTTCTGTCGGGGGTCAGGGAACCAGGCTCGTACGGATCCGGGTCGACGCGATCCGTCGACCGTCGTCGACCACCGAGACGGTCGCCTGCTCGCCCTGCTGGCTGGAAGGCTGGATGTACACGTCGAAGTCGATGCGCACCTCGGTGGCACCTGGTGCTGCGGCGACGGTGAGATAGAGGAGCTTTCCGTCCGTGCTCGAGTCGCTGGGGTCGGGGAAGATGCCTTGGTGCTCGAAGATCTCGAGGTACTCCTGCGAGATCGCGAGGACGACCTCCTCACCGACACCGTCGGGGTTCGACACCGTGATCGACAGCGGGGTGTCGAGCCCGGCGCGGGCGAGTCGCGGGTAGTCGACCGACAGGGTCCAGCCGTCCTCCTCGGTCGTCGCCGTCAGGTTGCGGACGCCGAACAGCCCGGCGGCTCCGGCGACGACGACCGCGCAGAGCACCACGAGCGTGATCCGCGTCGTCCAGCGCGCGGTGCCGGTCGTGCTGCCCTCGGGTACGTCGTCGAACGTCGTCACGGACGACATCCTGCCTTGCGCGGGCCGTGCTCGTCCCCGGCCCCCCATCGGGCTTGTCGCACTAACGTGGGGTGCATGGAATTCCGCTACCTCGGCGACAGTGGTCTGAAGATCAGCGAGATCGCCTACGGCAACTGGCTCACCCACGGCTCCCAGGTGGAGGCCGACATCGCGACCGAGTGCGTACGCCGTGCTCTGGACGAAGGCATCACGACGTTCGACACCGCGGACGTCTACGCCAACACCAGGGCGGAGTCCGTCCTCGGGGCGGCGCTGGCCGGCGTCCGCCGCGAGTCCCTGGAGATCTTCACCAAGGTCTACTGGCCGACGGGCCCCGGCGGTCCCAATGACTCCGGCCTCTCCCGCAAGCACATCATGGAGTCGATCGACGGGTCGCTGCGTCGCCTCGGCACCGACTACGTCGACCTCTACCAGGCGCATCGGTACGACGTGGAGACGCCGCTGGAAGAGACGATGCAGGCCTTCGCCGACGTCGTACGGTCAGGCAAGGCGCTCTACATCGGCGTCTCGGAGTGGACCGCCGACCAGCTCCGCGCCGGTGCGGCCCTGGCGAAGGAGCTGCGCATCTCCCTCATCTCCAGCCAGCCGCAGTACTCGATGCTGTGGCGGGTGATCGAGGAGGAGGTCATCCCGACGAGCGAGGAGCTCGGCATCAGCCAGATCGTCTGGTCGCCGATCGCGCAGGGCGTGCTCACTGGCAAGTACCAGCCCGGCCAGCCCGTGCCTCCGGGCTCTCGCGCGACGGACGCAAAGGGCGGCGCCGACACGATCGCCCGCTGGCTCAACGACGACGTGCTCGAGCGTGTCGCGCGTCTTGCGCCCGTCGCCGCCGACGCCGGCCTGACGATGGCACAGCTGGCGGTGGCGTGGGTGCTCCAGAACGACAACGTCTCGGCCGCCATCATCGGGGCCTCCCGTCCCGAGCAGGTGAGCGACAACGTCGCCGCGAGCGGGGTGCGGCTCGACGCGGAGATCATGGACGCGATCGACGACGTCCTCGCGGACGTGGTCGTGCGCGACCCTGCGATGACCGGCCGCAACGCCCCGAAGCAACGCCCCAGCTGAGAGGACGACCATGAGCACGCTCGACGACCGAGGACCACGCCGACAGCTCCTCCAGCTGTCGGCCGAGGAGTGCTGGGACCTGCTGCAGAACCAGGAGGTGGGACGGGTCGGGTTCGTCCACCACGGCACGCCGCAGATCTTCCCCGTCAACTTCCAGGTCCACGAGGGCCGCGTCCTGTTCCGGACCACCCCGTACGGAGCCGTGGCGCAGGCGGTCACCGACACGCCGATCGCCTTCGAGGTGGACATGATCGACCACCCCAACCAGACGGGATGGTCGGTGCTCCTGAGCGGGACGGGCCAGCACGAGACCGATC
Source organism: Mumia sp. ZJ430 (assembly GCF_011751845.1). NCBI lineage: Bacteria > Bacillati > Actinomycetota > Actinomycetes > Propionibacteriales > Nocardioidaceae > Mumia > Mumia sp. ZJ430. The sequence goes on along the minus strand of NZ_JAAHFK010000003.1, from coordinate 643,035 downwards.
CTGCGGTCCTCAGCGAGCTGTGGGGACCCGACCGGGCGACGCCGTGGGCCGACGGCAGCCGGATCCTGTGGATCGCGCTGACGCCCAGCGAGGTGAGCGGACGGCGCATCGCCTGGGAGTGATCTCTAGGCACACGTCGCCGTGTCAGGCGATGATCGCGTCATGACCCAGCAGGTGAGTCCCGAGGAGTTCGACGACGTCCTCGAGCAGGTGCGTCAGTTCGTCCGCAAAGAGGTCGTTCCCCGCGAGCGCGAGATCGTCGAGTCCGACGCGGTCCCCGACGACCTGCGGGCGATGGCGCGGGAGATGGGTCTGTTCGGCTACGCGATCGACCAGGAGTGGGGCGGCCTCGGCCTCGACCTCACCCAGGAGGTCGAGCTGGCGATGGAGCTGGGCTACACGACGCTGGCCTTCCGCTCGATGTTCGGCACCAACAACGGGATCGCCGGCCAGGTTCTCGTGAACTTCGGCACGGACCCGCAGAAGGCGGCCTGGCTGGAGCGGATCGCGAGCGGCGAGGTCGTCGCGTCGTTCGCGCTGACCGAGGCCGGTGCCGGGTCCAACCCTGCCGGCCTGCGCACCCGTGCCGCACGGGTCGAGGGCGGCTGGGCGCTGTCCGGCGAGAAGCGGTTCATCACGAACGCCCCGCTCGCCGACCTCTTCATGGTGTTCGCTCGGGTTGTCGGGGCCGACGGCGACGGGCAGATCGCCGTCTTCCTCGTGCCAGGTGACGCGCCAGGCCTGACGGTCGGCCCGCACGACAAGAAGATGGGCCAAGAGGGCGCGTGGACGGCCGACGTGCACCTTGACGACGTACGCGTCGACGACGACGCACTCGTCGGCGGCGCGGTCGAGGTCGGCTACCGGGCGGCGATGACCTCGCTGGCCAGGGGCCGCGTCCACATCGCCGCGCTCGCCGTCGGGCAGGCCCAGCGCGCGCTCGACGAGTCGGTCTCGTACGCCGCGACGGCGACACAGGGCGGGACGCCGATCGGCGACTTCCAGCTCGTCCAGGCGATGCTCGCCGACCAGCAGACGGGCGTGATGGCCGGTCGCAGCCTGGTTCGCGAGGCCGCGCGGGCGTACGTGTCCGGCGAGGACCGTCGGATCGCTCCGTCGGCGGCCAAGCTGTACTGCACGGAGATGGCCGGCCGTGTCGCGGACCTTGCCGTCCAGGTCCACGGCGGGTCGGGCTACATGCGTGAGAGCACGGTCGAGCGGATCTATCGCGACGTGCGTCTGCTGCGCCTGTACGAGGGCACTAGCGAGATCCAGCGCCTCATCATCGGCTCGAACCTGATCCGTCGGCAGCGCCAGAGCTGATCAGCCGAGCCGGACCTGGACATCGGCGCGGGTGCGTGACTCGGCGACGAGCCTCGCGTTCGCCTCGTCGCTTCGGCGTACCCACGCCTCGGCCTGCGCCGGCGACTTCCCGAACGCGACGTGCCGGGCGACCAGCCGTCGTCCGCGCAGGTCGTCTGGGACGTCGACGTACCAGACCTCGTCGAGCAGCGACCGGACGTCGCGCCACCCCGACTCGTCGAGCAGCAGGTAGTTGCCCTCCGTGAGCACGAGGCCTGCCTCCCGCGGGACCGCGAGCGCCGCCGCGATCGGCTGCTCGAGGTCGCGCGCGAACCCCGGGACGTAGACCAGATCCTCGTCGCGCGTCGCGATCCGGCGCAGCGCCGCCGCGTACCCGCCGACGTCGAACGTCGCTGGTGCGCCCTTCACGTCGAGGAGCCCGAGCCGTGCGAGCGAGTCGTCGGCAAGGTGGAAGCCGTCCATCGGCACGTGCGCCACCGCGAGATCCACGCTGCGCGCGACGACCGCCTCGACCAGCCACGACTTGCCTGCCCCGGGCGGTCCGGCGACGCCGAGCAGACGCCCGCCGTCGCGTACGAGGGCGCGGGCGCGCGCTGCGGCGGAGTCGAGGTCGGCCAGCACGGTGGTCACGAGCACCAGTGTGCGCATGGGTGACCGATCGTGCGGGTATCGGGAAGCGGAGAGCCCGTACGAGAGGAGAGCACCATGCCGGGTCGCAAGTCGTCGGGACCGAGCGTCAAGGACAAGGAGCTGTACGAGGAGCTGCGCGGCGAAGGCAACTCGAAGCAGAAGTCGGCGCGCATCGCGAACGCCGCCGCGGCGCAGGGGCGCGCGAAAGTGGGGCGCAAGGGCGGCAAGGCGGGCGACTACGACGACTGGTCCAAGTCCGACCTGTACGCGCGTGCGAAGGAGATCGGGATCGACGGCCGGTCGTCGATGACCAAGAGCGAGCTGATCTCGGCCTTGCGCAACAGCTGACGCGCGCCCTCGTGCGTCGCGACCGCCACCGCCCTACGCTCGGACCCTGGGCGAAGGGAGACGGCGATGGGAATCGTCACGCGAGGCTTTCGCGGACGCCGCGACCGCGATGAGGTCGTGCTGCCGCCCGGTCAGTACCTCGAGCACGGGTTCCCTGTGCTCTCGGCGGGGCCGACGCCGCAGATCGCACCGGGTGCGTGGTCGTTCACGGTGACGACGGAGACCGGGTCACAACGCCGGTGGAGCTGGGACGAGCTGCGGGCGATGCCGGCCGAGGACGTGACCGTCGACCTGCACTGCGTCACGAAGTGGTCCAAGCTCGGCACGCGCTGGCGCGGTGTCAGCGTCGACCTGCTGCTCGACGGCGTAGACACGCAGGCCGCGTACGTGATGGCCCACTCGTACGGCGGCTACACGACCAACCTGCCGCTCGCCGACCTGCGCGACGGGCAGGCGTGGGTGGCGTTCGCGTACGACGGCGCGCCGCTGCGGCCCGAGCACGGCGGACCCGCACGACTGCTCGTCCCGCACCTGTACTTCTGGAAGTCGGCCAAGTGGGTGCGCGGCCTGGAGCTGATGAGCACGAACGAGCCCGGCTTCTGGGAGCGCGCGGGCTACCACGACTACGGCGATCCGTGGCGCGAGCAACGCTACGCGGGCGACTGATGGCGGGGATGCCGTGGCGTCGTGCCGTGGTGCTGGCGCGCCGCGAGGAGACACCGACGGCGGCGACGCTGCTGCTGCACGTCGACGGTGACCATCAGGCCGTCGCCGGGCAGCGGGTGGAGGTCCGGCTGACCGCCGAGGACGGCTACACCGCCGACCGTGAATACTCGCTCGCGCGCGTCGGTGACCTCGACCGGGCCGAGATCACCGTGCAGGCGATCGAGGGGGGAGAGGTCTCGCCGTTCCTCGTCGACGACATCGAGGTCGGCGCCGAGCTTGAGCTGCGCGGACCGATCGGAGGGTGGTTCGTGTGGCGGCCCGAGCAGACCGAGCCCGTCCTGCTGGTCGCTGGCGGCTCTGGCGTCGTGCCGCTGATGGCGATGATCCGGGCCCGTCGTGACGCCGGCAGCAAGGCGCCGTTCCGGCTGATCTACTCCGTACGCTCACGTGCCGAGCAGTTCTACCGCCGGGAGCTCCGCGCGCCCGATCCGGGACTCGACGTCACGATCGCCTACACGCGTGAGGCGCCGGAGGCTGCTCCGCGGCCGGCGGGGCGCCTCACCGTCGCCGACGTCAACACCGGCGGGTGGCCACCGGACTTCGCGCCCACCTGCTACGTCTGCGGCCCCACGGGGTTCGTCGAGACCGTCGCCGACATGCTGGTCGCGTTGGGCCACGACCCACGCCGGGTGCGCACCGAGCGGTTCGGGCCCACCGGCGACGGCTGAGCAGGACGTTCGCGCGATGGCGGGGTACGGCCGCCCGCGCCATGATGAACGGAACGTGACGGGGGACGAGAGGGGACGGCGATGACGGCATCGACCGGCGTCGAGCTGCGGATCAGCGGCGGGCTGGCCGGGACGCAGACGGTGGAGGTCGCCGTCACCGAGAACGGCGCGGAGGCGCTGCTCGGCGTGCTCGACAAGCACGAGATCGGGTATGAGGTGCTCGACAAGAGGCTCGAGTCCCTCCCCGGCGGCACGGTGCTCTCCGTGGGCTCGTTCCACCTCGGCCCGAACGGGTCTGGGCTCGGTCAGGCTCTGCAGGACTTCGCGCGGGCGGTCGCCCCGATCGTCCCGGAGGTCACCATCGGCGGCACGCCGTACGAGATCGCGGAGTCGGGCGCGGTCGCGTCGGCGCTGGTCGCGCTACGGACCGCGCAAGACGCCGAGGATGCCGCAGCAGCCGAGGCCCGTGCGAAGTGGGAGCGTGGATACGAGATGGAGCAGGGTGCCGACGACTCCGAGGAGCCCAAGTAGCCCCTGAGCTCAGGCGGCGCTGTGGAAGAGCCTGGCGAGCTTGTCGAGCTCGCCCTCGGGCCTGTCTTCCGTCGGCGGTGCCGGGGGAGTCTCGGGCGTGGACGGCGTGGACGGCTGCTCGGGCTCGGGCTTGGTCGCTTCGGGCGCCTCAGGCGGCGCGGGAGGCCGCGGCATCCAATCGGCGGGCACGGGCAGCACGGGCTGCGGTGCTTCGGGGCTGTCGAGGATCGACGTCATCCGCTCGATCTCCCGTGAGAGGTGCTCCTGCGGTGATGCGTCCTCCTCGACGACCAGATACCTCGCGGCGTTCTCCTCGGCGGCGAGCTTGGCGGGATCGCGCGGCGCCACAGGAGACGCCGGGGTCCACGGCACTGCCGGGCCCGGGAGCAGGAGCCCACGGCTGTCCTTGCGTGCCGCGGCCACCGTCCGTACGACCAGCGCGCCGGTCAGCAGCAGCGAGGCGGCCACCCAGGCAGTGACGAGCGCTTCGACGCCGGCGCGCGGCGCCAGCGGCAAGATCAGGTTGAACGGGACGAGCGCGGCCGCCAGTGCTACGAGGAACAGCGTCCCGAGCGGCTGATACCAGCTGCTCTCCCAGCTGAACAGCACCCGCTCCCGGTCGTCGACGCGGTGCCGGTACGTCGGCAGGTCCTTGCCGAGTCCCGCCAGCCAGCGTCGCTGGGTGGCGATGGTCCGCCGCTCGTCACGGCGTACGAGGAAGTCGGCGACGAGACCGCCGACCATGGTGGCGAGGAGGACGACCAGCACCGGGACGACGAGAACGTCGGGAAGACCCGTCCCCGACAGCAGGAGCGTGATTGCCGCTGCTCCTGTGGTCGTCACCAGCCCGGCCATCATCGGCCACGGGGTTCGTTCCTTGGTGCTCATGCGCTCCCTCCCCACGTTCGCGCGGCGCAAATCGCCTACAACCAGACAACGAGGTCTCGGTGACTCCATGTTTCCTTGCCCGGTGGTGAGACGCATCACGACGTCCGGCCCCGCGGGGTGGGACTGCCCGCCTACGATGGCTTCGTGATCGACATCGACGAGCAGGTGGCTCCCCGAGACGGTGCTGTGGAGGCGACCGGCGTCCGCAGCGTGCTGGCGTGGCTGATGGTCGTGGGTGGAGGGATCGGCCTGATCGCCTCGGGCGTCCTGACCTACGACAAGATCAAGCTCTTGCAGAACCCCGACAGCCAGCTCGCCTGCACGCTCAACCCGTGGGTCGACTGCGGCGGTGTCGTCTCGAGCTCGCAGTCGTCGCTCTTCGGGTTCCCCAACACGTTCCTCGGCCTCGTCGGATTCGCCGTCGTCGTGACGCTCGGCGTGCTGCTCCTGTCGGGCACCCGCCTGCCGGAGTGGATGTGGGGCGGCCTGCAGGTCGGCGTCGTGTTCGCGATCGGCCTCATCACCTTCCTCCAGTACACGAGCATCTTCACTCTCGTGAAGCTCTGCCCCTACTGCATGGTCGTCTGGACGGTCACGATCCCGCTCTTCGTCATGGTGACCGCGCGCAACCTCCGGTCTTGGGCGCCGGCGTCAGGCTTCACCAAGCTCGTGTCCAACTGGTCGCTGCTGATCGTGCTGCTCTGGTACGTCGCGGTGATCGCGACGATCTGGTTCCAATTCGGTCCGGACCGCCTCTTCGCCTCCTGACCGACCGGGCTGCCCTCACCAGCCTCGGGCGATCCGCTCGCGGAACCACTCGTACGAGGCCTTCGGGGTGCGCTCGCCCGTCGCGAAGTCGACGCGCGTGATCCCGAAGCGCTGCGTGTAGCCCTCTGCCCACTCGAAGTTGTCGAGCAGCGACCATGCCAGGTAGCCGCGCACGTCGACACCTGCCTCACGGGCGGCGCCGACCGCCGCGATGTGGCTGTCGAGGTACGCGATCCGTGCCGCGTCGTCGACCGTGCCGTCGGGCCCGGGCTCGTCGGGGTAGGAGCATCCGTTCTCGGTGACCACTACCGGCGGCAGCGCCTCGCCATACGTCTGGCGTAGTCCGGTCAGGAGGTCGGTCAGGCCCTCGGGCACCACCGGCCACCCGAAGCCGGTCAGCGGATAGCCCTCGATCGGCACGAGCTCGAACGGCAGCGGGTTGTCCGGGCCGGGCGCTCTCACGAGCGTGGGGTTGTAGTAGTTCACGCCGAGCAGGTCGAGCGGTTGCGCGATGGTCGCGAGGTCGCCGTCGTGCACGACCCTCTCGGCTGCGTCGGCGAGCTCGTCGGGATAGGTACCCCGCAGCACGGTGTCGAGGAACATCCGGTTGTGGAACGCGTCGTACACCGCCGCCGCGGCGGCATCCTCCGTCGACGGCGACGCGGCGCGTACGGGGGTCAGGTTGTTCACCAGCATCACCGGCGGTGAGCCGGTCGAGCCCTGTCCGCCGGTCGAGCCCCATCCGCCGGTCGAGCCCCATCCGCCGGTCGAGCCCTGTCGAGACCCCGCCCGCAACGCCTGCGTCGCAAGCCCGTGCCCGAGCAGCTGGTGGTGCCCCGCGGCGAACGCGTCGAGCAGCAGCGTCTCGCCCGGCGCGTGACTGCCGAACGCATAGCCCAGCGCCATGTGCACGAACGGCTCGTTGAGCGTTCCCCAGGCAGCCACCCGGTCACCGAGCGCCTCCGCGATCACGGCCGCGTACTCGGCGAACCGCTGCGCCGTGTCGCGCACCATCCACCCGCCGGCGTCCTGCAGCGGCTGCGGGAGGTCCCAGTGGAAGAGGGTGGCGAACGGCGCGATGCCGCGTGCGAGCAGGCCGTCGACGAGGCGGTCGTAGTACGCCAGCCCCGCGGCGTTGACCTGGCCGGATCCGGTCGGCTGGACGCGGGGCCAGGCGATCGAGAACCGGTAGGCGTTCGCGCCGAGACCGCTGAGCAGGTCGAGGTCCTCGCGCCACCGGTGGTACGAGTCGCAGGCGACCGCGCCCGACGAGCCGTCCGCGATCCGACCGGGCTCGGCGCTGAAGGTGTCCCAGATGCTGGGGCCTCGTCCGTCCTCGTCCACGGCGCCCTCGACCTGGTACGACGCGGTCGCGGCGCCCCACCAGAAGTCACCGGTCCCGCCGGTTGAGCTCGTCGAAACCCTGGCCTCTGCTCCGGTCATGGGCACATACTGGGCGTGTGTCCAAGATCACGCAACCCCCTGATGCTGTGGCACGGCGGGCGCGACTCGCGACCTCGGTCGGCTTCTTCCTCCAGGCGGCGATCCTCGTCACGATCCTGTCTAGGCTGCCCGACTTCCAGGACGAGCGTGGCGTCACTGAGGGCGACGTCACGCTCCTCCTGCTGCTGACCTCGGTCATCGCCGGCGGCGGGTCGCTGCTGGCTGAACGGATCGCGGTGCGCCGCTCGAGCGCGCTCGCTCTACGACTCGCGCTGCTGACGATCAGCGTGATGGTGGTCGTGATCGGGTTCGCCGAGTCCAAGCCGGCGATGTACGCGGCGTTCGCCGTGTACGGGATCGGTGTGGGTGCAACGGACGCCTCGACGAACATGCAGGGTGTGACCGTCCAGAGGCTGTACGGCCGCAGCATCATGACCAGCTTCCACGGGATGTGGAGCATCGGTGCGATCGTCGGAGCCCTATACGCCGCCGGCTGCGCGGAGCTCGAGATTGGGCTGATGCCGTCGCTGGTGGCTGTCGGAGTGGTCGGCGTGGCAGCCACCCTGGTGCTCTCCCCTTACCTGGTGCGTCCGGCCGTCGAGCACGAGGCGGGCGAGGTTTCGGAGGTGGAGCGTCCGCCGCTGCACGTGCCGTGGCGCCCGCTCGTCGCGCTCGGGCTCGTCGTCGTGGTCTTCTACCTGGCCGACACGTCGGTGATGAGCTGGAGCACGATCTACCTCCACGACGCCCTCGACGCCGCGAAGTCGGTCGCGCCGCTCGGTTATGCGGCCTACCAGGTCGGTGCCGTCATCTCCCGGCTGGCGGGTGACCGGTTCGTCGTCCGGTTCGGCGCGGTCGCCGTCGTCCGCGCGGGGACCGTGGTCGGCATCGTCGCCCTCGCACTCGTCGTCGTGGCGCCGACCCCGGCACTGGCGATCGCCGCGTTCGGCCTGATGGGCCTCGGCCTCCCGGTGATCATCCCGCTCGCGTTCGCCGCGGCCGGCAACCTGCCCGGCTCCGACGCCGACGTCGCGATCGCCCGCCTCAACCTCTTCAACTATCTGGGCAACATCATCGGCGCCGGACTCATCGGGGTGCTCGCCACCGAGGGCGCGCTCCGGTGGATCTACGTCGTGCCGCTCATCCTCGTGCCGTCCATCCTCTTCGTCGCCCGCACGTTCGCCCCGGCGAAGGAGATCGAGGCCGCCGCCCAGGCGCGCCCGTGAGGTCGCTCGTCGTTGCTGCGGGTCTCGGGTTCGCCGCGCTGGTCGCGTCTGCGGCTCCTGCCCACGCGATCTGTGCCGTGAACGCTCCGACGAGAGCGCCTGTGGTCTTCGTCGGCGTCGCAGCGGAGACTGAGCGCGGCTTCACGCGGCTCGCGGTCGAAGAGGTCTGGAAGGGCCCGGACCTTGCACCGGAGGTGTGGGTCCTGTCCGGACAGGAGGCACCGCCATGGCCGTTCTCGTAGAGGGCCGCCACGAGCTCGATCGACGCAGAGCTGGAGCCGGGTGAGCGCTACCTGGTCGGGACGAGCGAAGACTTCGCGACCAACGCGTGCGAGGTCGTGGCATATCCCTCGTCCGATCTCACGCAGCGGCCTGACGAGGCACGATCCGCGGTGGCCGCCGGTCGGGACGGAGCGTCGCCTCCGTCCCGCGTCGCCGACGTCGTCCCGACTGCCTCGTTCGTGCTCGGTGCAGGTGTGCTCGCCTCGCTCCTGGTACGACGGCGCGGGGCGCGAGACGCGTAGTGACTCGTCAGCTGCGGCGTACGTGCACGACGCCGGTCTCCGTCCCCTGGTAGAGCGTCGCGTCGCGTCCCGTCATGCCGGTCATCTGCAGCGGGTTGAAGAGCAGCCCGAGGCCGAGCAGCGACGTCTTCACGACGCGGCCCGTGTGAGGGTCGACGACCGCGTACGAGTACGCGGCGAACGTGTGGCTCCCGACGATGTCGGTGGGCCCGCTGACGGTGACGGTGTAGGTCAGGTCGTCTCCGAGCGAGAGTTCGGGGGAGCGCGGCCGACTTCACGTCGGACTCCCAGACGACGTCGCAGCCGGACTCGTCGGCGCGCACGTCGACGCGGGTCATGCCCCCGGTGAACGACCCTGACGACGGCACGCTCGCTGGCGCGCCGTCCGGAAGGGCCGGATAGGGGTAGCCGAAGGTGTTGGTGACGAAGACGCTGCGCCCCGACGCGATCGGCGAGTCCTCGCTGCCGCTGTTCGCGGGATAGACGAGCAGTCGCGAGTGCGGGGCGGCGTTGTCGGTGATCGTCACCTACTCGGTGCCCTGGCGCGGGCCGAAGAACGTCGGCGTCGCGCCGCTTCCCCAGCTGAGCTGGCCGGGTTTGCGGCCCGGACCACGGGCGTACGGGGCACGCCACCGCACCTCGGGCGTGCCGTCGGCGCGTGCGGAGAGGACGTACAGCGCATGCTCCGTGACAACGGCGGTGCGGCCCTCGACGGTGGAGATGCTGTTCTGGACGGCCTCGCCGAGGGCGATCGTCCGTACGGTCCCGTCCTCGGCGACCGTACCGACGGTGCCGTCGCTCGCAGCGATCCACACCTCGTGGTCCCAGCCCGGGGAGAGTCCGACGACGGCCGCCCCGGCCGGCAGCGCCGACGCGAGCGGAGTCGACTCGTCGACTGTGAGGCGCCACGTGCTGCCGTCGCGGTGGTGGCCGATCCGCAGCAGGTTCTTGTCGCCGTCGACCACGACGAGCCGGTCCTCGTGGTCCAGGTAGGCGTACACGCCGCCGAAGAGGCTTCCCTTCGTCAGCGGCAGCGAGGCGAGGCTCTTGCCGTTCGCCGGGTCGAGCAGGTGGACCGTCGGCGTCCGGTCGAAGATCGCGGTGCAGAGCGCGACCGATCCGGTGCCCGGACCTGCGTACGGGGTCGTGTCGCTGGACGCCGAGTCGCCGTGCATCGTCGCGGTGCCCGTGGTGGTGGTCGCGGGGTTCTGGGGAGGCCAGGGGAACGAGCAGACGGCGGAGGGCAGCGCGCATGAGGGGACGCTAGGGGCGCTCGCGCGGGGCGTCACGCCTTCTCCGCGTTGTGAAAGGAACCTGACCCTTCTTGCTGCCGAATTCGGTCAGGTTGCTTTCACCGCGCGGACGCGGAGGGCGTCCAGGCGGCTCAGGGCCTCGGCGATCACCGGCTCCTGCTTGCAGAACGCCCACCGTACGAGGGGACGACCCGCGTCCTCGTCGTCGTAGAACACCTGCGTCGGCACCGCGACGACGCCTGCGAGCTCGGGCAGCGCGCGGCAGAACGCGATGCCGTCGTCGTAGCCGAGCGGGCGGATGTCGGTCGTCGCGAAGTAGGTCCCCTGCGGCACGTAGGTCGTGAAGCCGATCTCGGTTAGCCCGGCGCAGAGCTGGTCGCGCCGCGCCTGCAGCGTCGCCGCGAACCCTTCGAAGTACGCCGCGTCGTGCCCGAGCGCGTGCGCGATCGCGGGCTGGAACGGCGCGCCGGAAGTGTAGGTGAGGAACTGCTTCGCTCCGACGGCCGCCCGGACGAGCGCGGCAGGCCCGCTCAGCCAGCCGATCTTCCAGCCGGTGAACGAGAACGACTTGCCGGCGCTGGAGATCGTCAACGTCCGCTCGCCCATGCCGGGCAGCGTCGCCAGCGGCACGTGCGCGACCCCGTCGAAGGTGAGGTGCTCGTACACCTCGTCGGTGATCACCACGAGGTCGTGCGCGACGGCGAGGTCGCGGATCGCTTCGCGCTCCTCGGCGTTCAGCACCATCCCGGTCGGGTTGTGCGGGCTGTTGATCAGCATCGCCGTCGTGCGTGGACCGACGGCGGCGCGCAGCGCGTCGAGGTCGAGCCGGAAGTCGGGAGCACGCAGCGTGACCGGTTTGCGGATGCCCCCGGCAAACTCCAGGACCGCCACGTACGAGTCGTAGTACGGCTCGAGGACGACCACCTCGTCGCCGGGGTCGACCAGGCCGAGGATCGCCGCCGCGATCGCTTCGGTCGCCCCGGTCGACACCGCGATCTGGGTCTCGGGATCGAGAACGATCCCGTACCAGCGCCGCTGGTGCGCCGCGATCGCCTCGCGCAGCGCGGGGACCCCGAGGCCCGGCGGATACTGGTTGGCGCCGGCGCGCATCGCCTCGACCGCCACGTCGATCACGTCGCTCGGACCGTCGGTGTCGGGGAAGCCCTGGCCCAGGTTGACCGCGCCCGTACGGACGGCGAGCGCCGACATCTCGGCGAAGATGGTCGTGCCGAGTCCGGCGACGCGTGCGCTGCTGGTCTTCACCGTCCCGACTCTAGGCGCCACCACGTGCTTCGCAGCCCACGGGCGTACGCGGGGCACCGGTACGCCGCGACGATCGCGCCCCAGCACCTGCTCCCTGACGAGTCGCGCCCTCGGGTGGGGCGCGAGTCGTCGGGTGAGGGCGGAGACCGGCAGGCGCGCCGTCCACGCGTGCGAGCGGACATCGGGTCACGCACGGCGAGCCGTTCCGCCACTTCCTCGGGCTGCGCAAGGGCGACGAGGTCATCGTCGAGACACGCACGCACGTTTTCACGTACCTCCTGCGCGACGACGGGACGGACCGCGAGCTCGACTTCTCCGAGGGGTGGGTGCTCGACCCGGTGCCCGGGGAGCCGGGCGGGGTGCCGACCGAGCGGTTGATCACCCTCGTCACGTGCTCGGAGCTGTTCCACACCGACGCGCGGTCGGTGGTCTTCGGCGAGCTGGCGTCGGCCGTCGCGAAGTAGGCGCCAGCGGCTCGATACCCTCGAGCCATGAGCGATCGCGACGCCCTCATCGACCAGGTCAAGGACAAGGCCGTCATTCACGGCAAGGTCACGCTCTCCTCGGGCAAGGAGGCCGACTACTACGTCGATCTGCGCCGGGTGACGCTCGACCACGAGGCAGCACCGCTGGTCGGACGCGTAATGCTCGACCTGCTCGGCGACCTCGAGTACGACGCGGTCGGCGGGCTCACGATGGGCGCCGACCCCGTCGCAGCGGCGATGCTCCACCAGGCCGCGGCGCAGGGACGGGCGCTCGACGCGTTCGTGGTCCGCAAGGCCGAGAAGGCCCACGGGCTCCAGCGCCGGATCGAGGGGCCCGACGTCGCCGGTCGGCGGGTCGTCGCCGTCGAGGACACCTCCACCACCGGTGGCTCGGTGCTCACTGCCGTCGAGGCGCTGCGCGAGGCCGGTGCGGAGGTCGTCGCCGTCGCCGTGATCGTGGACCGCGAGACCGACGCGGCCGACCGCGTGCGCGCCGAGGGCCTCGACTACCGCTTCGCGATCTCGAAGACCGACCTCGGGCTGTAGCGCGCCACCCGCGCCGCGACGGCCTCGACGGCGACGTCCGGCTGGTCGGCGAACATCCCGTCCACGCCGAGCGCGAGCAGCGCGTCGAGCTCCCGGCGTACGTCTCCGGCGTCGCCGCCGATCTCGCTGGAGCGCAGGTCGACGGGTAGGAAGGCGTTCTCGCGCCGGACCGTCCAGACGTACACCTCGAGGCCGGCCGCGTGTGCGTCGCCGGTGAGGCCGCTGGGTGACCCGAGCTCGCCTGCCGGCGTCCGGGGGAGCAGCAGGTCTTTCGGCGCGCCGAGCACGTGCGCGTACTCGGCGACCCGCGCCAGACCCGTGGGGCGCACCATCTCGGCGTACGTGAGCGGGTCGCCCGCGCGCACACGGTCGTACGGGGCACCCACCGGCTCGACCAGCTGGACGAGTCGCAGCCGCGAGTCCGCGGCCAGCCGCTGAAGGTTCGCGACCTCGAACGACTGCACGGCGAACCCGGAGTCGGCGGCGTCGAGTCCCCATTCGCGCACGGCCCGCAGGAGCGGCTCTTCGAGCGGCAGGTCGCGCTCGCGGAAGTACGTGGACGTCTTGAGCTCGGGCACGACGCCGACGCGTCGCCCGAACTGGTACGACGCCATCTCGGCGAGCCCGAGGATCTCGTCGAGTGTCGGCACCTCGTACCAGCCGTCGTACGAGGTGTTGCTCGGGCGCAGCTGCGGGATCCGTTCGCGGGCGCGCAGCGTCTTGAGCTCGGCGAGCGTGAAGTCCTCGGTGAACCAGCCGGTCACCTCGCGGCCGTCGACGCGCCTGGTGGTCCGGCGGCCGGCGAACTCGGGGTGGGCGGCGACGTCGGTGGTGCCGCCGATCTCGTTTTCGTGGCGGGCGACCAGGACGCCGTCGGCGGTGCTGACGAGGTCGGGCTCGATGACGTCGGCGCCGAGCGCGACGCTGAGGAGGTACGACGCGAGCGTGTGCTCCGGGCGATAGCCGGAGGCGCCGCGGTGTGCAATCACGACCGGTCGGACGTTGCCTGCCGGTCCGGGGAGTCCAGACATAGCGGGACGAGCGTACGCCGCGTGGGCAAGCGCCCGCGGTCCGGCTCGCCGGTCCTCCGCTGGTCGAGCTCTGGCCTGCGCCGGTCGAGCCTGTCGAGACCTCCCGCCGGTCGAGCCCGCCTCCCGCCGGTCGAGCCCTGTCGAGACCCGTACGCTCGCCCCGTGGACGGTGACGAGGCGCACGAGACCGAGGTCGGAGTCGGCCCCTGGGAGGGGGAGTGGCCCGACGATCCGCGGTTCGACGTCGAGCTGCTGCGTGACGGCGACCGGCGCAACGTGGTCGACGCCTATCGCTACTGGACGGTTGAGGCGATCGTCGCCGACCTCGACACGCGCCGGCACCCGTTCCACGTCGTCGTCGAGAACTGGCAGCACGACCACAACATCGGCTCGATTGTCCGTACCGCCAACGCCTTCCTTGCCGCGGAGGTGCACGTCGTGGGGCGACGTCGCTGGAACCGTCGGGGCGCGATGGTGACGGACCGTTATCAGCACGTGCGCCACCATCCGACGGTCGAGGACTTCGTGGCATGGGCCCGTACGGAAGGGCTGCCGCTGGTCGCGATCGACAACGTGGAGCGGTCGCGCCCGATCGAGCGCGCCGTGCTGCCGCGCGCATGCGCACTGGTGTTCGGCCAGGAAGGGCCAGGGCTGTCGGAGGAGATGCTCGCGGCGGCCGATGCCGTGCTGGAGATCACGCAGTTCGGCTCGACGCGCTCGATCAACGTCGGCGCCGCGGCCGCCGTCGCGATGCACTCCTGGGTCCTGCAGCACGCGGAGATCTCGGGCTGAGCGTTCAGGTCTGTTCAGGATTCAAGTCTGTTCAGAAACCATGAACAATGGGCTATTCCGAACGCATGAACCGTCAAGAGACCTCGCGGCTGAAGTCGAGCGACCTCCGCAGGGAGAGCGGTCGAGCGTGCGGACCGCACCATCGGGTGGACCAATGACTACGTGATGACGGTGCTGGGCTTCACTGAGGCCTATGCGAACGCAGACGTCGCGCGGCTGCGTCACGCAGGACGAATCGCCGTCCCGACCCTGGAGGCGCAGGTCGTCCTCAAACTGATCGCGTGGCGCGATCGCCACCGGCGCGATCCCAGAGATGCCGGCGACCTCCGCGCTCGTCGTTGCGGCCTCGCACGGCCCCAACGTTGACCGGCTCTACAGCGAGGGCGCCCAGGAGCTGGCGGACCACGACTGGGATCCCCGCTTCGCGGCAGCTGCTCTGCTCGGGCGGCTGGCCGGCGGGACGCTTGGCGCGACAGCTCGGGATCTGTCCTGGCAGAAGGTCCTGACCGGACATTCCGGCAGCGAGCACCGCAACCACCAGCCTTCCAACGAGGGCTCATCGCCGGCGGCGCCTAGGCTCGACCCATGCCCCGCAGACTTGTCGTGGTCGGAGGTGACGCCGCCGGGATGTCAGCGGCGTCCACCGCGAAGCGCGCGCTCAAAGACGCGCTCGACGTCGTCGTCCTCGAGCGCCAGCCCTGGACGTCGTACTCCGCGTGCGGCATCCCGTACTGGGTCGCCGGCGATGTCACCACGCTCGACGACCTCGTCGCCCGTACGCCTGAGCAGCACCGCGCCAACGGCATCGACGTCCGTACGGAGACGACGGCGATCGAGCTCGACCTCGATGCCGGCAAGGTCGTCGCGCGGACGCCTGAGGGTACGGAGACGTTCGCGTACGACGAGCTCCTGATCGCCACCGGCGCCGAGCCCGTACGCCCCGACGTCCCGGGCGTCGACGCCGACGGCATCCATGGGGTGCAGACGCTTGCCGACGGCCGCCGCGTGCTCGACGCGCTCGAGAAGGACCCGAAGCACGTCGTCATCGTGGGCGCCGGATACATCGGCGTCGAGATGGCCGAGGCATGCGTGCGTCGCGGCCTCGAGACCGTCGTCGTCGGCAGCCACCCGACCCCGATGCCGACGATCGACGCCGAGCTCGGCGCGCAGATCGCGACCGAGATGCGCACGGACGGCATCGACGTCCGCGCGCCCGTCACGGTGACGGGCTTCGAGTCCGACGTCGACGGCCGCGTACGGGCGGTGGTGACCGACCACGGCACGATCGAGACCGATCTCGTGATCCTCGGCGCCGGAGTACGGGCCCGGACGGAGCTCGCCGCGGGCGCGGGTCTGCCGACCGGGGTCAAGGGCGCGCTGCCTGTCGACGCCCGCGGGATGCTCGACGCCGACCGGCACGTCTGGGCCGCCGGAGACTGCGTCGAGTCGCGCCACCGGGTGAGCGGGCGCCAGGTCTACATCCCGCTCGGCACGCACGCCAACAAGCAGGGATGGGTCGTCGGCCGCAATCTCGCCGGGTCCGACGTCACCTTCCCCGGCGTCGTCGGTACCGCCATGACGAAGGTCGTCACGCTCGAGATCGCGCGTACGGGGCTGGGGGAGCAGGACGCCTCCGACACGGGCTTCACGCCCGTCGCGGTCACGATCGAGGCGACGACGAGCGCCGGATACATGCCGAACGCCCGCCCGCTGACGGTCAAGGTCGTCGCCGACCGTCCGAGCCGGCGGCTCCTGGGCGCCCAGATCGTCGGGGGAGAGGGAGCGGCCCTGCGGATCGACTCGTTCGCGCTCGCCCTGTGGAACGAGATGACCGTCGACGACCTGATGATGACCGATCTCGGCTACGCGCCGCCGTTCGCCTCGGTCTGGGACCCCGTCCAGCAGGCCGCACGCGCCGCGGTGTCGACGCTCGGCGCGCCCCTGCGATAATGGCCCCACTGCGTGGGTCATGAACTCACCGCCCCACGAACTGCACAGCCGAGCTCGATGAGGAGTCATCCATGCCCGTCGCAACGCCCGAGGTCTACGCCGAGATGCTCGACAAGGCGAAGCGCGACGCGTTCGCCTACCCCGCGATCAACGTCAGCTCGTCCCAGACGCTCAACGCCGCGCTCGCCGGCTTCGCCGAGGCCGAGAGCGACGGCATCATCCAGGTCTCGACCGGCGGCGCCGAGTACCTCTCCGGGCCGACCGTCAAGGACATGGTCACCGGCTCGTTGGCGTTCGCCGCGTACGCGCACGAGGTCGCCAAGAAGTACCCGGTGAACGTCGCGCTCCACACCGACCACTGCCCCGAGAACAAGCTCGACGGCTTCGTCCGTCCGCTGCTCGCCGCGTCCACCGAGCGCGTGAAGCAGGGCGGTCTGCCCTACTTCCAGTCGCACATGTGGGACGGCTCGGCCGTGCCGCTCGACGAGAACCTCCAGATCGCCGAGGAGCTGCTCGCCGCGTGCGCCGCGGCCAACGTCATCCTCGAGATCGAGGTCGGTGTCGTCGGCGGCGAGGAAGACGGCATTGTCGGCGCGATCGACGACAAGCTCTACACGACTCCGGGGGACGCGCTCGCCACCGTCGCCGCGCTCGGCACGGGTGAGAAGGGCCGCTATCTCACGGCGCTCACCTTCGGCAACGTCCACGGCGTCTACAAGCCGGGCAACGTCAAGCTGCGGCCCGCCGTCCTCGACGCCGCCCAGAAGGCGGTCCAGGAGAAGTACGGCATCGCGCGCGCGTTCGACTTCGTCTTCCACGGCGGCTCCGGCTCGACGGCGGAGGAGATCGCCGAGGCGGTCTCGTACGGCGTCATCAAGATGAACATCGACACCGACACCCAGTACGCCTTCACGCGCCCGGCGGCCGACCACATGTTCCGCAACTACGACGGCGTGCTCAAGGTCGACGGCGAGGTCGGCGACAAGAAGAAGTACGACCCCCGCTCGTGGGGCAAGGCGGCCGAGGCCGGCATGGCGGCGCGTGTCGTCGAGGCCTGCCAGCACCTGTCCTCGACCGGCACGAAGCTCGGCTGAGGCGGCGGACATGTCCAACCTGCTCGGAGAACCGACCGAGACCCTGCTTCCCGACGACCCGGCGGCGGGAGCCGACGGCACGCCGCAGGACGTCGCGCGGGCCTACCCGGCGTCCAGCCTGGCGTGGGCGCTGTGCGCGGACGAGGCGCTCGCGGCCGACGACGACGTCACGGCGTACGCGTTCGCCCGTACGGGCTACCACCGTGGGCTCGACGCGCTGCGCCGCAGCGGCTGGAAGGGTCACGGCCCGGTCCCGTGGTCGCACCCCGGCAACCAGGGCTTCCTGCGGGCGCTGGCCGATCTGGCCGAAGCCTCGGAGCGTATCGGCGATCTCGACGAGGCGCACCGCTGCCGGGAGTTCCTTCGGGAGTCGAGCCAGGAGGCGTACGACGTGCTCGTCCTGGGCGGTCGCGCAGGGGCCGAATAGCCTGTCCTGAAAGGCGTAACAGTGGCCGCGGACTGGAGCCATCCCCCGGTAGACTCCGTCGCGGCCACTGCCACTCACCCCATTGTGACCCGGATGGGGTCACTCCGCAATATGTCCTGTAAGACCGAGTTTCACTCGTCCTGGGTGGGCTTGTCGGGGCCCGAGACGAGCATGCGGTAGCCAGCCTGCTCGATCCGCCAGGTCCGCGTCCGCATGCCGTCGCTGACCTCGCCGTCGGCGTTCCAGGTCATGGCGTCGCCGGAGATGGTGACCTCGCGGCCCCGTACGGACACGACGTCGTCGCGCTCGGTGTGCCGGCCCCGCAAGAGGCGCAGCCCGTATGCGAGCCGTCGTGGCAGGGCGTCCGCGTGGGAGATCGTGATGTCGAGCAGCCCGTCGCTCGGATCGGCGTCGGGGAGCAGCGGTGCGCCGCCCCCGACGTACCGGCCGATCCCGACCGCAGCCTGGACGACGTCATCACCGTGGTCGACGAGCCGCCCGTCGACCACGACCCGCAGCCGTTCGGGCGCCCCGACCAGACCTGCCTTGACGGCGCCCACGGCATAGCCGAGCGGCCCGAGCCGACGTTTCCACGGGCCAGCCTCCTCGCCGGCGAGCGCGCCGACGCCGACGTGGACGGCGTTCACGACGACGGCGCCGTCCTTGTCGACGGCGAGGTCGAGCGGCTGGGGCTCGGCGTCGAGCAGCCCGCGGGCCGCGTCGACAGGATCGTCGGGGAGCCCGAGCGTGCGTGCGAAGTCGTTGCCGGTGCCCATCGGGACCAGCGCAACGACCTGCTCGGGGAGCCGGCCGAGGGAGTGCAGCGCCTGCACCACCGCGTGCCACGAACCGTCGCCGCCGGCCGCGACCACCACGTCGGTGTCGGTGTGGGAGGCGAGCACGTCACGCAGCTCGTCCGGCTTGGCCGTACGGGCGACCTCGACGTCCCAGCGAGAGCGCAGCGCAGCGACCACCTCGTCGAGCACGTCGTCGTCGGCACTGCCTGCGGAGGTGTTCGCAATGAGGAGGGCGGAGGTCATGGAGACGGTCTACCACCTCGGGGGGCGCCGTCGGTCGGCGCGGCCCGGTAGACTCTGACCGTAAGAGCCCCGTCGCACGGGGCTTGTCGCATGTCTCAGGTGGTGCAGGTCCATGCCCGCAGTCGTGATCGTCGGAGCCCAGTGGGGAGACGAGGGGAAGGGCAAGGCGACCGACCTGCTCGGTAGCCGCGTCGACTATGTCGTCAAGTTCAACGGCGGCAACAACGCCGGACACACGGTCGTGATCCCCCAGGAAGACGGGACCAGCGAGAAGTACGCCCTCCACCTCCTGCCCAGCGGCATCCTCACGCCGGGCTGCATCCCGGTCATCGGCAACGGCGTCGTCGTCGACATCGGCGTGCTGTTCGAAGAGATCGACGGCCTCGAGGCGCGCGGCGTCGACACCTCGGCCCTGCAGGTCAGCGCGAGCGCGCACGTGATCCCCGAGTACAACAAGGTCCTCGACAAGGTCACCGAGCGGTTCCTCGGCTCGCGCAAGATCGGCACGACCGGGCGCGGCATCGGCCCGACGTACGCCGACAAGATGAACCGTCTGGGCATCCGCGTGCAGGACCTCTTCGACGAGAAGATCCTCACCCAGAAGGTCGAGGGTGCGCTGGAGCTGAAGAACCAGATCCTCACCAAGGTCTACAACCGCCGCGCCGTGACGGTCGAGGAGGTCGTCGAGGAGCTGCGGGGGTACGCCGACCGGCTCGCGCCGTACGTCACCGACACCACCTTGGTGCTCGATCGCGCGATCGCCGACGGCAAGACGGTGCTCCTCGAGGCGGGACAGGCGACGATGCTCGACGTCGACCACGGGACGTACCCGTTCGTCACGTCGTCGTCGGCGACCTCCGGGGGCGCGGCGACCGGCTCGGGTATCGCCCCGACGCGCATCGAGCGGGTCATCGGCATCGTCAAGGCCTACACGACGCGTGTGGGCGAGGGCCCGTTCCCGACCGAGCTGCTCGACGCGTCCGGCGACTTCCTGCGCGAGCAGGGCGGCGAGTTCGGCACGACGACGGGTCGGCCGCGTCGCTGCGGTTGGTACGACTCCGTCGTCGCCCGCTACGCCGCGCGGATCAACGGCGTCACCGACTTCGTCCTCACGAAGCTCGACGTGCTCACCGGCCTGGAGACCGTCCCGGTCTGCGTCGCGTACGACGTCGACGGCGTGCGTCACGACGAGATGCCGGTCGACCAGTCCGACTTCCACCACGCGGTGCCCGTGTACGAGGAGCTGCCGGGCTGGCCCGAGGACATCTCGGGGGCACGGACGTTCGAGGAGCTGCCGGCCAACGCGCAGGCGTACGTGCGTCGCGTCGAGGAGCTGTCGGGCGCGCGCATGTCCGTCATCGGTGTGGGCCCCGGCCGTGACCAGGCGATCGTCTGCCACGACCTGCTCTGAGGGTCACCGCGTCAGCGGGACGGGCGGCGCTCCGGTCCCGCTGCGCGGTAGCCGCCCCACGGGTTGCGCTCTCCGAGCCGTGCGGTCACCTCGGTGCCGCCGGGCGCCCGTACGCCGATCGGCTTGCGCCCGACCTTGGTGGCGAGCGCGGTGAGCGCGTCGGCGGGCTCGAGTCGCCCGGTCCAGTGGTACGCGCCGTCGATCGGCTGCATCACGCCGGACAACGTCCCCCGTGCGGCGACGACCTCGTCTCCCGCGACCAGCTCGAGCGTCCCGACGTACGTGGCCTCGTCCTGCTCCTCCGCGTCGCTCACGCCGTCTCCGGAACCGCGTCGAGCAGGCCTGCGCGCTTCCACAGCAGGCGGCTCGGGCCGGTGATCATGCCGATCTCCTCCAGCGTCGCGCGTACGCGTCGGGCCGCCCAGGTGCGGGTCGCTCGCGCGTACGGGTTGGTGCGGGCCACGCGCACCGCCGTCCGCATGTCGAGTCCGGCATCGCGATAGACGTGGGGGTGGACCAGGCCACGCGAGGCGAGGAACGCCGACGTGGCGATCGCGAGCTTGGACCACTCGCGGGTGACACGGCCCTGACCTTCGTACTCGAGGGCCGCCTCCTCGCGCGCGAACCGCATGTGCCGCGCTTCTTCGACGACATGGACGTGCGAGACCCCGCGCACGAGCGGCTGCAGCGACTCGTCGGCAAACGCCTCGCGCTGCATCTGGTCGAGCACCTCCTCGACGAACAGCGCGGCGGCGAAGCAGGTGGCGCCGTTGGACGTGGCCTTGAGGAAGCGGCCGCCCTCGTGCATGAAGCGCACCGGCCGGTAGTACGGCGCGTCGAGCTTCGAGAGGAGCTTGCCGAACATCACCGAGTGGCGGCACTCGTCG
This sequence comes from Mumia sp. ZJ430, assembly GCF_011751845.1. Lineage (NCBI taxonomy): Bacteria > Bacillati > Actinomycetota > Actinomycetes > Propionibacteriales > Nocardioidaceae > Mumia > Mumia sp. ZJ430. The sequence continues at coordinate 621,781 of NZ_JAAHFK010000003.1, read as the reverse complement.
CCGATCTCGGTGAACCCGTACTGGACGTGGGCCGTACGAGGGTCGTTGTCGTAGAGGCGCCGCACCATCATCTGCATCAGCAGCGTCTCGAACCAGATGCCCATCGAGGCGATGCTCGCGAGCTCGAGGCGCGACAGGTCGATGCGCTGGGCGCGCGACATCGAGTCCCACAGGTCGGTCCCGTACAGGGTGATCCGGTGCGGCGGCGCGAAGAACGCGTCGTCGAGCAGCGGGGCGTCCCAGTCGAGGTCGACGACGGGGTCGTACGACAGCGCGGCGGACGACCTCAGGAGCCGCTGGCCGGACTCCTCGCGCTGGGCGGCGATGCGCGACTGCTGCTCGTCGGTGGTCAGCGACATGCGCGGTCTCCTTCTGGCGAGGATGTGAGCCAGGTCTCATCGAGAATGTAACACTCGCACTGGCGGATTGCGATGCGCTGGCGCGAAGACGCCACCACTAGGCTGGTCGCCCGTGAAGACCCTCGTCATCGGCACCGGCGGCCGTGAGCACGCGCTCGCGCTCGCGCTCTCCCGCGATCCGTCCGTCACCGAGGTGCATGCCGCGCCCGGCAATCCCGGCATCGAGCAGGTCGCGACCCTGCACTCTGTCGACGCACTCGACGGTGCTGCGGTGGCCGACCTCGCCGCGTCGCTCGGCGTCGACCTGGTCGTCGTCGGGCCCGAGGCTCCGCTGGTCGCGGGTGTCGCCGACGCCGTCCGTGAGCGCGGGATCGCCGTGTTCGGACCGTCCGGCGAGGCCGCGCGGCTCGAGGGGTCCAAGGCGTTCGCCAAGCAGGTCATGGCGGCTGCCGAGGTGCCGACCGCGATGGCCCACGTGTGCGAGACGGCCGACGAGGTTGCCGCCGCGCTCGACGCCTTTGGACCTCCGTACGTCGTGAAGGACGACGGGCTGGCCGCCGGCAAGGGCGTCGTGGTGACCGACGACCGCGAGGCCGCCGTCGACCACGCCGCCCAGTGCGAGCGGGTCGTGATCGAGGAGTACCTCGACGGGCCCGAGGTCTCGCTCTTCGCGCTGTGCAGCTGGAGCGAGACGGACGGCGCGACCGTCGTCCCGCTCCAGCCGGCCCAGGACTTCAAGCGCGCGTACGACGACGACGCCGGCCCGAACACCGGTGGCATGGGCGCCTACACACCGCTCCCGTGGGCGCCTGGCGACCTCGTCGACGAGGTCACCCGCCGCGTCCTCCAGCCGACGGTGGACGAGATGGCGAAGAGCGGTCGCCCGTTCACGGGCCTGCTCTACGCGGGTCTGGCGCTGACGAGCCGTGGCCTGCGGGTCGTCGAGTTCAACGCGCGCTTCGGTGATCCAGAGACGCAAGCGCTGATGGCGCTGCTCGAGTCGCCGCTCGGCGCGCTCCTCGCCGGCGCCGCCGACGGCACGCTCGCGCAGGTCCCGTCACCGCGCTGGCGCGACGGGGCTGCGGTCACGGTGGTCATCGCCGCCGAGGACTACCCGGCGTCGCCGCGCAAGGGCGACGTCATCACCGGGGTCGAGGCCGCCGACGCGCTCGAGGGCGTCGACGTCATCCACGCCGGCACCGCGCGCGACGCCGACGGCAACCTCGTCACCGCCGGTGGCCGGGTGCTGACCGTGACGGCACGCGGGGACGATCTCGCCGACGCGCGCCGCCGGGCGTACGAGGCCGTGGACCTGATCCACATCGACGGCGGGTTCTCGCGTCGCGACATCGCCGCGAAGGCGGCTGCCGTCTAAGCCCTCGCGCGACGCGCGAGGGCGGGTGCACACTGGCGGACATGCCGATCACTGGAGAGTACGTCCCGAGCGCGTGGAAGATGTCGCGTGACCAGGTCGAGGGGTACGAGGCGTCCGGCGGGCGTACGCACCGCACGATCGTGGGCAAGCCCGTCGTCATCGTCACCTATCGCGGTCGCACCACGGGCAAGGTGCGCAAGACGCCGGTGATGCGGGTCGAGCACGACGGCGTCTATGCGATCGTCGCGTCGCTGGGCGGTGCCCCGCAGCACCCGCAGTGGTACGCGAGCGTCGTCGCCGACCCGCACGTGATGCTCCAGGACGGGCCCGAGCCTGCGGACTTCGTCGCGCGCGAGGTGCACGGTGACGAGAAGGCACTGTGGTGGGAGCGGGCCGTCGAGGCCTTTCCTCCGTACGCCGGCTATCAGAAGAAGACGACTCGCGAGATCCCTGTCCTCGTGCTGGAGCCCGTTACCGGTGCTTGACTGGGCAGATGTCAGTCACCGGAGAGTACGAACCGAGCCCGTCGGCACGCGTGCGCAAGCACGTGGAGGAGATGGAGACGACGGGTGTCCCGACCGGCACGCCTCTCGACAAGCCGATCGTCGTCATGACGTTCCACAGTCGTCGTTCGCACAAGGTCCACAAGACGGCCGTGATGCGGGTCGAGCACGACGGCTCCTACGCCTTGGTCGCGTCCAAGGGCGGGGCGCCACAGCACCCGGCGTGGTACCACGCGCTCACCCTGCATCCCGAGATCGACCTGCAGGACGGGACGGAGAAGCGTGCCATGCGCGTCCGCGAGCTCCACGGTGACGAGCGCCAGGAGTGGTGGAAGCGGGCGGTCGAGGCGTTTCCGCCGTACGCGGAGTACCGGCGCCGCACCGACCGCGAGATCCCCGTCCTGCTCGCCGAACCGGTGTAGGAGCGGCTCAGTCGCCGAGGAGCTCCTTGAGCGCCGTGCGGTAGCGGCGGTAGGCCGCCCGGCCGGTCGCGGTGAGCGAGTAGGACGTGCCTGACCCGCGTCCGCGTCCGCTCTTGTGCACCTTCACGTAGCCAGCGGCATCGAGCGCAGACATCTGCTTCGACAGGTCCGACTCCGTGAGGCCGAGGTGGCCAGGAGGAACCGGAACGTCACGTGGTCAGAGGAGGTCAGCACGGCCATCGCGGCCAGCCGCTTCGGCGCGTGGATCACCGGGTCGAGGTCGGCGAGGGTCAACCGAGACGCTCCTTCGCCGCCGCTGCTGCCCGGGCGTACGCGCGCTCGTACCACCACAGTCCGGCCCCCACGGTGACGAACCCGACCGCTGCGCACAACCACCACGGGGCGACGGCGACCGTGGCCGCGTTGACCGCGAGCGCGACCGCAGCCCCCACGAGATAGCTACGCCCGACGCTCCGGATCTCGAACGGCTTCTTGCCGCGCAGCGAGGGCGGCGCCTCGTGGTAGCGCTGGTACCAGCCCAGGTAGACGCCGACCAATACCGACAACCCGACGTTGCTGGCGGCGGCCCAGATGCGGTACGGGTCGTTGCCGTACGTCAGCTTCGCGAGAGCCGCGAGGGCAGCGGACGCGAGCGCGGTTGTGGGGAGGCGCCACCGGGGAGTCGGCGGAGCGTCGGTGTAGGACGCAGGTTCTGCGCGCTCGAGGTCCCGGAGCTGGTCGCGGACCTCAGAGTCACTTTCCATGACGACGAAACCTATCGCGAGCGTTCTCCACCTGCGCAAGGGAAAGCGGTGACCGTCTCGCGGCGCCACGCTGGATCGGTTCTCGTACGGGGCACCTGGGACAATGGGGCGCGTGACGACTCCGAACGTGCTCGCGCTCCGCTACGCCTCGCCCGAGATGGTCCGCATCTGGTCGCCCGAGCACAAGATCGTGCTCGAACGCCGCCTGTGGATCGCCGTCCTCGAGGCTCAGCGTGACCTTGGCATCGAGACACCCGACGGCGTGATCGAGGCGTACGAGGGCGTCGTCGACCAGGTCGACCTCGACTCGATCGCCGCCCGTGAGCGCGTGACGCGTCACGACGTGAAGGCGCGGATCGAGGAGTTCAATGCCCTCGCCGGCCACGAGCACATCCACAAGGGCATGACCTCGCGCGACCTCACCGAGAACGTCGAGCAGCTGCAGATCCGGTCGTCCCTCCTCCTCGTGCGCGACCGTGCCGTCGCGGTGCTGGCCCGGCTGGCCGAGCGCGCGGCGGAGTTCGAGGCCCAGGTGCTCACCGGCCGCAGCCACAACGTCGCGGCCCAGACGACGACCGTCGGCAAGCGGTTCGCCACGGTCGCCGACGAGATGCTGGTGGCGTACGCCCGCGTCGAGGAACTGATCGCGCGCTACCCGCTGCGCGGCATCAAGGGCCCCGTCGGCACCGCGCAGGACCAGCTCGACCTGCTGGGCGGAGACCGAGACGCGCTCGCGACGCTCGAGCAGCGGGTCGCGGGGCACGTCGGCTTCGAGAACGTGCTCACTTCGGTGGGCCAGGTCTATCCCCGCTCGCTCGACTTCGACGTGGTGAGCGCGCTCGTCCAGCTCGTCAGCGCCCCCTCGAACCTGGCGACCACGATCCGGCTCATGGCCGGCAACGAGCTGGTCACGGAAGGCTTCAAGCCGGGTCAGGTCGGCTCGTCCGCGATGCCGCACAAGATGAACTCGCGCTCGTCCGAGCGGGTCAACGGGCTCGCGGTCGTGCTGCGCGGCCACCTGTCGATGGTCTCCGAGCTCGCCGGCGACCAGTGGAACGAGGGCGACGTCTCGGACTCCGTCGTCCGGCGGGTCGCGCTGCCGGATGCGTTCTACGCGACCGACGGGCTGTTCGAGACGTTCCTGACGGTGCTCGACGAGTTCGGTGCGTTCCCCGCGGTGATCGCGCGCGAGCTCGACCGCTACCTGCCGTTCCTCGCGACCACCAAGATGCTGATGGCGGCGGTCCGCCACGGCGTCGGACGCGAGGAGGCGCACGAGGCGATCAAGGAGCACGCGGTCGCCGTCGCGCTGGAGATGCGCGAGAAGGGGTCGACCGAGAACGAGCTGTTCGCGCGCCTCGGTGCCGACCCGCGCCTCGGGCTGACCGAGTCCGACCTCGGGACCCTGGTCGCCGAGCCGCTGACGTTCACCGGCGCCGCGGTCGCGCAGGTCGGCGCGGTCGTCGCGAAGGTCGCCGCAGTGGTCGAGCAGCACCCGGAGGCTGCGGCGTACTCTCCCGGCTCCATTCTCTGACAGCACCCGCACGGACGTCGAGGCACTCCGACCGATATCTGGTCGGAATGCCTCGTCGTCCTGCAGGGTCGCGCGTCAGCTGCTGGCGCGCATCGCCTTCGCCCCGATGACGAGCCCGACGACGCAGGTGATCGCGGCGGCGACCGCACCGGCGACCGCGTCGCCGTCCCAGGTGCCTGCGATCAGGGCGCGCTCGGCGTCGACGACGTAGGTCAGCGGGTTGATCTTCGAGGCCACCTCGAGCCATCCCGGAGCCCCCTGGAGCGGCAGGAGGATCCCGGCGAGCAGCATCAGCGGGAACAGCAGGGTCTGCTGCACACCCCAGAACGCCCACTGGTTCTCCTTCACGGCAAGCGCCAGCGCATATGACAGCGCGCCGAGCCCGACGCAGAACACCGACAGCACCGCGAGACCGACGACCAGCCCGGCGACGTCGGGACGGAAGCCGAACGGCACCGCGACGCCGACGATGACCAGCGCCTGCACGATCGTCGGGACGATCTCCTTCAGCGCGCGCCCGATCATCAGCGACGAGCGCGAGAGCGGGCTGACGAGCGTGCGCTCGTGCGAGCCGGTCTGCATCTCGAACTGTAGGTTGGCCCCGGTCGTGGACGTGCCGAACAACGACAGCATCACGATCACGCCCGGCACGAACCACTGCAGTGTGTCGGCCGTCGACTGACCCGACGACGCGACGAGCAGCGGCGTGAACAGTCCGAGGAAGAACAAGGGCTGGATGATCCCGAAGACGACCGAGAACGGGTCTCGGACGACGGGCCGCAGCTCGCGGCCGAAGACGAGCCCGATGTTGTGGAGCTGGCTGGTCGGTCGGCTCGTCGGCGCCGGTGCTGTGGCCGTACGGGTGGGGGTGTCGAGGGCGGTCATGCCGCCACCTCCTCGGTGATGTCGGTGGTCAGGTCGGTGCGAAGGTCCGTGCGGCCCTCGCGCAGGCTGCGGCCCGTGAGCGCGAGGAAGACGTCGTCGAGCGTCGGGCGCGCCACCTCGATCGTCGACGGCGCGATGCCTGACGCAGCGAGGTCGGTGACAAGCCCGCTCACGAGCCCGGCGCCTCCGGTGGCCTGGACATCGACCGCGGTGCCGTCGTGCGCGACCTGTGCGGCCGGGTGCGCGGCGATCGCCCGCCGTGCGGCACGCGCTGCCGCGTCGCGGCTCTCGAACGTCATCGCGATGCGGTCGCCCGCGTGGCGCGACTTGAGGGCCGCGGGGGAGTCGTCGGCGACGACCTTCCCGTCGTCGATGACCACGATGCGCTCGGCGAGGCTGTCGGCCTCTTCGAGGTAGTGGGTCGTGAGCACGACGGTCGCCCCGTGCTTGTGTCGCAGGTCCACGACGTGCTGCTGGAGGTTCGCGCGGTTCTGCGGGTCGAGCCCGGTCGACGGCTCGTCGAGGAAGAGCAGCCCCGGCGAGTGGATGAGGCCCATCGCGATGTCGAGCCGGCGCCGTTGCCCGCCCGAGAGCGTCATGACCTTCTGCGTCGCCTGGTCGGTGAGCCCGAGCGACTCGAGCATCTCGTCGGCGCGGGTCCGTGTCTCGGCGCGCGACAGTCCGTACGCCCGCCCGCTGACGACGAGCTCGTCGATCACGCGCTGCGCGTGGCCGGCGCTGTTGCCCTGGCCGATGTAGCCGATCGCCCGACGGACGGCGTGCTGGTCGCTCGTCACGTCGAACCCGGCGACGCGGGCGGACCCTGAGGTCGGGGCGAGCAGCGTCGTGAGCATGCGCAGCGTGGTCGACTTGCCCGCGCCGTTCGGCCCGAGCAGCGCGACCATCTCACCCGCCGCGATGTGGAGGTCGAGGTCCTTGACCGCGGTGACGGTCTTCTTGCCGGAACGGAACTCCTTGGTGAGTCCCTGTGTCTCGATCATCGTGTCCATGGCCTTACTGTCTCGTAGCTTCCGGACAGGTTCTGTCCTGATTGGTGCCCTAGGCTGAGAAACATGGCCGGATCGAGTGAACGCATGCTGCGGCTGCTGTCTCTGCTGCAGACCCACCGCTACTGGACGGGCCCCGTGCTGGCCGACAAGCTCGACGTCAGCGAGCGCACGCTGCGCCGCGACGTCGATCGGCTGCGCGGGCTCGGCTACCCCGTGGACGCGACGCGAGGGGCGGCCGGTGGCTACCAGCTCCAGGCCGGCGCGTCGCTGCCTCCGCTGCTGGTCGCGGACGACGAGGCGGTCGCCATCGCGGTCGGACTGCAGTCGTCGGCCGGCACGGGGGCGAGCGCGTTCGACGACGCCGCCGTCCGCGCGCTGAGCAAGATCGTCCAGGTGATGCCGCCGCGGCTGCGTCGCCGGGTGAAGGCGCTGCAGGACTACACCGACCGAGGCCCGATGTACGGCCCGTCGGTCGACGCGGTGCTGCTGTCGGTGCTCGCCCAGACCTGTCGCGACGACGAGCGCCTCGAGCTCGTCTACCATCGCGCCGACGGCGAGCGGACCCGTCGTACGGTCGAGCCCCACCGGCTTGTCTCGCTCGGTCGCCGCTGGTACCTCGTGGCCTACGACCTCGGGCGCAGCGACTGGCGTACGTTCCGCGTCGACCGGATGTCCGAGCCGCGAGCCACCGGCGTGCGGTTCCGTCAGCGCGAGCTGCCCGCGCCGGACGCGGCGACGTTCGTCAACGAGAAGATCGCCGCGCTGCGACCGACGACCGACGTGTCGTTCCTCGTCCACGCGCCGGCGGACAAGGTCGCACGGGTCGTCCGCTGGTGGGGGACGGTCGAGGCCGACGGCGACGAGCGGTGCTGCGTGACGATGAGCGTGGACACCTTCGACTGGGTGGTGTTCGCCCTCGCCTCGGTCGGTGCCCCGTACGAGCAGGTCGAGCCACCGGCGCTTGTCGAGCACCTGCAGCGCGCGGGTGCACTGCTCTCCGGCGCCGGCTGATCTCGACCACCGCTCGAGCGCGCGCCGAGGTGGCGTCTGCGCTACCCCTGGACGGGCCCACGGGGTAGGGATTTCGTGCCACCGCCGCGATGAACTGGAGACATGAACGTCCCCCGTACGCCAGTGCTGCCCGAGCCCGATCACGTCCGTCACCGTGGAGTGCGGTGGTTCCTCGCGTTGGCCTTCCTGGGTGCGTGGGTGCCCTGGCTGGTGGTCCATCTGGCCGGCGGTTCGATGGATGATCCGGTGATCCAGCTCGCGACCGCCGCGTTCGTGCCGGCGATCGCGGCGTGCGTGGTCCGGCAGTGGGTAACCCGTCAAGGCTTCGCTGACTCCGGGCTCCGTCTGCACCTACGCACGTCGTGGCGGCACGTCCTGATCGCGATCACGATGCCGTGGGGTGTGGTGCTCGCGGCCGTCGCCGTCGCGATGCTCGCCGGATGGTCGCCGGCGTCGGTCGACCTGAGCGCGACGTCATGGGCCTACCTGGCAGCAGGTCCGCTGGTGTGCCTGCTTGCGGCGCCTCTCTTCTGGGGTGAGGAGTACGGCTGGACCGCCTATCTCCGAGATCGTCTCGTCCCGGGGCGGCCCGTCGCGACCACCTTCCTCACGGGACTGGTGTGGGGCGTGTGGCACTGGCCGCTGCCCTGGGTCGGCTACCTCGGCGGGACCACCACCCCTGCCGACGCCGTGTGGGCCATGGTCTTGTGGGTGCCCCTGAGCATCCTGCTCGAGTTCGTCATCGGATGGCTGTGGTCCGAGACCGGCTCGGTGTGGCCCGGCGCGATGCTGCACGCCGGCGGCAACCTCGTCGCCTCGCAGGGTCTGTCCCTCGTGCTCGGTGACGCGTTCGGGCCGACCGGGTCGATGCTGCTGCTGTGCGCCGGGCTGACCCCGTTCGTGGCGGTGATCGTGCTGAGCGGGCACACCGCCGGTCCTCGACACGCTCGCCGCGGGCTGGCAAGGTAAGCGCACGCTTAGCCTCGTCCCTCAGGAGCCCCCATGGCCGAGATCCACGGCACGTACGACGACCGCTTCCAGCCGCTGATCGACGAGCTCGCACGTCGCTTCGATGTCGGCGACGAGGTGGGCGCCTCGCTTGCGGTCGTCCAGGACGGCCGTACGGTCGTGGACGTCTGGGGAGGCCATGCCGACGCCGAGCGGACGACGCCGTGGAGCGAGGACACCGTCACCAACGTCTGGTCGTGCACCAAGACGGTCACCGCGCTGGCCGCCCTCGTCCTGCACGACCGCGGGTTGATCGACGTGTACGAGAAGGTCGCCACGTACTGGCCCGAGTTCGCCGCCAACGGCAAGGCTGACGTCGAGGTGCGCCATCTGCTCGCGCACATGTCCGGCGTCCCGGCGATGGACCAGCCGTGCACGGTCGACGACCTGTTCGACGCCGAGAGCGCTGCCGCGCGGTTCGCGGCGCAGGAGCCGTGGTGGGAGCCGGGGACGGCGTCGGGCTATCACGCGATCAACTACGGGCATCTGATCGGTGAGGTCGTCCGTCGCGTGACGGGCCAGAGCCTGAAGGAGTTCGTCGCCGCCGAGGTCGCTGGCCCGCTCGGCGCCGACTTCACGATCGGCCTGCCAGCGGACGCGTACGACCGAGTCAGCCCGATCATCGCGCCTACGGGTGTCGAGATGCCGCCGGGTGTGGAGCCGGGCCCGCTGGCGCTCCGTACGCTCGGCGGGCCCCCGCTGCATGCGACGGTCGTCCTCACCGACGAGTGGCGCAGCGCCGACATCGGCGGCGCGAACGGCCACGGCAACGCCCGCTCGCTGGCGACGATCCAGTCGACCGTCAGCAACGGCGGCGTCGCGGGCGGACGCACGTTCCTCTCTGACGAGACGATCGCGCTGATCTTCGACGAGCAGGCGTCCGGGCCAGACCTCGTGCTCGGCGCGCCGCTGCGCTGGGGGATCGGCTATGCGCTCGTCGACCCGGTCACTCAGCCCTACCTCCCCGAGGGCCGGATCTGCCACTGGGGCGGCTGGGGCGGGTCATACGTCGTCAACGACCTCGACCGACAGATGACCGCGACCTACGTGATGAACAGGATGGGCAACGGCCTGCTCGGCTCGCACCGCGGCGCGGGATATCTGCGCGCGCTGTACGGGTGCGTGGACGCCTAATCACCTGGGCGGGCCGTCGTCGATCCGTCCGTCGCGCATCGCGAGGTGCAAGCCGGTGAAGCGCGAACGCATCCGCCGGTCGTGCGTGACGACCACGAGTGCGCCCTCGTACGCGGCCAGCGCCTCCTCCAGGTCCTCCACCAGTGCGGGGGACAGGTGGTTGGTCGGCTCGTCGAGCAGCAGCAGGTCGAGGGGCTGACTGACCAGGCGGGCCAGCTCGATCCGGCGCCGCTGCCCGTACGACAGCACGTCGACGCGTTTCTGCAGATCCCCCGGCTCGAACAGCCCGAGCGACAGCAGCGCCTCCGCGTGCTCGTCCGCAGGGCCCGGCCGCCCGTACGCGAAGGCCTGGAGCGCGGTGGTCCCCGGCGGCCACGGCGCCTCGTCCTGGCGAAGGTGACCGACCGTGCCCGGGACCCGGACGCTGCCGGCGTCGGGGCGCAGCTCGCCGGCGAGGACACGGACCAGCGTGGTCTTGCCGGCCCCGTTGGGACCGGTCACGAGCACGCGGCCCCCGGCCGGGATCACCAGCGACGGCACGTCGAGCCGCTCGCCGACCCGCACGTCGGCGAGTCGGGCTGCCGGCTCGTGCGACCCGCCGTCGCCGGTCGCGATCCGCGCGGCGAGGGTGAGCGGGTCTGGCGGCGGAGCCAGCGGCGCCGCTCGCAGCCGCTCGGCACGCTGCTTCGCGTTGCGGATGCGGACCATGGCGCCGTGGCCGCGACCGCGCGTCCGGAACCCGCTGTGTCCGAACACGCTCAGCGGCAGCTTGCGCGGGATCGCATCCAGCCGGGCGACGTTCGAGGCGGCGAGCCGCTCGTTGCGGACGAGCTCGTCGCGCCAGGCCTCGTACTCCTGCAGGCGTCGCCGGCGCTCGGCGGCCTTCGCCGTGAGGTAGCCGTCGTACCCGTTGCCGAACCGCGCGACCCGGCCGCCGTCGATCTCGAGGACGGTCGTGGTGAGCCGTTCGAGGAACACGCGGTCGTGGGTGACGACCACGACCGTCCCGGAGTGGCGCAGCAGGTGGTCCTCCAGCCAGCCGATCGCCGCGTCGTCGAGGTCGTTGGTCGGCTCGTCGAGCAGGAGCAGCTCCGGCTGCGAGGCTAGGGTCGCAGCCAGCGCCAGCCGCGCGCGCTCGCCTCCGGACAGCGTGCCGAGCGGCCGCGCCGGATCCAGGTCGGGCAGGCCGAGCCCGTGCAGCGCGATGCCCACCCGGACGTCGGCCTCGTACCCGCCGCGCGCTTCGTACCGTGCGGTGAGGGTGGCGTAGGTCGCGGCGACGGAGGAGGAGGCGAACCGCTCCGGCGGCTCGCGGGTGAGGGCGTCCTCGAGCGCGTGCATCGCGGACTCGAGAGTGCGTAGGTCGGCGAGTGCGAGGTCGACGGCGTCCCGCACGGTGGCCTCCGGCGGGAGGTCGAGCGCCTGAGCGAGGTAGCCGATGCCGCCCGGTGCGCGGACGGTGACCTCGCCGTCGTCGGGGTGTTCGTGGCCCGCGAGGAGGCGGAGCAGTGTGGACTTGCCCGAGCCGTTGTCGCCGACGACGCCGACCTTTTCGCCGGGCTTGACCGTCAGGGAGACGCGGTCGATCACGCGGCGCTCGTCGTAGGTCTTGGAGACGTCGTGGAGGGCGAGCTGGGAGTGCGGTGAGGTGTGCAGCGGTACTCCTGCGGTCGGGTGAAGCGAGACGGTTCGTCTCGCTTCCTTGACTCTAAGGCGCGTTCGGTCGCCACGTCAAGACGGACCGTCTCGTCTAGTCACTTGCTAGGGTGGAGCCCATGCCGACCCAGCGTCCGAAGTCGACCTCTACCGCCCACGCGTCCCGCCGCAGCGAGTCCTCGCGGCGCGCGATCCTCACGGCCGCGTTCGACCTCGTGCAGGAGGTCGGCTACTCCGGGCTGAGCATCGAGGGCATCGCCTCGCGAGCCGGCGTCGGCAAGCAGACGATCTATCGCTGGTGGCCGTCCAAGGGCGCGGTGCTCTTCGACGCGTTCCTGATGCTCAGCGAGGGCGACGACGGTGACCCGGCGCTTCCCGACACCGGCGACCTGCGGGCCGACCTCGCCCTGGTGCTGCGTGCGACCGTCGACGAGCTCAACGACCCGCGGTACGACGTCCCGATGCGGGCGCTGATGCTGGAGATCGCGCGCGATCCCGCCCTCGCCGCCACCTACGCCGAGCGCCTGGGCGAGCCGATGAGCGCGCTCAAGAAGGAGCGCCTGCGCAGTGCCCAGCGCGCCGGCGAGCTGCGCGACGACCTCGACCTGGACGTGGTCGTCGACCTCGTGTGGAGCCCGCTGTTCAGTCGCTGGCTCCAACGCAGCGGGCCGCTCACCCACGCGTACGCCGACGGCGTCGTCGCCACCGCGCTCGACGGTCTGCGGCCTCGTCTACGCTGAGCGCGTGAGCGAGCCGTACGACATCCCCGGAGCCACCCACGTCTACTCCGGCAAGGTCCGCGACCTGTACGACCTGGCCGACGGCAACCTGCTGATGGTCGCCAGCGACCGGATCTCCGCGTACGACCATGCGCTCGACCCACCGATCCCCGACAAGGGGGAGATCCTCACCCGCATGTCGCTGTGGTGGTTCGACCAGCTGAGCGACGTCGCCCCCAACCACGTGGTGTCGACCGGCGTCCCCGATGTGGTCGCCGGGCGCGGCATCGAGGTCGAGCGGCTCGACATGGTGCAGGTCGAGTGTATCGCCCGTGGCTACCTCACCGGCTCCGGCCTCTCCGACTACCGCGCGACGGGCGTCGTCTCCGGCATCGCGCTCCCGGACGGCTTGACCGACGGCTCGCAGCTGCCCGAGCCGATCTTCACGCCGAGCACGAAGGCCGCGTACGGGGGCCACGACGAGCCCATCTCGTACGAGCAGGTCGTGGACCTGGTCGGTGAGGGCCTGGCCGCGAAGCTGCGCGACCTCACGCTGGAGGTGTACGTGCGTGGCGAGGCGCTCGCGCGCGAACGCGGCATCATCGTCGCCGACACCAAGATCGAGATCGGCCTGCGACCCGACGGCACGCTCGTGCTCGCCGACGAGCTGCTCACGCCCGACTCGTCACGCTTCTGGCCCGCCGACCAGTGGGAGCCCGGCCACCCGCAGTCCTCGTACGACAAGCAGTTCGTCCGCGACTGGCTGACGTCCCCGGCCTCCGGGTGGGACCGCGCGTCCGACACGCCTCCACCGCGCCTGCCCGATGAGATCGTCGAGCGGACCCGTGCGCGCTACGTGGAGGCGTACGAGACGCTCACCGGTTCCACGTTCTGAGACGGGCTGCCCGACCCGGCGTGACGTGCATCATGTGTCGCGTGTCACTCTTGGGCCGAACGTACTCGTCAGTAGCCGTGCGCTCTGACCGACCCCCCCAGAACAGGAGCACCTGCGGTGAGCAACCTGGCTTCCTTCCTCGAGAACTCTGCCGCCCAGTACCCCGAGCGGACCGCGATCGTCTTCGGTGACAAGCGCTTCAGCTACGCGCAGGTCGACGGCGCCGCCAACCAGGTCGCCAACCTGCTGGCGTCCCGCGGGATCGGGCACGGCGACAAGGTCGCTCTCGCGGCACCGAACGTCCCGTACTTCTCGATCGTCTACTACGGCATCCTCAAGACCGGTGCCACCGTCGTTCCGCTGAACGTGCTCAACAAGGCGCGTGAGGTCACGTACTACCTCGACGACTCCGACGCACGCGCCCTCTTCGCGTTCGAGGGCACCGCCGACCTGCCGATCGGCGCGGAGGCCTGGAAGGGCTTCAACGACGCCGACGAGTGCGACAACTTCTTCCTCATCACGATCGACCCGACGGCCCCATCGCCGATCGAGGGTGCCGAGACGTTCGCCTCCGCCGTCGCGAACCAGCCCCTCACGTTCGACTCGGTCGAGACGGCCGATGACGACACCGCGGTCATCCTCTACACCAGCGGGACGACCGGGCAGCCCAAGGGCGCCGAGCTGACCCATGAGAACATGCGGAGCAACGCCCTCGTCGGCGACCGCCTCTTCGGTGCGGACGCCACTCACCCCGACACGTACCTGTGCGTGCTGCCGCTGTTCCACTCGTTCGGCCAGACGGTGATCCAGAACGGCGCCTTCGCGTACGGCGGCACGATCGTGATGCTGCCCCGCTTCGAGCCGAACGCCGCGCTGCAGCTGCTCGTGGGCGAGAAGGTCAGCTTCTTCGCCGGTGTTCCCACGATGTACTGGGCCCTGCTCGGTGCGCTCGAGGGCAGCGGCATCGAGGCGCAACAGATCGCCGACAACCTCCGAATCGCGGCCGCCGGCGGTTCGTCGTTGCCGGTCGAGATCATCAGGGAGTTCAAGTCGCGCTTCGGCATCGACATCCGCGAGGGGTACGGCCTGTCGGAGACCTCGCCGGTCGCCAGCTTCGCCCCGCCCGGTGAGGAGCCGCGTCCGGGCTCGATCGGCACCCCGATCCCCGATGTCGAGATGAAGCTCATCGACCCGGACTGGGCCGAGGTCACCGAGCTCGGCGAGATCGGCGAGATCGCGATCAAGGGCCCGAACATCATGAAGGGCTACTACGACCGCCCGGAGGCAACCGCCGAGGTCATCAAGGACGGCTGGTTCCGGTCGGGCGACCTTGCCCGCAAGGACGAGGATGGCTTCTACTACATCGTCGACCGCGCCAAGGACATGATCATCCGCGGCGGCTTCAACGTGTACCCGCGCGAGCTGGAGGAGGTGCTGATGACCCACCCGGCGGTGTCGCTGGTCGCGGTCATCGGCGTCCCCCACGACAGCCACGGCGAGGAGGTCAAGGCCGTCGTCATCAAGAACGCCGGTGACGAGACCACCGAGGAGGAGCTGGTCGCGTGGGCCAAGGAGCAGATGGCGGCGTACAAGTACCCGCGCGTCGTCGAGTTCCGTGACGAGCTCCCGATGACGGCCACCGGCAAGATCCTCAAGCGCGAGATCTGACGCCCTCCCGTCCCGTCCCCGATTTGGGCACTTCTCCACCCTTCCCGCCGGGGTGCTCGGTGGGAAACCGCCCGAATCGGGGACGCGACGGCGGCCGGTAGACTGGCCCGGAATCCCGTCCCGCCTCCCAAGGAGTGCCACCGTGGCTCGTGTCGTCGTCGACGTCATGCCCAAGCCGGAGATCCTCGACCCCCAGGGCAAGGCCGTCCACGGCGCGCTCGACCGGCTCGGCTTCGGCGGAGTCGCCGACGTCCGCCAGGGCAAGCGCTTCGAGCTCGAGGTCGAGGGCGAGATCACCGAGGAGCGCCTCGCCGAGATCCGTACGCTCGCTGAGACCCTGCTCTCCAACCCTGTCATCGAGGACTTTGCGGTCCGCATCGAGCAGCCCGTCTCCGAGGCCGGGCTCGACGCATGAGGGTCGGCGTCGTCACCTTCCCGGGGTCGCTCGACGACATCGACGCCCAGCGGGCCGTACGCCTCGCCGGTGCCGAGCCAGTCGCGCTCTGGCACGGCGACCACGACCTCAAGTCGGTCGACGCGGTCGTGCTGCCGGGCGGCTTCTCGTACGGCGACTACCTGCGCTGCGGGGCGATCGCGCGCTTCGCCCCGGTGATGAGCGAGGTCGTGGACGCCGCGAACGGCGGCATGCCCGTCCTCGGCATCTGCAACGGCTTCCAGATCCTGTGCGAGTCCCACCTGCTCCCGGGTGCACTGATCCGCAACGACCACCGCAAGTTCGTCTGCCGTGACCAGCGCCTGCGCATCGACAACGCCGCGACTGCGTGGACCAGCGGGTACGAGGCGGGCGACGAGATCGTGATCCCGCTCAAGAACGGCGAGGGTGGCTTCGTCGCCGACGACTTCACCCTGGACCTTCTCGAGGGGGAGGGGCGCGTCGTCGCCCGCTACCTCGACGACAACCCGAACGGCTCGATGCGCGACATCGCCGGCATCACCAACGAGCGCGGCAACGTCGTCGGTCTCATGCCGCACCCCGAGCACGCTGTCGAAGAGCTCTGCGGCCCCGGGACGGACGGCCTCCCGTTCTTCACCTCGGTGCTCAGCGCGCTGGTGAACGGCTGACCAAGAAGGCCCACACGCCTGCGCCGAGCGCGAGCGAGACCGACGCGCCGTGCAGGTCCGGGGCGAGCAGCATCGGCGTTGTCGTCAGCAGCAGCACGTCGAACCCCGCGATCACGCTCCCGTAGAGGTTCGTCGGGATCGCGCCCGCCGGTGTCGCGATGAGTGGCTTGCTGTAGTCGGGGGGACGTCGCGTCACCCAGCGCACCCCCGAGGCCGCGACGGCGACGCCTACTGCGAGCCCGCACAGCAGCGCAGCCTCACGGTCCGCTGCGACGTCCTGGCGCATCGCCGCCGCCGTCGCCATCCCGTACGCCAGTGCCGCCACCGTCGGCACCGCCGCCGTCGCCGCCTGGGCGACCGCGCTCGAGAATGGCATCGCGCGGGCGAGCGAGGGGCCGCGCGCCATCACCCGCAGGCCGCTCAGCAGCGGCAGGCACGCAACGAATCCGGCAGTCGCGGCCACGAGCACGACGAACCGTCCCGCACCGGCAGCGGTCGCCGCGTACGGGACCGCTGCCGTCGCCGCCAGCACCACGAGCCGCTGCGGGCTGCGACGCAGCCGCAGGACGTCGCTCCCCACGAGCGCGAGCGCGCCGCCGGGTCCACCTCGGCGGGCGCGTACGCTGCCGCGCCCCTTCCAGCGGTGCGAGAGGACGACGTCGTACGCGAGGGCGAGGTCGAGGGTCGCGAGTGCACCCGACAGTCCGGGGGTCAGCTCCCCGCCGGTGACGACGTCGCGGTGACGCAGCCGGCCCAGCCGCCGCCAGGCCGCCGTACCGGCGAGGACGGCTGCGGCCGCCACCACGACCACGGCGACCGCCGATGCCGGGTGATCCGCCGCGGGCAGCGGCATCCGGGGAGCTTCGCCGACGGCGATCGACAGGACTGCGCACCACAGCACGACGACGAGCACCCACTGCGACGCCGTGGCCAGCGCGCGTCGGTCCTGCTCCTGGGCGTACGCGGCCGCTGCCGCGGTCGCAGTCGCGAGCAGGGACGTCGCGGCGGCGAACGCGACGGCGGAGGTGAGGGCGGTCCCGGCCAGCACCACGCCGACACCCACCGTCGCGAGCGTCACGACGGTGGCAGCAAGCAGGATCTGCGTGAGCCGTGGCCGCAGGAGCGAGGCGCGGTCGAGCGGGCTCGACAGGAGCCACGAGCCGTCGGCCGGCGTCACGTACACCGGACCGAACAGTCGGGCCACGACGAGAATCGTGACCAGGCAGCCGCCAGCGACGAGCCAGGGCACGAGGCTGCGGGCGTCGCGGCACGCCGCCGAGGCGCAGAGCTGATCGGTGACGCCACCGACCTGGACGACCGCGTTGACGAACATCCCGCCGAGCATGATCGTCGCGAACACGGCGACGTAGGCGTCCTGAAGCGCGTCGACCAGCCGGACGGACGCGCGCCCTCGTCTCCAGTGGCGGATCTCGGCGCGCAGTGCACGGAGCTCGTGAGTGCTCAGCGCGGGGCCCCGAGAGTGATCACGCGGTCGGCGACGGCGTCGACGAGGCTCGGCTCGTGGCTGGCCATGAGGATCGCGGTGCCCGCGGCCTTCTCACGCTGGAGGCGCTCTGCGAGCCACGCGACGCCCTCGACGTCGAGCCGCTGCTCGGGCTCGTCGAGGATCAGCAGCCGGCGCGGCCGTACCAGCGCGCTGGCCAGGGCGAGCCGCCGACGCTGACCGGAGGACAGGGAGCCGGGCAGCTGGCTCGCCTGCGCCACCAACCCGACGTCACGCAGCACGTCGTCGACGACCGTCTCGGCATCGCTGACGCGATGGGCCCGTGCGAACAGGTCAAGGTGTTCGACGACGCTGAGGTCGGGGAAGTAGTCGAGGTCGTCCATCACGATCGCGAGCGCGGCGCGGACCCGCGCCGCTCGCTCGTCGAGCGGCGCGCCGTCCAGCGTGACCGTGCCCTCGGTCGGTGCGTCGGCACCGGTCACGCACCGCAGCACGGTGGACTTGCCGCTGCCGTTGCTGCCGACCAGCGCGACCGCCTGCCCGGCGTCGACGTCGAGGTCGAGACCGCTCACGACGTCGACCTCGGCATACCGCCGTCGCAGACCTCGTACCTCCAGGAGCGCCACGGCGCTCAGTATGGTGGACGCCATGATTGAGGACACTCGCAGCATCGAGGTCGTCGACAACGCCGAGGACCAGCGGTACGACCTCCTGGTCGACGGTGAGCTCGCCGGCACGATCGTTTACCGGGACCCCCGAGCCGGCGTGAGGCAGCTCGTCCATACGGAGGTGCGCCCAGAGCTGAGCGGGCAGGGGCTCGCCTCGATCATCGCGAGAGCGGCCCTCGACGACGCCCGTGCCAAGGGCCTGAAGGTCGTCCCGACGTGCCCGTACGTGGCCTCGTACGTGCAGAAGCACACCGAGTACGCGGACCTCGTCGTCGAGCGTTGAGGTCCGCCCGGCCCTTCGAGTAGCGCCTCGCCCGGTCTCGGGTGAGGATCGAGTGACCCCCCACGATGTAGGAGATTCCGAGCTCGGGGAGGGTCCGCTCGATGGTCGCCAAGCTTGTGACGTGGTCGGTCACCCTGTCAGCGATCGCCGCGCTCAGTTTCGTCGGTGGTGCGGGCCAAGGTCCGGCCGACGAGCCCGGCGAGAGCCTCGAGAGGATGCTCGTGGCGATGGCCAACCGCGAGTACGAGGACGCGTGCAGGCTCACCGCGCAGGACGGCGTCCCGGTCGACGGCGACGCGCTCACCGAGTGCGTCAGGACGATGCGCGTATACGCCGAGGGTCTACGCCCCGGTGTCATCCAGGTGCTGCGACAGGCTTCCGTTCCGGACGTCCCAGCGAAGGGGACGCACGTCGAGATCCCGGGCGAGCGGATCGCCGGGATCACGCAGCCGTTCGACGAGGGCTTCTTCGAGCTCGTACGGATCGACGACCGCTGGTACGTGGTGGTGACGACCTCGTGACCGGCACCGCGCCGCGTCACCGAGAGCAGCCCTTCCCGCGCCCCATGGCGATGCTCGCCGCGCTCGTCGCCGGCGTCGCGCTGGCCGCGGTCGCGAGCCTGACGACGAGCCTCGGGACGATCGGTGCGAGCGGCTCGCACGCACAGGCGGCCGGGGCACCCGCCCCGACGACGCCCGAGCGCAGCGTCGAGACGATGCTGCACGCGCTCGGCGAGGGTGACGTGGGAGCCGCCTGCTCCGTTGCCGCGCCTGACGGCTTCCCGATCCGTACGGGGACGGCATTGCAGCGCTGCGAGGACGGGCTCGGGCGGCTTCTGGACGACCTCGAACCCCGTGAGCTGAGCGCGTACCGCGAGGTCGTGGTTCGGGGTGCCCTCGTCGAGGGAGACGGTGCGACGGTCGAGCCTCGCCACCTCGCGCACGCGCCGGTCGCGATGCACAACGCGGTGTTCGTCCTCGTCCGCGCAGGAGGCGCGTGGTTCGTCGTGGTGTGACACGCTCGTCGCCTCCGAGACGGCGTTGGTCCATGCTGGGGGGCGTGTTCGTCCGCGCGCCCCGCCTCCCCAAGAGCGTCAGCCTCCTCGGCCCTGCCTTCGTGGCGGCCGTGGCCTACGTCGACCCGGGCAACGTCGCGACCAACGTCACCGCTGGCGCGACCTTCGGATACACACTGGTGTGGGTGGTCGTCCTTGCCAACGCGATGGCGGTGATCGTCCAGTACCTCTCCGCCAAGCTCGGCATCGTGACCGGGCAGTCGCTGGCCACGCACATGGGCGAGACGCTGCCGCGCCCGGCCCGTCTCGCGTACTGGCTGCAGGCCGAGGGCGTCGCGATCGCCACCGACGTCGCCGAGGTCGTCGGCGGCGCGGTCGCGCTGTCGCTGCTGTTCGACCTGCCGTTGCTGATCGGGGCGGTCGTCACGGTCGTCGTCTCGATGGTCGTCCTGCGCATCGGCGACCGGTTCGGGCAGAGCGTCCTCGAGCGCGTGGTCATCGGGTTCCTGCTCCTCATCGCGGCCGGGTTCACCGCCGGCCTCTTCGTGGCGCCACCGGACGCCGGTGCCGTCGCCGAGGGTCTCGTCCCCCGTTTCGAGGGGACGGAGAGTCTGCTCCTGTCGTCGGCGATCATCGGTGCGACCGTGATGCCGCACGTCATCTATCTCCACTCCGGTCTGACCGCGGGTCGGCTCGGTGTCCGCGGCCAGCGCCGGACGGTTGCCGAGCTGCTCGGCGCGACGCGCATCGACGTCGGCGTCGCGCTGCTGGTGGCCGGCACCCTCAACCTGGCGCTCCTGCTCACCGCCGCGACGAGCCTGGCCGGCAAGGAGGGCACCGACACGCTCGACGGCGTGCACGCGCTGATGAGCTCCGAGCTGGGCACCGGCGTCGCGCTCTTGTTCGCGGTCGCCCTGCTCGGTTCCGGCCTGGCGTCGACGTCGGTCGGCTGCGCGGCAGGGGCCGAGGTGATGCACGGGCTGCTGCGTCGGCGGGTCCCGCTGGTGGCGCGCCGGATCGTCACCGTGATCCCTGCGCTGATCGTGCTTGCCCTCGGGATCGAGCCGTCGTGGGCGCTGGTGGTGTCCCAGGTCGTGCTGTCGGTCGGCATCCCCTTCGCGCTCGTCCCGCTGCTGTGGCTGACGGCGCGCCGGTCGGTGATGGGGGAGTGGGTGAACCGCCGTGTGACCACGGCTGTCGCGGCGGTCATCGCCGGCCTTGTCATCGCGCTCAACGTGGCGCTTCTCGTTCTGACCTTTGCCTGACGGTGCCGAGCCCTAGGCTGCCGACATGGACCAACGTCTGAGCTTTATCACCCTCGCGGTCGCCGACGTCGCCCGCAGCCGTGCGTTCTTCGTCGACGGCCTGGGGTGGCAGGAGAGCCTGTACGTCCCCGGTGAGGTGCTCATGCTCCGGGTCGGGGAGCGTCTCGTCCTCTCGTTGTGGGACCGGGTGGCCTTCGAGGCCGAGGTCGGCCCGATCGCCGGTGGCACGGGGGTCCCACCGCTCACCCTCGCCCACAACGTCGCCTCTCCCGCCGACGTCGACGAGGTCATCGAGGAGGCTGTGGCCGCAGGTGCGACGCTCCGTTCGGCTGGTGCCGAGCGGGAGTGGGGCGGCTACAGCGGCTACGTCGTCGACCCTGACGGGTTCGCCTGGGAGATCGCGTACAACCCGGGTCCGATCGGTCAAGACCTGCTCCCGTGACCGGCGCCGCGCCGGTCGTGCTGACGACGGCACGGCTGATCCTGCGGGGCTGGACCGACGACGACCGTCCGGCGTTCGCCGCGCTCAACGCCGATCCTCGCGTGATGGAGCACTTCCCGAGCACGCTGACGCGGGAGCAGTCCGACGCGATGGTCGACCGGATCATGGACCGGATGGCCGCGCAGGGGTACGGCCTGTGGGCGCTTGAGGAGCGCGCGTCAGGGAGGTTCCTCGGATTCACCGGTTTCAACCCTGTCCCGCCGGGGATCCTGGCCGCTGGTGAGCCCCCAGGCACAGAGGTCGGCTGGCGACTCTCGTACGAAGCCTGGGGGTGCGGCTATGCCACCGAGGCCGCACGTGCGGCGCTCGCACACGCGTTCGGCTCGGCCGGGCTCGACCGCGTGTGGTCCTTCACCGCCCGCACCAACGTTCGCTCGCAGGCCGTCATGCGGCGCCTCGGGATGGTGCTCGCGGCCGAGTTCGACCACCCGACCCTGCCGGTGGAGTCGCCGTTGCACCGGCACGTGCTCTTCAGAGTCGACCGTCCGGACGCGCGCGAGGGCACTTGACGGGTGCGGTTAGGGTTGCCTGATATGAGCATCACGGCGCAGCCGGAGTCATCCGCAGCACGGGGGCGCCGTACGCCCCTCAGGTTCGAGGTCGTCGCCAGCGAGCGACTCACCCGGCACATGCAGCGTGTGGTCTTCTCGAGTCACCAGTTCGACGAGTTCGCCCGCAAGTTCGGCGGATTCTCCGACTCGTACGTCAAGCTGGTCTTCCTCACCGAGGGTGTGGACTACCCCGATCCGCTCGACCTCGACTTCGTCAAGGAGTCCTACCCGCCCGAAGCGCAGCCGACGGTCCGCACATACACGCTGCGGGCGATCGACCTGGAGCACGGGCGGATCACGATCGACTTCGTGCTCCATGGCGATTCCGGTGTGGCGGGGCCGTGGGCCGCTACGGCCAAGGTCGGAGACACACTGCACGCGTTGGGTCCCGGTGGCGCCTACTCGCCCGACCCGATCGCGCCCTGGCACCTCGTCGCCGGAGACGAGGCAGCACTGCCCGCGATCCAGGCCGCGCTCGAGGCGATGCCGGCCGGTGCGCGCGTGCACGCCTACGTCGAGGTCGACGGGCCCGCCGACGAGCAGCCGGTCGTCAGCGAGGCCGACGTGACGCTCACCTGGCTCCACCGCGACGGCGCCGCTCCCGGGAGCACGACGCTGATCGCCGATGCCGTACGCGCCGACGAGTGGCCGCCAGGAGCGCCCCAGGTGTTCGTCCACGGTGAGGCCGGTCTGCTCAAGCAGCTCCGCTCGTACCTCCTCACCGAGCGTGGCGTCCCGCGCGAGCGCCTGTCGCTGTCGGGCTACTGGCGGCAGGGCGCGACCGAGGAGGGCTTCCGCGCCTGGAAGGCGACTCAGCCGAAGGCCTGACCGTCCGTCCTCAGAAGTAGTCGGTCATGAACGGCGTCGCCGCGAAGGCGGCGTCGAGCAGCGCGTCGTTGGACGGATCGCCGTCCTCGGCGAGCCCCGACGCCCGCAGGGTCGACACCGGCGTCCCTGCGAACAGCGCCGCTGCGCCGCGTGGGCCGAGCGCGATGCCTCCCGGGCCGTCCGAACGACGCAGGACTCCGCGGCCGCCTGAGACCGCGAGCACGAACGTCCCTGAGCCTGCGGCGTCGAGCGGGTCGGAGAGCGTGAGCGGCACCTCGACGGTGAGCCCGACCGGGAACCCACGCTCCGCGACCGCAGCGGCCGCGTCGACCAGCCGGAGCATCCACCACTGGCTCGCGGCGGCCGCGATCTCGTTGTCGGCGAGCATCCAGAACACCGGGTCGGTCGGCCCCAGGGCGACTCGGGTCGTCGCCTGCGTCGAAGAGCCCGACCCGACCAGCCGCCAAAGGGCGTGCAGCGTCTCGGGCGACGTCGCGCCGATCGCGTGGACCTGAAAGCGGTCGCCAGCGAACCCGTACTGGAGCGCGCCGTCGTCGGCGAGGTAGGTCAGCACCTCGTCGTCCGCGAGGTCGGCCGCGACCTCGGCCGGCTCCCAGTCGAAGGGGCCACTGTCGCCGCGCGCCTGCGTGGCGGCGCCGAGGAGCCGCACGACCTCCTTCGCGTCCTCCGCTCCACCGCGCCGCAGCGGCACCGAAGAGCCGGGCAGCCGTCGCAGGGCGTCGGTCGAGAGGTCGACCGTGCGGCGTACGCCCGCGAGCTCGTAGCCGGCGCGGCGGTAGGGGGCAGTGGTCGCGGGGTACAGCGCGGAGAGTGTGAACCCGAGTGAACGGGAGCGTCCGACGACGGCCTCCATGAGGGCCAGGCCGACGCCGGACCCACGGTGCTCAGGGGCCACGACCACCCCGCCGATGCCCGCCATCGGCACTCGTCGTCCGCCCCACCACTGCCCGAACGCGTTGATGCGGGCGATCGCGACGACCGTGCCGCCGTCGTACGCGGCGAGCACGCGACCTGCACCGATCGCGCGCGTCATCATCGTCTTCCACTGGTCGACGTCGCCCCCCGACAGCGGGCCGAACGAGCGCGAGCGGACGTCGAGGGCGGGGTCGAGGTCGTCGACAGCGAGGTCACGGATCTCCACTGGTCGAAACTAGCGGCTCGGCCGGGTGACGGTCGAAGGACTTTCTCGGCACCGAGCCGTTCAGCGGGCGGCGCGGTGGTCGGCCCGAAGGAGAAGGTCGGCGACATGGGCTACGCCGCGTACTTCGGTGACCCGGAGGGCAACATCGTCGGGCTCTGGGAGAACACCTGGCCGCAGTCGGACTAGCGTCGAGGACATGTACCTGATCGACGTCACCACCACCGACAACATCGAGGGCGCGGCGTACGGAGCCGGGATCTCGATCATCCAGGAGGACACCGACGTGGAGGGGAGCGGCCCGCGGCTGCACACCCATCCGTACGCGGAGACCTTCGTGATCCATGCCGGCAGCGCGCTGTTCACCGTCGACGGCGACGAGCTCGTCGGCCGCGCGGGCCAGGTGATCGTGGTCCCGCCGGAGACCCCGCACAAGTTCTCCGTGCTTCCGGGTGGCTACCGGGCGACCCACATCCACGCCAGCGACACGTTCGAGACCGACTGGCTGGAGTAGCCCTCTGGCGGCGACGACTACCCTGGTCCCGTGACCGACGCGCCTGCCGCCACCGCACCGACTCCCCAGACCCGCCTCGACACCGTCGAGCATGCCGCCGCCACTCCTGACCGGGAGCTGCCGTGGGCCGAGCTGGGACTCAAGCCCGACGAGTACGAGCAGATCCTCGAGATCCTCGGTCGCCGCCCGACCGGTGCCGAGCTCGCGATGTACTCGGTGATGTGGAGCGAGCACTGCTCCTACAAGTCGAGCAAGGTCCACCTCAAGAAGTTCGGCGAGCTGTCGCAGGAGACGCCGCTGGGCAAGACGCTGGCGGGCATCGGCGAGAACGCTGGCGTGATCGACGTCGGCCAGGGCTATGCGGTCACCTTCAAGGTTGAGTCGCACAATCACCCGAGCTACGTCGAGCCGTACCAGGGTGCGGCGACCGGCGTCGGCGGCATCGTCCGCGACATCCTCGCGATGGGCGCACGCCCGGTCGCCGTGATGGACCCGCTGCGCTTCGGCCCGCTCGACGCCCCGGACACCAAGCGCGTGATGCCCGGCATCGTCGCGGGCGTCGGCGGCTACGGCAACTGCCTCGGCCTGCCCAACATCGGGGGCGAGGTCGTGTTTGACGAGACCTATCTCGGCAACCCGCTCGTCAACGCGCTCTGCGTCGGCGTCCTGCGCCACGAGCAGCTCCACACCGCCCATGCCTCGGGCGAGGGCAACAAGGTCGTCCTGTACGGGGCACGCACCGGCGGCGACGGCATCGGCGGAGTCTCGGTGCTCGCGTCGGAGACCTTCGAGGCCTCGACAGGCTCGACCAGCGGCGGTCCCGCGAAGCGCCCGAGCGTCCAGGTCGGTGACCCGTTCATGGAGAAGCTCCTCATCGAGTGCACGCTCGAGCTGTTCGACGCCGGCGTCGTCGCAGGCATCCAGGATCTCGGCGGTGCCGGGCTGTCGTGCGCGACGAGCGAGCTGGCCAGCGCGGGCGACGGCGGCATGCACGTCGAGCTCGACACCGTGCCGCTTCGCGACTCGACGCTCTCGCCGGAGGAGATCCTCATGAGCGAGTCGCAGGAGCGCATGATGGCCGTGGTCGAGCCGCAGCACCTCGACGCGTTCATGGACATCTGCCGCAAGTGGGACGTCGAGGCGACCGTGGTCGGCGAGGTCACGGAGACCGGTCGCCTGGTCATCGACTGGCACGGCGAGACCGTCGTGGACGTGCCGCCGCGGTCGGTCGCGCACGACGGACCGACCTACCACCGCCCCTACGCGCGCCCCGACTGGCAGGACGCGCTGCAGGCTGACACGACCGCGTCCCTTGCGCGGCCGACGACCGGCGACGAGCTCCGTACGACGGTGCTGAGGGTGCTCGGTTCGCCCAACCAGGCCGACAAGTCGTGGGTCACCGACCAGTACGACCGGTACGTCCGCGGCAACACCGTGCTCGCGCAGCCCGAGGACGCCGGTGTCATCCGGATCGACGACGAGACCAACCTCGGTGTGGCTGTCTCGACCGACTGCAACGGACGGTTCGCCAAGCTCGACCCGTACGCCGGCGCGCAGCTCGCGCTCGCTGAGTCGTACCGCAACGTCGGTGTCTCCGGCGGGCTGCCGCTGGCCGTCACGGACTGCCTCAACTTCGGCTCGCCCGAGGACCCGGCGGTCATGTGGCAGTTCGAGCGCGCCACGTCGGGGCTGAAGGACGCGTGCGAGGTGCTCGGCATCCCGGTCACGGGCGGCAACGTGTCGTTCTACAACCAGACCGGCGAGACGGCGATCCTCCCCACGCCCGTGGTCGGCGTCCTGGGCGTGGTCGAGGACGTCACCAAGCGCATCAAGCAGGGGTTCTCCTCCGAGGGCGACGCCGTGCTCGTCCTCGGGACTACCCGCGACGAGCTCGACGGATCGGCGTGGTCGCAGGTCGCCCACGACCACCTCGGCGGCCTTCCGCCGCAGGTCGATCTGGCTGCAGAGAAGGCGCTGGCCGACCTGATGGTCGACGTCGCCAAGCAGGGCCTGGCCACGGCCGCGCACGACCTGTCGGACGGCGGGCTCGCGATCGCGCTCGCCGAGGCAGCGATCCGCAACGGCGTCGGCGCCACGGTCGCGCTCGACGGCGACGCGTTCGTCGGGCTCTTCTCCGAGTCGACGGCGCGGGCGCTGGTCACCGTGTCGCCCGAGCGTGTGGACGCATTCACAGCGCTCGCCGGCTCGTACGGGGTGCCGGTCGCACAGATCGGGACCACCGGCGGCGAGGCACTGTCCGTCGAGGGACAGTTCACGGTGCCAATCTCCGAGCTGCGCGAGACGTGGACCGCGACGATCCCCGCCGTGATGGGCGCCTAGCGAACGGTCGACCTGCGGCCGCGGTCGTCCTACGCTGAGGCGCGTGATCCCCTCCCGTGCGTACGTCCTCGACGCCGCTGCCATCGTGTCCCTGCGTGACGCGCTCGCTCGCTGGCAGGCGTCCGCCGGCATCGACCAGTGGCAGCCTGGCGAGGTCGACGTGCCGACGGTGCGCGACCAGATCGCGGCCGGGCAGTGGTGGGTCCTGCGTGACGACGGTGCGCTCAACGCCACCGTCCGGATCCTCGAGGACGACCCCGAGATCTGGGACGACCTCGTCGCACCGGGCTCCGGAGACGCGCTGTACGTGCACGGGCTGATGGTGCGGCGGCTCCACCGCGGACGCGGGCTCGGCGTGGTGCTGCTGGAGTGGGCGGAGGCGCGTGCCCGCGAGGCGGGGCGGGCATACCTGCGCCTCGACACGGCCGCGGCCAACGCTGCGCTGCGGACGTACTACCGGGACCGCGGCTTCGTCGAGCGCGGTGAGCGTGCGTTCGAGGAGCCGTGGGGGACGCTCGTGCGTCTGGAGAAGGCGCTCGCGTGAGGACGCCGTGGTCGCGCCGTTCGCTCGGGTCCGCCGAAGACCGTGCGACGTACGAGACCTTGCACACCGCGTCGCTGGCGGCGCCGGCACTGCGTCGCGGTCTCGACGAGGGCAGCGCTGAGAAGGCGCTCAAGCACCTGCGCACCCTCCTCGGAGCGCCGGCCGTCGCCCTCACCGACACCGAGCGGGTGCTCGCGACCGACGGCCCGCGTCAGCGTCTCACCGACGTCATGGAGCTGGCCCGCGAGGTGATCTCGGCCGGGACGACGCAGGCGTTCAGCACGCCGCGGGCCACCTATCCTCACGCGATCGTCGCCCCGTTGACCGTCGAGGACGCCGTGGTGGGTGCCGTCGTCGTCAGCTCGCCCACCGCGTCGGCGGGCCTGGCGAGAGCGACGACCGAGGTCGCGCGGTGGGTGTCGAGCCAGCTCGAGCTCGCCGAGCTCGACAAGTCACGCACGGCGCTCATGGAGGCCGAGCTGCGGGCGCTGCGGGCGCAGATCTCGCCGCACTTCGTCTACAACTCGCTGGGCGCGATCGCGTCGTTCGTCCGGACCGATCCCGAGCGGGCGCGCGAGCTGCTGCTGGAGTTCGCCGACTTCACCCGCTACTCGTTCCGGCGGCACGGCGAGTTCACGACGCTGGCCGACGAGCTGCGGTCGATCGAGCGCTACCTGGTGCTGGAGAAGGCGCGCTTCGGCGACCGGCTGCACGTCACGGTCCAGGTCGCGCCGGAGGTGCTGAGCGTGACGCTGCCGTTCCTCTCGATCCAGCCGCTGGTCGAGAACGCAGTCCGGCACGGCCTCGAGCGCAAGGCGGGCGGCGGCAACGTGGTCGTGATCGCGCGAGATGCGGGCAACGAGGCCGTGATCACGATCGAGGACGACGGGGTGGGGGAGGAGCCGGACCGCGTACGCCGTGCACTGGCGGGCGACCCGTCCACCGACTCCGTGGGTCTGGGCAACGTGGACGAGCGGATGCGCACGGTCTACGGCAACGCGTACGGGATCGTCATCGAGACGGCACCCGGCGCCGGGACGAAGGTGAGCGTCCGGGTGCCGAAGTACGCCCCCGGTGCCTCCCGCTGAGTCGGTGCGTGACGGGGACCACAGGTGCGGCCTAGACTCGTGCGCCATGGGTCTCCGCGTCCTCGTCGCCGACGACGAGCAGCCAGTTCTCGACGAGCTGGTCTATCTGCTCGGCCGAGACGAGCGCGTGAGCCAGGTCCGCGCGGTCGGGTCCGGCGCTGACGTGCTCCGCGCGCTGGAGTCCGACCCGGTCGACGCCGTGTTCCTCGACATCGCGATGCCCGCGCTCTCGGGGCTGGAGGTCGCCCGGGTCCTGGCGCGGTTCCGCACCCAGCCCAAGGTTGTGTTCGTCACCGCCCACGAGGACCACGCCGTCGGCGCGTGGGACCTCGACGCCGTCGACTACGTCCTCAAGCCGGTCGCCGAGGAGCGCCTGCGCGAGTCCGTACGCCGCGTGGTGGGCGCGCGCTCTCCCCAACCCGTGACGCCGGTTTCCGACGACGAGGTCGTCGCGGTCGAGCTCGCCGGGGTCACCCGGTTCGTCCCCCGCTCCAGCGTCGCGTACGTGGAGGCGCAGGGCGACTACGTCCGCCTCCACACCACCGAGGGCGAGAGCCACCTGCTCCGTACGCCGCTGATGACGCTCGAGCACGACTGGGCGCCGGCCGGGTTCGTCCGGATCCACCGGAGTCTGCTCGTATCGTCCGCGCGGGTCCACGAGGTACGGACGGTCTCCGGGCGCTGCTCGGTCCTCGTCGACGCGGGCGGCCCTCCGTACGTCGAGCTCCAAGTCGCGCGCCGCCACACCCGCGACCTCCGCGATCTCGTGCAGCAGCGCGCCCGCACCGGCGGCGGCTGAGGTGGCGCCCGACGAGGCGCCCTCGCGGGTCCGGATCGCCAGCCCGCACACCACGGCACGCCCGCACCGGCGCCGGACGGTCGAGCAGGAGATCGACGAGGACACCGCGATCGGCGAGGTCTACATGCGCTCGCTCGTCCGCTCCCAGCTGCGGCTCGCGCTCGCGGTCGCTGCCCTGCTGGTCCTCCTCGTCGGGAGCCTGCCGCTGCTCTTCGTGCTGTCCGACCTCGAGACCGTCACGGTCGCTTCGGTCCCGCTGCCGTGGTGGCTGCTGGGGGTGGCGGTCTATCCGTTGCTGTTCGTCGTCGGGTGGGGGTTCGTCCGCGCGTCTGAGCGCAACGAGCGGGCGTTCAGCGACCTGGTCGAGAGGCCGTGAACAGCTCGTACGCCGCCGTCGCCGTCACCGTGGTGGCGCTGCTGACGCTGGGGATCGGTCTGTTCGGGCTGCGCTTCAGCAGGACGACCTCGGACTTCTACGTCGCCTCGCGGTCGGTGAGCCCGCTCTGGAACTCCTCGGCGATCGGAGGGGAGTACCTCTCCGCGGCCTCGTACCTCGGCATCGCCGGGCTCGTCCTCACCTTCGGCGCGGACATGCTGTGGTTCCCCGTCGGCTGGACCGCGGGCTATCTCGTGCTCCTCGCGTTCGTGGCCGCGCCGCTGCGCCGCTCTGGGGCCTACACGCTGCCGGACTTCACCCAGATCCGTGTCCAGTCGAGCGTCGCCCGTGCCGTGGCGAGCGTGCTGGTGGTGGTGATCGGGTGGCTCTACCTCATGCCGCAGTTCCAAGGGGCCGGTCTGGTCCTCCACACCGTCACCGGGGCGCCGACCTGGGCCGGGTCGGTGCTGGTCGCGGCGATCGTCGTCGTCAACGTCGTCTCCGGAGGTATGCGAAGCATCACGTTCGTCCAGGCCTTCCAGTACTGGCTGAAGCTCACCGCGCTGCTCGTCCCGCTCGTCTTCCTCCTCCACGCGTGGACCGAGGACGGTCGCCCCACCCCGTCCGGCGCGGGCGCCACGGGGGCCTGGTTGTCGCCGATGTCGGGGGACAACACCTCGCTCGCCCTGTACGGGACGTACTCGCTCATCGTCGCCACGTTCCTCGGCACGATGGGCCTGCCGCACGTCGTCGTGCGCTTCTACACGAACCCCGACGGCCGGGCCGCGCGCCGGACGACGCTGATCGTGCTGGCGCTGCTGGGTGCGTTCTACCTGCTGCCGACGGCGTACGGGGTGATCGGTCGCGTGTACGCCGGAGACCTGGCCGGGACCGGCAGCAGCGACATCGTCGTCCTCGAGCTGCCGCTGCGCGTCATCGGCGGGACGCTCGGCGACGTGCTTGGCGCGCTGCTGACGGCGGGGGCGTTCGCCGCCTTCCTGTCGACGTCCTCGGGACTGACGATGTCGGTCGCGGGTGTGCTCGCCCAGGGATCGCTCGGCCGTCGCGCACTCGGACCGGTCGCCGCCGTCCGGGCGGGCGCGGTCGTCGGGACGGCGTTCCCGCTCGGTCTCGCCCTCGCCTCGGACCAGATCGCGGTGGCGAGCTCGGTCGGGTTCGCGTTCGCCGTGGCGGCTTCGACGTTCTGCCCGCTGCTCGTCCTCGGCATCTGGTGGCGTCGCCTCACGGCTGCCGGCGCGGTTGCGGGGATGCTCGCCGGCGGCCTCGGGGCGGGCGGCGCGGTTGTCGCGACGATCGTCCGGGGGACCGACGACGGCTGGCTCGACCTCCTGCTGTCCCGGCCTGCGGCGTGGTCGGTGCCGCTCGCGTTCACCGCGATGGTGGTGGTGTCGCTCGCGACCCAGCACCGCCGGCCGTCAAATGTCGCCCGCACGATGGTGCGGCTGCACACGCCCGAGCGGCTACGCCTCGACCGCGCGGACCGATGACCGCCCGTTCCTAGCCGAGCATCTCGACCTCGAGCAGGCCGTCGGGGATGCCGAAGGCGTCGACGAGGTCGCCGGCGTACGGGCGCAGCCGCTCGCAGAGGGCGTTGACGGACGTCGTCACGTTCTTCGCCCGGCTGATGGACAGCCGGCGGTGCTCGAGGAACCATGCCTTGTCCTGCTCGACGACGCTCAGGGCGTAGAGGTCGCAGAGCGCGTCGAGGACCTGGCGCGTCTCGTCGTCCTCGACCTCGCCGACGACGGTGACGAACGACTCCAGCACGACGCGCTCCACGTGCGCGCGTCCCAGGTGGACGAGGTGGTCCTGAGCGCGGTTGAACGCCTCGAACGCCTCCCCGCTCGAGGCCTTGCGTGCCGCCTGCATGCGGCGCGCCAGCGTCTCCAGCAGGTGCTCCTCGCGGTCGGTGAGCAGGCGCAGCTGCGTCCCGCGGTCGAGCAGGTCGGGCTCGTCGCCCTCGCGCTTGGTCGCGTCGCGCAGCCGGGCGACCAGCGGTGCCACCGGCGTACGCTCCAGCACGACCTCGGCGGCGTTGGACACCGCGAACGACACCATCCCGACCGGGTCGAGCCCGCGCACCTCGTCGGCGTACCCAGTCAGTAGCTCCTTGCCGACGAGCTGCATCAGCACGGTGTTGTCGCCCTCGAAGGTCGTGAAGACGTCGGTGTCGGCCTTGAGGGAGGTGAGACGGTTCGCCGCGAGGTATCCGGCGCCGCCGCACGCCTCGCGGCTCTCCTGGATCGTCGCGGTCGCGTGCCAGGACGCGTACGCCTTCACGCCGGCGGCCAGCGCCTCGAGCTCGCGCTGCTCCTTCGGGTCTGCGGGACTGCCGCCGCCCTGGAGCCGCGCCAGGGTGGCGACGAGGTCGTTCTGCGCGGTCTGCAGGGCGTACGCGCGGGCGAGCGCGGGGAGCAGGCGGCGCTGGTGGGTGCGGTAGTCCATCAGCAGCACCTCGCCGTCGCTCCCGGGTGCGCCGAACTGGCGCCGCTGCAGCGCGTACCGGACGGCCAGCGCCAGTGCGTGCCGCGCTGCCGCGCCGCTCGCGCCCGCGATGCTCACCCGGCCGCGGATGAGGGTGCCCAGCATCGTGAAGAAGCGGCGGTTCGGGTTGTCGATGGGGGAGGAGTACGTGCCGTCCTCGGCCACCGACGCGTACTGGTCGAGCAGGTTCTGGCGCGGCACCCGGACCTGGTCGAAGACGATCCGGCCGTTGTCGACGCCGTTGAGGCCGCCCTTGACCCCGCAGTCCGAGGTGGTGACGCCAGGGAGGTCGTTGCCCTCGGCGTCGCGGATCGGCACCAGCAGGCAGTGGACGCCCTTCGACTCCGGCGTCTCGCCCGGCGCAGCGGTGACGAGCTGCGCGAAGACAGCGGCGAGCGTCGCGTCGTGGGCCGCCCCGCCGATGTAGTCCTTGCGGGCGGTCGGCGTGGGGGAGTCGACGACGAACTCGCCCGTCGTCGGGTCGTACGTCGCCGTCGTCTCCAGGCTCTGCACGTCGCTGCCGTGCCCGGTCTCGGTCATCGCGAAGCAGCCGAGGAGGTCGCCGCTGATGACGTCGGGAAGGTACGCGGCGTGGTGGCGGTCGGTGCCGAGGTTCTCGATGGCACCGCCGAACAGGCCCCACTGGACCCCGGCCTTCACCATCAGCGACACGTCGGAGTGGACGAGCATCTCGAACCCGACCAGCGTCGCGGCGATGTCGCCGGTGCCGCCGTGCGCGGTGGCGAAGCCGGCTGCGGACAGTCCGCTCGAGGCAAGGCCCTTGAGCGCCTCGCGGATGGTGGCGCGTTGCTCGTCCAGGGAGAGCGTCGGGTCGGTGAGGACGCCGGTCGCCGCCAGCTGGTCGCGCGCGGTGTCGCGCGCGGTGGCGTACGGGCCGTCGAGGGCGGTGCGGAGGGAGGTCGCGAGGTCGGCCATACCTCGACGCTACCTGGCGGCCCGGTGTGAGCGAGGCCACGTCCAGCGCGCTGCGGTTCTGGCGAGGCCCGACCTAACATCAGAACGAAACCGTTTCGTTTCGATCGAGCAGGAGCCCGTACGCGTGAGCAGTCGACTGACCCCCGAGCGCACGGACGAGCTGTACGCCGCCACGCTGCGCCTGCTGGCCGAGGTCGGCTACGACAAGCTGACGATGGACAAGGTCGCCGAGCACACGCGCTCCAGCAAGGCCACGCTCTACCGGCAGTGGGGGAGCAAGGAAGCCCTGGTCATCGCGGCGATCGACGCCGATGCGCCGGTGGTGCCTCAGAGCGTCGACACCGGCTCTCTGCGCGGTGACCTCCTCGCGCTCATCGAGGCGCTGCCGCGCGACGAGGACCCGGACATCGCGCTTGCCGGCGCGATCCTCCACGCCTGCAAGACGCACCCGTCCCTCGCGCAGTCGTTCAGCGACCGCGTGGTCGCGTCGCGGGTGCAGGTCGTCGCCACGGTCGTCGACCGCGCCATCGCACGCGGCGAGGTGAGGGCCGACAACCCCGCTATCCCGCTGGTCGTCCCGGTCCTCATCGGGCCGGCGATCCTCCGTGACGCACTCACCAACGAGCAGTGCGGACCCGACTTCTTCGTCGAGATCCTCGACGCCGTGCTGCTGCCGGCGCTCGGCGTTACCTCTCCCACCCCCTGACCCACCACGCGCCCGCGGGCGCACGACCCACAGGAGACACCGTGTCCTGGTACCTCTACCGCCTCGGACGGTGGGCGTTCCGTCACCGCAAGGGCGTCCTCGCCGCCTGGTTGATCGCGCTCATCCTCGCCGGCACCGGCGCGGCGACGCTGTCCGGCAAGACCTCCGACAACTTCTCGATGCCGGGCCTGGAGTCCGTCGAGGCGTTCGACCTGATGAAGGAACGCAACCCCGACGCGGCCGCGGACGGTGCCACAGCGCGCATCGTCTTCCAGGCGCCGGAGGGCTCGAAGGTCACCGATCCGGAGTACGCCGGCGTGATCGGCGAGACGGTCGAGTCACTGGGCGCCGAGGAGGGCGTGATCAACGCCGTCGACCCGTTCGAGGCGAAGCAGATCTCGCCGGACGAGACCGTCGCCTACACGACCATCACGTACGACACGCAGTCGGTCGACCTCAGCGAGGCCCAGGTCGAGGCGCTCGAGGAGGCGCCCGAAGCCGGACGCGAGGCCGGGATGACGGTCGAGATCGGCGGCGACGCGCTCATGGAGATCCCGGAGACGGGGGCGTCGGAGGCGATTGGTGTCGTCGTCGCGCTCGTGGTCCTCATCTTCACCTTCGGGTCACTGATCGCCGCCGGCATGCCGCTGCTCACGGCCTTGATCGGCGTGGGGATCGGCATCGCGGGCATCACCACGCTCACGGGCTTCATGTCGCTGGGTTCGACGACGCCGATCCTCGCGACGATGCTCGGCCTCGCGGTCGGCATCGACTACGCGCTGTTCATCGTGTCGCGCTACCGCCACGAGGTGATGATCGGCCGTGACCCCGAGGAGGCGACAGGTCGCGCGGTCGGCACCGCCGGCAGTGCCGTGGTCTTCGCCGGCCTCACCGTCGTGATCGCGCTGGTCGGCCTGTCGGTCGTCAACATCTCGATCCTCACGGAGATGGGCCTCGCTGCTGCCGCCACCGTCGCGATCGCCGTCCTCATCGCGCTCACGCTGCTCCCGGCGCTGTTCGGCTTCGCGAAGAAGCGCATCATCAAGGGCAAGATCCCGGGCCTGCGCCAGCACGACCCCGAAGCCGACGACCACTCCGACAAGCCCGCGATGGGGCACCGCTGGGCCGGCTTCGTCTCGCGGCGCAAGTGGATCGTCGCGGTGCTCGGGGTGCTGGTCGCCGCGATCGCGTCGATCCCGGTGATGTCGCTGGAGGAGTCCCTGCCCGACGACGGCACCGCAGCGACGGACACCACCCAGCGCAAGGCGTACGACCTCATCGCCGACAGCTTCGGCGCCGGGGCGAACGGCCCGCTTCTGGTCGTGGTGGACACCCGCGACGCCGCGGACGCGGAGGCCGCCGTCAGCCAGACCACCGAGGCGATCGAGGGCATCGACACCGATGTCGCCGCGGTCGTTCCCGGCCAGGGGATCCCTGACGCCGACCTCGCCACGATCACCGTGATCCCGGAGAGCGGCCCTGCAGACGCCGCGACGCAGGACCTGGTCGCCGAGATCCGTGACGCGGTGGGAGGCATCCAGGACGACACCGGTGCCGAGGTCCTGGTCAGTGGCCAGACAGCCGTGTCGGTGGACGTGTCGGAGAAGCTCGCTGACGCCCTGCCGGTCTACCTCGCGCTCGTGGTCGGGCTGGCGTTCATCCTGCTGATCTTGGTGTTCCGCTCGCTCCTGGTGCCGCTGTCGGCGGTGGTCGGCTTCCTGCTGACCATCGGCATGGCGATCGGTGCGACCGTGGCGGTCTTCCAGTGGGGCTGGCTGTCGGAGCTCTTCGGTGTGGACACCCCGGGACCGATCATCAGCATCCTGCCGCTGCTCATGGTGGGCATCCTGTTCGGCCTGGCGATGGACTACCAGGTGTTCCTGGTGTCGCGGATGCGTGAGGAGTTCGTCCACACCGGTGACGCGCAGGCGTCGGTGGTCACGGGGTTCAGCCACAGCGCCCGTGTCGTCACCGCGGCCGCGATCATCATGATCTCGGTGTTCGGCAGCTTCATCATCAGCGACATGGCGATGATCAAGCCGATCGGCTTCGGGTTGGCGTTCGGCATCCTCGTCGACGCGTTCCTGGTCCGCATGACGCTGATCCCAGCGTTCATGGCGATCGTCGGCAAGTCGGCGTGGTGGCTGCCGAAGTGGCTCGACAGGCTGATCCCGAACCTCGACATCGAGGGCGACCAGCTCACGAAGCGCCTGGAGGCCCAGGAGTCGAAGGAGCCGGTCGAGGCCGGAACGCGCTGACGTCACCTGCGTCGGTCGAGGGTGCGTTCGCTGGGGTACCCCAGCGAACGCACCCTTCCCCGACTGTGCACCGTCGGGTGTCCTGAGGTTCGCTGGGGTACCCGACCCTGGTCGTACGCGTCAGCCCACGCGTGCGCCGTAGTCGTCGGCGGTGGCGAGCACCGAGGCGACGTAGGCGTCGGAGTGGTTGTACGACCTGACGGCGGCAGTCCACCCCGGGCCTGTGGCCAGGTCGTGTCCGTCCGCGCACAGGTAGCGGGCCGCGGCGTACGCGGCGTCGTCGATGTCCGTACGGTCGGTGCGTCCGTCGTCGTCGCCGTCAGCACCCCACCGGCGCCACGTGGAGCCGATGAACTGCATCGGGCCGACGGCCTGGTCCCACTCGGCGTTGCCGTGGGCGGCGGTGTCCTCGCTCTGGGCCCGGTGGGCGCCGACGCCGTCGCCGCCGTCGAGCGCGGGGCCGAGGATCGGGGTACGGGTGGTGCCGTCGGGCAGCAGTGCGTTGCCGTCGATCGTGCCGTGCTGCGACTCGACCCAGCCGATGGCGGCCAGCGTGGTCCATCCGAGGGTGCAGGTGGGTTGTTCCGTGCCGATCCGGAGCGCGGCGCCGGCGTACGCGGCAAGGGCGACGTCGCCGATCCCCGTACGGGCGGCCATGTCCGACACCCAGGCGCGAGCGACTCCCGAGCCGGATGTCCCGACACCGGAGTCGAGCGACGTCGCCGCGAGATAGGGCGTGACAAGAGGCTGAGCGGGCGCGTCGGTCGCGATGCTCGGCGCCTCGAGAGTCGTGACGCTCGCCTCGCTGACCTGGGCCCCGGCGCTCGCGCCCGCCCAGGCCAGGAGGCCTGCCGAGGCGCACGCGAGGCTCAGGACAGCCGGGATCACGACACCCTTGCTCGTCCAGACCCGGTCGCTCACGCCCGCCAGCGTAGACGGAGAGCGCGGTGTGCCCGGCCTCGTACCCTCGAAGGGTGGACACCCTGACCCCCGCTCCCGCCCTCGCCGAGGCCCGTACGCTGCTCGCCGGGCGCCGCGTCGTCGTGCTGACCGGGGCCGGGATCAGCACCGACTCGGGCATCCCTGACTACCGCGGCCCGGACTCCGTGCCACGCCAGCCGATGACGTACCAGGAGTTCGTGGCGACCCCGCACGCGCAGCAGCGCTACTGGGCACGCGCACACGTCGGGTGGCGCCACATGACCGGCGCCGCGCCCAACGCGGCGCATCATGCACTCGTCGCGCTCGAACGCGCGGGCGCGGTGTCGGCCGTCATCACGCAGAACGTCGACGGGCTCCACGAGGCCGCGGGGCAGGACGCGCTCGTCACGCTCCACGGGCGGATTGCCGACGTCGTCTGCCTCGACTGCGGCGACCGTACGTCGCGGCTCGCGCTGCACGAGCGGCTGGAGGCACTGAACCCCGGGTACGGGGAGGGGGCGCACGCGATCGCGCCCGACGGCGACGCCGTCCTCGAGGAGACGAGCGGGTTCGTCGTCGCCCCGTGCGAGCGGTGCGGCGGGAGGCTGAAGCCAGACGTGGTGTTCTTCGGGGAGAACGTCCCGAAGCCGCGGGTGGAGCAGTGCCGTGCCTTCGTCGACGACGCCGGCGCGCTCCTCGTGGTGGGGTCGTCGCTGCAGGTGATGTCGGGCCTGCGGTTCGTTCGCCAGGCGGCGAAGGCCGGGACGCCGGTGGTGATCGTGAACCGTGGGATGACGCGCGGCGACGAGCTCGCGACGCTCAAGGTCGACGCCGGGTGCGCCGAGACGCTGGTCCCGCTGGCCGAGGCACTCGCCCCGGCGTGACCGCGTCCGCCCCGCGATTTGACGCCTTTTCCACCCTTTCTGCCCGCGATGCGGTGGAGAACCCGTCAAATCGTGGGGTCACCCCGGGTCGCGACCGGGTCGCGCGTCGACGTCGAGGGCTCGCGCGAGGTCGTGGGGATCCCGGCCTGAGAGGTCGTCACCTCACCTCGCGCACGCGTCGTCGCGCGAGACCAGCGGCGTCGCGCCCGCGGGTGCGAGCGCGTACAGCCGCCGACTGACGACCGCGAGGTCGGTGACCTTGGCCTGAGGGACCGGCGTCGACCTCCAGCGCAGCCCGTCGGCGGACGAGACGAGGTCGCGCGACTCCTGCCCTGCGGCCACGGCGATGCAGGTCCCGTCGTACGCCGCGCGCGGCCGCGCCACGTACGCCTCGACCGCGACACGCGGCAGCCGGAGACGCCGCACGGCCTGCGCGTCGACCCGCCACGCGGACAGCCGGTCGCCGACCCAGCCGGCGACGACGCAGGCGTCCGGTCCGCAGGCGAGGTCCGTCGCCCCGCTGGAGACGCGGGCGCCTGCGGCCAGCGCGAGCCGGTCCCATCGCTGGAGGTCGCGGGTACGCCACGCCACGGCGGTCTGTCGCGTGCTCGTGGCGGTGGTGATCGTCTCGGTGCCCACGACCACGACCTGAGTGCGGGTGGCGGCCACCGCCGTCGGGAGCGCCTGGACTCCGCCCCGGTCCGCGAAGGCGTCGACATCCGTACGGCGGAGCCATCGCCCGGCATCCTCGTGCCACACCGCGGGCGACAGCTGCTGGGACGAGGTCGCCCAGCTGCCGATCACCGTCGCGACCGGGGCTGAGGCGACGCCCGCGAGTCCGCCCGCCGACGGACCGCCGAACGTCTCGAACACCTGCGGCGTCTCCGTCACCGCTTCCAGCGTGCCCGACCACGCGGTCCAGCGCGGCATCAGATGGGCGCCTCCGGTGGCGTTGCCGAGCGCGACGACCCTGCCGCTCGGGGCGACCGCGAGCTCGACGAGGGAGGCGATCTCTCCGTACCCGGTCCGCGGCGTGAGCGGCACGTCCTCCCACCCGTCGCCGCCCCGTACGAGCAGGCGCGGCTCGGCGTCGTCGCCGATGCCCGCGCCTCCACCGACGACGAGGCGGCTGCCGTCGGTGGTGATGACCACGGGTCGCAGCCGCCCGGGCAGGGCCTCGGCCTGCCAGCCGCCCGGCAGCGCACGGGGCGGCGGCGTGGCGGTCGACGGCGTGGCGGTCGGGGTGGTCGGGGTGGGGGAGGCGGTGCGGTCGCCCGCAAGGTCGGCGGCCGACGAGCAGCCGAGGAGGACGCCCAGCCCGACGATCACGACCGCCGGTCGCCGCCAGCCGCCCGGCTCGGTCATGACGAGCCGAGCGCCTCGGCGAGGTCGTCGGGGAGCTCGCCCGTACGGGCGTAGTCGCGGTCGGCGACGTACAGCGCCTCGCGCCCGTCGGTCATGTCGTACCGGGCCACGACGGCCTCGGTCGGATCAACGCCCGGGATGTGACGGACGCCCGCCGGCCGGAACTCCAGCGTCTCCATCGCGCCCGGATCGCAGCTGCGCGGCCCCTCGCCGGCGTTCAGCGGGTCGTCTGGGGTGACCAGGTCGTCGCGGGAGACCGGCCGACTGACCGAGTAGTAGGAACGGCCGTCGTACGTGATCCGGGCGCACTCGCCGGAGAACTCGTCGGCATCGGCGTCGTCCATGACCCACCACGTCCCTGCGATCGCGACTGCTGCGAGGAGCGCGGCGCCCAGCAGCGCGCCGATGATCACTCCGCGACGGTTCCGGCTCATCCCCGCACCGTATCCGCCTCGGTCGGACCCTGTCGCGGGGTCAGGCTCGCGTCGCGCGGGCCGACGTGCAAGGCTGCGGAGGAGCGCCGTCGGCGCGTGACGCACGGACGACCTTCAGGGCGAGAGGGGCGGACATGGGACACAGGGTGCTGGTGACCGGAGGCGTACGGTCGGGCAAGTCCCGGTACGCGGAGTCGCTCCTCCAGCAAGAGCCGGTGGTTACCTACATCGCGCCGGGCCCGGCGCCGGACGGGAGCGATCCCGAGTGGTCGGCGCGGGTCGCCGACCACCAGAGCCGCCGCCCGGACGGGTGGGTGACGACGGAGACCACCGACGTCGCGAGCGCGCTCGAGGGCACATCGACCCCGGTGATCGTCGATTGCCTCGGCACGTGGGTGACGGCGATGCTCGACGAGCTCGGCGCCTGGGACGCCCCGGACGCGCAGTGGCGACCGGAGGTCGGCAAGCAGATCGACAGCCTCGTCGAGGCGTGGTGCGCGCGTCGTCACCTGAGCGTGGCGGTCACCAATGAGGTCGGCTTCGGCGTGGTGCCGGAGCACCGCTCGGGCCGGGTGTTCCGCGACGTCCTCGGGCTCGTGAACCAGCGGGTCGCAGAGTGCTCGGACGAGGTTGCGCTGGTCGTCGCGGGGCGCGTGCTCTACCTCTGAGGTCGCGCGGCCTCATCGTGCCGCGGTGACGACGCAGAGCGCGACCAGGGCCAGCTCGACCGCGGCACCGATCACGTCGCCCGTGATCCCGCCGAGGAGCGTGACCGCCCGGCGTACGAGGAGCACGACGGCCGCCGCGGCCACCGCCGCGGCGACGAACCCCTGCCACCACGGTGCGCCGGTCGCGGCGAGTGCGAGCGTGAGGACAGCGGCGCCGACGAGGCCGACGCCGACGGCGGCCAGAACCGGGACGGAGCCGGCGACGGCCGCACCCAGTCCGCCAGGCGTGGCGGCGGGGACAGGGGTCGCGCACGTGACGACGACGACGGCCCGCGACACGCACACGAGGACACCGGCGAGCAGCCACCCGTACGGGCGTGAGGCGACGGCGCCGAGCACTGCGGCCTGGACGAGCAGCGCGAGGACGAGCGCAACGACGCCGGCGGGCCCGACGTCACCCGACTTCATGATCGCGAGCCGGCGTTCGCGGTCGTACGGGGCGCTGAGCCCGTCGACGGTGTCCGCGAGTCCGTCCAGGTGCAGCACCCGCGTCCCGACGGCGAGCGTGCCGACACCGAGCGCGCCGGTCAGCACGGCGGGCCAGGCCAGCGCGTCGCCGAGCGCGACGACCGCCGCGACGCCGAGCGCGAGCGGGAGCACCGCGAGAGGCGCGAGCAGCATCGCCGCACGTGCACGGGCCCGATCCACCGTCGACGGCGGCGCCACGGGGAAGACCGTGAACGTCCCGACCGCGAGCAGGACGCCGTCGGGGAGCACCCCGCGGCGCACCCCTGCGGTCACGACCCCAGGACGTCCGCGAGCAACGACATCTCGGCGAGCAGCGCCCCGGCCGAGCGCAGCACCGGCAGTGCGGCGACCGCGCCGCTGCCCTCGCCGAGGCGCATGTCGAGGTCGAGGAGCGGGTCGAGGCCGAGCTTGCTGAGCGCGAGCGCCTGCGCGGGCTCGGGGGAGCGGTGGCCCGCCGCGAACCACGCCGACGAGCCGGGCGCGTAGTCCTCCGCCACGAGCGCGCACGCGACCGAGATGACCCCGTCGAGGAGCACCGGCACCCCCTGCCGGCCGGCCTCGGCGAGGAACCCGACCTGTGCGGCCAGGTCTGCCGATCCGAGTGCGGTGAGGCGGTCGACGGGATCGGCGACGCGCTCGCCCGCGCGTACGAGGGCCCGCGCGACGACCTGCTCCTTGTGTGCGAGCGTCGCCTCGTCCACGCCCGACCCGCGGCCGGTCACGTCACGAGCGTCGAGCCCGAGCGTGGCGGCGATCAGGGCGGCGGACGGCGTGGTGTTGCCGATGCCCATGTCGCCCGGGATCAGCAGGTCGGCGCCCGCGGCGATCTCCTCCGCGGCGACGGTGGCGCCGACGGCGAGCGCCTGGTCGGTCTCGCCAGGCGTGAGCGCGTCCTCAAGGTGGAGGGCACCCGAGCCGCGACGGACCTTGTGGACGCTCACCTCGGCCGGCAGGACGCCCGGCTCGACATCGACGCCGAGGTCGAGCACACGCAGTGCCGCACCGTGCTGGCGGGCGAGCACCGCGACCCCGGCACCGCCGGACAGGAACTGCCGCACCATCAGCGCGGTGATCTCCTTCGGGTACGCCGAGACGCCGTGCGAGGTCACCCCGTGGTCGCCGGCGAAGACGACGATGCGGACGTCGTCGAGCGGGCGCGGCGGGCATGCGTCCTGCACGGCCGACAACCAGACGGCGGCATCACCGAGCCGGCCCAGCGCACCGGCAGGCGTCGCGAGTCCGGCCAGCCGCTCGGCGGCCTGCGTACGGGCGCGGTCGGACGGGGGAGCGACGCGGCCTGCGGCGTCGGGACGGGTCATCGGGTGGTCCTCCGAGTGGGGCGAACGGGCCCTTCAGCCTAAGCCCGGCTCCGCCTGACCGGCGCACGCGACCGTCTGCCGCCTCGTACCGACCGCTCACCGACGTCGACGGCGCGGGCCGTGGACGGCGCACGGGGCCGGTGCCAGCCTGTGTGACCGCAGTCACACCGGGTACGTCCTCCCCGGGACCCCGCAATGCCTCGAGAGAGCGAGACGTGATGACCTCCGGAAACGACCGGGCCGACGACCCGACCCTGCACGAAACCACTCCACCGGCGAATCGTGCGCTGCTGACCCTCGCAGCCGTGCTGCTCGCCATCCCCGTGATCGCCCTGCTGTGGGTCGACTCGTACGCACGTGTCGACCCGAAGCTCGGTCCCTGGCCGTTCTTCTTCTGGTACCAGTTCCTCTGGGTCTTCATCACCGCCGCGCTGACGTACACCTCGTACCGGATCGTCCTCGTGGCCCGCCCGCACCGTCCGATGCACGAGGGCGACGAGCGATGAACGACATCAACGGGGTCGCCCTCACGATCTTGATCCTGCTCTTCGCGCTCGTCACCGTGATGGGCTTCTACGCGGCGCGCTGGCGCCGCCCGCACTCGATGGAGTCGCTCGACGAGTGGGGGCTCGGGGGTCGCAAGTTCGGCACCTGGGTCACGTGGTTCCTTCTCGGCGGCGACCTCTACACGGCGTACACGTTCGTCGCCGTGCCCGCGGCGATGTTCGCAACCGGCGCCGTCGCGGGCTTCTTCGCGGTGCCGTACACGATCGTGCTCTATCCGATCATCTTCGTGTTCATGGCGCGGCTGTGGTCGGTGAGCCACCGGCACGGGTACGTGACGCCCGCCGACTTCGTGCGCGGGCGCTACAGCAGCCGCGGCCTGACCCTCGCGATCGCGATCACCGGATTCCTGGCGACCATGCCGTACATCGCGCTCCAGCTCGTCGGCATCCAGGCCGTGCTCGAGGTCGCGGGTCTCGGCGGCGGCTCCAACTGGGTCGCCAAGGACGCGCCGCTGTTCATCGCGTTCGCGCTGCTCGCCGCCTACACGTACTCGTCGGGGCTGCGCGCGCCCGCGGTCATCGCGTTCGTGAAGGACGCGCTGATCTATCTGGTCATCATCGTCGCGATCATCTATCTCCCCTCGAAGGTCGGCGGCTGGGAGGCGATCTTCGGTGCGGCCGAGGAGAAGATGGCCACACCCAACCCTGCGACCGGTGCACCGACCGGCTCGTTCATCCCGACCGGCATTGATGCCCACTGGGCGTACGCGACCTTGGCGCTCGGCTCTGCGCTCGCGCTGTTCATGTACCCGCACTCGATCACGGCGACGCTGTCCAGCCAGAGCCGCAACACGATCCGGCGCAACGCGTCGATCCTGCCGGCGTACTCGTTCATCCTGGGTCTTCTCGCGCTGCTCGGCTGGGTCGCGATCGCGGCCGGGACGCAACCCGTCGGGCTCGACGGTGAGCCGAACGCGCAGCTGGTGATCCCGCAGCTGTTCGAGGACATGTTCCCGTCGTGGTTCGCGGGCGTGGCCTGGGCGGCGATCGCGATCGGAGCTCTGGTGCCTGCGGCGATCATGTCGATCGCGGCGGCGAACACGTTCACGCGCAACGTCTACAAGGAGTTCGTCAGACCGGACGCCACCCCGAAGCAAGAGGCGAAGGTCTCCAAGCTCGCCTCGCTCGTG
This sequence comes from Mumia sp. ZJ430, assembly GCF_011751845.1. Lineage (NCBI taxonomy): Bacteria > Bacillati > Actinomycetota > Actinomycetes > Propionibacteriales > Nocardioidaceae > Mumia > Mumia sp. ZJ430. Next base: position 578,138 of record NZ_JAAHFK010000003.1, on the reverse strand, counting down.
GTGAAGGTGTTCGCGCTGGCGTTCGTGCTGACGCTCGACAAGCAGAACGCGATCAACTTCCAGCTGCTGGGCGGCATCTGGATCCTGCAGACGCTGCCGGCGATCGTGTTCAGCCTCTACACGAAGTGGTTCCACCGCTGGGGTCTGCTCCTCGGCTGGGCCGTCGGGATGGTGTACGGGACGATCAGCGCGTACCAGGTCGTCAACCCGGTCACGGGCGCGCACTTCGGAGGGTCGCTCGACCCGATCCCGATCATCGGGCACCTCGGATACATCGCGCTGACGGCGTTCGTCATCAACGTGGGGGTGGCGGCGGTCGTCACGCTCGCACTGCGGGCCGGCAAGGTCTCGAACGGGACCGACGAGACGATCGCGGGCGACTACTTCGCCGACGCGGGTGACCCGAGGGTCATGAAGACGCTGCCGGGGCTCGACGAGTCGGTGGAGGGCGTCTCAGACTCGCGATGAGTCGGGGTCAAGCGGCGGTGTAGGCCCGCCGGCGCCTTCCCGGGCGCCGGCGAGCATCTCACCGAGGGCCTCGGCGGCGTCGTGGCGAGGCTGCCACCCAAGCTCGGTCTTGGCACGCGCCGTCCCCAGCACGGGGACTCGCAGGAGCGCGTCGAAGAGGTCGCCGGGTGCGCCGGCGAGCCGCGCGCGCCACGCTCCCTCCAACGCGGCGCGCGCGATGCGTCGGGGCGCGGTGAACGTGTGCGCGCCGAAGACCTCGCCGAGCTCCTCGCGTCGTAGGAGACCGTCGGCGGCCACGTTGAACGCTCCCCGTACCGGCCGCTCCACGGCCTCGGCGTAGACCCGGGCGAGGTCGTCGGCGTGGACGGTCTGCAGACGCAGTCCCGACGGGATCGGGAGGAGAGGGAGCAGGCGGCGGTCGAGCATCCAAGGACGCAGCGCGGGAGCGCCGAAGATGCGCCGCTGCTCCGAGGCCGCCGAGCGCTGGAAGACGAAGGCCGGGCGTATGCGTACCACGCGCACCTCGGGGTGGGTGGCCTCGAATACGTCGAGCACCCGCTCGACGTAGGCCTTCTCACGGCAGTACGCGGCAGGAGACGGGCCGTCGGTCGGCCACGACTCGTCGACCGGGTCGTCGCCGCGCGCGGGGGAGTACGCGGCGACCGAGGACGCGCAAACGACCACACCGATGCCGGTCCGTGAGGCGGCCTCGAGCACCTTCCTCGTGCCGACCGCGTTCGCTCGCCACGTGGTGTCGGGATCGTGGGTGGGCTGGAACATCCAGGCCAGGTGCACGAGCGCGTCCGTGTCGACGAGGACCGGGTCGAGCGGCTCGTGGGCGACATCCGCGGCGTGCCAGTCGACGCCGTCCAGCGCCGTGCCACGGGAGCGCTCGGGTGAGCGCCGGGCAACCCCGGTCAGGGCGTGGCGCCTGCGGGTGAGCTCGCGCACCACGGCACTCCCGACGTTGCCGCTGGCTCCGGTGACGACGATCCGCACGTCCGCTCCCTCCGTCACCGGACGGGTACCCGGCGCAGGGAAGCATCAAACGCCGGTGGTCTCGGAGCCGGGGTCGAAGCCCGCGACCTTGCCGATCACCGTGATCGCCGGAGAGGCGATGCAGGCCTCGGCGATGCGCTCGGCGATCGTGGCCAGGTCCGCGCGGACCACGCGCTGCGTCGGCAGCGTCGCGTCGGCAACCGTCGCGGCGGGGGTCGCGGCGTCGAGGCCCTCGGTGATCAGTGTCGCGGTGATCGCCGGGAGCGTCGCCACGGCCATGAGCAGGACCAGGTCCGTGCCGGAGCGGGCGAGCGCTGCCCAGTCGAGGGTCGAGCGCGGGTCTCCCGGCGGCACGTGTCCGGAGACCACGGTGAAGCCCTGGCTCAGCCCGCGGTGCGTGACCGGGATGCCGGCCAGTGCCGGACCGGCGATCGCGGACGTGACGCCGGGGATGACGTCGACGGGGATGCCGGCGGCCACGCACGCCTCGAGCTCCTCGCCGCCCCGCCCGAAGACGAAGGTGTCGCCGCCCTTGAGCCGTACGACACGCTTGCCGGCCGCGGCGTGCGCGACGAGGATCCGGTTGATCTCCTCCTGCGGGGTGGTGCGCCCGCGAGGGATCTTGCCGACGTCGACGATCTCGCAGCCGAGGCCGTGCAGGACGCCGAGGGGCGCCAGCCGGTCCGTGACGACGACGTCGGCCGAGCGTACGGCCTCCAGACCCGCCACCGTGATCAGCCCCGGGTCGCCCGGCCCGCCGCCCACGAGCACGACCCGTCCGCGATTCGGGCGGTTCTCCACGCTTTCGCCCCCGTCAGAACGTGGAGAACTGCCCGAATCGGGGACGGAGCACCAGGTGCCGGTCTCGGAGGCGTCGGAGGAGACCCGGGCGTCGAGCTGGGGATCGCCGGTCGCGAGGACGACGAGGTCGTGACCGGTGACGTCGGAGGGCTCGTACGCCCGCGCGTGCCACGTCAGGATGCCCCGGTCCGCGAGGTCGCTGATCGACTGCACGGTTTGCGGCGCGACGACCGTGACGCGGGCGCCGCCGTCGCGCAGGGCAGCGACGTGCGTGAGCGCTTCGGTGTCGCCGCCGACCACCAGGACGCGGCGGCCGGAGACGGGAAGGGTGGCTCGGAACCCCTCGGCGCGTGCCATCAGCGCGGTCGTCCTCTCGTTCGCGGATGAGTCCTCGATGGTAGGCGCGGAATTCCCGCACGGGTCGTACCCGCCGCATCGCGGACAATCTGCTCGATCACACTCCGCCCGGGCTTGGGCTCTGCCCGCTCGGACGGATAGCGTCTGCACCCATGCAGCGGATCACGGTCGTAGGCATGGGCGCGGACGGCTGGGAGGGTCTCGCCATGGAGTCGCGCCGGCTCGTCCGTGAGGCCGAGGTGGTCATGGGCGGCAAGCGACACCTCGAGACCGTTCCGTGGGCGTGGTGGCAGGTCCGGGTCGAGTGGCCGCACCCGCTCGACGAGGTGCTGCCGGCTCTGCTCGACGAGCACGAGGGCAAGCGCGTCGTCGTCCTCTCGTCCGGCGACCCCCTCGTCGCCGGGATCGGGACGACGCTCGTCCGGATGCTCGGCGCCGAGTATGTCGAGATCGTGCCGACCGTGTCGTCGGAGGCGCTCGCACGCGCACGCATGCACTGGTCGTACGAGGAGACCTCGCTGGTCTCGCTCGTCGGCCGCGACGTCCGCCAGCTCGTCCCGCACCTCGCGCCCGGGCGCAGGCTGGTGGTGCTGTCGAACGACGGCGGCACGCCCTCGTCGGTGGCCGCGCTGCTGGTCGCCCAGGGGTACGGGGACACGAGGATGACCGTGCTCGGAGACCTCGGCGGGCTCACCGAGTCGCGTGCCGACGCGACGGCGGCGTCGTGGAACGTCCGGGTCGCCTCCGAGCTCAACGTGGTCTGCCTCGACTGCGTTGCCGACGCGTCCCGCCGTTCCGCGATGTCGAGCGTCCCGGGTCTGCCGGACAGCGCCTTCGGAGAGGGAGGCGCGGTCGTGCCGCGCGACGTCCGTACGGCCGCGCTGGCGCGCCTCGCTCCTGCCGCCGGCGACCTGCTCTGGGGGCTCGGACCGGGAGCCGCCTCGGTCGCGATCGAGTGGGTGCGCGCCGAGCCGCTGGCCTCGGGCGTCGTCGTCGAGCCCGACCGCGCAGGCCTCGTCCGCACGAAGGAGTCGGCGGCCGACCTCGGCGTTCCCGAGCTGCGCGTCGTCGAGGGAGCGCTGCCCGAGGCCCTCGACGCCCTGGCGGCACCCGATGCTGTCTTTCTCGGTGCCCGTGGCTCCGACACCGCGCTCGTCGAAGCCGCCTGGAGCGTGCTGCGCCCGGGCGGACGACTCGTCGTGCACGCCGTCACGCTCGACGACGAGGCCGCGCTGATCGATCGCTTCCGCAAGCACGGCGGTGAGCTGGTCCGGATCGCCGTGGACGCCGTCTTCTCGGGCGGCGGCTCGATCGCCTGGAAGCCGTCCCGGCCCGTCATGCAGTGGAGCGCGGTGCGCTGACCTACGGCAGGACCCGGTCGAGCAGCCGGCGAGACACCTCCAGCGTCACCCCATAGACGGCGTGGCTGCCGCTCTCCCACAGCACGGCCGACGCCGGGAGCGTCCACGGTGGCTCCTGGATCCCCGCCGCCGGCAGCCCCGTCCCATGGGTGGCCGCGTAGAGCGCGATCCCCGCAGGCGCGCCGCTCCCGCGCGTCACGCCGGGGAAGCGCGCGGCAAGCGCCCCGTACGCGGCGCCGGCCACGGCACCGAACACGTAGTGGATCGCCGTGCTGGCGCGGACCTTCTGGGCGGTGTCGAGCACGGTCCCGTCGCGCAGCTCGGCGACCTCCGCGGCGACGACGGCCGGCGGCATGTTCTCCGGGTGGCCGCTCGGGTCAGTCCCGACGAGGCGCTTCTGCCACACCTGCGGCGGGACCACCTGCTCCGCGGCGCGCTGCAGCGCAGGCTCGGTCACGGCCTTGACGTACGACGCGGGCAGCGACGCGAGGGCGCCGACGGCCGCGCCGCGGAGCATCCGGTGAGCGCTCATCCGGCCACGGTACGCGGGTCAGCCGCGTGGCGTGAGCGTCACCGAGGCGGGTAGGTGGTCGGAGGCCTGCGAGCCGCCGACGCGCGGCGCGGACGGAGCGAGGTCGGGGCTGACGAGCAGGTGGTCGATGCGTGCCGTCGGCCGGTCCGCCGGCGAGGTCGGGTCTGCGCCGTCGAGGGCGTCGACGAGCCCGAGGCCCACAAGCAGCGCGTACGAGGTGCTGCCCGGCTGCGTGTTGAGGTCACCGCCGAGGACGAGCGGGAGACCGTCGGCGAGCCGGGTCCGGAGCATCGCGGCGAGATCCTCGGTCTGCGGGCCGACGCCTTCATCGCCGTCGTTCGGCTGCAGGTGCGTCGACACGAACCACGTCGGTGCCCCCGCGAGGTCGAGCCGTACGGACAACGCCTGGGCTCCGGTCACCGCGCCGTGCGACGGCAGCGGGGTCCCGACCGACTCCTCGACCGGCAGCGCTGTGAGCACCGCGTCGCCCCACACCGGGTCGGCCGCGGGCGCGAACACGGCGTCGCGGTCGAGCATCCGCTCGAGGATCGCGAGCTCGTCCTGGCCGCCGTTGAGATACCACCCGCGGTCGACCTCGCTGAGCAGCGCGACCTCGCTCGACCGCAGGGTCTCGGCGACGAGGTCGGGGCGGAACGTGCCGTCCATGCCGTAGCCCATGCGCAGGTTGTACGCGGTCACGCGCACGCTCCCCGAGGCGGGCAGGTCGGGGCCCGCGACGTCGTCGAGCGCCGGGACAGTGAGCCCGGGGCCGAGCCACGCGACGGTGCCGGCGAGGAGGCCGAGGCCGCCCAGGAGGACGGGCGACACGCGCGCCGCCCCCGTACGGTCGGTGCCGGCCGCGCGCGGGGCCCCGGTCGCCGCGACGACGGCGAGCACTGCCGCTGCGAGGACGACGACGATGTCCGCACGGTAGCCGAGGTCGTACCCGGCGTAGTAGACGAACAGCAGCGCCACCCACACGAGCCCGCCGAGCGCCAGGGTCGCGGCACGCGCCGGTCGGCCGTGGTCGGAGGCGGCCCACAGGTGGGTGAGCGCGGGAAGCCCGACGGCGTACGCCGCCAGAGTCCACGTCGGCGACACCGCCGGGATGCCGTCGACGTCGGCGGTCACGAGCAGCGCCACGGCGCTCGCTGCGACGAGGACCACCGCCGCCGCCCACGCCATCGCGCGGCGCGGCCGCACGGCCGCTGTCGCGACTGCGGCAACCGACGCGAGCGCGACGACGACCAGCCCGGCCGTCCCCGCGACCGCCGACGCGCGGCCCGCGTTCGCGAAGACGATGCCGGCGAGGAGGAGACCGGGCATCACCAGCCAGGCCGTACGACGCGCCGCTGCCCTCGACCGGTGGTCGCGCGCGAGCCGCCATGCCACCGCGGCGCCCACGACCTGGAAGACGAGCAGCACCCAGCCCCACGCGTCACCGCGCCAGACCGCACCCCACGTCCCGAGGGCCGCATGCGTCACCGTCCCGAGCGAGAGGCCTGCCGCGAGGCCGACGACGAGCACGTCACCGTACGAGACTGCCGCCAGCGAGAGCCACGCGATGCCCGCGGCGATCCCGAGCGAGGCGGCGACGAGCTGAGCCTGCCCGCCGTCGGTCAGCTGCAGGGCGGTCCGGCACACGAGCGCGACGGCCAGCGCGCCCGCGGCCACGCCCGTGGCGTGGCGCCGCGCGAGAAGCGCAACCACCGCGCCGACCGCGACGCATCCGAGCGCGTACGCGCCAATCAGCTCGGGCGGCGTCGACGCGGCCTGTCCGAAGATCGTGATCAGCGAGGGCGCCCACACGCGGACGAGGTCGCAGAGGACCCAGACCCCGACGGCGACGACGAGCGTGGCGGCGGTACGAGGCGGGAGCGTCATGGACGAGTTCTACCGGTACGGAGGCTGCTGCGGCCAGTGGCGCTTGGTGCCGGGCCTGCGTCGATGGCGATGCGGAGCGGTGTGAGCCGGCCGAGCGACGCCGGACGTCGCCGGGTGAGCACGAGGATCGTCGTGAGCCCGAGCACGACGACTAGCGCCGGGGGAGCCCCATCGACACCGGCACGACGAGGACGAAGACGAGGTTCTCGCACGCGTAAGAGCGCGCCGAGAGGGGGATAGTCACGGCGACATCAACCGGTCGTCCGGGTCAGCCCTGGTGAGGCCGCTAGTGTCGGCCCCGTGAGCGCGCGTGATCGGCACGTCCCGGAGCCGGGGGAGGACCTCCCCGATCCGCTCGACCTGCTGGCCTCGTGGCTCGGTCCCGTCCCGGGCGCGGAGCCACCGCTGATGACGCTCGCCACGCGCGAGATCGACGGCGCGCCCGACGCCCGTACGGTCATGGTCAACGGGTTCGACGGCGAGCGGATCTCGTTCCACAGCGACAGCCGCGCCCGCAAGGTCGCCCAGCTCACGGCCTACCCGTACGCCGTCGGCGTCCTCGTGTGGCCGGAGGAAGCGAGGCAGCTGGTGGTCGCCGGCGCGACCGAGCGGGCGACGGACGACGAGGCGGCGCGGCTGTTCGAGGCATGTCCGCGTGACCTCCAGCTGCTGGCGTGGCTCAACGATCCGCGCCTTGCCCGGCTGCCCCGCGAGGAACGCCAGGAGGAGTGGCGCCGCTTCGACGAGGCCCATCCCGTCCTCGTGCCACCGCCGACATGGCTCTGCTTCCACCTCGTTCCGCAGCGCCTGACGTTCTGGGCTGGCGACGACGACGGACCGAGCACGAGGTGCGAGGCCAGGCGTGACGGCGACGACTGGACGGTGCACCGCCTCCCCGGCTGACCGGTTAGGCTGAGTGCGGCAAAAGGGAAAGCCGGTCGAAGTCCGGCGCTGACCCGCAACCGTAGGCCTCCCCTAAGAGGCGAGCCGGAGCACCTGCTGCCAGCTCCGCGATCCGCTCCGCGATCCGGAGTCCACCTCCGTGTGCTGCCGAGGACAACGGGCCCCGCCCGTCGCAGCAGGAAGGAACCGCTCGCATGCGCACGCTCGCCGCTGCCGCCGCTCTTCTCGTAGGGGCCGCCCTCCCCGTCCTGGGGACCACCCAGTCCGCCCACGCCGCCGACGGGGTGTGCACCGACGCGTCGGGCACCACCGTCGTCGTCGACTTCACCGATCTCGGCGGCGACGTCGAGGTCAAGTGCGCCGAAGACTCCGCCGGCATGACCGGCATGCAGGCGCTCGAGGCCGCGGGCTTCGAGGTCACCCCGGTGACCGGCAGCGGGATGACGGGCGCCTGCCGCATCGACGGTCAGCCTGCGGAGGACGAGGCGCTCGACCTCGATGGTCGCCGCTACACCGAGAAGTGCCAGGAGTTCCCGCCCGGCGGGGCGTACTGGTCCTTCTATGTCGCCCCCGCCGACGGGACCTGGGCGTACGCGGCGAAGGGCGCCGACGTCAACGCCTCCGTCCCCGGCGGGTACGAGGGATGGCGCTTCCAGCTCAACCAGCCGGCTGAGTCCACACCGATGCCCGACTTCGACCCGGCGAACCCGCCGACCGCGGCGGCCTCGGACTCCTCGGACAAGGCCGACGCCGCCGCCGACACCAGCGACGAGGACGCCGACGACGAGAACGACGGCACCTCGATCGTCTGGATCGGGATCGCGGTCGCCATCCTGCTCGCCGTCGCGATCGCCGTCACTCTTGTGCGACGCCGCAGCGGCGAGGACGTCTGAGCCGTGCCCGAGCGCCGTACCCGGCGTGACCTGCATCCCGGAGCCTGGTGGGTGTGGGCGCTCGGGCTTGCGGTCGCGGCCACCCGCACGTACGACGTGCTGCTCCTGGGGCTCGTGATCGGTGTGGCCTCGCTGGTGGTCCTTGCGCGTCGGCCGGTCGCGCCGTGGGCGATGTCGTTCCGGCTCTATCTGGGCCTCGGTGCCCTGGTCATCGTGATCCGGGTGCTGTTCGGGGTGCTCCTCGGCGGAGCATCCACCGGCACCGTGATCCTCGATCTGCCCCAGGTGCCGCTGCCGTCGTGGGCCGACGGCGTGCGGCTGCTCGGTCCGGTCACGGCGGAGTCGCTGCAGCGGTCGTTCGCGGCGGGTCTCCAGCTCGCGGCGCTGATCATCTGCGTCGGCGCCGCGAACTCGCTGGCCAACCCGCGCCGCCTGCTCAAGTCGCTGCCGGCGGCGCTGTACGAGGTCGGAGCCGCCGTCGTGGTCGCGATGACGCTGTTCCCGCAGCTCGCCGAGTCGGTCGGACGCGTCCGTCGTGCCCGGCGGTTGCGGGGTGACTCGTCGCGCAACATGCGGGCGCTGCGGTCGATCGTGATCCCGGTGATGGAGGACGCGCTCGACCGCTCGATGCAGCTCGCGGCGTCGATGGACGCGCGCGGGTACGGACGCAAGGGCACCGCCGACGCCCGTACGCGCAGGCTCACCGGCGTCCTGCTGCTCGGAGGACTGCTCGGCGTCTGCGTCGGTGCGTACGCGACCGCCGACCTCACCGCCCCGCGGATCCTCGCGGCGCCGATGCTGGTCGCCGGCTTCGCCGTGGCCGGGATCGGGTTCTGGCGCTCCGGGCGCAAGGTAGGGCACACCCGCTATCGGCCCGACCCGTGGCGTGGCTGGGAGTGGTTCACCGCGCTGTGCGGCGTCGCCGTCGCGGCGACCTTCTTCGTGGACTACACGCTGTCGCCGGTCGTCCTCGCGGGGCTCGTCGTCGCCGCGCTGCCGGCGCTGCTGACGCCCGAGCCGACGTCCCCGTACGCCGCGCTGCGGACCGCCTCCACTGCCCGTGCGGCCGAGGGGGTGGCGGCGTGATCGAGATCGAAAGCGTCACCGTCACGTACGACGGCGCGACGCGTCCGGTGCTGCGCGACGTCGACCTGCACGTCGATGAGAGCGAGCTCATCGTCGTCACAGGGCCGACGGGCGCAGGCAAGTCGTCGCTGCTCGGGCTGCTCAACGGACTCGTCCCGCACTTCACGGGTGGCAATCTCGACGGGACCGTGACCGTGGCCGGGCTGCGGACACAGGACCACCCGCCGCGCGAGCTCGCCGCGACCGTCGGCTGGGTCGGGCAGGACCCGCTCGCGGGATTCGTCACCGACACGGTGGAGGAGGAGCTCGCGTACGGGATGGAGCAGCTCGGCGTCGACCCGCAGGCGATGCGGCGCCGCGTCGAGGAGGCGTTGGACCTGCTCGGCATCGCCGACCTGCGGGCGCGGTCGCTTCGGTCGCTGTCGGGAGGCCAGCAGCAGCGGGTCGCGATCGGCGCGGTGCTCACGATGCACCCGCCCGTGCTCGTGCTCGACGAGCCGACGTCCGCGCTCGACCCGACGTCGGCGGAGGACGTCCTCGCGACGCTGGCGCGCCTCGTGCACGACCTGGGGACCACCGTCGTGCTCGCCGAGCACCGGCTCGAGCGGGTGGTGCCGTTCGCGGACGTGCTCGTGTACGTGGGGACCGACGGCTCGGTGACCGCCGGTGGGCCCGCGGCGATCCTGGCGACGAGCCCGATCGCGCCGCCGATCGTCGATCTCGGCCGCTTTGCCGGGTGGGACCCGCTCCCGCTGACCGTACGAGAGGCCCGCCGCACCTCCAAGACCCTGCGCAAGGAGCTCGCCGAGCTCCCGCCCCCGTTCCGTCCCCGATCTGTGCACACAACGGGGACGGGACCGGCGGGGCCGCTGCTGACGGCGCGCGGGGTCGAGGTGCGGTACGGGCCGCTGCTCGCCGTACGAGGGGTGGACCTCGACCTTCCCGCGGGTTCGGTCACGGCACTGATGGGGCGCAACGGCTCGGGCAAGTCCACGCTGCTCTGGGCCTTGCAGGGATCGGGATCGCGGCACGGCGGTGACGTCCAGGTCGCGGGGGAGGACCCTGCCCGGCTGTCCCGCACGCAGGCGCGGCGCCGGATCGGCCTGGTCCCGCAGACCGCGAGTGACCTTCTTTACCTCGAGTCGGTGGCGTCCGAGTGCGCGGCGGCGGATGCCGAGGCGGGTGCCGACGACGGCACGTGCGCCGCGCTCCTCACCCGCCTCGCGGGCACGATCGACCCCGCGGCCAACCCGCGCGACCTCTCCGAGGGCCAGAAGCTCGCGCTCGTCCTCGCCGTCCAGCTCACCGCGGCGCCACGCGTGATGCTGCTCGACGAGCCGACGCGCGGTCTCGACTACGCGGCCAAGGACGCCCTCGCGACGATCCTGCGCGACCTCGCGGCGGGCGGCGGTGCCGTCCTGGTCGCGACGCACGACGTCGAGTTCGTCGCCGCAGTCGCGGATCGCGCCGCCGTGATGGCCGAAGGTGAGGTCATCGCGGCCGGTGACGTCCGCGAGGTCCTGGCGACCTCGCCGGCGTTCGCCCCGCAGGTCACGAAGGTCCTCGGAGAGCCGTGGCTGACCGTCCGCGACGTCCGTACGGCCCTCGGGGAGCGCCCGTGAACGCGATCGCGCTCCGCCCCCGATCCACCGCCGTGCTGGTCCTCGCCACGGTCGCAGGGCTCGCGATGTTCGCCTGGCCGCTGCTGTTCGAGCCCGGGTCGAGCGGCCAGCAGGAGGCCCAGGCGCCGATGTACTTCGTGCTGCTCCTGCCGCTGCTCCTCCTCGTCGTCGCGGCCGAGCTGTCCGAAGGCGGGATGGACGCCAAGGCGCTCGCGATGCTCGGTGTGCTGTCCGCGATCCAGTGCGGGATGCGGGCGCTGAGCGCCGGGACGGCTGGGCTCGACCTCGTCTTCTTCCTGCTGGTCCTCGCTGGACGCGTGTTCGGCGCCGGATTCGGCTTCTTGCTCGGGTGCACCTCGCTGTTCGCCTCGGCGCTGCTCACCGCCGGCGTCGGACCGTGGCTGCCGTTCCAGATGATGTGCGCGGCGTGGCTCGGGATGGGGGCCGGACTGCTCCCGAAGCACGTCACCGGTCGCTGGGAGATCGCGATGCTCACCGCGTACGGAGTCTTCGCGGCGTACTTCTACGGCGCGCTGCTCAACCTGTCCTTCTGGCCGTACCTCGCCGGCGTCGACCCGAGCGGCGAGCAGGGCCTCGCGTTCGTGCCCGGCGCGTCGCTCGCGGAGAACCTGCAGCGGTTCTTCTGGTTCACCCTGCTCACCTCGACCGGCTCGTGGGACACCGGCCGCGCGATCACCAACGCGGTCGCGATCGCCGTCCTCGGCCCCGCGGTGCTGATCACGCTGCGGCGTGCGGCACGGCGCGCGTCGTTCGGCCGTACTCCGACGTTTGGCGCAGCCGCGAGCCCTTCCGGCGTACGGCCGCGCTAGCTCAAGAACGCCCGCAGCAGCGCGGCGGAGCCCGCGAGATGCTCCTCCATCGCCGCGGCGGCACGGTCCGCGTCGCCGGTGAGGACAGCGATCACGATCGTCTCGTGCTGCTCGTCGGAGTGCGCGATGTTGCGGGGGAGCAGCGGGAGGTGGTCGAGGAAGACGTTGACCTTGGTCCGGGCATCGGCGACCAGCGGCAGCAGCGACGGCGAGCCCGCGAGCTCGGCGAGCGTGAGGTGCAGCCGCGAGTCGAGCCGCCGGTAGTCCGCAGGCGAGGAGCCGCGTACGTCCTGCAGCCGTGACCACACCCCCTCGCGCTCGGCGGCACTGAGCGTGCGGCCGGCCGCCGCGCGGACGGCACCGACCTCGAGGATCTCGCGCAGGCGCAGCACGTCGTCGAGGTCGATCTCCTCCGCGCCGTCCGTCCCGTGGTGCGCGGCAGGCGGCAGCTTGTCGACCACGAACGTGCCGCCGTACCGGCCGCGCCGGGACACCAGGTAACCCGCGTCCGCCAGCGACCGGATCGCCTCGCGCACCGTGTCGCGGCTGACGCCGAGGCGCAGTGCCAGCTCACGCTCCGGCGGCAGCGAGCCGCCAGGCGCGACGACGCCGAGGCGCACGGTCTGCAAGAGGCGCGAGACGGTGTCCTCGAAGGCGTTGCCGGTACGCACGGGGCGCAGCAGCGCGTCCTCCACGCCGCCGTCGTCGCCCCCGTCGGACGGTGCGGTGCTCATCGCCGCGACCCTATCTCGGCACGTTCATGGCGGCGTGTCAGAGGGGCGTCACGTAGGCCGAGCTGATGCCGCCGTCGACCATGAACGTCGTGGCGGTGACGAACGAGGCATCGTCGCTGGCGAGGAACGCGACCGCCGCCGCCATCTCCTCGGGCTCGCCGAACCGGCCGACCGGCACGTGGACTAGGCGGCGTGCCGCCCGCTCCGGGTCCTTGGCGAACAGTTCCTGCAGCAGCGGCGTGTTGACCGGCCCCGGGCACAGCGCGTTGACCCGGATGCCCTGACGTGCGTACTGGACGCCGAGCTCGCGCGACATCGCGAGCACGCCGCCCTTGGACGCCGTGTAGGAGATCTGCGACGTCGCCGACCCCATCACCGCGACGAACGAGGCCGTGTTGATGATCGACCCGCGACCCGCGGGCACCATGCGGCGCAGCGCAGCGCGGCACGAGAAGTAGACGGACGTGAGGTTCACGTCCTGCACCCGCTGCCACGCGTCGATGCCGGTCGCCTCGATCAGGTCGTCCTCGGGAGGCGAGATGCCCGCGTTGTTGAACGCGATGTCGACCGCCCCGTATGCGTCGGCAGCGGCGTCGAACAGCGCGCTCACCTGTGCCTCGTCGGCGACGTCGACGGGGACGAATAGCCCGCCCACGGTCTCGGCGGCCTCCTTGCCGGCAGCCGGGTCGATGTCGCCGATGACGACCTTCGCGCCCTCGGCGGCCATCCGGGCGGCGCTCGCGAGCCCGATGCCGCTCGCACCCCCCGTGACGACGGCGACGCGGCCGGCGAGGCGCTGGGTGAGGTCGACGGTCATGCGGACTCCTCGGATGCTGGGTCCTCTTCGACGAGCACGCGTTGCTGGTTGCTTCCTGGCCCGTCTTCGACGGCCAGGCTGTGCTGGTTGCTTCCTGGCCCGTCTTCGACGGCCAGGAAGACGTTCTTGGTCTCGGTGAAGGCGAACGGGGCGTCGGGTCCGAGCTCACGCCCGATCCCGGACTGCTTGAACCCTCCGAACGGGGTCGAGTAGCGCACCGACGCGTGCGAGTTGACCGACAGGTTGCCCGCCTCGACCGCACGAGCGACCCGCATCGCACGTGAGACGTCACGCGTCCAGATCGAGCCGGACAGCCCGTACGCGGTGTCATTCGCGAGCGCGATCGCGTCCGCCTCGTCGCGGAACCGCTGCACCGTCACGACGGGCCCGAAGATCTCCTCCACGACCGTCCGGTCGGTGCGCGACGACGGCGTGAGCACGGTCGGTGCGAACCAGTAGCCCGGTCCGTCCGGCGCCGATCCGCGGAAGGCGACGGGCGCGTCGTCCGGCACGTACGAGGCGACCTTCGCCAGGTGCGGCGCCGACACCAGCGGCCCCATCTCCGTCGTCTCGTCGCCCGGGTCGCCGACGCGCACTCCCGCGACGGCAGGCTCGAGCAGCTCCATGAACCGCTCGTACGCCGACTCCTGGACGAGGATGCGGCTGCGGGCGCAGCAGTCCTGCCCTGCGTTGTCGAAGACCCCGTACGGGGCCGTCGCTGCGGCGCGCTCGAGATCGGCGTCGGCGAAGACGACGTTGGCGCTCTTGCCGCCGAGCTCCAATGTCACGTTCGTGATCGTCGGTGCGGCCGCGGCCATCACCCGCGCACCGGTGGTCGTGGACCCGGTGAAGACCACCTTGCCGACGCCCGGATGCGTGACGAGCCGCTCGCCGAGCACCGAGCCCTTGCCCGGCAGCACCTGCAGGAGGCCCGCGGGCAGCCCGGCCTCCGACGCCAGCTCGCCGAGCCGGATCGTCGTGAGCGGCGTCCACTCGGCGGGTTTGACCAGCACCGCGTTGCCGGCCGCGAGCGCGGGTGCGAAGCCCCACGACGCGATCGTCATCGGGAAGTTCCACGGCGTGATGACGCCGACCACGCCGATCGGCTCGGCGAACGTGAGGTCGACGCCGCCCGCGACCGGGATCTGCCGCCCGAACAACCGCTCGGGCGCCGCCGCGTAGTAGGTCAGCACGTCCGCGACGTGGCCGGCCTCCCAGCGCGCCTGCCCGATCGGGTGCCCGCTGTTGGCGACCTCGAGCGCCGCCAGCTCCTCGACGTGCGCGCGGACGACGCCGGAGAACGCCCGCATCGCCTCCCCCCGTCCGGCCGGAGCGAGCCGCGCCCACGCCCGCTGGGCCGTACGGGCGCGCGCGACGGCGTCGTCGACGGCCTCGGCATCGAGCAGCGTGAGCGTCGTGAGGACCGAGCCGTCGGCCGGGTTGTGGACGTCGGTCGTGGTCATACGCGGAGCTCCTGGCGGTCGGCCGCGGCGTCGACGAGCGCGGCGAAGAGTCGGAGGTCGTCGAGGGTCTCCTCGGGATGCCACTGGACGGCGACGACGAACGGCGCGGACGGCAGCTCGACGGCCTCCACCGTGCCGTCGTCGGCGCGGGCACTGACGACCAGCCCGTCGCCGAGCCGGTCGAGGCCCTGGTGGTGGTAGCACTGGGCGTCGACCGCGTCACCGACGATCGTGGCCAGCCTCGTACCGGGGACGATCCGGGCGGTCGTCGTGGAGAACACGGCGTCACCGAGCTGGTGGCGCGCGTGCCCGACGACGTCGGGGAGGTGCTGGTGAAGCGTGCCCCCGAGCGCGACGTTGAGCATCTGCGCGCCACGGCAGATACCGAGCACCGGCAGGTCGCGTACGAGCGCGCCGTCGAGCAGCGCGCGCTCCCACGCGTCGCGGTCGCGCCGCGGCTCGTCGGTGAGTGGGTGCGGCTCCTGCCGGTACGAGGTGGGGTCGACGTCCTTGCCTCCGGTGAGGACGAGGCCGTCGAGCCCGTCGAGGACGCGCGCCGCGCCGTCGGGCGGCTGGGGCGGCAGCAGCACGGCGACGCCACCGGCCCGGGTGATCGCGTCGAAGTAGATCCGTGGCAGGAACGATGCCTGGACGTCCCACACGCCGGTGGCCGACTGCTCGAGATAGGTCGTCAGTCCGATCACCGGTCGCTCAGAGCCTCTCAAAGCCGCGCACCCTCTCCCAGTCGGTGACCGCCGCGTCGAACGCCGTCTGCTCCACGCGCGCGTTGTTGAGGTAGTGCTCGACGACCTCGTCGCCGAACGCCTCGCGTGCCACCTTCGACTCGGCGAACAACGTCGCCGCCTCGCGCAGCGTCGTCGGCAGGTGCGGGGCGTCGCTGGTGTAGGCGTTGCCCTCGCACGGGGCGTCGAGCTCGAGCTCCGCGTCGATGCCGTGCAGGCCGCCGGCGATCAGCGCGGCCACGGCGAGGTACGGGTTGACGTCGCCGCCGGGGGCACGGCACTCCATCCGCATCGTGTCGCCGTGCCCGACGACGCGCAGCGCGCACGTCCGGTTGTCCAGACCCCACGCGACCGCCGTCGGAGCGAAGCTGCCCTCCGCGAAGCGCTTGTACGAGTTGATGTGCGGCGCAGAGAAGAGCGTGAGCTCGCGTAGGGTCGCGAGCTGCCCGGCGACGAAGCTGCGGAACATCGGCGACATGGCGTGCGGGCCGTCGTCGTCGGCGAACACCGGCGCGCCGTCGACACCGCGCAGCGAGAGGTGGACGTGGCACGAGTTACCTTCGCGCTCGTCATACTTCGCCATGAAGGTCAGGCTCTTGCCGTGCAGATCGGCGATCTCCTTGGCGCCGTTCTTGTAGATCGTGTGGTTGTCGCAGGTCGCCAGCGCGTGGGCGTACCGGAAGGCGATCTCCTGCTGGCCACGGTTGCACTCGCCCTTGACGCCTTCGCAGTACATGCCGGCACCGTCCATGCCGCGCCGGATGTCGTGCAGCAGCGGCTCCATGCGGGTCGAGGCGAGCATCGCGTAGTCGACGTTGTAGTCGGTCGCGGGCGTCAGCTCGCGGTAGCCCTTGGCCCACGCCTCGCGGTAGCCGGTGTCGAACACCATGAACTCGAGCTCCGTTCCCGCGTACGGCACGAGCCCCCGCTCGGCGAGACGCGCGACCTGGCGCTGCAGGACCGTACGGGGTGCGGGGCCGACCGGGCCACGGTGGTGGTCCTCGAGGTCGGCGACGACGAGTGCGGTCGCGTCGAGCCACGGGATGCGCCGCAGCGTGTCGAAGTCCGGGCGCATCACCATGTCGCCGTACCCGGTCTCCCAGCTCGACATCGCGTACCCGCTCACCGTGTTCATGTCGACGTCGACCGCGAGCAGGTAGTCGCAGCACTCCGCGCCGTGTTCCGCGACCTCCTCGAGGAACAGGCGTGCCGAGACCCGCTTGCCGGTGAGGCGGCCCTGCATGTCGGCGAACGCAACGATCACCGTGTCGATCTCGCCGATCGCGATGGCGTCAGCGAGCTCCCCCAGCGTGAGGTTGCCCGACGTCACTCCCATGGTGGCTCCCGTCGTGGTCGATGGCTCGATTCAACCATTGGATTGCCCGTTTTTTCGAGCGTCAGCCGCAAGTTCAACAGAACTGTGCAGTCAAAGGTATGTCGAGGCCACCAATGGCGGGTCTAGGGTCAGACCAAGCAACGGCCCTGCGACAGGAGAGACCAGATGTCCGGTGACAAGCTCACGGCGTCGGGGGCGACGTACTCCCACGCCCAGGACGGCTACTTCGAGAAACGTCAGCTCAAGCGCTCCGCCGGTTTCTGGGGACTCTGGGGCATCGGCGTCGGCGCGGTCATCTCGGGCGACTTCTCCGGCTGGAACTTCGGTCTGGACGCCGCAGGGTGGGGCGGTCTGCTCGTCGCGAGCATCGTCATCGTCGTCATGTACTTCGGCATGCTCTTCTCGATCGGCGAGATGTCGGCCGCGATGCCGCACACCGGCGGCGCGTACTCGTTCTCGCGGGCGGCGATGGGTCCGTGGGGCGGCTTCGTCACCGGGCTCGCCGAGACGATCGAGTACGTCTTCACCACCGGCGTCATCGTGCTGTTCTCCGCGATCTACGCGAACTCGATCACCGACGAGCTCATCGGGCTCGATCTCAGCGACAACATGTGGATCTGGTGGATCGTCCTCTACGCGGTGTTCGTCGGCCTCAACGCGCTCGGCGCGGAGATCTCCTTCAAGTTCGCGATCATCGTGTCGGTCATCTCGATCGGCGTCCTGGTCCTCTTCGCGATCCTCGCCTTCGCCAATGGCGCCGTCGACTTCAGCAACCTCAACAACATCACGCCGGACGAGGGCAACTCCAGCTTCCTCCCGTTCGGGTGGGAGGGCGTCCTGTACGCGCTGCCGTTCGCGATGTGGTTCTTCCTCGGGATCGAGGAGCTCCCGCTCGCGGCAGAGGAGGCGCACGAGCCTCAGAAGGACATCCCGCGTGCCGGGATCGGCGGTCTGATCACGCTGATCGCGACGGCCGCGATCGTCCTGTTCCTCAACCCGGCGGTCACCGGGTCGCAGGAGATCCGCGAGTCCGGAGAGCCTCTGCTCGACGGCTTCCGCGCGTTCCTGTCCGCCGACCTCGCCGCGCTGCTGTCGGCGTTCGCGCTGATCGGTCTGCTGGCGAGCCTGCAGGGCATCATGTTCGCGTACGGGCGCAACATGTTCTCCCTGTCGCGGGCCGGCTACTACCCGAAGTTCCTCTCGCTCACCGGTGCGCGCCAAACGCCATGGGTCGCGCTGGTGGCGGGAGCGGTGATCGGATTTGTTGCGCTGGTCATCGTGGACATCGTCGGCTCCGCGGCCGGTGACATCGTCCTCAACATCGCCGTCTGGGGCGCGGTCCTCGCGTACTTCCTGCAGATGGTCGCTTTCGTGCTGCTGCGGCGGAAGTTCCCCAACGCCGTCCGCCCGTACGTCAGCCCGGTCGGGATCGGCGGCGCGGTCGTCGCCGGAGTGATCGCAGCGGTCACGTTCATCGGCGTGCTGCTCAACGAGACCTACCGCCCGGCCGTGATCGCGATCGTCCTGATCTACGTGGTCATGCTGCTGCTCTTCGCCCTCTGGGGACGCCACCGCCTGGTGCTGTCGCCGGAGGAGGAGTACGCGGTGACCGGCGGTCTGCACGGGTACGACCCGGAGAAGGAAGGAGTCGGCGGGACCATCGAGGACGAGATCCTCAAGGGCCACACCGACTGACCCCCGTACCGGGGTGCGCCTCGCCGGATCACGGGGGGATTCGGTGCGGCGCACTCCCTCGGTCGGGTCACGTCGGTCAGTCGATCCGGCTCGGCTCAGTCGCGACTGGGAAAGACCCCCTCGACGCAGAGGAAGTACGTCATGCCGTCCGGCGCTGCTGCGCGCAGGTCCGGCAGCGCGAACGTCGTCTGCCCGTTGCCGCCGTACGTGGTTCCGAGGAGGGAGAACAGCGCGGTGTTCTGGGCGATCGGCAGCACCTGTCCGTTCGCGGGGACGCCGGTCCCCACGGCGCCGGCGAAGAGCCGCACCTCGCCGATGGTGCACTCGGTGCCCTTCCCAGCGGCGAACGTCCCGGTGCCGTTCCCGAACGCGGTCGTCCCCGCAGGGCCGGTCGCCCCGCGGGGTCCGACGGGTCCGCGCGAACCGACGGGTCCGCGGGTGTTGAGCGTGACCTTCTTCAAGCCCCTTCGGCACTTCCCCGACTTCGTGGCGCTGACGACGACGCCCTTCTTCGTCGTGCACACCTTCACCGTGCGTGCCGTCGTGGCCGCGTCCGCGACGACGACGCCACCGAGCACGAGTGCTCCCGCGCCGACTGTCGCTGCAGCGATCGATGCACCGCGCATCTCACCTCTCCTGTCCGCGGCACCGCGGTCGGGCGCCGCCAACCTGGAGTGTGGAGCGAGCGAGGGGTCGCCCGTACGGATCTTGAGGAGCTAGGGGACGAGCACGACCTTGCCGAGGGCCTCGCGGCTGTCGATGACCTCGAGTGCGCGAGACGCATCCTCGAACGGGAAGCGGCCGCCGATCGGGGGGATCAGCGCACCGGACTCCAGGTGCGCCACGAGCTCCTGCCACTGCGCCGCGATGTAGCCGGGGCGCTTCATGACGTACGCTCCCCAGCCCACGCCGCGGACGTCGAGGTTGTTGAGCAGCAGACGGTTCACCTTCACCTCGGGGATCGTGCCGGCGGTGAACCCGATGACGAGGAGGCGGCCGTCGTCCTTGAGGCTGCGCAGCGAGTCGGTGAAGCGGTCGCCGCCGACCGGGTCCACCACGATGTTGACGCCGTGGCCACCGGTGAGCTCCTTGACGGCGTCCTTGAACCCGTCGACGAGCACGTACGCGTCCGCGCCGGCGGCCACGGCGACCTCGCCCTTGGCGTCGGTGGAGACGACGGCGATGACCTGGCCCGCGCCGAACGCCTTCGCAACCTGGATCGACGCGGTCCCGATGCCGCCGGCCGCGCCCTGGACGAGCACGGACTCGCCGTTGCGCAGATGACCACGCTTGAGCAGCGCGAAGTGCGCGGTGAGGTAGTTGAAGGGCAGGCCCGCCCCCTGCTCGTACGAGACGTTGTCGGGCAGGTGGAAGGTCACGTCGCTGTCGGCGACGGCGCGTTCGGCGAACCCACCGAGGATCGTGAGTGCGGTGACGCGGTCGCCGGTGGAGAAGCCCGACCCGGACGGCGCCGACACGACTTCGCCCGCGACCTCGGATCCGGGGACGAACGGGAGGTCCGGCTTGTACTGGTACTGCCCGCGGCTCTGGAGCAACTCGGGGAACGACACCCCCGACGCCTTGACGTCGATGACGACCTGGTCGGGTCCGGGCTCGGGGGCGTCGATCTCGACGACCTCGACGGCGGACGGTCCTTCGAGTGAGGTGATCTGCACGGCACGCATCCTCGGAGCCTACCTAAGCGTGCGCTTAGTTGTCATCGAGTCCACGGCCTGAGTCAGCGCCCGTGCAGCGTCACGACGGCCTTGTGCTTCGGGACGTGGGTGATGTTGCGCAGCATCGAGACCTCTTCGCCGTCGACGGAGACGCGGTAGCGCGTGAGGACCTCCTTGAGCGCCACCGTCCCCTCCATCAGCGAGAACCCGGCGCCGATGCAGCGTCGTACGCCGCCGCCGAACGGCAGCCACGTGTTCGGCGCGATCGTCTCGTCGAGGAAGCGGCGAGGACGGTAGCGCTGCGGGTCGCCGAAGCTGTCGCTCGACGCGTGGGCGAGTGCAATCGACGGCGTGACAACGGCGCCGGTCGGCAACGACCAGCGGCCGATCTTCTGCGGCGAGGTGACGCGGCGTGCGACCTGGTCGATGATCGGGTGGAGCCGCATCGCTTCCTTGAGGCACGCCTCGAGGAAGTCGCCGTCACCCTGGTCCGCCGCGCGCAGCGCCTCGGCCTGGACGTCGGGGTTGGCGCCGAGCTCGTGCAGCGTCCACGAGAGTGCGGACGCTGTCGTCTCGTGGCCCGCGAGGAGCAGTGTGACGAGCTGGTCGCGCAGTTCGGCGTCGGTCAGCGGCTCGTCCTCGCTGGTCGCCCCGACCTGCAGCAGCCGCGACAGCACGTCCGTACGGTCGGCGAGGTCGCTGACGCCGCGCCGGTCGCGGATCTCGTCGTACAGGAGCCGGTCGACGGCGGCCTGGTTGCCGAAGTATGCCTTCCAGGGGCCGAAGCGGTGCAGCTTCGGGTAGGCCCAGCCGAGCAGCAGCAGCGGCGACACCTCCACCATCCGCATCACCCGTGGTCGCAGCGTGGAGAGGCGTTCCTCGTCGGTCACCCCGAAGACGACCTGGAGGATGATCTCGAGCGTGAGCGCGTTCATCCGCGTGTGCGTGACGAGGCGCTGACCGTCGTGCCAGCGGTCGACTTCCCTCTTGGCGATGACCTCGACGAGTCCGCGGTAGCCGCGCAGCGACGCGCCGTTGAACGCGGGCATCAGCAGCTTCCGGGCGCGCAGGTGCTCGCTCTCGTCGGTGAGCAGCACCGAGTGGTCTCCCATGACGGGGCGGAGAATCTCGTTGCCCTCGCCGGCGTGGAAGTCCTCAGACCTGCCGGCGAACACCTGCTTGATCTCGTCGGGCCTGCTGATCCCGACGATCGTGCGCGGGCCGGGGAGGATCCGCAGGGTGAACGAGTCGCCGTACGTGCGCGAGAGATGGTCGAGGAGCGGGTTGCGGAACGCGATGAACGCCACCGTCTGGGCGACGGAAGGCCAGCGCGGTCCGGGTGGGAGGGTCATGCCGACGCGTTCTCCAGGTCCGCCTTCTCCGTGCGTCGGGCGCGGGTGAACACGTAGTCCTGGTCGCGCACCATGCGGGTGTCCCACCAGTACTGGAACGTGAACTTCGGCCAGATCGTCCGGTTTTTGCCAGCTGCGTCGAGGTACCACGACGTGCAGCCGCCCTGCGTCCAGATGCCCTTCTCGACCCGCGCCTGGATGTCGGCGTTGTACGCGTCCTGGGCGAGCTTGGTCGGCTCCATCGTCGTGGCGCGCTGGCGGTCCATCTCGTCGAGCGAGCGGACGATGTACTTCGCCTGCTGCTCGATCATGAAGACCACCGAGTTGTGACCGAGCGCGGTGTTGGGGCCGAGCATGAAAAAGAGGTTGGGGAACTGGTGGATGGTGATGCCGAGGTACGTCTCGACGCCCTGCGCGGCGAACAGCCGACCCAGGTCGGTGCCGCCGCGGCCGGTGAAGTTGAGGTGATCGAAGGCGTCGACGACGTGGAAGCCCGTCCCGTACACGATGACGTCGGCCTCGTGGAGCACCCCGTCGCGGTCGACGACGCCTTCGGGCACGATCTTGGCGATGCCCGTCGTCTCGAGCGCCACGTCGTCGCGGTTGAACGCCTTGTAGTAGTCGTTCGACTGGAGCACGCGCTTGCAGCCCAGGCGGTAGTCGGGGGTGAGCTTCTCGCGGAGCGCCGGGTCCTCGACCTGCCGGGCGATGTGGGCGTGGACGACCTTCTCGGCGATCTTCAGGAACGCCGGGACATGGCCGTTGAACGTGATGGCGCGCGACTCGAGCACCCAGTAGAGAGCATCGCGGTACGCACGGTTGGCGCCGGGGACCTTCTCGAAGATCGCCTGCCTGACCGGGCCGATCGGGCGGTCGTTCTTCGGCAGGACCCATGGGGGAGTGCGCTGGAAGAGCGTCAGGTGTGATGCCTGCTCGGCGATGATCGGCACGAACTGGACCGCACTCGCCCCGGTGCCGATCACGGCGATCCGCTTGCCGGTGAGATCGACCGAGTGGTCCCACTCCGCGGAGTGGAAACGTGCTCCCGCGAAAGTGTCGGCGCCCTCGATCTCCGGGATGTTGGGGATGTGGAGCCCGCCGACTCCCGCGACGAGCACGCGCGCGTCGTACACGTCGCCGTCGGCGGTGTTGATCGTCCAGCGCTCGCGGGCTTCGTCCCAGTGGGCGCCGACGACCTCCTTGCCGAAGTGGATGCGCTTGCGGATGCCGCGCTCGTCGGCGACCTTGCGCATGTAGTCCCAGATCTCGGCCTGGCCGGAGAACGACTTGGACCAGTGCGGGTTGAGCTCGTACGAGAACGAGTACATGTGGCTCGGGACGTCGCACTCGCAGCCGGGATAGGTGTTGTCCCGCCAGGTGCCGCCCACGTCGTCGGCCTTCTCGAGGATGACGAAGTCGTCGCGCCCCGCCTCTTCGAGCTTCATGGCCATGCCCATACCGGAGAAGCCGGTGCCGATGATCACGATATCTTGGGTCATCACGGCTCAGATACTAATGGTATCTGAGCTGGATGCAACACTCTTGATGTCATATTCTTTTTTCGCGAGAGGGGTTCGATGTCCACTCGGGCAGAACGTCAGGCGATGACGCGCACGGCGCTGGTGGCGACGGCGCGCACCCTCTTCCTCGACGACGGCTACGGTGCGACGAGCCTGGATCGGGTGGCGCTCGAGGCCGGCTTCTCCAAGGGGGCGGTCTACTCCAACTTCAAGAGCAAGGAGGAGCTCGGGCTCGCCGTCCTGGACGAGATCCACCGCGAGATGGTGGCCGAGGTCGTGGAGGCCGTGGGGGTCGCTACCACGTACGACGACGCGATCAACGGCCTCGAGGGCTGGCTGAAGGTACGGCTCGGGCAGCCGCGTTGGACCGCGTTGGAGGTCGAGTTCGCCGCGGTGGTGCGGACGAGCCCGTTCGTGGCGACCGAGCTCGCCGCCCGGCACGTCCAGATCCGCGAGGCGATCGCGGCACTGCTGCTCGAGATCGGGCGCCGTACGGGGATGCGGCTCGTGCTGCCCGCCGACCAGGTCGCGCTGGCGCTCCTGAGCCTCGGGATCGGCATGGGGGCGCAGCGTTCGCTCGACCCGACCATCGACGTGCACGCGTTCACCGCCACGATCCGCTCGTTGCTCCTCCCGCCGGAGGCCGGCTGAGCGCTGGTACGTGTGTGGTCACCGCGCCCGACTCGCGTGACCAGCGAGCAGCCGACGCGCGCGGCGGTGGGTCGAGCGCGCGAGGCAGGATGGAGGCATGACCTCGACACCGCGCTGGTTCAGCGAGACCTCCGACGGCCACTCGCAGTGGTACATCGAGCGCTTCCGCACGATGGAGCGCGAGGGTGCGGACCTCGGCGGTGAGGCGCGGCTCGTGAACGCGCTCGTCCCGCCAGGTTCCCGGATCCTCGACGGCGGGTGCGGCCCGGGCCGCGTGGGGTCGCGCCTGTACGCGGCAGGCCACGACGTGGTCGGCGTCGACGTCGACCCGGCGCTCATCGAGGCCGCCGCGCACGATCATCCGGGTCCGACGTGGCAGGTCGCCGATCTCGCCACGCTCGACCTCCCCGGTGACCCGTTCGACCTCGCCGTCGTCGCCGGCAACGTCATGGTGTTCCTCGCGCCCGGTTCGGAGCGCGCCGTGCTCGAGCGGCTGCGGGCGCACATACGCCCCGGCGGCCGGATCGTGCTCGGCTTCCGGACCGACCGGCCGTACGGGGTCGAAGCGCTCGACGCGGACGCGGAAGCCGTCGGGCTGGAGGTCGAGCAGCGGTTCGCGACGTGGGACCTCGTGCCGTACGACGACACGGCGGACTTCGCGGTCACGCTGCTGCGCGTGCCGCAGTGAGCTTTCGTACGGGGGGCGTGTCGTCGCTCGGCCCGTACTTCGCGGTCGACGCACTCCCGGTCGACCCGACCGTCGCGGGGTGGCGACCGCTCTCCGACCTGCTCGCGCCGGGCCCGCTGGAGGAGCGGGTCGTCTCCACGCGGGAGGCCCTCGGCGGGACCGACGTCGAGGAGCGGGTCGCCGCATCGACGGTGGCGCTCGGATTGTTCTCACGGCTGCTCTCGCCCGCGGTTGGCGCCGCCGCGCTCGGCGTGCCGGCACCGCCAGTGACGCTCGACGCGACGTGGTGGCGTCCGTTCGAGACCGGCCCGTGGCCGTTGGCGGTTGAGCCGCACGCGCGTGCCGTCGACCCGGGTGAGATGCTCACGCCGCTCGTCGAGCGGTTCGCCACGGGCTTCGCGTTGTCGCGCACGGTCCTGTGGGGCAACGCGACGTCGGCACTCTTCGGAGCGGTGGCCGCGCTCCGCTCCA
Source organism: Mumia sp. ZJ430 (assembly GCF_011751845.1). Taxonomy (NCBI): domain Bacteria; kingdom Bacillati; phylum Actinomycetota; class Actinomycetes; order Propionibacteriales; family Nocardioidaceae; genus Mumia; species Mumia sp. ZJ430. The sequence continues at coordinate 553,256 of NZ_JAAHFK010000003.1, read as the reverse complement.
TGCATCCACAGCTCGCGCCGTCAGCCGCCACGTACGCGTCGGCGGTTCTCGCCCGCGCCCCGTTCGCCGGCACCGGTGACGTCGTACGAGGCTGGTTCGTACGCAGGTCGTGCTGCCTCTACTACCGCGTCCCGGGCGGCGGCTACTGCGGCGACTGCGTCCTCACCCAACCCCAGTGAGCCCCGTGTGCGGTCGATCGGTGTCACCGGGGAGCACCGATCGAAGCACAAGCGCCGCGACCCCTGGCCCGCCTAACATCTCGACCCGATGAGTCCTCGAACCGCGACGTCCGTCGCCATCTTCGGTGTGGTCGCGGCTGGGCTGGCCGCACGAGCCGTCCTTCCCGCACCGATTGCGGGACCAGCCGGTGACGCGCTCTACGCGACCCTGGTCGTCTTGCTCGTGGTGGCGGTCCGGCCAACTACGCCGCCGCCCGTGGCTGCGCTCGTCGGGTTCGCGGTGTGCGTCGCCGTCGAGCTCTTCCAGCTCACCGGCATCCCGGTCGCGGTGGCGGAGCACGTGCCAGCCGCACGGCTCGTGCTGGGGACAACGTTCTGGGCGCCTGACCTGCTTCGGTACGCCGTAGGGGCGGCCGTCGGCGGCGTGCTCTGCAGCGTTGTCGGGCAGCTCAGAACGCGCTGATCGCCTCCGGCATCCGCTCGCTCCGCGTCAGCGCGCTGGTGAGCGCCGCCTGCCCGTGGCGCTCGGCGGCGAGCTGGACGAGGAGATGGACGACCGGCAGATAGGCGTCGTCGGGGAACTCAGGCGTCGGCAGGTCGATGCTGCGGGCGAGGTCGTCGGTGTGGACGACGATCTCGAGCATCCGCGTCAGCAGGAAGTCGGAGCGCGTCAGGCTCCAGCCCTGCCACGGGATCGCGACCACGTCAGCGACCTCGCCGTCCTCGAGGAGCCGCTCGACGTTCGCGAGCGACGTAGCGCATCGGACCTGAAGCGCTTCCAAGCCAAGGGCCGCCTCCTGCTCGTCGCGCGTGCGGTCGTGCGCGGGGTCGTCGAGGCTCGTCGCGGTCACCCACGCGGCACGACGGTAGTGCTCGGCCGTGTCCGGCAGCGGTGACGTGGCGCCGTCGACCCCAAGGAGGTCGCCGGCAGCGACGGTCTGCCGCCCGAGGTGGCACGCGAGCATCCCCACCGTCATCCTCGGCAACGCGCTCGGTTCGCCCCACTTCGCTGCGACCTCGGGCCTCGTGAGGAGAGCAGCGGCGATGTGGGCGGCGGTCACGAACGCGGCATCTCGTGGATCCATGACACGCGATCCTAGGCGTGCGGGGCGGAGCTCAGACGTCCTTCACGTACCGGCGGCACAGCACTGCGAACCGCCCGCCGGCCACCTCCGCCTCGTACGCGAAGCCTTCGGCGTCGATCCACCCGCACCGCTCGTAGAAGCGGCGCGCCCGCGCGTTGCCCGGGGCCACCGCGAGCCACGCCTGTGGGTTTCCCGCCGCCGCGACCCGACGCTCGGCCTCCGCGAGCAGGGCCGATGCCACGTCGCTGCCACGGAACGCGCGGTCGACGTACACCTGCTCGACCTCGTCGCCGGCGACCATGACGAACCCCGCCACGTCGTCCCCGACCACCGCGACGGTCGTGTCAGGCACGCGCGCGAGCGACCGTTCCTCGAACGACGCCCGTGTCCGCGCGGCGACCAGCGCCTCCGGGACCTGGCCGAGGTGCCCGTCTCCCCAGCCTTCGTGCCAGATCGCCGCGACCGCCGCTGCGTCCTCCGTGCGGGCGGGACGCAGCTGCGGGGTCATCCCGTCAGGCTAGGTGGTGCTGTGCGCCCAGCACTCATCAGTGCGCCCGCGCGTTGACCTCGTACGAGGTGTTGGTCGACTCGAAGAAGTTCACCAGCTGCAAGGAGTCGTTCGCGGTCGCCATCCACTTCGCTTGATTCGCGGCGCGGTAGTGCGGCTCGAATTGAGCCCGAGGATCCCGCCGGGCAGCAGGTCGCGGTTGTACGCCTCCTCCATCTCCACCGCATCGAGGATCATCTGCCGGATCTCGTCGGCGAACTCAGGCGTCGCCACATCGGGGTTCTCGTCGAGCACGGTGAGGATGAGGTTGATCCCGAACTTCAGGCGCAGGCTCTCGTCACGCACGATCCAGTGCCCTCCAGGATCACGTTTTACGCGATGAGGTTGCGGACGAAGTCCTGCTTGCCTGCGGTGGTCGTGAGGGCGAGGGTCTGCTCGGTCATCCGCGTGATGTCACGGACCTCGAACGCCTCCTTCGCCGCCATCGACGGCACCTCGACGTGAGAGGCATACGCGAACGACATGCAGTGGTTCGCCTCCTCCCACATCTGCTTCGCGAGATAGAGGTGACACTCCGCGGCGTTGACGTACGGGGAGACGCCAACCGCGAGCGCCTTGTTGACCGTACGGAGAAGTCGGCACCTTCGAACCAGGTCGCCCCACGATTTGACGCCTCATCCACCGGTTCGACGCCGAACAACGTGGATAACCGCGCAAATCGTGGGGCGGGCGGGGGAGTGGGTACCTTCGGTCCATGAGTGACTCCACCCCCCGTACGACCACGCCCATGGACCAGCTCGCCGACGCATGGCTCATCGAGATGCTCGATCTCAACCCCGAGCTGCACGTCGAGCTCGGCCGGCCGGGTCGCGAGGGGGAGTACACCGACTTCTCCCCCGAGGGCGCCGAGGCCCACGCCGAGGCCGCGCGCCGGGCGCTCGCCCGCGTCCGTACGACCGAGGTGCGCGACGAGACCGACGCGATCACGCGCGACGAGCTCATCCGTACGCTCGAGCTCGAGGTGGAGCAGCACGACGCCGGCAACTGGCGGCGCGACCTCAACGTCATCGCGTCGCCCGCGCAGAGCGTCCGCGAGATCTTCGACCTGATGCCGACCGAGTCCGAGGCCGACTGGGAGCACGTCGCGAAGCGGCTCGGCAACGTTCCGACAGCCCTCGGCGGATACGTCGCGTCGTTGCGCGCCGGCATCTCCGCAGGCGACATCCCGGCCGTACGACAGGTCCGTGAGGTCGCGGAGCAGGCGCGCACCTACGCGGCGCCGGACGGGTTCTTCGGCGCCCTCGTCGCGAACCCCGCCGCGCCTGGGGGGCTGCGTGCAGACCTCGAGCGCGGGGCGCGTGCGGCCGCCGAGGCGTACGGAGAGCTCGCGACGTTCCTGTCCGACGAGCTCGCCCCGGTGGCGCCGACCGACGACGCGGCAGGGCGGGAGCGCTACGCGCTGGCGTCGCGCGGCTTCGTCGGCGTGCAGATCGACCTCGACGAGACCTACGCCTGGGGCGTCGAGGAGCTCGCGCGCATGGTCGCCGAGCAGGAGGCGGTCGCCGACCAGGTCTTCCCTGGCGCCACCGTCGCCGAGGCCGTCGCGTACCTCGAGGCGGACGAGGCCCGTCGCCTGCACGGCACCGACGCGTTGCGCGAGTGGATGCAGGCGGCGAGCGACCGCGCCGTCCTCGAGCTGGGGGCGACGCACTTCGACATCCCCGACCCGCTGCGCACGCTGGAGTGCCTGATCGCGCCGACGCAGGAAGGCGGCATCTACTACACGGGGCCGACGGAGGACTTCTCGCGGCCGGGCCGGATGTGGTGGTCCGTGCCCGAGGGAGTCACGGAGTTCGACACGTGGCGTGAACTGACCACCGTCTACCACGAGGGCGTGCCGGGGCACCACCTCCAGGTCGGGCTCGCCACCTACAACAGTGCCGAGCTCAACGCCTGGCGCCGGCTCAACTGGAACTCCGGGCACGGTGAGGGCTGGGCCCTGTACGCCGAGCGGCTGATGGCTGATCTCGGCTACCTCGACGACCCTGCGGACCGCCTCGGCATGCTCGACGGGCAGCGGATGCGCGCCGCGCGCGTCGTCGTCGACCTCGGGGTGCACCTCGGGCTGCCCAAGCCCGACGGCTCCGGGCCCTGGACCGGCGACGACGCGCTGCCGTTCATGCTCGAGCACGTCAACATGAGCGAGGCGTTCGTCCGGTTCGAGGTCAACCGCTACCTCGGCTGGCCCGGTCAGGCGCCCTCGTACAAGGTCGGGCAGCGGCTGTGGGAGCAGCTGCGCGACGACTGGGTCGCGGCCAACGGCGCAGACGGCGCGGATCTCAAGGACTTCCACCGTCGCGCGCTCGCCGTCGGCAGCATCGGGCTCGGCACGCTGCGTCGGTCGCTGCTGGGGGAGTAGCAGCCGTGATCACGGTGCTCCCCGCGGCCGCCGACGACCGCACCCGCGTCCTCGACCTGCTGCGCGCTGGGCTCGCTCGCGACGCGGGCGACGATGGCGACGGCCTGGAGCACCTGCTGTGGGGTGATCCGGACGACCACGGCCTGGCCATCCTCGCCGAGCGCGACGGTGAGCTCGTCGGCGCCGCCTTCGGGAGCGTGGCCGAGCGCGACGGGGCGCTGCGCGCGTACGTGAAGGTTGTCGCCGTGGCCGACGGCCACCGGCGTTCCGGCATTGGCCGGCTGCTCCTGAGCGCGCTCGAGGACGCGGCGCGTGCGCGCGGTGCGACTGACCTCCAGGCCGGCGGCAGCGCACCGGCGTACTGGTGGCCGGGGGTCGACACCGCCGACCACGAGGCGACCGCGTTCTTCCTCGCCTGCGGGTACGAACCGCCCGGCGACTCCGTGGCGACCAACCTTGACGTCGACCTCGTGGCGCACCGCGACCTGATCACCGAACCGCCCCCGCCAAAGGTGCCGATGCGCCGCCTGACGCCTGAGGAGTGGCCGGCGTTCGAGGCGTGGATGATGCAGACGTGGGGCGAGACGTGGGCCGCGGAGGCCGGGGGAGCGCTGCGGCGCCGGCCGGTCAGCTGCTTCGTGACAGTCGAGGACGGCGTCTACCTCGGCTTCGCTGCGTACGACACCAACCGGGCGGGTTGGTTCGGGCCGATGGGCTCGTCCCCGACGGCCCGCGGACGAGGCGTCGGCTCGGCGCTCCTGCGGGCCTGCCTGTCGGACTACCTCGCCGCCGGGCGCACGACCTGCGAGATCGCCTGGGTCGGTCCGGTCGACTTCTATGCCCGGACCGTCGGCGCCGAGCTCGGCCGTACGTTCGTCGCGTTGCGCAAGCCGCTGACCGGCATCCCCGCGTCAGCGTAGGTCGGCGAGGCTGCGCACGACCCGCGCGAAGACCGCTTCGTCGACGGTCGCGCCGCTCTCGCGCAAGGCGAGGACGGCGGCGCCCGCGGTGCCCTCCTCGACGAGGTGCGCCGAGCCCGTACGCCCGCGGGCGCGCCACGCCTTCTCGACGGCCCGCGCCGCCGTCTCCTGACGGAGCAGGACGCTGCCCCCGAGGACGAGAGGACCGTCGACGTCCTGATCGATGGCGGCGACGATCGTCCGCGACAGGGCGGTGGTGGTCTCGTCCACGATCGCGCGGGCGACCGGGTCCGCCGGGTCGGCGAAGGCCAGCGGGGCGAACTGGGCGAGGCGGACCGGACGCATCGCATAGACGACGTCGACGAGCTCCTCCAGTACCGGCAGCCGTGGTCCGGTCGCCGTGGTCGCCGTGCCGGCCGCCGCGGAGAGCCCGAGCCTCTCGAGCAGCGCCGGTGTCATCGGCGTGGCCGGTCCGCGGCCGTCAAGGTCGGCGACCACGGCGCGGGTGACCGCGTGCCCGATCGAGAACCCCGACCCGGCATCGCCGAGCAGCCAGCCCATGCCGTCGACGACGTGCCCGACAACCCCGTCGCGGACCCGGATCGCGGCGGCGCCCGTCCCGGCGACCATCGCGTAGCCGTCGAGCGCAGGAGTCCCCGCGCAGTACATCGCCAGCAGGTCGGAGCGCAGGGCGAGCGGCGCGTGGATCCCGCACGCGGCGAGCGCGTCCACGAGCACCCGGTTGCGGGGGTCGTCGGCCGCCAGGTGCGTCGCCGCCCCGGCCATCGCGATCGTCGTCGAGGCGATCGTCGAGGGGTCGGCGCCCGCTCCCGCGATCGCGCCCTGGACCGCCGTGCTCAACGACTCCGCCGCATCGCCAGGACCCGACGAGACCGGGTTGCCGCCCCCGGCCCTCCCGTACCCGAGCGTGCGGCCGCTGGTGTCCACCACGACCGCGCGCGTGGACGTGCCACCGGCGTCGACGGCGAGGAGCACCGGCATCGTTACTGATCCGATACCGCGTGTGATCTTGACCACGTCAGCCCCATGGGAATAGTTTTCAACGAATTCCAGATCTTTTGAGATGGATTTTCACGGAGCGTGATCATGGACCACCCGATCGACGGCGTGACGCTGACTCTCGGCGCGCTCGGAGTCGCCGATCGGATCCAGGCTCGACGTCCGCAGATGTCGAGCGCGATGGCCAAGATCGCCGCCTTGCTGGTCGAGCATCCCACCGCCCCTCTCGAGATGTCCATCACCGAGCTGGCGGCGCAGGCAGGCACCTCGGCCGCGACCGTCACCCGGTTCTGCAGGCTGATCGGCTACTCCGGATACGTCCCGCTGCGGGTGGGCGTCGCTGCCGACGTCGGACGCGGGGACGTCCACGCCTCGTGGCACGCCGACATCGGCAAGAGCTTCGACCCCGACGACACCTCCAGCGACGTCCTGCACGCGCTGCTGGGCTCGCACACGCGTGCGGTCCAGGCCACGGCGAGCTCGGTGGACCTCGAGCAGATCGACCGCATCGCGACCGCGATCGCCACGTGCCGCCACCTCGACATCTACGGCATCGGTGGGAGCGGCCTCATGGCCGACGAGCTCCAGTCGCGTCTCTACCGGATCGGCCTCAGCGCCCACGCCTGGACGGAGGTCCACGCCGGCCTCGCGAGCGCAGCGATCCAGGACGAGACCTGCGTGGCGCTCGCGATCTCCAACACCGGGCGCACCAGCGAGACGATCCAGATGCTCGGCCAGGCGAACTCCTCCGGCGCGTTCAGCGTCGCCCTGACCAACCGGCCCGACTCGCCCCTCGCCGCGGTCGCCCACGAGCACGTCGTGGCCGCCGCGCCGGAGGAGTACCTCCAGCCGGACGACCTCTCGGCCAAGCACTCCCAGCTCTTCCTCCTCGACCTGATCTACCTCCTCGTCGCCCAGCAGGACTTCGCGCGGACGACGACGAAGCTCGCGGCCTCCGCGATGGCTGTGCTCCCGCACCGCAAATCCGTACGCACCCGGTCCCGAACGCAGTGACCTGACCACCGATCCAGGAGAGCGCCGCATGTCCGACACCTCGCACCAGTTCCTGAACGAGACGACCAGCCGGCTCGAGCGGCTTGCGGCGGTCGCGGCAGAGGGCGGCCTCGACCCGGCCATCGACCTGATCGCGGGCGCGCTGCAGAACGGGGGGATCGTCCAGGCGTTCGGCACCGGTCACTCGCAGGCGTTCGCGATGGAGATCGCCGGGCGTGCCGGCGGCCTCATCCCGACCAACAACATCGCGCTGCGCGACGTGGCGCTGTTCGGCAGCCAGGACGTGTCGATCCTGTCCGACCCCAAGCTCGAGCGGGACCCGTCGGTGGTCGAGGAGCTGTGGGAGATCACGGCGCCGAGCCCGCAGGACGTCTTCGTGATCGCGTCCAACTCTGGCGTCAACGGGTCGATCGTCGGGATGGCGCTGGAAGCGAAGGCGCACGGCAACCCGGTGATCGCGGTGACCAGCATCGCCCACACGAGCCGGGTCACTCCCAAGCACCCGAGCGGCAAGCGTCTGAGCGAGGTCGCCGATGTCGTCATCGACAACCTCGCACCGTACGGCGACACGACCCTCACCACCGGCGACGACATCGGTGTCGGCGCCGTCTCGTCCTTGACCGCAGCCTTCGTCGCACAGCTGCTGACGATCGGGGTCGCCGAACGCCTGGCGGCCGCAGGCTCGGTCCCGCCGATCTACCTCTCCGCCAACATCCCCGGCGGGGACGACCACAACCACCAGCTCGAGGACATGTACGGCGACCGGATCCGGCGCCACGCCTGACACCACCACCATCACCACAGGAAGGCACTCCAGATGAGTATCGAGAGGAAGACGGTCGACCGGCGCACCCTGCTCCGAGGTGCGCTCGCGGCCGCAGCGGTCATCCCCCTCAGCAGCGCCCTGGCTGCATGCGCGGGGAGCAGCAACAACGACGACGACAACTCCACCAAGGGTGGCGAGAAGAGCACGGACAACCCGTTCGGCATGGCCGCCGACTCCACCACCGACGCCGTGATCTTCGACGGCGGCTACGGCACCGACTACGTCGCGTTCGCCGCGACGATCATGCAGAAGAACCACAAGGGCTCGACGGTCAAGGTCACTCCGACCACTGAGATCTCCCAGGAGCTCCAGCCTCGCTTCGTCGCGGGTGACCCGCCGGACCTGATCGACAACTCCGGCGAGAACTCGATCGGGTTCAGCGCGATCCTCGACCAGGTGGAGGACCTCACCGACGTCCTGGACGCCAACAACCTCGAGGGTACGAAGATCCGCGACACGCTCTTCGGTGGCGTCGAGGCGCCCGGCACCTTCGACGGCAAGCTCGCCGCCCTGAACTACGTGATGACGGTGTACGCGGTCTGGTACTCGTCGAGCCTGTTCGAGGAGAACGGGTGGACGCCCCCGAAGACGTGGGACGAGGCGATCGATCTCGGTGCCAAGGCGAAGTCCGCAGGGAAGTACCTCTTCCTCTGGGGCAAGGAGGCGGCGACGTACTACCAAACCCTCGCCATCGGCTCGGCGATCAAGCAGGGCGGCGACGAGGTCCGGCTCGCGCTGGAGAACCTCGAGGCGAACTGCTGGTCCAACCCCGCCGTCCAGCAGGTCTTCGAGGCCATGGGCAAGATCGTCGACGCCGGCTACGTCAAGCCCGGTGGTGCCGGCACGCAGTTCACGGCGGCTCAGGCGCAGTGGAGCAACAACCAGGACGCGCTGCTCTATCCGTCCGGGTCCTGGATCGAGAACGAGATGAAGGACCAGACCAAGGCCGGGTTCGACATGAAGGGCTTCCCGGAGATGGTCGTCAACTCCGACTCGGCGATGCCGTGGGAGGCGCTGCACAGTGCGGCGGGCGAGCCGTTCATGATCCCGTCGCAGGGCAAGAACGTGCCCGGCGGCAAGGAGCTGCTGCGGACGATGCTCTCCAAGGAGGCAGCGACCAACTTCGCCAAGACGAAGCTGGCGCCGACGATCGTCAAGGACACCGTCCCCGCCGACGGATTCGGCTCGACCGCGCTCGTGTCGCAGAGCGAGATGCTCACGGCGGCAGGCTCGGACGTCTTCACCTGGAAGTTCGTCGACCTGTACGGCATGAACGTCGACCAGCTGGTGGTCTGGAACAGCTTCCTCGCCGGCAAGTCGAGCGTGAAGGACTTGACGTCGCGCCTGCAGGAGATCACGGACAAGGTGCGCGAGGACGACTCCGTCACGAAGATCCCCGCCACGTGATCGAGTCCCCTCTGGTCCCCACCGCGGACACCGGGAAGCTCCCGCCGCGCAAGAAGAAGCGGCGGCCGCTGACGTTCGACCGAGTGAGCTTCGTGCTCGTCTTCCTCGTGCTGCCGTTGGCGCTCTTCTCGGTGTTCGTGGTGTGGCCCTTCGTGCAGGCCTTCTGGTACTCCCTGACGGACTGGTCAGGGTTCACGCCCGACATGAGCTTCGTCGGGCTGGAGAACTACCAGAAGCTGCTCGATGACAACATCTTCATGACGTCGTTGCGCAACAACATCATCTTGGCGCTCGTCGTCCCGTTCGTGACCGTCGTGCTCGCCTTCGCGCTGGCGACGATGATCACGGTCGGCGGCTCCACGCACGGGGCGACCCGAGGGCTGAAAGGTTCGAGCTTCTACCGTGTCGTGTCGTTCTTCCCGTACACGATCCCGGCGATCGTCATCGGCCTCATCTGGCTGCAGATGTTCGACCCGTCGAACGGCCTGCTCAACGGCGTCCTCACAGGGATCGGGCTGGACGGGTTCGAGTCGTTCCCGTGGCTTGGCGACACCCGGACGGCGATGCCGGCGTCGATGTTCGTCATCATCTGGGGCTTCGTCGGGTTCTACATGGTGCTGTTCGTGGCCGCGATCAAGAGCGTCCCCGGCGAGCTGTACGACGCGGCGCGCATCGACGGCGCGGGCCGCCTCCGTACGGCGTTCTCGGTCACGCTGCCGCTGATCCGCGACAACGTCCAGACCGCATACATCTATCTCGGCATCCTCGCGCTCGACGCGTTCGTCTACATGGTTGCGCTCAACCCGGGCGGCGGTCCCGAGAACTCGACGCTGGTCATGCCGCAGCGTCTGCTCCTCACCGCCTTCGAGAAGGGCCAGTTCGGGCTGGCGAGCGCGATGGGCGTCGTCATGGCGATCGCGACGATGATCTTCGCCGCAATCGTCTTCACCGTGAACCGCCTCGTGGGCGGCCGACCCGAGGGAGAGCGCCGATGACCGCGAGCGCCGACACCAAGACCTCGCAGCGAGCGGCTGCCGCGAGCGAGCCCTCTTCGTCAGGCGAGAAGCGCATAGGCTCCGGCGACCGTGCGGTGACGACGGTCGCGCACGTCATCCTCGGCATCTGGGCGCTGCTCGTCATCATCCCGCTGCTGTGGACGCTGCTGTCGTCGTTCAAGACCAGCAGCGAGATCTTCCAGTCGCCGTTCACGCTGCCCGCGAGCTGGAGCTTCGAGAACTACGTCTCGGCATGGACGTCAGAGGGCATCGGCCGCTACTTCGTCAACACCGTCGTGGTGGTCGGGACGGCGTTGGTGATCGTGATGCTGCTGGGCTCGATGTGCGCGTACGTCCTCGCGCGCTTCTCCTTCTGGGGCAACCGGCTGATCTACTACCTGATGCTCGTCGGGCTGACGTTCCCGATCTTCTTGGCGATCGTCCCGCTCTTCTTCGTGCTCAAGGGCTTCGGGATCCTCAACACGCTGCCGGGCCTGATCGTCACCTATGTGGCGTTCGCGCTTCCGTTCACCGTCTTCTTCCTCTATCCGTTCTTCCGGATCCTGCCGCAGGACGTCTCGGAGGCGGCAGACATCGACGGCGCGGGGGAGTGGCGGAAGTTCTTCCAGGTCATGCTCCCGATGGCGAAGCCGGGCATCGCGTCCGTGGCGATCTTCAACTTCCTCGGGCTGTGGAACCAGTTCCTGCTCCCGGTCGCGCTCAACACCAAGCGCGACAACTACGTGCTGTCGCAGGGGATGGCGGCGTTCGCGTCGCGGGCGGGCTACAACACCGACTACGGCCGGTTGTTCGCGGCGGTCATCATCACGATCGTGCCGGTGCTGATCGTCTACGTGATCTTCCAGCGCCAGCTGCAGGGATCGGTGTCGCAGGGGGCCGGAAAGTAACGGTCGCGCACTTCCGCAGCCAACGACCCCGAGCGCCTCGTACGATCCGGCTGCCCGCCTTCCCCCAGGAGTGCCCGTGAACGCGTCGCCCCCCAGTCGCCTGCCCACCCTGCTGCGGGCCCGAGTCGTCGTCGCGACGGTCGTCGCAGGCCTCCTCGGCATCACAGGGCTCATCGCGCTCGGCGTCGTGGCGAACCACACGGTGGTCCTTCAGGCGAAGGCGGATGCGCTCGTCCGGCATGCGCCTCACCAGGTCGGGACGTACGTCCATGCGGACGACGACGCATCGGCGGGACTGTCGTTCTCGTGGGACAGCGACGAGAGCGTCCGCCTCGAGGATGGCAGGACGGTGCCGTTGTGGCGATCGGATCAACCTGATCGCAGCGTTTCCCTGACGCAAGGTGAGGAGATCGAGGTTATCGAGTTCCCCGGGCGCGACCTCGCCTTCCTGGTCGACGAGGTGCCCGCAGATCATCCCCTCGTCCTCCGGGTGATCGACTGGGCACTCTTGATGCCGGGGGCGCTCCGTGGCATCGCGATCCCGCTCGCCGCCCTGTACGGCATCGTCCGCCTCATCCTCGGCTTCACCCCGCGCGCCCTCCCTTCGCTGCTGCGCCGCCGGGCCGAGGTCACCGGGGTCGTCGACGGTTTCTGGCCCACGGTGGACGAGCGCCGCGGCGACCTGCACGTCGCCGCCGGGTCTGCCGCGTACGTGGCGCGGGTGAAGGTCCGTGGCGACCGGCCCCGTGTGGGCGATCCGATCACGCTGCGCGGGAGCGTCCGGCCTGGCGGCTGGGTGGTCGCCTGGACCGAGCGGGGCGTGGTGGTCCCGAGGGAGCCGCTCCGCGCAGACGTCCCCGTACCGCGCCCCTAGGCTGGCCCCATGGTGGACCCACGGGCCGGCACGCCGGCAGAGCCGAAGGACCTCGTCGATCTCGACGCCCTCGCTGCGGCGTACTACGACCGCGTCCCTGACCCTGACGACCCCGCCCAGCAGGTGGCGTTCGGGACGAGCGGCCACCGCGGGTCGAGCCTCGACGGCGCGTTCAACGAGGCGCACATCCTGGCGACCACGCAGGCGATCGTGGAGTATCGCGCGCAGGCGGGCATCGCCGGTCCGGTGCTCGTCGGCCGCGACACGCATGCCCTCTCACTCCCGGCCTGGCATACCGCGCTGGAGGTGCTCGTCGGCAACGACGTCGTCACGCTCGTCGACACCGACGACGGGTTCACCCCGACGCCCGCCGTGTCCCACGCGATCCTTCGCCTCAACGGGCTGAGCGGTCACGCAGGGGGAGGCGCAGGACAGGTCGATGGCATCGTCGTCACGCCGTCGCACAACCCGCCCCGCGACGGCGGCTTCAAGTACAACCCGCCCAACGGCGGCCCGGCCGGCTCCGACATCACCGGCTGGATCCAGGACCGTGCCAACGCGCTGCTGCGTGACGGGCTGCGCGGGGTCAAGCGGGCGACGACCGACGAGACGCGTGACCGGGTGCAGGCGTACGACTTCCTCACGCACTACGTCAACGACCTGGGCTCGGTCGTCGACATGGAGGCGATCGGGCGGGCAGGCGTACGGATCGGGGCCGACCCGCTCGGCGGCGCCTCGGTCGCGTACTGGGGCCGGATCGGCGAGCAGTACGGTCTCGACCTCACCGTCGTCAACACCGCGGTCGATCCGCAGTGGGGGTTCATGACCCTCGACCACGACGCCAAGATCCGCATGGACTGCTCCTCCCCGTACGCGATGGCGTCGCTGGTCAAGCAGCGCGACCGCTTCGACATCGCCACGGGCAACGACGCGGACGCCGACCGGCACGGCATCGTCACGCCTGACGCAGGCCTGATGAACCCCAACCACTTCCTCGCCGTCGCCATCGCGTACCTCACCGAGCACCGCGGCTGGGACGCCGCGGCAGGGGTCGGCAAGACGGTCGTCTCCTCAACCATGATCGACCGGGTCGTCGCCGACTCCGGGCGTGCCCTGTACGAGGTGCCGGTCGGCTTCAAGTGGTTCGTCGACCCGCTCATCTCGGGATCGGTCGTCTTCGGCGGCGAGGAGAGTGCGGGCGCCACGTTCCTGCGGCGCGACGGTCAGGTGTGGACGACCGACAAGGACGGCCTCATCCTGGCGCTGCTCGCGTCGGAGATCCAGGCGGTCACCGGACGCAGTCCGAGCCAGCACTACTCCGGCCTGACCGCGCGGCACGGCGATCCCGCGTACGCCCGCGTCGACTCCCCGGCGACCCGCGAGCAAAAGGCCCGCCTCGGTGCGCTCGACCCGGCAGCGGTCACGGCGACCGAGCTCGCCGGCGACCCGATCACCCGCATCCTGTCGCACGCCCCCGGCAACGACGCCCCGATCGGCGGGATCAAGGTCGAGACCGCGGACGCGTGGTTCGCCGCCCGTCCCTCCGGCACGGAGGACGTCTACAAGATCTATGCCGAGTCGTTCCGAGGAGCCGACCATCTGGCGGAGGTCCAGGCTGCGGCAAGAGCCACGGTGGACGCGGCGCTGACGTAAAGTGCTGAGAAAGGCGGGTCAGCTCGTTGACCTGCGACGACGGGGGACATACGTGAGGCTCGCGACGGACCGCAGTGCGCGCAGGGTCGCGCCTCTGTTCGCCGTGGCCGCGCTGGTCCTCGCGGGGACGCCGGCCGTCCACGCGGATGAGACGCCCAGCGCCCACGATGTGCGTGACGCGCGGGCCGGGGTCGCCACCAAGTCGGGCGACGTCACCGACATCCGTGCCCGGATCGCCGCCGCGACGGCCCGTGTCGACGCACTCGCCGTGGACGCTGCTCAGGCCGCCGAGGCATACAACGGTGCTCAGTACGCCCTCGAAGAGGCCTCAGCCACCGCGCGCTCCGCCCAGAAGGCTGCGCAGACCGCCGCCCGCGACGCGGAGGCCCAGCGGCTGGTCGTCGAGCGGCTCACGGTTGCCGGGGTGACGGCGCGTGCCCCGTACCACCGCATCCGCAGCTTCTTCTCCGGCGGAGGGCCGAGCTCGCTGCTCGGTCAGATGAGCTCCTACAACGCGGTCGGTGACGCCAGCCGTGCGGCGCTCGCCACGTACGAGTCCAAGCGCGCCGTCGCCGTGACCCTGAAGCGTGAGGCCGACGCGGCGCTCGCGCGTCGCGAGAAGCTGGCGGCTGCTGCCACGAAGGCCAAGCACGACACCGAGAAGGCGGTCGCGGGTGCGGCGGCGGCGCGAGCCGGACTCCAGCGCGACCGCGACCAGCTCATCCGCGAGCTCGCCAACGCGGACGGCATCTCGGTGAAGCTGGCCAGCAGGCGTCAAAAGGCTCTCGAACAGCTCGCCCAGCAGGCCCAGGAGGCAGCCAACCGCCCGCAGACGGGCGCGCCCAGCCTGCCACCGACAGACAGCCCGGCGCCCTCGCCGGCTCCTGCGCCCCCGACGCTGGACCCTGATGCCGACCCGCCGAAGCAGGCGAAGGGTGTCGAGGCGGCGGTTCGCTTCGCGCTGACGCAGGTGGGGGAGCCATACGTGTGGGCAGGGGCCGGGCCGGACGTCTGGGACTGCTCGGGCCTGACGATGCGTGCGTGGCAGGCCGCAGGCAAGGGACTCCCGCACTTCAGCGGCGCGCAGTACGCCGTGTCGGCGCCGATCGCGGTGCCCGAGGCGCGACGGGGCGACCTGCTGTTCTGGAGCCGTGGCGGTCCGGACTCGATCCACCACGTCGCGCTCTATCTCGGCGACGGCTGGATGGTCGAGGCTCCGCGGCCCGGCAAGAACGTCCAGGTGGTGTCGGTCTACTCGTGGACCGCGCCGGATCTTGCCGCCCGCGTGCGCTGACCTCCGTCCCGTCCGGGGTTCGTCAAGACGCACCAGAGGTGCGTCAGGGCCGACCCGCCCCGCCCGCCACGGCCTCGACGCATCCTTGCGGTGGTTGGCGCAGCTGGGCGCCGAGGACGACGAAGGCCGCTGACCCTCGCGGGGTCAGCGGCCTTCGTACGACGTCAGTGCAGGCTCAGTGGTCGGCGCCGTGCTCGGAGACGCGCTTGAACGAGGCTTCGACCTCGTCCTCGGCCTCGCGGCGGCCGACCCACTCGGCGCCCTCGACGGACTTGCCGGGCTCGAGGTCCTTGTAGACCTCGAAGAAGTGCTGGATCTCCAGGCGGTCGAACTCCGGGACGTGACGGATGTCCTGGAGGTGCTCCTGACGCGGGTCGTCGACGGGCACGCACAGGACCTTGTCGTCGCCGCCGGCCTCGTCGGTCATGCGGAACATGCCGATCGCGCGGCAGCGGATCAGGCAGCCGGGGAACGTCGGCTCGGACAGCAGGACCAGCGCGTCGAGCGGGTCGCTGTCCTGGCCGAGGGTGTTCTCGATGAAGCCGTAGTCGGCCGGGTACTGGGTGGAGGTAAAGAGGGTGCGGTCGAGCCGGATCCGGCCGGTCTTGTGGTCGACCTCGTACTTGTTGCGTACGCCCTTGGGGATCTCGACCGTGACGTCGAATTCCAGCACTGTTCCTCCATTGGTTCGTGCGAGTGGTCCGAGCAGCGCACGCAGGGCCTGTCCACCCGGGCACGCAAGACTTGTCTAGTCTCTCGTACGTGGGCAAAGACACGGGACACGGGGTTGGCCCCTGTGACGTACGCAACAGCGTATGCCCGCGGTGACGCCGCGGCTCACGGTGCTCGCGACGACGGATCTGCACGGTCAGGTCCGCGACCACGACTACGGCACCGACCGTCCGTACGAGGACGCGTACGGCAACCGCATCGGTCTCGCCCGGGTGGCCGGCGTGGTGCGTCGCCTCCGCGAGTCCATACCCACGGCGCTGCTCGTCGACGCCGGTGACGTGCTCGAAGGCAGTGCGCTGTCGCACGAGTACGCACGGCTGCTCGCCGAGGCGGCAGACGACGACGTGCCGCTGCACCCGATGGCGGCCGCGATGAACCACCTCGGGTACGACGCCGTGGCCCTGGGCAACCACGAGCTCGACTACGGCGTACGGGCGCTGGCGCGGTTCCGCGAGCAGCTCGACGCCCCGCTGCTGGCGGGCAACGCGCACGACGCCGTGACAGGCGAGCCCGCGTTGGCGGCGTCGGTCATGCGCGAGGTCGTCGTGATCCCTGGCGAGCCGCCCGTACGGGTTGGGATCGTCGGGCTCACCACGCCGAAGGTGACCTCCTGGAACCGCGACGTGCGCGCCCACCTCCGCTTCACCGACGTCGTCGACGCGGCTGGGCCGCTGGTCGCCGAGGTGCGGGCGGCCGGCGCGGACGTCGTCGTCGCGGTCGTGCACTCGGGGATCGTGGAGCCGTCGACCCCGGAGAACGCGGCCCTCGACCTCGCGCGCTGCGTCCCTGGCGTCGATGTCGTCGTGGCGGGCCACGCGCACGTCGAGGTCGCCGAGCGGCACGTCACCGGACCGGACGGGCGTCCGGTCCTGCTCACCGAGCCGCTGTGCTGGGGGATGCGGGTGGCGGTGGTCGAGATCGACCTCGCACGCACGGCCGACGGCTGGGCCGCTCACGAGGCGCGCTCGCGGCTCGTCGACACCGCCGATGCCGAGGAAGACCCCGAGATCGTCGCGCTTGTCGCGCCCCAGCACGCACACGTCCGTGCCTGCGGCGACCGCGTGGTGGGCCACGCCGAGGCGCCGATCGAGACCGAGCCGGCGCGCTACCGGCCGACCACGGCGCTCGCCCTCGTCGCCGCCGCACAATCCGGCGCGCTGCGCGGGATGCTGCCGGGCGACCTCCCCCTGCTCAGCCTCGTGAGCCCGACCAACCGGTACGCGAGGGTGCCGGCGGGCCCGGTGCGCCAGCGCCACGTCGCGGCGTTGTGCCAGTTCGACAGCGGGCTGGTCGTGGTCGCCATGACCGGGGCCGAGCTGCGTGCGCACCTCGAGCACGCGGCCGCGTTCTTCGCCGCCACACAGGCACCCGGCCCCCACCATCCCGACGCGCTCACCAACGCCCCCACCCCGCGGACGCCGCACGGCACGCCGGACTTCGACTACGACGTCGCGTACGGGGCCGAGGCGCCTCTCACGTACGACATCGACCTCGCGCGCCCGCTCGGTGCACGGATCGCTGCACTGTCGTACGACGGCCGTCCACTGCGAGACGCGCAGCACTTCCACGTCGTCGTCAGCCGCTACCGTGCCTCGGGCGCCGCCTCGTACCCGCACGTCAGCGGTGCGCCCGTCGTCCACGAGCTCACCGAGCCGCTGCGGACACTGGTCGCCAGGCACCTCGCCGACGGGCGCCCGTACGCGCAGGAGCCGCACTGGCGGTTGCTCCACGACGGTCAGCCGCTCGCCGTCCTCGACCTTCCCCTCCTTGGCTAGGCTCGAAACATGCCTTCACACCACTCCGAGCGCGGCCGCGCCTGGCCGTACGTGCTCCTCGCGGTGGTGCTCGTCCTGACCGGCGGGGGCGTCGCCGCGTACAGCCTCGGCCACCTCGACCGCTGGCTCTGCGAGGGCGGCACCTGCGAGTCACGCGAGGCCGATCCCGCGTCAGTGCCTGTCACCCCGGCCGAGCCCGAACTCGCGCCGGTTCTCGCCGCGCCGCAGTCCCGTCCTCTCGACGCGGACCGCGTGCAGCGCGCGATCGCGCCGCTGCTCGGCCGCAAGGCGCTCGGCACGCACGTCGGGTTCGCCGTGTCGGATCTCTCTTCGGGGGAGCAGGTCTGGAGCTCCGGGACGGGCGCGTTCATCCCCGCGTCGACGCTCAAGCTGTTCACCTCGCTCGCCGCGATGCAGACGCTGGGGCCGGAGCACCGCTTCCGTACGACCGTGCTCCGTGACACCACCGGAGAGGAGCAGCCGTCCGCGACCGACGCGGCACCGACGGCCGACGCGCTCGCACCCGGGCCCGCGAAGCTGGTCCTCGTCGGGGGCGGCGACCCTTATCTCACGGCGACGTCGAACGCCGCCGCACGCGTGTCGTACCCGCAGCAGGCGTCCCTCGCACAACTCGCCCGCCAGACAGCCAAAGCGCTGCAGGCCGACGGTGTCACCGAGGTCTCGCTCGGGTACGACACCTCGCTGTTCACCGGGCCGGCGACAAACCCGACCTGGGAGCCGAGCTACATCACCTCGTTCGTGACCTCGCCGGTCAGCGCCCTGTGGGTCGACCAGGGGCGTGACGGGTGGCGTCGCACCGCCGACCCGGCCCGCCAGGCCGCCGCGACGTTCGCCAAGCAGCTGAAGGCGCGCGGCCTGAAGGTGACGGGCGTCGCAAGCACGGGCCGGCCGGTGGAGTCCGAGGAGCTCGCCGCGGTCAGCAGCGGCACCGTCGCGCAGATCGCGCAGTCGGTGATCGAGCACAGCGACAACCAGGCGGCGGAGGTGCTGCTGCGCCACGTCGCGATCGCCGAGAAGCAGCCCGCGACGTTCGAGGGCGGGGCCAAGGCCGTCCGGGACGTGCTCACCGGGCTCGGGGTCGACTGGGAGGGCAACCGCGTCTACGACGGGAGCGGGCTCTCGCGCGACAACCGCGTCACGCTCGCCTCGATGCTCCAGGTCGTGTCGACCGCGTCGGAGCTCTTCGACCGCTATCCGATCGCGGGCTTCAACGGCTCGCTGGCGACGCGCTTCACCGACAGCGGTACGGAGGCGGGGCTCGGTGTCGTCCGTGTGAAGACCGGCACGTTGTCTGGTGTCCACTCCTATGCCGGCACGACCGCCACCCGCGACGGGACACCCGTCGGCTTCGTGATCTTCACCGACCGCGTGCCCGATCGGCGTACCCTCGACGCCCGGACGATGCTCGACCGCATCGCTGCGCGGCTGTCGGCCTGCTCCTGCGCAGCCTCCGCGTAGGCTCGCAGGCATGACGGACAGCATGATCGACTGGGACTTCGCGCTGACGACCGCCGCGCGGATGACCCGGCCCGGTCCCGAGATCGCCAGTGCCGAGGCCGAGCAGGTCGTCGCCGAGCTCCGTGAGGGCGCGGCGCGGTCGGAAGGCCCCGTACGCGAGTTCACCGGGCTCGTGGCGGAGTCGGCGACCGCACCCGTCCTCGTCGTGGACCGCCCGGGCTGGGTCACGGCCAACGTGTCGTCGTTCGAGGTCGTGCTCCGGCCGATGCTCGAGAAGGTCCAGGCGGCGGCTGAGGCGAAGGGGCAGGCTCCCGGGCGCTTCGGACGGGCGATCGGCGCCCGCGTGACGGGGGCGGAGGTCGGCGCTGCGCTGGCCTTCATGTCGACGAAGGTGCTCGGGCAGTTCGACCCGTTCTACACCGCGCCCGCAGCAGACGGCGGGCTCCCGGTCGGCGGACGCCTCCTGCTGGTGGCCCCGAACGTCGTGCACGTCGAGCGCGAGCTGGACGTGGACGCGCACGACTTCCGGCTCTGGGTCTGCCTGCACGAGGAGACCCACCGCGTGCAGTTCACGGCCGTGCCGTGGATGCGGGCGCACATCCAAGGACTCGTCGACGGGCTGATCGACGCCACCGACACCGATCCCGAGGGCGTCTCGCGCTCGCTCGGCGAGGCGTCGAAGGCAGCAGGCCGTTTCGTACGAGGCGAGCGCGTCTCCTTGATGGACGTGCTCCAGAACGATCGCCAGCGCGAGATCATCGCGCAGGTCACCGGCGTCATGTCGCTCCTGGAGGGCCACGCCGACGTGGTGATGGACGGGGTCGGGCCCTCGGTGATCCCGACCGTGCGCCACATCCGGCGTCGCTTCGACAAGCGCCGTCAGGGCGGTGGTCTGCTCGACCGGCTCGTACGCCAGGTGCTCGGCCTCGACGCGAAGATCCGCCAGTACCGTGACGGCGCCGCGTTCGTCCGATCCGTCGAGAAGTCGGTCGGTCGTGAGGGCTTCGACGCCGTGTGGGCCTCGCCGGTCAACCTGCCGTCCGCGGAGGAGATCGAGCAGCCCGACCAGTGGGTCGCACGCGTTCACGGATGAGATCGTCGCCATGACCGCGCGCCGTACGCCGCCCCTCGACCCCGTGGTCGCGCGCGGGCGCCGTGCGGTCTCGGACGCGCTCGCCGACCTCCCTGGCGACGCCACGGTCGTGTTCGGCGTCTCGGGCGGCGCCGACTCGCTCGCGCTGGCCGCGCTGACGTCGTTCGTCGTTGCCGGCCGTGGCGGTCGTGCGCTCGCGCTCGTCGTCGACCACGGCCTGCAGGCGGGGTCGGACCAGGTCGCGCAGCGCGCCGCCGCGCAGTCGCGCGACCTCGGGGTCGAGGCCCGCGTCGAGCGGGTCGACGTCGGGTCCGACGGGGGCCCGGAGGGTGCGGCGCGCGTCGCACGTCGTGAGGCGCTGCAGGCCTGTGCCGACGAGCTCGGTGCTGCCGCCGTCCTGCTCGCGCACACCCGCGACGACCAAGCCGAGACCGTGCTCCTCGGGCTGGCCCGAGGGTCCGGTGCACGCTCGCTCGCCGGCATGGCACCCCGTACGGGAATCTGGCGGCGCCCGCTCCTCGGCCTCACCCGCGCCGACACCGAGCAGGTCTGCCGCGCGGTCGGCCTCACCTGGTGGGACGACCCTCACAACGACGATGCCCGCTACGCCCGGGTGCGCGTCCGTCGCACGGTCCTGCCGTTGCTCGAGCGCGAGCTCGGACCGGGTGTCGCGGCCGCCCTCGCGCGTACGGCTGACGGCCTGCGCGACGACGCCGACGCCCTCGACGTGCTCGCCCGTACGGCAGCGCGCGAGGTCACCCGCGACGACGGGGCGCTCGACGTCGCCGCGCTCGCTGCCCTCCCTCGCGCCCTACGGACGCGGGTTCTGCGCGCTGCCGCGATCGGCGCCGGATCGACCGCGAACGACCTCACGGCAGCGCACGTCGCCGGGGTCGAGCAGCTGGTCACCGCCTGGCGCGGCCAGGGCGGCCCGGCGCTTCCCGGCGGCCTGACCGTCCGCCGCACGGGCGGTGTACTCCTCTTCATCCCGTCGTGAGCGGCGGGCCCCCGGACGCGTCGTCAGGGTCGCTGTGCGAGGCTGGCTCCGTGGACGCGAAGCAGATCGAGGGCGACCTCGCGCTGGACCAGACGTACATCCCCGAGGCCGACATCCAGGCCCGCCTCCGAGAGCTCGCCGCTGAGATCGCGCGCGACTACGAGGGCGAGGACCTGCTGCTCGTCGGCGTGCTCAAGGGTGCGGTCATGGTGATGGCCGACCTTGCCCGTGCTCTCGAGCGCGACGTCGAGATGGACTGGATGGCGGTCACCTCGTACGGGTCGGGCACGACCTCGTCCGGCGTCGTACGGATCCTCAAGGACCTCGACACCGACCTCTCGGGCCGGCACGTCCTGATCGTCGAGGACATCATCGACTCGGGCCTCACGCTGTCGTGGCTGACGTCCAACCTGCGCTCGCGCAAGCCGGCCTCGGTCGAGATCTGCACGCTGCTGCGCAAGCCTGAGGCGCTCAAGATGGCCGTCGACGTCAAGTACGTCGGTTTCGAGATCCCCAACGCCTTCGTGGTCGGCTACGGGCTCGACTACGACGAGCGCTACCGCAACCTGCGCGACATCGCGACGCTCGCTCCGCACGTCTACTCCTGACCCAAGCAGCCGTCACGGAGCAAGATCCGCGCGGCTTCTGGGAACATGTGGACGGGTGCCAGACGTTGAAGCACCGGGGGACAAGACTCGCCCTGCCTTCATGGCGAGGGCGTGTACCGTCGGTTCCCGTACCCATTCCTACGCAGGAGGAGCGAGGCGCGGCCTCGGATCATGGACGTCAAACGCATCTTCAAGGGCCCGTGGCTCTGGATCATCATCAGTGTCATCGCGGTTCTGGCCCTGCTCCAGCTGGTGTCGTCCAACAGCGGCTATCAAGAGGTCAAGACCGCGACGATGGTGCGGTACTTCGAGCAGGGCAAGGTCGCCGAGGCGACCTTCGTCGGCGCCGGCGACAACGAGATCCGCGCCACGCTCGACGATGACAAGAAGGTGCGCGCCAACTGGCTCGGCGACCAGGGCAACCAGCTGCGCAAGCTTGCGGATGAGAGCGTCTCCGACAAGGAGATGAAGACGTACGACGTCGATATCCCCAAGCCGAGCTTCCTCGGCAACCTGCTCGGACTCCTGCTGCCGTTCGCGCTGATCTTCCTGCTGTTCATCTTCTTGATGAACTCGATGCAGGGCGGCGGCGGACGCGTCATGCAGTTCGCGAAGTCCAAGGCCAAGCTCATCTCCAAGGACACGCCGCAGACGACCTTCGCCGACGTCGCGGGTGCGGACGAGGCCGTCGAGGAGCTCGGCGAGATCAAGGAGTTCCTGGCCGACCCACAGAAGTTCCAGGCGGTCGGTGCCAAGATCCCCAAGGGCGTCCTCCTGTACGGCCCTCCCGGCACCGGCAAGACCCTCCTCGCGCGCGCCGTGGCCGGCGAGGCGGGCGTGCCGTTCTACTCGATCTCGGGCTCGGACTTCGTCGAGATGTTCGTCGGTGTCGGTGCGAGCCGTGTCCGTGACCTGTTCGAGCAGGCCAAGGAGAACGCGCCCGCGATCGTCTTCATCGACGAGATCGACGCCGTCGGGCGTCACCGTGGCGCTGGCCTCGGCGGCGGGCACGACGAGCGCGAGCAGACGCTCAACCAGCTGCTCGTCGAGATGGACGGCTTCGACGTCCGCGGCGGCGTGATCCTCATCGCCGCCACCAACCGTCCCGACGTCCTCGACCCAGCGCTGCTGCGCCCGGGCCGGTTCGACCGCCAGATCGCGGTCGAGGCGCCCGACCTCAAGGGCCGTCTGCAGATCTTGCAGGTCCACTCGCGCGGCAAGCCGCTGGCGCCCGACGTCGACCTCGAGTCGGTTGCGCGGCGCACGCCCGGCTTCTCCGGCGCCGACCTCGCCAACGTCCTCAACGAGGCTGCGCTGCTCACCGCCCGCAGCAACCAGGCGCTGATCGACAACCACATGCTCGACGAGGCCATCGACCGCGTCGTCGCTGGCCCGCAGAAGCGGACCCGCCTCATGAGCGAGCACGAGCGCAAGATCACCGCGTACCACGAGGGTGGCCACGCACTGGTCGCCGCAGCGCTGCCCGGCAGCGACCCCGTGCACAAGATCACGATCATGCCGCGAGGCCGTGCCCTCGGTTACACGATGGTGCTGCCCGACGAGGACAAGTACAGCCAGACGCGTGCCGAGATGCTCGACAAGCTGGCCTACATGATGGGCGGTCGCGCCGCCGAGGAGCTCGTCTTCCACAACCCGACGACCGGCGCCGCCAACGACATCGAGAAGGCGACCAACCTCGCTCGCGCGATGGTCACCCAGTACGGCATGACCGAGCGGATCGGTGCCGTGCGCCTCGGCGAGAACGGCTCGGAGCCGTTCCTCGGCCGCGACATCGGCCACTCGCGCAACTACTCCGAGGAGCTTGCGGCGATCGTCGACGAAGAGGTGACCAAGTTCATCAGCTACGCCCACCAGGAGGCGTTCGACATCCTCGCCGAGAACCGCGCCGTCCTCGACGACCTGGTGCTCGCGCTGCTCGAGAAGGAGACGCTCAACAAGGCCGAGGTCGCCGCGATCTTCGAGTCGCTCAAGCGTCGGTCCGCGCGTCCGGCGTGGACCGGTTCGGAGACCCGCAAGCCGTCGTCGTTGCCGCCGGTGCTCTCCCCGAAGGAGATCAACGGCCACGAGCCCGAGCGTGACGGCGACGAGGGCACGATCGTCCTCGCGCCCGGTCAAGGTGGCACCGACCTGCACGGCCCGGGTTCCGACCCGGCGGGAGGAACGCCCGAGCCGCCGTCGCCCGGAGCGCACTGACGTGGCGCAGGCCGAGAGCGGGGCGCTGCCCGAGTTCGACACGCCGCGTGCCGAGGCCGCGATCCGTGAGCTCCTCGCCGCGATCGGGGAGGACCCTCACCGCGACGGGCTCAAGGACACGCCGGAGCGGGTCGCCCGCGCCTACAAGGAGATCTTCGCCGGCATGCGCCGGGATCCCCAGGAGGCGCTGTCGCGCACCTTCGAGGTCGACCACGACGAGATGATCCTGGTCAAGGACATCGAGCTGTGGTCGATGTGCGAGCACCACCTCGTGCCGTTCACGGGGGTCGCGCACGTCGGCTACATCCCCGCCGAGGACGGCCGCGTGGTCGGGCTGTCCAAGCTCGCGCGGCTCGTCGACGTGTACGCCCGCCGCCCGCAGGTGCAGGAGCGGCTGACCACGCAGATCGCGGACGCGCTGACCGAGACCTTGCGCCCGCTCGGTGTGATCGTCCAGATCGAGGCCGAGCACCTGTGCATGACGATGCGCGGCGTCCGCAAGCCCGGGGCCAAGACGATCACCAGCGCCGTACGCGGACAGCTGCGCGATCCTGCGACCCGGGCCGAGGCGATGGCCCTGATCACGGGCCGCTGATGTTTGCGCGTCGCGTGGTGCCGCTGCTCCCCGACGCGGGTCGGTGCCAGGTGATGGGCGTCGTGAACGTCACCCCCGACTCGTTCTCGGACGGGGGGCTGTGGCTCGACGCCGACGACGCGGTCCGTCACGGCCTCGAGCTCGTCGCCGCCGGTGCCGACCTCGTCGATGTGGGCGGCGAGTCGACCCGTCCCGGGGCCCAGCGCGTCGACGCGGCCACCGAGCTGGCGCGGGTCGAGCCGGTCGTCCGTGCTCTTGTGGAGCGCGGTGTCGTCGTCTCTGTCGACACCATGCGCGCCGAGGTCGCGGAGCGTGCTGTCGCCGCAGGTGCGCGGGTCATCAACGACGTCTCCGGCGGGCTCGCCGACCCCGACATCCTCGAGGTGGCCGCGCGCACCGGTGTCCCGTACGTCGTCATGCACTGGCGAGGGCACTCCGACACGATGCAGGGCGACGCCGCGACGCACTACGACGATCTCGTGCCCGACGTCGTCGACGAGCTGGGCAGCGCCGTCGACCTCGCGCTCGCCAAGGGGGTCCGGCCCGAGCAGGTCGTGGTCGATCCCGGCATCGGCTTCTCCAAGCGAGGCCCCCAGAACTGGACCGTCCTCGCTCACCTCGAGGCGTTCGCCTCGCTCGGCTATCCGCTGCTGGTCGCGGCGAGCCGCAAGCGGTTCCTCGGCGAGCTGCTCGCGGACGACGACGGCCTGCGGCCTCCGAGGGAGCGCGACTCCGCGACGGTCGCGACCACTGCGCTAGCGGCGGCGGCGGGCGCGTGGTGCGTGCGTGTCCACGACGTCGCGCCCAACGCCGACGCCGTGCGCGTCGCCGAGCGGTGGCGCGATGGCTGAGCGGCGTGACCCGGTCCTCGTGACCCACCAGGCGTTCTACGACGCGATCGAGCACGGTGACCTCGACCTCATGTCGTCGCTGTGGCTGCCCGGCGAGGACACGGTGTGTGTGCACCCTGGCGCCGAGCCGATCCTCGGCCGTGGCGCGATCCTGCGGTCGTTCGCGATGCTCATGGCCAACGTCGGCTACATCCAGTTCATCCTCACCGACGTCGAGGTGCGGCGTCGTGACGGCATCGCGATCGTGTCGTGCGTCGAGAACGTGCTCTCCGAGGCCGAAGGCGAGGCGCCCACGGTGTTCGCCGGCGGGCGCGGCGTCGCGACCGACGTCCTCGTCGAGACCGCGACCGGGTGGAAGCTCTGGTCGCACCACTCCGGGCCGGTGATGGAGGGATGACCGTGCCGAGCGGACTGGACCGGATCACCGTGACCGGGATCGAGGCGTACGGCTACCACGGCCTGCTCGCGTTCGAGCGCGACCGGGGCCAGCGGTTCGTCGTCGACGTCGTGCTCGGGCTGGACCTCGGGCGTGCGGCGGAGACAGGGGACTTAGAAGCGTCGGTTCATTACGGTACGTTGTCGGAGAGGGTCGCGGACGCCGTGGCGTCGGACCCCGTGGACCTGATCGAGACGCTCGCTCTCCGCATCCTCGGGATCTGCTTCGGTTTCGCACCGGTGCAGTGGGCGAGCGTCACGGTTCACAAGCCGGATGCACCGATACCGGTGACGTTCTCGGACGTCGCCGTGACGATAGAGCGGAGTCGTACGTGACCGAGACGCCCAACCCACACATCCCCGACGCGGACACGATGACCGGGGGCATGCGCCCGATCCGGCAGGCCGTGATCGCGGTCGGGTCCAACCTGGGGGAGCGGCTCAACAACGTCCAGGGTGCCGTCGCCGCGCTTGCCGACACGCCGGAGGTCACGGTCGTGTCGGTGTCGTCGGTCTACGAGACGGTGCCGGTCGGCGCGCCCGCGGGCTCGCGCGACTTCCTCAACGCCGCCGTCCTCATCGACACCACGCTGACCGTGCACACGCTGCTCGACCGCTGCCTCGCGATCGAGGACGCGTTCGGTCGCGAGCGCGGTGAGAAGAACGCGCCGCGCACGCTCGACGTCGACCTCATCGTCGTCGGTGACCGCGTCGCGCACGACGACCGACTGACGCTCCCGCACCCGCGTGCCCACGAGCGTGCGTTCGTGCTGATGCCGTGGCTCGAGCTCGACCTCGAGGGCGAGATCCCCGGCAAGGGCTACGTCGTCGACCTCGCGCAGGGTCTCGACACCTCCGGCGTCACGCGGCGCGAGGACCTCGAGATCCTCGTCTGATCTGATGGCTCGCCGTCCGCTGCGCCGGTCGTCAGCAGTCCAGCTCGCCGTCCTCGGAGTCGTCGGTCTGGCTGTCGGACGAGCGATGCGTCCCTTCCTGGAGTGGCGCGACTCCGTCGTCCCCACGGTCTCGTGGGTCGCCGCGGGCACGATGCTCTTCCTCGCCGCGATCCTCGGTGTGCTCGCATGGACGACCTTCCAGTCGCTCCACCGCGAGCGGCGGACGATGCACGCGACGCGAGCGCTGCGGCTGCTCGCGCTCGCCAAGGCCTCGGCGATCGTGACGGCGCTGATCGCCGGCTACTACGTCGGGTTCGCGTTGTCGTTCGCGGGCGACATGGAGCTCGCGCTGCCCCGTGAACGGGTGGTCAGGTCTGCCGCTGCGGCCATCGCCGCACTCGTGGCGCTGGCCGCCGCGCTCGCCCTCGAGCGCGCGTGCGAGGTGCCCCACGATGACGAGGATTCCGACGAGGCCGCGCAGGCCTGAACGCTTGGTGTCGGTAGGCCAGAACGGGTCTTCCGTAGCGTAGGGTTCTCACCATGTCGAACGATCGCCGCCGCCAGCGCTCCGTGCGCATCCTCGCCGCCAGCCTCATGCTGGCGGCTTCTGCCGTCTTCGTCGCCGTCGCAGTCGTGTCGGCCTCGCAGGGGGTGCTGGTCGCGGCGTCGGTGACAGCGGTGATCGTCGGAGTCGCAGCGGCCCGGGTCATCGCCGACGAGGTCCTCACCACCCGTCGCGCATGGTTCAAGGACCGCGCCGAGCAGGCTCAGGCATACCGCGACATCTCGGTCGACCGGACCCGCGAGAACATGGAGTTCATCGAGGCCGTGAACGAGACGCTCTCGATCACCACCAGGCGCATCACCGAGCTCAACGGCACCCTTCGTCTCGCCGAGGCGCGCGCCGACGAGTCCGACGCGCGCCGCGAGGAGCTGCAGCGCGAGGTCGAGACGCTGCGCACCGACGGCGACGACGAGGCGGCGCCGAGCACGATGACGCTGTGGGACGGCGCCGACGTGCCGACGATCGTCGACCTGCTCAGCTGGGAGGCGACCGCCGCTGCGCGTGCGCAGGCGGCCGACGAGGCCGCCGATGCGGTGGCCGAGGACAAGGATGCCAAGGACGCCGTCGAGGAGCTTCCCGAGGCCAAGGAGGCCTGAGCCGGCTCAGGCTCACGGGGCGCTGGACGGCTCCGTCGTCCGTACGGACCGGCGCAGCGCCGCGTGCAGCGACTCCGGTGTGAGGACGCCTAGGAAGCGTCGGTCGTCGTCGAGGACGGCAACCCACCCGGCGTCGTAGCGCAGCATCACCGACCACGCCTCCTTGAGCGTGGCGTTGCGGTGCAGCGTGGCCTCCATCGGTCGCGCGCGCAGGGTCTCGGCGGTGGTGAGGTGCTCGGCGGCAACCCACCCCACAAGACGCTCGGACTCGTCGACGACGATCGCCCACGGCACGTCCGCCCGCGCGGCACGGCGGCGAACCTCATCGAGCGGCGTGTCCACGCGGACGACGGGCGCCTCCTCGAGCTCGTCGACGTCGATCGGTGTGACGGCGAGGCGTCGAAGCCCTCGGTCGGCGCCGACGAACTCCGCGACGAAGTCGTCGGCCGGCGCACCGAGGACGGCCGCAGGAGAGTCGTACTGGCGGAGGTCGCCGCCGTTGGCGAGCACCGCGACCCGGTCGCCCAGGCGCACCGCCTCGTCGATGTCGTGGGTGACGAGCAGGACGGTCTTGCCGAGCTCGTGCTGGAGGCGGAGGAACTCGTCCTGAAGACGCCCGCGGACGATCGGGTCGACGGCGCCGAACGGCTCGTCCATCAGCAGCACGGGCGGGTCCGCGGCGAGCGCGCGCGCGACACCGACGCGCTGTCGCTGCCCGCCGGAGAGCTGGTGCGGGTAGCGACCGGCGTACGCGGCAGGGTCGAGGCCGACGAGGTCGAGCAGCTCGTCGGCGCGGGCCCGTGCCCGCTTGCGGTCCCAGTGCAGCAGAGTCGGCACGGTCGCGACGTTCTCGCGGACGCTCTGGTGCGGGAACAGCCCGACCTGCTGGATGACGTAGCCGATGCCGCGCCGTAGAGCGACCGGATCGGCCTTCATGATGTCCTGCCCGTCCAGGAGGATGCGGCCCGACGTGGGCTCGATGAGGCGGTTCACCATCTTGAGCGTGGTCGACTTGCCGCAGCCCGACGGGCCGACGAGAGCGACGAGCGACCCCTGAGGGACGGACAGCGAGAGTTCACGTACGGCGACGGAGCCGTCGTCGTACCGCTTGCCGACGCCTTCGAGCACGATCATCGCGTCCTCGGTACGGTGCATGTCGTGAGCCTAGCCGTCGGCGCGACCTCGTCCGCACTCCTCGCGGCCGACCCACCGTGCTACGCACGCAGCGTCAACGCATGGGTGTGCCCGGAGTACGTGGAGCGCTATGCGCCGGAGCTGGTCGACGCGACGATCCAGCACCTCATGCTGACCGTGGCGTCGGTGGCGCTCGGGCTCGTGCTCGCCGTCGCGCTCGCACTGGTGGCACGCAACCGGCCGAGGATGCGCTCGCTGCTCATGGGGAGCACCACGATCGTCTACACGATCCCGTCGCTGGCGATGTTCTCGCTGCTCGCGCAGGCGACCGGGCTGAGTCCGACCACGGTGATCGTGGGCCTTGGCCTCTACTCGCTCGCGATCCTCGTCCGCAACGTCCTTGCCGGTCTCGACGCCGTGCCCGCCGAGGTGGTCGAGGCGGCGACAGGGCTCGGGTACGGGCGCCTGCGGCTGCTGACCCGCGTCGAGGCGCCTCTCGCGGTGCCGATCGTCATGGCAGGCCTGCGGGTCGCCACGGTTTCGACGGTGGCGATGGTGACGCTCGGCACGATCGTCGCGTACGGAGGCCTCGGCAACATGCTCGCCAACGGGATCGACGACAGCTTCAAGGCGCAGGTCTTCACGACGAGCGTGCTGTGCGTCGTCCTCGCCGTGCTCCTCGACCTGCTTCTGGTGGCCTTCACCCGCATGGTCACTCCCTGGACGAGGGGGGTGGCGACATGAACGAGCTCGGCGAGGCGTTCGCGTTCCTCCTCGACCCGGCCAGCTGGACGGGCACCGACGGTCTTGGCAAGCAGCTGACCGAGCAGGCGCTCCTCACGGTGACCGCACTGCTGGTCGTCGCGGTCGTGGGGCTGCCGCTCGGACTGTGGCTGGGGCACCGAGGACGCGGCGGGACGTTCGCGATCAACGTCTCCAACGTCGGTCGGGCGATCCCCGTGTTCGCCGTGCTCGCGCTGCTGTCCCTCGGTCCGGTCGGGACGGCCGTCCTTGGGCCGTACGGGCGTGCCGGCATGGCGACGCTGATCGCTCTGGTGCTGTTCGGGCTGCCCCCGGTGATCACCAACGCGTACGTGGGGGTGCGCGAGGTTGACCCCGAGGTGGTGGAGGCCGCGCGCGGCACCGGGATGAGCGAGTGGCAGGTGTTCCGTACCGTCGAGCTGCCGCTGGCTGCGCGGCTGGTCGCGAACGGTGTACGCCTCGCGGTCGTCCAGCTGTGGGCGACGGCCACCATCGCAGCCCTGGTCGCGGGACCGGGGCTCGGCAACACCATCACGTACGGGTTCAGCAACAACACGTACAGGTACGTCATCGGCGGGGCGATCGTCGTCGCGCTGGGTGCCCTCGTCCTCGAGGGGATCGCCGCGCTCGTCGAGCGGGCGGTCGACCCGATGCGCCGTGTCAGAGGTTCCGGCGATGATGGTCTGGTCCAGACACCGCAGATCACGACACCGTAGAAGCCATCGCGGCCGCCGGTCGTGACGACGAAAGGGACTCCATGGACAGCACGACACTGCGCCGCGTCCGCCGCGCAGCAGCCACTCTCGCCTGCGCCGCCGCGCTGGTCGCCCTGCCCGCCTGTGGTGGGGACGACCCCGACCCGGAGTCGGGGGTCAGGTCCAAGGGCCCGGTGACCGTGTCCGGCCAGAACTTCACAGAGATGCAGATCCTCGCCGAGCTGTACGGGCAGATGCTCGAGGACGAGGGCTACGACGTCACCCAGAAGCTCGTCGACACCCGCGCGGTCTACATGGACCAGCTCTCGAGCAACAAGGTTCAGGTCGTCCCGGAATACCTCGCCGGGATCGGCGACTACCTCAACACCCAGGCCAACGGGCCCTCGGCGAAGCCGGTGACCAGCAACAACGTCGAGCAGACCCTCGATGCGGTCAACACGCTCGCCGAGAGCGTCGGCATCACGCTGCTCGAGCCGGCCGCGGCGACCGACCAGAACGCCTACGCGGTCACGGAGGACTTCGCCAAGGAGCACGATCTGACCACGCTGTCCGACCTCGCGGCTTCCAAGGTGCCGGTCAAGCTCGCGGCGGCCCAGGACTGCAAGGACCGCCAGGACTGCGCCAAGGGGCTGCGTGAGGTCTACGGCATCGACATCACCGAGGTCCTGCCGCTCGGCTTCGGCAGCCGCGAGGGCAAGGACGCCGCGACCAGCGGTGAGGTCCAGCTCGTGCAGGTCGCGACGACCGACGGTGCTCTCGAGGACGACGGGCTGGTGCTGCTCGAGGACGACAAGGGCCTTCAGCCCGCACAGAACCTGATCCCTGCCGTCAACACGGAGTTCCTGGACGACAACCCGACGGTCGCGACCGCTCTCAACGAGCTCTCCACGGCGCTGACCACCGAGGATCTGGCCGAGCTCAACGTCAAGGTCGACATCGACCGCGAGAAGCCTGCCGACGTCGCCAAGGAGTACTTGGAGGATCAGGGCCTGCTGGGCTAGGCGCGCAGGCGACCGTCAGGCCGGCTCGTCCAGGCGGACGAGCTGGCACGGTCCGCCGAGATAGATCCCGCCGTCGATGTCGAGGACGAGCCCGTCCGCGTAGAGCACGGGCTCGTCCTGCGGCGTCACGGTGCCTCCGCGGATGAGGGCGCCGATCGTGTGGCCGTGCACGATCCGGCGCCCGCCCAGCGCCTCGAGCATGCGGGTCGCCGTCTCGACGCCGTCCTCCCGTGCGAACGCGTAGCGCGAGGTCAGCCGCCGCCACATCTCCCACCACGTGTCGAGGTCGGGCATCTGCAGCTCCGCACGGACGGCGGCGTTGATCTCGTCGACGGCATCGCCCCACAGGAGGTAGGCGGTGGTGTCGGAGTGGAGGAGGAGCTGGTCGGCGTCCTGGCCGAGCGCGGGGCGCGTGGTGAGCCAGTCGAGGTGACGCTCCTCGAGACGTTCGAGGTCACTCACGATGCCGCCGTTGCCGAACCAGTTCGCCTCGAAGCTGTATCGGTTGTCGCCCGGGACCGGTGTCGGGCCGTACCGGTGCATGCCGAGCATGAGGATCTCGTGGTTGCCGAGCAGCGCGGTCACCTCGCCGCCGGCCTGCTCCGCCTCGTCCTCGAGGCGCATCGCCAGCTCGATCACGCCGACCCCGTCCGGGCCGCGGTCGACGTAGTCGCCGAGGAGCCACAGACGTGCGTCACCGCCTGCCCAGTGGCCGTCTTCGAACAGGCCCGCAGCAGTCAGCGTTGCCTCCAGCTCGTCGCGGTGCCCATGGATGTCGCTCGCCGCCCAGACCTCTCCCACCCCCCGACCCTAGGGCGATCCGCGCGAGGCGGCCCGTCGAGGGTCGGTGGGCGCTACTTGTCGATGTCGCCGACGACGAAGAACATCGAGCCGAGGATCGAGATCAGATCGGCCACGACGCAGCCTCGTACGACCTCGGGCAGGACCGCGATGTTGTTGAACGACGCCGAGCGCAGCTTGAGACGCCACGGCGTCTTCTCGCCGCGCGAGACGAGGTAGTAGCCGTTGATGCCGAGCGGGTTCTCGGTCCAGACGTACGTCGACCCCTCGGGTGCCTTCACGATCTTGGGGAGCTTCACATTGATCGGACCCTGCGGAAGGTCGCGCATCCGCGCGACGCAGGCATCGGCGAGATCGAGCGAGACC
Organism: Mumia sp. ZJ430; assembly: GCF_011751845.1. NCBI lineage: Bacteria > Bacillati > Actinomycetota > Actinomycetes > Propionibacteriales > Nocardioidaceae > Mumia > Mumia sp. ZJ430. The sequence continues at coordinate 520,538 of NZ_JAAHFK010000003.1, read as the reverse complement.
CGCACCTGGTCCATCAGGCACGAGAACCGCGCATAGCTGTCGCCCTCGGTCCGAGTCACGACCTTCAGGTGCTTGTCGGCGGCCAGGTCGGCGTACGCGAGGTAGGGCACGTCGCGGCGCAGGTCGAAGTCGACACCAGACGCGCGAGCGATCGGCCCGGAGACTCCGTACGCGTGGACGAGGTCGGGACTGAGAACGCCGACGCCCTTGGTCCGGGCCGCGAAGATCTCGTTGTCGAGGAGCATGTCCTCGATCTGGCCGAGACGGCCCCGTACGGCGCCGACGGCGGAGGTGACGCGGTCGAGCCAACCGGCCGGGAGGTCCTCCTTGAGCCCACCGACGCGGTTGAACATGTAGTGCATCCGGCCCCCGGAGATCTCCTCCATGACCTCCTGGATCGTCTCGCGCTCGCGGGTCGCATAGAACAGCGGCGTGATCGCGCCGAGCTCGAGGGGGTAGGAGCCGAGGAAGAGCAGGTGGTTGAGGACGCGGTTGAGCTCGGCCAGCAGCGTACGGGCCCAGGTCGCGCGCTCGGGCACCTCGAGCCCGAGCATCCGCTCGACCGCGAGGACCACACCGAGCTCGGAGGAGAACGCCGACAGCCAGTCGTGGCGGTTGGCGAGCACGAGGATCTGGCGGTAGTCGCGGACCTCGAAGAGCTTCTCGACGCCGCGGTGCATGTAGCCGACGATCGGCTCGCACCCGACGATCCGCTCACCGTCGAGGGTGAGGCGCAGCCGGAGCACACCGTGGGTCGCCGGATGCTGCGGGCCGACGTTGAGGACCATGTCGGCCGTGCCGAGATCGATGCCGCCGCCCCGCTCGTGACCGAACCCGGCGGCACCCGCGCCGACGCCGACGGTGAGGCGGGTCGGGGTGCCGGGCTGGTCGCCTCCGGGCTCGCTCACGGACATGCCGTTCAGCCTAGCGGCGCGGGCGCCGCGAGCGAGCCCGGTGCGCCTCAGCAGCTCTCGAGCGGTGTCCCGTCGGCGACACGCCACTCGGAGCGCTCGTCGAACATCAGCGGGACGAGCGCGCGGTTGGCCTGCGCGAGGCTCACGACGTACGAGTCGGCAGCCCGCGTGGCCTTGAGGTCGTGCAGGTCGAGTGCCTGACGTACCTGCGCGAAGACCTCGGGCGTGATCCGGTAGCCGCACATCGGTTCCGGCTCGACCTGCTCGGGGAGGGTCGGCACCATGTCGTCCTGCCCGCCGAAGTAGACGATGCCGCCCTGCGACGCCCCCAGGTCGATCGCCCGCTCGGCGGCCGCCGCCGTCTCGCGCGCGAGCGTCCGGCGGTTCTCCGCGATCATCTGCGCCGAACCGAGCGCGCTGGCGTAGTTCGTGTCGACTCGTCGGTTGTTGAGGACACGGACGTCGGCCGCCTCGTCGTCGTTGAGCGGACGGGTGGCCGTCTCGCTCAGCATGCCGACGACGTTGACGAGCCCAGCGTAGTTGCGCAGGATGCGCACCTGCTCGTCACCGGCGACCTGGAGGAACGGCTCGCCGTCCTTGACGTAGTGACCGTAGATGCCGGCTGTGAAGCCTTCGTCGCGGGCCTGAGCGGCGGAGTACTCCTCGCTCATCTCCTCACTCAGGCTGTGGATGGTGTCGTCGACGTTGCGGTTGCGCGGCCAGAGGTGGAGGAGGTCGGTCCGGTAGTACTCGCTCGGACCGTACTCGTGGAGGTCGTTGAGCACGTCGGGGTTCCAGTCGCGGATCACCTTCGTGATGGCACGGGCCTCGGGCGTCGCGAGCCCGAGGTAGTCGCGGTTCACGTCGACGCGGTCGGCGTTGCCGCGGGTGTTGGCGACCCAGCCGTCCGGGTTGGCGTTGACGAAGAGCACCGTCGTACGCGAGAGGAGCCGGGTGACGGTGGAGGACTTGCTCGTGGCGAGGTCACGCGCGAGCTTCATGCAGGCCTCACGGCCGGACGGCTCGTTGCCGTGCACCGAGCAGACGAACATCGCGACGGAGCCCTCTGCGGCCTTCGCTTGGTTCTTCGGTGCGGGGGCGCCGATCGAGACGAGCTGGAGCGGGCGGCCCTGCGTCGTACGTCCGATGTCGCTGACCGAGACCCGCTTGCTGGACTGGTCGAGCTGGCGGTAGAACGCGAGCGACTCCGGGTGGGTCGTCCACTGCGCACCACCCGACCTCTCGAACGGGGTCTGCAGAGTGGCCGGCGCCTTGCCCGCGGCTGCGGTGAGGGCCTTCTCGAGGGAGTCGTCGCGCTGGTCGGCGCCGGCCGACGTCCCGCTTGCGGCGAGGAGCGATCCTGCCAGCGCCGCTCCCGCGGCAGTGGCGAGGACCTTGGACCAGGGGATGGGTCGTGTGGAGCGCAAGGGTGTTCCTTTCGCTGGTGGCAGACCGTGCCCGAGCGACGTGCTGTCCTCGCGGTTGCCACGTGAGGTTCCGCTCACGTTCGTGGACCGGAGCAGGCTCGGCAACCCGAGTTCGTGAAAATCGAAGACAAGATGGGCGTTGAGATGTTAAAAGGTCGCTCCCAGGTCACACCTTCGGAGGTTGCGATGCGCAGCACGATGCAAGACGTCCCGCTCGGGCTAGGCCGGCTCATGCAGTACGGCACGACCGTGCACGCCGAGGCCACGGTCGTGACGGCGACGGCCGACGGCACGAGAACGACCACGTACGGCGAGATCGGACGTCGCGCGGCCCGCCTCGCACGCGTCCTGCGCCGCCTCGGCGTGACCGGGGACCAACGGGTCGGCACGTTTATGTGGAACAACGCCGAGCACCTGGAGGCCTATCTCGCGGTCCCGTCGATGGGGGCCGTGCTCCACACGATCAACATCCGGCTGTTCCCAGAGCAGGTCACCTATGTCGTCAACCACGCCGAGGACTCCGTCGTCCTCGTCGACGCGTCGCTCGTGACACCGTTCGCGCCGCTGCTGCCGACGTTCGAGACCGTCACGCACGTGCTCGTGACCGGGCCCGGCTCCGACACGATCGACCTCGCTCCTCTGCAGACGTCGGGCAAGGCCGTGCTCCGGTACGAGGACGCGCTCGCGCTCGAACCCGACTGGTTCGCGTGGCCCGAGATCGACGAGCGTGCCGCGGCGGCGATGTGCTACACGAGCGGCACCACCGGCAACCCGAAGGGTGTCGTCTACAGCCACCGTTCGGCGTACCTGCACTCTATGGCGATGGCGATGGGCGACAACGCCGGCATCGGGCCGAACGATCGCGTCCTCCCAGTGGTGCCGATGTTCCACGCGAACGCCTGGGGCCTCCCGTACGCGGCCGTCCTCGTCGGCGCCTCGCTCGTGATGCCGGACCGGTGGCTCCAGGCCGAGCCGCTGGTGCGGTTGATCGAGGAGACGCGTCCCACGCTCACGGGCGGGGTGCCGACGATCTTCAACGACGTCCTCGGCTGGGTGGACGAGCACCCGGCCGACCTCACCTCGCTCAGGCTCGCCCTCTGCGGTGGGTCCGCGGTGCCGCTCTCGCTGCAGCAGGCGCTGTGGGAGAGGCACGGTGTGCGCGTCCAGCAGGCGTGGGGGATGACCGAGACCTCACCCGTGGCGACCTCGGGCATGCCGCCGGTCGGCGTCGCCGACGAGGAGGCCTGGCGATACCGCGCGAGCCAGGGCAGGATGCTCGGCGGGGTCGAGGGACGTCTCGTCGGCGACGACGGGCAACCGCTGCCGCACGATGGGGAGGCGGTCGGCGAGCTCGAGGTGCGCGGCCCGTGGATCACCGGCGCCTACCACCGCGACGACGACCCGGAGAAGTTCCGCGACGGGTGGCTGCGGACCGGCGACGTCGGCACGATCGATCCGCGCGGCTACGTCACGCTCACCGACCGCGCGAAGGACGTCATCAAGTCCGGCGGGGAGTGGATCTCTTCGGTCGACCTCGAGAACGCGCTCATGGCCCACCCCGATGTCGTCGAGGCCGCGGTCGTCGGGATCCCGGACGAGAAGTGGCAGGAGCGCCCGCTCGCGACCGTCGTGGTCCGGGCGGGTGCGACGGTCACACCGAAGGACCTGCGCGAGCACCTGTCGGGCTCGGTCGCGAAGTGGCAGCTGCCCGACGCGTGGACGTTCGTCGAGGCGGTCCCGCGGACCTCGGTCGGCAAGTTCGACAAGAAGGTGCTCCGCAAGGCGTACGCCGACGGCGACCTGGAGGTCGTACGGGGGGAGTGACTCAGCGAACGGGGGTGATGACCCACCAGAAGTCGCCGAGGCCCCCCGACGCGGTCAGCTCGGCCGCCTCCGACGCCGTGACGAGCGCGGCGACATAGGCCTGCGGGTCGGACGAGGCGAGCGAGAGCGGCGGGCGCGAGCCGTCGACGCCGAGATCGCGGAGGACGTCGCGCTGGCGGGCGAGGGTGCCGCCGACGGCGGTGGCGAGGGCGTCCACCGCCACGTGCGCGGTGACGTCGCAGCTGCCGTCGGGAACGACATCGGCCTCCACCCCGTCGCGGTAGGCCCGCAGGCTCCCGTACGGGGGCCGGTCGGCTGCACGGTGCCCGTAGTCGACGGCGATCGCCGCCCCACCCTCCACGCGTGAGACCACGTCGCGCCAGAGCGCCTCCCTGGCGACGCCGACCTCCGCCCGCTCACCGGGCTCGGTCAGCGGCCACCAGGCCTCGACCCACTCCAGCGTCCGAGGGTCGCGTACGGGGGCGCCCAGCTGCTCGGCGCCGGTCGCCGGATCGACGAGCACCGTACGGAGGACGCCGTCGCGGTCCCGCTCGACGATCTCGCACGGCACGTCGTCGAGCAGCTCGTTGGCGAACATGAGCCCCTCGAGCTGCTCAGGGAGGTGGTCCCTCCACCCGATCCGCTCGGGGAGCTCGGGGGGACGCGGACGGACGTCGACCCCGAGGAGTGCGAGCTGGCCCGGCGCCATCGCGTCGAGCGCCGTCAGCAGCTCTCCGCGCCCCGCGCCCACGTCCACCACCGCATGCAGGTCATGGCGGCGGACATAGGCGAGGATCGCGGCCGCGAAGACCGTCGACGCGTGCACGGACGTCCGGAAGTGCGCCGCCGGTGACTCGCGGCGATAGAAGCCGTCAGGTCCGTACAGGGCGTCGTCCCACGCCTCACGCCAGCCGATCACTCGGCGACGCTACCAGCGGGGCGTACGGGCACGGGTGGGTCAGGATCAGCGGACGGTCGCGTTCAGCAGGAGCGAGACGCCCTTGCGCCTGCCGACCGGCAGGTGGCGTTCGAGCTTGATGATGCCCGACAGCGCTGCGTTGATCGGCGCGGCCATTGGCTCGATGTCGCTTCCCTCACTGTCGCGCCGCGCGAGCCGGATTGCCGGGCGAAGCAGGACGTTCCACGACTTGACGAGGTCGAGCGTGAACTCCGGGCGCTCGAAGAGGGCGACGAGCGAGTCCCTCGTGTAGCGGCGGACGTGGCCGACGGCATCGTCGTGCGCGCTCCACAGCTTGGGGTCGGCGGGCACGGCGATGTAGACCTTGCCGCCCGGTCGCACCACCCGAGCGATCTCGGACACGACGGCGTCGTCCTCGACGATGTGCTCGAGCACGTCGTACGCGACGACCGCGTCGAACTCGTCCTCGTCGAACGGAAGGTCGCGGGCATCCCCCTGGACGACATCGAGCCCGCGGGCCCGGGCAAGCTCGACCGCCGACTCGTCGTACTCGAGCGCCGTCGACTTCCAGCCCGCCGCCTCCAGCGTGCGCGTGTTGCCGCCGGCCGCGGCACCGATGTCGAGAGCGCGGCCCGGTGGGACGTCTGCGATGAACGAGGCGATGAGCGCACGCCGCTCGCGGAACCACCAGTGCTTGTCCTCGATCGATGCGAGCTTTGCGATCTCGCTCTGTTTCATCCTCGCTCGACTTCCGATGGGGGAGTGTGAATGCACGTACGCTACGTGAGATCCGCCGCGTCCGACACCCCTTGGCGAGGTCGTGTCCTCACCGCAACGAATGGGCACTCACCGCGGCGCGTACCGCGACCGGAGGATCGCGCGCCGCCGCGTGCCCTCGCGGTTGTCGCCCTTCTCGATGATCACGAGGTTGTGGTAGCAGTGCACGGCGACGACGTGGAGGTCCGTGTAGGTGGGTTCGTACGACTCGTCCACGAACTCCTCGTAGTTCAGACCGTCGACGAGGGACTTGACCAGCGCCATCGTGGTCGTCGGGTCGGCGAGGTCCTCGCTGCCGCCGCGTTCGGGCCAGTACGACGTCTGGGTGTCCTCGATCGCGTACAACCCGCCGTTGGCCAGCCTGGGGAACAGGTAGGCGAAAGTTGCGCGGACGTGCTCGGAGCGGTGGCTCCCGTCGTCGATGACGATCGTGAGCTCGCCGACCTCGTCAAGGATGCGTTGGAGCACCGCAGGGTCGGCCTGGCTGCCTTGGTAGGTCGTGATCCGCTCGCCGTCGACGAACGACTTGTCCTGGAGGTCGAGCCCAACGACCTGCGCATGGCGGAAGAAGTGCTTCCACATCCGCAGGGACTTGCCGCCGCGCCCCTTGCGGGCGTAACCCCCGATGCCGATCTCGAGGAGGTTGATCGGCTGGTCGCGGAGGGGCGCGAAATGGCGCTCGTAGTGCGGCGTGTAGCGGTGGGTCCCCCACTTGTCCGTGCGGAAGTGCCGCGCCAGCTGCGTGAGGTCCATCTCCGCGAGCCGCTGCGCGCGAGGCTTGCGGGGTGGCGCAGGCGTGGGGCGGCGCCGAAGCGGGTCGCGCAGGCGGCCCCACGCGGCGTCACCGACCAAGGGCTTGATCCACTTGACGGCGAAGGACTTCGCAGGCTGGCTCACGTCTGCCTCGTTCCGCGGGTCGGCTGCAGAACACTGTAGCCAGCCGGACGGTTCGTGCAGCCGATCAGGCGAGGTAGGAGTCCAGCGATTCGCTCACTGGCAGCGGCACGAACCCGGTCGCCTCGATCTTGGCGAGGTCCAGGACCGAGTGTCGGGGGCGCGGCGCGAGGTCCTTGCCCTCGCCGTACGCCTCGGTGGAGATCGGCGTGACGTCCTCGGGGTCACGACCGCAGCGGGCGAAGACGTCGCGCGCCACCTCGTACCAGGACGCGGGCTCGCCGCCCCCACTGAGGTTGTACGTGCCGTAGGGGGCGCCCGTCTCGAGCAGGTGGACGATCCCGCGTGCGAGCTCGGTGGTGAACGTGAGGCGGCCGACCTGGTCGTCCACGACTGACGGGTTGACGCCGTCCTTCGCGAGCCGTGCCATGGTCCGGACGAAGTTGCTGCCGTCGCCGATCACCCAGCTCGTCCGTACGACATAGTGGCGCGGGGTCGTCGACACCACCACGTCGCCGGCGGCCTTGGTCTGCCCGTAGACGCCGAGCGGCGAGAGCGGCTCCGACTCGTCGTGGAGCTCGCGCGTGCCGTCGAAGACGTAGTCGCTGGAGATGTGCACGACCGTCAGCCGGTGGCGTGTGGCGGTCGTCGCGAGGTGCACGAGCGCGCTGGCGTTGGCCGCCCATGCAGCGATGCGGCCCTCCGGGGTCTCGGCGACGTCGACCGCTGTGTAGGCCGCAGCGTTGATCACCGTGTCGTAGCGTGACCAGTCGACCGCGTCGTACGCCGCAGGGTCGGTCATGTCGAAGGTGTCGAGGTCGACGGCGTCGGCCTCGGGGAGCATCGCGCGCAGGGCACGCCCGAGCTGGCCGTACGCGCCGAGGACGAGCGCGCGACGGGGCTCCATTGGAGTGACGTCGGCCAGGAGGGGATTGGCGCGGTCCTTGTCGGAGACCTCCGCGTCGGCGAGGGGGATCGGCCAGTCGATCCCCAGGGCCGGATCGTCGAGGGCGACCGCCGTGTAGGCGACGTCGGGACGCCAGTGCTCGTTGACGAGGTAGGCGTAGGTCGTGCCGTCCTCGAGTGCCTGGTAGGAGTTGCCGACGCCCCGGGGGACGAAGACTGCGACGCCCGGGTGCAGGTCGACGGTGACGGTGGTCCCGAAGTTCGGGCCGGGACGCAGGTCGACCCACGCCCCGAAGGCCTTGCCGGTCATCAGCGACACGAGCTTGTCCCACGGCTCGGCGTGGATGCCGCGGGTCGCGCCCGCGCTCGCGTTGTAGGAGACGTTGTTCTGGACGGGGCCGAAGTCGGGCAGGCCGAGCGCGAGCATCTTCTCGCGCTGCCAGTTCTCCTTGAACCAGCCTCGGCTGTCGCCATGGAGCGGGAGGTCGACGACGAGGAGGCCCTCGATCGAGGTGCTCCGGACGGAGGGGCTCGTGCTCACTGGCCAGCCTCGGCGTAGCGCGCCTCGACGGCTTCCTTCTTGGGGCGCCACCACGCGTCGTTGTCGCGGTACCACGCGATCGTCGCCTCCAGGCCCGCGCCGAAGTCGGTGAACTGAGGTGCCCAGCCGAGCTCGGTACGGAGCTTGGTCGAGTCGATCGCATAACGCATGTCGTGGCCGGGACGGTCGGTGACGAGGTCGTACGCGTCGGCGGGCTGGCCCATGAGCTCGAGGATGGTCTCGACGACCTCGCGGTTGTTCTTCTCGCCGTCGGCGCCGATCAGGTAGGTCTCGCCGATCTTGCCGTGCTCGAGGATCGTCCGCACCGCGCTCGAGTGGTCCTCGGTGTGGATCCAGTCGCGGACGTTGAGGCCCTGGCCGTACAGCTTCGGGCGGCGCCCGTCGAGGACGTTGGTGATCTGACGCGGGATGAACTTCTCGACGTGCTGGTAGGGCCCGTAGTTGTTGGAGCAGTTGCTCAGCGTCGCCGGGACGCCGAACGACCGGACCCAGGCGCGTACGAGGAGGTCGGAGCCTGCCTTGGTGGACGAGTACGGGCTCGAGGGGTTGTACGGCGTCGACTCGGTGAAGCGTGCCGGGTCGTCGAGCTCGAGGTCGCCGTAGACCTCGTCGGTCGAGACGTGGTGGAAGCGGGTGCCGTGACGGCGGACCGCCTCGAGCAGCGTGAACGTGCCAATGAGGTTCGTCCGCACGAACGGGCTCGGGTCGGACAGCGAGTTGTCGTTATGCGACTCGGCGGCGAAGTGGACGACCGCGTCGTGGTCGGCGACGAGCGGGTCGACGACGTCGGCGTCCGCGATGTCACCGACGACCAGGCTCACCCGGTCGGAGGGCAGCGCGTCGATCGCCTCGCGGTTGGCGGCGTAGGTCATCTTGTCGAGCACGGTGACCGAGGCATCGGTCGTCTCGACGAGGTGCTGGACGAAGTTGGAGCCGATGAACCCGGCGCCGCCGGTGACGAGAATCGCGCGCATCGGACCAGGGTAGCGAGGGGTTGTTCGAGACGGAGACTGTAGACCCCACTTCGTCTCACGTGACGAGGCCCCCGGGCGGCTCAGGAGACGGTGTCGAGCGCGAGGCGGCCGCCGGTGGCCTGACCGCGTGCGACGTTCGTCATCCAGCAGTCGTTGTGCCACACGACGGCGAGGCGGAAGCGAACGGGCTGCTCGCCCATCGAGGTCGCGAGCGTAGGCGTGTCGAGGTCGCCCGTGATCCTGAACCCGTCCACCCGTGGCGAGATCTTCGGGGCCCGCACGTCCAGCGGGGTCTGTACGACGTCCCCGGTCTCCTCGCCGATGACGTCGAGCGTCGCGGTCACCGTGCCGACGTGTGACGCGCCCGTTCCGGCGGCACGAGTCCGAAGCCGGGCGTCGAACCGGTCTGCGCGGAGGCGTACGGCGTGGACCATGGCGCCGTGGAAGGTCACGCGTGAGGACGCCTGCGCCTTGACCGTGCGGAAGACTCGCGCCCAGTCCTCGGCGAAGCGCTGCGGTGAGTGCTCCGAGGCCTTCACATAGGCGGCGGCGCTCATCCGAGCCACGAGGTCGGGGTCGGAGGTCAGGTCCAGGATGCGGGCGGCGAAGGACTCGACGTCCCCGGGCGGCACGAGGTAGCCGTCGACGCCGTCGCTGATCTGCTCGCGCGGTCCATACCGGATGTCGTAGCTGATCACGGGGCAGCCTCGGCTCATCGCCTCCAGCGTGGCCAGCGGATATCCCTCGTGGACGCTGGTGAGGACGAAGGCAGCAGCTGTCGCGATCGCGTCTCGGGCACTCGGGTCGTACCCGTGGAAGGTGACCGCATCGTCGATCCCGAGATCTCGGGCCCCGGCCTCGAGGGCCGCGCGGTTGGCTCCGTCGCCGTAGATGTCGAGCCGGAGCGCCGGGTCTGTGCGTCGGGCGATCTCGAGGGCGCGCAGCGCGTGCGAGACCCGCTTCTGCCCCTCCAGGCGGGCGACCGTCACCAGACGTTTGAGGTCGCGCGGAGGGGCCGGGTCGGGGAGCGTGCGCGGCTCCACGGCGTTGGGGACGACGAACAGGTTGTTGGTCGCGCCCTCCCTGAGGGCGAGCTCGTCTCGGTGTCGTTCGGTGAGGAGCACGACGCCGTCAAGGGCGTGAAGACGCCCCAGCACATTCGCGTAGGGGGCTTTGAGGGCAGAGTCCCACCGACCGCCGCCGGGCGTGTGGGGGTTGTGGAACGCGGCGACCAGGTGCATGCGGCGCTCGCTGAGTCCGAGCAGGAGCGGCAGCACGCGCCCCGAGTCGGACACGACGAATCCGTCGCCAGGACCGACCAGCTCACGAAGCCACTGCTGGACGAACGCGGCGCGGCTGTCGTGGCAGCGCACGACGCGCCCGTCGTGGTCAACGATCTCGACCAGTCGCGGCGCGAGGGTCGTCCGGACGGCCACGGACCCGTCCGCCCGCAGGTAGTCGACCACCTCGGGCCTGGCGTCGGTCGCGGCTCCGGGGTGCCGGTAGACGACCTGGTACGGGGTGCCGTCGGCGCGATTCACCGCAGTTGCGGCGAGGTCGACCGCGGGGAGCGCCTCCGTGCCGGTGCCGATCGTCGCGGGGTCGCGGGTCGCGTAGTCGTCGTAGATGTTCGCGACCTCGACATGCTCGGTGAGCGTGCCGCGCTCCAGGAGGACCTCGCAGGTCCGGTCGAGATCGGGGAGATCGCCGACGGTGGCGATCACGCTCCTGACACCGTCGTGCTCGGCGAGCATCCGCGCCCGCATCAGCATCACCGCCGTCCGGCCGCCCTTGTCGAGCCTCAACGCGCTCGCGAACGACACGTACGTGCCCTCGGGAACGAGGGCACGGTGCGGGCACACGGTCGTCACCATACTCGCGCAACCCTTTTGCGCACCATGCGTGAAATCTCAGCGGAGCAGCCGCCGCAGCGCCCAGCGGTGTCGTCGGAGGTTGAAGGTGAAGTCGTCGCCGAAGGCGATCTTGCGCATCGTGGGGTCGCGCTCCTGCGGGATGCTCCGGCCCCAGAAGTAGTGGATGTCGTTGCCGTTGACGGCGGCGATGAGCGCCTCGTTCTGTGCGCGGTAGCCGTCTCCGGAGATGAGGATGATCCGCGCCTGCGGAGCGTGCATCATCGTGAACATCCCGCTCCCGCCGTACCCGGCGACGATCCGCGCCCGGGCGAACAGCTGCACCTGCTCGCCGTACGAGTACTGCTCGGGATGCACGATCGCGAACCCGCGGTCGGCGAAGAGACGCTCGATCGCCGGTCCCTGGTGGCAGAGGCGCCGCGAGCTGCGGGTGACGAAGATCCGTTCGGCGCGCAGAGGTGGCTCGATGTCGGCGAACGCCTCGCGGATGCGGGCCCAGGTCTGCGCGATCGCCGGCGAGACGTAGCGCGGGTTCTCGAACTCCGGGTCTGCGGCGACGAGGTTCTCCACGTCGAGCACCTCGTCTCCGTACTGGGTGACGATGCTCGACCGCGGGATGCCGTAGGCGGTCAGGATGTCGTGGACGTACTGGGGCACGCGCGACTGACCCGGGCGGAGGCTGATGAGCGGCCTGATGTCGGGGTGCTCCTCGCGGGCACGCTCCCAGCCCCATAGCCGCGACACCACCTCGGTGGACACGTGGCCGAAGTGCCCAGGGTACTCGGTGTCCAGGTAGTAGAGCGGGCCGTCCCACGTCCGGTGCTGGTCCGGACGCCACCGCGGCCGGATCACTGCCATGTCGTCACTGGACCGGACGAGCCCGGGGTGCCGCAGCCTGGGCGCGTACTGGTGTCGGAACGAGTCGGGGAGCCAGTAGTCGCCATAGGAGACGAGCTGCCGAGGGTAGGTCTGGGCCCGCGTGTAGTGCCGCAGCGCGAGCGGCGGGACGGTGAACGGCCCGGCGGCGACGTCGGGCCCCCTCCCGTGCGTGGTGACCTCGGCCCGTCCGGTGAACGTGGTGCCGGGGAGCTCGAGGAGGCCTGTCACCGGCGATCCTTCGCCGTACCGGGCCTCGAGAACCGGCACGGTCTCGGCGATGTGCAGCATGCGCAAGAGCGTGTGCCGCTTGGTCACGAGCGCGAGATCGCGGTGGTACGAGACGCTCTCGAGAGAGTGAGCGAAGGCGTCCAGCCAGCTCGACCAGCCGTGGGCAGCCGGTGGCTCGGGGGAGCGTCGTACGGCCTCCTCGATGACGGCCCTGACCGACTCTCCGGCGTCGGCAACAGTCTTGTCCCCGGGGGTGCGATCGATGTGCTCGACCGCGAGCACCCCGCCTGCCTCGACGTATCCGTGGAGCTTGCGCAGCGCCGTCATCTGGCCCAAGGTCTTGCGATGCAGCGCGATCACCAGCAGCTGCGGGCGCGGCAGCACGGACAAGATGGCGCTGAACCCCCCGCTGCCGTGCCACGGGTGTCGGCGCACGTTGTCGAGTGGTTCCTGGTCGGACACTCCCTCTGGGGGGTTCCACGGCGCTGCGAGTACGTGCACGGTCGCCTCCGGATAGCGCTCCGCGAACGTGTCGGCGAGCGCGGTGGCGTAGGCACGCCCGACGACGACCACCTCGGTCAGCGGCACCGCCATGCCATCGACGGCTGCCTCGTACGCGTGGAGATGGTCGAGCGCGGCGGAGGCCTGCGGGACCCCCCGCCGCAGCCCGATCGCATCGAGCGACTCGTCCGTCATGCAGCCATCGTGCCGGTCTTGCGGGCTCGCGCCACTCGTTGTGCACGCGTGTCCCTCTACGATGGCCCGATGCGTGGCATCATCCTGGCGGGCGGCACCGGCTCGCGCCTTCACCCGATCACCCTCGGCACCAGCAAGCAGCTCGTGCCGGTCTATGACAAGCCGATGATCTATTACCCCTTGTCGACGCTGATCCTCGCCGGGATCCGCGACATCCTCGTGATCACGACACCTGAGGACGCGCCGCAGTTCGAGCGCCTCCTCGGCGACGGCTCGCGTTTCGGCATCTCCCTGACGTACGTCCAGCAGCCCAGCCCCGACGGGCTCGCGCAGGCCTTCATCCTCGGCGCGGACCACCTCGACGGTGGCGCGGCGGCACTCGTCCTGGGCGACAACATCTTCTACGGACCCGGCATGGGCGGCCAGCTCACCCGGTTCGATGCGCTCGAGGGCGCGGCCATCTTCGGCTACCAGGTCAGCGACCCGACGGCGTACGGCGTCGTCGAGTTCGACGACGCCGGCAAAGCGCTCTCGTTGGAGGAGAAGCCCGCCGAGCCGCGCAGCAGCTTTGCGGTTCCTGGCCTCTACTTCTACGACTCCGACGTCGTGGACATCGCCCGTTCGCTCGAGCCGTCGCCCCGAGGCGAGCTGGAGATCACCGATCTCAACAGGGTGTACCTCGATCAGGGCAGGCTCCAGGTGGAGATCCTGCCGCGTGGCACCGCCTGGCTCGACACGGGGACCTTCGACTCGCTCAACGACGCGTCGAACTTCGTCCGGACGATCGAGAGTCGTCAGGGCCTCAAGATCGGGTGCCCGGAGGAGGTTGCCTGGCGGGCCGGGTTCCTCTCGGATGACGAGCTGCGCGAGCGCGCCGAGCCGTTGGTCAAGAGCGGCTACGGCGCTTACCTGCTGGGCCTTCTCGGCTCGTGAGCGAGGTCGCCTTCGGCGGCGCCCTCCTCGGCCGAGCCAGCTGGAGCGGCCTACACGCGCTCGAGCTGCGTGGACGCCTCACCCGAGGCGGCGTGCCCGTAGCCGTCGCGGTCAAGGGACCGCACGGTGACGACGTCTTCCGCGCCGACGTCACCGGTAGCGCTGACGCCTTCGTCGCCACGCTGGACCTGACAGCGCTGAACCCCGTGCCTCGCCGATGGTGGCGGCGCCCTGCCCTGGACGGTCCGGCCCAGGTGCTCGTCGTCGTAGAGGCCGGCGGGCGCCGGCACGAGCTGCCCTGGGAGGCACGCCCACGCGGGGCAGCGAGTCGTCGCCTGTCGTGGTCGGGGGCACAGGGCGGGCTGGGCATCCGCCTGCGTTGGGACGACGAGGCAGGTCTCATCGTGCAGTCAGAGTCGTGCGGCGCCGTGCTGCGCGAGGTTCGCGTCGACGGCGACGCCCTGGTGCTCGACGTGGAGGGCACGTACGACGCGCTCGGCGTCGGAGGACTCGAGGGAGCGGGTCCGACCCGGATCGCGGTGCGCGACGGTGCCGGGCAGGTGTCGGCGACCGATGTCCCCGACGGGTCGTCCCCGCTCTGGGCCCGTCGCCGCAGGACGTGGGAGCCCGTCACGTGGGCGGTCGGGCATCCGGTGACGGGCGCGACCGCCCACGGCCTGCGTCTCGACGCGATGCGCGACGGTCGGGTGCGGCTGAGCGCGCAGCCGGCGATGCTCGCCGACGCGGTCGAGGTGACGGGCGGCGGATCGTCCGGGTGCGCCGTCGTCGTCCGGGGGCGGTCGGTCGGCCAGGTCGAGCGCCCGAGCGAGATGTGGATGATCGGTCCTCACCGACGCTTCTCGGCCTCGATCTCCTGGGACGGCGATCGGTTCTCGGTCCGGCTGCCGCTCGAGGTGACCGGCTGGTACGGCGAGCCCTCGACCCCACCGAGCGGCCGGTACGACCTCGCGTTCGACCAGGAGGGTGAACGGCTCCTCAAGACCACACCGTATGGGCTGCCCGATGCCCCGGTCCGCGGAGTATGCGACCGGTGGTCGGCAGCTGTCCAGGTCACCACCGCCAACCGCGTCACGGTGGAGGTCGAGTCGCCGCTTCGCCTCGACGAGCGTGCGCCGGCCCTCCAGCGCGCACTGCACGACCAGTACCGCGCCACGTCGCCATCACCGCTGCGCATCGCCTACTTCGAGTGCTACAGCGGTTCGAGTGCGACCGACGCCGCGCGTGCGATCCATGACGAACTGCGCCGACGGGGGTCGGACCTCGAGCTCGTGTGGGGTCTCCAGGACTGGTCCGTCCCCGTCCCCGAAGGCGGCCGCGGAGTCGTCCGGTTTTCCCGCGAGTGGTGGGACGTCGTCTCCACGGCGTCGTACCAGACGTACGACGCGGCCGTCCCGGCTCAGCTCGAGCGCCGGCCTGGCCAGACCATCCTGCAGACCTGGCACGGCACGCCGTTCAAACGACTCGGGAGTGATCGCGGCGTCGTGCGCGCCAACCAGCCCCGATACCAGGAGGCATGGGAGCGCGCGATCTCCCGGTGGGACGTGCTGCTCTCGCAGAACCCGTGGAGCACGGAGGTCTTCCGTCGGGCGTGGAACTTCGAGGGTCCCATCCTCGAGCTCGGCTATCCCCGTAACGACGTCCTCGCCCTCGCGAGCGACGACGACGAGGCTGTGGCGCGAGTCCGACTGGGTCTCAACCGTGACGACCTGGTCGTCCTTTATGCGCCGACCGTGCGCGACGGCGACCGGGTGATGCCGATGCTGCTCGACGTCGAGCGGGTCGCAGCTGCCCTCGGACCAGGCGTGACCGTGCTCGTACGAGGGCACATGCTCACCCGCCGGTGGGCATGGGCGGGCACGAGCCGGTCGATCGTGGACGTGACCGACTATCCGGAGATCAACGATCTCTTCCTCGCCGCCGACGCCACGATCACCGACTACTCGTCGATCATGTTCGACTTCTCGGTCACAGGGAAGTCGCTGGTCTTCTTCGCGCCCGACCTCGAGGACTACCGCGACCGGCGTCGCGGCACGTACTTCGACCTCGCGGAGAGGGGCCCCGGTCCCGTCGCGTCCACCACGGAGGAGGTCGTGGCCGCGCTCGCGGACCTCGAGTCCGTCCGTGCACGGTACGCGGAGCGGTACGCCGCCTGGCGGACCACGTACAACCCGCGCGACGACGGCCACGCCGCCGCACGTGTCGTCGACGCGGTGTTCGACGGCGGCTGATCAGATGAGGTCGTCGCGCCCCGCGTCGCGCCAGCGTGCGACGAGCTCCTTGACCTGCTGGGCGTGGGTTGTCGTGGTGACGAGCAGCGCGTCGGGCGTATCGACCACGACGATGTCGTCGACTCCGAGGACGGACACGGTCCGTCGATCGGTGACGATCAGACCGCCGCTCCGTACGGACTCGACGAGAGCAGGGTCGCCGAGCACGGTGACCTCACCCGGCTGTGCGCCGAGCGCCTCAGCGACGGCAGCGAAGTCCCCGACGTCGGTCCACTTGAAGGTGCCGGGGACGGTGGCGACGCCGCCCGCTGTGGCGACCGGCTCGGCGACCGCGTGATCGATCGCGATCCGGGTGAGAGTCGGCCAGAGTCGCTTGAGCGTCGTCGCGCGCTCCGGGCCGTCCCACGCGTCGGCGATGGCATCGAGGCCTTCGCGCATCCGCGGCTGCTGCTCACCGAGGTGGCGCAGGAGGACGTCGGCGCGGGCGACGAACATCCCTGCGTTCCATCGGAACGCACCCGACTCAACATAGCTGCGGGCCGTGTCGGCATCGGGCTTCTCGACGAATCGGGAGACGGCCGTGGCGTCGGGCGCACCGGAGAGGCCCAGAGGCGCGCCCGCCTCGACGTACCCGTACGCCGTCGACGGCGCGGTCGGTGTGATCCCAATCGTCGTGACGTAGCCGGACTGCGCCGCGGCGGTCGCCTGGCGCACAGCGTCGGCGAACTCCTCCTCGCCCTCGACGAGGTGGTCGGCAGCGAACGAGGCGACCACGGCGTCGGGGGCACGCCGCGCGATCAGCGCGGTCATGAGGCCGATCGCGGGCATCGAGTCGCGAGGCGAAGGCTCCGCGATGAGGTTCTCAGCCCGCAGGTCGGGCAGCTGGGCAGCGACTGCATGGCGGTGGTGGACGCCGGTGACGACGTTCACGCCCGCGGGCCCGACGAGTGGCACCAGCCGGTCGTACGTGTGTTGGAGCAGAGAGCGGCCACTTCCGGTCAGGTCGAGCAGAAACTTGGGCCGTGACCTGCGCGAGACGGGCCACAGCCGCGTGCCCGCGCCGCCGGCCGGCACGATCGCCTGCAAGGACGGGACGAGTTCGGACATGGCGCTCCTCGGGAGGTCGGACGTCGCTCGCCTCAGCGTAGGGGGCGCCGCTTCACAGGCGCCCAGCCCACGGCGAAACCCGACTCGGCCACGGTCTACCATGCTCGGGATGTCCGCGACCGTTCAGAGCCGACGCGCTCTCCCCACGGTCGGGACACCTGCGTCCGCGAGCAGCTATCTCCGCCCGGAGATCCAGGGGCTGCGCGCGATCGCGGTCGGGCTGGTCGTGATCTTCCACCTCTGGCCCCACCGGCTGCCGGGCGGCTATCTCGGCGTCGACGTCTTCTTCGTCATCTCCGGCTACCTGATCACGGCCCACATCCTGCGCGAGTCCGACCGGACCGGACGGATCGCGCTCGGCAAGTTCTGGGCGCGACGGGCACGGCGGCTGCTGCCCGCGGCCTACCTCGTGCTCGGGGTGTCGCTGATCGCGGTCTTCCTGTGGGTGCCCCGGATGCTGTGGCAGCAGTTCGTCCGCGAGATCGGCGCCGCTGCGCTGTACGTCGAGAACTGGGCGCTGGCCGCCGACGCCGTGGACTACCTCGCTGCCGACAACGTCGCCTCACCCGCGCAGCACTACTGGACCCTGTCGGCGGAGGAGCAGTTCTACATCGTCTGGCCGGTGCTGGTGATCGCCGCCCTGTGGTGCGCGCCGATCCTGTCGACGCGGCTGGGCCAGCGCCGCCAGCACATCGCTATCTTCGCCATGCTGGCGACCGTCACGGTCGCGTCGTTCGTGTACTCGCTCCACCTCACCGCCACCGATCCCGCCACGTCGTACTTCGTCACGACGACCCGTGCCTGGGAGTTCGGCGTCGGAGCGCTGCTCGCCTTCGTGCCGGTGCTGGCCGGGCGCGCGAGCCTGCGGGCGCTGGTGTCGCTGCTCGGCCTCGTCACGCTCGCGGTCTGCGCGATGCGCATGGACGAGGCGACCCCGATGCCAGGCACGGCGGCGGTGTGGGTCGTGCTGGGGACGGCGGCGCTGCTGTGGGCCGGCCACCCGTCGTCGGTCGCCTGGTCGCCGACGCACGCGCTGTCCTGGCGCCCCGCGCAGTTCATCGGCGACATCTCGTATTCGGTGTACCTCTGGCACTGGCCGCTCATCGTGATCCTCCCGTACGCGACGGGCTCGTCGCTCGGGACGCTCGACAAGATCGCCATCGCCGTCGTGACCATCCTGCTGTCCTGGGCGACCAAGAAGTGGGTCGAGGATCCCGTACGCACGACGCGGCGCCTCGGCATCCCGCGCTCGGGCGTGACCTTCGGCCTGGTTGGCGCGACTGCCGGCGCCCTCGTCGCCGGCTGCTTCGTCGGTTGGAGCGTCGTCGACTATGACAACGCCGCCCGCGCGGAGGCAGCGGAGTCGCTCCTCAAGCAGCACGGCGCATGCTTCGGCGCGGCGGCGCGTGACCCGAAGCTCGCCGACACATGCCCGGACCCGGCGCTCGACAAGGTGGTGATCCCCGACCCGTCGGAGGTCAAGAAGGACCACGCCGCCTACCGCCGCTGCCTCAAGTACCTCCGCGGCGACGACTTCGAGGGCTGCCCGTTCGGCACCCCGCGCCGCGGTGTCCCGCACGTCGCCGTCGTCGGCGACTCCCACGCCCGTGCGCTGATGCCGATGTTCGAGATCCTCGTCGACCAGGGTGTCGTCACCGCGGAGATGTTCGCCTCCCCGGGGTGCGGATGGTCGACTGTGCCGCCGGCAGCCGGCAACCCCGAGTCTCGCAAGGCCGCATGCGCCGACATGAAGGCCAACCTGGACGAGCTCCTGACGGCAGAACCGGACCGATTCGACTTCATCGTCACCACCAGCCGCGCCTCGAGTCAGCGCGCGAGCGAGGAGGAGCGCGTCCAGGGGGTGCTCGACGTCTGGGCGCCGGCGCTGAAGGCGAAGACGCCGATCGTCGCGATCCGGGACAACCCCGAGGGCGGCCGGTCCGCGGAGGACGACCCCAACATCTGCCTAGGCGAGGCCGGGATCGCGCGTGCCGACGACTGCGCGCTGTCGCGCAGGGCCTCGGTGACCGACATCTTCGACCCGTACGAGCAGGCGGTCGAGCGCTCGAAGCGGACCACGTACGTCGACATGACGAAGTGGTACTGCGACAAGGACGAGTGCCCGGTGGTCATCGGCGGCGCGAACGTCTACCGCGACAGCAACCACGTGACGATCACGTACGCCCGCACCCTTGCGCCGTACTACAAGGCGGCGCTCGCGAAGGCCGGGCTCCTCGACTGAGCCTGGATGTGACCCGCCCCACAACTCGGTTACAGCAAGGTTTCGCGCACGTAGACTCAAAGAGTCCGTTTGTCTGGTACCCCGTACGGGGACTGGAACGAAAGGCATTCGATGAAGTCCCTCCACGCCGTAGGTGTGATCGGCGCAGGTCGCGTCGGAGCGGTGCTCGCCGCCCGGCTGCGCGAAGCCGGCCACGAGATCGTCGCCGTCAGCGGCCGGTCCGCCGCCTCTCGCACCCGCACCGACACGCTGCTCCCTGGCGTCCCCGTGCTTACGCCCGCACAGGTCGCGACCCGCGCGGACCTCCTCCTGCTCGCCGTCCCCGACGACGCGCTCCCCGGTCTTGTCGCCGAGCTCGCCCTCGACGGCCACCTGCGGCCCGGCCAGGTCGTCGCCCACACGAGCGGACGCCACGGCCTCGGCGTGCTCGCCGCCGCCGCGCACGTCGGCGCGCGCCCCGTCGCGCTCCACCCCGCGATGACGTTCACCGGCACCGACGTCGACCTCGCGCACCTGTCCGGAGCCGTCTTCGGCCTCACCGCCGGCGAGGACGAGCGCGAGATCGCGGAGACCCTGGTCGCCGACCTCGGCGGGCGCCCGATGTGGGTGCGCGACGAGGACCGGACGACCTACCACGCGGCGCTCGCTCACGGCGCGAACCATCTCGTCACGATCGTGTCGCAGGCCATGCAGATCCTGCGTCGTACGGGCGCCGCCGACCCAGCCGGGGTCCTGCGCCCGCTCCTGACCGCCGCGCTCGAGAACGCGCTCCTCTACGAGGACGCCGCACTCACCGGCCCGGTGGTGCGTGGCGACATCGAGACCGTGCGCGCCCACCTGGCGGCGATGGCAGACCAGCCCGTGCCGACGATGGACGCGTACGTGGCGATGGCACGTGCCACCTCCGCCCACGCCGTCGCCGACGGCCGGCTCGATGCGGGTGGCGCGGTCGAGATCCGACGGATCCTGCGCGAGTCCGAGTGGGATGTCCTGGCGACCCTGGTCGCCGACGAGGGCACCCGGACCGGCGCGTGAGCGCCCCGGTCGTCGCCACGACGCGCGAAGAGCTCGACACCGCACTTGCCATCCCACGCCGCGACGGCCGCACCGTCGCTCTCGTCCCCACGATGGGTGCCCTCCACGAGGGCCACCTCAGCCTCGTCTCGTACGCCCGCGAGCGCGCCGACCTCGTGGTCGTGTCGATCTTCGTCAACCCGACCCAGTTCGGTGCCGGCGAGGATCTGGCCCGCTATCCCCGGACCTTCGAGCGCGACCTCGCCCAGCTGACCCGGGCCGGGGCCGACGTGGTCTTCCATCCGGCCATCTCCGAGATGTACCCCGACGGTCCGGACACGAGCGGCGTCACCGTCGACCCGGGACCTCTCGGTGCCGAGCTCGAGGGCGCCGTGCGGCCGGGCCACTTCCGGGGTGTCCTGACGGTGGTCGCGAAGCTGCTCGGCCTGACGCGTCCGGACGTCGCGGTCTTCGGCGAGAAGGACTACCAGCAGCTCGTGCTGATCCGCCAGATGGTGCGCGCGCTGTGCATGCCGGTCGCCGTCGAGGGCTGCCCGACCGTACGGGAGGACGACGGCCTGGCGATGTCCTCGCGCAACCGCTACCTCGACCAGGCGCAGCGCGCGCTCGCCGTCACCCTGTCCAGGGCGCTTGCCGCGGGCCGCGACGCCGCACCGCTCGGTGGGGAGGCCGTGCTCACCGCCGCGCGCGAGGTCCTCGACTCCGAGAGTGCGGTCGTCGTGGACTACCTGGCCCTGCGTGCACCCGACCTCACGCCGCCCCGCCCGGGCTGCGACGCACGCCTCCTGGTCGCCGCCCACGTGGGCGAGACCCGGCTGATCGACAACGTCGCCCTCACCCTCGGACCGCCGGAGGACCGCTGATGCTCCGCACGATGATGAAGTCCAAGATCCACCGCGCCACCGTGACCCAGGCGGACCTGCACTACGTCGGCTCGGTGACGGTCGACGCCGATCTGCTCGAGGCGGCCGACATCCTGCCCGGCGAGCTCGTGCACATCGTCGACATCGACAACGGCGCGCGGCTCGAGACGTACACGATCGCGGGCGAGCGAGGTTCGGGCGTCATCGGGATCAACGGAGCCGCCGCGCGACTCGTCCACCCCGGCGACCTCGTGATCCTGATCGCCTACGCCCAGGTGACAGACGCGGAGGCCCGCGCCCTGGAGCCGCGGGTCGTCTTCGTCGACACCGAGAACCGACTCGTCGCCACCGGTTCCGACCCTGCCGAGCCCGTCCCGGGGTCCGCGACCGTACGGGGCGACGTCACTGCAGCCCGGTCGGTCTGAGGAGGGCTTTGCGCCATGATGGAGCGGTGAGCCTGCTCTGTCTCGACGTCCGCAACAGCCAGACCGTCGTCGGCGTGTTCGACGGTCTGCGGCTGGTCGCGAGCTGGCGGGTGGCATCGGTCGACACGCGGACGGCTGACGAGTGGCACCTGATGATCAAGGGGCTCCTCGCCGAGCGGGGGATCGCGGACATCGACGCGGTCGCCCTGTCGTGCACCGTCCCGGCGATCCTGCACGAGATGCGCGCCCTGCTCGAGCGGCACTACGACGACTGCACTGTCTCGATCGTGGAGCCCGGCACCCGTACGGGGGTCTCGATCCTGATGGACAACCCGCGCGAGGTCGGTGCCGACCGGATCGTGAACGCCGCCGCCGCCGGCGAG
This sequence comes from Mumia sp. ZJ430, assembly GCF_011751845.1. Classification (NCBI taxonomy): domain Bacteria; kingdom Bacillati; phylum Actinomycetota; class Actinomycetes; order Propionibacteriales; family Nocardioidaceae; genus Mumia; species Mumia sp. ZJ430. The sequence goes on along the minus strand of NZ_JAAHFK010000003.1, from coordinate 498,430 downwards.
CTGTACGGCGGGCCGTGCGTCGTGGTCGACCTCGGCACCGCGACGACCTTCGACGTCGTCGACGAGCGCGGCCGCTACGTCGGCGGCTCGATCTCGGCAGGCATCGGCATCTCGCTCGAGGCGCTGGCGCGACGCGGGGCGCAGCTCCGGTCGGTCGAGCTCACCCGGCCGCGCGGCGTGATCGCCAAGAACACCGTCGAGGCGATCCAGTCGGGCATGGTGTTCGGGTTCGCCGGTCTGGTCGACGGGATCGTGTCGCGGATGGTGCGTGCACTCGACCACGACGACGTCACGGTGGTCGCGACGGGGAGCCACGCCGATGTCGTCCTGGGGGAGTGCACGACGATCACCCGGCACGAGCCCGACCTCACGCTCATCGGGCTGCGCATCGTGGCGGAGCGCAACGCCTAGCGCGTCGTCACCGAAGCACGCGGCGCAGCGCCGGCAGGTTGTCGGTGATGAGCGCGTCCACGCCAAGATCGGCGAAGTCCAGGGCGGCGCTTGGACTGTTGACCGTCCATACGTCCAAACCTGCGCCAGAGGCGCGTACGCGGGCCAGCAACGACGCGTCGACAACACGCTGGTTGACCACCCACTGGTCCGCCCACCGGTACGGAGTGAGGCGGGAAGGGGGCGCCCTCATCGCGAGCAGCCCCGTCTCCGCGTCCGGATCGGCCAGCGCGATCCGGTGTGCCGCGGTCCAGTCGAAGCAGTCGAACCTCACCAGATCGCCGTCGCCCGGGCGTACCAGGCCGCGTGCCTGCGCCGTCTCGAGCACCTCGACCTCGATGCGGGGATAGAGGTCGGGACGCTTCACGTCCAGCACGACCCGTACGCCCGACTTGTCGACAGCGCGTAGCAGCTCGTCCAACGACGGCACCGGTGTGGGCGAGGTGGACCGCCCTGCGGCGGCATCGAGCCGACGGACCTCCGCCCAGGTGAACGAGCCGACGGGGTCGTCCTCGCGGCCGGGGAAGACAGCGGCGACGTCGGTCGTCCGGGCGAAGGTCTCGTCATGGATCAGGAAGAGCACGCCGTCGCTCGTACGGCGGACGTCGGCCTCGACCGCGTCGGCGCCGACCGCCACCGCCCGCGTGAAGGCGGGGACGGTGTTCTCCGCGCCTGCTCCGAAGAGCCCACGGTGCGAGACCACGGCCGGCCGAGGACGGGGCACGACGCGTAGCCGGCGGCGGACGGTGGTGGCGGCAGCGCCGCGATAGCGCCGAGCAGTGACGCGCACCTGCACCGCACCCGAGCGAGCGAACGCGGTCCGCGTCCGCGCGGTCCCGGCGGCGCGAGTGCGAAGCGTCACCCTGCGCGTGCCCAGACGCGGGTGGCGCAGGACGATCGTCACCCTGCGCCCGGCGCGCGCGGGCAGGGGCCGGACCCGCAGCGTCACGCTCCGTCGGCGCGCCACGACGTGCGGGACGGTCGCGACGAGCTGCTGCGGTCGGGGCACGAGGCGGGCAGACCTGCTGCGGACACGGGGCAGGCCCCGGGCCGCGCGGCGGGGAGCGACCACCCGGAGGCGGGTCCGTGCCGCGGCGACCCGGAACCGGTAGGTCCCGTCACGGCGCGTCATGGCGCGCGCGACCGTGCGCCACGTTCCGTTGCGCCTCTGCTGGAGGACCACCGGCCGCCGCTGCCTCGAAGGGATCGTGCCGCGCAGCGTCGTCGCCTCGCCGAGCATCGGGCGGGCAGGTGCCGCGCGCGGTGCTCGGGCGACGCGCGTGGGGGCGTCGCGGGTCGAGATCGCGTCGTACGCGCGGAGCCGCTCCGCGGTCGCGGCCGCGGCGGTGGGGCCGGGCACGAGCAGGCCCGCCGCGACGAGGAGTGCGGCGATGGTCGCGATGGTCGAGCGGCCCACCACAGGACGGTAACGCATCTTCCACACTCGGGCTTCGCGGCGACTGCTCACGCCGTCTCGGCGCCCGGTCCGCCCACAGGAGGGTCAGGGGCCCGGATACCCTGGGACGCATGACCGACGCCGTCCCCACCGTGCCCGCCGACGACCTCCCGGAGCAGATGCGCGTCCGCCGCGAGAAGCGTCAGAGGCTGCTCGACAAGGGCGTCTCGCCGTACCCGCTCACCGTGCCCTACACCCACACGATCCGCGAGATCGTCGCGGCGCACGACGCCGAGGCTCTCGGGCCCGACGCGCACACCGGCGAGGACGTCGCGACGGCCGGGCGCGTGATCTTCTTGCGCAACACTGGCAAGCTCTGCTTCGTCCGGCTGCGCGAGGGTGAAGGCTCCGAGATCCAGGGCATGATCTCTCTCGCCGAGGTCGGCGAGGAGTCGCTCGCAGAGTTCAAGGCGCTCGTCGACATCGGCGACCACCTCGCGGTCGAGGGCGAGGTCGTCACCAGCCGTCGCGGCGAGCTCTCGATCCAGGTGCGTGCCTGGCAGATTGCCGCCAAGACGCTGCGGCCGCTGCCCAACGAGCACAACCCGTTGTCCGAGGAGCTGCGGGCGACGATGCGCTACGTTGACCTCGTCGTGCGGCCCGAGGCCCGCGAGGTCGTCCGCGCCAAGGCGACCATCCTCCAGTCGCTGCGCCGCACGCTCGACACCCGTGGATTCATCGAGGTCGACACCCCGGTGCTGCAGTTCACCAATGGCGGTGCCGCAGCGCGTCCCTTTGCCACCCACATGAATGCGTTCGACCAGGAGATGCTGCTCCGCATTGCGCTCGAGCTGCACCTGAAGCGCGCGCTGGTCGGAGGGGTGGATCGTGTCTACGAGATCGCGAAGACCTTCCGCAACGAAGGCGTCGACAACACCCACAATGTCGAGTTCGCGATGCTCGAGGCATATCAGGCCTATGGCGATTACCACACGATGGCCGATCTTCTCCGTGACCTCGTCCGTGACGCCGCCCGTGCACTCGGTCGCACCGTCGTCACCGGACGCGACGGCAGCGACATCGATCTCGAGGCCGAGTGGCGCTGGGCCAGCATCCACGAGCTCGTCTCCGAGGCCGTCGGTGCTGACGTCGCGCTCGACACGGACGAGGAGACGCTGCGCAAGCTGGCCGCCGAGCACGAAGTCGCGCTGCGAGACGGCTGGGGGCCGGGCGAGATCGTCCTGGAGCTGTTCGAGAAGCTCGTCGAGCACACGCTCATCCAGCCGACCTTCGTCGCCGACTACCCCCAGTCCGTGCGCCCGTTGGCCAAGCCCCACCGCAGCAAGCCCGGTCTCGCCGAGGCGTTCGACCTCATCATCAACGGCGTCGAGCTTGCGCCGGCCTACTCCGAGCTCAACGATCCTGTGCTGCAGCGCGAGCTGCTCACCGAGCAGGCGGCGCTCGCCGCAGCGGGTGACCCGGAGGCGATGGATGTCGACGAGGACTTCTTGCGCGCGTTGGAGTTCGGCATGCCGCCGGCCGGTGGAATGGGTCTGGGTGTCGATCGCCTTGTGATGCTTCTCATGGGCGTCGGTATTCGCGAGGCAATTCTTTTCCCGGCGTCTCGCGAGGCCTGATTTCGTCGCACCCCCGTGTCGGTCATTGTCGGGATTTCTTGCGAGGCGTATTGTGCCAAGCATGGCTCAAAAAATTCAGGTGATCCTGGTCGACGATATCGATGGCGGCACGGCAGAAGAGACCGTTTCGTTCGCGCTTGACGGTGTTTCGTACGAGATTGACCTCTCTGCGAAGAATTCCAAGAAGCTGCGCGATGCATTTGCTCCGTACGTGGCTGAGGCACGCAAGTCGCGAGGCGGGCGCCGGAGGTCGGCGGCCGGCGGTACGAATCGTCGTCGTAGCGGCGGCGCGGGCAGCGCATCCGAGATCCGCGCATGGGCGCGCGACAACGGCTATGAGGTGTCCGAGCGGGGACGCGTGAGCGAGGAGGTCCGCTCGGCGTACGAGGCGGCCCACTGAATCGGGCTGAGGGGTGAATGACGCGTCGGGATTCACTAGGCTGTGCCCGCATGGACTGCCCTGCCCCCGATGCGTTGGAGACTGTGAGTACCGTGGCGCCACTCTCGACACCTCTGCGGACCCGTGACCTTGATACCGAGGACGGTGTCCGTCTGCTGCGGCCCAATCCCGATATCCCGTACCGCGACGGCGCAGAAGAGCGGGTTCTCGAGATCGTCCGCGGGGCCAAGGACATCACGTCAGACAGCACCGAGATGTTGGAGGTCGCGGAGGGCTGGGCCGAGACCTATCACACCCATCCGGCCCGGGCCAACGTCCTGCGGGCGCTCGACATCTCGCCCGATGCCCGCGTTCTCGAGATCGGTGCCGGGTGCGGACCGATCACCCGGTACCTCGGTGAGACGGCCGCCCTGGTCGACTCCGTCGAGCCGGTTCTGAGCCGCGCTCGTGTCGGACGCGAGCGCACCCGTGACCTCCAGAACGTCGAGGTCTTCGCGGGCAACGTCGAGGACATCCCACGCGAGGCGGCCTACGACCTGGTCGTGATCGTGGGAGTCCTGGAATACGTAGGGTCGGGGGAGCCTGACCCGGCGCCCTACCTCGCGTTCCTGGACGAGGCGCGGTCGCGGCTCGTCCCCGGCGGGTCGCTCGTGCTCGCCATCGAGAACAAGCTCGGGGTCAAATACCTGACCGGGACCGCCGAGGACCACAGCGGACGCATGTACGACTCCGTCGAGGACTACCCGCGCGGATCGCCGGCGCGTACCTTCAGTGCACCCGCGCTCGCCGACCTCGTCGAGCGCGCGGGGTTCACGCCCCGCGTGTTCGGCGTGTTTCCCGACTACAAGCACACCCGGGTGGTGATGGAGACGGACGGGCTCACCCGTACCGCGCCCGGCCTGCTCGAGGACTTGCCCAGCTTCCCCAGCCGCTACGCGGGCACCCGACGAGTCCACCTCGCCAGCGAGCGGCGTGTCTGGGCGCAATTGTCGCGGGCCGGCCTGAGCGGCCACTTCGCCAACTCCCTCCTGGTCGTTGGCAGCACCGACGAGCCCGCCCGCGTCTGGCCCGAGGATCGCCTCGCGCGGTTCTTCTCGATCAACCGCAGGCGGGAGTACGCCGCATCGACCACCATCCGCGTCGTGGACGACGAGGTGCTGGTGGAGCGCCAGTACAGTCCCCAGCCCGGCAAGATGATCGCCGACGGGATGACGTCCTGGCCGTTCCGGGTGGGACGCTCCTTCGCCGAGGTCTTCGTCGAAGGCGACGAGGCCGAGCGCCGTGACCTGCTGGCACGCTGGAGTCGCCTCGTCGAGTCGACGACCGTCGACGGCGTCGTCCCGCTGGACGCGATGCCGACGAACGTGATCGTCGCCGACGACGGAGAGCTCCAGCTCATCGACAACGAGTTCCACACCGAGGGCTCGGTCGACCGGGTGGTCGAGCGAGGGCTGTTCTGGTTCGCGAACTCGCTCCTCGGTGACACGCCGCCAGAGATGTGGGCACCTGCACGGACGTTGGGTGAGGTGTTCGTCTACCTGATGGGTCTGCTCGACCGGACGGTCGACGACGAGCTCGCCTCGCGCGTCCTCGACGAGGAGGCCGAGCTGCAGGTCGCGCTGACGACCAACCACACCGGCCCGGAGGCGCTCGCACGATGCCGCGAGAGCCTCCAGACGAACTACTACGATCGGGATGTGTGGGACTCGGCCCTCGGACGCCGCCTGCACAACCAGTACGACGTCCAGGTCGCCCGCGAGGCGTCGCTGCGCGACTACATCGCCGCCAAGCAGGACGAGCTGCGTGCCCAGCAGGCGAGGATCACGCGTCAGCGCGAGAAGATCGCCAGCCAGCGGGAGCGGATCACCGCTCAGCGCGCGAAGGTAGCGGCCGCCCGCGAGAAGGCGAGGGCCCAGCACGAGAAGCTCGAGGAGGTCAGGGCCGAGCTCCGGACGCTGCGGGCCTCTCGTACCGTGCGCGCGTCCGCCGCGGTGCGCCGGGCGGCGCGCAAGCTGCGGCCCGGTTCCTGACCGACGACGTCAAGCGAGGTCGTGCGCGACCCCGCGGACGTCGAGGACGTCGACGAGCAGGCGTCGGGCCTGCTCGTCGAACGGCCGTTCGACGACCGCGAGCGGGCGGATGCTCTTGCGCTGGCCCGTCCGCTCGGCCGCGCTCACGGCCCACGCCGCGTCTGCTGAGTAGACGCGGTCGAACCCGATCGTCAGCTCGTCCGCATCCACGTCCTCGAAGTCGCTGACCACCCACAGAAGGTTGGTCGACCACCCGAGGACCGGAGAGGTACGGTCCTGCCCGCGCAGCGTGAGGGTGACGTCGTCGAGGTAGTCCGAGAGCGGGCGCTCGTGCGCGCCGTGACGGTCGATCACGACCTCCTGCCCCCAAGAGCGCAGCGCCGCGGCCACCTCGTCGGCGAGCAGGGCGTCGGGAGCCCGATCGCCGAGCGGGCCGCCCGGAGCGGCGATCTTGAGCGCCCATCGCAGGCGGGGGAGACCCTTCCCAGGACCGGACTCGACGAGTGAGGGCCGACGGACGACGTGCGGGACGATGCTCGAGCGCCGGTGACTCTTCGGGAGCCCGGCCGGGACGCGCAGGCTGACGACCTCGAAGCCGGCGGCCGCCCACAGATGAGTCTCGGGCTTGGGCAAGCGGGCGCCCCAGCGATCGGCGAACCGCAGACGGTTCGGCTCGCTGCGCGCGAACCGCCCCGGCGACTTGCTCTCGTGGTGGGCGACCCTCGCCTCGGGAGCGACGGCGAAGCGGCCTCCGTGGGACTCGACCAGCTTCAGGCAGAGGTCGACGTCCTCGAAGCCGTTTACGAAGACAGGGTCGAATCCGCTCACCTCGGCGACCGAGCGGGCTGTGAGCGCCATGCAGGCCGCGGTGATCGCGGTGAAGTGCAGGTCGGCGTCAACGGGGTAGTCGGTCGACGGGTGCGAGACGAGAAGGTGTCCGGGAGCGGCGAACTTCCCGTAGAACACGGTGCCGGCGGTCTGGATCGAGTCATCCGGATACAGGAGCAAGGGCTGCGTCCCGATGACGTCGGGCTCCTCGAGGCGCGCGAGGAGCGGCTCGAGCCACCCGTCGCGCGGCTCGGTGTCGTTGTTGAGGAAGACGACACGCTCACCCGTGGACTCGGCGAAGGCGAGATTGGAACCGGTCGAGAAGTTGGTGTTGCAGGCGGCCCGTCGAATCACGACGCTTTCGTCGCCGGCGAACGCGGACGTCAGGACGCTGGTGATGTCGCGCCGGGACCCGTTGTCGATCACGACGACCTCGACGTCGGCCTGCGCGCGGGAGGCGAGCGCGACGGCACGTCGGGTGAAGCGCCAGTCCTGGAAGGTCGGGATCAGGATCGACACGCGGCCCTTCACGCGGCCCCCGAGGCCGTCGACCAACGCGTCCCAGTCGAGCAGCCGTCCAGCCCGGACCACGTGCTCGTAGGGGCTCGTCATGCCGGGGGACAGCGGGAACGCGCCCAGCTCCTCGCCGCGTACGGCGACGAACGGAACGAAGGTCGACGGTGTCTCCAGGCGCAGCAGGACGTCCCACTCGTACGCGTCGCCGGCCTGCTCGTCCACCACGGTGAGGGTGCGGCGCAGCTCGTCGGTGGGCAGCAGCACTGCCGACAGCGAGCGGAACGGCTGCCACAGCATCGACGACGGGTCGGGGAGCTCGCGCGACCAGGTCGGCTCCGTCCCTGCCAGGTCCACGGCAGCCGCGTGCGCCCCGGATCCGGGAGAGGCGGCCGACAGGAGTCCGCTGAGCGCGTAGGGAGACCACCGTTCCTGGGGCTGCCAGCGGCACACCCACGGCTCGTCGACCGTGCCGAGGAGCTCGCGCGTGCGATCGACCCACGTGACACCGGCCGTGGGGACGAGGACGATCCGTGGATCGGCGGCGGCCGCGCCGACGAGCTCAGCGGGGGCGGATCCGTCGGTGCTCACCGCGACCCGGAGCACCCACCGTTGATGGCGCTGGTCGATCACGGTCTGCAGGTTGTCGCGCGCCTCGTCGCTCCAGGCGTCGGCGTCGGCGAGAATCGCCACGGCCGTCTCGGCAGCGCCCTCCTGAGGTGTCACCGTCTCGAGGTGCCACCGAGCCCACCGCGTCGCTGGCGCCCGGGTGAGCTGTTGCTGACGCCCGAACTCCTGTGCGCCGGTGCGGATCTGCTCGGCGAGTCGGCCCCACGTCGTGGCCTCGACGTCCTCGCCCGGTGGCGGCACGGTCAGGGTCTGCGCCGTGGCCGTGGCCAGGTAGTGCCCCAGCGGGCCGGCAGGATGGTCGGCTGCCTCGGGGAACCGGTCGAGATACGTCCGGCCGTCGAAGTGCGGCCCCGCTGCCCCCTCCGTCTGACCGTTGCGCAGGAAGTGGGCGAACGACCCGGCCGCGCGGACATCGGCGGAGAGCCTGTACCACTCGGGCTCGAACAGCGGGTGCGGGGACAGGCGCTGAACCTCGCCGTCCTCGAGGTAGTGCCAGGCGGCTGCGCGATCGCTGAGGAACGCCCTGCCGACCTGGCGCTCGTAGTGCGCGCGGTCGAAGAGCCCGGACCCCAGGATGAGGCGCAACGCCCGGGACTGTCGGGCGCGCTGCTCTCGGAACCGGCGCCACGAGCGGGTGCCGAAGGCGGCCACAGGGGCGCCGGCGTGGGCGTGCTGGAGAGAGAACCCGACGGGGCCGCCGGGGTGCTCGGCGCACTCGGGGAGCTCGTCGAGAAGGGCGAGGTCGTCGAGCAGGTCCCGTACCGGGTAGGTGCGCGCCGATCCGTCGAGGAGGTCGGAGACGATCTGCTCGTACGACAACCCCGTCGCGGCGAAGTCCGTGAGAGGGTTCGCGAGGATCCCGTCACCAGCTCCGGAGGTCAGGAACTGCTCAGCCGCTCGCGTCGCGCCGTACTTCTTGCCGACCTGGAGGCTGTAGTACCACGGGTCGAAGAGGCCCGACGCAAGCAGCGCGGCGGCATCGCCGGTCGCGTGCGACTGGCTGTCTCGCCAGTCACGCACACTGCGTCGGCCGCGGCCGGCCGCACGCCGCATCTTGCTGCTCAGGCCGCCAGGCATGGCTCTCCTCAGACGTCGACTAACGGGAACGATACCGACCGCTCCGTCCGCGCCCGAGCCTGCGTCCGCGGCATCGCGAGGTGTGCGGTTCTCCTCTGATAACCTTTTCAACGCTCACGTCGCAAAACGGCCCACCATGTCGCGGCACGATGATCGCGCGGGGCGAGACCCAGAGAGGACCGGGGTTGGCGCAAGTCCGAACGGAGTCCGAACGACGGCTCCACGAGGAGCTACGGCAGTGTCGGCTCGAGCTCGCCCAGCTTCGGCAGGAGCAGGAGGGCTGGGCCGAGGAGCTCAGCGCCGTCAAGGAGCAGCGCGCTCGCGCGAAGGCTCGTGCCGACCGGCTCGCTGCCCAGGTCAAGCGACTCCAGACCGGCGGCGCTGGCTGGCGGAGGATCCCTCGCCGCGTGAAGCGTCTCCTGCGGCGTGGAGGCGTCGGTCGCTCATGACGGCGTCGTCCACTCGGACGGACCTCGCCATGCTGGAGTCCCGCCGTCAGTTCCTGCGGGCGTCCGGCTGGCTCGACGTCGCTTGGTACCGCACGCAGGTCGGCCAGGACTTCGCCGGTATCGACGAGGCCATCGACCACTACCTGACGCAGGGCGCCGCGCGTGGCCTTGCACCCAACCCTTCCGTGGCGGCGATGCAGGACGGGCCCTACCGTGAGCGTTCGGTCGACACCGTCGATCCCGCTCCTCCCGATGCCGACGACCGTCAGCTCCTTCGTGACGTGGCTCTGGTGTCCGCCTCAGGACTCTTCGACCGCGACTTCTACGCCCACGCCTACCCGACGGTCGCCGAGCGCGTCGACGATCTCCTCCTCCACTTCTGCCGCTTCGGGTGGCGCGAGGCGAAGCTGCCCAGCGCCGCTTTCGACACGTGGCACTACTGGAGCACCCACCTCGACCCGGCCCGAGAGGAGCTCAACCCTCTGGTCCACTACCTCGTGGCGGGCAGGGACCAGGGGCTGAGCACCCGTGCCGAGTGGGTGCCGCCGCGACCTGGCACGGTGCTGCCGACCGAGCGCGAGGTGCGCCGCGCCTGCCTCTTCGCGGCGTACGACGCCGACGGGATCCTCGACGACTCCCTGATCGAGTACGTCCGTGAGCTGTCGCGCTTCGCCGACGTCTTCGTGCTGGCCGACTGCCACGTCGACGACGCCGAGCTCGAGAAGCTGGCCGGCGTGACCGCGGGTGCCTGGACGGTGCGGCACGGCGCGTACGACTTCGGCTCCTACAGCATGCTCGCCCGGGACCTGGTCGGATGGGATCGGCTGGAGACGTACGACGAGGTGCTGCTGGTCAACGACAGCTGCTACCTGCTCCGTCCGCTGGACGAGGTGTTCGCGCGGATGTCCCGACAGGCGTGCGACTGGTGGGGCATGCAGGCCACCAAGGGAGTAGCCCGGACCGCCGAGCCGGTCCAGGACGTCACCGTCGCGCCGATCCCGATGGAGCGGGTGCGCGGCGAGCTCCTCGCCGAGTTCGCCCGCGAGCCCGAGTTCGACTTCCACGTCGGCTCCTACTTCCTCGCATACCGGCAACCGGTGATCCGAGACGCCGGCTTCCGCCGGATCCTGGACTCGGTGCACCGGCAGCGCGGCAAGGCGCCGATCGTGCACAAGTACGAGATCGGGCTCTCCCAGTACCTCGTCGCGTCCGGGTACGACCTCGACACCTACATCGACGCGCTGTACCCATTCCAGCCGGTCTTCACCAACCAGTACTTCCGCCTGCTCGACAAGGGCTTCCCGCTCCTCAAGAAGTACTTCCTCTACCAGAACCACTACGACACCCCCGACCTGCGCGACTGGAAGCAGCGCGTGCGGGCAGCGGTGCCGGACGCGCCTGTCGACATGTTCGAGCGCAATCTGCTCCGTACCGCGCCCGACGACCGCCTCCGCCGGAGCTTCGCGATCGTCACCGCCTCCGACGGCACGGTGAGCGTGCCCTCGGTGCGCGACCGCCGGGCGTTTCGCGAGGCCGATCGCCTCAGCCCCACGTACGACCACTGGTGGGCGTTCGCGGTGTCTGCGACCGACGGCCAACTGCCGCCGAACGCCCGCGCGATCTTCGAGGAGGTGCGGGACGACCCGTCGATCAAGAAGGTCGTCCTCACGCGGTCGCGACGGCTCGATCTCGAGGGCGAGAACGTCGTGGTGGCGCCACTGGCCAGCCCCGAGGGTCAGGACTGTCTCATGCGCGCCGGCGTGGTCCTCGTCCCCGGTCGACCCGGTGCCGCCCTCGGCCTGCGGCTGTCGCCCGCGCACCGTGTCATCGCCGTCCGCGACGGCATCGACCTGGTGCGCAGGACGCCGCCGACGGTACGGCCTGAGCGCAAGACCGAGGACCTCACGTCCCCGCTGAGCGGCTACGTCGCCGCCTCGGACGTCGACCGCACCGTGATGGCGGACGTCCTCCACCCGGTCCCGTACGAGGGGGGTGCCGTCACGGGCATCCCTGCCGACGACTTCGTGCTGATGCCGGACGAGCGCCTTCCGGAGGATCTTCGGCGCGAGCAGCAGGAGCTTCGCGCACTGGTCGCGGGACGGCGGCTCCTTCTCCTCACCCCGTCGCGTGACGGCGCGTACCCGTTCACCGACGACGATGTCGCATGGTTGACGCAGTGGTGCGAGAAGCACGGTGCCGTCGTCGGCATCCGCGAGGTCGACGGGAGCGCCGCGCGTGAGACCTGGCGGGCGTTGAGCGCGATCGCCCTCGACCTCGGGCACCGGCGGTTCCGCCACACCGCGGTGGTCGTGCGGGAGGCGGCCGCCCTCGTCAGCGAGGACCCCGGGCTCGCCCTCGACTTCACGGTCACCGGACGTCCCGTCGTCCCGTTCTTCCCCGCGGTCGACGCGGACAACTACCTCGTCGACCTCGAGCACGTGATGCCCGCCGAGATCTGCCGGGACTTCTCCATGGTCCGTCGGTCGCTCGACTCGGCGCTCGCCGCCGAGACGCCCTCGCACCGCTACGTCCGTGCGCGACGCCTCTTGCGCCGCCATGTCGACGGCTCGAACGCGGCACGTTTCGTCCACCACGTGCGCCAGCAGGCGAGGAAGGCCCCGTGATGTCGCCGGACCAGTTCACCGTGGCGTGGCAGGACCTCGTCCACCGATGGGACGTGCTCCGTACGGACGACCCGGATGCGGCGGCCGCGCTGCTGACGGCTGCGTCGACATCCGGGCTGACGGTCCCCGACACGGCGCCGAACGGCCCGCCGGACCGGACCATCGAGCGGGAGTGCGCCGTCGCCGTCGTCGCGGCGGCAGGGGCCTTCGACGAGGCCGGCTATCGCGCCGCCCGCGACGAAGCGCTGGACCCGGACGCCGACGCGATCGAGCACTTCTGCCGTGTCGGGTGGCGCGCCCTGGGCAATCCTGAGCTGGGGTTTGACGTCTGGTCGTACTGGCTCGCCCACCTCGACCCCGGCTCGGACGCGATCAACCCGTACCTCCACTACCTCCTCGTCGGCCGTCACGCCGGACTCGCCCCGCTTCCGGAGCGCCACGCGCCGGTTACGCCGGTCGCGCGAGACCACTCCCGGGCCTCGCGTCGCGCCTGCCTGTTCGCCGCCTACGACGTCGACGGCGTCGTGGACGACTACCTCGTCGCCTACCTGCGCGAGCTGAGCCGCTTCTGCGACGTCTACGTCCTCGCGGACTGTGTCCTCGCCGACAGCGAGAGGGCCAGGCTCGAGGAGGTCACCCGCGGCGCGTGGGCCTGGCCACACGGGATGCACGACGTCGGTGCGTACGCGCTGCTCGCCCGCGAGCTCGTCGGCTGGGACGCCCTCTCCGCGTACGACGACGTGGTGCTGGTGAACGACAGCGCCTACCTGCTCCGTCCGCTCGACGAGGTCTTCGTCCGCCGCGACGCGTCGGAGGCGCAGGTGTGGGGGCTGGTCGCCGTCCGCCGCACCTACTCGGCAGAGCACGGTGCCTCCGGCCCCGTCCCGCTTTCCGGCCTGGCCGACGCGTGGGCTGCCCCCGAGTGGCGGATGACCGACCGTCTCCACCTCGGCTCCTCCTTTTTCGCGCTGCGCAAGCAGGTCGTCGACGATCCCGCTTTCCGTGAATGGGTCGAGGCCGTCTGCCGGCAACCCCGCAAGTCGGACGTCACCGTCAAGTACGAGATCGGGCTGAACCAGTTCCTCGCCCTGCGGGGTTATCGCGCGGACGCCTTCGTCGACGTGCTCCTGCCGTTCCACCCGCTCTACACCGGCGCCTACGTCGAGCTGCTGCGTGACGGGTTCCCACTGCTCAAGCGCAACCTGATGGCGGAGAACCCTCTCGACCTGCCCGACGTCGCCGACTGGAAGCGGCTCGTCACCGAGATCGTTCCCGACGCCCCCGTCGAGATGTTCGAGCGCAACCTCCTGCGGGTCGCCGCGGACGACCGGATCCGCCGCTCCTTCGCGGTGCGGACCCGCCCCGACGGCACCGTCGACGTGCCGCAGACCCTGACCCGGCGCGAGATGCGGCACGCCGACGCCCGCACGCCGACATACGACCACTGGTGGGCCTTCCCGGTCTGCGCGTACGACCACACCTTCGCCGGCAACGAGCGGGCGGTGTTCGAGGAGGTGCGTGACGATCCCTCGATCAAGAAGATCATCCTCACCCGCTCGCGGGAGGTCGTCGCCGAAGGCGAGAACGTGGTCGTCGTGCCGCTGCACAGCCCCGAAGGCCAGTGGCACGTCCTTCGCGCCGGTCACATCTTCGTCAAGCACACGCCGCGCATCAACGTGCCGTTTCCGCTGTCGCCCCGACGCCACCGGTTCGTCAACCTCTGGCACGGGATCCCGCTCAAGCGCTTCGGGACCGCGGCGATCGACGGCGGCGCGCAGCGCGAGGCGATCGTCCGGCACAACCTCGCCTGCACCGCGGTGATCACCTCCTCGCGCATCGACTCGTTGGCGATGGAGGCCGCGTTCGCCCCGCTCGGGCTCGACCAGCTCTGGATGACCGGTCTCCCGCGCAACGACTTCATCGTGCGAGACGAGGAGCAGCTGCCCGACGACCTGCGCGAGACGCTCGACAGGCTCCGCGACGAGGTGGCCGGCAGGCGGCTTGTCATGTTCCTGCCCACGTTCAAGCAGGACCAGGAGAAGGCCTACTACGAGTTCTCCGACGACGAGATCTCCTGGCTGCGGGACTGGTGCGAGCGCGAGAACGTGGTGATCGGCGTCCGGGAGCACATGGCGGACCGTGCCCACACCTACTCGCGGATGCTCGCCCCCCTCGAGCCGCTGAACCTGTCCTCGCGTCGCTATCCCGATCTCGAGGTCCTGTACCGGGTCGCCGACGGGCTCGTGACCGACTACTCCAGCTGCGTAGTCGACTTCCTGATGACGGGCAAGCCGGTCATCAGCTTCGCCTACGACTACGAGCGGTACGCGGGGTCCGAGCGTGGGCTCTTCTACGATCTGGAGCAGGTGCTTCCCGGCCCGGTTTGCCGTGACTTCGCGTCCTTCTCGTCGGCGCTCGACACCATGCTCGCCCCGCGGACGACCGAGCAGGATGAGGACTACGCGTGGCGACGGAGCATCTTCTTCGACCACGTCGACGACAGCAGCTCGCGGCGCGTCGTCGAGCGGGTCAAGGCGTTGTACGTCGAAGGGATCGTGCCAGGCGCCTGAGCGCTCTCCTCCAGCGTGGAGGAGCGGTCTCCACTCGCTGCCACCATCGGCCGACGAACAGCGTCGCGATCGGCGGGCCCGCGGCCGACCCGAGTGTGAGCCGTACGGGATGGCGGCCGGACGGCACCTCCAGCCGCGCGTCGAGATGCACAGGGTCGCCGGCGGAGAGTGTCGCGGAGACGTCCTCGCCGAGGATGCGGAACCCGAAGGCGGCGTCCTGAAGATTGCGGACGTGGACGCCGGAGAGGTCCACACCCACTCGCGCCCGGTGGCCGCGGCCGGCGACCGTGAGCGAGGTCCGTAGGTCTGCGAGGGCCCCCACCGGGGCGTCGACGACGAGGGTGAGCCGCCCTTCGTCGTCGGTGAGCGTGCGCAGCGCGATGCCGTCGACGATCGCGGGCCCAGGCGACTCGGCGAGGAGCCGCGGCCTGGTCGTGTAGCCGAGCGCCTGCCCGTGGGCGTAGACCGACCAACGGCCGCGGTCGAGGGGGGAGCCGAACGCGACGTCGGTCGGGTCGATGACGAAGGTGCCGGTTGCCTCGAGGACGAGCATCCCGTCGCGCTCGATCGGGCGCAGGGCGATCGGCTGGTTCGCGTACCATTCGACGCCGTTCTTGGGTCGGCGCAGGGAGAGGTCGACGTACGCCTCGTCGAGGAAGGGTGCGATGTCGTGCTGCCGCGCGACGTCATCGGTGAGGAAGAGGCCGTCGCGGTGCGTGACGAGCGCGACGGGGGAGTCCTCGTGCGCGAGGGTGCCTCTGAGGGAGATCGTCAAGCGACCATCGTCCCAGCGCACGCGCACGTCGTCCGTCCGAAGATGGACGTCGCGGTCAGCATCGGCCCGGGCGACGATGCCGGCGAAGTCACCTTCGCGGAGGAGTGCCGCGCGCCGCGCCAGGACGGGCGGAAGCCCTGCGTCGAGCCGAGGCGGGATCCGCTCGGACGCGAGGTCCGCGATGATCTTGACGGCCTCGTCGCGATACTCGGGCGTCCACTTGTCGAACCAGAAGGGCGCGAGCCTGCGGAGCATCCGCGTCGCGTACCAGAACTGCGTCAGGCGATCGCGCTGCTCCGGGGTGATGTCGGCGCGGTCGAGCACGTCGAAGACGTCGGCGAGGCTCGAGAAGTAGACGTCGAGGTCGCCGAGGTCGTCGGAGTTGTTGCTGCCGTCGGGGTAGATGATCCAGCGGTAGCAGGGATAGCTCGCCAGCACGGCGATCCTGTCGGTACGGGTGTAGACCTCGGCGAGGAGGACGTGGTCCTCCAACCGCCGGCGTCCTTCCGGGAACCGGATGCCGTGCTCGCGCAGGAAGGCGGTACGGAAGAGCTTGTGCGGAGTCAGGATGGCGAGCACGTCGTTGTCGAACAGGTCGGCTCGCTCACGATCGGCCAAGAAGGCCTCCGCGCCGATGGTCCGCGCCCCCGAGCGGACTTCCTTGCCGACGACCACGTCGGCATCGGCACGGTCCCCGAGAGCGACCATCCGCTCGAGCGCCTCGGGGAACAACTCGTCGTCGTGGTCGGCGTAGAAGACGTAGCGGCCGCGGGCCAGGTCAGTCCCGACGTTGCGCGGGCGCCCGGGCCAGCCGGAGTTGGGGATGCGCTCGAGGTGGAGGTTCGGCGTCGCCTCTGCTGCCTCCTGCAGCCGTGTCCAGGTGTCGTCGGTGGAGCCGTCGTCGACGACCACCACCTCGAACTGCTCCGGCGGAAGGGTCTGTGCGGTCAGCGAGCCGAGGAGGGCGTCGAGCTTGTCCCCCGTGTTGTACGTGGCGACGACCACACTCACGTCGATCGACATGCTTTCCTCTCGCGTTGCCTGGTCGTGCTCGAACAAGTGGAACGGGATGGCCCCGTCGCCACTAGGATCGGGCCCGTGACCGTGGAGAGACCAGGGCGCGTCCCGTCGATCCCATTATCCCGGTGAGCGGTGGCGCGATGAGTGACCGAACGGCAGATCGTCGAAGTCAGTGGTGGATCGCTCACGCAGCTCCGCGTCCTGACGGCCTGCCAGGGGTATGGGTCCTCCTGTGGTTCCCCGTGCTGCTTCTCGTCCTGTTTGCGCTCGCCGTCGTCCTGGAGGTCTCGGGCACCTCGAGCGGGGCCTGGTGGCGGACCTTCGGTGAGGGCGCCGACCCGAACCTCCTCGCGGGGACCCCACGACCGATCCGCAGCGACGAGTGGTTCGTCCAGGGGAGCTGGTTGGTGTCACAGACCGCGCAGGGCTTCCCGGCCGTCAACCACGTGTTCCCCGGCGGCATGGACGCGACGGTGATGAACGATTCGCCGTCCTGGGATTGGTCGACGATCTTCCGTCCGCACCTGTGGGGGTCGCTGTTCCTCGGCCTCGACCACGGCATGGCGTGGCGCTGGTGGCTCCCCGCCGTCCTCCTGCTCTCGTCCGTCCACGCCTTCGTCGTGACGATGCTGCCGACGCGTGTGCTGCTCGGACCGGTGCTCGCGCTCGTCCTCATGTTCCAGCCGCTCGTGCAGTGGTGGTGGATGCCGATCATGACGCTCGCCGTCGCCGTCGCCTTCGCCGTGATGACGGCCGTGGTCTGGGGGCAGCGTTCGTCCACCCGCGCCGGAGTCGTCGTGCCTGCCGTCGTGGCTGGATACCTCGTCGTCATGCTGGGTATGAGCATCTACCTGCCGTTCATCTTGGCGGTCGCGTACCCGGCAGCCGCCTTCGTCGTCGGATACCTCCTGTGCAGGTGGCGCAACGACGGCGTGCCGGGCAAGCAGGTCCTCCTCCGGATGGTGCCCTTGGGGGTCGCTGCCGTCGTCTCCGCGGCGGTGATGGCCGTGTGGCTGTGGACGCGTCGGGAGACTGTCGAGGCGTTGCTCGGCACGGTCTATCCGGGACAGCGGCTGACGCCCACCGGGGAGGCGGACACTGACTACCTCGTCGGGCTGCTGAGCGGGCCGTTCCAGCGCGCACTCCTCCACGGCAACTTCGAAGGCCTCGGGACCAACGAGTCGACGGCGTCGGTCCCGTTCCTGCTGAGCCTCTACCTGGCGGTTCCCCTGGTCTGGATCGTCTGGTCCCGTTATCGCAAGCGGCGGACGGTCGACTGGCTCGTTCTCACGCTGCTCGCCGTCAACGCCCTCGTGCTGGCCTTCCTGTTCATCCCGGGATGGGACGACCTCGCGCGGCTGCTGCTCCTCGACCGCTCGCAGTTCGTCCGCCTGAGAGCGGCCTTCCTTCCCTTGCTCGTTGTCACCGTCGTCGTGCTGGTCGAGCGGCTCGAGGTGATGGGCCGGCGTGCCCCGTGGTGGGCGGCGCTCAGCGGAGGCGCCGTGGTCGTGCTGTCCTTCGGCTGGGTGTGGCAGAAGCTGGACGAGGCCGGGTCTCCCGCCGTGCCGTCGAGGGCGGCGATCGCCGTCGCGGCGCTGCTCACCGTGACCGTCGTGGCGTTCGCCCGCCGCTACGTGTCCGTCGGTGCGACGACCCTCCTCGTCGCCTCGCTCGCCGTGGGAGCGGGGGTCAACCCGCTCTATCAAGGCGTGTTCGACCTCAGGACCGACACGGCCGCGGGGCGCGCGCTGACCGAGATCGCCGAGCGCGACACAGACGCCGCCTGGGTGGGGGTCGGGACCCCGGCGTCGATGGCTGCCGTCTTCTCGGCCGGCGTCCCCGGCTACAGCGGGGTCCAGACCTACCCCTCCGAGGAGATGTGGGACCGCATCGACCCGGACGGCCGGTACGAGGATCTCTGGAACCGTCTGGCGCACGTGCAATGGCGCTGGGGGAGCGGACCGCCGGTGCCGACCACGCCGAGGGTCGACGTCCTCCAGGTCACGTTCGATCCCTGCGAGATGTTCGCCCAGCGCCACGTGGACTACGTGATCGCCGATGCCGTGCCGCCGAGCACCGCGTGCCTGAGGGCGCTCGAGTCGTACGAGCAGGGCCAGATCACGCACACCATCTACGAGGTGGTGCCGCCCGCCGGCGGCTGACGGCCTCAGCCGCGGGTCGCGACCACCAGCACGTTCTTGCCGAACAGGCGACCCGTGACGCGGTGCAGCGCCCGGCTGATCGGGAAGACGACGCGGTCGTACAGCTTCAGGGCAGCCGGCGAGATCGAGCCGTCCGAGCTTCCCAGGAAGCGGTAGCTCAGCGTCGCGAAGAAGCCGGCCGGGTCGCAGTAGGACGACTCGACGACCTCGAGGCCTGCGTTGCGGAGGAGGCGCTCGAGCGGACGTCGGCGGTAGCGCCGGTAGTGGGCGACCTTCTCGTCCATCGAGGTGAACAGCACCTCGAAGGCCGGGACGTAGACCACGAGCCGGCCGCCGGGCTTGAGCAGCGAGGCCAGCTGTTCGCACGCCTCCTGGTCGTTCTTGATGTGTTCCAGCACGTTGAGGGTGTAGACGACGTCGTACCCACCCTCCACCGTGTCGTCACCGTGGTCCAGATCGACGACACGGTGGCCCTTCCCGGTGAGCACCTTCCGCAGGTCGCCGTCCGGCTCCAGCACGTCGGGGCGGATGCCGCGGGTCGTCATCATGTCGGCGTACGTGCCGGCGCCCGCGCCGAAGTCGAGCACCGACGCCTCCGGTGACGGGACGTGGCGGATCACGGAGTCGAGCAGGAAGCGGTTGTAGTTGACGGCGTCCGCCATCACCTCGAGGTTGTCGCTTCCGGTGTAAACGAAGTCGTCGGTTGCCACGGTTTCTCCTTCGGGCCCTACCCAGTCGGCCCCCATCATGTCAGGGTGTTGGGGTGAGAACGCCGTCCCCTCCCGGCATCGAAGGAGCCCTATGGGTGCGTCAGCGCAGGTCGTCGCTGCGATCGTCCCCTGCCACAACGAGGCGCTGTCCGTCGCGAAGGTCGTGACCGACCTTCGCGAGGCAGTCCCCGGCATCCACGTCTACGTGTACGACAACCTCTCGACCGACAGCACGGACCACCTGGCCCGCGAGGCGGGCGCGATCGTCCGCTACGAGAACTCCAAGGGGAAGGGCAACGTCGTCCGGCGCGCCTTCGCGGACGTCGACGCCGACGTGTACGTCCTGGTCGACGGCGACGACACGTACGACGTGAGCGCCGTCCCGCAGATGATCGAGCGGCTTCTCGAGGGTCCGTACGACCATGTGCTGGGAGTGCGCGAGATGACGAGCCTCCTGGCCTACCGCAAGGGGCACGCGACCGGTAACAAGGCCCTGAACCAGCTGGTCAGCAGGCTCTTCGGCGTTCCGGTGACGGACATGCTCAGCGGATGCCGTGTCATGTCGCGGCGCTTCGTGAAGTCGTTCCCGGCGCTCTCCCGCGAGTTCGAGATCGAGACCGAGCTGACCGTCCACTGCGTGACGCTGCGGGTCCCGACGACCGAGCAGCCCGTCGCATACCGGGAGCGCCCCGAGGGGAGCCTCTCGAAGCTCAGCACCTACCGCGACGGGTTCAGGATCCTGAACCGGATCGCGCAGTTGACCCGGTTCGAGCGGCCGATCCTGTTCCACGGGCTGATCGGGTCCCTCGCTATCGTGCTCGCCCTGGCGCTCGGCATCCCGGTCGTGCTCGACTTCGCGCAGACAGGGCTCGTCCCCCGCCTTCCGACGGCGCTGCTCGCCGCCACGCTCGCCCTCGCGGGGCTGCTCGGGTGGGCAGTGGGGCTCGTGCTCGACGCGATCACGATGGCGCGACGGGAGGCCGCGCGGCTCAACTACCTGAGGCTCGCGCCGCCAACGATGCCCGTGGTCGCCGAAGCATCGCCGGCGGATGAGCCGCGAGAGCTCGGAGTGCCGACCCCGCGGTGAGGATGGTCAGTCGGCGACGAGGGCGAGGCCGAGCAGCACCGCTATCCAGCCGACGGCGACGAGGATCTGCAGTCTGCGCAACCACACGCTCGAGGCCGAGGCGTCCGAGCGGACGAGCAGACCGACCGCGGCGAGCGCCATCATCGGGGCGTAGACGGGCCAGTAGCGCGGCGAGCCGACGTGGACGAACGGCTGGGACATCAGGGCACCGCCCAGGATCCCGGCGAGCAGCGCCACCACCTGGGCGACTCTTGGGAGGCGCCTCACGAGCAGGATCCCCAGAGCCGCCAGCCCGAGCACGGAGAAGAAGACGATCTTGGTCGTCCACACGATGGTCTCCGAGACCGGCCCGGGCGGGCGCGGGACGAAGTCGTCAGTGTCGGCCGGCACGCGGAAGAGCGGTTCGAACCCGGTCGGATCGAGCACGTAGCGGTCGAAGTTGTCGAGCACGGCAGCCGCGTACGAGCCGAGGGTCACGTCCCGGAGCGCATGGTCAGATATCTCCTGCTGGACCTCGAGCTCGTTCTGCCCCGTCCGCTCGGCCACCTCGGCCGCGTAGTCCGTCATCGCGTACCACGGGTTGCCCCCGCGGCACGGGCCGAAGCACAGCTCGTCGTGGTCGCCGAAGGCGTACGCCATCGAGATGGGGACGGTCGTCGTGGTGGTGACGGGTGATCCGAAGGTCTGGCTCACGGCGTAGGACCACGGGAAGAGGAGGGTCACGAAGGTTGCGGCAGCAACAGCGCAGCTCGCGAGAGAACGCACGAGGGACGCGCCGCGCGTCCGACACACGACCGTGAGGACGCTGAGCAGCAGGACGGCGAGCACCAGTGGCAGCACGCTCGACCGGAGATAGAGAGTCGAGATCAGCAGGAGGCCTACGAGCGCGCCGTCGCGAATCCGGACCGCCTCGCCACCGTCGAGCCGGCGCCAGACCTTCACGAGGGCGGCGACCAGCAGGATCAGCACCAGCCCTGCGGCGAGGTCGCCCCACGACGTGTAGCTGAACAGCACCCACAGTGGCACGAGCCCGGGGAAGACGAGGAGCGCCGCCGCGTACTTGCGACCGGCCACCCGGGCGAGGGCCCGCACGCCCAGCAGGAACACCACGAGCGTGAGCACGCCCACGTACAGGCGAGCCGCTTCGAGGCCAGCGTCGGGCGCAACCAGATAAAGAGGGGTCAGCGTCAGCGAGACTCCGGGCATGAACCAGCCACGGTCGATCACCGCCGACTGGAGCTCCGAGCCGGAGATCTCGTGGCCACTGACGAACGCCCGCACGGCATCGGCGAGCGCCTGCGCGCCAGCGTGGTACGCGACTTCGTCGCCCTGCAGCGGCGTGCGCAGGGCGATCGGCAGGAGCGCGAGCTTGAGGAGGACGTGGGCGGCGACGAGCACGAGGACCACGGCGGACGGGTTGACCCGCCAGGCGCGGCGCGTGCGTCGCGCCGCGTTCGGTGCCGGCTTGGGGGCGGCAGGGACGAGCGTCACTCGGTGATCCTTCATCGGGAACGGCGACGGCCAGGATAGTCGTTGAACGGCACAGGACGGCAGTCTTCGGAGGGTGCGGCTCGAACACGCTCTTCCTTGGCCGGAAGTCGCTTAGACTGCGCGAGTGTCAGAGAGATCTTCAGGCCTGCTCGGCGAGTGTCACGACCTTTCCGTGGTGATTCCCGTCTACCAAGGTGAACAGCACCTTCGCGCGGTGGTCGACGAGCTGACGCCCTACACGAAGCCGTTCACCACGCCGGGCGGGGCTACGGCAAGGATCGGCGAGATCGTCCTCGTCGACGACAACGGCCCCGACGACTCCCCGTCGGTGATGCGTGCGCTCGCCGACGAGCACTCGTGGGTCCGGGTGGTGTGGCTGAGTCGCAACTTCGGACAGCACGCCGCGACGCTCGCCGGGATGTCGTCGACGGGCGGTGACTGGATCGTCACGATGGACGAGGACGGCCAGCAGGACCCCGGTGACATCGGAGGGATGCTCGACACCGCGCTACGGGAGCAGGCGAGCGTCGTCTATGGCGCTCCGGTGAACGAGGCCCCGCACGGTGCACTCCGCAACGGCGCCTCGCGGACGGCCAAGTGGCTGATCGCGAAGATCGGCGGCACCCCTGAGGTGACGATGTACAACAGCTTCCGCCTGGTGCTGGGCGAGGTCGGCCGCAGCGTGGCCGCCTACTCCGGCGCGGGCATCTACCTCGATGTCGCGCTCGGTTGGGTCGCCCGCAACGCGGCGACGAGCCCGGTCACTCTGCGCGACGAGGGTGACCGAGTCTCGGGCTATCGCTTCCGCTCACTGCTGTCGCACTTCTGGCGGATGGTCGTGACCAGCGGGACCCGAGGGCTGCGGCTGGTGAGTGTGCTCGGGGCGCTGCTGGCTGCGCTCGGTGTGACGGTCGCCGTCGTCCTCGTGATCGCGAAGCTCGCGGGATCGGACGTCCAGGCGGGTTGGACGTCCCTCATCACCGTCGTGCTCCTGACCTCCGGCGCGATCCTCTTCGCGCTGGGCGTGCTTGCCGAGTATCTCGGTACCGCCGTGAACATGGCGATGGGACGCCCCGCCTATCTCGTGGTCGGGGATCCCGCGGACGGCCCACTGGGTCGCGCGGAGGTCGTCTCCCAGCGGACGGACGAGCGCGAGGGCGAGGTCGGGCCCACTCCATGACGACGTGGGTGGTGGGAGCGTCAGGCCTGGTCGGGTCGGCCGTGCTGCGCAGGGCCGCCCGCACGGGTCTGGAGACGCGACGTGTCCTCGTCCCCTGGGGCAGCCGTCCGGACGACCAGATCGCCGCACTGACGTCCACACTCCGAGCCGCCGCCGCCGCTGATGAGCGACGCGGCGGGGGATGGAACCTGGTCTGGGTCGCAGGTGCAGGCGTGGTCGGGACCGACGAGAGCGCGCTGGCCGCAGAGACGACAGTGTTCACCGCGTTCGCCGACGAGCTGGCGCGCATGGGGGGGCGTGGGCCGCGTGCGCTCTTCGTCGCCTCGTCGGCCGGTGGGGTGTATGCCGGGAGTACGGCACCGCCCTTCACCGAGGCCACTGCCGTGGCGCCGCTGGCGCCGTACGGCCGGCACAAGCTCGAGATCGAGGCGATCGCCGCCGATCTCGTCCGACGCAGTGGCGTGCCGACCATGGTGGGACGGCTCACGAATGTCTACGGACCCGGACAGAACCTCGCGAAGGCGCAGGGCCTGATCTCCCAGCTCGCCAAGGCATCGCTGTTGCGGCGACCGCTCTCGCTCTACGTCCCCCTCGACACGACCCGCGACTACCTGTACGCGGACGACTGCGCCAAGGTCGTCCTCAGCGCTCTCGCGCTCCTGCCCGACAGCGCAGGCATGGCCGAGCCGGTCACCAAGATCATCGGGTCGGGACGGCCGGTCACCATCGCCAGCCTCCTCGACACCCTCCACCGTGTCGTCAAGAGACGACCTCCTGTCGTCCTCGGAGACTCTCCGGCGCGCCGGTTCCAGGTGCGCGACCTCAGGGTGCGGTCGACCCGTTGGACGCACCTCGACTCCCTCGTGACGACGACCCTTCCCTCGGGCATCGCGTCGACCGTGGACGACCTCGGGCGTCGGCTCCACACGCAGGGACCCGCCGCCTTGTCCGCCTAACCTGCGGCGATGACCTATCCTGGCCGACGTGGAACTGACCCAAGCCGAAGGCGCGCCTTCTTCACAGGCCGCCGACGACTCGGCCGGCGCCTCTCTTCGCCTCAGGCGCAGGAGCATCTGGGCCGCCGTCAGATTCCTGTTGGTGGGCGGATTGTCCACCGTGACGACTGTCGGCCTCTTCAACCTCCTCGTCCACGGCGGACCGCTCGCGGTCCTGAGTGACCGTCCCATCACCGCCTACGCGGTCGGTGTGGTCGCTGGGCTGGCCGTCAACTACCTGGGCAACCGCTTCTGGGCGTTCGGGACCGAGGCGCCGGAGTCGATGTGGCGGCACCTCGTGGCCTTCGTCGTGGCGAACGCCATTGCGTTGGCGATCCCCGCCCTCTGCCTCGGCGTCAGCCGGTACGTCCTGGGGCTGTCCTCGGTGGTCTCCGACAACGTCGCCGCGAACGTGGTCGGGCTCGTGCTCGGCACCGCGACGCGGTGGGTCCTCTACCGACGTTTCGTCTTCGCCAGCCGCTAGCCACCCTCGTCGCGTTCGCTGTCGGCGAACATTGCCCTCTGTGGTGTTCGCCCTGCGTGAACACAGGAAGCCTGAAGGCCCGCGATCCCTTGTAATCAGGGAAATCCCAGGTGCTCGGGCGTGCCGCCGACGTTGGCAGCCACGACTAGCATGGAACGGACTGAGGGGCCCGACCTGGAGAAGGGTCTCGGATCAAGGGGAGTTGCATGTTCGAGAGGTTCACCGACCGCGCCCGTCGTGTTGTCGTGCTCGCCCAAGAAGAGGCGCGCATGCTCAGCCACAACTACATCGGCACCGAGCACATCCTTCTTGGTCTCATCCACGAGGGTGAGGGTGTCGCGGCCAAGGCGCTGGAGAACCTCGGCATCTCGCTCGAGGCGGTCCGCGAGCAGGTCGAGGAGATCATCGGCCAGGGCCAGCAGGCGCCGAGCGGCCACATCCCGTTCACGCCGCGTGCCAAGAAGGTCCTCGAGCTCAGCCTCCGCGAGGCGCTCCAGCTCGGCCACAGCTACATCGGCACAGAGCACATCCTGCTCGGCCTGATCCGCGAGGGCGAGGGCGTCGCCGCCCAGGTCCTCGTCAAGCTCGGCGCCGACCTCAACCGTGTGCGCCAGCAGGTCATCCAGCTGCTGTCGGGCTACCAGGGCAAGGAGACCGCGTCCGCCGGGGCTCCTGCCGGCGAGTCCGCGCCGAGCAGTTCACTTGTCCTCGACCAGTTTGGTCGCAACCTCACGCAGGCTGCCCGCGAGGGCAAGCTCGACCCGGTCATCGGGCGTGAGAAGGAGATCGAGCGCGTGATGCAGGTGCTCTCGCGCCGCACCAAGAACAACCCGGTGCTCATCGGTGAGCCCGGCGTCGGCAAGACGACGGTCGTCGAAGGCCTCGCGCAGGATATCGTCCGCGGCGACGTCCCCGAGACGCTCCGCGACAAGCAGATCTACACTCTCGACCTCGGCGCGCTGGTCGCCGGCTCGCGCTATCGCGGTGACTTCGAGGAGCGCCTCAAGAAGGTCCTCAAGGAGATCCGCACCCGCGGCGACATCGTGCTGTTCATCGACGAGATCCACACGCTCGTCGGTGCCGGCGCGGCCGAGGGTGCGATCGACGCCGCCAGCATCCTCAAGCCGATGCTGGCCCGTGGTGAGCTGCAGACCATTGGCGCGACCACGCTCGACGAGTACCGCAAGCACTTCGAGAAGGACGCTGCGCTGGAGCGCCGCTTCCAGCCGATCCAGGTCGCCGAGCCGTCGATCGCGCACACGATCGAGATGCTCAAGGGCCTGCGTGACCGCTACGAGGCGCACCACCGCGTGACGATCACCGACGAGGCTCTGGTCTCGGCCGCGACGCTCGCCGACCGCTACATCTCCGACCGGTTCCTCCCCGACAAGGCCATCGACCTCGTCGACGAGGCCGGCTCGCGGCTGCGCATCCGCCGGATGACCGCACCGCCGGACCTGCGCGACTTCGACGACAAGATCGCCGACGTGCGCCGCCGCAAGGAGAACGCGATCGACGTCCAGGACTTCGAGTCCGCAGCGTCCCTGCGCAACGAGGAGCGCGAGCTCCTGGCCGCCAAGACCGACCGCGAGAAGCAGTGGCGCGCCGGTGACATGGACGAGGTGGCCGAGGTCGATGAGGAGCTCATTGCCGAGGTCCTCGCGCTCGCGACCGGCATCCCGATCGTCAAGCTCTCCGAGGAGGAGTCGACCCGGCTGCTCAACATGGAGTCCGAGCTGCACAAGCGGGTCATCGGTCAGGAAGAGGCCATCAAGGCCCTGTCGCGGGCGATCCGCCGTACGCGTGCCGGCCTCAAGGATCCGCGTCGCCCCGGCGGCTCGTTCATCTTCGCCGGGCCCTCGGGTGTCGGCAAGACCTGGCTGTCCAAGGCGCTCGCCAACTTCCTGTTCGGCGACGACGACGCGCTCATCCAGCTCGACATGAGCGAGTTCTCCGAGAAGCACACCGTCTCGCGGCTGTTCGGCTCGCCTCCCGGCTACGTCGGCTACGAAGAGGGTGGCCAGCTCACCGAGAAGGTGCGCCGCAAGCCGTTCTCGGTCGTGCTGTTCGACGAGGTCGAGAAGGCCCACCCGGACATCTTCAACTCGCTCCTGCAGATCCTGGAGGAGGGTCGACTGACCGACTCGCAGGGTCGGGTCATCGACTTCAAGAACACCGTCATCATCATGACGACCAACCTGGGCACGCGAGACATCGCGAAGGGCGTCAACCTCGGCTTCAGCCAGGCCAGCGACGTCCAGGGCTCGTACGACAAGATGAAGGCCAAGGTGTCGGAGGAGCTCAAGCAGCACTTCCGTCCCGAGTTCCTCAACCGTGTCGACGAGATCGTGGTGTTCCCGCCGCTGACGCAGGACGAGATCGTCGACATGGTCGACATGATGCTCGACTCGGTCGAGAAGCGGCTCAAGGACAAGGACATGGCGCTCGAGCTCACGCCGGCCGCCAAGCACCTCCTCGCCTCGCGCGGCTTCGACCCGGTGCTCGGTGCCCGTCCGCTTCGCCGGACGGTCCAGCGCGAGATCGAGGACACCCTCGCCGAGAAGCTGCTCTTCGGGGAGGTCCGTCCCGGCCAGATCGTGCTGGTCGACGTCGAGGGCGAAGGCCCCGCCGCGACCTTCACCTTCAAGGGTGAGGCCAAGGCCGAGCTGCCTGACACGCCTCTCGAGGCAACGGCGGGCAGTGGCAACGGCGGCACCAACGGTGGCACCGCAGCCGCCGGCTGACCGACGTCACGACGACCGAAGGGGACCCCGTACGGGGTCCCCTTCGACGTCTCCGGGGTGCGCTGAGACGCGTGGTAGCGTGAGCCACCGCCCCTGCAGACGACTGGCGCCGCGCGCGCCGAGGTGGATTCTCGTGCCTGATCCCGCGACCCCGACCGGCTCACGACTCGTGATCATCCTGGGGCCCGGTCGGAGCGGGACGAGCTCGATGGCGGGCACGCTCGCGCGGTTGGGTCTTCACGTCCCGAAGCCCGAGGTCCCGCCCAACAAGAGCAACCCTCGCGGCTTCTACGAGCCACAGTGGGTCATCGACTTCCACAAAGAGGTCCTCGACGCCGCCAGTGTCCGCACGCTCGACCTCGCCCCCGACGCTCCGGCTCGCGTCGACGCGGTGGTTCGCAGCGGCGACTACGCCCAGCGCCTGCGCACGTGGCTCGCCGATGCCCTGACCCAGTCGCAGCAGATCATCGTGAAGGACCCGCGGACCGTCCTCCTCTCGCGTCTGTGGCTCGAGACGGCCGAGGATCTCGGGATCACGCCGGGCTTCGTGACGATGATGCGGCACCCGGCGGAGGTCTCCGCGAGCCGCACCATGCACTACACGAAGTCGACCGACGACGACCGCCGCCGTGCCTTGGCCGTCCGCCAGATCGGGGGCTGGGTCAACATCGCCCTCGAGTCGGAGCGGGTGACCCGAGGGGCCCACAGGGTGGTCGTCCGCTACACCGACCTGCTCGAGGACTGGCGAGGCCAGGCCGAGCGCGTACGCCGCGGCCTCGACCTCACGTACGAGCCGGACCTGACGACCGAGCCGCACCCGGTCGACGAGTTCCTCGACGCGGGACTTCGGCGCAACGTCGTCGACTGGTCGGGGCTCGAGATCCCCGCCGCGCTGGTGGAGCTCGGCGAGGGAGTGTGGCAGGCGTACGCAGCGCTCAGTGCCGCCCCCGGTGACCAGGAGGCCCTCACACCCGACCTCGACGACACCTTCGACGCGCTCGGCGCGGCGTACGCCGCCCAGCACGAGGAGGCTGTCGCCTTCGCCGCGGACCACTATCGCCGCGAGCGGGAGGCCGCGGTCGCCCGCGCACGGCGTCGGTCGGGCCGCGAGAGCGGACTGCGCTCGGTCGCGCGGCGCATCCGTCCTCCGCGGGCGAGCTGAGCTCAGCCGGGCAGACCGTAGACGTCGTCGTCGACCAGGGCCACGAGTCCGTCGTCCAGCAGGCCGTCGAGCGCGCGTTCGCGTTGGGTGGGGTCGTCCCAGACGGCACGCAGGACCTCACCACCCACGGGCACGTCGGACTCGCGCAGCACGGCGAGCAGACGCCCGCGGCACTGACGGTCCGTGCCTGCATAGGTCTGCACCCGCCGCGCCGGACCCTCGTACGCCGGCCGCCCGGCATCGAACCAGCGGCACCGCGCGCGGATCGGGCAGTCCCCGCACCGCGGCGAACGTGCCGTGCAGACGAGCGCGCCGAGCTCCATCAGTCCGATCGACCAGGTCGCCGCCGTCGAGCGGTCGTCCGGCAGCGCATCCGCCGCGCGTACACGCTCGGCGGCGGTGAGGGCGGGGGAGGGGAGCGCCGACCCGTCGAGGACCCGTGCGAGCACCCGCCGAACGTTCGTGTCGAGCACCGCGTGCCGGTGCCCGTACGCGAACACGGCGACTGCGGCGGCGGTGTACTCACCGACGCCGGGCAGGGCGCGGAGCGTGTCGAGATCCTCGGGGACGACCCCGTCGTGCCGGTCGCGGACGGCGGTGGCGGCAGCATGCAGGCGCAGCGCCCGGCGGGGATAGCCGAGGCGTCCCCAGGCCCGGACCGCCTCGCCGCTCGGCTCGGCGGCCAGCGCCGACGGTGTCGGCCATCGGTCCACCCACTGCTCGTAGACGGGGGCGACCCGCTCCACGGGCGTCTGCTGGAGCATGACCTCGGAGACGAGCACGTGCCAGGCGGTCGTGGACCTGCGGCGCCACGGCAGCTCGCGGGCGTGCGTGGCGTACCAGGCGACGACGGCGGTGTGGAGTGAGGAGGAGCTCGGGGCGACCATGGCGAGTCGATCCTGCCACGGCCGTGGTGACGGTTAGCGTGTGGGCGTGAGCTCGGTGATGCGGCCTTCGGGCAAGCTGCCCCCCGGTGTCTACTGGCGTCGACGGATCGTCGTGGCCGTCGTCGTGCTGCTGGTCGTCTGGTTGGTCTCGCGGGTCGTCGGCGGAGGTGACGACGCAGACGCGAAGGCCCCGAAGTCGCCCGCCAGCCCCTCGGCGACGCCGAGCGGGCCCGCGCCGACCACGCCGCCTCCCACGCCGCGCAGCCGCAAGGCAAAGGACGTCGAGGTCGGGGTCCGGCTCGGTACGGTCACCGGGTCCTGCGCCCCTGCCTCGGTCCAGGTCGTCCCGTCGGTCGCCGCCGGGACGCTGGCGGGTCGGGCGATCCCCGTGACCTTGCGGGTCGTCACGTCGGCGAAGGAGCCGTGCACGGTCCGGATCGACCCGACGACCTTCGTCCTTGAGGTGCGTGACTCCGACGGACAGGTCTGGGACACCCAGACCTGTGACCGGATCCGGGGTCTGACGGTCGATGTCCACCCCACCTGGGCGACGGTGGTGGACGTTCCGTGGAGCGGGCGGGCCGACGGTGACGGGTGCGACAAGGAGGGCGCATTCGTGAAGCCCGGAGCGTACGAGGCGAAGGCCGCGCTTCTCGGCGGTGAGCCGGCGATCGGCGAGTTCACGCTCGCCGCGCCTCCGACGCCCACGCCCACACCCACACCCACACCCACGCCGCCACCGACGACGAAGCCGACAGCGCCGGCGGCCACGGGCAAGCCCAGCACGAGCCCGTCGACGGCTCAGACCCCGTGACGCAGTCCCCGTGAGCGCCCGCGGGGCTGTCGGTCAGACGTAGCGCTCGAGGATGCTCGCCTCGGCGAGGCGTGACAGACCCTCGCGGACACTGCGGGCGCGGAGCTCGCCGACACCCTCGACGGCCTGAAGGTCCTCGATGCTCGCAGCGAGGAGCTTCTGGAGCGTGCCGAAGTGCTCGACCAGACGCTCGATGACGCTGTTGGGGAGCCGGGGGACCTTGGCGAGCAGCCGGTAGCCCCGAGGAGACACCGCCGACTCCAGGTGCTCGCCGGTGCCGAGGCCGAGTGCGCGGGCGATCGCGGCCAGGTCGACGAGGTCGGTGGAGACGATCTCGGAGAGGTCGGCGAGGACCTCGGCCGGGGGCTTGCCCCGACGGCCAGCAGGGGCGTAGTCGCGGACGATCAGCTCGCGCTCGCTCTCCACACCGGTCACGAGCTCGTCGAGCTGGAGCGAGAGGAGGCGTCCGTCCGTCCCGAGCTCGAGCACGTAGTCCTCGATCTCGACGGCGATCCGGGTCACCATCTCGAGCCGTTGTGCGACCGCTGCGACGTCACGCACGGTCACCAGGTCTTCGATCTCGAGCGCCGAGAGTGCGCCGGAGACCTCGTCGAGGCGCAGCTTGTAGCGCTCGAGCGTGGCGAGCGCCTGGTTGGCGCGGCCGAGGATCGCGCCGGCCTCCTCGAGCACGCGGCGGTTGCCTTCGACGTACAGCGCGATGATGTGCATCGACGCCGACACCGAGATGACGGGGACGTTGGTCTGCCTCGCCACCCGGTCGGCCGTGCGGTGCCGGGTGCCGGTCTCGTGCGTGGGGATCGACGGGTCGGGCATGAGGTGGACCCCCGCCTGGAGGATCCGGGTCGCGCCCTTGTCGAGGATGATCGCGCCGTCCATCTTGGCGAGCTCCCGCAGAGCGGTCGGCGTGAACGGCACGTCGAGCACGAAGCCGCCCGTCGACAGGGCGTCGATGTCCTTGTCCTGGCCGAAGACGATCAGTGCGCCGGTGCGTCCTCGAAGGATGCGCTCGAGGCCTTCGCGCAGTGCCGTTCCTGGGGCCACCGAGGCGAGCGTCGCCCGCAGGATCGGCGGCGTGCCGCCCGCTCGATCGTTGATCGACACAGTTCCCCCGCGAGATTGGTTCAATGACTGCGATCAGTGTAGTGGCTGGTCCCCGCACCGACGCCGAGCTCGCGGAGCGCGCCTGCGAGGTCGTCGACCGCGACGACGGACAACCCAGGGACCTTGCGTGCGTCGGGCGTCGCGTCGGCGCCGTCGCGCGGCACGATCGCGCGCCGGAACCCGAGGCGGGCGGCCTCGCGCAGGCGATGCCCCAGGTGGGTCACCCGCCGGACCTCGCCGGCCAGCCCGACCTCGCCGAGCGCGACGAGATCGCTGGGGACGATCGTGTCGGTGGCCGCCGAGGCGACGGCGATGGCGGTCGCGAGGTCAGCGGAGGGTTCGCTGAGCCGTGCCCCGCCCACCGTCGCCGCATAGACGTCGCTGCGCCCGAGGACGAGGCCGCAGCGACGCGACAGCACCGCGAGGATCATCGCCATCCGCGAGCTGTCGAGCCCGCTCGTCGCGCGGCGAGGCTGGGGGAGCTCGGTGGCGGACACGAGCGACTGGACCTCGGCGAGCAGGGGGCGCCTGCCCTCCATCGTCACCGTGATGCAGGTGCCGGAAACCGGCTGGTGGTGGCGCGAGACGAACAGGCCCGTCGGGTCGGGGACCTCGACGATGCCTTCCTCGGACAGGTCGAAGCAGCCGATCTCGTCGACCGGGCCGAAGCGGTTCTTGACGGCACGGAGCAGCCGGAGCCGGGTGTTGCGGTCGCCCTCGAACTGGAGGACCACGTCGACGAGGTGCTCGAGCACGCGGGGACCGGCGATCGAGCCGTCCTTGGTGACGTGGCCGACGAGGACGGTCGGGATGTTGCGGGACTTGGCGACCTGGATGAGTGTCGAGGCGACCTCGCGGACCTGGGTGACACCGCCAGGCACACCGTCGATGCTGCTCGAGCCGATGGTCTGGACGGAGTCGAGAACCAGCAGCGAGGGCTTCACCTCGTCGATGTGGGCGAGGACGGCGCCGAGATCGGTCTCGCTGGCGAGGTAGAGGCTGTCGTGGACGGCCCGCGTACGGTCGGCGCGCAGGCGGATCTGAGCGGTCGACTCCTCGCCGGAGATATAGAGAGTGGTCGCAAGCCCACGGGCCCAGCGCGCGGCCACCTCGAGGAGGAGCGTCGACTTGCCGACGCCGGGCTCACCCGCGAGCAGCACCACCGCCCCCGGGACGAAGCCGCCCCCGAGGACGCGGTCGAGCTCGGCGATGCCGCTGGGACGCGAGCGCGACGACTCGACGTCGATCTGCCCGATCGGGCGCGCGGCTCGGGTGACGGACGTCGGCGTGGTGCGCGCGGTGGCAGGGCCTCCGGTCTCGTCGACCGTGCCCCACGTCTGGCACTCGCCACATCGGCCGACCCACTTCGTGCTCGTCCACCCGCACTCGCTGCACCGGAACGTCGTCGCGCTTCTCGCCATGACGGACACGCTAGGCGAGAGGGGTGACAGGTCGGCAGCGGCTCGCCCGACCTGTGGATCAGAGCCGGCCGCGCCAGGACCGCGCGCTGACGTCTTCGCGGCGCGTCTCGAGGTGGGCGCGGACGGCGGCGTAGATCGGCAGCCACGTCGACGGGACGAGCAACAGCACCGCGCCGATCAGCGGTGGCACGGCGTCGGCGGCCGCGTGGGTGCCGCCCTCGCTGACGAGCAGCCCGGCGGTGAGCACCGCGATCAGCCCGGGGAGATAGCCCCACAGCGCGGGACGCAGCTTGCCCGTCTGGCGCATCAGCGCCAGTGATCCGGCGAAGCAGCACAGCGCCACGACCGCGGCCATGACCGCCGCCGCGTCGTAGCCCGCCGCTCCGGCGCTCTGCGTGACCAGCAGGTTGATCCCCACGACCCCCAGCAATACCGTGGCGGCCATCGACACCACGACGGTTGCGACTGCGCCCAGGTGGCCGGTGATTCCGAGGACACTGCTCATGCTCTCCAGGGTGTGGCGAGCCTGAGCCTCAGACCATCCGTTGTAGTACTCAGTTCAACCAGTTCGGATCTCAATCAGTTCGACCACCTCAGATCCGGACGGTGCCTTCCGGAGTGACGAAGGTGGCCGCGACGATTCCCGGCGTGCCGTTCGGGGCGACCCATCGCACCTCGACGTCGGTCAGCGCGTCGAGGACCGACTCCCCGAGGTACTGCGTCACGCGCGCGGGGTCGCCGGCGATCTCGAGCGAGCCGAGCGACAGTGCCGCGGGGCCCGAGCGTGACGGGTGCTGCTCGTCGGGGACCTCCCACTGGACGACGAACGGCAGCTGAGGGTCCGCCTGCGTTCCTCGTACGCCGATCTGCTTCCACTCGAGGTTGAAGCCGTCGGGGCGCCTGCGGTTGCCGGGCACCGCGTGCCGGCCCATCCGGTGCTCGACCGGCGTCATGTCGTCGACGCGGACGACCCATCCGAGCCAGCCGCCACCGAGCTCGGTCCGTGCGCGCACGGCCTGTCCGAACGGAGCCTTGTCCGACGCGGGGTGGTCGAGTGCGGCCACGACCTCGACGTACTGGTCGCCCACCAACGGCAGGATCATGTTGCGGGTGCCGAAGCGGGGGTGGTTGCCGCCGTCCAGGAAATCCGCGCCGAGAAGCGTGCCGAGCCGGTCGGTGGTCGCGGCGAGGCCGTCTGGCCCGGCGGCGAACGAGAGATGGTCCAGTCGCATGTGCGTCATTGTGACCCGCGACACATACCGCCTCGAGGGTGGGGTCAGGCCCCGGGGTCGGCGCGGTGTCGCGTACGACGGTGCTCGCCGGCAAGGTGCTCCTCGCAGAGCTTGACGAGCTGCTTGTAGCCCTTTGGGCCCATCAGAGCAGTGAGCTCGTCGGCGTTGCTCACGTAGACGGGCTCGAGGCCGACATGCGCCTCGGTGTTGGACGAGCAGTACCAGTCGAGGTCGTGACCGCCCGGCCCCCAGCCGGCCCGGGTGTACTCGCCGATCGCGACCTCTGTGTACGAGGTGCCGTCGCCGCGCTCGACCTCGCGGAACTGGCGGCGGATCGGCAGCTGCCAGCACACGTCCGGCTTGACCGCGACCGGCGACTCGCCGTGGTCGAGGGCCCACTTGTGCAGGGCGCACCCGACGCCGCCGGCGAAGCCCTCACGGTTGTGGAAGATGCATGCGCCCTCGTAAGCGCGGGTCTTGAGCTCGCCGTCCTCGTCGCGCTCGGTCCAGCCGTGCTTGCGCCCCTCCTTGCGGTGCTGCCAGTCCTCGGGGCCGAGCTTCTCGACGTACGGGGCGACCCGCTCGTAGTCCGCCTCGTCGGCGAAGTGCGCACCGAGCGTGCAGCAGCCGACGTCGGGCGCGGAGGCGTAGATCCCGCGGCACCCGTTGCCGAAGATGCAGGTCCAGCGGGACGTGAGCCAGGTGAGATCGCAGCGGAACACCTGGTCGTCGTCGGCGGGGTCCGGGAACTCTGCCCACGTACGGGGGAAGTCGAGCATCACCTCGGGCACGCCTCCACCATAGAACGGATCGCCACATGTGGTCGGTACGCTCGATGTCATGCGCATCGGAGTGCTCGACATCGGCTCGAACACGGGTCACCTGCTCGTGGTCGACGCCTATCGTGGCGCTCCGCCGTTGCCCGCGTTCACCTACAAGGAGCCGCTGCGGCTCGCGGAGCACCTCGACGACGACGGCGCTGTCGACCCGCGCGGGGTCAAGGCGCTGGTGCGGTTCGTGGACGAGGCGCGTGCCGTCGCCTCCGAGAAGGGGTGCTCGGAGGTCATCGCGTTCGCGACGTCGGCGCTGCGTGACGCGGTCAACGCCGACGCGGTGCTCGCGAAGGTCGAGTCCCAGACCGGGGTGCGCCTCGACGTGCTGCCCGGAGACGAGGAGGCGCGGCTGACGTTCCTGGCTGTACGGCGCTGGTTCGGCTGGTCGTCGGGTCGCCTGGGCGTCTTCGACATCGGCGGCGGCTCGCTCGAGATCGCGACCGGGCGCGACGAGACTCCCGACGTCTGCACCTCGCTGCCTCTGGGCGCGGGGCGGCTGACGCGCGAGTGGTTCCCTGACGGGGTCCCCAGCGACGCCCAGTACGACGCCCTGCGGCTGTTCGTCCGCCAGCAGATCGCCGACTCGGTCGGGGCACTGCGCAGGGGTGGCGGGTTCGACCACGTGGTCGCGACCAGCAAGACCTTCCGGTCGCTGGCACGGCTGTCCGGTGCCGCGCCGTCGGAGGCCGGGCCGTACGTCAAGAGGTCGCTGCGCCACGACCTCGTCGTCGCGCACCTCGAGGAGCTGCGCACCATGTCGGTGACCGAGATCGCCGAGCAGCCGGGGGTCTCGCCGAACCGTGCCCACCAGATGGTGGCCGGTGCGATCGTCGCCGACGCGGTGATGGACCTGTTCGAGCTCCCCGAGCTCGAGATGTGTCCGTGGGCGCTGCGCGAGGGCGTCCTGCTCGAGCGCCACGACCACATGTGAGACACCGCGTAACCTGGAGCAGTGACAGACCCTGTGCCGCCTGTCTCCGTGCCGTCCGCACGGGTGACGCTCTCGACCTCGTCGGTCTATCCCGAGTCGACGGAGGTCGGCTTCGAGATCGCCAAGCGGCTCGGCTACGACGGGGTCGAGGTGATGGTCGGGACGGACGCGACGAGCGCCGACATCGACGCGATCGTCGGGTTGCAGGAGTACCACGAGATCCCCGTCCTCTCCGTCCACGCGCCGTGCCTGCTCATCACGCAGCGCGTCTGGGGGACCGACCACTGGGTCAAGCTCGAGAAGAGCGCGGAGATGGCACGTGCCTGCGGAGCCGGGCTCGTCGTCGTCCACCCACCCTTCCGCTGGCAGCGCGACTACGCGCGCGCGTTCGAGGAGGGTGTGGCCAAGCTGGAGGACAGCACGGGCGTCGTCTTCGCCGTCGAGAACATGTACCCCTGGCGCACCGGCAAGCGGGAGTTCCAGGCGTACGCCCCGGGCTGGGACCCGGTGGTGCTCGGCTACGAGCACGTGACGCTCGACGTCTCCCACTGTGCGACGTCGGGCACCGACCCGCTCGAGATGGCCTCCGACCTCGGACGTCGGTTGGCGCACGTCCACCTCGGTGACGGGACCGGCTCGGCCCGCGACGAGCACTTGGTCCCCGGACGTGGGCACCAGCCCGTCGGCGAGCTGCTCGGCCTGCTCGCCGAGCACGAGTACGCCGGCGACGTCGCCGTCGAGGTGACCACCCGCAAGGCCGCCGACCGCCTCGAGCGCGAGGCCGATCTCGCGGAGGCGCTTGCTTTCACGAGGCTCCATCTGGCCTCTGCGGTCGCCTCGCACGATCTTTGATCGATGCATTTCGGCCCGTCGCGGACCAGTTCCGGTCGTACGCTTCGCCCATGGCGGGAAGGCGGCCGGGCACACCGGACACTCGCGGCGAGATCGTCGCCGCAGCGCGAGCAGAGCTCGCGCAGCGCGGGTACGACGGTACGTCGATCCGCGCCGTGGCTCGCCGGGCCCGTGTCGACCCGGCTCTCGTCCACCACTACTTCAAGGACAAGCAGCGGCTCGTCGCTGCGGCGCTCCAGCTCCCGCACGCCATGAGCGAGGCGATGGAGCCGGTGCTCGAGGCCCCGTACGAGGAGGTCGGCCGCACCTTCGTTCGTGTCCTGCTGACCTCGTGGGACGACCCCGTCAACCGGGAGGCCGTGGTTGCTGCCGCCCGCAGCGGCCTGGGCAGCGCGGAGCAGGGCGAGCTCACCCGTGACTTCGTCCTGAAGGGGCAGATCGCCGCCTTGGTCGAGCGCCACTGCCCGGAGGCCCCGCCGCTGACGTCCGCGCTGCTGGTGTCGCAGATGGTGGGCCTGCTGACGGCACGCTACCTGCTGGCGGTCGAGCCGCTGGCCTCGATGCCGGTCGAGGAGATCGTCGAGGTGGTCGGACCGACAGTGCAGGGCTACCTGGCGCTGCGCTCGTCCGAAGGGGCCGCCGCCACATGACGGACCGGTCGCCGGCCGGACGGAACGACGCTGTGACGGTCGACGGCCTCCGTGTCGTCCGCCAGGGTCGCGAGGTCCTCGCTGACCTTTCGTGCACGGTGCCGGTGGGGACGGTGACGGGGCTGCTGGGGCCGTCGGGCTCGGGCAAGTCCACACTCATGCGATCCGTGGTGGGGGTGCAGACGGTCGACGGCGGCGAGGTCCGCGTCTTGGGCGAGCCTGCAGGGTCCCCGTCGTTGCGCGACCGTGTCGGCTACATGACGCAGAGCCCGAGCGTGTACGGAGGCATCACGGTCGCCGACAACCTGCGCTTCTTCGCGCGGGTCCTGGGGGCCCGTACGGGCGAGGTCGACCGCGTGCTCGACCTCGTCGACCTGACCCGGTACGCCAGCACGCGTGTCGACCGGCTGTCCGGCGGCGAGCGCAGTCGCGTCTCGCTCGCGGCCGCACTGCTCGGATCGCCGCGGCTGCTCGTGCTCGACGAGCCGACGGTGGGCCTCGACCCCGTGCTGCGCGTGCGGTTGTGGGACCTGTTCGCGCGCCTCGCCGCCGACGGCATCTCGTTGCTCGTCTCCAGCCACGTGATGGACGAGGCGCAGCGCTGCGACGGCCTGCTCCTGCTCCGCGACGGGGCCTTGCTCGCCCAGGGCACTCCGGCCGGTCTGCTGCGGCGTACCGGCACGTCCGACGTCGAGGCGGCGTTCCTCGCCCTCGTCGCCGAGAAAGCGGGGTGAGGCGCGATGAACGGCCGCGTCACGGCTGCCGTCACCGTGCGGGTGCTCACCCAGCTCCGCCACGACCGCCGCACGATGGCGCTGATGCTGGTGGTTCCGTGCGTCCTCATGACGCTGCTGTGGTGGGTCTACTCCGACGCCGGGGCGCTGTTCGACGGGATCGGCCCGCAGCTGCTCGGGATCTTCGGTTTCGTCGTGATGTTCCTCGTGACCTCGGTGACGACGCTGGGGGAGCGGACCTCGGGCACGTTGGAGCGCCTGTTCACGCTGCCGATGGCCAAGCTCGACTTCCTCGTCGGGTACGCCTTGGC
This sequence comes from Mumia sp. ZJ430, assembly GCF_011751845.1. Lineage (NCBI taxonomy): Bacteria > Bacillati > Actinomycetota > Actinomycetes > Propionibacteriales > Nocardioidaceae > Mumia > Mumia sp. ZJ430. Next base: position 460,229 of record NZ_JAAHFK010000003.1, on the reverse strand, counting down.
GTTCGCGGTGGTCGCCCTGGTGCAGGGCGCGCTGGTCGCCGGGCTCTCGGTGTGGCTGCTCGGGCTCGACGTCGCCGGAGGCATGGGGCGGCTGGTCGGGGTCGCGGTGCTCTCCGGCCTGCTGGGGACGGCACTGGGCCTGGCCGTCTCGGCGTTCGCAGCGACGGAGTTCCAGGCCGTGCAGTTCATGCCCGCGTTCGTGCTGCCGCAGCTGCTGGTGTGCGGGCTGCTGGTGCCGACCGACCAGCTCCCCGTCGTGCTGGAGTGGGTCTCGTACGTGACCCCGCTGACGTACGCGGTGGATGCGGCGTCGCAGGTCGCGGCGCACGCCGACTGGACGAGCGACCTCACCGTCGACGTGCTCGTGCTGGTCGGATTCGTGGTTGCCGCACTGCTGCTCGGCTCGGCGACGCTGCGCCGTCGTACGCCCTGACGCCCGACCGGCACAGGCGGCCGTCCCTCTATCCTCGGATCATGAGCACAGTTGCAGTGGTCGGTGCCGGTGCGATGGGAGAGGCGATCGTCGCCGGGATGCTCGCGCGGGGGTGGCAGCCCGCCGATCTCGTGCTGGCGGTGCGACGGCCGGAGCACGCCGAGGCGCTGCGGGAGTCGTACGGCGTCGAGGTGACCGATGCCGTCACAGCGGCAGCGAAGGCCGACGTGGTGCTCGTCGGCGTCAAGCCGTACGACGTGCACGGGGTCCTCATGCAGATCGGGCCCCGCCTGCGGCCCGATGCACTGGTCGTCTCGCTCGCCGTCGGACTCACGACGGCGCATCTGGAGTCCGCCCTGCCTGAGGGGACGTCGGTCGCCCGGGTCATGCCCAACACGCCGTCGCAGATCGGCGCCGGAGTCTCCGTCATCTCGGCGGGCGCGTCCTGCGACGACGCGCAGCTGGGCGTCGTCGACGACATCATGAGCGCCGTCGGCACCGTGGTCCGGGTGCCCGAGCAGCTCCAGGACGCTGCAGGAGCGGTCTCCGGGTCCGGTCCGGCGTACGTCTTCTTGGCGATCGAGGCGCTGATCGAGGCCGGCGTCCACCTGGGGCTGCCTCGTACGACCTCGACGCAGCTCGCCATGCAGACGTTCGTCGGTGCGTCGCGACTGGCTGCCGAGACCGGTGAGCACCCCGCCGTGCTGCGCGAGCGCGTCACCTCTCCTGGGGGGACGACCGCGGCGGCGCTCGGCGAGCTCGAGGCCCGCGGGATCCGGGCTGCCTTCCTCGCCGCCACGAGGGCCGCTCGCGACCGGTCGGCCGAGATCGGCGGCTGACGGCGGCCGTCGGGGGACACCGACACGGAGAGACCTGTCTCACACGCCAGGGCTACGCTGGGTGGCATGGATCAGGGACCCGGGAGCGCCTGCGTCGTCTGTGACGATCGCCTGACCGGCTACAACTTCGGGCCCACGCACCCGATGGCGCCGATCCGGGTCGACCTCGCGATGGATCTGGCCACCGAGCTCGGCGTGATCGGCGACGGCCTGCAGAAGGTGGGCGCCGAAGCCGCCTCCGACGAGCTGCTGGCGACCGTGCACACGCCGCGCTACATCGAGGCGGTCCGTGCGGTGAGCGCCGACCCCTCGCGCCCCGACCCTTCGGTCGGCATCGGGACGGACGACAACCCGGCCTTCGCCGACATGCACGCCGCCAGCGCGTTGATCGTCGGCGCATCCGTCGAGGCCGCGCGGCGGGTGTGGACCGGCGACAGCCTGCACGCACTCAACGTCTGCGGGGGCTTGCACCACGCGATGCCCGACCGGGCGAGCGGATTCTGCATCTACAACGACGTCGCGGTCGCGATCCGCTGGCTGCTCGACCACGGTGCGCAGCGGGTCGCATACGTCGACGTCGACGCCCATCACGGCGACGGCGTCCAGGCGGTCTTCTACGACGACCCCCGGGTCCTCACGGTCTCCCTGCACGAGACACCGCAGACCTTGTTCCCGGGGACGGGCCTGGCCTCCGAGATCGGGGCCGGCGACGCCGAGGGCACCTCGGTCAACGTCGCCCTGCCGCCGGGCACCTCCGACGCCGGCTGGCTGCGGGCCTTTCACGCCGTCGTCCCCCAGGTCGTCCGCGAGTTCAAGCCCGACGTGCTCGTCACCCAGCAAGGCTGCGACTCCCACATGGACGACCCGCTCACCAACCTCATGCTCAGCGTCGACGGCCAGCGCGCGTCGTACCTCGCGCTGCACGACCTCGCCCAGGAGGTCTGCGAAGGGCGCTGGGTGGCGTACGGAGGGGGCGGCTACGCCGTCCTCGACGTCGTGCCGCGGGCCTGGGCGCACCTCATGGCAATCGTCGCGGGGCGCCCGATCGACCCTGAGACCCTCACGCCGGAGGCGTGGCGGCGCCGCGTCGTGGAGATCAAGGGCGGCGGCAGCGCGCCTCTGCGGATGACCGACGGGCGCTCGACGTCGTACCGGGACTGGTCTTCGGGCTACGACCCCGCGAGCTGGCTCGACCGGCAGATCCTCGCCACCCGCAACGAGGTATTTCCGTTCTGGGGCCTCGACCCGATGCCCTGATCTTCTCTCTGCAGGCAGGGGCGTTTGGCGCTCCTGCCCGCAGTGCCCGTACCCTTGGCTGGTCTGCCCCACGCCCGGGGCATGCGTCAGATACAGAGAAGGTGAACCGTGGGTTCTGTCATCAAGAAGCGCCGCAAGCGGATGTCCAAGAAGAAGCACCGCAAGCTTCTCAAGCGCACGCGCGTCCAGCGTCGCAAGCTCGGCAAGTAGCCCTCGGCGCACCGCGATGGGCCGCGTCGTCCTGGTGACCGGCGTCGCGCGCGATCTCGGCTCGAGGCTCGCGCGCCGCCTCGTCGTCACGCCCGGCGTGGACAAGGTGGTCGGGCTGGACGTCTCGCCGCCGAGCGGCGACATGCACGGGATCAAATACGTGCGCGCCGACATCCGCACGCCCGTCGTCGGCAAGGTCCTTGCCGTCGAGGACGTCGACACCGTGGTGCACATGAACGTCGCTCCTCCGCAGCGCCAGCTCGGCTCGCGCAGTGCGGTCAAGGAGATCAACGTCATCGGCACGATGCAGCTGCTCGCCGCGTGCCAGAACTCGCGGACCGTCGAGCGGCTCGTCGTGCAGTCGTCGACGGCTGTGTACGGCACGTCGGCGCGCAACCCGGCGATGTTCACCGAGCAGATGGCGGCGCGCTCCGGCATCGCCGTCGGTTTCCCGAAGGATGCGGTCGACGTCGAGGCGTACGTCCGGGGTTTCGGGCGGCGCCGCCCCGACGTGGCCGTGTCGACCTTTCGGCTGAGCAACGTGCTCGCGGCCGACGTCTTGTCGCCGTTCGGCGAGTACCTCAAGCTGCCGGTCCTCCCGGCGATGCTGGGGTACGACCCGCGGCTGCAGTTCCTTCATCCGTACGACGCGCTCAACGTGCTGGCCCTCGCGGCGACCGGTGACGTCACAGGCAGCTACAACGTCGTCGGGCCGGGGGTGCTCACGCTGAGCCAGATGGCCCGCAGACTCGGGCGCCCGCTGCTGCGGCTGCCGTCGGTCGGCTTCAACGGCGTCACCGAGCGCGTGGTGCGGCTGATGAGCTCCGACTTCACGCCCGAGCTGACGAGGCTGTTCATGTACGGCCGGGTGGTCGACGGCAGCAAGCTGGAGCGTGAGCTCCAGTACGAGGTCCTCTACTCCACTCCGCAGACCCTGGACGCGTTCGCCGAGGCGATCGATCCGGGGCTCTTCTCGGCGCTGGGAGGCGCGCGTGGCTGACGTGCCGAAGGACGACGCCCCCCTCGGGACGCGTGGACGCCCAGGGCGAGGGACGGGCAAGGCGACCCCGTCCTCGGCCGCCCGGTCGCTGGCTGGCCCCGCGAAGAAGACGGCCGCGAAGAAGACCGCCGCGAAGAAGACCGCCGCCGCGAAGCCGGCGAAGAAGACCACCGAGGCCGCCGGTTCCCCGGTCGAACCCGAAACGTCCGCCGTCCAGATCGCGCCGAAGGTCGATGTGCCGCCGATCGGGAGCCCGGTCGAGCTCATCTCGGTGACGCCGCAGGAGATGCCGTCGCCGCCCGAGTCCCCGGAGCCGCCCGAGCCGGAGCCGGTCGCGCCACGCCTCGAGCTGATCCGCAACGACGGCGAGGACGACGACGCGGACGCGTCGACCCCCCCTACCGGCATCCCGCTCTCCGACTGGGTGAGCGCGCTGACAGAAGGGGCGCAGAGCGTTCTCGGCGAGGACTGGGAGTCCAAGGCAGCGCAGCTCCTCGCGCAGCTGCGCCGACGCCTGACCGGCGACTACGAGATCGACAGCTTCGGTCTCGACCCGCAGCTGCACGCGATCGGGATGGCCGCACTCCGTCCGATCGCCGAGAAGTGGTTCCGGATCGAGGTGCGCGGCGCGGAGCGCATACCGTCCGACGGCGGTGCCCTCGTCGTCGCCAACCACTCCGGCACGATCCCGGTCGACGCCGCGATGACCACGCTCGTCGTGAACGACCACGCGCACCGTACGTTGCGGCTGCTCGGGGCCGACCTCGTCTTCACCCTCCCGTTCGTCGGTGAGCTCGCACGCAAGATGGGAGCCACCCTGGCCTGCAGCGAGGACGCTGAGCGGCTCCTCGCCGAGGGGCACATCGTCGCGGTGTGGCCCGAGGGGTTCAAGGGCGTCGGCAAGCCTTACAGCGAGCGCTACAAGCTGCAGCGCTTCGGCCGCGGCGGCTTCGTGTCGGCCGCGATGCGTGCGGGTGTGCCGATCGTCCCGGTCTCGATCGTCGGGGCCGAGGAGATCTATCCGCTCGTCGGCAACGTGCCGTCGCTGGCGCGGCTGCTCGGGCTGCCGTACATGCCGATCACGCCGTTCTTCCCGTGGCTCGGCCCGCTCGGGATGATCCCGCTGCCGAGCAAGTGGATCATCGAGTTCGGGGACCCGATCCGTACCGACGCCTATCCGCCTGAGGCGGCCGACGACCCGATGCTTGTCTTCAACGTGACCGACCAGGTGCGCGAGACGATCCAGCAGACGCTGTACGCCCTCCTCGTCGACCGCGGCCACCCCTTCATCTGACGCGGGTTAGTGGCGGCGGGCGCGGGCCGCTCCGAGGGCGGCGCCGGTGACGGCCCCCGCGATCGCGGCGCCGACGAGCCCGGCCTTCGCCGCGCGACGCCCCGTGCGGAAGTCGCGGATCATCCAGCCCTCGCGCCTCGCGTGGTCGCGCAGGTGCGCGTCGGGATTGACGGCGCAGGGGTGGCCGACGAGCGAGAGCATGGGCAGGTCGTTGAAGGAGTCGGAGTATGCCGAGCAGCGATCGAGGTCGAGGCCTTCGTCGCGGGTGAGCGCGAGGATCGCGTCCGCCTTGGCGGGGCCGTGAAGCATGTCGCCGACCAGCCGACCGGTGTAGACGCCGTCGACGGACTCCGCCACCGTGCCGAGCGCGCCGGTCAGCCCGAGGCGGCGCGCGATGATGCGGGCGATCTCGACCGGCGCCGCGGTGACCAGCCAGACGCGCTGCCCGTCGTCGAGATGCCGCTGCGCGAGCGCGCGCGTCCCCGGCCAGATCCGGCTCGCCATCGTCTCGTCGAAGATCTCGTCGCCGACCTCCTCGAGCTCGCTGACGCGGTGGCCGGCGATGAACGCCAGCGCCGACGCGCGCGCGGAATCGACATGCTCAGGGTCCTCGACACCCGCGTAGCGGAAGTATGCCTGTTTCCAGGCGGCGCTGGCGATCTCGCGGGTCGTGAAGAACCGACGCTTGTAGAGCCCGCGGGCGAGGTGGAACAGCGACGCGCCCTGCATGATCGTGTTGTCCACGTCGAAGAACGCGGCTGCCTCGAGATCGGGGGGCACGGCCAGCGTCGACTCGACCTCGGCCGCAGCCGCAGCCGCCTCGCCGGCGAGCATCGAGCGGGCTCGCAGGTTGCGAGGCGGTCGGTACCCGTTCGCGTCCACGGCAAGAGCCTACCGATCGCGTGACCGCGGCAGGCGATCGTGGCTGTGTCAGACTCGTCGCCATGACGGTGAACGTCGCGGAGCTCGCGGGCCGGCAGGCGATGGCCGACCCTCACGGCACAGCATTCGTGGAGGGGTACGGCGCGGAGCGCGCCCTGACCTGGGCGGCCTTCGACGACCAGGTCTCGCGCGTCGCGGCCTGGTTCTCCGGGCAGGGGCTCGTTGCCGGGCAGCGTGTCGCGCTCGTGCTCGGCAACCGCCTCGAGCTGCCCGTCACGTACTTTGCCGCGCTCCGCCTCGGCCTGATCGTGGTCCCGGCGAACCCTCGTGCGCCTCGCGACGAGGTCACCGCGCTGTGCGCCACCACGGGTGTCCGGCTCGTCGTCTGCGAAGCCGAGTGGGCTGACGCGTTCGCCCGGGCCGGGCTGCCGACCGTCGTCACAGGCCACGAGGCCCCGCAGGCTCCCGTACGACCGTTCTCCGAGCTCCTCCAGGTCACGCCCGGCCCCAACGGACTCCCGCCGGCGCCGCCGGATCCCGAGACCACAGCGCTGCTGATGGCGACCTCGGGCACCTCGACCGACCAGCGCGTCGTGATCCTCAGCCATCGCGCCCTGCTGGCCAACATGGAGCAGGTCGCGGCCATCGAGCCCGCACCCGTGCGGCCCGACGACGTCGTCGTGATCATGCTTCCGCTCTTCCACGTCTTCGCGCTCAACGCCGTGCTCGGGCAGGCCGTGCGTCAGGGTGCCTGCAGCGTGCTCGTCGACCGGTTCCACGTCGAAGGGACCCTCGAGGTGGTCGTACGCCACGGGGTGACCGTGGTGCCCCTCGCCCCTCCGGTCGTCGCCGCCTGGTGCGGCCGGCCGGGCGTCCAGGCGGCGCTCGCCGGCGTCCGGCTCCTGCTCAGCGGTGCGGCGCCGATCGAGGCCGATCTCGTCGAGGAGTTCGGCGTGACCTCGGGCCATCCGCTCCAGCAGGGGTACGGCCTCACCGAAGCGGCGCCGGTCGTCACGACCACGCTCGGGCGGCCGCGCGACAAGCCCACGTCGGTCGGTGCTCCGGTCGCGGGTCTCGAGCTCCGCCTGGTCGACAAGGACGGCGCCGATGCCGAGCTCGGTGACCCGGGAGAGATCTGGTTGCGTGGCCCCAACCTGCTCAGCGGGTTCTGGCCCGACGGGTCGGGAGGGCCGCAGGACGACGGCTGGTTCGCCACCGGCGACGTCGGCATCCTCGATGCCGACGGCGATCTGATGCTCGTCGACCGCCTCCGCGATCTCGTCATCGTGTCCGGCTTCAACGTCTTCCCGCGGGAGGTGGAGGAGGTCCTCGCCGACGCGCCCGGCGTGGCGGAGGTGGCCGTCGTGGGTGTCGAGGACCGTGAAACCGGCGAGGCCGTACGGGCGTACGTGGTCGCCTCGCACCCCGATGCCGACGCCGACGAGCTCGCCGCTTCTGCGCTCGAGCACGCCCAGGGCCGCCTGGCCCGGTTCAAGGTTCCTCGTGAGATCGTGGTCGTGGACTCGCTGCCGCACACGACGACCGGCGAGATCTCCAAGAGCCGCCTTCGGGCGGCCGAGGCGCGACGAGGAGTGCTGGGGCTGCAGTGAGCACGGACCCGACAGAGAGCCGGTCAACCGACACGGCACGAGTGGTCGTCTACTCCAAGCCGGGCTGTCACCTGTGCGAGGATGCGGTCGCGCTGGTCGGCCAGGTGTGCGCCGACCTCGGGGTCACGTGGCGCGAGGTCGACATCAGCGGCGACGCCGAGCTGATGCACGTCTATGGCGAGCAGATCCCAGTGACGTTCGTCGACGGACGTCAGCACGACTTCTGGCGGGTCGACCCGACGCGCCTGCGCACGGCCCTCACCGCCTGAGCAGCGAGGACGTGACCCGTCTCACGGTGTCTGGAGCCCGTCCTCGATTTTGTTCTCACGTTCACAAGCTCTTACAGTGGAGCAGCCGGTGTTCACCGGTGTTAACCCGCCGGCAACATTCCGGACCCCCTCCCGCGGTGCCAGGAGCGATGTGAACCAGCTGCGAGCGCAGGCCAACGGCCGGCCCGTCTCGGGAATCCCTGAGGCGACGGTCGCGCGGCTCCCGGTCTATCTACGCGCACTCACCGGTCTCGGTGAGACCGGACTCCGGACGGTGTCGTCCGAACAGCTGGCCGCGGCAGCGGGAGTCAACTCGGCCAAGCTCCGCAAGGACTTGTCTTATCTGGGATCTTATGGCACCCGCGGTGTCGGCTATGACGTGGAGTACCTCCGCTACCAGATCGCGCGCGAGATCGGCGTCAACCAGGACTGGGCCGTCGTCATCATCGGCATCGGCAACCTGGGTCAGGCGCTGTCCAACTACGGCGGGTTCCGCTCACGCGGCTTCCGCATCGTCGCGCTGGTCGACGGCGACCGCAGCCGCGTCGGTGAGGTCCACGGCGACCTCCCGATCCAGCACACCGACGAGCTCGACCGTCTCGTCACCGAGCACGCATGCTCGATCGGCGTGATCGCGACCCCGGGTGACGCCGCGCAAGAGGTCGCCGACCGTCTCGTCGCCGCAGGTGTGACGAGCATCCTCAACTTCGCCCCGGCGGTCCTCGCCGTCCCCGAGGGTGTCGACGTCCGCAAGGTCGACCTGTCGATCGAGCTCCAGATCCTCGCGTACCACGAGCAGCGCAAGCGGGCCCCCGGTGTGGAGGTCGAGGCATGAGCGTCCTCGTCGTCGGCGTCTCGCACCGTAGCGCGCCGGTCTCCGTGCTGGAGCAGGTGGCTCTCGATGGTGAAGAGATCGCCAAGGTCGCCCAGGACGCGCTCGAGGCGAGCCACGTCAGCGAGTCGCTGGTCGTATCCACCTGCAACCGCGTCGAGATCTACGTCGAGGCCGAGCGCTTCCACGGGTCCGTCGAGGACATCTCCGACCTGCTCGTCGAGCGCTCGGGGCTGACCCGCAACGACCTGCTCCGCCACATCTACGTCCACTACGACGACGCTGCCGTCGCCCATCTGTTCTCCGTCGCCGCCGGGCTCGACTCGATGGTCGTCGGCGAGAGCCAGATCCTCGGCCAGGTCCGTACGGCGCTCCAGCGGGGCCAGGACGACGCGACCGTCGGTCCCGCGCTCAACGTGCTCTTCCAGCAGGCGCTGCGCATCGCCAAGCGCGGCCACGCCGAGACCGAGATCGACCGCGCAGGGCCGTCGCTCGTGGCCGCGTCCCTCGAGCTGGTCGCCAAGGCCGGCCACCGCCTGGAGGACATGCGTGTCCTCGTCGTCGGCGCCGGTGCGATGGCGTCCCTCGCTGCGGCCACTGCGGCACGACGTGGCGTGGCGAGTGTGAGCATCGCCAACCGGACCCACGCGAGCGCCGAACGGCTCGCGCTCAGCATCGGCGCCACCGCGGTGCCGTGGACGGAGCTCGACGACGCGCTGGGCGTCGCCGACCTCGTGATCTCCTGCACCGGCGCGACCGGCACGGTGATCGGCGCCGACCAGGTGCGCCGCGCGGCCACGGGCCGTGCAGCCCCGTACGTGATGATCGATCTCGCGCTCCCGCGTGACCTCGACGACGACGTCGCCGGCCTGCCCGGTGTCATGGTGCTCGGTCTCGCGGCGCTGCAGGAGATGCTCGCCGACGAGAAGGGCACCGCCGACATCGATGCCGTCCGCGACATCGTCTCGAGCGAGGTGGCGGCGTTCCTTTCGGCGCGGCACGCGGCCAAGGTGACCCCGACCGTGGTGGCACTGCGGTCGATGGCGACCGGTGTCGTGGAGTCCGAGCTCGCGCGGCTCGAAGGACGTCTGCGCGACGTCGATCCCGAGGTGGTCGCCGAGCTGCGTCAGACCGTGCGCCGCGTCGCCGACAAGCTGCTCCACCAGCCGACCGTACGGATCAAGGAGATGGCCGGCCGTCCGGACGCCCTGACCTACGCGAACGCCCTTGCCGACCTCTTCGCGCTCGACCCCGCGTCGATCGAGGCCGTCAGCTCGGTCGACAAGCCGCTCTCGAGCGGAGGTGGTCAGGCATGACCCTCCGTGTCGGTACGAGGGCGAGCGCACTGGCGACGACGCAGTCGGCGCAGGTCGCCGAGCGCCTCAGCGAGCTCACCGGCGTCGAGACCACGCTGGTGACGATCTCGACAGAGGGCGACCGCAACAGCAGGCCGCTGACCGACTTCGGCGGTCAGGGCGTGTTCGTGTCGGCGCTGCGCGATGCGTTGCTCGCCGGCGAGGTCGACGTCGCCGTCCACTCCCTGAAGGACCTTCCGACCGCACCCGCCGAGGGCATCGCGCTGGCTGCGGTGCCGCCGCGGGTCGATCCCCGCGACGCCGTCGTGGCGCGTGACGGTCTGACGCTCGGCGAGCTCCCGCCCGGTTCCCGGATCGGGACCGGCTCCCCGCGGCGCGCCGCCCAGCTCAACGCGCTGGGCCTCGGCGTCGAGGTGGTCGGCCTTCGCGGCAACGTCGACACGCGGATCGGCAAGGTCCGCAACGGCGAGCTGGACGCGGTCGTGCTGGCCGCCGCCGGTTTGCGTCGCCTTGGCAGGATCGAGGAGGCGACCGAGCTCCTCGACCCGCTGCAAGTTCTCCCCGCACCCGGGCAGGGTGCACTGGCGTGCGAGTGCCGTGCCGACGACAGCGAGGTCGTCGCCCTGCTCGCCCACCTCGACGACGACGCGACCCACGCCGCCGTCACCGCAGAGCGCAGCCTGCTCGCCTCCTTGGAGGCGGGATGCTCGGCCCCCGTGGGGGCGTGGGCCGAGGTCGTCGACGACGACGGCACCCCCCAGCTGTGGCTCCGCGCCTTCGTCGGAGATCCCTCCGGCGCACCGTCCATCCGACTGTCCGCGACCGGATCCGTCCAGGACCCGGTCGGGATCGGCGAACGTCTCGCTGCCGAGATGCTCGCCGAGGGCGCCGACTCGCTGATGCGAGCCGTGGCCCCATGAAGACACACCCCCGTGAGTCAGTCCCCCTGAGGCAGACGAGGAATGAGAACCGTGAGCACCTCCACCGCCACCCGTAAGCGCAAGGCGAGCGAGCCCGAGCAGGCCGCGCCTGCTGGCAGTGCTGCCGACGACGCGACGGCCCCGGACGCCGTGACGCGTCCCGTCGGCCACGTGAGCTTCGTCGGGGCAGGACCGGGTGACGCCGACCTCCTCACGCTCCGCGCGAAGGAGCTGATCGACGCCGCCGATGTCGTGATCATCGAGTCCCCGGAGCAGGCGGCACTCGTGCCCGAGGGCGCAGAGGTCGTCGACGGCGGTCACGGCGAGGACGGCGGGGTGCTGACCCCGTCGGCACGCGGCCGTCTGGTCGTGAAGCACGCCAAGGGTGGCAAGAACGTCGTACGGCTCCTCGTGGGCGACCCGTTCACCTTTGCGACGGGCCCCGAAGAGGCCCAGGCCTGCAACAAGGCGAACATCTCCTTCGAGATCGTTCCCGGCGTCTCGTCGGCGTCGGCCGTCCCGGCGTACGCCGGTGTCCCGCTGACGAGCCGCTCGCACCGCGAGGTCGCCATCGTCCGCATGGGCGAGACCAAGATCGACTGGGCCCCGTACGCCGGTGACCAGACCGTCGTCATCCTCAGCGCCGTCAACACGATCAAGGACGTCGCGAACGGCCTCATGGAGGCCGGTCGTGCCCCCGAGACCCCCGTCGCGATGACGCGGGTCGGGACGACCACCGAGCAGTCGACGCTGGTCTCGACGCTCGAGAAGGTCGCTGCCGACGCCAAAGCCGCCAAGATGGCGCCTCCTGCGGTCACGGTGGTCGGCGACGTCGTCAACCTGCGCGACACGCTGTCGTGGTTCGAGACCAAGCCGCTGTTCGGCTGGCGCGTCCTGGTGCCCCGCACCAAGGAGCAGGCCGCGACCCTCGCCAACCGTCTGCGCAGCTATGGCGCGGTCTCCGAGGAGGTCCCCACGATCTCCGTCGAGCCCCCGCGCAACCCGCAGCAGATGGACAAGGCCGTGCGCGGCCTCGTCGAGGGCCGGTACGAGTGGGTCGCGTTCACCAGCGTGAACGCCGTCAAGGCCGTCCGCGAGAAGTTCGACGAGTACGGTCTGGACGCGCGCGCGTTCTCCGGCCTCAAGGTCGCCGCGGTCGGTGAGAAGACCGCCGAGGCGATTGCCGCCTGGGGCATCCGCCCGGACCTGGTCCCCAGCGGGGAGCAGTCGGCGCGGGGTCTGCTCGAGGACTGGCCGCCGTACGACGCGCTGCTCGACCCGATCAACCGGGTCTTCCTCCCGCGTGCCGACATCGCGACGGAGGCGCTCGTCGCCGGTCTGGTCGAGCTCGGCTGGGAGGTCGACGACGTGACGGCTTACCGCACCGTGCGCGCCGCGCCGCCGCCGGCGCCGACCCGCGAGGCGATCAAGTCCGGCAAGTTCGACGCGGTGGTCTTCACCTCGAGCTCGACGGTCCGCAACCTCGTGGGCATCGCCGGCAAGCCGCACGCCACGACCGTGATCGCCTGCATCGGCCCGGCGACCGCGCAGACCGCCGAGGAGCACGGCCTGCGGGTCGACGTGGTCGCGCCGTCGCCGTCCGCGGAGGTCCTCGCCGACGCGCTCGCGGACTTCGGCGCGAAGCGTCGTCGGACGATGATCGACGCGGGTGACCCGGTCACCAAACCGTCGCAGCGCACCAAGGGCTCGCGCCGCCGGAGCTGATGATGGTCTCGCGCGACGGTGCCTTCCCCGACGTCCGGCCCCGACGTCTCCGCACCACTGCGGCCATGCGCCGGATGGTGTCGGAGACGTCGGTGGAGCCGCGCCAGCTCGTGCTGCCGATGTTCGTCGCCGAGGGGCTCGCGCAGCCGCGGGAGATCTCGAGCATGCCGGGCGTCGTCCAGCACACGCGTGACTCGGCGCGCAAGGCCGTCGTCGAGGCGGCCGAGCTCGGTCTCGGGGGCGTCATGCTCTTCGGGGTGCCGGAGTGCAAGGACGCGACCGGCTCCGGCGCAGTCGCCGACGACGGCATCCTCAACGTCGCGATCCGTGACGTCCGCGAGGAGGTCGGCGACGCGCTGGTCGTGATGTCGGACCTGTGCCTCGACGAGTTCACGGATCATGGCCACTGCGGCGTCCTGACCGCCGACGGACGGGTGGACAACGATGCGACGCTCGCGATCTACGCCGAGATGGCGCTCGCCCAGGCGCGTGCAGGGGCTCACCTGCTGGGCCCCAGCGGCATGATGGACGGCCAGGTCGGTGTCATCCGCCGGGCGCTGGACCAGGCGGGCCTCACCGACACGGGGGTGCTGGCGTACGCGGCCAAGTACGCGTCGGCGTTCTACGGCCCCTTCCGCGAGGCGGTGTCGTCGTCGCTGGAGGGTGATCGCCGGACGTACCAGCAGGATCCGGCCAACGGCCGCGAGGCGTTGCGAGAGGTGGCGCTCGACATCGCCGAGGGCGCCGACATCGTCATGGTGAAGCCGGCGATGGGCTTCCTCGACGTGGTGGCCTCGGTCCGCGCCGCGGTCGACGTGCCCGTGGCGGCCTACAACATCTCGGGCGAGTACGCGATGGTCGAGGCCGCCGCCGCCAAGGGCTGGATCGACCGGGATGCCGCGATCGCCGAGACCCTGCTCTCGATCCGGCGCGCGGGCGCCGACATCGTGCTGACCTACTGGGCGAGCGAGTACGCCGCCCGCCTCGCGCGCTGAGGCTCAGACAGCGGCCGACGCGGCAGCCTCGGCGGCTTCCTTGCCGTTCGCGTACGCCGTGACGTAGGCGTCGACGCACTTCTGGAGCGTCTCGCCGCTGACCCCGAGCGTCGCGCAGAACACCTGGGCGAGCTCGGTCGCCGTGGGCTCGGGGTCGGGCTGCGTCGTCGTCGGCGGGTCGGTCGGGTCCGGCTCCGTCGGAGTGCTGGGCTCGGTCGGCGTCGGATCCGTGGGCGTCGTCGGGTCTGTCGGCGTCGTGGGATCGGTGGGATCCGTCGGCGTCGTCGGATCGGTCGGATCGGTCGGGTCCGTCGGCGTGGTCGGGTCCGTGGGATCGGTCGGCTTGGTCGGCGGGTCCGTCGGTTTCGTCGGCGGAGGTGTCGGCTTGCCGGGCTGGACCGTCAGGCTGCCCTTGGGGGGCTTGACGGGCTTGGGCGGCTTGACGGTGAGCTTCACGATCGTCGGGGTCGGCTGTGAGTTGCCGGCGCCCGGGCCACCCGGGAGCGGGGAGAGTGGCGTGGGACCCAGGGGGCCCAGCGGCAGGGAGGGCGAGCCGGGGAACGGGGCGTTCGGGAGCAGACCGATCGGGTTGGCGGAGCCGTAGCCGCGCGCGATCGTCAGGACCTGGTCGGCGTACGTGGTGGAGCGGTTGTACGACATCAGCGCCGCGCGGGCGCCTGTGTCGGTGCTCAGGTCGTGGCCGCCGACACAGAGGTAGACCGCTGCGCCGAGCGCCGCGTCGTTGATGTTGTTGGGGTTGGCCTTGCCGTCACCGTCGGCGTCGACCCCGACGGAGGTCCACGTGGACGGGATGAACTGCATCGGGCCGACCGCGCGGTCCCAGACCGCGTCGCCGTCCCAGGCGCCCTTGTCGGTGTCGGGGATGCGTGCGGTGTTGTTGGTGCCGTTGAGGGGGATCCCGATGATGGCGCGCGTCGTCGCGCCGGTGCTCATGACGGTGGCGCCACCGAACTGGCCGTGGTTGGACTCGACGCGGCCGATCGCGGCGAGCAGCTCCCACGAGAGCTTGCACTCGGGCTTGGTCGCGGCCATGACGCTGGCGGCCCGCTGGTAGGCGGCGAGGGCGGGCGCGGGGATGTCCGAGGGGGCCGAGACCACGGGCGGACCCGCGACCTGGCTCAGTGACTGCTGCTGGACCGGGTCCTGACCGGGCGTGACCTGGAGGTTGGGGCCGCTCACGGGGACCTCGGGGGACCCCTCGTCGTACGCGGTGTAGGCGGCGGCGTCGACCGGACCGCCCTGGCCCGGCATCGCGACGGCGGCGCCCCAGGCGCCGGCGATGAGCGCGCAGGGGAGCAGCGCTGCGGTCGTCTGCCACCAGCTGCTGCTCTTGTCGCCGCGCTCGGTGCGCTCGTCGCGTTCCGCCATTCGCCTCATCACTCCTCGTGAGCCCGATCTCGCGATGTCCCGGACACGTGTTGCCACCACGTGTTCGGAGCCCACCTTAGGGAAGTGCAGGTGATCTGGCTAACAGTCACCTCAAAATTCAGCACTTCCTCAGCCTCCACACTAGACGGGACCTCGGGTCGCTACCGGCCGTCGTTCCCACGTCCGGTCACCATCGCATCACATCTCGGGGCTGCTGGCGAGGGAAGGGCCGAAATGACCACCCGATCTGGATGCTTGTCCCGGTCGGGGACAATGGCCGGGTGCCTGGCTCCGAGATCTCGCAGACCTTGTTCGACCGCGCCCGCGCCGTCTCGCCGGGCGGAGTGAACTCGCCCGTCCGCGCCTTCCGCGCCGTGGGTGGGACGCCCCGCTTCATGCGCGAGGGCAAGGGCGCCCGACTCACCGACGTCGACGGCAACTCGTACGTCGACCTCGTCGCGTCGTGGGGCCCGATGCTGCTGGGCCATGCGCACCCCGAGGTCATCGAGGCTGTGCGCGAGGCGGCGGTACGAGGCACCTCCTTCGGCACGCCCAGCGAGCCCGAGGTCGCACTCGCGGAGGAGATCGTCGCTCGGACACCGGTCGACCTCGTGCGCATGGTCTCCTCGGGGACCGAGGCGACCATGTCGGCGATCCGGCTGGCGCGCGGCTGGACCGGCCGCGACCTGATCGTGAAGTTCGCCGGCTGCTACCACGGGCACGTGGACGCGCTGCTCGTCGAGGCCGGCTCGGGCGTCGTGACGTTCGGGCTTCCGGGGACGCCGGGCATCCCCTCCGCCTCGACCGCGCAGACGCTGGTGCTGCCGTACAACGATCACGAGGCTGTCGCTGCCGCGTTCGCCGAGCACGGCGCCCAGATCGCCTGCGTCATCACCGAGGCGGCGCCGGGCAACATGGGCGCGGTCCCGCCGCTGCCGGGGTTCAACGCATTCCTCGCCGAGACCTGCCGCACGCACGGTGCGCTCTTCGTCTCCGACGAGGTCATGACCGGGTTCCGGGTCAGCCGCAGCGGCCACTGGGGTCTCGACGGCGCTCACGAGGGTTGGGCGCCCGACCTCATGACCTTCGGCAAGGTGATGGGCGGCGGCTTCCCCGCGGCGGCGTTCGGCGGTCGCGAGGAGATCATGCGCCAGCTCGCGCCCGAGGGGCCGGTCTACCAGGCGGGCACCCTCTCCGGGAACCCTGTCGCGACGACGGCCGGGCTGACGACGCTGCGTCTGGCCACCGACGCGGTCTACGCCCACCTCGACGAGGTCTCGGGCACGATCCAGGGCCTGGCAGCCAAGGCGCTCGACGCTGCCGGCGTCCCGCACGTCGTGCAGGCCGCGGGCAACCTGTTCAGCGTCTTCCTCGGTCGTACGGAGCCGGTCGTCGACTTTGCCGACGCCCAGGCCCAGAGTCAGCCGGCGTACAAGGCGTTCTTCCACGCGATGCTCGACCACGGGGTCTACCTGCCTCCCAGTGCGTTCGAGGCGTGGTTCGTCTCCGACGCTCTGGATGCCGACGCGCTCGAGGACATCGAGCGAGCCCTGGAGCCCGCTGCACGTGCCGCTGCGGCGACAATGGCCCCATGAGCAGCAGCGACCGTACGATCGTGCACCTGATGCGGCACGGCGAGGTGCACAACCCCGCAGGCGTCCTTTACGGCCGCCTTCCCGACTACCACCTGTCCGACCTGGGCCGTCAGATGGCCGAGCGTGGGGCCGAGTACTTCGACGGTGAGGACATCACCCACCTCGTCGCCTCCCCGCTCGAGCGGGCGCAGGAGACGATGGAGCCGATCGCCAAGACGCTCGGTCTCGACGTGACGACCGATCCGCGGGTCATCGAGGCAGGCAACCAGTTCGAGGGCAGGACCTTCGGCGTGGGCGACGGCTCGCTGAAGCACCCGAGCGTCTGGTGGATGCTGCGCAACCCGAGCACGCCGTCGTGGGGCGAGCCGTACAAGCAGATCGCCGCGCGCATGCTCGAGGCGATGGGCGACGCGCGCGACGCCGCGCGCGGGCACGAGGCCGTCATCGTCTCGCACCAGCTCCCGATCTGGGTGGCACGGCTGACCGTCGAGCGCCGCCGCTACCTGCACGACCCGCGCAAGCGCCAGTGCTCGCTGGCCAGCGTCACGTCGGTCACGTACGAGGGCGACGTGCCCGTCGCGGTCGCCTACAACGAGCCGGCCGGCGACCTGATCCCGGCCAAGCTCCGCAAGAAGTTCGTCGGAGGCGCGTGACCGTGCGCCTCGCCCGCCTCGTCGTCACCGCCGCTGCCGTGGCGCTGCTCGCCGGCTGCTCGTCGTCCACGCAGGCCGACGAGACCACGGGTGGTTTCGTCGCCGGCGACGGCTCGATCACGGCCCCGGAGGTGGGCGAGCGCAAGCCCGCTCCCGCGCTCGAGGGGGAGTCGCTCGACGGCGATCCGATCGCCCTAGAGGACTTCGCCGGCAAGACGGTCGTGGTGAACGTGTGGGGCTCGTGGTGCGCGGAGTGCCGTGTCGAGGCGCCGGCGTTCGCGGCGGTCGACGCCGAGACGGGCGACGACGTCCAGTTCCTCGGCATCAACATCCGCGACTCGCGCGCGGCGGCGAAGGCGTACGACGAGAACTTCGGCATCACCTATCCGTCGCTCTACGACCCGTCGGGCAAGACCGTGCTCGGCTTCCGCGACAGCCTGCCCTCGATGGCGGTGCCGACGACGTGGGTGATCGCCTCGGACGGCACCGTCGCCGCGCGCATGCTCGGGTCCGTGTCCGAGTCGACGCTGCGCGGGCTGATCGACGACGCGAAGGCCAGCGATGGGTGACTGGGCGTACGACACCGTGCTCTCGGGCTCGCTGCTGCTCGCGACAGGCGTCGCGCTGCTCGCGGGTCTCGTGTCGTTCTTCTCTCCGTGCGTGGTCCCGCTGCTGCCCGGCTACCTCTCGTACGTCTCCGGCATGACCGCGGCCGAGGTCGCGGCGGACGGCAAGTCCGCCCGTCAGCGCGGACGCCTGGTGCTCGGCGCGGGGCTGTTCGTGCTCGGTTTCAGCGCCGTCTTCGTCTCGTACGGGGTGCTGTTCGGGTCGGTCGGGATGCAGCTGCGCGAGTACGAGCGTCCGATCTCGATCGTCATGGGCATCATCGTGATCTTGCTCGGACTGGCCTTCATGGGGTTCGTCCCGTGGCTGCAGCGTGACGTCCGCGTCCACGCGGTGCCGTCGGTCGGCCTCGCGGTGGCGCCGTTGCTCGGCGTGCTGTTCGCGATCGGGTGGACGCCCTGCATCGGTCCTGCGCTTGGCGCGGTGCTCGGCCTCGCGTACAACGAGGGCACGGCAGGGCGCGGCGCGTTCCTCACCGCCGTCTACTGCCTGGGCCTCGGCGTGCCGTTCCTGCTGGCGGCGTTCGCGTTCAGCCGCTTCGCGCGGGCGACGGCGTGGGTGCGTCGTCACCAGCGGGCGATCTCGCTCGTCGGAGGCGGCCTGCTGGTCGTCGTCGGCGTGCTCCTTGTGACCGGGCTGTGGGGGCAGCTGATGACCGAGCTGACCTCCTGGGTCGGCAGCTTCGAACCGGTGGTGTGATGTCCGAGAAGAGTCGCGGACCGAAGGGCAGGGCCACCGCGCCCGCGCTCTCGCTCCTCGAGACCCTGCGATGGGCGTGGCGCCAGCTCACGTCGATGAAGACGGCGCTGTTCCTGCTGCTGCTGCTCGCGCTCGCCGCGGTGCCGGGGTCGATCGTGCCGCAGCGCGGTGTCGACCCGCGTGCCGTCGCGGCATACGTCGAGCGGCACCCGGACCTCGCCCCGGTGCTCGACAAGCTCGGGGCGTTCCACGTCTACACGTCGGTGTGGTTCAGCGCGATCTACCTCCTGCTCATGGTGTCGCTGATCGGCTGCATCGTGCCGCGCGTCGGTGTGTACGCCCGTGCGCTGCGGGCCCGCCCACCGAAGGCGCCCCGCAACTTCTCGCGCCTGCCCGCGTCGGCCACGTACGAGACGACGGCGGACGTGGAGAAGGTCCTCGACGACGCCGCCAAGAGCCTCGGCCTCGCCCGCAAGGACACCGTCACCGAGACGGACGAGTCCGGGACGGTCGTCGCGGGCGAGGTGCGTGCCGAGAAGGGCTACCTGCGCGAGTTCGGCAACCTGGTCTTCCACGTCAGCCTCGTCGTCGTGCTCGTCGGCGTCGCATCGATGAGCCTGCTCGGCTACCGCGGCAACGCGATCGTCGCCGAGGGCGGCGGCTACTCCAACACGCTCACGCAGTTCGACGAGTTCACCGCGGGTGGGCTGTTCGACACCGACGACCTGCCGCCGTTCTCGATGACGCTCGACGAGTTCGACTCGCGCTTCGAGCTCGAGGGGCCGCAGCGCGGGGCGCCGCGCAGTTTCGTCGCGTACGGCACGGTGACTGACAAACCTGGCGAGGAGCCGCGCCCGTACGAGCTCAAGGTCAACCACCCGCTGCGCGTCGACGGCGCGTCGGTCTATCTCGTCGGGCAGGGCTACGCGCCGGTGGTCCGGGTGAAGGACGGCAAGGGGCGTGTGGTGTTCGAGGACGCGGTGCCGTTCCTGCCGTCGGACCCGACGTACACCTCCAACGGTGTCGTGAAGGTGCCGGACGCACGTCCCACGCAGCTCGGCTTCCAGGGGTTCTTCCTGCCGACCGGCGTGTCGACCGGGGATGAGGAGATCCCGATGTCGGCGCACCCGGCGGCCGCGAACCCGGTGCTCGGGCTGTTCGCCTACTACGGAGACCTCGGGCTGGACGACGGCGAGGCGCAGTCGGTCTACGTGCTCGACAAGGACGAGCTGACGCAGTTCATGGGTGACGACGACAAGCCGCTGCGCATCATCCTCACGCCCGGTGAGTCGGTGTCGCTTCCCGACGGCAAGGGCACGGTCGAGTTCGTCGAGCTGCGCCAGTTCGCGCGGTTCCAGTTCAGCGCGCAGCCCGGCGTCATGGTGCCGCTGTGGGGAGTGTCGATCGGCGCGATCGGTCTCGTGCTGTCGCTGATGATCCGTCCGCGTCGTACGTGGGTGCGTGCCCGGCGCCGCGAGGACGGCACGACGCTCGTCGAGGTCGCCGCGCTCGACCGCGTCCCGCGCAGCGACGTCGAGCAGAGCGTCGACGACCTCACGGGGCGTCTCAAGGAACGCACGGGGCATACTGGATCGAGCTACGACACGGTGTCGGAGTCAGAGGCTGCGCCGACGAGTGCTGCACCGACGAAGGCCGCCACGACAAGGGACGAAGCATGACTCTCGAGGACTACGCGAACTTCTCGAACTACGCGATCGCGTCGGCGACGGCGGTGCTCGCGCTCGCCTGGCTCGCGTCCGTCGCGCAGTGGGCGTTCGGCTCGAAGGCCGTCCGCGCGCAGCGCTCCGTGCCGGTCGCGGAGCCCGCGCTCGTTGGTGCCGGTGCCGCGAGCACCGTCGACGGCGCGACCGCCGACGGCGGTGACGCAGTCGTCGCCGAGGAGCGCAGCGACCTCGCCGGACGCATCTCGCTCTCGCTGACCGTCCTGGGCCTGGCGGTCCTGCTGGCCGGGGTCGTCACGCGCGGACTCGCCGCCGAGCGGGTGCCGTGGGGCAACATGTACGAGTTCGCGATGACGGGCATCTCCGTTGTGCTCGTCGGCTACCTCGCGATGGTCGTCTGGATGAAGATCGACTGGCTCGCGCCACTGGTGCTCGGCTTCTCCGTGGTGATGCTCGGCCTGTCGATGACGGTGTACGTCCCGGCCGGCCCGCTGGTGCCGGCGCTCGACTCGTACTGGCTCGTCATCCACGTCGCCTCCGCGATCGTCGCGGGTGCCGGGTTCCTCATCGGTGCGGGCGCGTCGATCCTCTACCTGGTGAAGTCACGAGCCGAGGCGAAGGGCGGCGCGAAGGGTTATCTCTCGCGGCTGCCGAGCGCGGCCTCGATGGACCAGCTCGCCTATCGCGTGACGGCGTTCTCGTTCCCGGTCTGGACGTTCGCCGCGCTGATCTCGGGCCCGATCTGGGCCGAGCACGCGTGGGGACGGCCCTGGGGATGGGACCCCAAGGAGGTCTGGGCGTTCATCACGTGGGTCGCGTACGCCGGCTATCTCCACGCACGCGCGACCGCGGGCTGGAAGGGCAAGGCCGCCGCGATCCTCGCGCTGGTCGCGTTCACGACGTTCATGTTCAGCTTCGTCGGGGTCAACCTGTTCTTCCCCGGCCTGCACTCGTACGCGAAGTAGCCGCGCCGCGCCGCGCCGCCGGTCAGAGGCCACGGAGGAAGTCGGGGTCGTCGTCGGGCCCGCGGGTGATCGGTCGCTGCGGACGCGGCGGGCCGGACGGCTTCGTCCGCGACTTGCCGACCGTGAGCCACAGCAGCACCCCGAGCGCGGGGACGAGCGCGAGCAGCACCCACACGGGCTTGGGCAGTGCCCGGATGCGCTCGCGCGGCGTGGCGATCACGTCGAACAGCGTGTAGACCGCGAGTGCGACGACGATGATGATCGGGATCGCCTTTGCCATGCGCCCAGCCTACTCGTGCGGGCGAGGACTCTGCCTAGGCTGGAGGTATGAGCGCATCCCCCCGGCTGGTGACCCTCTCCGACATCGAGCACGCCTCCGAGCGGATCGCCTCGACGTGCCTGCGGACGCCGGTCGTCCCGCTGGTGCAACCCGACGGTGACGTGCCGTTGTGGCTGAAGGCGGAGTCCCTTCAGCCGACCGGGGCGTTCAAGCTCCGCGGCGCGACCAACGCGGTGGCGGTGCTCGACACGGCACAACGCCAGAGGGGCGTCGTGACGCACTCGTCGGGCAACCACGCGCAGGCGGTCGCGTACGCGGCGAGGGCCGCCGGCGTACGTGCCACCATCGTCATCCCCGACAACGCGCCGTCGCTGAAGGTTGAGGCGACCCGCCGCTGGGGTGCGGAGATCGTGATCGTGCCGCCCTCGGAGCGGCTCGCCCGCGCCGAGCAGATCGCCGCCGAGACCGGCGCCGTCCTGATCCCCCCGTACGACGACCCGGACGTGATCGCGGGCCAGGGAACGGTCGGGCTCGAGATCGTCGAGCAGGTCGCCGATCTCGGCACGGTGCTCGTCCCGGTCAGCGGGGGAGGGCTGGTCAGCGGCATCGCGGCTGCCGTCAAGGCGCTGCGCCCCGACGTGCGCGTGATCGCGGTCGAGCCGGAGCTTGCGGGTGACCTCGCAGAGGGGTGGGCCGCCGGGGAGCGCCGCGTGTGGTCGGTCGCCGACACGTCCCGCACCGTCGCCGACGGGCTGCGGACGGACTCGGTCGGAGTCCTCAACTGGGCGCACGTGCAGGCGTTCGTCGACGACGTCGTCACGGTGAGCGAGGACGAGATCCTCGCCGCCGTCGGCACGGTCGTACGAGGTTCCCGGCTGGTGGTCGAGCCGAGCGGCGCGGTCGCCGCCGCAGCAGTCCTGGCGGGGAGGGTCGGCCCGGTGGCCGGGACGACGGTGGCGGTCGCCTCTGGGGGCAACGTGCCGCCGGAGACGCTCGCGCGGCTGCTGGGGTGATCCCGCGAGATCAGACCGTGGTCTGATGGGTGGCCCGCCGAGGGCGCCTACCCTGACGTAGTGAGAGCGATGGTCGGGCGGATTCGGGCGCACCCGGGCTGGGTCGACGCTGCACTGACGGGGATGTTGATCGTCCCGCTGATCCCGTTCGCCCTCGGCATGTCCGCCAGTATCGACGCGGCGTACCAGATCCTGATCTTCCTGCCGCTGGCCTGGCGGCGTTCGGCGCCGGTGGCTTCGTTCGCCGCCGTATCTGCCCTCCTGGCCGGACAGCTGCTCGTGACGGACGTGCCGTACTACGCCGACCTCTCGCTGTTGCTGTCGCTGTACGCGATCGCCGCGTACGGGCCTTTGTGGGCTCGGCGGGCGGGTCTCGGCGTCGGGTTCCTGGGCGCGGTCCTGTCCACGGCCGACTGGTACCGCGACTCCCCGGGCACGAGCACGGTCGCGACCGTCGTGATGATGAGCCTCGTCGTGCTCGCACCATGGGCGATGGGGGCCTACATGCGGACGCGGCGCGAGTACATCGCCGGGCTCGAGGACCGAGCACGGCAGCTCGAGCGCGACGCCGCGCAGCAGGCGACGATCGCCGCCGCCGCGGAACGGGCTCGGATCGCGCGGGAGATGCACGACGTCGTGGCGCACAGCCTGTCCGTGATCGTCGTCCAGGCCGACGGCGCCCTGTACGCGTCGCGGACCCGCCCGGAGGTGGCGGTGGAGACGCTGCAGACCATCTCGCGCACGTCGCGCGCGTCGCTGGCCGAGATGCGAAGGCTGCTCGGGCTGCTGCGGGGGGACGAGGACGCGACCCAGGCCGAGCGGACGCCGATGCCGACGGCGGCCGACATCGGTGGCCTGGTCGAGCAGGTGCGGCGCAGCGGGCTCGATGTCCGTACCGAGCTCGTCGGCGACCCCCGGGAGATCGATCCGGCCGCCGGCCTCACGGTCTACCGGGTGGTGCAGGAGGCACTGACCAACACGTTGAAGCATGCGGCTCCGGACGTGCGGGCGCGGGTGCAGGTCGCGATCGCGGGGGACCACGTTCTCGTCCGCGTGGAGGACGATGGTGGGGCTGCCGCTCCGGCGGGCCGGCTGCCGGATGCCGCGGACGTGGGTCCGGTGCCGTCGGCCGGAGGTGGGCACGGGATCCTCGGGATCAGAGAACGGATCGCCCTCCACGACGGAACCGTCGAGGCGGGCCCGCTGCTCGGGGGCGGGTTCCGGGTCGAGGCGAGGATCCCGTACGACAAGGAGGGCACGTGAGCACGTCGTCAGGTGGTCCGGCGGACCGGCCTCTGCGGGTCTTCCTCGTCGACGACCAGCAGCTCGTCCGGGCGGGCTTCCGGATGCTCGTCGAGTCGCAGCCCGACATGGAGGTCGTGGGCGAGGCGGCCGACGGCCTGGACGCTGTCGAGCGCCTGTCGGTCACCGGCGCGGACGTGGTCCTCATGGACGTGCGAATGCCCCGCATGGACGGCGTCGCCGCGACCCGTGCCCTGACCGAGCGAGGTGTCACGGCACGGGTCGTGGTGCTGACGACCTTCGACCTCGACGAGTACGTGTACGCCGGGCTGCGTGCGGGAGCCTCGGCGTTCCTGCTGAAGGACGCTCCTCCCGAGGTGCTGCTCAGCGCGATCCGTGACGTGCACCGTGGCGACGCCGTGGTCGCGCCGAGTGCCACGCGCCGGATGCTCGACCGGTTCGCCGACCAGCTTCCTGACGACGAGCAGCCACCCGACCCGCGTCTGGAGGCGTTGACCGACCGCGAGCGCGAGGTCCTGCTGCTCATCGCCCAGGGCCTGAGCAACACCGAGATCGCCAGCAGCCTCTTCGTCGCGGAGCCGACCGTGAAGACACACATCGGCCGGCTGCTGTCCAAGACCGGGAGCCGCGACCGGGTCCAGCTCGTGGTCCTCGCGTACGACGCCGGCCTGGTGCGGCCCACACCCTGATCCGTACGACCACGGTATGACGGGGTCGCGCCGGGACCGACCCTCAGGCCGACGCTTCGCGGGGGTGCCCGAACCTAGCGTGACGGCATGACCTCTTCTTCTCGTCCTCGTACTCCCGGAACCACCCTCGAGCCGGGGGGAGCGCCGCCCGACGCGATCGCCGCCCGTACCCACTCGCTCGTCAAGACGTACGGGCGCGGCGACGCGCAGGTGCACGCGCTCGACGGCGTCGACCTGGAGATCGAGCGGGCCCGGCTGACCGCGATCATGGGCCCCTCGGGCTCCGGCAAGTCGACGCTGATGCACTGCCTCGCGGGTCTGGACACGCCGACCGCAGGCGAGGTGAGCGTCGCCGGCATCGCGCTCGGCAGCCTGGACGACAACGCCCTCACACGGTTCCGCCGTGAGCACGTCGGCTTCGTGTTCCAGGCGTTCAACCTGATCCCGACCCTCACCGCTCGCCAGAACATCCTCTTGCCGCTCGAGCTCGCCAACCGTGAGCCGGACTGGCGGCGCCTCGACCAGCTCGTCGAGGTGCTCGGCTTGGCCGACCGGCTCACCCACCGGCCGCCGGAGCTGTCGGGCGGGCAGCAGCAGCGCGTCGCGATCGCCCGTGCGCTGCTGTCGTCGCCGGACGTGGTCTTCGCGGACGAGCCCACCGGCAACCTGGACAGCCGCTCGAGCGCCGAGGTGCTCGGATTCCTGCGCCGTTCGGTCGACGAGCTCGGCCAGACGGTCGTGATGGTGACGCACGAGCCGACCGCTGCCTCGTACGCCGACCGTGTGGTGCTGCTGCGCGACGGGCAGCTCGCGGGGACGCTGGTGCGTCCGAGCGCCGACGACGTCGTGGCCGCCATCGCCGGGCTGGCGGGCTGACGTGCGCACGGTGCTGTGGGGGTCGCTGCGCGGCCACGCACGCCGGTACGTCGCGGCGGGGGCCGCGATCGTCATGGCGGTCGCGTTCATGGTCGCGGTCAACGCGCTCAGCGGTGCGGCCCGCGACGGGGCTCGTGCCGAGATCGTGGCGCAGTACGCCGGCGCGGACGCGGTCGTCGATGTCACGGACGCCGATGCGGCAACCGCGGCGCGGGTCGCCGCGGCGGTCTCCGACGTCGACGGTGTCGAGGCGGTCGTCGCCAACCGCAGGTCCTTCGTCAACGTCGTCGCGGGCCCGTCGCGCCACCTGATGAGCATCGGAACCGTCAGCGCGGACGACGGCCTGCGGTGGCAGGACGTCGTCGAGGGCCGGGCACCCGAGGGCCGCGGCGAGGCCCTGGTCTCGAGGTCGACCGCCGAGAGATACGAGGTGGCGGTGGGTGACGTCCTCGCGGTCGAGGGTGACGGTACGTCGCCGGAGGTCGTCGTCACCGGACTCGTGGAGGGTGCGGCAGGCGCACTCGGGTCCTCTCTCTACGTCGACGAGCACACGATGACGACGCTGGGCGACGTCGTGTCCTCGGTCGACGTGTCGGTGCGCGCGGCCGAGGGGGAGGCCGATGCGGTGCATGCCGTGCTGGACGGCTCGGCGGCCGTCGACGGGCACGTCGTGATGACGGGCGACGCCTGGGTCGACGACCAGATCGTCAGCGCGAGCCGCGACATCGACATCATCCAGCGCCTCGTCCTGGTGTTCGCGGCGGTCGCCGCTTTCGTCGGGGCGCTCGTCATCGCCAACACGATCACGATCGTCCTGGCTCAGCGCCGCAGGGAGCTGGCGCTGCTGCGCTGCGTCGGCGCGACCCGCAAGCAGATCGTCCGCTCGCTTCGTACGGAGTCACTGGTGCTCGGTCTCGCCGCGTCGGCGCTCGGCGTCGTCGTCGGCTGGGGGCTGGGGCTGACGGCCGTGGCGGCGATGCGGGCGTGGACCCCCGGCCTCACCCTCGGGTCGGCCTCGCTGACTGTCATGGGCGTGGTCGTGCCCTTCGTGCTCGGTGTCCTCACGGTCGTCGGCGCGACGGTGCTGCCGGCGCGCCGTGTGGCACGGCTCGCACCGCTGGAGGCGCTTCGCCCGCACGAGACCACCGGTCTCGACGGGCGCGCAGGACGGCTGCGGATCGGCGCGGGGGTGCTGCTGTTCGGTGCCGGGGCCGCCGGGCTGGCCGTCGGGACAGGCGACCGCCTTCCTGTCGGGCTCGTCGGAGGCATGCTGTCGTTCCTCGGCGTCGTCGTGCTGGCGCCGCTGATGGTCCCGGCCGCGCTGCGTCTGGTCGGTCCGCTGGTTGGTCGTACTGGCGTGGCAGGTCGCCTCGCGGCGGGCAACGTCGTGCGCAATCCCCGTCGTACGGCGTCGTCGTCCACGGCACTACTCGTCGGCGTCACGCTGATCACGACGGTCGTGGTCGGATCGGCGTCGCTGCGCACGACCGTGGACCGCGACCTGGACGAGTCGTACGCGCTCGACGTCGGTCTGGTCGCGACCGAGGGAGCGCTGCCGGTGGACGTCGAGCGTCGGGTCGCCGCGCTCGACGGTGTCGAGTCCGTCGCGGTCGTGGACGGTGCCCGCATCGAGATGGACGGGCACCGCGTCCTCGCGCTCGAGGTCGATGACGCGGCGCAGGCGGTGATGAGAGGTGATCACGCCGTCCCCGGTCCGGGCGAGATCGTCATCGGAGAAGAGCTCGCGTCCGCGCTCGACCTGTCGTACGGGGAGACAGCGGCCGTACGAGGGGGTGCGGACCTCGTGACGATGCGCCCGCGCGGCGGCGGCGCGGTGGGTGAGGTCGTGCTGGTGGCGCCAGGCACCCTCGCAGGACTCGGTGTCTCCGAGAAGCCCCGCGCGCTGTGGGCCCGCGGAGCCGACGGCGCACCCGCGGAGCAGGTGATGGCCGACGTGGCGACACTCGCGCCCGCGGGCGGGCAGCTGGTCGGTGGCCTGGAGCAGCGCGGGTGGGTGGTGCTGCAGCTCGACGTGGTGCTCGCCGTGACCGTGGGCCTGCTCGCCGTCGCCGTGCTCATCGCCGCAGTCGGGATGGCGGGTGCACTGAGCCTGTCGGTGCTCGAACGCACGCGAGAGAACGCCCTCCTGCGCGCGCTCGGGCTGAGCCG
Source organism: Mumia sp. ZJ430 (assembly GCF_011751845.1). NCBI lineage: Bacteria > Bacillati > Actinomycetota > Actinomycetes > Propionibacteriales > Nocardioidaceae > Mumia > Mumia sp. ZJ430. The sequence continues at coordinate 432,750 of NZ_JAAHFK010000003.1, read as the reverse complement.
GAGGGGCCTGCGGTTCACGCTCGGCGCGGAGGCGCTGCTGATGGCAGGGGTGGGCGCGGTCCTCGGCACCGTTCTCGGGACGGCGTACGGATGGCTGGGCGTGCGGGCCACCACGGCCGGACTGATGGACGACGTCGGGCTCTCGGTTCCGTGGGGGCAGGTCGCGCTCGTCCTCGCGGCGGTGCTCCTGCTCGGCCTGGCGGCGTCCGTCCTGCCTTCCCGCCGAGCCGCTCGCATCGCACCCGCGGAAGGCATCGCGGCGCTCTGACCGGCTCGTCGGTTTCGGCCTGGCTCGCCGACCCCTCACAATGGAGGCGGGCGATCGCCGCCGCGGGGTACGGCGAGCCAGGACGAGAAAGGTGGGGCCGTCGTCGATGTCGGAGCCGGCGAACGACCGGGTCGGTGAGCTCATCGACGGGCGCTACCGTCTGTTGGCGCTCGTGGGGCGTGGCGGGATGGCCGACGTCTATCGAGCGCGCGACGAGCTGCTCGGGCGGGTGGTCGCCGTCAAGGTGATGCGCGCGGAGGCCGGGATCGAGGCCGAGGACGCGCTGCGGCGGCACGAGATGGAGGCGCGGATCGGCGCCGGCGTCTCGCACCCAGGGGTCGTCATCGTCTTCGACGTGCAGCCCGAGGGCGACCACCCGTACCTCGTCATGGAGTTCGTCCCGGGCCAGACCCTGAGCCGGGCGTTGCTCGGCGGTCCGCTCCCGTCGGAGGCCGTCGCCGACATCGGCGCCCAGCTCGGCGAGGCGCTCGGCGCTATCCACGATGCCGGCGTGATCCACCGCGACGTCAAGCCCTCCAACGTGATGCTCGTGGAGCGGACCGGTGGGTCGTACCAGGTGAAGCTCACCGACTTCGGTGTCTCCCGCTACCTCGAGGGGACGCGGCTGACCTCGCCTGACCTCCTGGTCGGGACGGCGCGCTACCTCAGCCCTGAGCAGGCGGTGCTCGACGACGTAGGCCCGCGCGCCGACGTGTACGCGCTCGGGCTCGTGCTGCTCGAGGCGCTCACTGGCGAGGAAGCCTTCCCAGGGTCGCGCGTCGAGACGCTGTCGGCGCGACTGCACCGTCCGCCGCGGATCCCGGCCGAGCTGGGCGCGGACTGGGCGCTCGTCCTCGGCGCGATGACACGCCGTGAGCCCGAGGACCGGCCCGACGCGCGTGGTGCGGCGTCGGCGCTGCGCGCCCTCGCGTCCGGGGGCGACGTCGCAGCCGCGCTCACGGCGGCCGGGGTCGTGATCGGTGACCCGACGGGCGAGGAGACGGTCGTAGGGGGCGAGCCGGTGGACGATGACCCCACAGAGCGCGCGGCGACCGCCGTGGGAGCGACGGCGGTTCTTGCGGGAGCCGCAGCCGCGGCGGCAGCAGAGGCTGCCGCCGATACGGTGCCCGACGAGGGCGCAGAGGCCGACACCGCGGCCGACACGGCTTCCCAGCCGGCGGTCGAAGAGTCGACCCCAGCGCCGACCCCGACCCCGACCCCGACTCCGGTGCAGACCGGCCCCACCGACGCGGACGGGGCGGATGGAGCGTGGGCGCGACGCGTCCCGTGGATCGTCGTCGCGCTCGTCGTGGTCGCGGCGGTCGCGGCCGTCTGGTGGGCGCTCGCCTCGGGTGATCGCGACCCGGAGTCGCCGACCGACCCGACGACCGATCCGACGACTCCGACGACGACCTCCCAGACGCCGACGACACCACCGTCGACCTCGACCACGGCACCCACGACGCCGACCCCGACGGCGACGCGGACGACCACCCCGCCACCGACGACGCCGACGCAGACCACCCCGACGACGACCGCGCCTCCGACGACGACGCCCCCTCCGACGACGACGCCGCCGCCCTCCACGACCGCGCCGCCCACCACGACCGCGCCCTCCCCGGAGGAGCCGACGCCGAACGACGACGGTGAGGCGCTGCCGACGCCGGGACCCGAGAACACCCCTCCTCGCACCGGTTGAGGTGGCGCGAGGGGGTCGCAGGTACGCTCGCAGCGTGAGTGCTTTCGCCCGTTACACCCTCGCCCGCCTCGGCTTCTTCGTCGTGGCCTTCGTCGTCGTCGGCCTCGTCGCCTCGATCTGGCTCGAGTGGAACTCCGTGACGGGCCTGTGGGTGGCGCTGATCGCGCTGGTCATCTCCGCCGTCGCCTCCCTGGTCCTCCTGCGCGGCATGCGCGACCAGGTCGCTCTCGCCCTCAAGGTGCGGGCCGACAAGATGCACGACCGGTTCGAGGCAGCACGCAGCGCCGAAGACGTGGACTGATCCCGTTGCCGCGCTCGTCGCCCGCCCGTCGGGCCTGGGTCGACGAGGCCGTACGCCGGGTCGACGCCGACGCCAACCGCAGTGCCGACACGCATCTGCACGTCTTCCCGCTGCCCGGCCCACCGGGGATCGAGCTCTATCTCAAGGACGAGTCTGTCCACCCCACGGGCTCGCTGAAGCACCGGCTCGCCCGTTCGTTGTTCCTCTACGCCCTGTGTAACGGCTGGGTCGGCCCCGACACGACGATCGTGGAGGCGTCCAGCGGGTCGACCGCGGTCAGCGAGGCCTACTTCGCCCGTCTCATCGGCGTCCCCTTCGTGGCGGTGATGCCGCGCAGCACGAGCTCGGCAAAGATCAGGCTGATCGAGTGGTACGGAGGCCGTTGCCACTTCGTGGACAGGCCGCCCGACATGTACGCCGAGGCCGCGAGGCTCGCGGCCGAGTGCGGTGGGCACTACATGGACCAGTTCACGTTCGCCGAGCGGGCGACCGACTGGCGGGGCAACAACAACATCGCGGAGTCGGTGTTCGTCCAGATGGCGCACGAGCGCCACCCCGTCCCGCGCTGGATCGTGGTCAGTGCCGGTACGGGAGGGACGTCGGCGACGATCGGTCGCTACGTGCGCTACCAGCGCCACGCGACGCAGGTGATGGTCGCAGATCCAGAGAACTCGGCCTTCCTCGACGGGTGGGACCTGGACACGTCGGACTACACGACCGGCAGCCCCTCGCGGATCGAGGGCATCGGGCGTCCGCGCATCGAGCCGTCGTTCGTCGGCGGTGTCATCGACGACATGCTGAGAGTCCCTGATGCGGCGTCGGTCGCAGCCATGCGGTGGTGCACGCGCCGCCTGGGGCGCAGCGTCGGTGCGTCGACCGGGACGAACCTCTGGGGTGCGCTGACCGTGATCGAGCGGATGCGCCAGGGCGGTGAGAGCGGGAGCGTCGTGACGCTGCTGTGCGACTCGGGCGACCGCTACGCCGCGACGTACTACGACGACGAGTGGCTGACGCTCCACGGCTTGGACATCGCTCCGTACGAGGCGACGCTGGCCTCGTACGAGGAGACCGGCGTCTTCGAGGGCTGAGCGCGGGTCACCGCCCGAGCGACAGCGCCGCCTCGGCGAAGGGGAGCGCGAGCGCCCGGTCGGCCTCGACGAGACCGACACGAGTCCGTCGCCCCAGCAGGTCGTCGACGTCGAGGGCACCCTCGTGCCGTACGGCGAAGGCGAGCTCCGCCGGCGTGGTCGGGATGTGCGGGGCGATCGGTGCGAGGACGTCCTGGTCGCCACCGGCTTCGGCGACTACCGTGAGCGCCTCCGTGCCGTACCGGGCGACCAGGCGCGGTGGGGCGTCGATCGCCGCCAGCGTCGTACGGTCGGCGGCTCCGACGAGCGGGAGGCGTGTCGTGCGAGAAGGGCCTGCCGTCCGGCGCGCAGCGGCCCACCCCGGTGTCGCGAGGGCGGCGTCGACGGCGTCCTCGGCCATCCGCCGGTACGTCGTGAGCTTGCCGCCGACGACGCTGACCAGGCCGTCGTCGCCGGTGAGCACCACGTGCTTGCGTGACAGGTCGGACGTCTGGTCGTCACCGGTGTCGAGCAGCGGTCGCAGGCCAGAGAAGGTCCCGATGACGTCAGCGCGGGTCAGTGGCCGCTGCAGAGCGCGCGAGATCGTGGCGAGCAGGAAGTCGATCTCGGCCTCGCTCGCCGTCGGGACGTCCGGGACCGCGCCGCGGACCTCCTCGTCGGTGAGCCCGACGTAGACCCGGTCGTCGTCGGTCGGCAGCGCGAAGACGAACCGCGTACGGTGCCCCGGGACCGGCGCCATGAGCGCCGACGTGAGCCCGCCGAAGGTCTCGGCCCGTACAACGAGGTGCGTGCCGCGGCTGGGACGCATCGTGATGCCGGGGGCGAGAGTGTCGGCCCACACTCCGGTTGCGTTGACGACGGTGCGCGCGTGGACGGTGAGCGACTCGCCTGTGAGCGTGTCACGCAGCACGGCCCCGCTGCCCGTCACCTCCACGGCCGCGGTACGGGTAAGGACGCGGGCGCCGAGCGCGGCGGCCGTACGAGCGAGGCCGACGACCAGGCGTGCGTCGTCGGCGAGCTGCCCGTCCCAGAAGGCGAAGCCGCCGCGCAGACCCGCGGCGCGGACGGTCGGCGCGACACGCTGGACCTCGAGCGCGGACAGGCGGCGCGAGCGCGGCAGCGTACGGCCCGAGGTGCCGGCGGCACGGCGCAGCGCGTCGCCCGCGAGGTATCCGGCGCGAACCATCGAGGCGGTCAGCGTGTCGACCGAGTCGAGGAGAGGGAAGACGTTGGGCAGCGCGCGGACGAGGTGCGGCGCGGTGCGCTCGATGAGGATGCCACGCTCGACGGCGCTCTCGTACGCGACGCCGACGTCGCCGGTCCCGAGGTAGCGCAGGCCGCCGTGCACGAGCTTGGAGCTCCAGCGGCTCGTGCCGAAGGCGAGGTCGTGCTTCTCGACGAGGATCACCGACAGGCCGCGGGAGGCCGCGTCGAGGGCGACGCCTGCTCCCGTGACGCCGCCGCCGACGACCAGGAGGTCGACCGGCTCGCGCTGCGCGGCGAGGTCGGCGAGGTCGCGGGCGCGCCGCGTGCGGTCGAGGGAGCTCGTGGGGGAGGGGCTCATGTGCGGCCGTCCTCGGGGTCGGGGGAGAGGTACTGGTCGAGGGCGGTGGCGAGCTGGGCGTCGAGGGCGTCCAGCTCCGGACCGGCTCCGGTGGTCGATCCGACGACGACGGGCGCGGTGACCACGAAGGACCACGCCAGCAGGAGGACGGTACGGGCCTGCAGGACAGGGTCGAGAACCCGTACGGAGCCGTCCTCATGGCCGGTGCGCAGCCCGTCCTCGAGCGTGCTGAGCATGTGCGCGGGCGTGCGACCGAGGCGCTGGAAGACGTACGGGACGAGGAGCTCGGGGTCGGACTCGACGATCGCCCGGTGGATCGGGTGGGCGCGGATCGTCGCGATCGTGCGGACGGCCCCGGTGACAAGCCGTTCGCGCGCGGTGGGCAGGTCTTGGGGGACGGACTCGGCCACGACGCGTGCCCACTCGCGGGTCAGCAGCGCGGCGACGACGGCGCGGACGTTCTCCCAGCGCCGATAGAGCGTGCCGCGCGCGACGCCCGCCCGTACGGCCAGGTCGGCCATCGTGAGCCTGTCCAGGCCGACCTGGAGGACGGCGTCGGCGGCCGCGTCGAGGATGCGGTCCTCGGGGATCGCCTTGCCTGACGCGGCCGGCTGGGAGCGGGCCCGCTCAAGATTCGACCGGCCAAGATTCGGCCGTACATTTAAACGTTCTGGCATGATGTGTTCAAATTTAGCACCGCCTGAGGGTGCGGACGCGTCGAGATCGGAGCACGTCGTATGTCGGAGCTGGACCTTCCTGTGGTGGACTTCGCCCCCGATCGCTGGGGCAACCCGGAGCACGCGATCACGCTCCCCGAGAGCCTCCAAGCCACGCTCGACGCGCTCGGCATCCACCCGCTCGCCGCGCCGGTCGCCCCCGAGGACGTCGCGCTCGGGGCGTCGGCGGTGCCGGCCGCGACCCGTACGGCGCTGGTCGAGGCGCTCGGCGCGCCGTACGTGAGCGACGAAGCCGTCGACCGCCTCCGGCACACCCGGGGCTGGTCGACTCCCGACATCCTCAAGATGCGTGCCGGCGACGCGTCCGATGCCCCCGACCTCGTGCTGCGCCCGGGCGGCCACGACGAGGTCGTCGAGGTCCTGCGGATCTGCAGCGACGCTGCGGTCGCCGTCGTGCCGTACTCCGGCGGCACGTCCGTCGTCGGTGGCCTCACACCCGGCCACGAGGGCTTCCACGGTGTGGTCGCGCTCGACCTGGGGCGCCTGGAGGGGCTGACCTCGCTCGATGCCGTGTCGCGGACGGCGACCCTGCGGGCGGGGACGCGAGGCCCTCGCGCCGAGGAGCTGCTGCAGGCCGACGGCTTCACGCTCGGGCACTTCCCGCAGTCGTACGAGGGAGCGTCGATCGGCGGGTACGCGGCCGCGCGCTCGGCGGGTCAGTCCTCGGCGGGGTACGGGCGCTTCGACGACATGGTCGTCGGGCTGGTCCTCGCGACACCCCGCGGCACGCTGGAGCTCGGCACGGCGCCGAAGTCGGCCGCCGGACCGGACCTGCGCCAGCTCGTCCTGGGCTCGGAGGGGACGCTCGGCGTGATCACGTCGGTGACGGTGCGGGTGCGCCCGGTGCCGACGGTGCGCGTGTTCGAGGGGTGGCGCTTCGCGTCGTTCGAGGCGGGGGCCGAGGCGGTGCGCCGGCTCGCGCAGGACGGACCACTGCCGACCGTGCTGCGGCTGTCCGACGAGGTCGAGACGGCGCTCAACCTCGCCGATCCGGCGTCGGCCGGCAGCGGCTCTTCGGGGTGCCTCGCCATCACCGGGTACGAGGGTGCGCCAGACGAGGTCGCCGCGCGCCGCGCCGCCGCGACCTCTGTGCTTCTCGAGCTCGGTGGCGAGCTGCTGGGCGAGGAGGCGGGGGAGAAGTGGCGTACGGGCCGGTTCCACGGGCCGTACCTGCGCGACCCCCTGCTCGATGCCGGCGCCCTCGTCGAGACGCTCGAGACAGTGACGTTCTGGTCGAACGTCCCGCGTCTCAAGCAGGCAGTGACCGAGGCCGTCCAGGGCGCGCTGCTGGTGTACGAGCTGCCGTCGCTGGTGATGTGCCACCTCTCGCACGTGTACGAGACGGGGGCGTCGCTCTACTTCACCGTCGCGTGCCCTCAGTCGGAGGACGCGCTCGCGCAGTGGGGGAGCGCGAAGGCCGCCGCGAACGCGGCGATCCGCGGCGTCGGTGCCGCGATCACGCACCACCACGGGGTCGGGCGCGACCACCGCGACACGTACGCCGAGGAGATCGGCCCGCTCGGCGTCGACGTGCTGCGCGCCGTGAAGGCCACGCTCGACCCGGCCGGGATCCTCAACCCCGGCGTCCTGGTGTCGCGATGAGCACCGGTCGTACGGAGGCCCGTGGGTTCACCGCGCTGGTGAACCCGATCTCCGGCAAGCGCGCGGCGCAGGACGCGTGGGAGCCGGTGGCGGCGCTGCTGCGTGAGGCGGGCGAGGACGTCGTGACGGTGGTGACCGAGAGCGCGGTGCATGCCGCTGAGGCCTCTGCCGTCGCCGCGCGCGAGGGGCGGGTCGCCGTCGCCGTCGGTGGTGACGGCATGGTGCGCGACGTGGCAGGCGGTGTCGTCGCCGCCTCCGGGACGATGGCGATCGTGCCGGGCGGGCGGGGCAACGATTTCGCGCACAAGCTCGGGGTTCCGGACGATGCGGCGGGGCTGGCCGAGATGCTGCTCGGCGGCCGCGTGCGCGAGGTCGACGTGATGGAGGCGGACGGCGTCGTCGTCCCGGGCAACCTGTACGTCGGTGTGGACTCGCGGGCGACCCGGATCATCAACCGCCTTCGTCGGGTGCCGGCGATCGTGGCGTACCGGGCGGGCGGGCCGCTGGCGATGATCACCTGGCGGGCTCCGACGTTCACGCTCACGACCGACGACGGCACGCGCGAGGTGCGGGCGCACAGCGTGATCGCGGCGAACTCCGGCTGGTACGGCCACGGGCTGAAGATCGTGCCGTCGGCCGAGGTGGACGACGGGCTGATCGACGTGATGGTGGCGCGCACCGACGGGCTCGGCCGGCGCAACATGGCCTCCTACATGTCTGAGGCGCGGACGGGGCGCCACGTCGAGCGCGACGCCGTCGACGTGCACCGGACGACGGTGCTCACCATCAGCGCCGACGCCGCGGTGCCTTTGTGCATGGACGGCGACGAGATCGGCACGCTGCCGGTGACCGTACGGCTCCGTGCGGGCGCGCTGCGGCTGGTCGTGCCGGGGTAGGGCTGCGGCACATGCGGTCCGAACGCGGCCTCGACCGGCTCCTCGCCTTCAGCGACGCCGTCGTCGCGATCGCGCTGACGTTGCTCGTCCTCCCGCTGGTCGACGTCGTCTCCCGGGCGAACGGTGCCGACAGCGTGCTCGACCTGGTGTCGGACGAGGGCGACGCGTTCGTGAGCTTCGCGATCAGCTTCCTCGTCATCTGGGTGCTGTGGGGCAACCACCACGCGATGATGGAGCACTTCAGGTCGTACGACGGCGGGGTCGTCGCGCTGCACTTCGTGTGGCTGCTGACGATCGTGCTGCTGCCGTTCACCACCCAGCTGCTCGACGCCTCGGACGGGATCGCTGGCGCGGCACCGACCTACGTCGGGACGCTGCTGGTCGCGATCGCGGCGCTCGTGGCGCTGGGATGGTGGGGTCGGTGGCGCCCGACGCTGCTGCGTGACGACGAGGACACCGCGAGATGGGTGGCGGAGCCGTCGGGCGTCGCGACCGTCGCGCTGCTCGTGGTCGCGCTCGGCGTCACGATCGCCGTGCCCTCGATCGGGATCTATGCGCTGTTCCTGCTGTTCCTCACGGGCCCGCTCGAGCATCTGAGCGCGGCGTGGCGCCGGCGCGGCACCGCATGACGCTCAGCGCAGGTGCTCGGCGAAGAACGCGCCGATCCGCCTCCACGCCTGCGGTGCGGCCTCGGGGTCGGGGCCGATCCCGGCGACGCGCAGCACGGGCTGGAGCACGCGCGGCCCACCCTGCGCGTCGTTGAGGAAGGCGTGCCCCGCGCCGTCGTACTCGCTGATCTCGTGCGGGACGCCTGCCGCGGTGAGCGCGGTCTCGAGTTGCGCCGCGCCGTTGCGGACCGTGCGGTCCTTCGTGCCGTACGACGCCACGACCGGGCACGAGGCTGCCACGACGTCGTCGAGGTCCTTGGGGATGAGGCCGTAGTTCACGCTGGCCGCGTCGTAGCCGCCCCGGCCCGCGACGAGCAGCGCGAAGCCGCCGCCGAGGCAGAACCCGATCACGCCGACCTTGCCGGTCGTGATCTTGCGGTCCACCAGCCACTGGCGGGCCGCGTCGATGTCGGAGAAGGCGCGCCCCTTGCCGCTGAGGAACGCGCGGCAGGTCGCGACGAGGCACCGCCGCGCGCCGCCGTCGCTGTAGAGGTCGACCGCCAGCGTCGCGTACCCCATCTCCGCCAACCGGTCGGCGTGACGGCGCATGTTGTCGTCGAGCCCGAACGCCTCGTGGATGAGAACCACCCCCGGCCAGGGGCCGGGACTAGTGGGTTCGGCGAGGTAGCCGCGCAGGTGACGGGACGCGTCAGGGACTGCGGTGCGGCTCAGGTCGATGTCAGGCATGCCGACACGGTACGGCTAGCGGCGGTGGGGTGACAGGGTCCTCTGGAACAGCGCCGCACCCTCGATGTCGCGCAGGGTGACGGTCAGCTCCTCCGTACGCCCGTCGATCTCGACCTCGCCGAAGAACTGCCAGCCCTCCGCCGGCGAGGTGTTCGCTCGCGGGGGCGCCGCCACAAACTCCGTGCGGGGGCCGAAGGTCGCGTCGAGCGCGTTGGGGCCGAACGCCCCGGCGTTGAGCGGGCCGGAGACGAACTCCCAGAACGGGTCGAAGTCCTGGTACGCGGCACGGTCGGGGGAGTAGTGGTGGGCCGCGGTGTAGTGGACGTCCGCGGTGAGCCATACGTGGTTGCGGATGCCGAGCCGCTGCAGCGCGGTGAGCACGGGGGCGAGGTCGAGCTCGCGCCCGCGCGGAGCGCCAGGATCCCCCTGGCCGATGCCCTCCTGAGCGGTGCCGTCTGGGACGACGAGGCCGATGGGCAGGTCCGCGGCGATCACCTTCCACGTCGCCCGCGAGCGCTCGAGCTCACGGATCAGCCAGCGGGTCTGCGTGGGCCCGAGAACGCCGCCGTCGCGCTCGGCCTCGGCGCCGGGCGTGTTCGGATCCTTGTGGGTACGCATGTCGAGGACGAACAGGTCGAGCATGGGACCGAGGTGCAGGACACGGTAGAGGCGTCCGTCGGGGTCCGGTGAGAGCGGTGCGACGGGCATGTACTCGTGAAAGGCGCGCCGCCCGCGCTCGGCGAGCACGTCGACGCGTTTCTCGGTGTAGCGGGCGTCGGTGAGGATCTCACCGGGATACCAATTGTTGGTGACCTCGTGGTCGTCCCACTGCGTGACCTGCGGGGTGTCGGCGAGGAATTGCCGCCAGTTGTCGGCCATGAGGTTGTATTTGAACTGCCCGCGGAACTCGTCGAGAGTCTCCGCGACCTTCGTCTTCTCGTCGATGACCACGTTGCGCCAGAGCGAGCCGTCGGGCAGGGTCACGGTCTCGGTGAGAGGCCCGTCCGCGTAGACGTTGTCGCCGCTGCACAGGAAGAAGTCGGCCTGACGACGCGCCATCGCGTCGACGATGCGGAAACCTCCGTACGAAGGGTTCACCCCCCAGCCCTGCCCCGCGATGTCGCCGGACCAGAGGAAGCGCACGTCCTCGCCCCGGGCCGAAGCCGTACGGAGGTGGCCGACCTCGGGGGCGCTCGAGCGACGCGGGTCCCGAAGGTCGACGGCGCGGATGCGGTAGTGGAGGTCGGCGCCCGCCGGAAGGCCCCGGACGGTGAAGCGACCGGTGAGGTCGGACTCGGGCGTGACGACAGGACCGCGGAGCGTGACGGCCTTGCGGAACGAGCTGTCGCGGGCAATCTCAGCGACGAGCCGCGCGGGACGGTCCGCGCGTGACCAGAGCGTGGCCTGCCGGGTGAGCACGTCGCCGGCCTGGACGCCGTGGGTGAGCGAAGGGCGGCCGGCCCGGACGAGCGCGGGCGCGGAGCGGGAGGTCGTACGGGCGGTGGCAGAAGCGGCGCCGGAGCCGAGGACGACGGCGCCGGCCCCGACGGCGGCCGCACCGCGCAGCAGCGCACGGCGGCCGAGGGCAGGTTCGGGCTGAGTGCGAGTCATGGCTCAGACGGTTCCGCGTCCGGGCGAACGTGGGGTGACGTGCGGGTGAGGATCGGGCGTCGTCCTCGCGCTGAACGTACGCCGGGCGATGGCGTACGTTGGCGCTATGTCTTCCTCCGCCATCGACCTCGGACGCCCCGTTTCAGGCGACGTCATCGACCTGATCCTCGACGACCACCGGCGCTTCGAGGACCTCCTGCGCCAGCTGCGCGACGCCAGCGCCGACCGCGACGCCGTACGACGCGCCTTCGCCGCGCTGCACGTCGCCCACGCGGAGGCCGAGGAGAAGGAGGTCTATCCGACGCTTCGACGTCGTGACGCCATCGACGCGCACGAGGAGGAGCACGGTGAGGAGGAGCATGCCGAGGGCAACCAGGCCCTGCTGGCCGTGCTGGAGCTGAAGGGGACGGACACCCAGGCCTTCGACGACGCCGTCGAGGAGCTGGCGCGGGTGGTGAACCACCACCTGACCGAGGAGGAGCTGACGATCCTCAACCCGGCACGCGAAGGCGTCGCGGAGCGCACTCGGCAGTCGCTCGGTGAGGCGTTCGCCCGCGAGCGGAACGCGCAGGTCGACTCCGACTGCGGGCGGCTCGAGAACGTCCGCGCGATCGTCGCGCGCGACAAGCAGAAGGGGCTCCTCGACGACGAGGAGTGATACCCGGCCGACGCGGCTGCGCGGTCAGGCGCCGAGCGTGAGCCCGACGGCGATCCCGATCGCGTACACGAGCTCGGCGATGCCGGTGTCGCGCAGCGTCGGCAGGAGACCGAGGCCGCGCTCGCCGCGTGCGATCGGCGTCGCCGCTCGCAGTGCCCACGGGAACGCGAGCAGACCGAACAGCGCGGCGGGCGTGTACGAGGCAAGCCACCAGACGGTGACGAGCGCGACGACGAGCAGGATCACGAAGAAGACCCGGGAGCCGCGGTCGCCGAGCACCACGGCGAGCGTCTGCTTGCCGCTGACGGTGTCGGTCGGGATGTCGCGGATGTTGTTGGCGACGAGGATCGCGCACGCGAGCGCGCCGATGCCGATCGACGCCGCGAGGCTCGGGCCGGTGAACTCGCCGAGCTGGACGTAGGTCGTGCCGAGCACGGCGACCAGCCCGAAGAACAGGAAGACGCTGACCTCGCCGAGCGCGTGGTAGCCGTACGGACGCGAGCCCCCGGTGTAGAACCAAGCGGCGGCGATCGCAGCGACGCCGACGAGCAGGAGCCACCAACCGGACGTCGCGGCGAGCACCAGCCCGAGTGCTCCGCCAACCCCGAAGCACGCGAAGGCCGCCTGCTTGACCGTGCTCGCGCTCGCCGCGCCCGACCCCACCAGCCGCATCGGGCCCACACGGTCGTCGTCGGTGCCCTTGACGCCGTCGGAGTAGTCGTTGGCGTAGTTCACCCCGACCTGGAGGGCGAGCGAGAGGAGGAGGCAGACGACCGCCTTCCACCAGACGGCGCCGTCGGCGTAGAGCGCGGCGCCGGTGCCGGCGACCACGGGAGCGACCGCGGCCGGGAGCGTACGGGGCCGGGCGCCTGCGATCCACTGCGATGCTGTTGCCACGACCGTCAATCCTTGCACCCGACCGATCACCCGCCGACGGCGGACCTTGCCTGCACGTCGCTTTGAGGGTGTCAGTGACCGTCGGCAAGCGACTGCTCGGCGTCACCCTCCACGCTGCCCGCTAGCGTGGAGGCCGTGGCAGACGACGAGTCCGGTGGCACGCTGCGCCCGGTGAGCGGGACCCCTCGCGAGGTCGAGGCGGCACTGCGCGAGTGGCTCTTCGCGCAGGCCGAGCCAGAGTCGCTGATCATCCGCACCTCGGGCTCCACCGGCAAACCAAAGGACGTACTGCTCTCGCGCCGCGCGGTCACGGCGTCGGCGCACGCAACCCACGCGCGCCTCGGCGGACCGGGCCAGTGGCTGCTCGACCTACCCGCCCAGTACGTCGCGGGCGTGCAGGTGATCGCCCGCTCGGTCCTTGCCGGCGAGCGGCCCGTCGTCGCGGCGGAGCACGCGAGCCTCGGCGACGCGATCGCAGCGATGGACGGTCCCCGCCGTTACGCCTCGCTCGTCCCCACACAGCTCCACCGCCTCGCGGAGTCCGGACAGCTCGGCGCGCTCGCCTCGCTCGACGCCCTGCTCGTCGGCGGGGCAGCGCTCGACCCCGCGCTCCGCGCCCGCGCAGCCGAGGCCGGGGTGCGGGTCGTGCGCACGTACGGGATGAGCGAGACCGCGGGCGGTTGCGTCTACGACGGGGTGCCGCTCGACGGCGTCGCCCTGCGGATCGACGTCGAGCGCCGGGTGTGGCTCGCCGGACCGGTGCTCTTCGACGGGTACGACGGCGACCCCGAAGCCACCGCCGAGGCGCTGCACGACGGCTGGCTCCGTACGTCCGACCTGGGCGAGCTCGACGCCGACGGGCGCCTGCGGATCCTCGGGCGTACCGACGACGTCGTGATCTCCGGGGGCGTCAACATCGCCCTCCCGCGCGTCGCGGAGGCGCTGCGCCGGGTCGACGGTGTCACCGATGCCGTCGCCGTCGGTGTGCCCGACCCCGAGTGGGGCCAACGGGTGGTCGCCGTCGTCGCCGGAGACGCCTCTCTCGATGCGCTGCGCGACGGGGTCGAGGCCGCGGACCTTCCTCGTACGTGGGCGCCGCGCCGCGCCGTCTTCGTCGACGCCGTCCCGCTGCTGGAGCACGGCAAGGTCGACCGCCGGGCCGTACAAGCGCTCGCCGAGAATGCCTGAGCGCCCCTAGCCTGGGCAGATGGTCCGACGACTCATCGCCGACGAGCGCGATGCCGGGCGCGCGGCGCGCAAGGTGATGCCGAGGCGAACCCACGGCGAGATCTCGTCGTACGACCGGGATCCGGTCGCGCTGCTCGACAGCCAGAACGCTCACCGCATCGCCGACCTTGTGCCGGTGCGGTGGGGGCGGATGCTGCAGTCGCCGTTCGCGTTCTTTCGGGGGAGCGCGGCGCTGATGGCCGCCGACCTCGCGGCCGGTCCGTCGACTGGCATGCAGGTGGTCGCGTGCGGTGACGCGCACCTGGCCAACTTCGGGCTCTACGCGTCCCCGGAACGCCGGATCGTGTTCGACCTCAACGATTTCGACGAGGCCAGCAACGCTCCGTGGGAGTGGGACGTCAAGCGCCTCGCCGCGAGCGTGGTCGTCGCGGGACGCGACCTCGGTTTCGACGATGCGACGACCACGCAGGCGGCGACGGGGGTTGCCGCGGAGTACCGAAGCCGCCTCGCCGAGCTCTTCGCGCGGTCCGCACTCGAGCGCTACTACGCCTCGATCGACACGACGTGGCTGGACGAGCACATGGCCGACCACGGTCGCGGGCTGCTCCGCAAGACGCTCAAGAAGGCGCGTCGCCGGACGTCCGAGCACGTGCTCCACTCGCTCACCACCACCGACGAGAGCGGCCGCACCCGGATCGTCGACGACCCGCCGCTCGTCCGGCACCCCCCGGTCGAGGCCGCCGCGCTCGCCGAGGACGTCCTGGCCGAGTACGCGAAGGTGCTGCGGTCCGACATCGCGATGCTCGTCGGGCAGTTCGCCCTCGTCGACGTGGCGATGCGGGTCGTGGGGGTCGGAAGCGTCGGCACGCAGGCGTACATCGCGCTGCTCGAAGGGCCCGGCGGACCACCCCTGTTCCTGCAGGTCAAGGAGGCGTCGGAGTCTGTGCTCGCCTCGTACGGAGGTATCCCGGCTGTGCCACCGGCCGGGACCCAGCTGCCCGCCGACGCCGGGGAGGGAGCGCGCGTGGTCGGTGCGCAACGCATCCTGCAGGCCGTCTCCGACCCATTCCTCGGCTGGTTCGCCGGGCCGCGGCGCTCGTTCTACGTTCGGCAGCTGCGTGACATGAAGGGCTCGATCGACCTGGCGGCGCTGACCGCGAGCGAACTGGTGAACTACGGCCGGCTGTGCGCCTCGCAGCTCGCCCGCGCACACGCGCAGAGTCCGACGGCGGCGTTCGTGGCCGGCTACCTCGGCAGCTCGGAGTCGTTCGACGAGGCGATTGCCCGTTGGGCCGTCGCGTACGCCGACCAGGTCGAGCGTGACCATGCCGCGCTGGAGGCGGCCGCCGACGCGGGGCGCATCCCGGTCGAGCGGGGGGTCTGAGGCGCGATTACCGTGGCCGTCGTGAGCGACCCCGACCTGACCTGGATCCCGTACACGACGCAGATGCGGACCCGATTCCGGGGGATCACCGTGCGAGAGGGGCTGCTGCTGCGCGGCCCGCAAGGGTGGGCGGAGTTCAGCCCGTTCTGGGACTACGACGCGCGTGAGTCCCGTCCCTGGTACGACGCGGCGTTCGTGAGCGCGACCCTCGCATGGCCTGAGCCCGTACGCGACGTGGTGGCGGTGAACTGCACGGTGCCCGCCGTCGGGCCGGAGACGGCCGTCCGGATCGCGACCGCCGGGCACGGCTGCCGTACCGCGAAGGTGAAGGTCGCCGAGCCCGGCCAGACCCTGGCCGACGACGAGGAGCGGGTCGCCGCGGTCCGCGACGCCCTCGGTCCGGGGGGAACCGTGCGCATCGACGCTAACGGCGCGTGGTCGGTCTCCGACGCGATCGACGCGCTGCGCGTGCTCGACCGTGCCGCGGGTGGCCTGGAGTACGTCGAGCAGCCGTGCCGCACCGTCGAGGAGCTCGCGGAGGTCCGTCGCGCGACCCAGGTCCCCGTCGCCGCGGACGAGTCGATCCGGCGTGCCGATGACCCGTACCGCGTGGCCGCCCTCGAGGCCGCCGACATCGCCGTCCTCAAGGTCCAGCCGCTCGGCGGCGTCGCCGCGTGCCTCGAGATCGCCGAGCGCATCGGGCTGCCCGTCGTCGTGTCGAGCGCGCTGGAGTCGTCGATCGGCATCGCGGCGGGTGTCGCGCTCGCCGCGGCGCTGCCGGAGCTTCCGTACGCGTGCGGGCTGGGCACGGTGAC
Source organism: Mumia sp. ZJ430 (assembly GCF_011751845.1). Classification (NCBI taxonomy): domain Bacteria; kingdom Bacillati; phylum Actinomycetota; class Actinomycetes; order Propionibacteriales; family Nocardioidaceae; genus Mumia; species Mumia sp. ZJ430. The sequence goes on along the minus strand of NZ_JAAHFK010000003.1, from coordinate 416,687 downwards.
GCTGCTCGAGCAGGACGTCGTCGCCTCGCCGCTCGTCCCACGGGACGGGGTGCTGCCCGTGATCCGTCCCGAACCGTCCGCCGCGTTCCTCGCGCAGGAGCCGCCGCCGGACCTCTCCGTACGGTGGTCGTCGCGGCTCTCCGAGGTCCGGGCGGTGGCCCTGTGAACCCCTCGACCGCGCTTGGGCGCGTGCTCGTCGACGAGCTCGTCCGCAGCGGCGTGCGCGACGTCGTGCTCTGTCCCGGCTCACGCTCCGCGGCGCTCGCGCTCGCGCTGCATGCCGGCGACGCCCGCGGCGACCTGCGGCTGCACGTGCGCATCGACGAGCGCAGCGCCGGATTCCTCGCGCTCGGGCTCGCGAAGGGCTCGCACCAACCGGTCGTGGTGGTGACGACCTCGGGGACGGCCGCGGCGAATCTGTACCCCGCCGTCCTCGAGGCCTCACACGCGCGCGTGCCGCTGATCGCGCTCACCGCCGACCGGCCGTCCGAGCTGCGGGGGACCGAGGCGAACCAGACGACCGACCAGGTGAAGCTGTACGGCGCGGCGGTGCGCGCGTACGTCGAGATCGCCGCGCCGGAGGTGGTCCCAGCCTCGAGTGCCGCGTGGCGTGCGGCGGTCGCGCGCGTGGTCGATGCTGCGCGTACGGGGGGTCCCGTGCAGCTGAACGTGGCGTTCCGCGAACCGCTGGTGCCGTCGCCGGAGGACGTCGCTGCGCCGCTTCCCGACGCGCTGGCGGGACGCCCTGTCGGCGCTCCGTGGCGTGCGCCCGCCCCTGAGACCCCGCTGCTCCCGACGGTCCTGCCGCTCGGCCCGCGCACGGTCGTCGTCGCCGGCGACGACTCCGGACCCGCGGCGCGGATCCTGGCACAGGAGGCCGACTGGCCGCTGCTCGCCGAGCCGTCGTCGGGAGCGCGCAACGGGACGCACCCGATCGCCACGTACCGGTTGCTGCTCGGGTTGCCCGAGCTCGCGGACCGGATCGAGCGCGTCGTCGTCTTCGGCCACCCGACGTTGTCGCGGCCGATCTCGCGACTGCTGTCGCGTGACGACGTGGAGGTCGTCGCGGTCGGCTCGGCCCCGTACACCGATCCGGGCAACCGCCTCGCGGCCGCGTACCCGGCGGTGCGGGTCGAGGGCAGCGACGGCCTCGGCTGGCTCGAGGAGTGGCGACGCGCCGACGCGGCGACGCTGGCGGCCCTCGAGGAGCTGGTGCTGGAACGGGCGCCGCTCAACCCGTGGCAGGTGGCTCGGTCGGTGTCGCGTGCGGTCGGACCGTATGGGCTGCTCGTGGTCGGCTCGTCCAACCCGGTGCGCGACCTCGACCTGATGGCGGTCCCGTACCCGGTCGGCGAGCGGCGCATGGTGATGTCCAACCGTGGTCTGGCCGGCATCGACGGCGTGGTCTCCACCGCGATCGGCGCGGCGCTGGCGCGTCCGCGGTCGGCGGCGCTGGCGTACCTGGGCGACCTCACGTTCCTCCACGACAGCAACGGGCTCGTCATCGGGCCCGACGAGCCGCGCCCCGACCTCACGTTCGTGGTCGCCTCCGACGACGGCGGGAGCATCTTCTCGACGCTGGAGCAGGGGGACACCCCGTACGCGGAGGCCTTCGAGCGCGTCTTCGCGACGCCGACGCGGGTCGATCTCGGGCAGCTCTGTGCGGCGATGGGCGTGGCCCACGTCGTCGTCGAGTCCGTGGACGCGCTCGACGCGGTTCTCGCTGACACCGCCGAGGGGATCTGGGTCGTCGAGGCGCGGATCGGCCGTGCGGACCGGCGAGAGGCCGATCTCAAGATCGTGGCCGCTGCACGGTTGCATTGATACATCGACGATGTAACATAACCCGAGTCACGTCACTGGAGGCTTGGAGGGGTTATGACCGTCGCCGCTGTCGCGTTCCGCGAGACCGCCACGATCGACGACGTCACCGCACGTCTGCTGGAGTCGTCGGCCGCGCTGTCGTACGACCCGAACGTCGAGGTGAGGTGGGACGAGCCGATCCCCGACGACCACTACGGGCTCAACCCGGAGTGGAGCACGCTGTACGGCACGCGCCTGTGGGACGAGATGAGCGAGGAGCAGCGCGTCCTGCTCACCCGCCACGAGGTCGGCTCGATCATGCAGACCGGCATCTGGTTCGAGATGATGCTGCAGCAGCTCATCTTGCGCGACCAGTACGCCAAGAACCCGGCCAACAACGAGTTCCGGTTCGCCCTCACCGAGATCGCCGACGAGTGCCGTCACTCGCTGATGTTCGCCCGGACCTGCGAGGTCCTCGACATCCCGCAGTACCTTCCGCCGCGCGCGACCGTCGAGCTCGCACGCCTCCTCAAGACGACCGGCCGCGCCGAGCAGGCGTACGGGCCGATCCTCATCGCTGAGGAGATCCTCGACGTCATGCAGCGCGACTGGATGCGCGGTGAGAACGTCGTCCACATCGTCCGGAGCACGAGCAAGATCCACGTGGTCGAGGAGTCGCGCCACATGAAGTTCGCGCGGGCCGAGATCAAGCACAGCCTCAAGCACGCCGGCAGGTTCCGCCGCGAGATGTCCGCGCACCTGTTCGCAGGAGCGGCGTACTTCATCGCGCGCGCGATGGTCAGCCCCGAGGTGTACGCCAACGTCGGCCTCGACAAGCAGCGTGCCGTCGAGGAGGTCACGACCAACCAGCACCGCAAGGCCATGATGCGCCTCTCGTGCGTGCACCTCATGGACTTCCTCGCCGACTGCGGTCTGCTCACCAAGCGCGTGATGCCGATCTATCAGTCCGTCGACATGATCTGAGGCCGGACCCCATGGCCTACGCCGTCACGCAGAGCTGCTGCAACGACGCCACCTGTGTCTCCGTCTGCCCCGTCAACTGCATCCATCCGACACCGCAGGAGCGCGAGGCTGGTGCGGTCGAGATGGTGTTCATCGATCCCGACACGTGCATCGACTGCGGGGCGTGCGCCGACGCCTGCCCGACCGGCGCGATCGTGCCGGTCGACCTCCTCCGTGGACCCGACACCGTCTTCGCCGACCTCAACCGCGAGTACTACGAGGCTCACCCCGAGTCGGCCACGTGGGACGCACGGACCTTCCCGACGACCGTCCCGCAGGGCTTCGGCGCGCTGCGGGTCGCCGTCGTCGGCACCGGCCCCTCGGCCGCGTACGCCGCGCGGGCGCTCCTCACGACCTCGCCCGCGCACGTCACGATGATCGACCGTCTCCCTGTCGCCGGAGGGCTGCTGCGCTCCGGCGTTGCCCCGGACCACCCGGACACCAAGCGCATCGAGGACGCGTTCGCCTGGACGTACGACCACCTGCGGGTCTCCGTCCAGCTCAACGTCGAGGTCGGCACCGACGTCACGCACGCGGAGCTGCTCGAGCACCACGACGCGGTCGTGTACGCCGTCGGGGCCGCGGAGGACAAGGTGCTCGGCATCCCCGGCGAGGGCCTGGCCGGGAGCGTGTCGGCGACGGCTCTCGTCGCTTGGTACAACGCGCAGCCCGACCGCGCGCACGGCGACGTCGACCTCTCCTCCGAGCGGGTCGTCGTCATCGGCAACGGCAACGTCGCGCTCGACGTCGCGCGGGTGCTGCTCACCGAGCCCGACGTGCTCGCCCGTACGGACATCGCCGACCATGCGCTGGACGTCCTGCGTCGCAGCGCGGTGCGCGAGGTCGTCGTGCTCGGCCGCCGTGGCCCCGAGGACGCCTCGTACTCGCGTTCCGAGCTCGTCGGCATGCGCACGATCCCCGGCGTCGACCTCGTCGTCGAGGACCACCCTCGTACGGTCGAGGCGGTCGAGGCTGCGCCCGTCGGCTCCAAGGCGGCGATGCTGCGCGACCTGCCACGCGTGAGGCTCGACGACTCCGAGGCGCCCGCCGCCGGCAAGCGCGTGGTGCTGGCGTTCTGGAGCGCGCCGGTGGCCCTCGAGGGTGAGGGCGCGGTGACCGGCGTCCGGACGGCCGAGCGCGTCCTCGCCACCGGCCTCGTCGTACGGTCGATCGGCTATCGCGGCACACCCGTGCCCGGGCTCCCGTTCGACGAGACCACGTCAACGGTGCCCAACGAACGCGGGCGTGTCCTCGACGCCGAGGGTCGGCCGATCCCCGGCACGTACGTCGTCGGCTGGATCAAGCGCGGCTCGCGTGGCGGCATCGGCGCCAACCGTGCCTGCGCCCAGGAGACGGTCGAGGCGCTGGTCGAGGATGCGTCGGCGGGCCTGCTCCCGGCGCCGTCCGGCACGGCGGGCGACTTCGCCGCACTCCTGCGCTGGCGCCGCAAGGACGTCGTCGGGCTGCGTCGGATGCGCGCGATCGATCGTGCCGAGCGGCTCGCCGGCGCCTCGCAGGGTCGGCCGCGACGCAAGCTCGCGACAGTGCCCGAGCTGCTTGCGGTCGCCGTCCCTGGGCGGTGGCGGCGCTAGTTGACCTGGCGCTGCTGGCCCTCCCAGTACGGGGCGCGCAGCTTGAACTTCTGCAGCTTGCCGGTCGCCGTACGGGCGAGCTCGTCACGGAACTCGATGCGTTTGGGGCACTTGTAGCCGGCCAGGTGCTGGCGCGTGTGCGCGATGAGCACCTCGGCGGTCACGGCCTCGGCGTCGGGGTCGACCACCACCAGCGCCGTCACGAGCTCGCCCCACTTCTCGTCGGGGATCCCGATGACCGCCACCTCGCGGACGGCCGGGTGCAGCATCAGCGCGTCCTCGACCTCGATGGACGTGACGTTCTCGCCGCCGGAGATGATGACGTCCTTCTTGCGGTCGGCGATCGTGAGGTGGCCGTCCTCGAACGTGCCGCCGTCGCCGGTGTGGAACCACCCGCCCTCGAGGGAGACGGCGGTGGCGTCGGGGTTCTCCCAGTAAGCGTCGAGGTTGTGGTTGGACTGCGCGAGCACCTCGCCCGTGTCGTCGATCATGATCCGTACGCCCACCGCAGGGGCCCCCGCGCGTCCGAGCAGCCGTGCTTGCTCCAGCGGCTCGAGGTCGTCCCACTCTGCGCGCATCCGGCTCATCGTGAGCAGCGGCGAGGTCTCGGTGAGCCCGTAGATCTGGATGAACTCCCAGCCGAGGTCGCTGCGTACGCGCTCGATCGTGCGGGTCGGCGGCGGGGCGCCGGCGACGATGATGCGCACCCTGTCGCGGCCGGGGATCTCGCCGTCCCACGTCTTCGCCGCGTCGAGCACGGCGGCGACGACGGCCGGCGCCGCGCACATGAAGGTCACACCGTGGCGCTCCACGCGGCGCAGGATCTCGGCGCCGTCGATCTTGCGGATCACCACGTGCTTCGCGCCCATGCCGGTGGCCGCGTACGGCATGCCCCATCCGTTCGCGTGGAACATCGGCAGCGTGTGCAGATAGACGTCACGGTCGTTCACCGAGGCCTGCCAGCCGAAGATGCTCGCGTTGGTCCACAGGTTGCGATGGGTCAGTTGGACGCCCTTGGGTCGCGCCGTCGTCCCCGACGTGTAGTTGATCGTCGCCGTGGCGTTCTCGCCTTGTCCCGAGCCTGTCGAAGGGTCAGGGTTCTCCCACGGCTGCGGGTCGCCGTGCGTCGCCCACATGGGCTCGTCGCCCTCGCCGATCACGATCACGTGCTTCGCGGTGACCGTGTCGAGGAGCGAACGGACCTCCGGATCGACGATCAACACCTCGGCGCCGCTGTGCTCGACGATGTACTTCACCTCGGCGGGCGCGAGGCGGAAGTTGACCGGGACCAGCACCCGGCCCCAGCCGGAGACGCCGAAGAACGACGTCAGCAGTCGCGCCGAGTTCTGCGAGACGATCGCGACGCGCCCGCCCCGCGGGACGCCGAGGTCGTCGAGGTATGCCGCCTGCGAGCGGGCGCGCCGCCCGAGCTCGGCGTACGTGATCTCGCCCCACGACGGCGCGGGCTGGTCGGGCTCGTCGACGACCGCGATCCGGTCGGGATAGACGGTGACGGCGCGGTCGAGGAAGTCGCGGACGGTCAGCGGGAAGAACATCGAGCACCTCGTACGGTCGGCGGCGGGCGCGGTCACGCGAAGTGACCCTGCTCACGTCCTATCACGCACGTCGCGGCCCCGGGAGGGGAGCGTGGCGGTGTCAGCCGATCTCGGCGATGACGTCGCCCTCCTGGACGATCTGGCCCTCCGCGACCTTGAGTCGTACGGTGCCCGCGGCGCCGGCGTGCACGGGGATCTCCATCTTCATCGTCTCGAGGACCGCGACGAGGTCCCCGGCCGCGACCCGGTCGCCCTCACGGGCCACGACCCGCCACACGTTCCCGACGATCTCGGCCTTAGCGGCGTACATCGGCACCGCCCTCGTGGCCGAGGGTCGCCATCGCGTCGACGAGACGATCGCGCGTCTCCTCGGGCAGGATCACGTCGTCGATGATCCCCGCCTCGGCGGCGACGTAGGGCCGAGCGACGTTCTCTCGGTACTCCGCGGCGAGCTCGTCCCGTACGGCCTGGGGGTTCTCGGCGTCGCGCAGCGTACGGCGGTGCAGCAGCGCCACGGCGCCGCCGGGGCCCATCACGGCGATCTCCGCACCGGACCATGCCCAGGAGTAGTCCGCGCCGAGCGAGCGCGACCCCATGGCGATGTAGGCGCCGCCGTACGCCTTGCGGACGACGACGGTCAGCAGCGGGGACTCGGTCTCGACGTACGCCTTGAGAAGCTTGGCGCCGTGCGTGATGACGCCGCGTCCCTCCTCGACGGTGCCGGGAAGGAAGCCGGGGACGTCCACGAACGTCACCACCGGCAGCCCGAACCGGCCGCAGAACTCGATGAAGCGAGCGGCCTTCACCGACGACTTGGCGTCGAGGACGCCGCCGCGCGAGGCGGGCTGGTTGGCGAGCACGCCGACGGGCCGGCCGTCGAGGTGGCCGAACAGGGTCAGGATGCTGGGCGCGTGGGCGGGCATCAGCTCCAGGCGCGGGCCGGCGTCGAGCACGCCATCGATCACCTCGCGCATGTCGAAGACGACGCTGGCCCGGTCCGGGACCACGTACGGGAGGCGCTCGGCCGCCACCGCGTCAGGCCGGCGCGAGGCGACGAGCGGCATCGGGGCGCCGACGTGGGACGGCAGGTACGAGAGCAGGAGGCGTGTCGCATGGAACGCCTCGCCCTCGTTCGTCACCTCGAGGTGCGCGACACCGCTGGTCTCGGTGTGCATCTGCGACCCGCCGATGTCCTCGGCGCTCGCGTCCTCGCCGGTGGTCGCCTTGACGATGTCGGGACCGGTGAGGAACATCTGGCCCTGCTCGCGGACCATGATCGTCCAGTCGGTCAGGGCGGGGGAGTACGCCGCGGCTCCCGCGCACGGACCCAGGATCAGCGAGATCTGGGGGATGCGCTTCTGGGCCTTGACGTTGAGCGCGAACATCTCGCCGCAGCCGTGCAGAGCGAGGATCCCGTCATGGATCCGGGCGCCGCCGGAGTCGTTGATGTAGACGATCGGGTAGCCCTTGTCGATCGCGAAGCGCTGGGCCTTCTGGATCGTCTCGGCCATCACGGCGCCGATCGCTCCGGAGGCCACCGCGGCGTCGTGGCTCGCGACGACGACACCGCGCCCGTCCACCCGGCCCCAGCCGATGACGACGCCGGCGCCCTTGCCGTCACCGTCGATGCGCATCGGGCTCATCTCGACGAACGACCCGGCGTCGACGAGCATCTCGGCACGCTCGCGAGCGGTGTACTCGCGGCGTCCGCGCGGCTCGACGTGACGGAACCGCTCCTGGCGACGACGGGCCAACCGGGCGCGGTGGTCGGAGGTTGCGGGCTCTGTGTTGATCGTGGTCAACTTCGGTCTCCTAAAACATGAGGGAAGCCTCAGGACTGCTTACAAAGATGAGGGGTACCTCATGTTCTTGTCAACCCGCAGCGCGGCGTGTCCCCGTCTCAGCAGCTGATCGGCGGGTGGCTCCGAGTCGGTCTACGGTTGCCGCACACAACGAGACTGCAACCGGAGGACGATGCCCCCATGGTCAGTTCGGCAACCCCACCCCCGACCCGCCCGTACCACCGCTCTCGACGCCCCTTCGCTGCCGCAGCCGCACTCTGCGGCTTCGGCCTTGTCGCTGCCGCCCTGAACGCCGCTCCGGCGTCTGCAGACGCCACGCAGGCCGCTGACGGCGAGCTGACGAGCTACGTCGTCAACAGCAAGCCGAACCCGGGCCAGACCCGTCTCGCCGAGCGCGCCGTGCGCGACGCCGGCGGTACGGTCGTCCAGTCCTGGCCTCAGATCGGCGTCGTGGTCGCCCACTCGACGAGCGGTTCGTTCCGCGAGGACGTCGTGGACGCCGCCAAGGGCCACGCGGTCCAGTCGGTCGGCGCCACGCGTACCGCCGCCGTCAAGACACCCGCCGATGCGCCGCAGGCACGCACGCTCACGCGGAGCACCGAGACCCGCTCGGCCTTCGAGGTCCGCCAGGGCGTCTCTGCGACCGAGCTGGTCGCCACCGACCCGCTCGAGGCGCAGCAGTGGGACATGACCCAGATCAAGGCCGACGTGGCAGGCGACGGCAGCCGCGACGTCACCGTCGGCGTCCTCGACAGCGGCATCGACGACACGCACCCCGATCTCGCGCCCAACCTCGACGCGAAGAACTCGGTCGGTTGCACCGCGTACGGCGTGCCGGACACCAGCCGATCCGCGTGGATCCCGACGACCAGCGACCACGGCACGCACGTCGCCGGCACGATCGGCGCCGCCAAGAACGGCGTCGGGATCGTCGGCGTCGCGCCGAACTCCCTGATGACCTCGATCAAGGTGGTCGACGACGACGGCTACATCTATCCCGAGTACGCGATCTGCGGGTTCGTCTGGGCGGCCGAGCACGGGGTCGACGTGACCAACAACAGCTACTACATCGATCCGTGGATGTTCTGGTGCAGCAACGATCCCGACCAGGCGGCTGCCAAGGAGGCCGTGCGCCGCGCCGTCTCGTACTCCGAGCGCAAGGGAGTCGTGAGCGCTGCCGCCTCCGGCAACTCCAACTACGACCTCGCCAACAAGACGACCGACGCGACCAGCCCGAACGACACGACGCCGGGCACACGTCCGATCGACGAGGGCTGCGAGGACCTTCCGGCCGAGCTGCCGGGTGTCGTGACGGTCGCCTCGACCGATCAGGCCGGAGCGAAGTCGACGTTCTCCAACTACGGCGACGGCGTCATCGACGTGGCGGCTCCGGGCAGCCGGATCCTGTCGACCGTGCTCGGTGGCGGGTACGGGCTCAAGTCGGGCACGTCGATGGCCTCGCCCCACGTGGCCGGTGTGCTGGCGCTGCTGAAGTCGTCGCACCCCGACGCCTCGCCGGGTGAGCTCGCCGCGCTGGTGCGGGCCCAGGCTGACGACAAGCCGTGCCCGACGGACGTGCGCTGCACCGGCACCGACGCGTACAACGGCTTCTTCGGTGACGGCCTCGTCGACGCGCTCGACGCCGCAGGCCGCTGACGCAGAGACGAGTCCGGCGCGGCGCAGCCTCGTACGGGGCGCGCCGCGTCGCCGCGTCTGCGCAACTCGCGTTTGCATCGCGGGCCACGCCTCCCCGCGCCGGAACTTACGCATCGGTAGGGTTGGAGGCGTGAACGCGACCGTCGAGATCCTCGAGCCGCGGCGGAGGCCGACGCAGGAGCGGAGTCAGAAGAAGTTCGACCTGATTCTGCAGACCTCGCGCGACCTGCTGCTCGAGGCCGGGTTCGAGTCGTTCACGCTCGAGGAGGTCGCGAATCGCGCGGGCATCCCGATCGGCACGATCTATCAGTTCTTCCAGAACAAGTACGTCGTCGTCTGCGAGCTCGACCGACAGGACGTGATCGCGGTGCGGGCCGAGCTCGCGCGCCTCGCCGCCGAGCTGCCGACGCTCGACTGGCTGCGGCTTCTCGACCAGCTCGTGGACCACATCGCCGCCCTCTGGGTCACCGACCCGTCGCGGCGCGCGGTCTGGCACGCCGTGCAGTCCACGCCGGCGACACGCGCGACCGCCGCCGTCACCGAGCGCGAGCTCGCCGCCGACGTCGCGCACGTGCTCGCGCCGCTCACGCCGAAGACGCCGCGCGCCCGCCGCAAGATCATCGCCGAGGTCCTCGTCCACGTGGCGTACTCGATGCTCAACTTCTCGATCCGTGACGGCCAAGAGCACGCCGAGGCCGTCATCGAGCTCAAGCGCCTGCTCGGCTCGTACCTGCTCGCCGCCGAGCAGTCCGGCTAACCCCCCGGCCGCGGGTCACTCCCTGCCCGCGGGTCACTCCCTGCCCGCCGCGGGTCACCTTCTGGCGGCGCCGGGTCACTCCCTGCCCGCCGCGGGTCACCTTCTGGCGGCGCCGGGTCACTCACACTGACCCGCGGGCACCAGAAACCGACCCGGGAGGCGAAAAGAGGGACCCGGGGCGTCAGGACGTGAGGGTCACGTACGCGATCGCGTAGTCGCCGTCGTGCGAGAGCGATACGTGCAGCCGTGAGGCGTCGAGGTGCTCGCGTACGGGGGAGTGCAGCACGATCGCCGGCCTCCCCCAGGCGTCCTTGACGACTTCGATCGCGGCCAGCGCCTTGGCCTCGTCGACGACCGGCGGCTGCCCATACAGCGAGGCCGACCACGCCTTCACGACCGCCTCCTTGGCGGCCCACCGGGCGGCGAGGTGACGCGCACGGTCGGAGGAACCATCCGACGCGTCACCTCGCTCGCCGGGGGTGAACAGCTCGGCGAACCGGCTTCCCGGCTGCGCGAGCTGTTCGGCGAACGACGGGACGTGGACCAGGTCCACGCCCACCCCGAGCACGCTCACGGCGTGCCCGGCTCGCCGTCCCCGATACCTGGCGCGGACGATCCCTGGTCGTACGCGGCACTCCCCACTCCCACCGCGTACGTCCCGTCCGTGCCGAGGCGTGCCTGCGGATCGAGGAGGATGGCTGCCTCCCGCTCCCGCACGCCGGAGTCGCCGAGACGACGTCCGACAGGTCGCTGGTACGGGGCGGGGCCGCCGTACATCGCGTGCACGAGCCGCAGCCGGCCCGAGACCTCGCGGGCCCGTGCGGCGCGTTCGTACTCGGCCCGCTCCTCGGCACCCAGCGTCGCGAGGAATGCCGCCGGGTGCGCGAGCGCGACGAGCGCGGCCACGTGGCCGAACCCGAGGCTCGTCACCAGCCCCGCCCGCAGCGGCGCCGGCGCCGTGAGCGCGTCGCGCAGCCACACCAGGTGCGGGTTCTCGTCGAGGACGTCGTCGACGCAGTCGAGCGAACGGTTCGGCGGCAGCACCTGGCTCCCGAGGACCTGGCAGAGCCCGATCATCTGGAACGCGGCCGCGCCGCCCTTGGAGTGACCCGTCAGCGTCTTCTGCGAGATCACGAACAGCGGGTTGCCGTCCGATCGGCCCAGCGACGCGGCGATCCGCTCGTGCAGCTCGGACTCGTTCGGGTCGTTGGCCGCCGTGGACGTGTCGTGCTTCGACACGACAGCGACGTCGTCCGCGCCGAGACCGAGGGCGGCGAGCCCCCGGGCCAGCGGCGACTGCGCGCCACCGCGGGCCGCGGCCAGCGCGCCGAGACCCGGCGCCGGGATCGACGTGTGGACGCCGTCGGCGAACGACCCTGCGTACGCGACCACGCCGAGCACCGGCAGGCCCATCCGCACCGCGACGTCGCCGCGCGCGAGGAGGATCGTGCCGCCGCCCTGCGACTCGACGAACCCGCCGCGCCGCCGGTCGTTGGCCCGGCTCACGAAGCGCGGGTCGATGCCCTTGGCGAGCATCACCCCCGAGTCGGCCGTGGCGGACATGTCGGCGAACCCGATGATGCCCTCCGTCGAGAGGTCGTCGAAGCCGCCGGCCACGACGAAGTCGGCCTTGCCGAGGCGGATCTTGTCGGCACCCTCCTCGACCGACACCGCGCTCGTCGCGCAGGCCGCGACCGGGTGGATCATCGCGCCGTAGCCGCCGACGTACGACTGCATGACGTGCGCCGCGATGACGTTCGGCAGCGCCTCCTGCAGGATGTCGTTCTGCTTCGCCTCGCCGAGCAGCGTGTCGATGTAGAGCGAACGCATCGACGTCATGCCGCCCATACCGGTGCCCTGCGTGCTCGCGACCGCCGCCGGGTGGACCCAGCGCATGAGCTCGGCCGGGCTGAAGCCGGACGACAGGAACGCGTCGACGGTGCAGACGAGGTTCCAGACCGCGACCCGGTCCAGCGACTCGAGCATCTCCGCCGGCACGCCCCACGCACCTGGGTCGAATCCGGTCGGGATCTGGCCGCCGATCGTCCGGGTCAGCGCGAGACGCCGCGGGACGCGGATCTCGGTGCCGGCCTTGCGGGTGACGGCCCAGTCGCCGTCGGCACCGGGTGCGATGACCGTACGGTCGGGGTCGGCGTCGTACATCGCCCGCGCGGCCGCCTCGTTGCCGACGCTGAACGTGAGGTCGTCATCGAGGTACGCCCGGGCGAGCAGCGGCGTGGAGGTGTCGACCAGCGCGCCGTCGTCGGCGTAGCGGCGGATGCCGCACCGCTCGACCACGGTGTCGTGATAGCGCTCGTGGATCTCGGCCTCGGTGACGGGCTCGCCCGACTCGACGTCGTACCAGCCGCCGTTGTCGTCCCAGGCGACCAGCCCGGTCGACCAGGCGAGCTCGAGCACGCCGGCAGCCGAGAGCTCCTCGGAGACCTCGTACTCGAAGCGCGTGCGCGCCGACCCGTACGGGCCGAGCTCGCCGGCACCGACGATGACGACGAGGTCTTCGGGACGGGCCGAGAGGCTCGGCCACGACACGTCGGGCCGTGCCGGCAGCTGCGCCGGGGACGGGGCGAGTGCGTCGATCGTCGCCTCCGTCGGTCGAGCCCCCTCCGTCGGTCGAGCCTGTCGAGACCCCGCCTCGCGCGCCAGGGCTGCGAGGTCCAGCTCGACCTCGCCCAGCCCGCCGGTCAGGTCGGCCGTCACCGGCGCCATACGGGCACTCGCCCGTGCGTCGACGGTCGCGTGGTCGAGCAGCGCGTCGGCCATCTCGTCGGTCGACCACGTACGGACGCCAACCTTCTCGACGGCGTCCACGAGCGGGTCGTTGCCCCCCATCAGCCCGGTCCCGCGGACCCAGCCGATGATCGCGTGGACGAGAGTGACGCGCTGGTTCCACGTCGACTCGCTCGACCACCGCGTGACCATCGCGTCGAGCGCGGCCTTGGCCTCGCCGTACGCGCCGTCGCCGCCGAACATGCCGCGGTTCGGCGAGCCCGGCAGCACGACGTGGAGCGTGGACGCCAGGTCGTGGTCGCGGCCACTGGTGGCGAAGGCGCCGACGAGGCGCTCGACCGACCAGAGCAGGATCCGCATGTCGACCTCGCTGCGCGGCCCCACCTCGGTGAGGTCGCCGGAGACCGGGCCCGCGGCGAACGGGAACACCAGCGTCGGCTCGAGAGCAGGCTTGGTCACTGTGGTCACGCCGCCGGCGCTGGACGTCTGCTCCTCGACCACCCACGACGCGAGCGCGTCCACGTCGGCGAACGAGGCGAGGTTGGCCGGTACCACCCACAGGCGGGCACCGCCGCGGGCGTACCGGCGGTAGAGCGCCTTGAACGACCGCAGCTTGCGCTGGTCGAGGCTCGACGTCGTGGCGACCACCGTCGCGCCGCCGGCCAGCAGCCGGCCGACGACAGCTGACGCGATCGAGCCGGAGCTCGCGCCGGTGACGACGGCGACGTCGTCGGCCCACTCGCCGGGCGCCGTGTCGAGCGCGGCCTCGGCGATGGCGGTGAGGCGGTCCGCGAGGACCGGGTCGTCGGTACGGGGCGCCCACCAGCGAGCCTGGGTGGCGACGTCCTCTCCGGTGCCGGCGAAGGAGCTGGTCGCAATGGCGACCTCACGGCCCGCGGCGATGCGCGCGACGTCCTCGCGGGCGCTCGCCCAGCGGTCGTCGAGCAGCAGCGCCCGTCGGGCATCGAACGCTGGAGCGGTCAGCCGCGCCCACTCGGTGCCGAGCTCAGCCTCGACCTGCGCGAGCACGGCGGCGTCGGCGTCGCTGGTCGCGCTCGCCGTCGTCTCCGCGGTCGGCGCCACGCCCAGCTTCGCGAGCAGGTGCCGTGCCGTGGAGGCCAGCACGCCGTCCGGACCGGTGATGCCGGCGGTGATCTCACCGAGCGCGGCGGCGTCGACGGTGACGTCGCCGCCACCACCGGCGCTCGGCAGCGCGACCGCGACACCGTGGCGGGCACCGATGGCCTGGACGGCGGCGTCGACGGCCGCGTCGAAACCTGCGGCGACGTCCAGGTCACCGAACGCGCCGCCTCGTACGCTCGTGCCCTCGCGGGTCGCGAGTGCGAGCTCGGCGGTCACGTGGCTCGCCCAACCGGGGCCGAGCTGCCACGCGCCGGTGACGCGCTCCGCGATCGCGGCCTGGCGCTTGCCGGTCGGGCCGAGGACCTTGGTCAGGTGGTCGCCGAGGGCGGTCGCGAGGACCGGACCGAACGGCTTGTACGCGCGAGCGAGTCCCTTGACCTGACCCGACAGCGTCGGGAGGTCGGCGTCGGCCGCACCGTCGATCGCGCCGAGCGACAGCTCGCCGCCAAGGTCGACGAGCAGCTGGTTGCGTCGCGAGGACGCGCCGTCGCACAGCGACTCGATGGAGTCGGCGGCACCGATCTGGTCGAGCCGCATCTTGGTCCACCAGGCCAGCAGGACCTTGGTGGCGTCGGCGGCGTCGAACGCGAGGTCGGCCGGTCGCTCGGCCGAGGAGGAGACCGGTGCTGCAGCGGGGGAGGGAACCGTTGCAGCCCCGGCCGACTGGGGGGTCTCGACAGGCTCGACCGACGACGGACCGGGCTCGACCGCCGAGGGCTCCCGCTCCGGGTCGGTGTCGGTCGCGAAGACCGCCGCCGCGTCCCGCTCGATGTTGAGCACCTCGATCGGGCGGTCGGGCGAGGTCGGGAGCTTGAGGGTCGACGACGCGAGGTTGGCGACGGTCGGCGCGTTGCCCACGCCGACCTCGACGAACCGCTCGACGCCGAGGTCGCCGAACATCAGGTCCTGCGTCTCGATCCAGCGCACCGGGCTCGCGAACTGCCAGGCGAGCAGCTCCACGAGGAGGCGCCGCGCCAGCTGGCCCGGCGTCGCGGCCCACGCGTCATAGTCGGCGAGCACCTCGTTGAGCGGCTCCGACGGAACCGTCTCGGCGATCTCGGCGATGAACGCGCGGTCGAGCGTGAACGGCCGCGGCACCAGGTTCGGGACGTAGCGCCCGAGCAGGATCGCGGGATCGATCGTTTCCGGCAGCAGCTCCTCGAGGCGCGTACGGAAGTCCGGCACGCCACCACGCAGGACGCGGCTGTGGAACGGTACGTCGATACCCGGGACGAGGATGAACGCGGCCTTGCCGCCGAACTCGGCGCGACGCTTCGTGATGTCCGCCTCGAGCGCCGCGAGCCCCTTCACCGTTCCGGCGATCGCGTACTGCGAGCCGCGCAGGTTGTAGTTCGCGATCTCCAGGAACTCGCCGGTCTCCTCGGCGATGCGCGCCACGTACGGGGCGACCGCGTCGTCGTCGAGCCCGATCTGGCTCGGCCGGATCGCCGCGAGACGGTAGTCGCTGCGGCCCTCGGCGTCGCGCGGGACGAGCGTGTGCATGACCGAGCCGCGCTGGAACACGACCTCGATCACGGCCTCCAGGCTGATGACGCCGGAGACCGCCGACAGCGCGTTGTACTCGCCGACCGAGTGGCCCGCCAGCATCGCGTCGTCGACGAACGCGCCGGCCTCACGCAGCTCGGCGATCTGCGCAGAGCCGAGGACGGCCATCGCGACCTGGGTGAACTGCGTGAGGAACAGGACGCCGTCGGGGTGCTTGTGCGTCACGCCGTGGGCGACGACGACCGTCGGGTTGTCGCGCACCACGGTGAGGATCGAGAACCCGAGCACCTCGCGGGTGTGCGCGTCGGCCCGGTCCCAGGTCTCACGCGCCGCCTTGCTGCGCTGGTAGCCGGCCATCCCCATGCCGGCGTGCTGGATGCCCTGCCCGGGGAACGCGTACGCGGTCCGCGGGGCGAAGGTCCGCGCGGTCGCGGCAAGGACGAGCTCGCCCTCGCTGCGTCCGGTGACCTCGACGATCTCTGCGCCGGAGTCCAGCCCCGTACGGACAGCGCGCAGCTCGACCTCGGCGCCCGGGCGTACCGGGGCGAGAAAGCGCGTGGTCCAACCGTCGATGCGGCGCGGTGCCAGCAGGTGCTGCGCGGCCGCCGACAGCCACATGCCGTGGACGATCGGCTCGCCCAGCCCGGCCAGGCGGGCCGCGGCAGTGCTGGTGTGGATCGGGTTGTGGTCGCCGGTGACGGCCGCGAAGGCCCGCAGGTCGCTCGGGGCGACGACGGTCTTCTCGGCGCGGGTACGGCGCGGGGTGTCGGCCACCGGGCCGCGTGCCGCGCCGCCGGCGATGACGGGGTCGGTGAGGTCGGCGGCGCCGGTACGGCCGCGGATCGCGAAGCGCTCGCGCATCGTGGCGACCGCGGCACCGGCCTCCGTACGGACGGTCACGTCGATCGTCACGACGCGCCCGACACCGGTGTCGGTGACGTCGGCGAGGCGCGCCTCGACGACCAGCGTCGTCGTCTCGTGAGGCAGCTC
Organism: Mumia sp. ZJ430; assembly: GCF_011751845.1. NCBI lineage: Bacteria > Bacillati > Actinomycetota > Actinomycetes > Propionibacteriales > Nocardioidaceae > Mumia > Mumia sp. ZJ430. The sequence goes on along the minus strand of NZ_JAAHFK010000003.1, from coordinate 400,111 downwards.
GCCCGCGAGAGCGATCGCGTGGTCCAGGTGGACGAGGTCGAGCATGCCCTCGACGAGCGGCACGGCGCTGTCGCCCTGCGCGTGCGACAGCACGGCGAAGACGGCAGGCCACGCAAGCCCGACGAGCGCGTCGGGAGCAGGACGGGCGCCGGGGACGAGCGGTCCGGAGCTGACCGCGGCGTGGTCGGAGCCGAGGTCGCCGGACCACGTCACGGCCGCGCGGGCGACGTCGCCCTCGACCGTCGGGAGCGCGTCGCCGGCCGCGAGGCCCGCGAGGTCGCGCATCGCCGTCACCGCGTCGTCTGCGGTGATGACCGGGGCGCCACCGTCGGCGGCGTCGGCGACCTGGAGGCGGACGGTCAGGGTACGGCCGCCGCCGAGGCCGACCTCGAGCACGGCGGTCTCACCCTCGGTACGCAGGACGGCACCGGTCTCGGCGTGCTCGGCGCGTGCCGGCTCGACGATGACCCAGTCGGTGCCGAGGCGGTGGACGGGGTTGCGGACCGTACGGCCCGCCCACGAGACGTCCGGCGCGGCGAGGACGAGACCCAGCACGTCGTCGGCGGCGTCGACGCGACGGCGACCCGCGACGCGCGAGGTGAGCGCACCGGCGGTCAGGACGTCGTCGACCGTCTCGTCCTCGAAGCGGCGCAGGAGGTCGGCGACGGGCTCGTCGACCTGCGTGATCCCGGCGACCGCGACGGTCCCGGGGATGATGCAGACGGCGTCCGCGTCGTACCGCGCGTCGTGGGCCTGCCAGAGCGAGTCCGAGCGGTACCAGCGGCGGACGTCGCCGTCGAGCACCGGCACGAACGGCACCGGCTTGCCCGGGCGGCGGCACACCTCGACGAAGAACGGCACGTCGGCCGGGTGGAGGGTCACCTCCGTCGCCTTCGGGTACGAGGCGAGCAGCGTCGCGAGCGCGGCGTGCGGGTCCTCGACGTCCGCGCCCTCGGCGAACAGCGTCGCGATCTCGCCGTGGTCGGCGGAGTGGAGGCGGGCCTCGGCACGCTGGATCATCGCGTGGAACCGGTCGCGCAGGGTCACGTCGAGCCAGCGGTCGGTGTAGGCGAGGTCGGCGAAGCGCGCCAGCCAGGCCGTGTACGTCATCTCGGTGACGTCGCCGAAGTACGGCTTGGCCGTCGGGGCGATCGCGGCGATGATCTCGTCGCGCCGCTGCTGCGCGGCCTCGGTGTCACCGGCGACCTCGTCGAGGAGGCGTCCGGCGCGCGAGGCGGCGTTGTCGATCTCGTGGATGTCGGCGCCGAGCTGGCTGCGCCCGGATGCCATGCCGGCGTCGGCGCGGCCGGCTCCGACCCACTCGGGCGTGCCGGGGGTGTCGACGAGCATCTGCTTGACCTGCGGCGACGTGGTCGCCTCGAGCGTCGCCATCGCCGCGGTGCCGATGAGGATGCCGTCGAGCGGCATCGCCGGATAGCCGTGGCGGCGTGCCCACGCGCCGGTCAGGTAGGCCGATGCGGCGTCGGGCGTGCCGATGCCGCCACCGACGCAGACGACGACGTTGTCCAGCGCACGCAGCTGCGCGTACGTGGTGAGGAGGAGGTCGTCGAGGTCCTCCCAGGAGTGGTGGCCGCCGGCCTTGCCGCCCTCGACGTGCACGACGATCGGAGTGGGCGCGACCTCGCGGGCGATCGCGAGCACCTCGCGGATCTGCTTGACGGTGCCGGGCTTGAACACCACGTACGAGATGCCGGACTCGCGCAGCTCCTCGACGAGCGCGACGGCGTCGGCGAGGTCGGGGATGCCGGCGCTGACGACGACGGCGTCGACGGCGGACCCTGTGGCGCGGGCGCGCTGGACCAGGCGCTGCTGGCCGAGCTGCATCTTCCACAGGTACGGGTCGAGGTAGAGCGCGTTGAACGCGTACGTACGTCCGTCGTCGAGCAGGTCGTCGAGCGTGCCGACGTTCTCGGCGAAGATGCCCTCGGTGACCTGCCCGCCGCCGGCGAGCTCGGCCCAGAAGCCGGCGTTCGCCGCAGCGGCCACGATGGCCGGGTCGACGGTCGTGGGCGTCATGCCCGCGAGGAGGATCGGCGAGCGACCGGTCAGGCGGGTGAAGCGGGTCTCGAGCACCGTACGGCCGTCGGGCAGCGTGACGGGCTTCGGGGCGAAGGACGCCCAGGCCTCGCGTCGGCGGGGCGCGGCGCCCGGCGTCGTGAGCGCGCGGTGGCCCTCACGGGTGGCGGGCGCGACGAGCCCGACGCCGCGGGCGGTCGCCTCGTAGTCGGCGAGCAGCGAGGCGAGGTTGCCCGGTCCGAGATCGAGGATCCACTCCGGGCCGGAGTCGAGCGCGGACTCCAGGGCGTCGACCCAGTCTCCGGGGGCGATGACGGCGCGGACGGCGACGTCGCGCGCCCACTCCGGGTCGAGCCCGCACGCCTTTGCCCAGGTGGCGACCAGCTCGCCGGCGGGGCGCAGCCCGTGGTGGTGGAAGGCCGCACGCGGGTCGAGGGTCTCGAAGACGGGCGAGAACGGCGTACCGCCGGTCACCTTGCGCTCGCGCAGGGCGGCCTGGGCCTTGGCCTCGGCCTCGAGGCGGCGCTGGACGGTGACGAGGTCGGCGGCGGGGCCGCTCAGGACGACCGTACGGCGGCCGTTGCGCAGGGCGAGGTCGACGTCGACGCCGTCGATCGTGGCGAGGAGGCGCTCGACCTCGGCCGGGTCGACGCGGCGTACGGCGAGCATCGTGTCGCCGAGCAGGCCGGCGCGCTGGGCGGCGAGCTGGATGCCGGCGCCGACGAGGCGGGCCAGCGCGAGGACGTCGGCGGGGTCGCGGCCGGCGAGCACCTCGGCGGCGAGCACGCCCTGGGAGTGGCTCACGACGGCGGTCGGCGGCGTCGCGGCGGCCTCCAGGCCCTGCAGTGCGAGCGCCTGGAGGCCGGCGAGCTGGGCCAGCGCGATACCGGGCACGGAGACGGCAGGCTGGGCGAGCAGGTCGGCGTCGGGGGTCGCGGGCGCGTCGTCGGACGCGGCGGACTCGGCGACGGCGAGGGCGTCGGCCCAGGCCAGCGGGGTGAAGGCGTACGGGAGCCGTGCGAGCTCACCCCATACGGGCTCGAGCCGGGACTCGGCGTCCGCGCAGAGGGCGTGCATCGAGGAGCCGAGGGCGAACGTACGGAGCAGCTCGCTCAGGGGTTCGAGCCAGGGGCTGCCCTGGCCGCCGAAGGCGACGGCGTAGGGCGTACCGCCGTTCAGAGCGTCGATCAGCCGCGAACGGTGGTCGACGTGCGTCGTCCGGGTGGTCGGGGTGTCGATGATCGTCACGTGTCCCTCGAACTTCCTCAGGTAGATGCCGGAAGGTCTCATGATGACCCAAACATGAGGGAAACCTCAACATTTTCGTGAGGCAAGCCTCATGTTTTCCAGGGACATGTGACACATGCCACACTTCCGCCATGACGTCGTACGACTACGTGGTGGTGGGTGCCGGCAGTGCCGGAGCGGTGGTCGCGACGAGGCTCACGGAGGACCCGTCCGTGTCCGTCCTCCTGCTGGAGGCCGGGCCGGTCGACGACGCCGACGAGATCGCGATCCCGGCCGCCTTCGCGAACCTCATCAAGACCCGCTGGGACTGGGGCTACAGCACGGTCGCTCAGAAGCAGCTCGGCGGCCGCAGGGCGTACTGGCCACGCATGAAGGCGCTCGGCGGCTGCTCGTCGATGAACGCGATGATCTACATCCGCGGCAACCGGGTCGACTACGACACGTGGCGCGATGCGCACGGCGCGACCGGATGGGGGTACGAGGACGTCCTTCCGTACTTCCTGCGTTCCGAGGGCAACACCCGCCTCGCGGGCCCGTACCACGGGCAGCACGGCCCGGTGCGTGTCGAGGACCGCGTCTACACCCACCCGCTGAGCGAGGCGTGGGTCGAGTCGGCGGTGGCCTCGGGCCTGAAGGCGACCGACGACTTCAACGGCGAGTCGCAGGAGGGCGCGGGGCTCTATCAGGTCACGTGCCGCAAGGGCCGGCGCTGGTCCGTGGTCGACGCCTATCTGCGCCCGGCGCTCATTCGCCCGAACCTCACCGTGCTGACCGGGGCGCTGGTCACGCGGATCGTGATCGAGGGCGGGCGGGCCACCGGCGTCGCGTACCGCGTGGCCGGCGGCGAGCAGATCGCCCGCGCCGAGCGCGAGGTCGTGCTGTCCGGCGGCGCGGTCAACAGCCCGCAGGTCCTCATGCTCTCCGGCATCGGCCCGGCGGCCCACCTGCGCGAGCACGGCATCGACGTCGTCGCCGACCTGCCCGGTGTCGGCGCCAACCTCCACGACCACCCGGCGCTGCCGCTCGTCTGGGCGACCAGGGACTCGACCGACCTCGCGGAGGCCTCGACCCTCGGCAACCTCCTGCGCTGGAAAGCGACCGGCAAGGGGCCGCTCGCCTCGAACGTCGGCGAGGCGGGGGCCTTCTTCGCCACCCGCGACGGGCTCGCGGCGCCCGATCTCCAGGCGCACGTGGCGCCGAGCGCGTTCTACGACAACGGCATGCACGAGCCTCAGGTCCGGTCGATGACGATCGCGCCGACGCTGGTCAGCGTCGCGAGCCGCGGGTCGCTCCGGCTGCGGTCGGCCGACCCGACCTGGCACCCGGAGATCGACGCCGCCTACTACGACGACCAGTCCGACCTCGATGCGATGGTCGCCGGGACGCAGCGGCTCCTCGAGACCGTGGCGTCGGGGCCGCTCGCGCGCTTCCTCAAGGATCTGTGGCTGCCCTCGGCGCGGCGCGCGGTGCCGACCGAGGCCGAGCTCGTCGCGCACGCCCGGGCGCAGACCCAGACGCTGTTCCATCCCGTCGGCACCTGCGCCATGGGCGACGGGGAGGCCGCGGTCGTCGATCCGGAGCTGCGGGTGCGGGGAGTCGTGGGACTGCGGGTGGTGGATGCGTCGGTCATGCCGGTCGTGCCGCGCGGCAACACCAACGCGCCGACGATCATGGTCGGCGAGAAGGCTGCTGACCTGCTGCGGGGGCGCGTCCTGCCGCCGGCGCGGGTGGGCGGCGCGCGCGTCGGTGCGTGAGTGGTCACCCGCGCCGGCGCGGTGACCACGGAGTCACCAACGCGTGCGGGGTCAGGCGAAGAAGTCCGCGAGGATGGGCGCGAGGACCGTCGGATCGACGTCGTGGGTCTGGTCCGGGAGCGACTGGTACGCGGCGGCGCTCACGAGGCACGCCACGATCCGTGACGGACGGCGCAGCAGCTCCGGGCTCGCGGCGCCGTCGAGGACGAGCGTCGGGACGTCGACGTGCTCGAACCGGCGGCGTGGCACGATCCCGTCGCCGAGCAGTGCCAGGTCGTACGCGAGGGTCGGCGCCAACGCCTCGTACTCCCGCCACACGGGGGTGTGCCGTACGAGCGTCACCATCTCCTTCGGCATCCCGGTCAGTGACATGAGCGTGGCCACCGCGTCGCCGTACCGGGAAGGCCCGCGGTCCTCGTCGGCCAGGATCGCCTCGAGCTCGTTGCGTGTGCGGCGGACGTCGGCGGGGCCGGTGACCTCACCGGTGTACGGGGGTTCGTACACGGCCAGGCGTCGTACTGGGAGGCCTGCGGCGACCGCTTCCAGCGCGAGCGCGGCACCGGACGACATCCCGAAGAGGCAGGCGTCCGGGCCCGCCTGGGCGATCACGGCAGCCAGGTCCTCAACCTCGCGGGCGGGTGCGTACGGGGGAGTGTCGCCGCTGGTCCCGCGTCCGCGGCGGTCGTAGTCGTACACGGTGAAGCGCGCCTCGAGCGCCATGGCGAGCGGCCGGCCGGGATCGGTGCGGCTCGACGTGAGGGCGCCGTCGACCAGCACCACCGCTGGCCCGCTGCCGCGCTGGGTGACCCCGATCGCGGTGCCGTCGGCGGACAGGACGCGGGTGCGCGTCGTCGGAGGTGCGCTCATGCCCGTACGACCTGCGGTGCCCGCCGAACTCATCGCGAGATGGAAGTCCGGTTGTATCCCTTGTGTCATGGTTTCTGATCACGAAACGGTTACAACGCTGGATCTGGAATAGCGTTCCGATGGCTGTGCATGAGTGGATCGCCGGTATGGCAGCCAATGAGGCAGCTGATATAGACAGGCTGGGCGAACTATGACCAACGGTCCCATTTCACGCGCTCTTGTGGGCATCGTGCTGAGCGTTTCCTCGGCAATGGTCGCCGGTCTTCTTGCGGCCACGCCAGCAACGGCGGCAATTGATCAGTCGGAAAGATCGAATCCCTCCGCTGGAGTGACAGATTCGGACGGCGACGGCGTCCAGGATCGCCCCGATGCCGTCTCGGCATCACTGGCTGCACGGCTCGCGGACAAGAAGGTTGAGGATCTGTCGGCGCGCACGGAGTCGGCGCAACTCTTCGCGAACCCTGATGGCACATGGACAGAGGAAGTTGCCTCGGGTCCGGTGCGGGTGAGGGATGACGCAGGGAAGCCGGTTGTGAAGTATATTGCGTACGCTTGGGCGCGGGTTTTTGTAGGGAAGTACTTCCGAAGAAAATACCCGGTCTGGTTGGGCGAGTACGCCAATACCTTCACCGACTACGGGCGTATTAACCCGTTATGAGGTGTGTGTGAGGAACTTCGCTTTGGCCGACATGCTTGCCGTCGGTCTCATAACGTGTTTCCTATTGGCGGTATGGGGAACTGCGTTGGCTACTTGTGGCAGTCGTTTGAGGAGAAAATCTGGCTGGAGGCGTCAGACCGTCGGTGTGCTCGTGTTGTCTATACTCATCGTCGGAGGGCCAATCCTTTCCGCTGTTTACCTCTCGGCGCTCCTGGTCGGCCATTTGGCAGGGCCTCGCGTCAATGCCATCTCCAGGCGCAGGGAGGCCCCGCCTACTCAACACGACACGGCCTCCCAGTCATGATGTCCAGCCAGCCCGCAATCGTCGCCATCGAGATCGCCGAGTCCGCCTGATGAACAGCTCTGCAGTGGCCCGGTCCACCGAGCAGTAGTCTTCGCGATGACGAGGTTGTGTCCTGCATCGCAGACCCCTGGAGGACGAGATGGCGACCACGAACGCGAGCTCACAGCATACGAAGGCCCAAGAGAACGCCGGGGACCAGCCCGCGCCCACGACCTTCGACTCGCTCAGCCCGATCACCGGTGACGTCGTCGGCACCTACCCGGTGAGGTCGCGCGAGGAGGTCGACGCGGCTGTGGAGCGGGCCCGTCCCGCCGCGCAGTGGTGGGGTTCGCTCGAGTTCGCGGACCGCAAGGAGATCCTCAACCGCTGGAAGGGCGTGATCACGCGCCGCATCCACCAGCTCGCCGACGTCGTCCACGCCGAGACGGGCAAGCCGCACAGCGACGCCGTCCTCGAGATCGCCCTCGCGATCGACCACCTCGCGTGGGCCGCGGGCCACGCCAAGAAGCTGCTCGGCCGCCGTACGGTCAACCCCGGCCTGCTCATGGTGAACCAGAAGGCGACCATCGAGTACAAGCCGCTCGGCGTTGTCGGGGTCATCGGCCCGTGGAACTACCCGGTCTTCACGCCGATGGGCTCCATCGCGTACGCGCTGGCGGCGGGCAACGCGGTCGTCTTCAAGCCCAGCGAGTACACGCCGGGCGTCGGCCAGTGGCTCGTCGACTCCTTCGCGGAGGTCGCGGGCGACCACCCGGTGCTCCAGCTCGTCACCGGCCTCGGCGAGACCGGCGCCGCGCTGGCGTCGTCCAAGGTCGACAAGGTCGCCTTCACCGGATCGCCGGGCACGGGTCGCAAGGTCATGGAGGCCGCCGCCAAGAACCTCACGCCTGTCGTCATCGAGGCCGGCGGCAAGGACGCCATGATCGTTGACGAGGACGCCGACCTCGCCGCGGCCGCCGATGCCGCACTGTGGGCTGGCATGTCCAACGCGGGCCAGACCTGCATCGGCATGGAGCGCGTATACGTCCACCAGAAGGTGTTCGACGCCTTCGTGGCCGAGTTGACCGCGCAGGCGGCGGAGGTGCGCGCAGGCAGCGACCCCGAGGCGAAGTTCGGCCCGATCACGATGCCCGGCCAGCTCCCGATCATCAAGCGCCACATCGACGACGCGCTCGCGCGTGGCGGCCGGGCCGTGGTCGGCGGCGCGGACGCGGTGGGGGAGCGGTACGTGCAGCCGACCGTGCTCGTCGAGGTCCCCGAGGACTCGGTCGCCGTGACCGAGGAGACCTTCGGCCCGACGCTCGTCGTCAACAGCGTCCCCTCGATGGAGGATGCGATCCGCCGCACCAACGCCACCTCGTACGGGCTGGGCGGCGCCGTCTTCGGCAAGAAGCGTGGCGCCGAGATCGCGCACCGGATCCGCTCGGGCATGACCTCGGTCAACGCGGTCACGGCGTTCGCGGGTGTGCCGTCGCTGCCGTTCGGCGGGGTGGGCGAGTCCGGGTTCGGGCGCATCCACGGCGAGGACGGGCTCAAGGAGTTCACCTACTCCCACGCGGTGACCGTGCCGCGGTTCAAGCCGATGATGGTGCTCACGAGCTTCAAGCGGACCGAGGCGCAGGACAAGAAGCTCACGAGCCTGCTGACCATGCTGCACGGCGGCAAGCAGCTCAAGGACTGAGCGCCGCACTTTCCGTGGGGCCCACGGAGAGTGCGGGCCCCACCGCAACATTCCGGTGGGGCGGCGACTTTGCGTCGGGCCCAACGGAAAGTGGGAGGGCGCGGTCAGCCGGTGGGCAGCTGCTGGGCCTGGATCGCGGTGATGGCCACGGTGTTGACGATGTCGCGCACCGTGGCGCCGCGCGAGAGGTCGTTGACCGGCTTGCGCAGGCCCTGCAGCACCGGCCCGACCGCGACCGCACGGGCCGAGCGCTGGACCGCCTTGTAGGTGTTGTTGCCCGTGTTGAGATCAGGGAACACGAACACCGTCGCGCGCCCCGCGACCTCCGACTCGGGCAGTTTCGTGCGCGCGACGGCGAGGTCGATCGCGGCGTCGTACTGGATCGGCCCTTCGATCATCAGCTCGGGCGCCCGCTCCTGGGCGAGACCGGTCGCGTTGAGGACCTTCTCGACGTCGGCGCCGCTGCCGGAGCTGCCGGTTGAGTACGACAGCATCGCGACCCGCGGCTCGATGCCGAACGCCGACGCCGTATGCGCCGACGAGATCGCGATGTCGGCGAGCTGGGTCGCGTCGGGGTCGACGACGACGGCGCAGTCGCCATAGACCAGCACCTGGTTCTCGAGGCACATGAAGAACACCGACGACACCGTCGAGACTCCCGGCACCGTCTTCACGACCTCGAGCGCGGGGCGGATCGTGTGCGCGGTGGTGTGGACCGCCCCCGACACCATGCCGTCGGCGTACCCGAGCTCGACCATCATCGTGCCGAAGTACGACACGTCGGTGACCGTCGTCCGCGCGTCCTCGAGGTCGACGCCGCGGTGCTTGCGGCGTCGGTAGTACTCCTGCGCGAAGTGCTCGCGGTCGTCCGACGTCCGCGGGTCCACGATCCGGGCGGCGGACAGGTCGACACCGAGGCTCGCGGCGCGTCCGGTCACCGCGATCGGGTCACCGAGCAGCGTCAGCTCAGCGACGCCGCGGCGCAGCAGGATGTCCGCGGCCCGCAGGATGCGCTCGTCCTCGCCCTCCGGCAGCACGATGTGGCGCCGGTCGGCGGTCGCCCGGTCCAGGATCGTGTGCTCGAACATCAGCGGAGTGACGACCGTCGTCCGGGACACCTCCAGCCGGTCGAGGAGCGCGTCGCCGTCGATGTGCTCGGCAAACACCGCGAGCGCGGTCGCGATCTTGCGCGGCGACTCCCGGGTCAGCAGCCCGCGCCGCCCCGTCAGTGCCTGAGACGTCGCGTGCGTGCCGAGGTCGGTGGCGACGATCGGCATCGTGGAGCCGACCCCGCGCAGCAGCCGCTCGACCTGCTCAGGCAGCGCGATACCGCCGTTGAGCACGACGCCGGCGATCTGGGGGAACTCGGTCGACGCATGCGCCGACAGCACGCCGAGCACGATCTCGGGGCGGTCTCCCGGCACGATCACGACGGCGCTCTCGAAGAGCCGGTCGAGCACGTTCGGCAGGGTCATCGCGGCCACGACGAAGCCGCTGGCCTCGCGTCCGAGCAGCCGCTCGTCGCCCCGTACGAGCGTGCCGTCGCACGCGGCCATGAGGTCGGCGACCGTCGGTGCGGACAGCACGGGCTCGTCCGGAACGGAGTACACGAGCACGTCGCGATCGACGAGCGTCGCCGGGTCGGCGGCGACCTCGGGGTCGGTCACGCGGTTGATGACGACGGCGAACAGCTCGGCGTGGTTCGCCTCGAGCTCGGCCACCGCCACGTCGGAGATGCCCGCGACCTCCGCGCGCGTACGGTCGGCGCCGTTGAGCACGAGCAGCACCGGCGACGCGAGGTTGGCCGCGACCCGTGCGTTGTACGCGAACTCGGTGGGCGCGGCCACGTCCGTGTAGTCCGTGCCGACCACCACGACCACGTCGCACGCCGCGGCGACCGCCGCGTGGCGGTCGATGATCTGCTCCATCGCCGCGACGGGATCGGCGTGGATCTCCTCGTACGTCGTGCCGACGGCCTCCTCGTACGAGGTCGTCACCGCGTCGTGCGCCACCAGCATGTCGAGGACGTAGTCCCTGCCGCCTGTGGCCGCGACGTCTCCGCGCACGATCGGACGGAAGACACCCACGCGGCGTACCCGCCGTGACAGCTGTTCGACGACGCCGAGCGCCACGGTGGACTTGCCGGTGAACCCCTCGACGGACGCGATGTAGACGCTGCTTCCCACCCGCCCGAGCCTAGGGCGGTGCGGTGCGGCGTGCCCGTCCGGTCCCGCGACCACCCCTGCGGAGGTGAGCCAGGTCCCACCGCGGCGACGCGCGTGGGACCTGATTCACCGCTCCGGGTGGGAGCGGGATTCGAGCGTGAGCAGCATCGTGATGTCGTCTCGGTCGTCACCATGGCCGACGCGGATCGCCCCCGGAACGCGGCCGACCTCCTTGTAGCCGCAGCGCGCGTAGAAGTGCTCGAGCCCGAGCCCGCCACGGCAGCTGAGGCGTACGGCCTCGATGCCGGGCATGCTGCGCGCCAGCGAGCCGAGCGCGAGCATCAGCGCGAAACCGGCGCCGCGCCCCTGGGCCGTGGGGTGCACCATGATGGTCGTCGCCCAGACCCAGTGCTGCATCAGGCGATGGGAGTTCGACTCCAGGAACCCGGCGGCCCGCACCTGGTCGCCGTCGAGGCCGACAACCATCCGGATGCGGCCGTCGGCGACTGCCGCCAGCTGCTCGTCGAGGATCGGCTCGACGTCGAGCGGGGAGACCGGCGGGACGAACCCGATCGCACCACCGGCGTTCGAGGCGTCGGTCCAGGTCTTGAGCAGACCCGCCCGTACCGGTCGCGTGACGGTCGGATCGGCGACGAAGAAGAGAGCCACGGAGACACGGTACGAGGTGCCGTCCGGCGTCAGACGCCTGTGTCCGTCTGGGGGCCCACATCCGTGATCTGCACGACTGCCTCGCCCGCTTCGTCGGACGCGTCGAGGTGCACTGTGGCGAAGATGGCCCAGTCGCGGTCGCCCTCGGGGTCGTCGAGGATCTGGCGCACGTGCCAGACGCGGGGGGTCTCGACAGGCTCGACCAGCGAGGGGTCGGTGTCGACCGGCGAGGGGTCGGTGTCGACCAGCGAGGGGTCGGTGTCGACGACGAGCATCGCGGGGCCGCGCGCGTCGGGGCCGGTGCCGAGCGTGTCGTACTCGGCGAAGTAGTCCTGGATCGCCTCCTGCCACACGTCGGCGTTCCACCCGGCGGCACCGTCCATCGCGCCGAGGTCGATCCAGCGACGCAGCGCCATCAGCTCGACCCGGCGGAACAGTGCGTTGCGGACCAGCACCCGGAACGCCCGCTCGTTGGCCGTGACCGGAGGCGGGCCGGCGTCGAGGGCTTCGTGCTGGGCGATCACCACGTCGACCGAGCCGCCCTCGCCCGACGCGAGCGCCTCCCACTCGTCGAGGAGGCTCGAGTCGGTCTGGCGGACGACCTCGCCGAGCCAGTACGTGATGTCGTCGATCTCGTCGGTCACATAGCTGTCGGGGACCGTGTGGCGCAGCGTCCGGTAGATGTCCGACAGGTAGCGCAGCACGAGCCCCTCGGAGCGCGCGAGCTGGTACATGCTCACGTACTCGGCGAACGTCATCGACCGCTCCCACATCTCGCGGGCGACGGACTTCGGCTTGAGCTCGTAGTCGGAGACCCAGGGGTGTCCGGTGCGGTAGGCCTCGTACGCGACTTCCAACTCGTCGCGCAGCGGCTGGGGGTGCTCGACCTCCTCGAGGAGCTCCATGCGCTCCTCGTACTCCAGCCCCTCGGCCTTCATCTCGGCCACGGCCTCGCCCTTGGCACGGTTGCGCTGGGCGCTGATGATCGGGCGCGGGTCCTCCAGGATCGCCTCGAAGACCGAGACGACCTCGAGCGCGTACGTCGGTGACTCGGGGTCGAGGATCTCGAGCGCGGCGACGGCGAACGGGGCGAGCGGCTGGTTGAGCGCGAAGTCCGCCTGCAGGTCGACCGTCAGCCGTACGGTGCGGCCCTCGGCGTCGGGCTCGGCCAGCTCCTCAACGACACCGCCCTCGATCAGCGTCTCGAAGATCGACTCCGCCTCGGCGAGCATCCGCTCCTGGTCTGCCTCGCTCGCGTGGCTGTCCATGACCAGCGACTTCACGGCGGCGCGGGCGTCGCCGGGACGCGCGACGAGGTTCAGCACCATCGCGTGCGTCATCCGCATCCGCGACGCGAGCGGCTCCGGCTGGCCGGTGGAGAGCTTGTCGAACGTCCGGTCGGACCAGTTGACGAAGCCCTCGGGCGGCTTCTTGCGCTGGATCCGACGCAGCTTCTTGACGTCGTCGCCTGCCTTGCGGACCATCTTGGCGTTCTCGACCTCGTGCTCGGGTGCCTGGACGACGACACGGCCGATCGTGTCGTACCCGGCGCGGCCGGCCCGCCCCGCGATCTGCTGGAACTCGCGCACGTGCAGGTGCCGCTGGCGGATGCCGTCGTACTTCGACAGCCCCGAGAACAAGACCGTACGGATCGGCACGTTGATGCCGACGCCGAGCGTGTCCGTGCCGCAGACGACCTTGAGCAGGCCCTTCTGGGTGAGCCGCTCGACGAGGCGCCGGTAGCGCGGAAGCATCCCTGCGTGGTGCACGCCGATGCCCATCCGGACCAGTCGCGACAACGTCTTGCCGAACCCCGTCTGGAACCGGAAGTCACCGAGCGCGGCGGCGATCGTGTCCTTCTCCGCACGGGTCGTCACATTGATGCTCGACAGCGCCTGTGCGCGCTCGATGGCCGAGGCCTGCGTGAAGTGCACGATGTAGATCGGCGACTGCCCGGTCGCGAGCAGCTCCTCGACCGTCTCATGCACGGGGGAGGTGACGTACTCGTGGACGAGCGGGACCGGCCGCTCGGTGCCGGCGACGAGGGTCGTCTCTCGGCCCGTACGGCGGGTGAGGTCCTCTTCGAAGCGGGCGGTGTCTCCCAGCGTGGCCGACATCAGGAGGAACTGCGCATGGGGCAGCTCGAGCAGCGGGACCTCCCACGCCCAGCCACGGTCCGGCTCGGAGTAGAAGTGGAACTCGTCCATCACGACGAGCCCGACCTCGGCCGCCGCGCCCTCGCGCAGCGCCTTGTTGGCCAGGATCTCTGCGGTCGCCGCGATGATCGGCGCGTCGGCGTTGACCGAGGCGTCGCCGGTCATCATCCCGACGTTGTCGGCGCCGAACATCTCGACCAGCGCGAAGAACTTCTCCGACACCAGCGCCTTGATCGGGGCGGTGTAGAAGCTGCGCTTGCCCTTCGCCATCGCGGCAAACTGCGCGCCGGCGGCGACGAGGCTCTTGCCGGACCCGGTGGGCGTCGCGAGGATGACGTTCGAGCCGGACACGATCTCGATGAGCGCGTCCTCCTGGGCGGGGTAGAGGGTCAGGCCCTCACCCTCGGCCCACGTGCTGAACGCGTCGAAGACGACGTCGGCGTCGTCGGACTCCTCGGCGGCGGGGAGGTGGTCGACGAGGCGCATGATATGACCATCATCGCATCCGGAAACCACCGTCGAACGCCACCTCCACGGTCCGCGGGTGGGCCGGTGCGAGAATCGAGCACATGGTCAGCGAACCCGTGTACCACCGCTACGTCGCGCTCGGCGACTCGTTCACCGAAGGAGTCGGGGACCCCGACAAGCGCCGCCCCAACGGGCTGCGTGGTTGGGCCGACCGGGTGGCCGAGGTGCTGGCGACCAAGTCCGACGACTTCGGGTACGCCAACCTCGCCGTACGAGGTCGCCTGCTCAAGCCCGTGATCGCCGAGCAGCTCGAGGCGGCGCTCAAGCTGTCGCCGGACCTCGTGACGATCTATGCCGGCGGCAACGACATCCTGCGCCCGAAGGTCGACCTCGACCTCCTCGGTGAGCTGTACGACGCGGCCATCGGGCGGCTCGCCGTCTGCGGGGGGCGCGTGGTGATGTTCACCGGGTACGACCTGGGCTACGCGCCGGTGTTCGGCAAGCTTCGGGGCCGCGTCGCGATCTACAACGAGATCGTCCGCGAGATCGCCGACAGGCACGGCGCGACGCTGGTGGACTTCTGGCGGTTCCGCGAGTACCGCGACGACCGCTACTGGGACACCGACCGTCTCCACCTGTCGAGCTACGGCCACAAGCAGATGGCGTTCCACGTGCTCGACACGCTCGGGGTCAGCCACGAGCTCAAAAAGCCCCGTCTGCCGAAGGCGGCGCCGCCCACCAAGAAGCAGCGGCGCGACGCCGACCTCCAGTGGGCCAAGGAGTTCGCGGTGCCGTGGGTCCAGCGGCGGATCAACGGGACGTCCTCGGGCGACACGGTCAAGCCGAAGCGCCCCACGCTCGAGCGGATCTGACCGCCGCGAGGCACCGCGCTGAGGGGTTGCGGGCCTCCGTGACCCCTGCCACGGTCGGATGATGAGCCCCCGCATCCTCACCGTCGCCGCCGCACTCACCCTCGTCGCGCTCGTCGGGACGCCTCCCGCCCAGGCCCACCGGCCCGCTCCGGAGCCACCGCCCCCCGTACCGACCCCCACCTCGTACGGCACGGGCGGCGCGGTCTCGTCGGTCGACGCCACCGCGAGCCGGGTCGGACGTGACGTGCTGGCCCGTGGGGGCAACGCCGCGGACGCCGCGGTCGCGATGGCGGCCACGCTCGGCGTCACCGAGCCGTACAGCGCGGGGATCGGGGGCGGCGGCTACTTCGTCTTCTACGACGCGAAGAAGCGCAAGGTCTCCACGATCGACGGACGCGAGACCGCGCCGGCCGGCATCTCGCCCGAAGATGCGTTCCTCGACCCCGCGACCGGGCAGCCGTACCGGTTCACCCCGGAGCTCGTCTCGTCCGGCGTCGCGGTCGGCGTGCCGGGCACGGTCGCGACGTGGGACGCGGCGCTGGCGCGCTTCGGCACCCGCAGCCTCGCCCGAGCCCTCGCACCGGCGACGGAGGTCGCGGCAAAGGGCTTCCCGGTCGACCAGACGTTCCGCAGCCAGACGCTCGACAACAAGGCGCGGTTCGCTGCTTTCCCGGACACCGCCGCTCTGTTCCTGCCCGGTGGCGACGCCCCGCAGGTCGGCACGACGTTCCGCAACCCCGACCTCGCCCGCACGTACGCCGCGATCGCGAAGCGCGGGCCGAAGGCCTTCTACGGCGGCGCGCTCGCCGAGGAGATCGCCAAGACCGTCCAGGCGCCGCCGAAGGACCCGGCCTCCGCGCTGCCCGCACCGGCGGGCTCGATGACGACCGAGGACCTCGCCGCGTACCGCGTCCGTCACCAGGCGCCGAGCAAGGTGAGCTATCGCGGGCACGACGTCTATTCGATGGCGCCGTCGAGCTCGGGCGGGACGACGGTCGGCGAGGCGCTGAACATCCTCGAGAACTATCGCCTGGGCGGCGGCGCGGACACGGCACAGAGCCTGCACCTGTTCCTCGAGGCCAGCGCCCACGCGTTCGCCGACCGCAACGCGTACGTCGGCGACCCGGCTTTCGTGGACGTGCCGACGAAGACGCTGCTCAGCCAGCGGTTCGCCGACTCGCGCGCGTGCGTCATCGATCCGACGAAGGCCGCGATCCGGCCCGTGGCGCCCGGCGCGCTCAGCGGCACCGGCTGCGGCACGGCTGACCGTACGGAGAAGCCCGACACCGAGAACGTCTCGACGACCCACCTCTCGGTCGTCGACAAGTGGGGCAACGCCGTCGCCTACACGCTCACCATCGAGCAGACCGGTGGCTCGGGCATCACGGTGCCGGGACGCGGGTTCCTGCTGAACAACGAGCTGACCGACTTCACCGCGGTGTACGACGCGGCTGATCCCAACCGCATCCAGCCCGGCAAGCGCCCGCGCTCCTCGATGGCGCCGACGATCGTGCTCGACGACGGCAAGGTGAAGTACGTCCTCGGCTCGCCCGGCGGTGCCACGATCATCACGACCGTGCTGCAGATCCTCGTGAACCGCATCGACCTCGGCATGACGTTGCCGGAGGCGGTCGCGGCACCGCGCGCGTCGAGCCGCAACGCGGCCACGACACCAGCCGAGCCGGAGTTCATCGACGCGTACGGGGCGGCGCTCGCTCCGTACGGGCAGCGGCTCGTCCCGTCCGGCGACGCGTTCACGTCGGCCGCGCAGATCGGGGCGGCCGCGACGATCGAGGTCGGCAAGCGCGGTGCGATGACCGCAGCAGCCGAGCCCGTACGACGCGGCGGTGGCACGGGCCTCGTGGTGCGCCCGCAGCGGCGGTAGTCAGCGCCGCAGGAGCCGTCCCCGATTCGGGCGCTTCTCCACCTCATCGCGGTCGCGCAACGGTGGAAAACTGCCCGAATCGGGGACGGGGCCTACCGGCTCGCCGCGTAGGTCCGTACGGAGGACGCGGCCGCGCAGGGTGAGCCCGTCGTATGCCGACAGCTTGTTCTTGTGCGCGAGCGCATCGGCGCGGACCTCGTACGAGCCGCCGGGTGACCACCAGACGAGGTCCGCGTCGTTGCCGACCGCGATCGCGCCCTTGCCCTTGATGCCGGCGATCCGCGCCGGGCCCGCCGACATCCACGCGCTGACCTGCGCGAGGCCGATCCCGCGCCGCGACGCCGCGTCCGCGACGGCCGCGAACCCGACCTGCAGCCCCGCGATCCCGCCCCAGGCCTGCTGGAGGTCGCCGTCGCCGCGGGCCTTCTCGGCGAGCGTCGTGGGGGAGTGGTCCGAGACGATGCAGTCGATGATCCCGTCGACGAGGGCGTCCCAGAGCGCGTCCTGGTTGCCGCGGTCGCGGATCGGCGGGCAGCACTTGTACGCGGCGGCGCCGTCCGGCACGGATGCGGCGTCCAGCACGAGATAGTGCGGGCACGTCTCGACCGTCAACGGCAGGCCCTCGGCCCGCGCCTCCGCGATCAGGTCGAGCGCACGCGCCGACGACAGGTGGACGAGGTGGGTGCGCGTGCCGGTCTCGCGTACGGCGTCGACGACACTCGCGATCGCGGCGACCTCGGCGCCGTCAGGTCGCGAGGCGACGAAGTCCGCGTACGCCCTGCTTGGCCGCGCCGACGCCGACGCGATCACGCCCGGGTCCTCTGCGTGGACGAGCAGCAGCCCGCCGAAGCCGCCGATCTCGCGCATCGCCGCCTGGAGCTGGTCGCCGTCGAGCGGCGCGAACTCGGGGACCCCGGAGTCGACCAGGAAGCACTTGAACCCGTACACGCCCTCGTCCCATAGCGCCTCCAGCGACCCCAGGCTGTCGGGCACCGCGCCACCCCAGAAGCCGGTGTCGACCCGCAGCTGACCGGCCGCGCACTCCCGCTTGAGCGCGAGCGCCGCCGGGGTCGTCGTCGGCGGGATGCTGTTGAGCGGCATGTCCACGAGGGTCGTGACGCCTCCCCGCGCGGCGGCCTCGGTCGCGGTCGCGAAGCCCTCCCACGCCGTGCGCCCGGGCTCGTTGATGTGGACGTGGGTGTCGACGACGCCGGGGAGGAGGTACGCGCCGCCCCCGCCCCCACCGTCGGTCGAGCCACCCCCATCGCCGGTCGAGCCTGTCGAGACCCCCACCACCACCCCGTCCCGCACGGTGATCTGCGCGGGCTGCAGCACCCCGTCGACGAGCGCCCGCTCCGCTCGGACGACATGGATGGCCATGGCCTCAGCAGAACCCGGCGGCCGAGGCCCACACCGCACCCGCAGGCTCGGCGCCCTCGCGCAGCACGCTCGCCTCGATCAGCCCGTACGGCTGGTCGGCCGCAGAGAAGACCTCGCCGGGGTTGTCGAGGCCGAAGGGCGCCAGGTCGACGAGGAAGTGGTGCTTGTTGGGCATCGAGAAGCGGATCTCCACCGCTTCCGGCACGGCGTCGAGCACCGCGCTCCCCATCGCGTACGCGGTCTGCTGCAGGGAGAGGGAGTGCGTGTCGGCGAACGCCTCGAGCATCGCGGTCCGCGCGGCGGCGTACGCCTCGTCGTACGCGACCGCTCCGCCGTACCGCCATCGCGCGGTCACCGACGTCGAGAGGATCCGGTCGGTCGCCTCGGGCAGCGTCGTGAAGCGGTCGCGCGGGAAGCCGACGAACTCCGACCCCGTCGACGCGAGCACGACGAGGTCCTTCAACCCCGCCAGGACCGTCGTCGCGTCGCCGTCACGGACCACGGCGGCCGTACGGACCTCGCCGCCGTCGCGCGTGAAGGCGTGGTCGTGCCCGGTGTCGCCCACCGCGATCCGCGACCACGCGTACTGCTCGGCCGTCCACCGACCGCCCGTGACCCACGCGAACGACCCCGTGAAATGGTCCGCGAGGCGCAGCAGGAACTCCTCGGGAGCCCCGATGCCGTCGCGGGCGAACGCATACACGGTGTTCTTCTGCGTGTCCGTCGCCACCACGTGCGCGTTATCGCCCGCCACGTGTGCCGCCTCGAAGTCGCCGGTCAGCTGGCTGGTGACCGACAGGTCGGCGAGCGCGTGGCGCGGCGTCGCGCGGTCCACGCGCAGCACCCGGACCTCGGCCTTGCCGTACCGGTTGGCGCCGAGCGCGTACGGGGGAGGCGGGCCCATCTCAGCTCCCTCGGTAGGTGGAGTAGGCGAACGGGCTGAGCAGCAGCGGCACGTGGTGGTGCTCGGGGGAGTCGACGACGAACGTCACCTCGACGACGGGGAAGTACGCCGGACGGTCGTCGCGGGCGAAGTAGGCGCCGGTATCGAAGGTGAGGCGATAGGTGCCCGCCGCGAGGTGCTCCGGGCCGAGGTCGGTGAGGCGGCCGTCGTCGTCGGTGGTCCCGACGGCCATGATCTCGACGACGCGCTCGTCGACGAGGCTGAGCGTCACGGCGACCCCCGTGGCCGGGCGGCCGAGCGCGGTGTCGAGGACGTGGGTGGTGACGTGGCTGGTCATGAGCCATCCTCCCGCGCGGCGTCGGTGGTGAGGGTCGTCGTTGTCACGGCGTCGCGCAGGCGCAGCAGCGCGATCTCGCGGAGCTGTCCCTTCACGACCTCGCGCTCGGTGGCGTCGTCGTTGCTGAGCCGCTCCTCGAGCAGCGCGAGGACCTCGTCGGCGTCGCGGCCGGCCGCCCGTACGAGGAACACGCGGTCGAACTGTTCCTCGTACGCCGCATTCGCCTCGCGCAGCCGAGCGGCGACGTCGCCGCCCGCCCGGACCCCGGACTGCTCGTGCGCCGACATCGCCGCCTCGGCCGCGGGACGACGGGAGCGTTCTCCGATGCGCGGGTGCTGGGCGAGCGCGTGCGTCACCTCGTCGTCCGTCCACGTGGCGGCAAGCGAGTCGGCGTACGAGAGCAGCGCGTCGACCGACTCGTACGGGCGATCGTCGACGAGCGCGTCGACCCACCGGGGGACGTCGGCGCAGGACGTCAGCGACGCGGCGAGGATGTCGCGCGGAGCGTCGTTGAGAGCGACGAGGTCCATGCCCACGAGCATGGCCCTCTCGTGCCGTGGCGCATCCCGTGTTGGACTCGCTCGACGGTGATAGCAAGTGCTATCGTTGTTTCGTGAGGTCATCGCTCGAGGAACGGTTCGCCCGGCTGATCGAGGCCGGCGCGCGTGCTGACCTGCTTCGGGACACGGCCCACGCGCTGCTCATCGATGCCGTGCACGACGCGGTCGAGGCCGGCGCCTCACAGCGGCAGATCGCCGAGCGGCTAGGGCGCTCACAGCCAGAGGTTTCACGCCTGGCGAAGCTTGCACGAGAGGAGTTCCGTGGAACGACGCGGCTCGGCCGGCTCGTGCGCGAGCACCGCACGGCGATCCGCCGTGCAGTCCGGGAGGCGGGTGCGAGCAACGCACGAGTCTTCGGATCGGTGGCACGCGGCGAGGACGACGAGCAGAGCGACGTGGACATCCTGGTCGACATCCCTGATGACTTCACACTGTTCGATCTCGGCGATCTGACGGTGCGTGTCGGAGACATTCTCGGGGTTCCTGTTGATGTGGTCCCCACTCGAGGTCTGAAGGGGAAGATTCGCTCGACCGCGTTGAATGAGGCGGCAACGCTGTGACTCGCGCGCCGTCGGAGCGGATCCGGAACGCGCTCTCGCATGTCGCGATCCTGCGTCAGCACCTTGAACGGGGCCCGATCGACGACCTCCTGATCTTCGATGCAGTGTGCCAGCGACTCGCTGCCAGCATCGAAGAAGTCATGGCGTTGCCGGAGGAGCTCGTGATTGCTGAGTTCGGCGCGCGGTGGCGCGGTATTCGCGCGACACGCAATGCGCTCGCGCACAACTACAGGTTTGTCGACCACCTCGCAGTCCGCCAGACGGTCAGTGACAACCTCGACGACTTCGAGCAGGGGCTCCGCCGTCTGCAGGTGACGATTGCGGCCGGGGGTGGATAGGGCGAAGCCCCTGTAGGGAGAGTCGGCTTCTCAGAACTCCGCCGCCACCGCCAGGACGGCGGCCTCGAACGCGTCGATCGCGAGCGCCACATCGTCCAGTCGCACCGCCTCGTCCGGGTGGTGCGAGATGCCGTCGCGACAGCGGACGAGCTGCATCGCCACCGGCGTCACCGCCGCCATCGCCATCGCGTCGTGCCCGGCGCCGCTGAACAGCACCGTCACCGACTCTTCGCCGGTCGTCGCGCGGATGCCTGCCGCGACGGCGTCCCGCAGTGCCGGATCCATCGCGACTGCCTGGGCGCGATGCGTCTCGACCGCCTCGAAGACCAGTCCCCCTTCGGTGCAGCGTTTCTCGACGGCGCTCGCGATCAGGTCCCAGGCCCGGTCGCGGTCGGCGTCGTGCTCGGCCCGCAGGTCGAGCGTGAGGTCGACGTGCCCGGGGACCACATTCGCCGCGCCCGGGTGCACCTCCAGCGCACCGACGGTGGCGACCACGCCCTCCGTACGGGCGATCCGCTCGACCTCGATCACGGCGTGGCTCGCGCCAACCAGGGCATCGCGGCGGCGCTCGTACGAGGTGCCGCCGGCGTGGCGCGCCTCGCCGACCACGCGCAGCGCGAAGCGCCGAGCGCCCGCGATCGCGCTGACGACGCCGAGCGGGCGGTCGGCGTCCTCCAGGGACGGGCCCTGCTCGATGTGCGACTCCAGATAGCCGACCAGCGACTCCGGCGGCCGGGCGGCCTCACCGACGCGCGCCGGGTCGAGCCCGAACTCCACGAACGCCTCGCGCAGCCTCACCCCACCGGCATCGACCTGCGCCCACCACGCCTCGTCCCAGGTCCCCGCGAGGCCGCGGCTCCCCGTCAGCGCGGCGCCGAAGCGGGTCCCTTCCTCGTCGGAGAAGCCGACGACCTCCAGCGCGAACGGCAGCGAGGCGACGCGTGCGTGCAGCCGCACGGCCACCGCGAGCGCGATGGCGACGCCGAGCGGCCCGTCGTACCGGCCTGCGTCGGGCACCGTGTCGAGGTGTGACCCGAGGAGGAGTGCGGGCAGGTCGGAGGTCAGCCCCTCCAACCGTCCGCACACGTTGCCGACGGCATCGACCCACGTCGCCATCTCCGTCTGCGCCATCCACGACGCGACGAGGGCGTTCGCCTCCGCATGTGAACGCGTCAGCGCGAACCGGTCGATCCGGCCCGACCGGGCACTCAGCGCGGCGAGAGCGTCGCAGCGTGCCAGTGCCGTACGGGCGTCGGCGAGCGCAGTCTCGGACGGCCTCACGTCGCGTACACCTCTCTGGCCGCGGCCACACCCGATCCCGGCGTCGGCGAGGTGCCCGCAGCTCGCAGCACCTGCTCGAGTGCCGCCAGCGTGGTGAGTACGGCGTCGTGGCGGGCGTTCCAGCCCATCGTGCCGATCCGCCAGACCTTGCCGTGGAGCGGTCCGAACGACGTCCCGATCTCGATGCCGAAGTCCTCGAGCATCGCCGTCCGCCCCGCGTCGCCGTCGACACCGTCGGGGATCTCGACCGCGACCACGTTGTGCATCTTGTGCCGCTCGTCCCCGAAGACCGCGAGCCCGAGCGCCTGCACGCCCGCCGTCATCGCCGAGCCGTGCAGCCGGTGACGCTCGACGGCCTCGGGCATCCCTTCCTCGACGAGCAGGCGGGCGCACTCGCGCGCCCCGTACAGCATCGTCGTCGCCTCGGTGTGGTGGTTGAGCCGCCGCGGACCCCAGTAGTCGAGGATCATCGCGAGGTCGAGGTAGTTCGAGCCGATCCGCGTCCCACGGTCCACGTCGCCGGCCTCGCGCAGTCCCGCCTCCACGTGCCGCCGCCCCTCGACGACCGCGACGGCGGCGTCCGACAGGGTGATCGGGGCGCTCCCCGACGGCCCGCCGAGGCACTTCTGCAGGCCTGCGGTCGCGACGTCGAGCTCCCACCCGTCCATCGCGAACTCGTTGCCCGCGAGCGACGCGGTCACGTCGACGTACGTCAGCACGCCGAGCTCGCGGCAGGTCGGCCCGAGCGAGGACAGCGGCTGGCACATCGAGGTCGACGTGTCTCCCTGGACGGTCGCCAGCACCTTCGGACGGATCCGGCGTACGGCGTCGACGAGCTCCTCCTCGTCGAACACCGTGCCCCACGGCGTCTCGACCACGTGCACCTCGGCGCCGCACCGCTCGGCGATCTCGCGCAGGAGGTGGCCGAACCTCCCGAGGATCGGCACCAGCACCCGGTCGCCAGGCTCCAGCAGCGAGACCAGCGCCGCCTCGATCCCGGCCCGCGAGGTGCCGTCGACGAGCAGCGTCGCGGCATTCGTCGTACGGAAGACCTCGCGGTAGAGCGCCCTCGTCTCGTCCATGGTGGCGAGCATCCACGGGTCGTACTGGCCGACGAGCTGCGCCGACATCGCTCGCAGCACCCGCGGGTCGGCGTTGACCGGTCCCGCGCCCATCAGCAGCCGCGGCGGCGGGGAGATCGGTGCAGCGGGCACGGTTCCTCCTCGTCCGGGATCGGGCCGACGGCGGGCGCGGCGTGCGTCGCCTCCCGTCAACTCTGACATCGCCGCGCCGACTCGCCCTTCGGAACGGGTGTGTGTCCGGGTCGACACACCGGGCCTCGCCTGTGGACGACCGGCCCGGTAGTCAGGGGCGCGACCTAGTCTTGACAGGTGCTGACCCTCGCCGACCTCGCCGACCTGGCACTGCTGCGTCGGCACATGGACGAGGGCACCATCGACCGCGGCAAGGCGTACGCCCGCGGGGGATACGTGATCGATCTCGACGTCGCCCGCAACCGCGACGGCTACGTCCTGCAGAGCAGCGTGGCGGGCAGCGGCGTCGCGACCTACCAGACCGTCGTCTCCGCGCGGCGCGACCACGACACGCCGATCGAGCTCTACACGGCGTGCTCCTGCCCGGTCAGCCACTTCTGCAAGCACGCGGTCGCGACCGTGCTGGTGGCCCATGCACGCGAGGTCGCGCCGACGTCCGCCCCGGCAGCACCGGGGTCGAGCTGGGAGCGGATCCTCGACGAGCTCGTCGCCGACGTCGACGAGGGCCCGTCCTCGCCCGGGCCTGACGGCCGCCGTGCCAGCGGCGAGCTCGCGCTCCGTTTCGAGGTGGCCCCGCGCCGCCACGACGAGCGACGGTTCGGCCGCGGCGCCCCGTCGTCCGCGCGCTCGCCCCTGCACCTGCGCCCGGTCACGCGCGGGCGACGCGGCGAGTGGATCAAGAAGGGCGTCGAGTGGCGCGACCTCGTCGTCGCCGACCCGCGCGACGGCCGGTACGTCCCCGAGCACGTCGACGTGCTCCGCGCCATCCACGGCACCCATCGAGCTCGGATGTCGTACGGGTTCGGGTCCGAGGACAACCTCCCGCTCGCCAAGCTCGGCGCCTCCCTGTGGCGGCTCCTGCGCGAGGCCCACGAGGTGGGGTTGCCGCTCGTCGCGTCAGGGTTCGCCGAGCTGCGTGTCGCGTCGCAGCCGGCGCGGCTGTCGATGGATGCCCGTGCCGACGGTGGTGGGGGAGCGGTCCTCCTCGCCGGTGCCGGGGTCGGCGGCTCGTGGGTCCCCGCGGAGGACGCGACGTTGCTCGGGTCGCCCGAGCACGGAGTCGCGCTGTGGGAGGGCGAAGGCGACGACGCCGTGGTCACGCTCGCCCCGCTCGACCGTGCGCCGACGGCCGCGGTGCGTGAGCTGTTCCTGACCGGCCGCACGGTCGCCGTGCCGCGTGAGGGCATGGCCGACCTCCTCCACACCTATCTCCCTCGCGTCCGCAGGCTCGTCGAGGTGACCTCGCGCGACGACTCCGTCCAGGTGCCCGAGCCACCCGCTCCCCACCTCGTCCTCGCGCTGACCTGGGTGGACGGCCACGAGGTGCGCCTGTCGTGGGCGTGGCACTACCGCTCCCTCGCGACGGGCCAGACCGTGCGCGTGTTCGCTCTCGACGAGGAGCCCGCCCCTTACGGCATGCGCGACGCCGACCTCGAGCGCATCTCCCTCGACCGCCTCGCGCTCGAGGACGACGCCGCCGTCCTGCTCCTCCGTACGACCACGGTGGGCCCCCGTCCGTACCCCGAGCTCGTCCTGCGCGAGATGGACGCGGTCCGCTTCGCCGAGGACGTCCTCCCCGGTCTCCGCGACCACCCCGCCTTCGAGGTCCACACCGACGGCCAGCCGCAGTTCCGCGAGGTCGTCGGCAAGCCCGAGATCCAGTTCACGTCGGCGCCCGCGCCCTCCGGCCGTACGGACTGGCTCGACCTCGAGGTCGTGGTCACGATCGGCGGCCGCCAGGTCGGGCTCGCGACGATCATCGAGGCGATCGCGACCGGCCAGGACAAGGTGCTGCTGCACAAGACCGAGCCCAAGGGCACCTACCTCTACGTGAGCGTCGACCATCCCGAGCTCGACGCGCTCGCGCGGATGCTCGCCGACGCCCGCGCCCTCGACGACCGACCCCGTGACGTCGCGACCATGAGCCTCGCCACGCAGGCCTTCGACCTCTGGGACGAGCTCGGTGAGCTCGGCGTCGTCGACGTCGAGGCGGCACGCTGGGTCGCGCTCGCCCGCACGCTCGTCGGCCAGGACGGCGTCCCGGACGTCGCGCCGCCGGTCGGTCTCAAGGCGACGCTGCGCCCCTACCAGCGCGAGGGCTTCTCGTGGCTCGCATTCCTCGCCGAGCACGGCCTCGGCGGCATCCTCGCCGACGACATGGGCCTCGGCAAGACGCTGCAGACCCTCGCGCTGATCGCCCACGCCCGTGAGCGCGAGCCCGACGCGCCGCCGTTCCTGGTGGTCGCGCCGACCAGCGTCGTCGGCACGTGGGCGAGCGAGGCCGCGACGTTCGCGCCCGACCTCGAGGTCCGTACGGTCACCGAGTCCGCCGCGCGGCGCTCCCAGCCGCTGAGCGACGTGGCGGCCGGAGCCGACCTCGTCGTCACGTCCTACACGCTGCTGCGGCTCGAGGTCGACGCGTACACCCGCCTCGCGTGGTCCGGCCGCATCCTCGACGAGGCGCAGGCGGTCAAGAACCACCGCGGCAAGACCTATCAGGCCGTACGCCGGGTCGAGGCGCCGTTCTCGCTGGCGATCACCGGCACACCGGTCGAGAACGACCTGATGGAGCTGTGGTCGCTCCTCTCGCTGACCGCGCCCGGGCTCTTCCCCTACCCGCTGCAGTTCGCCAAGACCGTCGCCCATCCGATCGAGAAGGGCGGCGACGCCGACCTGCTGGCGATGCTGCAGCGGCGGATCCGTCCGGTCCTCCTGCGCCGCACCAAGGACCTTGTCGCGTCCGACCTCCCGCCCAAGCAGGAGCAGGTTCTCGAGGTCGCCCTGTCGGCGCGCCACCGCAAGATCTACGACACCCACCTGCAGCGTGAGCGTCAGCGCATCCTCGGGCTTCTCGAGGAGGCCGGCGACGACGAGGTCGCACTGCGGCGTCACCGGATCACGATCTTCGCGGCCCTGACCCGCCTGCGGCAGCTCAGCCTCGACCCCGGCCTGGTCGACGCCGCGTACGACTCCGTCGGGTCCGCCAAGCTCGACCTGCTCGTCGAGCACGTGCGCGAGCTTGCCGCCGAGGGGCACCGGGCCCTGGTCTTCAGCCAGTTCACGTCGTTCCTGAGGCGTGTCCAGGATCGGCTGGAGCGTGAGGGCCTCACGACGTCCTACCTCGACGGCAGCACCCGTGACCGGGCTGCCGCCATCGACGGGTTCAAGGCCGGCGACCAGCCGGTGTTCCTCATCAGCCTCAAGGCGGGAGGCGTCGGTCTCACCCTCACCGAGGCCGACTACGTCTTCGTCCTCGATCCCTGGTGGAACCCCGCGGTCGAGGCGCAGGCCGTCGACCGCGCCCACCGGATCGGGCAGGAGTCGCCGGTCATGGTCTACCGGCTCGTCGCCACCGGCACGATCGAGGAGAAGGTCGTCGAGCTCAAGGCGCGCAAAGCCGAGCTCGTCGCGAGCGTCCTCGACGGTGGCGCGTCCTCCGGGGGCCTGACCGCCGACGACCTCGCCGGGCTCTTCGGCTAGGAGCCCTCGGTCCCTGCGAGGGCGTCGCGGACCGGGACGAGCTTGGCCTGCGACTCCGCGAGCTCGGCCTCCGGGTCGGAGTCGGCGACG
The DNA here is from genome assembly GCF_011751845.1 of Mumia sp. ZJ430. Lineage (NCBI taxonomy): Bacteria > Bacillati > Actinomycetota > Actinomycetes > Propionibacteriales > Nocardioidaceae > Mumia > Mumia sp. ZJ430. Next base: position 373,143 of record NZ_JAAHFK010000003.1, on the reverse strand, counting down.
ATCCCGCACCCCGCGAACAGCCGGACCCGTGCTCCGTCGTACTCCGCCGAGCGCAGGGCGATGCCCCACTCGCCGTCACCGTCGGCATCGATCCATCCGACCGGTGCGGCGTAGCGGCCGCGGTCGAGCTTCTCGATCTCGTCGATGAGCGCGAGCGCGTCGGCGCGCGGGGTGCCGCCGACCGCCGCCGACGGGTGGAGGGCGGCCGCGAGGTCGAGCGCGGTCGCCGTCTCGCGCTCGGCGTCCACGACGCCCGCGACGTCGGTCGCCAGGTGCATGACGTTGGGGAGGTGGAGGACGAACGGTGCCTCGGGCACGTTCATCGACGAGCAGTACGGCTCGAGGGCGTCGGCGACCGAGCGCACCGCGTACTCGTGCTCCTCGAGGTCCTTGCTCGAGCGCGCCAGCGAGCCCGCGAGCGCGAGGTCACGGGAGTCGTCGCCGGTGCGCCGGATCGTGCCGGCCAGCACCCGCGAGGTGACGAGGCCGCGTTCGCGCCGTACGAGCATCTCCGGCGTGGCGCCGAAGAGGCGGTCGACGTGGAACGTCCAGCAGTTCGGGTACGACGCGGCGAGCCGTCGCAGCGGAGCGCGGACGTCTAGGGGAGCGGCGAGCTCGGCCACGAGGTCGCGTGCGAGGACCACCTTGTCGAGGTCGCCGGCCTCGATGCGGCGGACGGCCTCGGACACGATCGACTCCCACTGCGCGCCCGAGGTCGAGCCGTCGGCGAACGCGACGTCCTCGGGGGCGACGGGATCCTCGGTGGCCCGCAGCTGCGGAGCGGTCGCCAGCGCGGACTCGCGGATCGTCGTGACCCAGGCCGTGCCGCCACGGCGTCCGACGACGACGCTCGGCACCACGAGGACCGAGCTCCCGTCCGCGCGCCCGCGGGTGGCACCCGAGGCGTCGGCGAAGGCGAAGGACCCGAACGCCACGAGGCCGCTCCCGGCGACCTGGACCTTGTCGCGGACGACGGCGTGGGCGGAGATCTCGCGCCACCACGCGCTCGCGTCGGCGAAACGCTGCGCCCCGGTGGTCTCGACCCGGGCGGCCTCGCCCCACGCGACGAGCCCGTCGCCGTCGCGCACCCAGGCCAGCGCGCCGTCGGAGGGGAGCAGGTTCACGAGCGGGACGCCGTCCAGCGTGGAGGGGGCGAGCGGGACCGTCTGCGCCACGAGACGGAGCGGTCCCTGGAGGGGCACGACGGTGTCGGTCACGTCTGCCAGGGTACGACCCGTGGCATCGCGAGCGTCGCGGTGCGTGACACAGTTGGGCACGTGAGCCGAGCGAGCCTGGACAAGCAGCCCCACGAGGTCGCGTCGATGTTCGACGCCGTCGCACGTCGCTACGACCTGACCAACGACGTGTTGTCGCTGGGGCAGGACCGGGCGTGGCGCCGCCGCGTCCGCGCGCTCGTGGGCGCCCGTACGGGGGAGAAGGTGCTCGACCTCGCGGCAGGCACCGGCACCTCGTCGGTGCCGTTCGCCGACGACGGGGCGTACGTCGTCCCGTGCGACTTCAGCCTCGGGATGCTCCGCGAGGGCAAGCGTCACCACTCCGCCCTGCCGTTCACCGCGGGCGACGGGATGCGTCTGCCGTTCGCCGACGAGACGTTCGACGCCGTGACGATCTCGTTCGGTCTGCGCAACGTCCACGAGCCCGCGGTGGCCCTCGAGGAGATGCTGCGCGTGACCAGGCCGGGTGGGCGTCTGGTGGTCTGCGAGTTCAGCCACCCGACGTTCGCGCCGTTCCGCAAGGTCTACCTCGAGTACCTGATGCGCGCGCTCCCGCCGGCCGCCCGTGCGGTGTCGTCGAACCCCGACTCGTACGTCTATCTCGCCGAGTCGATCATGTCGTGGCCCGACCAGCTCGGGCTCGCCAAGGTCATCGCCGAGTCCGGGTGGGGGCCCGTGCGCTGGGAGAACCTCTCCGGCGGCATCGTCGCGCTCCACACCGCGACCAATGGCTGACCTCCGCGCCGCATGCCACCCTCCGACGTCGTACGGAGGGTGTTTCCGCGCCCCCGTACGCGTGCTGAATTACGCAATGTATTCCGCGCGAAATCGCAGGTCGGACGGCGTTCGCAGGGGAGTCCTGCGACCTTCACCACCCCCTGTCGTGAGTGTCCTGCGCCCGTGGCATAGTGACGGGAAACACAGGATCTCACCGACCGTGAGAGCCTGTGGACAGGCTCGTGAAGGTTTTCACGAAGGGAGGATGCGGTGACCGAGTACACCCCGATTCTGGTGCTCGCCGCCATCTCGGGAGCATTCGCGGTTTTCTCCGTGCTGATCGCTCCGATCACGGGGCCGAAGCGCTACAACCGCGCCAAGGTCGACTCGTACGAGTGCGGCATCGAGCCGTCGCCCCAGGCGGCGGGCGGTGGACGCGTCCCGGTGAAGTACTTCATCACCGCGATGCTCTTCATCGTCTTCGACGTGGAGATCATCTTCCTCTACCCCTTCGCGGTGGAGTTCGACCTTCTCGGCTGGTTCGGCATCGTCGAGATGCTGCTGTTCATCGCGACGGTCTTCGTCGCGTACGTCTACGTCTGGCGCCGCGGCGGACTGGAGTGGGACTGACATGGGTCTGGAGGAGAAGCTCCCGAGTGGAGTCCTGCTGACGACAGTCGAGGGACTCGCGGGCTACTTCCGCAAGGCGTCGTTCTGGCCGGCCACGTTCGGCCTCGCCTGCTGCGCGATCGAGATGATGGAGTTCGGCGCGCCGAAGTACGACTCGTCGCGCTTCGGCATGGAGGTCTTCCGCGCCTCGCCGCGCCAGGCCGACCTGATGATCGTCGCGGGCCGCGTCAGCCAGAAGATGGCGCCGGTTCTGCGGCAGATCTACGACCAGATGGCCGGCCCCAAGTACGTCCTCGCGATGGGCGTCTGCGCGAGCTCGGGCGGGATGTTCAACAACTACGCGATCGTCCAGGGCGTCGACCACGTCGTCCCGGTCGACATGTACCTGCCCGGTTGTCCGCCGCGCCCGGAGATGCTCATCGACGCGATCATGAAGCTCCACGACAAGATCCAGCACACCAAGCTCGGTGCGCACCGTGTGGCCGAGATCGCCTCCGACGAGAAGATCGCCCTCGAGGCCGTCCCGACGTCGGCGATGAAGGGGCTGCTGCGATGAGCGGGGTTTCGACAGGCTCAACCAGCGGGGGCGGCTCAACCAGCGGGGGCGGCGAGGAGGTCGTCCCGTCGCAGGCGCGGATCCTCGAGGTCGTCGAGGTCCGCGAGGGTATGTTCGGCGTCGACGGCACCGGCGACACGTCCGGCTACGGCGGTCTGCAGCGCCCCGTCGCGATGCCGGCGGCCTCGCGTCGTCCGTTCGGCGGCTGGTACGACGACCTCGCCGACCGGCTCGAGGCTCTCCTCGGCGAGACGATCGGTGAGGGTGCGATCGAGTCCGTGGTCGTCGACCGCGACGAGGTCACGCTGCACCTCCACCGCACGCGCGTCCGCGAGGTGTGCCAGCACCTGCGCGACGACGCCCTCCTGCGCTACGAGCTGTGCAGCGGCATCTCCGGCGTGCACTACCCGCATGAGATCGGCCGCGAGCTGCACGCCGTCTACCACCTGCTGTCAATGACCCACAACAGGCGCATCCGCCTGGAGGTCGCCGCCCCGGAGTCCGATCCGCACATCGAGTCCGTCGTCGCCGTCTACCCGACCGCCGACTGGCACGAGCGCGAGACCTACGACTTCTTCGGGATCATCTTCGACGGCCACCCGGCCCTGACCCGGATCCTCATGCCAGACGACTGGCCGGGGCACCCCCAGCGCAAGGACTACCCGCTCGGCGGAATCCCCGTCGAGTACAAGGGCGCAACCATCCCACCGCCGGACGAGCGGAGGTCGTACTCGTGAGCACCACAGACACCGGCGCCAGCGCCGACCCGTACGCACAGAGCCAGGACACGACGGCCGGCCCGGTCTTCACCGTCACCGGTCAGGACTGGGACGACGTGGTCGCGGGCGTCGACCCCGACGCGTCCGAGCGCATCGTCGTCAACATGGGCCCGCAGCACCCGTCGACGCACGGCGTGCTCCGGCTGATCCTCGAGATCGAGGGCGAGTCGGTGACCGAGGCCCGTTGCGGCATCGGCTACCTGCACACCGGCATCGAGAAGAACATGGAGTACCGCAGCTGGACGCAGGGCGTGACGTTCTGCACCCGCATGGACTACCTGTCGCCGATGTACAACGAGGCCGCCTTCGTCCTCGGGGTCGAGAAGCTCCTCGGCATCACCGACCAGGTCCCCGAGAAGGCCTCCGTCCTGCGCGTGATGATGATGGAGGTCAACCGGATCTCCTCGCACCTCGTCGCGCTCGCCACCGGTGGCATGGAGATCGGCGCCCTCACCGTGATGACGGTCGGCTTCCGTGAGCGCGAGCTGTGCCTCGACCTGTTCGAGCTGTTCTCGGGGCTGCGGATGAACTCGGCCTACCTCCGCCCCGGCGGCGTCTCGCAGGACGTCCCCGACGGCGGACTCGACGCAGTCGACCGGTTCGTGGCGCTCATGCGCAAGCGGCTCCCCGAGCTCGCCGCGCTGTGCAACCAGAACCCGATTTTCAAGGGCCGCCTCAAGGAGGTCGGCTACCTCGACCTCGCCGGCTGCCTCGCGCTCGGCGTCACCGGACCGGCGCTGCGCTCGACCGGCTACGACTGGGACCTGCGCAAGAAGCAGCCCTACAGCGGTTACGAGACGTACGACTTCGACGTCATCACCCGCGACGAGCCCGACGCGTACGGACGCTTCCGCATCCGCCTGGACGAGATGGACCAGTCGCTGCGCATCGTCGAGCAGTGCGTGGCGCGGCTCCGTACGCTCGAGGGCGCCCCGGTCATGGTCGCCGACAAGAAGATCGCCTGGCCCGCGCAGCTGTCGGTCGGCCCTGACGGTCAGGGCAACTCCCTGGAGCACATCCGCCACATCATGGGCGAGTCCATGGAGGCGCTGATCCACCACTTCAAGCTGGTCACAGAGGGCTTCCGCGTTCCGGCCGGGCAGGTCTACACGAGCGTCGAGTCGCCCCGCGGCGAGCTCGCGTGCCACCTCGTCTCCGACGGCGGGACACGGCCCTACCGGGCGCACTTCCGCGACCCGTCCTTCAGCAACCTGCAGGCGACCGCCGCGATGTCCGAGGGCGGCATGCTCGCGGACGTCATCGTCGCGATCGCCAGCCTCGACCCGGTGATGGGAGGCGTGGACCGATGAGCAGCCTGGACTCCGCCCACGTACGCGACGACCTGCAGGCGATCATCGCCCGCTACCCGCAGAAGCGTTCGGCCCTGCTGCCGATGCTGCACCTCACACAGTCGGTCGAGGGCCGGGTGACCCCGGAGGCGATCGAGCTCTGCGCTGAGCTGCTCGACATCTCGACCGCCGAGGTGAACGGGGTCGCGACCTTCTACACGATGTACAAGCGGCGCGAGGTCGGCGACTACCACGTCGGCGTCTGCACCAACACGCTGTGCGCGGTGATGGGCGGCGACGCGATCTTCTCCCGCCTGCGCGAGCACCTCGGTGTCGGCAACGACGAGCGCACGGCCGACGGCAAGGTGACGCTCGAGCACATCGAGTGCAACGCCGCCTGCGACTACGCGCCGGTGATGACGGTCAACTGGGAGTTCTTCGACAACCAGACGCCCGACTCCGCCGTCGAGCTCGTCGACGACCTGCGCGCCGGCACGCCCCGTACGGCGACCCGCGGCGCCCGCATCACGACGTGGCGCGAGGCCGAGCGGGTGCTCGCGGGCTTCCCCGACGGGCGTGCCGACGAGGGACCGTCCGCCGGTGACCCGTCGCTGGCCGGGCTGCGGCTGGCGCACGAGCGAGGGTGGGTCGCGCCGGGAGAGGACGGATCTCGACAGGCTCGACCGGCGGAGGATGCCGAGGCCGCCGTCGCGCAGGCCGACACCCGCCGGGCCGAGTCCGAGACGTTGGTCGACGACAGCACGACCCCGCCCGCGCAGCGCGAGGAAGCGGAGGACACCGAATGACCGTCGCACCTCTCACTCCCGTCCTCACCAAGGACTGGGACCACGAGCGCTCCTGGACTCTCGACTCGTACGGCGACTACGCCGGGCTGCGCGCGGCCCTGCGCATGGATCCCGACGAGGTGATCGCCCTCGTCAAGGACTCCGGCCTGCGCGGCCGCGGCGGGGCGGGCTTCCCCACCGGCATGAAGTGGGGCTTTATCCCGCAGGGGCCCGAGCCCGACGGCACCGTCAAGCCGCACTACCTCGTGGTCAACGCCGACGAGTCCGAGCCGGGCACGTGCAAGGACATCCCGCTGATGATGGCCACGCCGCACACCCTGATCGAGGGGGTGGCGATCACGTGCCATGCGATCCGCGCCAAGAACGCGTTCATCTACGTGCGCGGCGAGGTCCTGCACGTCATCCGCAGGCTGCAGGCCGCGGTCGCGGAGGCGTACGCGGCCGGGGTGCTCGGCAAGGACGTCTTCGGCTCGGGGATCGACATCGACGTGGTGGTCCACGCCGGCGCCGGGGCCTACATCTGCGGTGAGGAGACCGCGCTCCTCGACTCCCTCGAGGGGCGTCGCGGCCAACCGCGGCTGCGCCCGCCGTTCCCCGCCGTCGCAGGCCTGTACGCCGCGCCGACCGTGATCAACAACGTCGAATCGATCGCATCGGTGCCGTGCATCGTCGAGCGTGGTGCCGACTGGTTCGGGTCCATGGGCACCGAGAAGTCCAAGGGCATGACGATCTACTCGCTCTCGGGCCACGTGAAGAACCCCGGCCAGTACGAGGCGCCGCTCGGTATCACCCTGCGCGAGCTCCTCGACATGTCGGGCGGCATGCGTGAGGGATCCGAGCTGAAGTTCTGGACGCCGGGAGGCTCCTCGACCCCGCTGCTCACCGCCGCCCACCTCGACGTGCCCCTCGACTACGAGGGAGTCGCCGGAGCCGGGTCGATGCTGGGCACGAAGGCGCTGCAGCTGTTCGATCAGACGACCTCGGTGGTCCGCTGCGTGCTGCGGTGGACCGAGTTCTACAAGCACGAGTCCTGCGGCAAGTGCACGCCCTGCCGCGAAGGCACGTGGTGGCTGGTGCAGACCCTCGAGCGGCTCGAGGCCGGCAAGGGCACGGAGGGTGACATCGAGCTCCTCCTCGACCAGTGCGACAACATCCTCGGGCGGGCGTTCTGTGCGCTGGGAGACGGAGCGACCAGCCCGATCACCTCGGCCATCGAGCACTTCCGCGACGAGTTCGAGGCCGGGATGCACACGCCGGCATGGGACCTGTTCCCGTACGTGGCGTCCACCGCCTGGAAGGGAGTCTCGGCATGACCGTCACCCAGGACAACGACTCCGGAGCAGAGCTCGTTGACCAGAACCTCGTCTCGCTGACGATCGACGACGTCGAGGTGAGCGTCCCCGAGGGCACGCTCGTGATCCGTGCGGCCGAGCTGATCGGCGTCGAGATCCCGCGCTTCTGCGACCACCCGCTGCTGGCTCCGGTCGGCGCGTGCCGCCAGTGCCTGGTCGACGTCCCCGACGCCGGCAACGGGCGCGGCTTCCCCAAGCCGCAGGCGTCGTGCACGCTCCCGGTGTCGCCGGGCATGGTCGTCAAGACGCAGGTGACGTCGCCGGTGGCCGACAAGGCGCAGACCGGGATCATGGAGTTCCTCCTGATCAACCACCCGCTCGACTGCCCGATGTGCGACAAGGGCGGCGAGTGCCCCCTCCAGAACCAGGCGCTCAGCCACGGGCAGGGCGAGACGCGCTTCGAAGAGACCAAGCGCACCTATCCCAAGCCGCTGAGCATCTCGCAGCAGATCCTTCTCGACCGCGAGCGCTGCATCCTCTGCGCCCGCTGCACGCGCTTCTCCGAGCAGATCGCCGGTGACCCGTTCATCGCGATGGCCGAGCGCGGCGCGCTCCAGCAGGTCGCGATCTACGAGAACGAGCCCTTCTCGTCGTACTTCTCCGGCAACACGATCCAGATCTGTCCGGTCGGTGCGCTGACGAGCACCGCCTACCGGTTCCGCTCGCGGCCGTTCGACCTCGTGTCGACGCCGTCGGTGGCCGAGCACGACGCCTGCGGTGCCGCGATCCGGGTGGACCACCGGCGCGGGAAGGTGCTGCGCCGTCTCGCCGGCGACGCCCCCGAGGTCAACGAGGAGTGGATCAGCGACAAGGACCGCTTCGCGTTCGCGTACGACCGCCAGCCCGACCGCCTGACCCGGCCGCTCGTCCGCGATCCCGAGACGGGTGCGTTGGAGCCCGCGTCGTGGCCGGCCGCGTTCGCCGCCGCCGCCCGTGGGCTGCTGAGGGCTGCGGGCGGGGTCGGCGTCCTCACCGGCGGGAGGCTCCCGCTCGAGGACGCGTACGCATACTCCAAGCTCGCACGCACGGTGCTCGGCACCAACGACATCGACTTCCGTGCCCGCCCGCACTCCGAGGAGGAGGCGGCGTTCCTGGCCCATGCGGTGGCCGGCACCGGGCTCGGGGTCACCTACTCCGACCTGGAGGCGGCCCGCAAGGTCGTGCTCGTCGGTCTGGAGCCCGAGGACGAGGCAGCCACGATCTTCCTGCGGCTGCGCAAGGCGTGGCGCAAGAACGGCACCGAGGTCGTCGCGCTGGCCAGCCACGCGACGCGGGCGCTCGAGAAGACGGGCGGACGCCTGGTCCGTACGGTGCCGGGCGACGAGGCCAAGGCGCTCGGCGAGGCCGGTCTCGAGACCGGCACGATCGTGCTCCTCGGCGAGCGGCTCGCGAGCGTCGAGGGCGCGTTCTCCACCGCGCTCGTCGCCGCCCGCCGCGCCGGCGCCCGCCTGGCGTGGGTCCCGCGCCGCGCCGGTGACCGCGGTGCGGTCGACGCCGGCTGTCTGCCTCACCTCCTGCCGGGCGGTCGCCCGGTCGCCGACGCCGAGGCACGCGCCGACCTGGCCGCCGCCTGGGGTGTCGCGTCCGTGCCCTCGTCCCCAGGTCGCAGCACCGACGAGATCTTGGCCGCCGCACGCTCGGGGCAGCTCGGTGCGCTCCTCGTCGCCGGTGTTGAGGTCGACGACCTCGCCGACCCGCAGGGCGCGATCGAAGCGCTCGACGCCGCGGGCTTCGTGGTCAGCCTCGAAGTACGCGCCAGCGCGGTCACCGAGCGCGCCGACGTGGTGCTGCCGGTCGCCTCGACCTCCGAGAAGGCGGGATCGTTCATCTCGTGGGAGGGTCGTCGCCGGCCGTTCGACGAGGTCTTCTCGCTGCCGAACACGCTGTCGGACACCCGTGTCCTCGCCGGGATCGCCGAAGCCGCCGGCCGCGACCTCGGATTCCGTACGACGGGAGCCGCCGGTGCCGAGCTCGACGAGCTGGGTGCCTGGGACGGCGCCCGCGCGCCACGGCCGGAGGTCGTCCCCGGACGCGCCGCCCGCACCGATCCGAGCGAGGTCGTCCTCGACACCTGGCGCCGGCTGATCGACGACGGCCGCGGCCAGGACGGCGACCGCCACTACCAGGCGACGGCCCGTCCCTCGGTGGCGCTGGTGTCGGCCGCGACGGCCCGCGCGATCGGCGTGCACGACGGCGACGAGGTCGTCCTCGGCACGGAGCGGGGTGCCGTCGCGGTCCCCGTGGCGGTGGCCGACATCGCCGACGGGGTCGTCTGGACCCCGACCAACTCCAACGGCTTGTCGCTGCCACGCATCCTCGGCGCCGCGTACGGAGACGTCGTGACGCTCGAACGGTCCCCGCACGCCCGACCGGACGACCGGACGGCGGCCGAGCCCGCCGAGGTGCTCGAACCCCTCGAGTCGGCCGACCCGTCGACGGCCCCGGCGTTCGAGAGCAAGGAGTCCGAGCTGTGAGCGAGTTCTTCGGCAACGAAGCCTGGTGGGTCGTCCTGATCAAGGCCCTCTGCATCTTCGTGCTGCTGGTCGTCTTCACGCTGTTCAACATCTGGTTCGAGCGGCGGGTCGTGGCGCGCATGCAGCACCGCGTCGGCCCCAACGTGTGGGGTCCGTTCGGGCTCCTCCAGAGCCTCGCGGACGGCGTCAAGCTCGCGCTCAAGGAAGAGATCTTCCCGAAGAACGCGCACAAGGTCGTCTACTTCATCGCCCCGGTGATCGCGACCGTGCCGGCGTTCCTCGCCTGGGCGGTGATCCCGCTCGGTCCCGAGGTGACGATCCCGTTCACCGACACCCAGACACCGCTCCAGCTCACCGACATGCCGGTGGCGGTGCTCTACATCCTCGCCGTCACCTCGATCGGCGTGTACGGCATCGTGCTCGGCGGCTGGTCCTCCGGCTCGACCTATGCGCTGCTCGGCGGCATCCGCTCCTCGGCCCAGATGATCTCGTACGAGGTCGCGATGGGTCTGTCCCTGGTCACCGTCTTCATCTACGCCGGCTCGATGTCCACGTCGGAGATCGTGGCCGCGCAGGCGGCAGACGGGTGGTTCGCGCTCCCGCTGCTGCCGTCGTTCCTCATCTACATGATCGCCATGGTCGGTGAGACCAACCGCGCGCCGTTCGACCTCCCGGAGGCCGAGGGCGAGCTCGTCGGCGGCTTCCACACCGAATACTCGTCGTTGAAGTTCGCGCTGTTCTTCCTCGCCGAGTACATCAACATGGCGACCGTCTCGGCGCTCGCGACGACGATGTTCCTCGGCGGCTGGAGGGCTCCCTGGGGCATCTCGCAGATCGACGGCGCCAACGAGGGCTACTGGCCGGTGCTGTGGTTCCTCGGCAAGACGCTGCTGTTCATCTTCGTGTTCATCTGGCTGCGGGGCTCGCTGCCGCGGATGCGCTACGACCAGTTCATGAAGTTCGGCTGGAAGGTCCTGATCCCGGTCTCGCTCGCATGGATCGTCGTGGTCTGCGTGATGCGCCGCCTGATCACCGACGGCGACCTCGATCCGACGATGATCCTCGTCATCGCCGGTGTGGTCGTCGCGGCCCTGCTGGTCGTCCAGTTCCTGCCCGAGCGGCGCTCGCCCGAGGAGCCGGAGCCGTCGCGCGACGCGTTCGCCGGCGGATACCCCGTACCCCCCATGCCGGGTGAGCCGCCCGTCACGACCGCCGTGCCGGCTGGCACGCGCGGCGAGAAGGAGGACTGATCGCGATGGCGACGCTGAAGGAGCAGCTCTGGGACCCGATCGCCGGCTTCGGCGTGACGTTCCGGACGATGTTCAAGAAGCCGGTCACCGTGCAGTACCCGTTCGAGAAGCGGCCTACCGCGCCGCGTTTCCATGGTCGGCACCAGCTCAACCGGTGGCCGGACGGACTCGAGAAGTGCATCGGGTGCGAGCTGTGCGCGTGGGCGTGCCCTGCGGACGCGATCCTCGTCGAGGGCGCGTCCAACACCGAGGACGAGCGCTTCTCCCCGGGTGAGCGCTACGGCCGCGTCTACCAGATCAACTACCTGCGCTGCATCCTCTGCGGACTGTGCATCGAGGCGTGCCCGACCCGCGCGCTGACGATGACCAACGAGTACGAGCTCGCCGACACCAGCCGCGAGTCCCTGATCTACGAGAAGTCCGACCTGCTCGCACCGCTGCTGCCGGGCATGGAGGCGCCGCCCCACGAGATGCGGCTCGGTGACACCGAACGCGACTACTACCGCGGTGACGCCGCGGCGCGGGCGGTCGCTCACGGGAGTGTCGCGGCGGGAGACGAGCAGTGACCGCGTTCTGGTTGCTGGCGCCGATCATGGTGCTGGCGGCGCTCGGTGTCGTGCTCGCCCGCAAAGCGGTGCACTCGGCGCTGCTGCTCGCGGTCGTGATGATCTGCCTGGCGATGATGTACGCGATGCAGGACGCGCCCTTCCTGTTCGCCGTGCAGATCATCGTCTACACCGGCGCGATCATGATGCTGTTCCTCTTCGTGCTGATGCTCGTCGGCGTCGACAAGACCGACTCGCTGGTGGAGACGATCCGCGGACAGCGCCTCGTCGCCGTCGTCGTGGGTGTGCTCTTCGGCTTCCTCCTCGTGACCGTGGTCGCGCAGACGACCGTCGGTCCGGTGATCGGTCTCGGCGAGGCCAACGCGGACGGGAACGTTCACGGGCTCGCACGGCTCCTCTTCAACCGTTACGTGTTCGCCTTCGAGGCGACCAGCGCGCTGCTCATCACCGCTGTGCTCGGGGCGATGGTGCTCGCGCACCGCGAGCGCCTCGAGCCGAAGCGCTCGCAGCGCGACCTGGCGCTCGAGCGCATGCAGCGCTACGCCGAGCACGGCGAGCACCCCGGCAACCTCCCGACTCCGGGCGTCTTCGCACGGCACAACGCGGTCGACGTGCCGGCGCTGCTGCCGGACGGCTCGCCCGTCGAGCAGTCGACGTCCAAGACGCTGCGCGAGCGCGGCGTCGTTCGCGAGGGGGCGTTCGACGGAGACGTGGCGCTGACCTTGCGCAAGCTCGAGGCCGACGGGTCGCCGCGCGAGCGCGGTGTGATCGAGTCGGCTCGACCGGCCGAAGGCGAGGAGGACCTGTGAGCGTCGAGCCCTTCATCGGGTTGTCCGCCCTGCTGTTCACGATCGGCGCCGTCGGCGTCCTCGTGCGGCGCAACGCGATCGTCGTGTTCATGTGCGTCGAGCTGATGCTCAACGCCTGCAACCTCGCGTTCGTCACGTTCGCGCGGGCTCACGGCAACCTCGACGGCCAGATCGCGGCCTTCTTCGTGATGGTGGTCGCCGCGGCCGAGGTGGTCGTGGGCCTCGCGATCATCGTGTCGATCTTCCGTACCCGTCGCTCGGCCTCGGTCGACGACGCCAGTCTGCTGAAGCTCTGAGGGGGCGGGAATGACGAGTCTCTCCAGCGTCGTGCTGGCCGCGAGCGAGCACGCCGAGGTCGTGCCGGTCGCCGCCGACGGCGTGTTCTCGTGGGTGTGGTTGGTGATCGCGATCCCCGCGGTCAGCGCCGCGATCCTCCTGATCGGCGACGGCGCGGGTGATCGCGGTCCGCTCGACCGCTTCGGTCACCTCCTCGGCACCGCGGCCTCGATCGCCTCCTTCGTCGTCGGTGTGGTCGCCTTCGTCGCGCTCCTCGGACGCGACGCCGCCGAGCGGGCGATCACGCAGGACCTGTGGACCTGGATCCAGGTCGGCGGGTTCGACGTGACGATGAGCGTCTACTACGATCAGCTCGCCGCACTGTTCGTCCTGCTGATCACCGGCGTCGGGTCCCTGATCCACGTGTACTCGATCGGCTACATGGCGGACGACCCACGCAAGCGCCGCTTCTTCGGGTTCCTCAACCTCTTCATCGCCGCGATGCTCGTCCTGGTCCTGGCCGGCGACTACCTCGTGCTGTTCCTCGGCTGGGAGGGCGTCGGCCTGGCCTCCTACCTGCTCATCGGGTTCTGGCAGGAGAAGCGCTCCGCGGCGGTGGCGGCCAAGAAGGCCTTCGTCGTCAACCGCGTCGGCGACCTCGGCCTCGCCCTCGGCATCATGCTGATGTTCGCGCAGTTCGGGACGACGAACATCCACGACGTCGGCCTGAACGTCCAGAACGCCACCCAGGGCGTCGCGACCGCGCTGGGCCTGCTGCTCCTGCTGGGTGCCTGCGGCAAGTCCGCCCAGGTCCCCCTCCAGAGCTGGCTGCTCGACGCGATGGAGGGCCCGACCCCGGTCTCGGCCCTCATCCACGCGGCGACGATGGTCACTGCCGGCGTCTACCTGGTGGTCCGTTCGGCGGCGATCTACGACCTGTCCGAGGTCGCCCGTACGGCGGTGATGATCGTCGGTACGGTCACGCTGCTGGTCGGCGCCTGGATCGGCTGCGCCAAGGACGACATCAAGAAGGCGCTCGCCGGTTCGACGATGAGCCAGATCGGCTACATGATGCTCGCGGCCGGGCTCGGTCCGGCCGGCTACGCGTTCGCGATCTTCCACCTGATCACGCACGGCTTCTTCAAGGCCAACATGTTCCTCGGCGCCGGCTCGGTGATGCACGGCATGAACGACGACGTGGACATGCGCCACTACGGCGCGCTGCGCAAGCTGATGCCGCTGACGTTCGCGACGTTCGCGATGGGCTACCTCGCGATCATCGGCTTCCCAGGGTTCTCGGGCTTCTTCTCCAAGGACAAGATCATCGAGTCGGCCTTCGCGACGAACTTCTGGGCCGGTCTGGCCGCGCTGATCGGCGCAGGCGTCACCGCGTTCTACATGACACGCGTGATGATCTTGACGTTCTTCGGCGAGAAGCGCTGGCGCGACGACGTCCACCCGCACGAGTCGCCCAAGATCATGACGATCCCGCTGATCGTGCTCGCGGCGCTGTCGGTCGCCGGAGGTGCGCTCACGTTCTCGAGCTGGATCAGCGACTGGCTGGCCCCGGTGACGGGGGAGGAGCACCACGACCTCCCGGTCCCGGCGATCGTGATCACGGCGATCATCGTCCTCGTGGTCGCCGCAGGTGTCGCGCTCGCGTACGTGCTGTTCGCGACGCGCCCGGTGCCCGACACCGCTCCACAGAACGTCTCGGTCTTCACTCGCGCCGGCCGCGCCGACCTCTACGGCGACGCCGTCAACGAGGCGCTGTTCATGCGACCAGGCCAATACCTCACCCGGTCGCTGGTCTACGTCGACGGCAGCGGGATCGACGGCGCCGTCAACGGCACCGCCGAGCTTGTCGGTGACGGTGCACGTGGCCTGCGCCGGCTGCAGACCGGATTCGTCCGGACGTACGCCGCCGAGATCTTCGGCGGAGCCCTCGTCCTCGTCCTGGCCCTCCTGGCGGTGAACCTCGCGTGAGTGACATGTCCTTCCCCTGGCTGACGGTCCTCTTGGTCGTCCCCCTCGTCGGCGGCGCAGTCGTCGCCTTCCTGCCGCGCAGCCGTCCCGAGCTGGCGAAGTGGACGGCGCTCGGCGTCTCCCTCGTGACGCTGGCTCTCTCGTTGGCGGTGCTGGCGCAGTACGACCTCGGCGCCTCCGGCTACCAGCTCGGCGAGCAGCACGCCTGGATCGAACCGCTCGGCGTCTTCTACTCCCTCGGTCTCGACGGCATCGGGATCACGCTCGTGCTGATGACGACGATCCTGGTCCCGATCGTCATCCTGGCCGGCTGGAACGACGCCGACGGCGCCCGCTGGAGCGTCCGTACGTTCTTCGCACTGATGCTCGCGCTCGAGGGCCTCGTCCTCGGCGTCTTCATGGCGACGGACGTGTTCCTCTTCTATGTCCTCTTCGAGGCGGCGCTCGTCCCCGCCTACTTCCTCATCGGCGGCTACGGCGGCGCCCGGCGCTCGTACGCGGCCCTGAAGTTCCTCATGTTCTCCCTCGCCGGCGGCCTGCTCATGCTCGCCGCGGTGATCGGCATGTGGGTGATCTCCAACGGCCAGGGCGACCCGTCGTTCCTGCTCGCCGACATGAAGGACCTCTCGGTCGGCACGGTCGAGGGGCGGTGGCTGTTCATGGGCTTCTTCCTCGCGTTCGCGGTGAAGGCCCCGATGGTCCCGCTGCACACCTGGCTCCCCGACGCCGCGTCGGCGGCCACCCCCGGTACGTCCGTGCTGCTGGTCAGCGTCCTCGACAAGCTCGGCACGTTCGGCATGATCCGCTTCTGCCTCGGGTTGTTCCCCGAGGCGTCGCAGTGGGCGAGCCCCGTCGTCATCACCCTGGCCGTCATCAGCATCCTGTACGGAGCGCTGCTCGCGATCGGTCAGGACGACATGATGCGGCTGATCGCGTTCACCTCGGTGTCGCACTTCGGGTTCATCGTGCTCGGCATCTTCGCGCTGACGTCGCAGTCGGCGTCCGGCTCGACGTTCTACATGTTCAACCACGGGTTGTCGACGGCGGCGCTGTTCCTCATCGCGGGGTTCTTGATCCAACGTCGGGGCTCGGCGCGGATCTCCGACTTCGGCGGCGTCCAGAAGATCGCCCCGATCATGGCGGGCCTGTTCCTCATCGCGGGCCTGGCCTCGCTCTCGCTCCCGGGCCTGTCGACGTTCGTCGGCGAGTTCCTGGTGCTCGCGGGCACGTTCACGGTGTCGACGACGGCCGCGGTGTTCGCCACGCTGGGCATCGTCCTGGCGGCGCTCTACATCCTCCTGATGTACCAGCGGACAATGACCGGCCCGCTGCGCGAGGACAACCGCGGGATCACGGACATGGTGCCGCGCGAGATCATCGCGATCGCGCCCGTCATCGTCCTGCTCATCGGGTTCGGCCTCTTCCCGCAGGTGATCCTCGACGTAGTCAACCCGGCCGTGTCGGAGACGCTCGACCACGTCCAGGTCGGCGACCCCGAGCCTGAGACACCGTCCTTCCCGACCGCTGAGGGGAGCTCGAAGTGAGCGCCGTGTCCCACCTCGCGCCGATGGCGCCGTCGCCGATCGACGCGCCCGACATCGACTACGCGACGCTGTCGCCGTTGCTGATCGTTCTCGGCGTGGCGGTCGCCGGCGTGCTCGTCGAGGCGTTCGTCCCCCGGGCGTACCGGTTCGTCACCCAGGCCGTCGTGGCCGTCGCCGGGCTGGTCGCCGCCTTCGGGGCGACCGTGTGGGTCGCCACCGACCTCACCGAGGTCGAGGGTGACGTCCCGGCGCGCGGCGGCCCGTCCGTAATGGGGGCGCTCAGCATCGACGGCCCGGCCGTGTTCACGTGGGGCACCCTGCTGCTGTTCGGCGTGCTCGGCATGCTGCTGTTCGCCGAGCGGCGCCTCGACGGGGGCCTGAGCGCGTTCACGAGCCAGGCGTCGACCGCGCCGGGGAGTGCCGACGAGCGTCGGGCCACCAAACTGCGCATCGAGCACAGCGAGGTGTTCCCCCTCGCGGTGTTCGCGCTCGGCGGCATGATGTTCTTCGCCTCGGCCAACGACCTCCTCGCGATGTTCGTGGCGCTCGAGGTGCTGAGCCTCCCGCTCTACCTGATGTGTGGCCTGGCGCGTCGTCGCCGGCTGCTCAGCCAGGAAGCCGCCATGAAGTACTTCCTGCTCGGTGCCTTCTCGTCGGCGTTCTTCCTGTACGGGGTCGCGTTCGCCTACGGCTACGCCGGCTCGTTCGACCTCGGCGAGATCTCGACGGCGGTCAGCAACCGGATCGGCGGCGAGAACCTCCTCCTGGCGGGCATGGCGCTGATCCTCGTCGGCCTGCTGTTCAAGGTCGCGGCGGTGCCGTTCCACGCGTGGACGCCCGACGTCTACCAGGGCGCGCCGACCCCGGTCACGGCCTTCATGGCAGCCGGTACGAAGGCTGCCGCGTTCGTCGCGATGCTCCGGATCTTCTACGTGGCCTTCGACGGCGCACGCTGGGACTGGACGCCTGTGGTCTGGGCCGTCGCGATCATCACGATGCTGTTCGGCGCGATCGTGTCGATCGCCCAGACCGACGTCAAGCGGATGCTCGCATACTCCTCGATCGCGCACGCCGGCTTCGTCCTCGTCGGACTGGCCGGCCTCGTGACCGGCACCGGCCTGACGAGCGTGTCGGCGATCCTCTTCTACCTCCTCGCGTACGGCGTGGCAGTGATCGGTGCTTTCGCGGTGGTCATGCTGGTGCGCGACGCGGGCGGCGAGACCACCCACCTCGGCCGCTGGGCAGGGCTCGGCAAGGAGTCGCCGCTGGTGGCGATCGCCTTCACCCTCTTCCTCCTGTCCTTCGCAGGGATCCCGTTGACCGGCGGCTTCATCAGCAAGTGGTCGGTGTTCGCGGCGGCCTGGGAGGGCGGCGCGTGGCCGCTCGTCGTGGTCGGCGTGGTGGCGTCCGCGATCGCGTTGTTCTTCTACGTCCGTGTGGTCGTCCTGCTCTTCTTCGCGGCGCCGCAGGGCGATGGCCCGACGGTCGCCGTGCCCAGCCCGCTGACCTCGTCGGTCATCGTCGTCGCGGCGGCTGTCACAATCGTCCTGGGTGTTCTTCCCGGTCCGGTGCTCGAGCTCGTGCAGCAGGTCGGGGCGTTCGTCCGTTGACCTGCCGCACGACCGAGGGAGCAGCAGCCGTGGCGTCAAACGCCTGGGGCATCGCCGAGTCCGACCCCACACTCGTTGCCCGTGTCAGCGACCGGATGGACGAGGTCGAGAAGCAGCTCAGTGCTGCCGTGCACGACGACGACGGGTTCGTCGGCGAGGCGGCGAGCCATCTGCTGGATGCCGGAGGCAAGCGGTTCCGCCCGCTCGTCGTCCTGCTGGCGGCCGAGTTCGGTGAGCAGCCGGGCTCCGTCGACGTCCCGCCTGCCGCTGTCGTCATCGAGCTCACGCACCTCGCGACGCTCTACCACGACGACGTCATGGACGAGGCGGCCCTGCGGCGTGGCGCGGCCTCGGCCAACGCCCGCTGGGACAACTCGATCGCGATCCTCACCGGTGACTACCTCTTCGCGGTCGCTTCACGGGTTGTGGCCGGGCTCGGCACCGACGCCGTCCGCATCCAGGCCGAGACGTTCCAGCGGCTCGTCCACGGACAGATCCACGAGACGATCGGCCCGCGCGACGGCCAGGACCCGCTCACGCACTACCTCGGTGTGGTCGCCGACAAGACAGGCTCCCTCATCGCCTCCGCCGCCCGCTTCGGCGCCATGACCAGCGGGGCCGATGCCGAAACGATCGAGGTGCTGACGGAGTTCGGTGAGCGGATCGGCTCGGTCTTCCAGCTCGCCGACGACGTCATTGACATCGCTAGCGCCACCGCCGACTCGGGCAAAACCCCGGGCACGGACCTGCGCGAGGGTGTTCCGACCCTGCCCACGCTGCTCGTCCAGCAGGCCGCGCGCACCGAGGATGCCCGGCTCCTGGAGCTGCTCTCCGGACCGATCGCCGAGGACGCCGCCGTCGACGAGGCGCTGTCCCTGCTTCGCGCCAACCCGGCGCTCGACGCGGCCCGGGCGTTGGTCCACCGCGACGCGGAGGCTGCGCGTGCGCTGCTCGACCGGCTCCCGGCCAACGCCGCCCGCGAAGCCCTCGCCGGGCTCTGTGACCGCGTGGTGACGCGCGTGGGCTGAGGTGGGCCGCATACTGGCATCACACGGCGTGGAGGTCGCAGGTGAGCAGGCACAGGTCGAACGCAGGTCTGGCGCTCTTCTCCGTCCTCACGCTGGCCGCGGCCGCCGGGATGGCCGCGTACGCCGCCTCTCTCGACCTGGGTCCGTCGTCGATGCTCCCGCTGGCCTGCCTGCCGGTCCTGGTGCTGGTGGTTGCGGCCGCTGAGGCCTACCAGGTCGAGGTCAGCGGCCCCACCAGCCCGGCGCGCTTCACGCTGGTCACGTCGACGATCGCACCGCTGATCTACGGGTACGACGTGGGGATGGTCGCCGCCGCTGTCGCTCTCGGCCATCTTCCGGGGCTGTTCTCGCGGTCGCAGCCCCGGCTTCGTGGCCTCACCCTCATGGCGCGGTGGACGTTCGGTGCGACGGTGGGCGCGATCGTGGCCGATCTGCTCGGTGTCGATGCGCGGCTCACCGTCCCCGTGGTCGTGGCGACCGTGGTCAGCCTGGCGGTCATCACCCTGGTCAACCTCGGGTGGGTGCTCGCCGAGGCGGCCCTCACCGATCCTGTGTCATGGCCGTACGCGGTCCACAAGCCGCTCTTCCTCACCGTGGTGGCTGCTGCCAGCTGGGTGATCAACACCCTGTTCGGCCTGCTGTTCGTCTTCGCGCTGGCGGGGAGTCCGCTCGGCGTGCTGCTGGTGCCGGTCCCGTTGCTGCTCGTCTTCTTCACCGCGCGCCTCTACACCGACGCGTACGCCGATCGCGGCCGTGTCGAGACCCTCAGCGAGGCGAGCCGGATCCTCTCCGAGCCGGTCGACCCGATGACCGCCGTCCGGCCGTTCCTCGAAGAGATCCGCGAGCGCTTCGGGGCGCGCATGGTCGCCCTGGTCATGGTGAGCGAGGACAACCGTCCGTCGGCCTTCCGGTGGTCTGCCGACGGCTCGTACGAGGACGAGGCGCCGGTCAACCCCCTCGAGCGGCGGCTCGTCAAGCGCGGCGCGCTGACTCGGGTGGCAGCGAGCGACAACTCCGCGCTCGCGCGTCTGCTGCGTGAGGACGGTCGGCAGTCGTGTGTCTCGGCGCCGATGCAGCTGGGGACGCGCATCGTGGGCGTCATCGTCCTGTACGACCTGCAGGGGCCCACGCCGTACGCCGAGCGCTACCAGGTGTCGGTGCTCGAGACGCTGGCGCGCCAGACCGTGCACACGCTCAGCCGGGGCTGGGCGGTCTCGAAGGTCGTCCAGAACGAGCGTGCGCTCGCCGAGATCCTGCAGAGCACCTCGGACGGCATCTTCACCATCGACGCCGCGGGCGCGATCACGACGTGGAACCCTGCGTGCGAGCAGATCACCGGCCTGGCAGCCACCGAGGTCCGAGGGCGGCGCGATGCCCTCCCGCGCCTGCACGCCCGCACAGCATCGGGACGTCCCGTCGACCTCGTCAACTGGCGGGAGGTCGCGGACTTCCCGCGGGAGATGGTCATCACGGCGACCAACGGGGAGCAGCGTCAGCTGGCGTGCTCGTTCACGCGCGCCGAGAACAGCGACGGGACCCGTAGCCTGGTCGTCGTCGCGCGTGACATCACGCCGGCGACGGAGTTCCACGAGCTGAGCGAGCAGTTCAAGAAGCTCGTCGAGATGCAGGCCGCTCAACGCCTCGTCGTGGACCACCTCCAGCAGGCGGTGGCTCCGGAGCCGCCCGGGATGGAGGGCGTCGACATCGCGGTGGCCTACGTGGCGTCCGACCCGACCGCACCCACCGGCGGCGACCTCTTCGACTGGCACGAGCTGCCGACGGGCGAGCTGCACGTGGCGGTCGTCGACGTACTCGGCCACGGCGTCACGGCGACCCGCGACGCGCTGAGCGTGATTCACACCCTGAGGCACGTCGCCGTCGAGGGGACGCCGCTCGAAGACGTCGTCGCGCGTGCCGACATGCTGCTCGGGGCGCAGGACTCCGAGCTCGTCGCGACGGTCGTGGTCGCACGGTTCAATCCGAGCACCGGTGACCTCCGGGTGGCTTCGGGTGGTCACCCGCCGGCCGTGATCGTGGCACCAGACGGCTCCGTACGCCAGGTGGCCGGCAGCGGTGGCGCGATCGGGTGGCCGGGTGTCGGGAGCAGCGGCATCGCGGTTACCCGCCTGGAGGAGGGGGAGTCGCTCATCCTCTACACCGACGGTCTGGTCGAGGCACGGCGCGACATCATCGCCGGGATGGAGCAGCTCGAGAAGATCGCCAGCGAGATCGCCGGCCTGCCGGCCCAGGAGCTCTCCGACACGCTCGTCCAGCGCTCGCTCGAAGGCGCCGAGCGCCACGACGACGCGCTCGCGCTGGTGGTGCGCCGCGCTTCCAAGCCCGCCCTGGCGTCGTTCGCGCGCTGGGAGCTCAGCCCGCAGGCGACATATCTGCTCAGCCGCGTACGCCGGGAGATGCGTGAGTGGATGGCCGCGCACGAGATCGTCAGCGAGGATGCCCTCCTGGTCGCCGACGAGCTCCTGGCCAATGCCCTCGACGCCGCGCGCACCCGAGCGGTCCTGTCGGTGGAGGTCGCCGACCGGACCCTGACCATCGAGGCCACCGACGACGGCAGGGGCGATCCCCTTCTCAACGAGCACGGGAAGACGCGGCCCCCCGATGGCCGTGAGCGTGGCCGGGGCCTCTACATCGTGCGGCGGCTCTCGCGAGAGGTGCAGGCACTCAGCACCGTCGAGGGATCGGTCGTCCGCGCCCAGGTCGTCGCCGGACCTCGCGCGGACGCCTCCGTGAGCTGACGTCCGTCAGACGACGTTGGCGGCGGCGGCCCTGAGGGTACGGCGCCGGTGACGCGCGGCTTCGACGGTGATGATCACCAGCGCCAGCCAGACGAGCGCGAACCCGATCCAGCGGCCGGTGGTCATCTCCTCGTGGAAGAGCAGGACACCGAAGGCGAACTGCAGGATCGGCGCGAGGTACTGCAGGAGGCCGAGCGACGTGAGCGACAGGCGAGTCGCTGCCGCGCCGAAGAGCAGCAACGGGGCGGCGGTCACGACCCCGGACGACGCGAGGAGCAGGGCGTGGCCGACGCCGTCGGTGCCGAACGTCGAGGCGCCGGTCACGGCCAGGAACACGACGTAGCCGAGCGCGATCGGTGCGACGGTCGCGGTCTCCAGCGCGAGCCCCTCGACAGACCCGATCCCGGCCTTCTTCTTCATCAGCCCGTAGACGCCGAAGGTGAGGGCGAGGACGAGCGCGATGTACGGGACGCGGCCGTACTCCCAGGTCAGCTCGGCGACCGCGACGGCGGCGATCCCCAGCGCGACCCACTGCACAGGCCGCAGCCGCTCACGGAGGAAGAGCACGCCGAACGCGATGGTGATCAGCGGGTTGATGAAGTAGCCGAGCGAGGACTCCACGACCTGGCCGGAGTTGACGGCGTAGATGTACGTCCCCCAGTTGAGGGCGACGACGAACCCGCCGACCGCGACGTAAGTCAGCCGCCGCCGGTCGCGGACGACGACCATCGCGTGGCGCCACCGCCGCGCGGCCAGCAGCAGGACCGCCACCGTGACCAGCGACCACAGCACCCGGTGGGCAAGGATCTCGACGGGCGGTGAGGGCTCCAGCAGCGGCCAGTAGAGCGGAAACAGGCCCCACAGGAGATAGGCGCCAGCGCCGAACGCGAGACCTTCGGCGGAGTCGGTACGGCGCTGGGTCACCCCGGCAGGTTACGGCGAGGGCGTGCCGGTGTGCTGAGCGCGGGTGGCCCAACGTGCGAGCCGTCGTACGAGCTCACGGTGCGTCGCCGCCTCGTACGACCTCCCGTGGTGGCCGAGGGCGTCGTGCGCGACGCGTCCGCCGCCGATCTCGCGGATCCAGGCCAGCGGCTGGCGCCTGCCGCCGACGACCGTGCTGGCCAGCGGGACCACGTCGGTGGCGACCGCCAGCGCGGCGTACGCCTCGTCGTCTGTGGAGAAGTCGTCGAGGTCGGCGACCAGCTCGTGGGAGGAGCGTGAGACCTCGACCGTCATGGAGCCCACCGGCGGGTGGTACGACCGGTCCCAGTCCCAGCAAGCCCCCAGCATTCGCGGCCACTCGTCCCAGTCGTCGAAGCAGAGGGTGGCGGTGTGCATGGCGAGCAAGCCGCGCCCGGCGGCCAGGTGCGTGGATAGCGCGTCTTTCAGCTCGAGCGGGGTGCAGAACCCGTGCGCGGCGGCCTGAGCCGCGTACCGCTCGGGTCGTCGCATCGTCCAGCGCAGGGTGTTGAACACGGCCAGCGACGCTCCCGGGAGGCGGGCGACGAGCTCGGACGCACTCTCGGTGACAGTCACGCTCCAGCCGTCGGCCGCGAGGATCGCCGTCAGAGCGCCGCTGGTCGTCACGAAGTCATGGGTGACACCGCCCGAGTAGACGACGGCGCTGCGCGTCATCGGAACGCTCATCGGCCGCTCCCGATACTTGACGTCAGAAGACTAACGACTGCATGCTAGCCGAACGGCCTCGGCGCGTGCCGTGAGCGGTTCGCGGAGGGAGCGGGCAGATGGCGGAGCAGGAGAGTGTCGTGGAGACGACGTTCGTCGTGGACACCTTCGAGATGGCCAAAGAAGCCTACCGTTGCAAGGATCTGCGGCAGTCGCTCTACGACGAGGGCGAGGTCGTCATGGCCGATGTCCTCGTGAACCTCCACGGGCTCGAACACCGCACCCGACGTCGCGCCGAGAACCGGATGTTTCGTCGTGAGACGTTCGACTACTACGAGGGTGAGCTCTTCCCTGAAGTGATCGAGAAGACGATCGCCCCGTACGTCGAGGCGGGGGCGGTGGACCTGGTCCACCTCGGTCACGAGCTGATGCTGAACCTCGCGGCGCTCACGGCCGGCGTCGACCGGCCCGAGGGCACGACCGAGGAGACGCAGCGGCTCTACGACCACATGATGCTCTTCGTGAAGGGAGCCACCCTTGCCCATGCCACGGGAGACAAGGACGCTCAGCGCGCATGCGTGTTCGAAGGCCTCGTGCAGTGGGACGAGGAGTTCCTCCAGCCGTCGGTGCGCAGGCGGGCCGCGATCCTCGACCAGATCGCCGCGGGCCAGGCGTCGGAGTCCGACCTGCCTCGCGACGTCCTGTCGGTCCTGCTGAAGGATCGCGAGGAGCTCGCGCTGAGCGACGAGATCATCCGGCGGGAGGTCGCGTTCTTCCTGCTGGCCGGCGCCCACACCAGTGCCACGGCCTTCGTACGTTCGATCGACCACATCCTCGGATGGCTCGAGGAACATCCCGAGGATCGCGCGCTGCTGACGTCGAGGGCCTTCGTCCAGCGGTGCATCCACGAGACCATCCGTCTCAACCCCTCGAGTCCTATCGGCAAGCGTCGTGCGCTCGCGCCCGTGTCGTTCAAGTCCGGCGACGAGGTGCCAGCGGGCGGCACGGTCGTCATCGACCTCATGCAGGTCAACCGAGACGTCTCGGTGTTCGGCCCGGACGCTGCCGTGTTCAACCCGCACCGAGTGCTCCCGCCGGGCGTCGGGCCGTTCGGGCTCTCGTTCGCCGCCGGGATGCACGTGTGCATCGGGCAAGACCTTGCCGCCGGCGTCCTGGGCAACGACCCGGACGCGTCCGACGGGCAGCTGTACGGCCTCGTGACGTCCGCGGTCCAGCGGATGTTCGACGCAGGTGTCGCCAGCGACCCGGACAACCCGCCGCAGCGGGACGCGAACACCGCGCGCCCGTACTGGGGCGTCTATCCGGCGACCTTCCCGGTGGGGGCCTGACGTGGGCTTTCGGCACGTCGTCCTCTTCCGGTGGGCCGACGGCGCCACGGCGGCGCAGCAGGACGACGCGCTCGCGGCCCTCGTGCGTCTGGGTGAGCAGATCGCCGACCTGGGCAGGTTGACGGTCGGTCGTGATGCCGGGTCGACGCCGGGGAACGCTGACGTCGCGGTGACGGTGGACTTCCCGGACGCAGCGGCGTACGAGGCGTACGCGACCAACGAGCATCACGTGCGCGTCGTCACGGAGAAGATCCGGCCGATCCTCGCCGAGCGGACCGCCGTGCAGCACCCGACCTGACATTCGCGCTCGCGACGGGTCGTGGTCGTGATCGTGCGTGCGACAATCGGGACCGTCATTCCAGTCAAGGCGAAAGGCTCCTCCTAGATGACCCAGGAAACCGTCATCGCCGAGCTGCAGCGGCTAGGCATGTCCGGCTACGAGGCCAAGGCGTACATCGCGCTGGTGGCGGCTGGCGCCCCGCTCAACGGGTACGAGGTGGCCAAGCGATCTGGTGTCCCGCGCAGCACCGTGTACGAGACGCTCAACAAGCTCTGCACGCGCGGCGCCGCGTACGAGGTGCGCACGGGCGACGACAACGTCGGCTACCTCTCGTTGCCGCCCACCTCGCTGCTCGACAGGCTGCGCCGGGACTTCGAGAGCTCGATCGAGGTCCTCAGCGCGCAGCTCCCCGAGATCACGGCCCCGCCCGAGGTTCGGTTGCTGCACGGTCTGGACAGCCAGCCCGGACTGGTGCTCCGTGCCCAGGACGTGGTTGCCGCTGCTCGTCACGATCTCTTCGTCTCCGGCTGGCCGTCCGAGATCGAGACCCTGAAGGACCTGATGAAGGAGGCGGCCGGGCGCGGTGTCGAGGTCTCGGTGGTCAGCTTCGGCCGCGACTCGGACCCGGTCGGCAGCACGACCGAGCACCGCTACTCGGAGCCGGACGTCGTCCTGGAGAACCTGGGGTGCCGGCTTCTGGTGGTGGCGGCCGATCGCAACCAGGCCGTGATCGGGGGCCTGACAGAGCGCGGCGCGTGGGGTGTCTACACCGACGACCCGGCCGTGGTTCTCGTCGCCGTCGAGTTCGTCAGGCATGACATCGCAATGCATCTGGTCGTCGACCGTCTCCTCGACCCCGCGGCCTTCGAGGAGTTCTGGGTGAACGACGACGCGATCAAACGCCTGCGCGCCGACCACGGTGCCGCAGCCGAGGTCCTGCGACAGACCTACCGCCATTCGCAGCACGGCCGAGGAGCCTGACGGCGTCCTTCCTGAGATCTGGCCAGCATCCTCTTGACGTTATAGAACTAACGACTAATGATGTGGCGAGAGACGACGGAGGGCACGATGGCGTACAGGGTCGAGGTCGACCAGGACCTCTGCATGAGTTCTGGCAAGTGCGTCGCGGACACGCCGCAGGTCTTCGCTTTCGATGAGGACGAGATCGCCGAGGTCCGCGCCGAGCCGGGTGAGGTGTCCGACGAGAAGCTGGTCGAGATCGCTCGCCACTGCCCGTCCGGTGCGATCCGTCTCCTCGAGGGCGACCGCGAGGTCCTCGTCTGACCCAAGGTGGTCACAGGCGCAGGAGCCTCGTGGCGTTGCGGGACAGGGCGTCGGCGAGCTTGCCGGGCTCGGGGGCCTCGGCGCCGTCCCATCCGGCGAAGTTGGTGCCGAACACGAGGTGGTCCGTCCCGACCGCATCGATGAGGCATGCGAGCGCACGGTCGCTGTGGACGTGAGTGTCGAACCACAGCCTGCGCAGCTGGCGCTCGAAGCCGCCGTCCGCGAGGTCGGGTGCGGCCCAGGGGCGCCGCCGCGCCGCGCTTGCCAGCCGGCCGGCCAGCAGCGCGGTCGCGCCGCCGCCATGGGAGACACAGACGTCGAGGCCGGGATGTCGATCGAGCACACCGCCCAGGATCAGGGTGGACACCGCCAGCGTCTCGTCGTACGCGAAACCCACGAGGAGGTCGAGGTCGAAACGGCGCAGTCGACGGTCAGCCGGAGGGCCCTCGGGGCCGAGGGGGCTGGGGTGCAGGAACAGTGGCACATCGAGCTCGACGAGGGTCTCGTAGAACGGGTCCATCGCGGGGTCGTCGAGGGCGCGGAGGGGATCGGTGTCGATGGCGGCTGACACCAGTCCGAGGTCGCTGACCGCTCGCCGGAGCTCGGCCACTGCGGCGTCGACGTCTTGCAGAGGGAGCTGCGCCGCACCGCACAGGCGGTCGCGGTGGTCGCCGACGACCGTGGCGAGAGCGTCGTTGTGCTTGCGGCAGTAGGTCACCGCGTCGTGGACGGCGAGGTCGCCGAAGTAGGTCAGCGGGTTGGGCGACAGCATCTGCAGGTCGATGCCGACCTCGTCCATCCGCGCGATCCGCAGGTCCGGGTCCATGAACGGGCTGTCGCGATAGCGGACGCCGTGCAAGACGTATCCACCGACGCGGTACCACGGTTGATCCGGGTCGGCGCTGAGCTCGGGACCTGCATCGCCGGCCGCTCCGAGCGTCTCGGCGAGGACCGCGTGGGCGTGGACATCGATGACGCGGAGGGTGTCGTTCTCACCACGGGGAACGGGACTCATCTCGGCCTCCGGTAGTCGCGCGTATCGTCACGACGTCCACCCTAGAGGCTGGACAGGCGGCGCCGCCGTTCCTATAGTCGTTAGGGCTACCACCACGTACGATACGGGAGGTTCAGTGAACATCGGCGGGTGCCCCGGGTCGGTGACCTCCTGCGATCTGACGGGCTACCAGGAGGTCTGGGACGCGCTTCGGCAACGCGACCTGCGCCAGGCCCTGTACGACGTGGGCGGGGTGGTCATGGCCGACTGCCTGCTCGATCTGCACGGCGCCGACCACCAGGCCCGGCGCAGACTCGAGAACCGACTTTTCCGTCGGGGAACGTTCCGCTGGTGGGAAGCCGAGCTCGTCCCCGCGATCATCGCCGGTGCGATCGCTCCGTACGTGGCCGCGGGCGGGGCTGACCTCATCGAGCTCGGTTACCGCACCACCATCAACCTGACCGCCCAGGTCGCGGGCATCGACCGGCCCCTCGGCACCCCGGCTGAGACCGACGCCCTGCAGGACTTCGCGGTGAGGTTCAGCGAGGGCGCCGTGCTCGTGCACTCGACGCGAGACCACCGTGAGGTCGAGGCCGAGGTCGCAGACGCTCTGGACCGTTTCGACGAGATGTTCCTGCAGCCGTCGATCGCGCGACGTCGCCAGCTCATCGCCCGCCATGCCGCTGGCGAGATCACCGATGCGGACCTGCCGTCCGACGTGCTCACAGCGCTCCTGCGCAACCTCGACGCGCTCGAGCTGACGCCGGACGTCGTACGCCGCGAGGTTGCGTTCTACCTGCAGGCCGGGTCGCACAGCACCGCCGACGCGTTCGCACACTCGGCTGACGAGATCTTCGGCTGGCTCGAGCGCAACCCAGAGCATGCCGACAGGCTGAGCAGCGACGTGTTCCTCCAGCGCTGCGTTCACGAGACCTTCAGGCTGCACCCGGCCAGCCCGGTCGCCTCGAGGCGCGCGCTCGCCGAGGTCACGCTGCGAGACGGTCGCCAGATCCCGGCGGGTGCCTCGGTCCAGCTGGACCTGCGGGCGGCCAACCGCGACGTCGAGGTCTTCGGTTCGGACTCCGCCTCGTTCGACCCCGACCGACCGATCCCCGTCGGTGTGCAGCCCTGGGGGCACACCTTCGGCGGCGGGATGCACGCGTGCATCGGCATGGAGCTCGACGGCGGCACGGTGTGGCGCGACGACGCCCCGTCGGACCACGTCCTCGGGACCGTGCCGCTGATGGTGCGCGCACTGCTCGACCACGGCGCCCGTCCCGACCCGGACCGCCCTGCGACCAAGGATCCGCACTCGGCGCGTGACCACTTCAGCGCGTACCCCGTGGTCTTCGGCCGATGAGCCGGCCCACGCGACACCCCAGCGACAGGAGACGCACGCGATGAACTGGGCTGTAGTGACCGGCGCAGCCAAAGGGATCGGCGCCGTCATCTCCGAGCACGCCGTTAAGGCGGGCTATCTCGTCTCTGCGTGGGACGTCGACGCCGATGCCGTTCGCCGACTGGCCGATCGCGTGGACGGGGTGACGCCGTGCGTCGTCGACGTCACCGACGAGGTCGCGGTGAACGACGCGATGGCGGCTCTCCCCGAACCGCCCGCGCTGGTGGTCAACAACGCGGGTATGGTCCGCTTCGGGCCGCTGCTCGACCTCGCACTCGAGGACTGGAACGCCGCGCTGCAGCTCAACCTCACCGGCACGTTCCTGGTGGGGCGCGCCGCCGCGAGACGGATGAGCGACATCGGCGGCAGCATCATCAACCTCGCCTCGATCAACGGGGTCGCTGCCGCTCCGAACGCCGGCTCCTACACGGCGAGCAAGGGAGCGGTCATCCGGCTCACCGAGCAGATGGCCATGGAGTGGGCGAGTCGTGGGATCCGGGTCAACACGGTCGCACCCGGTCTCATCGATGCGGGCATGTCCGAGCCGATCTACGCCGATCCCGACGCGCGCCGGCAGCGGACGTCGCACGTGCCGACCGGCCGCCTCGGGACGGCCGAGGACGTCGCCGACACCGTGATGTTCCTGGCCTCGGAGAAGGCGTCGTACATCACGGGTCAGAACCTCGTCGTGGACGGTGGCCTCACCAAGGCGGTCCTTGCCGGCCTGGCGCGGCCACGGTCGGTGGACGGAGGTCCGCGATGAGACCGGTCAAGGGAGCCTCGGTGATCGTCACCGGAGGCGGCTCCGGGATCGGTGCCGGAGTCGCGCGGCACCTCGTCGAGCACGGCGCGCGGGTCACGATCGCCGGGCGCCGCAAGGCGAAGGTCGAGGAGGTTGCCGCGTCGCTGGGTCCTCGGTGCGTGGCCGTCCAGGCGGACGTGACATCGACAGCAGACCGGGCCCGCCTCGTCGAGGTCGCGGTGAGCCATGGCGGCGGGATCGACGCGCTGGTGAACGCGGCGGGCAACATGTATCGCGGCCCGCTCGACGACCTCGACGAGCACGAGACCCTCGCGTTGTTCCACACCAACGTCGTCGGCCCCATGCAGCTGGTCCGCGACTGCCTGAGCCACCTGCGGGCGAGCCACGGGTCGGTCGTGTTCTTCGGCTCGGCGCACACGCAGCGCGCGTTCCCCGGGGCATCGCCGTACGCCGCGACCAAGGGGGCGCTCGAGACGCTCACGGGCGTTCTCGCTGCGGAGCTGGGGCCGCAGGGGATCCGTGTGAACTGCCTGCGGCCCGGTGCGGTCTTCACCGAGCTCAACCAGCGGGCCGGGCTGTCCGACGACGCCTCCGCGCTTGCGCGGCTCAACGGGCTCGCCCCGGCGCACGCGCTCGGACGGATCGGGACGGTCGAGGAGATGGCCGAGGCCGTCGAGTACCTCGTCCGCGCGGAGTGGACCACCGGGAGCATCCTGACTGCTGACGGCGGCCTCGTCCTCGGCGTCACGAACGCCTAGCCGAGAGGGAGAGTGGCATGACTGACCTGCTGATCGAGGGAGGGACGCTCGTCGACGGGACGGGAGCCGAGCCCGTCCCGAACGTGGCGATCCTCGTCTCGGGGGACCGCATCACCGCGATGGGGCAGCACGCTTTCGACGCGTGCCGCGAGCGGAGCGACGTCGAGCGGATCGACGCCACCGGCAAGACCGTGATGCCGGGACTGATCGACGCGCACACCCACCTGACGTTCGGGGAGCCGACCGGCAACGACGAGCTCTTCTACCACCGCACCGAGGCGTACAGCTCGATGCTCACGGCCTACAACGCGCGCAAGGTGCTGCGGGCCGGGGTGACAGGGGTCCTCGATGCCGACTGCCTGTGGAACATCGGGGTCGAGCTCCGAGACGCCATCGAGGCAGGCATCGTCGAGGGGCCGCGGGTCGCCTCCGGCGGGAACGCCTTGATGACGTCGGTCGGGGGCACCGCCGGACGCCTCATCAAGGACGAGGGACGGACCGGGTACGCCACGGTGGTGCAGGACCGCAGCGTGATGGTGAGCGAGATCCGGCGCCAGATCAAGCACGGAGTCGACTGGATCAAAGTGCACGTGACCGGGGTGATCCCCTCCCACAAGGGCCCCGAGATGAAGGTCTGGACCTTCGACGAGCTCAAGACCGTCTGCGACACCGCGCACGACCTCAACACGCGGGTCGTCGGCCACGCGCGCAACTCGCTCAGCACCAAGGAGTCGGCCGAGGCCGGGATGGACCTGATCTACCACTGCTCGTATATGGACGACGACGCGTTGCAGGCCGTGATCGACAACGGCTCGGCGATCTGCCCGACGTTCACGCTGCTGGGCAACCTCGCCGACTACGGCACCAAGATCGGGACCGCCCCTGAGCTGCTTGACCTCTTCCGGGCCGAGATCGACGCCACGGGTGAGATGGTCCACAAGGCGCACCGGGCCGGCGTGAAGGTCCTGGCGGGCTCCGAGACCGGATTCGCCGTCACTCCAGTGGGGGAGTGGCACGCTCGCGAGCTCGAGATGCTCGTCGAGTACGCCGGCCTGACGCCGATGGAGGCGATCGTGGCCGCGACGGGCAACGGTGCGCTCGCGATGCGCCTCGAGGGTGAGGTCGGCACTCTCCAAGAGGGGTGGCTGGCCGATGTCGTCGTCTTCGACGGCGACCCTCTGCGCGACGTTCGCCTGCTCGCGGACAAGACGCGCTTCGCCGAGGTCATCAGTCGAGGGAAGCGGATCGACATCACGACACCGATCCCCGAGCGCAAAGTCCGCGCGTCCGAGCAGGTGCGCTTCCTGGCGGCGTGCCCGCTCACCCAGTCCTTGGCGCTCAGCGAGGACGACCTGGTCGCGCTCTCGCTTGCCTGAGGGGTGGCGCTCAAACCACCTCCGCGAGGGCGCGAGCCGTCATCACCCGTGCGAGGTGACGGCGGTACGTCGCGTCGGCCCGAAGGTCCTTCGAGGGTGCGGTGCCCACGTCGGCCAGCGCAGCGGCGTCGGCGATGCCTGCGCCGTTCGTGAGGGCTTCCTCGACGGCGCGCGCCCGCACCGGGGTCGCGGCCATGTTGACCAGGGCCACCCTCGGCGAAGTGCCACCGACGGCCGCGACGCCGACGATCGCCCAGTCCTGCGCACGCTGATGGAACTTTACGAAGCTGACCGGAAGGTCGACGCTGCTCGGCACGGTGATCATCGTCAGGACCTCGTCGGGTTCGATGGCGGTCTGCCAGAAGTCGACGAAGAAGTCCGAGATCGCGACCTCGCGAGTCCCACGAGGACCCCGCAGCGTGACCGTGGCATCGAGCGCGAGCAGGGCCGCCGCGAGGTCGGCAGCGGGGTCGGCGTGGACGACCGACCCGCCGATCGTCCCGCGGGCACGGACCTGAGGATCGCCGATCGTCGCCGCAGCCTTCGCCAGCAGGGGCGCCATCCGTGCGACGTCAGGGTCGTTCTCGAGCTCCCGGTGCCGGGTGGCGGCACCGATGAGGAGTCGGTCCCCATCGGCCCGGATGCCGCGCAGCTCCGACAGCGTACGGATGTCGACGAGCGTCGTCGGATTGGCTAGCCGGAGCTTCATCAGCGGCAGCAGGGAGTGGCCACCGCAGAGCAGCTTCGCCTCGTCACCGTGCTCGACGAGGAGATCGAGCGCGTGGTCGACCGACGATGCGCGGCGGTAGGAGAACGGGCTCGGGATCATGAGGACGCGCCCTCTCGCTCAGCGGTTGCGACTGCGCCTGGTCCGCCGTTCTCGGCCGCCCAGCGCACGGACTCCACGATCATCTGGTAGCCGGTGCACCTACAGAGGTTGCCCTGCAGGCCGGTGCGGATCTCGTCGGGCGCAGGGTCGGGGTCGTCGAGCAGGAGCCCGGTCGCGGCCATCACCATCCCCGGGGTGCAGTAGCCGCACTGAAGTCCGTGGCACTCGCGGAAGCCCTGTTGTACGGGGGTGAGGGAGTCCCCGCCGCCGCCGAGTCCCTCGATGGTCAGGATCGAGGCGTCTGCAGCCGCGACGGTGAGGATGGTGCACGACTTCACTGCCTCGCCGTCTACGAGCACCGTGCAGGCGCCGCAGTTGGACGAGTCGCAGCCGACGTGGGTCCCGGTGAGCCCGAGGTCTTCGCGCAGGAAGTGCACGAGCAGCTGCCGTGCCTCGACGGTCGCGGTGACCGACGTCCCGTTGACCGTCAGCTCGACGTCGTGTTTCATGCTTCCTCCTGCAGGTCGGGGTTGATCGCGCGCCACACCTTCAACGGCGTCAGGGGCATGTCGAGCGTGCGGATCCCGAGATGGCTGACGGCATCGACCACGGCGTTCACGACCGCCTGCGGCGCGGCGGTGGCGCCGGCCTCGCCGAGTCCCTTGGCTCCCAGAGAGTTGCCGGTGGTCGGGACTTCCAGATGGAAGGTCTCGAGGTCGGGCATGTCGGCGGCGGACGGGACCGAGTAGTCGACCAGGGTCGAGGTGACCGGCTGCGCCCCCTCACCGAACGTGACCTCCTCGAGAAGTGCCTGTGCGATGCCCTGAACCACGCCGCCGTGCACCTGTCCACGCGCGAGCAGAGGGTTGATCACCACCCCGCAGTCGTCGACCGCGACGTAGCGGAGGATCGAGACCTCTCCGGTCGCGCGGTCGATCTCCACGAGGCACCCGTGGGCGCCGCTGGGGTAGGAGAGGTTCGTGGGCTCGTGGTAGCTGACGAACTCCAGCCCGACCTCGCTGCCCTCGGCCAGCTTATGAGGCTTGTACGCCGTCATGGCGACATCACCGAGCTGAACGCTCGAACCGGGGACCCCCTTGACCGCGAAGACACCGTCGTGAAGCTCGATGTCGTCGACCGAGGCCTCGAGCATGTGCGCCGCGACCTCGACCAGGCGCTCTCTCAGCTTGCGGCTCGCCATCTGCACGGCCGGGCCGGCCACCGGAACCGCGCGGCTGCCCATGGTGCCGATGCTCTCCTGGATCGCGGCGGTGTCCCCGTGCTCGACGACGATCCGGTCGAACGCGAGCCCTCCGAGCTCGTCGGCGGCGATCTGGGCGAACACCGTCTCGTGGCCCTGGCCGTGCGGGCTGGTGCCGACGCCGAGGAGCACCGAGCCGTCCGGGTTCATCCGGACCTTCGCCGACTCCCAGCCGCCGACGTATCCGAACTGCTCGAAGAACGCCGACGGCCCGAAGCCGGCCATCTCGACGAAGACCGAGAGCCCCACGCCCAGCAGCGGGGCTTCGGGGTCCTGGCGCCGTACCTCCTGCTCGCGGCGGACGCCTTCGTAGTCCAGCTTCTCGAGGAGCATCTCGAGGAGGCGTGGGTAGTCGCTCTCGTCGTAGACCACGATCGGGAACTGCGTGGGATAGGGCATCTCCTCGGGCTGGATGAGGTTGCGGCGGCGGAACTCCGCCGGGTCGATCCCCAGATCGCCGGCGGCGACGTCGACGAGGCGTTCGATGAGGTAGGCCGCCTCAGGTCGGCCGGCCCCTCGATAGGCGGCGACGGGCGTCGTGTTTGTGGTGACGCTGCGGAAGGACGCGCCGATCTTCGGGATCTTGTAGCAGCCGCCGGCCATGAACGAGGTCAAGGTGGGGAGCCCGCTCCCGGTGACGTCGGGCCACGCCCCGCAGTCCTGGATGATCTTGACCTGCAGCGCCAGGATCTTGCCCTCGTCGTCGTAGGCGAGGCAAAGATCGTGGGTCTGCGCACGACCGTGGGTCATCGCGACCATGTTCTCGCTGCGCGTCTCGACGTACTTCACCGGTCGTCCCAGCCGTCGTGACAGCTCGAGGGTCAAGAGGTACTCGGGATAGAACGAGGCCTTCGACCCGAAGGCGCCGCCGACGTCCGGCGCGACCACGCGCATCTGCTGCTGGGACAGCCCGAACATCTCGCACAGCTCGTTGCGGATCGGGTGCGGCGCCTGGACGGTCGCCCACAGGGTCGCCCCTCGCGCTGACCAGTCGGCGACGCAACCGATCGGCTCGATCGGCACCGGAGCGACGCGCTGGTTGACGAGGTGGAGCCGGGACACGTGGGGAGCGGCGTCGATCTCGGCCTGCGCGTCGTCCTCGGTCAACGCCATCTCGATCACCACGTTGCTGGCCTGTCCCGGAACGATCGGGGCTGCGCCCGAGGACATCGCCTCCCCGATCGTGGTCAGGACCGGCAGCGGGTCGTAGTCGATCTGGACCTTCTCGGCGGCATCGACCGCTCGGGCGCGATCGGTTGCCACGACCACCGCGACCGGCTCGCCGACGAACCTGACGGCATCCTTCGCGAGCGGGTACCGCTCCATCGTCGGCACGGAGCGGATGGCGGGGAGGTCGGCGAGATCAGCGGCCGTCCACACCCCGAGCACCCCCGGCATCGCCCGCGCCTCGGTGGTGTCGATGGCGAGGATCGTGGCGTGGGCGGCCTGGCTGCGGACGTAGACCATCGTGGTCATCCCCGGCAACACGATGTCGTCGACGAACCGACCACTCCCCGTCAGCAACGGCAGGTCTTCTGACCGTCGAACCGGACTTCCGACTAGTGGCGCCACGAGACCCTCTTCTCTGTCGTACGGGGGGAAGGTCGTGTACGAGCACCTCGCCGCTGTGTCCTGGATCACACTGTGGAGATGTCAGGGAGAGAAATCAAGGCTTTTTGAAGAAATAGTCGTTTGTTGGGACACGACGCTTTTTGTGCTGCAGTGCAAGCGTGTTGGACCGGGCTACGCCAAGGCGTCGTTCCGGCTCTTGCTACCAGGCCGTGCCAAGCACCCGGACATGCGGACGGGCCCCCGACCGCGGTCGGGGGCCCGTCTGCATTTCTGTCAGGCGATGGTCCAGGTGTCGCTGCCGGTGAGGAGCTTCTGGAGGTCGCCCGGGCCCTGGGCCTCGGCGGCCGCCGCGAGCTGCGCGCGCGCCTGGTCGTCGTACGTCGGGCGCTCGACCTGGCGGAAGATCCCGACCGGTGCGCGGTCGAGGTAGCCCCCGTCGGTGAGACGGCTGATCGCGAAGGCCAGCGAGGGGTCCTCGGCGTGCGCGTCGTGGACCAGCAGGCTGTCGCGGGTGGTCTCGTCGACCTCGACCACCGAGACCGCGCCCGAGGCAGGGTCGCGGACCAGGCCGTGCTCGCCCTCGGGACCGAACGTGATCGCCTTGCCGTGCTCGAGCCGGATGACCGCGTGGTCCTTGGTCGCCGGGTCCTTGATCGCGTCGAACGCGCCGTCGTTGAAGATCGGGCAGTTCTGGTAGATCTCGACCAGCGCCGTCCCGCGGTGGGCGGCTGCCTCGCGCAGCACACCGGTGAGGTGGTTGCGGTCGGTGTCGATGGTCCGCGCCACGAACGACGCCTCGGCGCCGAGCGCCAGGCTGATCGGGTTGAACGGGGTGTCGAGCGAGCCCATCGGCGTCGACTTCGTGACCTTGCCCGGCTCCGAGGTCGGGGAGTACTGACCCTTGGTGAGGCCGTAGATCCGGTTGTTGAACAGCAGGATCGTCATGTTGACATTGCGGCGCAGTGCGTGGATCAGGTGGTTGCCGCCGATCGACAGCGCGTCGCCGTCACCGGTGACGACCCACACCGACAGGTCGTCGCGCGACGTCGCCAGGCCCGTCGCGATCGCCGGCGCACGGCCGTGGATCGAGTGCATGCCGTACGTGTCGAGGTAGTACGGGAAGCGCGACGAGCAGCCGATGCCCGAGACGAAGACGATGTTCTCGCGCTTGAGACCCAGATCGGGCAGGAACCCCTGGACGGCCTTGAGCACGGCGTAGTCGCCGCACCCGGGGCACCAGCGGACCTCCTGATCGCTGGTGAACTCCTTGCCGGTCTGCTTCAGGTCCGTCGTCGGGATCCCGGCGAGGCCCTCGCGGGCGAGGGTGGGGGGAGGCAGGTCGATGCTCATCGGTGGTTCTCCTGGCTGGGACGGTCCAGGCTCGGCGTGTCGAGCGACTTGACGGCTTGCGCGATGACCTCGGCGAGCTCCTCCGAGCCGAACGGCATGCCGGTCACCTTGTCGTACCCCTGGATGTCGACCAGGTACTGCGCGCGCAACAGCAGCGCGAGCTGGCCGAGGTTCATCTCCGGCACGATCACCTGGTCGTACGCGCGGAGCACCTCGCCGAGGTTGCGGGGGAACGGGTTGAGGTGGCGCAGGTGGGTGTGGGCGACGTCGATGCCCTGCGCCCGCGCGGAGCGGACTCCGGCACCGATCGGCCCGTACGTGGAGCCCCACCCGAGGACGAGGACGCGTGCGTCTCCCGTCGGGTCGTCGACGACGAGGTCGGGGATGGAGTCGGCCACGCGCGCCACCTTGGCGGCGCGGTGCCGGACCATGCGGTCGTGGTTGGCCGGGTCGTACGAGATGTTGCCGGTGCCGTCGGCCTTCTCGATGCCGCCGATGCGGTGCTCGAGGCCCGCGACCCCGGGCGGTGCCCATGCGGGGGCGTGGGTCTCCGGGTCGCGCGCGTACGGCATGAAGGTCTCGCCCTCGCCGGGTGCGGTGGCGAAGCCGGGCTCGATGCGGGGGAGCGTCGAGGCGTCGGGGATCTGCCACGGCTCGGAGCCGTTGGCCAGGTAGCCGTCGGAGAGCAGGATCACCGGTGTGCGGTAGGTGACGGCGATCCGGGCCGCCTCCAGCGCAGCGTCGAAGCAGTCGGCAGGGGACTGCGGAGCGATCACCGGCAGGGGAGCCTCGCCGTTGCGGCCGAACATCGCCTGCAGCAGGTCGGACTGCTCGGTCTTGGTCGGCAGGCCCGTCGAGGGGCCGCCACGCTGGACGTCGACGACCAGCAGCGGCAGCTCGATCATGACGGCGAGGCCGATGGTCTCCGACTTCAGCGAGATGCCGGGGCCGGAGGTCGTGGTGACACCGAGCGCTCCGCCGAACGATGCGCCGAGGGCGGCGCCGATGCCGGCGATCTCGTCCTCGGCCTGGAACGTCGTGACACCGAACGCCTTGTGCTTGGACAGTTCGTGCAAGATGTCGCTGGCCGGCGTGATCGGGTACGCGCCGAGGAACACCGGTAGCCCGGACTGCTGGCCCGCGGCCACGATCCCGTACGACAGGGCGGTGTTGCCCGTGATGTTGCGGTAACGGCCCTGCGGCATCGGCGCGGGCTTGATCTCGTACGAGACGGCGAAGGCCTCGGTGGTCTCGCCGAAGTTCCAGCCGGCCTTGAACGCGGCCAGGTTGGCGTCGCGGATCGCAGGCTTGCTGGCGAACTTCTTCTCGAGGTAGGTGGTCGTGCCCTCGGTCGGGCGGCCGTACATCCACGAGAGGAGGCCCAGCGCGAACATGTTCTTCGCGCGGGCGGCGTCCTTGCGTCCGAGCCCGAACTCCGAGACCGCCTCGACCGCCATGCCGGTGAGGTCGACGGGGTGCACCTGGTAGTCGGCCAGGGAGTCGTCGTCGAGCGGCGAGGAGGTGTATCCGGCCTTCACGAGGTTGCGGCTGGTGAAGTCGTGGCTGTCGACGATCACGATCCCGCCGGGGCGCAGCGCGTCGATGTTCGCGGCGAGCGCAGCGGGGTTCATCGCGACGAGCACGTCGGGACGGTCACCGGGGGTGAGGATGTCGTGGTCGGCGAAGTGCACCTGGAACGACGAGACTCCGGGAAGCGTGCCCTGGGGGGCGCGGATCTCGGCCGGGAAGTTGGGGAGGGTCGAGAGATCGTTGCCGAAAGCTGCGGTCTCCTGGGTGAAGCGGTCACCCGTCAGCTGCATGCCGTCGCCCGAGTCGCCCGCGAACCGGATGACCACCCGATCCAGCTGTTCGACCTGCTTGCCGTCGATCGCCAAGGCTTGGGGCCCTTCTGTGCGTTGGTGCGTTGAAACCAGCCTAGGCGATGATTTTGGAATGCCGTTGCGACTCCGAGATTTGGACGCAAAGAAGTCCGCTGGCGGCCCCCGTCCGGCGCTCAGCGCACCCGGAGCCGCAGGGTCCTGGCACTCGCCGTGAACCCGGGGGCAGGCCGATAGGTCACCCGGATCTTGGACGATCCACGCTTGGTCGCCTTGAGCGTGACGGTGGTGATCCCGGTCCGCTTCAACGTCACGTGCCGGGTCTTGCCCCGGTATGTGACGGCCGCGGCGCCGGTCGGCGTCACGCCCGCCGCGCTGACGCGCAGCTTGACGGTCACCTTCGCGCCGCGCTTGACCGAGCGCCTCACCTTGGCCGCGACGCGGCTGGCGGCGGGCGCGACGGCGAGGGTCGGGGCGGACGTCACGGCACCTTGGAGGTGGCCTTCTTTGTCGCCGACGACGTGGACCGTGACCTTCTTGCCGGCGTCGGCCGGTGAGAGCCGGTACGACGCGCCGCGCGCGCCGGCGACCGGGGTCCCGTCACGCCGCCACTCGTACGACGCGGTGGTGCCGGCGACGTCCCAGGGCGCGGGGATGGCCGTCAGAACGGCTCCGACGCGGGCAGTCCCGCTGACCTGGGGGGCCCGCGTCGCGACCGGGGCAGGCCTGGCGGCGACCTCGACGGTGGTCGCGCCCAGATCCGACTCGATCGTCGAGCCGTTGTCGGCACTGACCGCCTCGAACGTCGACGCCTCGACCGACGCCTTGCCGGGCTTGAGCGTCCGGAACGTGGCGGTCGCGAGGGTGGCGGCACCAGAGACGCCCGAGCTGCCCAGCCCGGTGTGGACGACGTGGAGCGCACCTTCGCTCGCGATCCCGAAAGTCCTTCCCCCCGTGTCCGTGGACGCGCTGTCCTCGACGTACGCGAGCGTCTCCGGGTCGTAGGCGAGCGCGAGCTCGTACGCGTGGACGTCGCGCAGCCCGTCGGCGGCGACGGTGACCGTCACGGTGTCGCCGAGGGTGAGCGAGGACGTCGAGGTCGACACCGCGTACGCAGGGACGTCCTCGACCGACGCGGAGCCGATCGCGAGACTTGCGGCGACCAGGCTGACGGTGGCGAAGCCCGTCGCGGCACCGAGCCAGGCCTTCTTGTGGGGCGTCATAGTCCTCGTATTGTCCTCGACATCGCCCGGGACCGTGGAGAATCCCGGGCGATGTCGTGCGGACCCTCGGTGCTAGCGGCTCGCCCGGTGGAGCGGACCGCCGTGGCCGAGACCCTTGCCGTGGCCGCGGTGCGGACGGCGCGGCGGCTCGACGCCGTTGACGGTCGACGTGTCGTACGCGAAGGTCCACGTCGCCGCGGCGATCGCGTCTGAGTTCACGTCGAGGGCGTGCTTGTTGACGTTGCCCACGAGCCGATAGTGCTCGCGCAGCTGGTCGTACAGCGCCACCTCCTGACCGTCTCCACGCAGGTTGTCGCAGAACGCGTGGTAGCACGGGTCGTACGCCGCGCCGGCGACTCCGCCGTAGAGGGCCGCCTCCTCGGCGGTCTTCTCACCTTCGGCCCCGGTGAAGAGGCCACCGGCCGGGACGCCGACCGCGATGAACGGCCCGTAGTCCGAGCGCCCCGAGAACTCCGTGTCCTGGAACGGTTCGCCCCGGTCGGCGTAGAACTTCTCGAAGACGTCCTCGATCGCGTCCGACCCCGGGGGGATGGTTTCGGGGTCGGCGGTCCCGCTGGAGTTGTCGCCGTCGTAGACGCCGAACATGTAGTTCGGGGAGCCGACCATGTCGAAGTTCAGGTAGAGCGCGATGTCGTCGAGCTCGTCGGGGCTCAACGCTGCGACGTAGTGCTCGGACCCGAGAAGACCGGACTCCTCCGCACCCCACCACGCGAAGCGCACGGTGTTGTTCGGCTTGGCGTGGCGCATCTGGATCGCGGTCTCGAGCAGCGCGGCGCTGCCGGTGCCGTTGTCGTTGATGCCCGCGCCGTCCTGCACACCGTCGAGGTGCGCTCCGGCCATGACCACGTTGGAGTCGTCGCCCTTGCGGGTCTCGGCGACGACGTTGTAGGCCGACCGGGTCTCGGCCACGTAGTCGACCGTGACCGTCACCGTGGAGCCGGCGACGCGGGCGAGGTCCTCACCGGTCGCCGACGTGGCGAACACGGTGGGGATCGCCAGACCGGTCGCGTCGCCGATCATGTTGATCAGGCCCGTACGGTCGGTCTGACCCTCGTTCATGATCACCACGCCGCCCGCGCCTGCGGCCTGGGCGTTGAGCGCCTTGACCGCGAACCCGCACGTGCCGCGCTGCATGAGGGCGATGCCGCCGGGCTCGAGGTCGGCGAAGTCCGCCGCCTCGCAGCCGCTGGTGTTGCTGTTCGGAGGGAGACCGGCCGCCGGGACGACCAGGTCGATCGGGGTGAGGGGGCCGGTGACCGTGCCCTCGGGGCTCCCGGTGTCGAAGGCGTTGCGGAGGAAGTCCGTGCCCTGTTCGAACGTGCGCGCCTCCGGGCTCACCCGGATCAGCTCCGAGTTCTCCTCGACGTAGTCAAACGGGAACTCCTGCACCTGCGGGTCGTACCCCGCGCGCCGCAGCTGCGTGACGACGTACTGCACGGAGGCGGCATAGCCGGGGCGCCCGGCAGCGCGGTCGCCGTGCTCGTCGGAGACCTCCTGGAGCTCCTCGAGGTGGTCGAGCACCGCCTTGAGCTTGACGGCCTGGGTGATCTTCTTGGTCGACCGGTCGTCGTGGTCGCGAGACCCGGCGCTTGCCGGCGCAGCACCGGCGGCGACGAGGGTGGCGATCGCAAACCCCGCGCAGATGGTCGTCATGGACGTACGTGTCACGTGAACGAGCCCTTCCTGTGAAGTGCTCGGCCCTTGCCCGAGACCGCCGAACGGCACGAGCGTAGGGCGTACGCGGCCGCGCCGCCGTTCGTTGGCAGCTCCTCAGGAGCTGGGTGACGAGTCGCGGGCGCTCGTGTCGCCGGCGGCGATCATCGCGCGGACGCCCTCGAGCGACTCGCGGATCGTGGTCCCGTAACCGTCGTGGGGGAGGACGTCGACGCGTGCGGCCGTGTGCTCGACGTGGGCGCTCGCCTCCTCGAAGCGGCCGAGCCGCCGCAGCACGTCGGCGAGGTTGAGGTGCAGCGACGGGAAGAACCCGGCGATCGCCAGCGACGCGTGGTAGGACCGGGCGCGCTCGTCGGTCGTCTCGTGCGCCGCTGCGAGAGCACGCTGGTCCCAGGCGAGCTCCTCCTCGGCGTCGGGCGTGACGTCGGCGAGGTAGTGGGCGATCACGCACCGGTGGAAGGCGTCGCCGTCGTCCCCCACCTCCGCCCAGAGCGCGAGGAGGGCGGATCGGGTCGCCTCGCGGTCATCCTGGTGGCCGAACGCCACTGCCTCGGTGACGCGCTGCATGACGGGGTCGGGGGCGGGGGCGGGGGACGCGTCAGTCATGGCCCCGAGCGTACGAGAGGGCGAGGACACGATTCGCGTCCTCGCCCTCTCGCGCCGTCATCGCGGCGTACTCGCTGTGGTCACCCTCAGCGGACCAGCAGCCTGACCGGCCGGGACACCGAGCTCTTGAACGCGGGGTGCTTGGCCACGTACCTCGCCGTGATCTTGTGCTTGCCGCGCTTGAGCTTGGTCGACGACAGCTTGAGCACGGCCTTGCCCTTCTTCACCTTGACGGTCTTGATCTTCTTCTTGCCGTCACGGAAGACCACCTTGCCCTTGATCGGGCCGGCCGCCACGCGCACCCGCGCGACCAGCTTGGCGCCCGACCTGCCGTAGCTGGTCCTCTTGGGTGAGACCTTCAGGCGGACGCTCGTCCCTACCTTCGCGACGCGGACGCCCGCGGTGCCCCGCCACAGTCCCGGCGAGCCAGCGCCCTTGCGGCCGGCGACCTGGGCCTGGACGACGGCACCGCCATCAGCGGCGGTGATGCGGTACGAGGTGCCGGTGGCGCCCGGGATCGGCTTGCCGTTGCGCATCCAGCGGAAGGAGTACGAGGTGGGGCCGCCGGTCCACGTGCCTGCGGTCGTGGTGAGCACGCTCCCGCGACGGTTGGTGCCGCCCAGGACCGGGGGCTTGGTCGAGAACGACAGCTTCGAGACGTCCAGGACGCCGGTGCCGCACGCCGTGGTGTTGCAGTTGTGACGACCGTTGGACAGCTGCGGGAAGGGCTTGACGGCCCAGCGCAGCGCGTGCTCGACCGTCGCCGGGCTGTAGGCGCCATGGGAGGAGATGAGCGCGGCGGCCGCGGCCACGGCCGGCGCGGCCATGCTCGTCCCGGCCATCTCGCCCCACGTGGGGCCGCCGGGGGTCGAGGTCCCGGTGTTCAGCGTCGAGTAGACCTGGTTGCCGGCGACGGCGTCACCGCCCGCGGCGGACAGATCGACGACGCGCCCGTAGTTGGAGTAAGGGAACCACTGGGTGCCTCCGCTGCTGCCCGCGATCTGCCCGACCTTGTTGGTGGAGCCGACCGTGATCACGCCGGGGCAGTTGGCCGGCGAGTAGGAGGCCGCGTCCCGGAATTCGTTGCCGGCGGCCACGACCACGGCGGTTCCCCGCGCACGGGCGGCGTTGATCGCGTTGCGAAGGACCGCGGGGCAGTAGCTGGAGGCGCCGGCGATGGAGAGGTTGAGGACGCGTGCGGGCGTCTTGTTGCGGGCCAGGCCGCGGACCTTCGCGCCTGAGCCCCAGAGGATCGCGGTGGCGATGTCCGACATCGTGCCGCCGCAGCGGCCGAGCACGCGCAGGTGCTGGACACGGACGCCCGGCGCATTGCCGGCGATCCCGTAGCCGTCGTTCGTGCGCGCACCGACGATGCCGGCGACGTGGGTGCCGTGCCAGCTGCTCCTGGTCGCCGGAACCCCGGCCGCGCACTCGTTGGCGGCCACCCAGTCACCCTGGTCCTGCGGGTTGGAGTCGCGACCGTTGCCGTCACGAGACCGCGACGCGCTGCTGATGAAGTCCATCCCGGCGACCGTCTTGCTGTCGAGGTCGGGGTGGGCGGTCCGGCCAGTGTCGACGATGCCCACGACGACCCGTCCGGTCGTCGACGGCCACGCGGCGGTGGCCTTCGACCCGTACGTGCCGTGGATGTTCCACTGTCGGGACCACTGCGGGTCGTTCGGCGCAGCTGCCGCCGTCATGACGAGGTCGGGCTCGACACTGGCGACACCGGGCATGTCGGCGAGCTCGGCGGCGGCCTTCTCAGCCTCAGCGAGCGTCGTCGTCTCCGTGAAGGCCAGCGCCTCCACGTCGTCGGTGACGGGGGTCGTGGTCGGTGCGGTGTCGACGCCCTCGGCCTCGACGACGCGGCGTGCCGCGGCGACGGCGGGGCGCGCCCCGGGCTCGTAGGTGATGACGAGGCCTGCCGCGCGAGGCGACGGAGAGGCCAGAGGCGAAGGGGTGGTGCCCCATGTCTGGGGCTCGTCGGAGGCAAAGGACGGTGCGACGGCGGCGAGCACGAGGCTGGCGCCCGCGACCAGCGCACACACGCGGGGGAGTCGTGACATGGGCCATAGTCTGTCGGGTCCGGGGGTCGCGGCCTCCAGGGCCCGCGCGGGGTCCGTGCCACCCCCTAGACTCAGGCGCATGTCCGACTACGCCGACTACCTCGCGTCGTACGCCTCGGTGGCCGCGATCGTCGGCGTCGGCGTGGTCGTTGCGGCCGGGATGCTCGGGGCCAACCGGCTGTTCCGGCCGGTCGTCGCCGACCCGGCGAAGCTGCTGACGTACGAGTCCGGGGTGGATCCGGTCGGTTCCGGATGGGCGCAGAGCAACGTGCGCTACTACGTCTACGCCTTCCTCTACGTGAT
Source organism: Mumia sp. ZJ430 (assembly GCF_011751845.1). Lineage (NCBI taxonomy): Bacteria > Bacillati > Actinomycetota > Actinomycetes > Propionibacteriales > Nocardioidaceae > Mumia > Mumia sp. ZJ430. The sequence continues at coordinate 328,908 of NZ_JAAHFK010000003.1, read as the reverse complement.
CTTCGCGGTCGACGCGGTCTTCCTCTTCCCGTGGGCAGTCGTCTTCGCGGAGATCGGCTGGCCGGCTGCGGTCGAGATGGCGGTGTTCCTCGGGTTCATCGGACTCGGTCTGGTCTACGCGTGGCGCAAGGGGGTGCTCACATGGACGTGACCCCTTCGTCGGTCAACTTGGGCGTCCCGACGATCCAGCGCCTGGACACGCCCGAGCTCGGTGTCGGGTCGGCGCTCGCGCCGCGTCCCGTGCGCTACCTCCTCAACTGGGGCCGGCGCTACTCCCTGTGGGTGTTCAACTTCGGGCTGGCGTGCTGCGCCATCGAGTTCATGGCCGCCTCGATGGCCCGCCACGACTTCATCCGCCTCGGCGTCATCCCGTTCGCACCGGGCCCTCGCCAGGCCGACCTCATGATCGTGTCGGGCACGGTCACCGACAAGATGGCGCCCGCGATCGAGCGCCTGTACGCGCAGATGCCCGACCCGAAGTACGTCATCTCGTTCGGCTCGTGCGCGAACTCCGGCGGGCCCTACTGGGACTCGTACTGCGTGACCAAGGGCGTCGACCAGATCATCCCCGTCGACGTGTACGTGCCGGGGTGCCCGCCACGACCGGAGGCGCTGCTCCAGGGCATCGTCACGCTCCAGGACAAGATCGCAGGGGAGGACCTGGCCCAGCGGTACGGCCGTACGGGTCTGCGCCGCTCGCTCTCGTCGCTCCTGCGACCACCCGTGACTCCCGAGCAGGACGGATAGCCGGCGTGGGGTGGGCCGAGGACGTCCTCTACCTCGGTCGCGCGGTCGCGGGTGACCGGGTGACCGCGTCGCAGGAGTTTGGGCAGCAGACCCTCACGGTGCCCGCCGGGTGGTGGCGACCGATCGTGATGATGCTCCGCGACCAGGGAGGCTGCCAGTTCTTCGACTGGCTGAGCGCCGTCGACGAGGCCGGCGCCCCGAGCCCATACCCGGACGAGCCCTCGCTCACGGGAGGCCTGCGCATCGTCTGCCATCTCGCGGCGCTCTCGCCCGGCGTGGGCCGGACGGCCGTGCGCCACCTGCTCGTCCAGACCCACGTCCCTCGGACGCAGCCCGTCCTCGACTCGATCGTCGATCTGTACGCCGGTGCGGCGTGGCACGAGCGGGAAACGCACGAGATGTTCGGCGTCGACTTCCGGGGCGGCGTGCCGCTGGAGACGCTGCTGCTGCCCGACGCCTTCGAGGGCCACCCGCTGCGCAAGGAGTTCGTGCTGGCCTCGCGCGTCGTGAAGCCCTGGCCGGGTGCGAAGGAGCCGGGCGAGTCCGACCACGACGTCGCGGCGGCCGACTCCTCTCCCGGACGACGCCGGGTGCGGCCGCCAGGTGTGCCCGACGCCGAGCAGTGGGGGCCGCGCGAGCCGGGCTCGTCCGCGCCTGACCCGCTGTCCCACGCGACAGCGGGCCCGGCCGCTCGCCCCGCCCGGCCGCGCCGTACCCGCCGTGCCGATCCGCCGCCCGAGCCCTCCTCCGAGGACCCGGCATGATCGACCTCCTCGACCTCCTCCTGCGGTGCGGGCTCGTGCTCGTGGCGTTCTTGGTGCTGCCGCTGGTCGTCGGTCAGCTCGAGCACAAGACGATGGCGCACATGCAGTCGCGGGTCGGCCCGATGTATGCCGGTGGCTTCCACGGCTGGGCACAGCTGATCGCCGACGGCGTGAAGTTCGCCCAGAAGGAGGACGTGACGCCGCGCGCCGCTGACCGCCCCGTCTTCGCGCTCGCGCCGGCCGTCGCGCTGGTCCCCTACCTCGTGGTGCTCTTCGTGATCCCGCTTGGCCCGAGCGTCGTCGGTGCCGACCTCGACCTCGGTCTGTTCTTCGCGCTGGCGGTGATGAGCGTGGGCGTGCTCGGCACCCTGATGGGCGGCTGGGCGAGCGCCAACAAGTACTCGCTGCTCGGCGGTCTGCGCACCGCCTCGCAGCTGATGAGCTACGAGCTCCCGATGGTCCTGGCGGCGGTCTCGGCGGCGATGATGGCCGGCTCGTTGTCGCTGGTCGGCATCGCGCAGGCGTGGGAGTGGTCGTGGCTGGTGTGGCAGCTCCCAGCGCTGTGCGTGTTCGTGGTGGCGGGGCTGGCCGAGCTGCAGCGGCCGCCGTTCGACATGCCGATTGCCGACGCCGAGGTGATCCTCGGCCCCTACACGGAGTACGGCGGCATGCGGTTCGCGATGTTCCTCCTCGCCGAGTACGCCGGCATCGTCGTGCTCGCGGGGCTCACGACGACACTGTTCCTCGGCGGCTGGCGCGGGCCGTCGTCCGACGAGCTGGGCTGGCTGTGGGCGTTGCTCAAGACGTTCGCGGTGGCGTTCTGCGTGGTGTGGTTCCGGGTGGCCTGGCCGCGGATGCGCGAGGACCAGCTCAACGCTCTGGCCTGGAAGCTGCTGGTGCCCGTCGCGCTCGGGCAGCTGGCTCTGACGACGGTGGTGGTGCTCGTATGAAGGGACTCCTCAAGGGCCTGCAGGTGACGTGGCACAACCTCACCCGGCGCGCTGTGACCCAGCAGTACCCAGACGTCCTCCCGGAGCTGCCTCCGCGCAGCCGCGGGGTCATCGCCCTGCAGGAGGAGAACTGCACGTCCTGCATGCTGTGTGCGCGTGAGTGCCCGGCGTGGTGCATCTACATCGACTCGCACAAGGAGACCGAGCCTCCCGTGACCGAGGGCGGCCGCGAGCGCTCCTTCAACGTGCTGGACCGTTTCGACATCGACTACTCGCTGTGCATGTACTGCGGCATCTGCGTCGAGGTGTGCCCCTTCGACGCGCTCCACTGGTCGCCGGAGTTCGAGTACGCCGAGCTGGACATCCGCGACCTGACCCACGACAAGGACCGCCTCCGTGAGTGGATGTGGACGGTGCCGCCGCCCCAGCCGCTCGATCCCGCGGCCGAGCCCCCGAAGGAGATCGGGGTGGCGGAGAAGGCGGCTCATCGGGAGGCGGAGAAGGCGCAGCGTCCCCCGGAGCCCGGCGCATGACGGCCGTCACGGTGGTCTTCGCGGCGCTCGGCCTGATTACGCTCGTGTCGGCGTTCCTCGTCGTGACCAGCGACCAGATCGTCCACGCCGCGCTGTGGCTCGTCGTCACCCTGGGCGCCCTGGCAGGGCTGTACGTGCTGCTCGCGGCCGAGCTGGTGGCGTGGGTGCAGGTGCTCATCTACGTCGGCTCGGTGATCGTGCTGCTGCTGTTCGCGCTGATGCTGACGCGCGCGCCGACCGGCAGCGGCTCGGCCACGGCGACCGCCAACCAACCGCTCGCCGCCGTGATCGCCGCTGCGGCGACGGTCGCGCTCGGCGCCGTGATGTGGGCCGGGTTCGGCGGCGAGGTGATCGACGAGGACGAGATCCGGATCGGCACCGCCGGGCGGCTCGGCGACGCGATCTTCCGGACGTGGGTGCTGCCCTTCGAGGTGCTCTCGGTGGTGCTCCTGGCGGCGCTGGTCGGCGCGATCGCCCTCACGCGCAGGGGGGAGCGCTGATGCCGCTGATGCTCCCGCTGACCGTCTCGTGCGGCCTGTTCGGTCTCGGCCTGTACGCGGTGCTGGCCCGGCGGCACGCGGTGATGGTGCTGCTGGGTGTCGAGTTGATGCTCAACGCCGTCAACCTCAACCTCGTCGCGTTCGACACCTGGTGGGCCGACACGCTGCACACGGGCCAGTCGCTCACGCTGTTCGTGATCGCCCTCGCCGCGGCAGAGATCGGCCTGGGCCTCGCGCTCGTGCTCGTGCTGTTCCGTACGGTCGGCAACGCCGACGTCGACGGCCAGGAGAGCCTCCCTCAGGTGATGCCGGACGGGGGTGACGAGCTGTGAGGCGCCGTGACAGCGCGTCGACGGTCGCGATCACCGCGCTGCTCGCCGTGTGCGCGGCGGTCGTCGCGTTCCCGCAGCTCGGCGAGCGGACCGGGCCGTACGGCGTGCCGGCTGGCGCGCAGACCACCCTCGTCGACGGCGGCGATCTCCTCGGCGTCTCGGTGACATTCTTCGTCGACCACCTCAGTGCGGTGATGCTGCTGCTCGCGGCCGGTGTCGGACTGCTCGTCCAGATCTACTCCGTCGCGTACATGGCAGGCGACTCGCGCTACCGCGCCTACGCGACGATCATCCAGCTCTTCCTCATCGCGATGGCCACCGTCGTGACCGCCGACAACCTGTGGATGCTGCTGGTGGGCTGGGAGGTCATGGGCCTGTGCTCTTACCTGCTGATCAGCCATCACTGGGAGCTCTCCCCAGCACGCGCCGGGGCCGTGAAGGCCTTCCTCCTGACCCGGATCGGCGACCTCGGCCTGCTGGTGGCGATCTTCGGGATCGGCCACACGTTCGGGACGTACGAGATCAGCGAGGTCCTCACGGCGATGGCGTCGCCGGGTGCGCCCGAGGGGCTCACCTGGATCGGCCTGCTGCTCGTCCTCGCGGTCGTCGGCAAGTCGGCGCAGTTCCCGCTGCACACCTGGCTCGCCGACGCGATGCCGGGCCCGACACCGATCAGCGCCCTCATCCACGCGGCGACGATGGTCGCGGCGGGCGTCTTCCTCGTCGCACGCCTCTATCCCGTGCTCGCCGCCTCGGCGGTGACGATGACGGTGCTCGCGGTCATCGCATGCGTGACGATGCTGCTGGCCGCGCTCTTCGCGCTGACGTCGCGCGACCTCAAGCGGGTGCTGGCCTGGTCGACCGTCAGCCAGCTGGCGTACATGTTCGCGGCCCTGTCGGTCGGCGGCTACGACGCGGGCATCGACCACCTGCTGTCCCACGGCGCGTTCAAGGCGCTGCTGTTCCTCGCGGCCGGGTCGGTCGCGCACGCCGTCGGCTCGACGGCCCTGTCGGACCTGGGCGGTCTGCGCGCGGTGATGCCGTGGACGTTCGTGACGGCCACGATCGGGTTCGCGGCGCTCGCCGGGGTCGTGCCGACGGTCGGGTTCTTCAGCAAGGACGCCGTGATCGAGGCGGCGTGGCACGGGATCGGGCACGAGGCGCCCGTCGCGCCCGCCGTGGCCGCGCTGGTGCTCGCGTGCGGGCTGGTGACGGCGGTCGTGACGGTCGTCTACGCCTTCCGCACCTGGTGGGTCACGTTCGTCGGCGGCGAGGGCCGTACGGCGATGGCTGAGGCGGGATCGCGGTCGCCCGCCCTCCACGAGGCCCCGCCGCTGATGGTCGGTCCGCTGGTCGTGCTCGCGGCGGTGAGCCTCCTGCTGAGCCTGGCGATGCCGCTCGAACCGCTGACCGGTCTTGTGACGACGGTCCTGGTCGTCGCCGCGGGGTGGCTTGCCTGGCGCACGGTGGCCGCCGGTCGCGACCCCGCCGACCTGCTCGGAGCCGTCCGTCCGGCGTTCGACCGCGAGCTCGCGATGGACGTCGCGTACGACCGTGCGGGCGTGGCTGCTCGCGGGGCGGGTGACGCCGTGGTGGCGACCGACCGCGACATCCTCGGGTTCTACCCGCGGGCGGCCGCGTGGGTGACGGTGTCCCTCTCCAAGGGGTTCGCGCGTGCCCAGTCCGGCAACGCCCAGGTGTACGTCACCGTGCTCGCCGTCGGAGTGCTCGTGATCGCGGGCCTGGTGGTGGTCCGATGAACGGGCTCGTCGTCGCGCTCGTGGTTCCTGCGCTGACAGCGGCCCTTCTGGGGCTCGCCCGCACGATGGTGACCGACCGCGTCGCCGCGCGTGCCGGCGTGGCCGCATCGGTCCTTTCCGGGCTGTTCGTCCTCGGGGCGTGGCTCGTGCACGACGGCGGAGGGTACGCCTCCGAGATCGACGTGGTGTGGGTCCGGGCGATCGGAGTGCACCTCCACCTCGGGATGGACGGCATCTCCTTCCCGCTGCTGCTGATGACGACTCTGCTGTCGGCCCTCGTGTGCTGGGCACTCGTCGACGATCCGCCGGCAGGCGACAACGCGACGCCCGCCCTGGTCGCGCTCGTGATGGTCGTGCTGTCGGCGGCGATCGGGGTGTTCGCGTCGCTCGACCTGCTGCTCTTCTTCGTGTTCTTCGAGCTGGCGCTGATCCCGATGTGGTTCGTGATCGCGCGCTGGGGAGACCCGCGCGACCCGGTCGGACGCCGGGTCGCCGCCACGCGCTTCCTGCTCTACACCGTCATCGGGTCGGCGTTCATGCTGGTCGGGTTCGTGACCGTGTGGGCGCTGACCGGCACGCTCCAGATCCCTGAGCTGGCCGCGCGCTCGGGCGTGCTCGACGGCGGCTGGGCGCTGTTCGCGGCGTCCATGATCGCGGTCGGACTCGCGGTCAAGACGCCGATCTGGCCGTTCCACCTGTGGCTCCCCGACGCCCACGCGAAGGCCCCGACGGTGGGCTCGGTCCTCCTGGCGGCCGTGTTCCTCAAGCTCGGCACGTACGGGCTGCTCCGCGTGCTCGTCTCGGTGCTGCCGGGCCCGGCGCGCGAGCTCGCCCCGTGGTTGGGGGTGCTCGGCGTGATCGGCATCGTCGTGGCTGCGCTCGCGTGCCTGCGGCAGAGCGACCTCAAGCGCCTCATCGCGTACTCGAGCGTCGGCCACATGGGCTTCGTCGTCCTCGGCATCGCCACGCTCACCGACATCGGCGTCGCCGCGGCGGTGTTCGCCAGCGTTGCCCACGGTGTGGTGACCGGGCTCCTGTTCTTCAACGCGGGTTCGCTCAAGCGTCGCTTCGGCAGCGCCGAGATGGCCGTGCTCGGGAGGGGCCTGTACGCCCGCATGCCGGCGCTCGCCGTGGTGCTGGCCTTCGCGGCGTTCGCGAGCCTCGGACTTCCGGGGCTGGCCGGCTTCTGGGGGGAGATGATGGCGCTGCGCAGCGCGTACGAGGCGGCGGTGGACTCCGGAGCGGGGCTCGTCCCGGTGCTCGCGGGCGTCCTGCTCGTCGCCGCGCTCGTCGGTGTGCTGCTGACGTCGGCCTACTTCCTGCGGATGATCCGGCGCACCCTCCAAGGCGTGCCGACCCCGCATGACGCCGACCTCGACCTCGCGGGCTCCGAGCGGGGCATCGCCGCCGTCCTCATCGTCGCCGTGCTGCTCCTCGGGCTGGCGCCGGGCCTCGTGATGGGCGTGGTCGAGCCGAGTATCCCGGCGATCCTCGGGAGCGGACGATGACCCCGGACGCCGTCGACTGGGCCTCGGTCGGCGTGCCGCTGATGGTGGCCGTCGGCGCGATCGTCGCGCTGCTCGTGGACGCGTTCTGGCCCGCGGGCGGGTGGCGCCGCCAGGGTGTCGTCGCCGGGGCGTCGCTGCTCGCGGCCGGGGCGTGGCTCGCCGACACGGGCTCGAGCGGTCCGCTCGTCGCCGGCTTCTCGTGGGTCCTCCTGGTGTCGGCGCTGGTCGTGGTGGTCCTCACGCAGTCGCTCGAGGACGACCCCGCGATGCCGCCGGGGGAGTCGACGTTCCTGGTCCTCTCGGCCACCGCTGGAGCTCTGACCCTTGCCGCCGCGCAGGACTTCGTGACCTTGGTGGTCGCCCTCGAGCTGTTGTCGCTCCCCTCGATCGCCCTGGTCGCGATGCGCCGCGACCGCCGCGAGTCGGTGAGCTCGGCGTGGACGTTCTTCCTCGCGTCGGCCACCGCCACCGCGGTCACGCTGATGGGGCTCTCGCTGCTCTACGGGCTGACCGGCACCCTGACCTACGACGGTGTGTACGCGGCCCTGCAGACGTCCGAGGCCCCGGCCCGCGTCGCCGCCGCGGTCGTCGTCCTGCTCCTCGTGGGCCTGGTCTTCAAGGTCGGCGCCGTGCCGTTCCACCTGTGGATCCCCGATGCCTACCGCGGCGCCCCGATCCCGGTCGCCGGCTTCTTGTCGGTGGTCTCCAAGGGCGGCGCGCTCGCCGCGCTCCTCGTCGTCCTCGCGTACCCGCTGGTGTCGCTGCAGCCTCGCTGGGACCTCTTCGTCGCCCTCGTCGCTGCGCTCTCGATGACGGTCGGCAACATCGGGGCCCTGGCTCAGCGCGACCTCGTCGGGATGCTGGCGTGGTCGTCGATCGCGCAGGGCGGATTCGTCCTGGCCCCGATGGTCGCACTCGCCGTCCGCGCCGACATCGTGCTGACGGCGCCGCTGCGCTACCTCGCGGTCTATGCGATCGCCAACCTCACGGTCTTCGCCGTCGCGGCGGTCGCGCTGCGCCGGTTCGGGGGGACCACCTACGCCCACCTCGCTGGTGCGGGCCGCCGAGACCCGGTGCTCGGCGTCGCCCTCGTGCTCGGGCTGCTCACCCTCGCCGGGTTCCCGCCGGCGGTGATCGGGCTGGTCGCGAAGTACGTCGTGCTCCAGCCCGTCATCGTCGCTGGGTACGCCTGGCTGGCGGGCGTGATGGCGGTCAACGTCGCGCTCGGCCTGGTCTACTACCTGCGGCTCGTCGTCGTCGCGTACGCGCCTGCGGACCGGGTCGGCGACGCGGCGGACGCGCCCCCGGTGACCAGCGTGCGCGAGGGGCGCGGGGCCCGGCTCGCGTACGCCGTCGTCGTCGTCGGCGCGGTCGCTCTCGCCGCGACCTCGATCGCTCCGACGCTGCTTCTCGGTCCTCTGCCCTGACGCGCCCCCGCCCGAGCGCCGATGGGACTCCTGGCGTGACTAGGGTTCCGGTGTGCCCGACGAAGCGACAGTGACGATCCATACCGACGGCGCCTGCCTGGGCAACCCAGGACCGGGTGGATGGGGTGCCGTGCTGCGCTATGGCGACCACGTCGCAGAGCTCCACGGGGGCGACCCGGCAACGACCAACAACCGGATGGAGCTGATGGCGGCCATCCAGGCGCTCGAGACCCTCACCCGGCCGGTGGGCGTCGACCTGCACACCGACAGCAGCTACGTTCGCAACGGGATCATGTCGTGGGTCACGAAATGGAAGGCCAACGGCTGGCGTACCGCCGCCAAGCAGCCGGTCAAGAACGAGGACCTCTGGCGCCGCCTCGACGAGGCGGCCCAGCGGCACGACGTGCGGTGGCACTGGGTGAAGGGCCACGCGGGCGACCCTGGCAACGAGCGCGCCGACGAGCTCGCCGGCCGCGGCGCGCTCGAGGCGAAAGGCGGCGCGGCGCGCTAGCGGTAGTTGACGAACTGCACCGCGAAGTCGAGGTCGGCGCCCTTGACCAGGGCGATGACCTCCTGCAGCTCGTCGCGCTTCTTGCCCGTGACCCGCAGCTCGTCGCCCTGGATCTGGACCTTGACGCCCTTGGGGCCCTCCTCACGGATCAGCTTGGAGACCTTCTTGGCCTGCTCCTGAGTGATCCCCTCGGAGAAGGTGCCGTTGATGACGGACTCCTTGCCGGACTGCTTGGGGTCGCCCGCCTCCAGCGTCTTGAGGGAGACTCCCCGCTTGACGAGCTTGTCCTTGAGCACGTCGAGCACGGCGAGGGCCCGCTCGTCGGCGTTGGCCTTGATGACGACGTCGGTGGAGCCGCTCTTCTCGATCGAGGCCCCGGTGTTCTTGAAGTCGTACCGCGTCGAGATCTCGCGCGCGGCCTGGTTGATCGCGTTGTCGATCTCGGCGTGGTCCAGCTTGCTCACGATGTCGAACGACGAGTCCGCGGCCATGATGATCCTCTCGGTCAGGCAGCTGGTCACCCGATTTCGGGTGCGCTGGAGCGCTGCGCTAAAGTCGTGCTGTTGCTCGCGCAGAGTAACAACCCCTGGCAGGTTGCCCGAGCGGCCAATGGGAGCTGACTGTAAATCAGCCGGCAATGCCTTCGCAGGTTCGAATCCTGCACCTGCCACGGTCGACGAGCCCGGTTCCGCACGTGCGGGGCCGGGCTCGTCCGCTTATGCGGACCGTGCGGGCGCCTCATCGCATCGCGTCGAGGACGTCGGCGGTGAAGGCGTCCGCCGACAGGGCCTGCGGGTCCTGCGGGGCCGCGCCCATCCGTACGGCCACGATCCCGTCCGAGGGCACCACGGCGACGATCTGGCTGCCCAGACCGAGCGCCCAGAACGCGTCCTTCGGCGCGTGTGGTGCGAGCCGGCTGCGGGTGGGAGCCTCCCCGGCGTCCGCACCGGCTCCGGAGGCCGTACGCGCCCCGTGGACGGGCCCCTTGCGGTTGACCCACCACAGCAGCCCGTACGCGGCGTTGAGCGGGGACGAGGACCGTCCGGTGGCCTGCTCCACGTACGCGGAGGAGACGACCTGGCGTTCGTCCCAGCGTCCGTCGCGCATCATGAGCAGCCCGAGCCGCGCCAGGTCGAGGCACGACGCGTCGACGCCCGAGAACATCAGGGTGTTGCCCGCCGCGTCCTCGCTCCAGGACGTGCGCGACATCCCGAGCGGGCCGAGGAGCTTCTCCTGGGCGTACTCGCGAGGGTTCTTCCCGGTGGCGACCTGGAGCACCTCGTCGAGGGTCTGGATCGCGGCGTTGTTGTAGCGCCAGACCGTGCCCGGCCGGGCGTCCTGCGCGAGCGCGATCGAGAAGGCGGTCTTGTCACGCGCGGCGATCGCCATCTGCTGGTAGTCGGTGGCGAAGTCCCAGTGCCGGCCGGACACGTTCGCGAGGAGGTCGCGGATCGTGACCCGCGCCGCCGGCGTGCCCCGCCAGGCGCGGACGTACGCGGACGCCCGGTCGTCGAGCTCGAGGAGGCCCTCGTCGGCGGCAATGCCCACCAGGACGGACGTGAACGACTTCGTGACCGAGAACGCGGGGCCCGTCGAGTCGCGGTCCGCGTCGCCGAAGGTCGCCTCGTGGACGAGCGCGCCGTCGCGGGTCACGACGACGCAAGAGGACCCGGCGGCGGCCTGGTCGCGGTCGAGCGCACGCAGCGCCGCGGGGTCGAAGCCGGCGGTCACCGGGTCGATCGTCGCCCAGTCGTCACCGGGCACGACGTCGGTCGGCGCGGCGCTCGTCGGGCTCGTCGTCGGGGCTGCCGTCGGGTCACCGGACATCGATCCGCTGCCGCCGGAGCTGCAGGCGCTGACGAGCAGCAGGGCTGCGGCCGCGAGCGCCGTACGACAGGTGGGCATGGTCGTATTATGTGACCGGAATCATGGGGGAGACCCCCGATTTCGGTTCGTCGCAGCGGCCGTGTATCTTTGCTTCTCGGTTCGCCGATCGCCCCTTTAGCTCAGTCGGCAGAGCGTCTCCATGGTAAGGAGAAGGTCTACGGTTCGATTCCGTAAAGGGGCTCTGAGTCTCACCCGCTCCCTCCGCCCGGTGCGAAGGGCGGCGGGATGACGCATGGCGGGGTAGCTCAGGTGGTTAGAGCACACGGCTCATAATCGTGGTGTCGCGGGTTCGAGTCCCGCCCCCGCTACAAAAGACGACAGAAGCAGTTCCAGCGAAGAAGAGGCAGACTCGTGGCCAGCAAGAGCTCTGACATCCGCCCCAAGATCACCTTGGCGTGCACCGAGTGCAAGCGACGCAACTACATCACCAAGAAGAACCGTCGCAACGATCCCGATCGCCTCGACCTCAAGAAGTTCTGCCCGCACGAGCGTCGTCACACGGTCCACCGCGAGACCCGCTGACCCACCTCGTACGACTTCCCACGTACACACCGTTCACCAGGGTCCCGCCGAACAGGCGCGGACCCTGGTGTCATGTTGGGAGCCTTCTCGATGCGTGACCTGACCGTCCTCGCCCCGCTCACGACGCTGCGGATCGGTGGACCCGCCCGTGAGATCGTCGAGGTGACAGACGCCGACGATCTTGTCGACACCGTCCGCGCGCTCGACGAGGCCGGTGAGCGGGTCCTCCTGCTCGGGGGCGGCAGCAACGTCGTCGTCGCCGACGAGGGCTTCGACGGCACCGTCGTCCTCATCCGTACCCAGGGCCTGGTCGCCGACGTCGACCGCTGCAGCGGTGCCACCCTGACGGTCGCCGCGGGGGAGGTGTGGGACGACTTCGTCGCTCACGCCGTCGAGCAGGAGTGGGTCGGCATCGAGACCCTCTCCGGCATCCCCGGACGGGTCGGAGCCACGCCGATCCAGAACGTCGGTGCCTACGGCCAGGACGTCGCCCAAACCATCGCCCGGGTCCGTACCTACGACCGCCGCGACCGGCGTGTGGTCACGTACTCCGCGGTCGACTGCGGCTTCGGCTACCGCACGAGCCGCTTCAAGGCCGAGCCCGGACGCCACGTCGTGCTCGAGGTCACCTTCCAGCTCGAGCTCGGCTCGCTCGGCGCCCCGGTCCGGTACGCCGAGCTGGCCAAGACCCTCGGCATCGCGGTCGGCGACCGTGCGCCGCTCGCGGACGTCCGCGACGCCGTCCTCGACCTGCGTGCCGGCAAGGGCATGGTGCTCGATCCGGACGACCACGACACGTGGAGCGCGGGGTCGTTCTTCACCAACCCGGTCCTGTCGGCCGACGCCGCAGGTGCGCTGCCTGCTGACGCGCCGCGCTTCGGGCAGCCCGACGGGCGTGTCAAGACCAGCGCCGCGTGGCTGATCGAACACGCCGGCTTCGGCAAGGGGTACGGCGAGACGGCGGCCCGCGTCTCCACCAAGCACAGCCTCGCGCTCACCAACCGTGGCGGCGCCACCGGCTACGAGCTCCTCGCACTGGCTCGCGAGATCCGCGACGGGGTCGAGGCGAAGTTCGGCGTACGCCTGGAGAACGAGCCGGTCCTCGTCGGCACCGAGCTCTGAGCCCGACCGGCTCCCGCTCGCTCAGCGACGTCTTGACCCTCACGGCGTCCTGGACGAACCGACGCTGAGGTGGCCGTACAGGCGCTGTGCTCGCGCGAGCTCACGACGCAGTCGCGCTGCCGTGCGCTCGGCGTTCTCGGGGGCCAGGTCGGCCCACGTCAGCCGGACAACGTGGTATCCGAGATCTCGGACCTTCAGCTCACGCTTCTTCTGGGCCCAGACGGTCGTCCTGGCCTCGTCCTCGTCATCGTCGTCGTACGTGACCCGCCCGTCGAACTCGACCACCAGGCGCTGCACCGGCCACAGGAAGTCGACCTCTGCCCGACGGCCGTCGACGAGCGCGAGCTCCCGCCCTGCTGTCGTGCGATCCGCTGCAACCGTTCCACCCGAGAACTGTGGTCTACCGGCGGCACTCTCTGCAGAGACCCCTGTGGACAACAGAGGGCGGCCCGCTCCACGCGTCGGGGAGCGCTGTTCCGGCACCCTCGGCGTCGGTTCGTCCAGGACGTCGAGCGGGTCACACCGTCGTCGACTGGCCCGTCGCGTCAGTCGGGGTCGGCGGCGAGCCAGGCGTCGATCGCGGCGAGCGCGGTGTCGCGAAGCTCGTCCGGAGCGTACGAACCACGCAGCGACATGCGGGCGAGCTCGGCCAGCTCGGCATCGCTGAAGTCCTGAGCCGCCCGCAGCGCGGCGTACTGGCCAGACAGGCGCGCGCCGAACAGCAGCGGGTCGTCCGCGCCGAGCGCGACCCCGACCCCGGCCTCCATCAGCGTCCGGACGGGCACCTCCTCGAACGTGTCGTAGACGCCGAGCGCAACGTTGGACGAGGGGCACACCTCCAGCGTGATGCCGGCACGCGCGACGGCGTCGAGCACCGCGGGATCCTCGACGCAGCGCACGCCGTGGCCGATCCGGTCCGGCTCGAGGTGCTGCAGGACGGCGGCGACGCTCTGCGGGCCGCGCAGCTCGCCTCCGTGGGGCATGCTGCGCAGGCCCGCGCGGCGCGCGATCGCGAACGCGGGCGCGAACGACGCGGTCTCGCCGCGCCGCTCGTCGTTGGACAGCCCGAACCCCACGACGCCGCGTCCGGCGTATTGCGTGGCGAGCCGAGCGAGCGTACGGGCGTCGAGGGGATGGCGGGTGCGGTTCGAGGCGATGACGACCGCCATCCCGATCCCGTACGTGGCGCTGGCGTCGCGCACGCAGTCCAGGACGAGGTCGGTGAACGCCGTGATCCCGCCGAACTTCGCTGCATAGCCGGAGGGGTCCACCTGGATCTCCGTCCACACCGAGCCTTCGGACGCGTCGTCCTCGGCGACCTCGTGCACGAGGCGCCGGACGTCGCCGGGGGTACGCAGGACCGAGCGCGCGGTGTCGTACAGGCGCTGGAAGCGGAACCAACCCTTCTCGTCGGTCGCGCGCAGCAGCGGGGGCCACTCCTCGACCAGCGCGGGCGGGAGCCGGACCCCGTCGCGCTCGGCCAGCTCGACCAGCGTGGTGTGCCGCATCGACCCCGTGAAGTGGAGGTGAAGATGGGCCTTCGGGAGACGGTCGATCGAGCGCATCGCTACGGCCATGCGGTCATCGTGCCAGCCGGTTCGACTCCGTGCCGGGGCACCCCGTACACTTGACGACCGGTGGATGTTTCCACTGTGTCGTCATGCCCGCGCGCCTCCCCAACGGCCGTGGTGACGAGGCAGCGGAGCGGCCATCGACGAAGGGCAGTAGCTCAACTGGCAGAGCATCGGTCTCCAAAACCGAAGGTTGGGGGTTCAAGTCCCTCCTGCCCTGCAAAGGCCTGGTCCGTCCCGACGGCGGACCGATGACAGGCACCACGATCGAAGGGAACGGTCAGCATGAGCGAGACGTCAAGTGCTCCGACCGAGAGCACACGCTCCGGGCGTACGTCTCCGATGACCTTCTACCGTCAGGTCGTCGCGGAGCTCCGCAAGGTGGTGTGGCCGACCCGTTCGCAGGTCGCCAACTACTTCGTGGTCGTGCTCTTCTTCGTGCTGGTCATGATGGCCATCGTGGCAGGCCTGGACTACGGCTTCGGAAAGCTGATGTTCTGGGTCTTCGCCTGACCCGCGACCCGCGGGTCAAGACGAGACGAGGAAAGAGGCGCTGTGTCCCAGCCGTATGACGAGTTCGACGACGCCCCGCGCGACGCCGTCGCTCCTACGAGCAACCGTGCGCCGTTGGACGACGACGAGCAGGAGCTCGAGGTCGAGGAGGTCGAGGAAGGCCTCGACCTCGCCGAAGACGAGACCGAGCAGGTCGATCCTGAGCCGCTGACGCCGTTCGAGGAGCTCTCCGAGGCCGACGAAGAGCGTGCCGAGATCGAGGCCGCGGACGCCGAGGACGAGATCGAGGACCTCGCCGACGAGGTCGTCGAGGAGGCGCAGGAGATCGCCGACGCCGCCGCGACCACCGAGGACGTCCTCGAAGCCGTCGCCACCGAGCTCGATCCGCTCGCGGCGTTCCGCGAGCAGCTCCACAACCAGTTCGGCGACTGGTATGTCGTGCACACCTACTCCGGCATGGAGAACAGGGTCAAGTCCAACCTGGAGAACCGCATCACCTCCATGCACATGGAGGACTACATCTTCGAGGTCGTCGTCCCGACCGAAGAGGTGGCCGAGATCAAGAACGGTCAGCGCAAGCTCGTCAAGCGCACCGTGCTCCCCGGCTACGTCCTCGTCCGGATGGACCTCACCGACGAGTCCTGGTCGACGGTGCGCAACACGCCGTCGGTCACCGGCTTCGTGGGCAACGCCCACCAGCCCGTGCCGCTGACCCTGGCCGAGGTGGAGAGCATGCTCGCTCCCGCCGTCGAGGCTCAGGCTGCGGTCGATGCGCCGGCAACGGCGTCCTCGTCGACGGCGCAGTCGCAGGCGCCGAAGGTCGAGTTCACCGACTTCTCCGTCGGCGACTCGGTCATGGTCGTGGACGGTCCGTTCGCGACGCTGCACGCCACGATCACCGAGATCAACGTCGACGCCCAGCGTGTCCGGGCGCTCGTCGAGATCTTCGGTCGGGAGACCCCCGTCGAGCTGAGCTTCGCGCAGATCCAGCGGGTCTGAGCCAGCAGGTACGCTCGAGAGGGCTTCCGCGCAACACCAGTGGGAGGGCCGAGGCAGGCCCACCGAGACCACGAGAAGGAAAAGAGATATGCCTCCGAAGAAGAAGATCGCTGCCCTCGTCAAGGTGCAGCTGCAGGCCGGAGCGGCCACGCCGGCCCCGCCCGTCGGTACCGCCCTCGGTCCGCACGGCGTCAACATCATGGAGTTCTGCAAGGCGTACAACGCTGCGACGGAGTCCATGCGTGGCAACATCGTCCCGGTCGAGATCACGATCTACGAGGACCGGTCGTTCACCTTCGTCACCAAGACGCCCCCGGCTGCGGAGATGATCAAGAAGGCTGCAGGTCTGCAGAAGGGCTCGGCCGTCCCGCACAAGGACAAGGTCGGCTCGATCAGCAAGGACCAGGTCCGCGAGATCGCCCAGACCAAGCTCCCCGACCTCAACGCGAACGACATCGACGCCGCGATGGAGATCATCGCCGGCACCGCTCGCTCCATGGGCGTCACCGTCGACTGACGGCGGAGCAACCCGACCGACCGCACTGTGGCAGGGCCAGCTGGGCCCGACGACCACGACTGGTAGAGAGAGAAGAACCAGAATGCCTCAGCACAGCAAGGCGTACCGCAACGCCGCTCAGAAGATCGACAAGGACGCGCTCTACACGCCGCTGCAGGCGATGGAGCTCGTCAAGGAGTCGGGTTCGAAGAACTTCGACTCGACCGTCGACGTCTCCATGCGCCTGGGTGTCGACCCGCGCAAGGCCGACCAGATGGTCCGCGGCACCGTCAGCCTGCCGAACGGCACCGGCAAGACCGCTCGCGTCCTCGTGTTCGCGACCGGTGCGAACGCCGAAGCCGCTCGCGAGGCCGGCGCCGACTACGTGGGTGCCGACGACCTCGTCGAGAAAATCTCGGGCGGATGGCTCGACTTCGACGCCGTCGTCGCCACGCCGGACATGATGGGCAAGGTGGGTCGCCTGGGTCGTGTCCTCGGCCCCCGCAACCTCATGCCGAACCCCAAGACCGGCACGGTGACCCCGGACGTCGCGAAGGCCGTGAAGGACATCAAGGGCGGCAAGATCGAGTTTCGTATCGATCGCCACGCCAACCTCCACTTCGTGATCGGCAAGGCCTCGTTCAGCGCCACGGCGCTGGCCGAGAACTACGCCGCCGCGCTCGAGGAGGTCCTCCGACTGAAGCCGGCCAGCTCCAAGGGCCGCTACATCAAGAAGATCACCGTCTCGACGACGATGGGCCCGGGTGTGCCGATCGACCCGAACCGCACCCGCAACGTCGCCTCCGACGACGAGTGACCCTCACGCACGCCTGTACGCGTGACGTGAGCTGACACAGACGCCGCCTCCCCACAGGGGATGCGGCGTCTGTGCGTCTGACGAACCATGCACGAGGTAGCGTGGTCGTCATGCGTACCCGAACGATCTCGGCCGCTGTCGCGGCTCTCGCCCTCGCACTCACCGCCGGCTGCGGGAGCAGCGCGGACGTCGCCGACGGCGGCGACGGCGGCGCCGGCGCCACCCCCTCGACCTCGTCGCAGGGCGGGTCGTCGGACGAGGGAGCGACCGAGCTCACCTCGGCCAACTTCGCCGACACGCTCGGCGGCGCCCAGACGGACGCGAGGTCGGCGCACATGACGATCTCGATGGAGGCGGCAGGCCAGAAGATCGACGCCGAGGCCGATGTCATCACCGACAGCGACCCGAGCAAGACGGCGATGCGCATGACGATGGACGCGAGCGGACAGAGCATCGAGATGACGCTTGTCGACGGCGCGCTCTACATGAAGGCGCCGGGCATGCCCGAGGGCAAGTGGATGAAGCTCTCCCTCGACGCCGCCGCGGGTGCCGCAGGCGAGTCGTTCGGCCAGCTGCGCGACTCGATGGATCCGACCAAGAGCATCGAGAACCTCAAGGACGCGCTCAAGTCCGTGACGGCGACCGGACAGACCGAGACCATCGACGGCGTCGAGGCCAGCCGTTACGACGTCGTCGTCGACACGTCCAAGATCGCCGGCATGGAGGCGGCTGCAGCAGCGCAGCTGCCCGCCGAGATCACCTACGAATACTGGGTCGGCCCTGATGACCTCCCGCGCAAGGTCGTCATGGATGTGGCCCAGATCCCGATGGAGATGACCTTCACCAAGTGGGGCGAGGACGTCGAGATCACCGCGCCCCCGGCCGGCCAGGTCGTCGACGGCTCGTCGATGATGGGCGGCTGATCGACCCGATTTGGATCTGCGCGGGCCGGTCACGTAGTCTGGACGATGCCGAAGACCGCCGGTCGTCCGCGGCACTCCCCAGGGAGCGCCTCGGATCGAAGGTCCCGCACACAGCGGGCGGCCCGCGCAGGTTCACCGAGTTCACGCACTCTCCCGTGTGTCGCGCCCCGTGCTCCTGCGCCGGGGCGTTCGTCGTTCCCGGGCCTGTTGCGCCGGTGGCCTTCGTACGTACCAGGTGCTCGCCGTGCGGCGGGTACGACACGAAGGAGAACCATGGCGCGACCGGACAAGGCCGCAGCGGTTGCCGAGCTGACGGACGAGTTCCGCAGCTCCAACGGCGCTGTGCTGACCGAGTACCGCGGTCTCACCGTGAAGCAGCTGCAGGACCTGCGCCGCTCGCTCGGTGAGAACGTCAACTACGCCGTGGCCAAGAACACGCTGACCAAGATCGCGGCCCGCGAGGCCGGCGTCGACGGCGTCGACGACCTCCTCAACGGCCCGACCGCCATCGCCTTCATCAAGGGCGATCCGGTCGAGGTCGCCAAGGGTCTGCGTGACTTCGCCAAGGCGAACGACAAGCTCGTCATCAAGGGTGGCTTCCTCGAGGGGAAGGCGCTCGATGCTGCCGAGATCACGAAGCTTGCTGACCTCGAGTCGCGCGAGGTCCTCCTCGCCAAGCTCGCGGGCGGCATGAAGGCGAACCTCTCGAAGGCCGCCGCTCTGTTCCAGGCACCGCTTGCTCAGGCAGCACGTGCCGTGGGTGCCCTGCAGGCCAAGGTCGAGCAGGAGACTCCCGCAACCTCGGCTCCCGCCGAGACCGAAGAAGCCCCGGCTGCGGCCGAGGGCTCCGAGGGCTAGGGCCCGATCACGTATCCGACCCCCCCTCGGGGTCCCCAGATAGGAAGGACGCCAACATGGCGAAGCTCAGCACCGAGGACCTGCTCGACGCTTTCAAGGAGATGACCCTCCTGGAGCTCAGCGAGTTCGTCAAGCAGTTCGAGGACACCTTCGACGTCACCGCCGCCGCTCCGGTCGCGGTTGCCGCCGCTCCCGCCGCTGGTGGCGGCGCGGCTGACGCCGCTGTCGAGGAGAAGGACGAGTTCGACGTCGTCCTCGAGTCGGCCGGCGACAAGAAGATCCAGGTCATCAAGGAGGTGCGCGCTCTGACGAGCCTCGGCCTGAAGGAGGCCAAGGACCTCGTCGAGGGCGCCCCCAAGGCGATCCTCGAGGGCGTCAACAAGGAGGCCGCGGACAAGGCCAAGGAGGCCCTCGAGGCCGCCGGCGCCACCATCACCCTCAAGTGATGCACTCCGCGCTCTGACGCACTGCACAGACGGGCACCCCTCCTTCGGGAGGGGTGCCCGTCTGTCTTTTCTCCTGGGCCTGGCTGTACAGTGACGGCGCCGCGAATGCGCTGTGATGAGGGTCACCTGGCATCGAGGCGGCTGTGACCCGTTTGGGACCTTCTGTGGGTTGTGTCACAGTGAAAATGTGGGTTACAGTCACGTTTGTTACCTGGGAGTAGCACGCTGCTGCGCTTCCGGACGCTGAGGTTCGCTTGGGAGGGAGAACCGCATGCGCGTGAGCGCTGTCGCACGTCGTCAGGTCGGATGGCATCGAGGTGCAGGTCTGATGGCCGCCGCGGGACTGGTCGTGGGAGGCATGCAGGTCGGGCTAGCGCCTGTCGCCGGTGCCGCGCAGTCTGTCTCGCTCAACCAGGTCGGCTACACCTGCGAGTCGGACAACGAGATCATCAACACCTCGCTGGGCGGTCCGCAGCAGTTCCTCGTGAACGCGCGGACCTCGCTGCCCGACACTGTGGTGGCGGGCGACGCGATCGCTGAGACTCCGGCCGAGCTCGACCTCATCCTGCCGGCGAAGTTGGTCACACGGATTCGCGACATCATGCTGGTGACCAAGGTCGGCGGCGGTGCGACCTCCACCGTGCTCCTGCAGGGCGTGGTGCCCGGTGGCGATGTCGCCGCCACCCTCGAGCCGCAGGTCCGCGGCCTCAGCTCTCCTATGGTCCCGGTGCCTGCTTCGGGCTCGCTCCTCATCCCTGCCAAGGGCACTGTCGACGCGGTCACCGTCCCTGAGCTGCCCGACGGTGTCACCGGTGGCCTGATCTACGTCCAGATGCCGAAGACGTTCAAGATCCAGGCAAAGCTCGACCCGCCGGTGCTGGGTGCCATCGCCGAGACCGAGCTCAACTGCGTCCGCAACCTCGACACCCGCGCCGCGCGCGTGATCGGCACCATCCCTGTCGGCGACGGGTGCGAGGAGTCGGAGTGCCCGCTGCCCACCGTCGGAGGTTCCCCCGGCGGAGGGGACGGCGACGGCAACGGGGGTGGCGGCGGCGGCGGTGAGGATCCGCCGGTGATCGACCCGCCCAAGAACACCGACTCCACCTCGCCGGGGGGCAACGGTGGTTCCGATGATGACGACGACGATGACGACGACGGGGGCGTCGCGCCGTACACGACGACCTCGCTGCCGGCGACCGGTTCTCCGGTCGGCGTCGGGCTCGTGGGGCTGCTCGGCCTCGTAGCCGCCGCACGCATCGCGCTCGCCGTCCGGACACGTCGCCGGGCCAAGACCGCCTGACGCGGTCACCACGCCCTTCCGTGGCACCCCGCTGGCCGAGGTGCTCGTCCCCCCGAAGGAGTCCCGCACATGGGAGTCGAGGTACGCGTCGAAGGTCTGACGAAGTCCTTCGGCAAGCAGACGATCTGGCGTGACGTGTCGCTCACCCTGCCCGCAGGGGAGATCAGCGTCATGCTCGGACCGTCCGGCACCGGAAAGTCCGTGTTCCTCAAGGCCCTCATCGGCCTGCTGAAGCCCGACGAGGGGCACGTCTTCATCGAGGGCACCGACATCGCGACGTGCAGCGAGCGTGATCTGTACGAGATCCGCAAGCTGTTCGGGGTCCTCTTCCAGGACGGCGCGATGTTCGGCTCCATGACGCTGTTCGACAACGTCGCCTTCCCGCTGCGCGAGCACACCCGCAAGTCCGAGACCGAGATCCGCGAGATCGTCATGGAGAAGATGACGATGGTCGGTCTCGTCGGTGCCGAGGGCAAGCTGCCCGCAGAGATCTCCGGCGGCATGCGCAAGCGCGCAGGACTTGCCCGCGCCCTCGTGCTGGAGCCGGAGATCGTGCTCTTCGACGAGCCCGACTCCGGCCTCGACCCGGTGCGTACGGCTTTCATCAACCAACTGATCGTCGACCTCAACGCCCAGATCGAGGCGACCTTCCTCATCGTCACGCACGACATCAACACCGCGCGGACGGTCCCGGACAACATCGGGTTGCTCTTCCACCGCCACCTGGCGATGTTCGGGCCCCGCGAGATGCTGCTGTCGAGCGAGGAGCCTGCCGTCCGGCAGTTCCTCAACGCGCAGACGGTCGGCCCGATCGGCATGAGCGAAGAGAAGGACGCCGACGAGCTGGCGCTGGAGGACCACAGCACCCTGCCCGCGCTGCCGCCGATCCCGCTCCAGCTGCTGCCGACCGACGGGCGCCCGCGCCCGACGCAGGCGCCGCCGGGCGCGTGGTGTGCCGCCAACGGTGTGACCCCTCCTCCCGGCTCCTTCCTGGACGATCCGCTGTCGCCCCACCCGCTGCGCGTCCACGACCCGGTCTCGTCCGGGGGTGCTGCGTGAGTGCGGTCACCGTCCTCACGACGCCTCTCGCGATCTTCGGCAAGCTGTTCGCCTTCGGCGCGGACGTCGTCGTGGGCGTGTTCCGGCGACCCTTCCAGCTGCGCGAGTTCATCCAGCAGGCGTGGTTCATCGCGTCGGTGACGATCATCCCGACCGCGCTGGTCGCGATCCCGTTCGGAGCGGTCATCGCCCTGCAGGCGGGCAGCCTGATCCAGCAGTTCGGCGCGCAGTCCTTCACGGGTTCGGCGGCTGTGCTCGCGGTCGTCCGTGAGGCGGGTCCGATCGCGACGGCGCTGCTGGTCGCCGGGGCCGGCGGCTCGGCGATCGCCGCTGACCTCGGCGCGCGCAAGATCCGCGAGGAGCTCGACGCCATGATGGTGCTGGGCATCGACCCGATCCAGCGCCTCGTCGTCCCGCGGGTGCTGGCGTGCATGCTCGTCGCGGTCTTCCTCAACGGCCTGGTCAGCGTCGTCGGCGTGCTCGGCGGCTACTTCTTCAACGTCATCCTCCAGGGCGGCACGCCGGGCGCCTACCTGGCCTCTTTCACCGCCCTGGCCCAGCTGCCGGACCTCTGGCAGGGCATGGCCAAGGCGCTGGTGTTCGGCTTCATCGCCGCGATCGTGGCCTCGTACAAGGGCATGCACGCCGACGGTGGTCCGCGCGGCGTCGGTCAGGCGGTCAACGAGTCGGTCGTCATCACTTTCCTGCTGCTGTTCCTGGCCAACTTCGTGATGAGCGCGCTCTACATCCAGCTCGTCCCGGCGAAGGCGTTGTGACGTGGCCGACGTGAGGGAGCTCTCTCGCCGTCCGCTCGGCGGGATCGACGCGCTCGGACGCCACCTCGCGTTCTACCTGCGGGTCCTGGCCTGGGTCCCGCGCACGCTTGTCCACTATCCGCGTGAGGTCTTGCGCCTGCTCGCGGAAGTGACCTTCGGTCAAGGGGCGCTCGCCGTCATCGGCGGCACCGTCGGCGTGATCACGGCGATGTCGTTCTTCACCGGCACCGAGGTCGGCCTGCAGGGCTTCACCGCGCTCGAGCAGCTGGACACCAGCGCGTTCGCCGGCTTCTTCTCGGCGTACTTCAACACCCGCGAGATCGCGCCGCTCGTCGCAGGCATCGCCCTCGCGGCGACGGTCGGCTGCGGCTTCACCGCGCAGCTGGGCGCGATGCGCATCTCCGAGGAGGTCGACGCCCTCGAGGTGATGGCGATCCCGTCGCTGCCATACCTCGTGACGACCCGTGTGATCGCCGGACTCGCCGCGATCATCCCCCTGTACGTCGTCGGCCTGCTGGCCTCGTACTTCGCGACGCGGCTGACGGTCACCTGGGTCTTCGGCCAGAGCACCGGCACGTACGACCACTACTTCACGCTGTTCCTCCCGCCGGAGGACGTGCTGTGGTCGTTCGTGAAGGTGATGGTCTTCGCCGTCGTCGTCATCCTCATCCACTGCTACTACGGCTACTTCGCCTCGGGCGGCCCCGTCGGCGTCGGCGTCGCCGTCGGCCGTGCGGTGCGGACGTCGATCGTCATGATCAACGTGGTCGACCTGCTGATGTCGATGGCGATCTGGGGCACGACGACGACGGTGAGGTTGGCCGGCTGATGGCACGCACGTCCACCCTCGACAAGACGGGCACCGTCCGCACGCTCGGCGTGCTGATGCTCGTGCTGATGCTCTCC
This sequence comes from Mumia sp. ZJ430, assembly GCF_011751845.1. NCBI lineage: Bacteria > Bacillati > Actinomycetota > Actinomycetes > Propionibacteriales > Nocardioidaceae > Mumia > Mumia sp. ZJ430. Next base: position 305,681 of record NZ_JAAHFK010000003.1, on the reverse strand, counting down.
GCGGTCTACCTGACCTACGCGGTGTTCACCAAGAAGTTCTCCGGAGACCTCCCGGTCACGATCCGCAGCGAGAGCGCCGGTCTCCAGCTCAACCGCAACTCCGACGTGAAGCTGCGCGGCGTGATCGTCGGCCGGGTCCAGGAGATCACCTCCGACGCGGGCCGCGCGACGATCCACCTGCGGATCGACCCCGACTACCAGAGGCTCATCCCCTCGGACGTGGAAGCCCTGATCGTGCCCAAGACGCTCTTCGGCGAGAAGTTCGTCGACCTGCAGCCGGTCGCCGGATCTGCGGGGACGCCGATCGAGGCCGGCGACGTCCTCACACAGGCCGACCTGCCGACCGACGTCGAGAACCTCCTCATTGATCTCGACCCGATCCTCACCGCGCTGAACCCTGTCGACCTCTCATACACCCTCACGGCGCTGTCCGAGGCGCTCGACGGACAGGGCGAGGCGCTGGGCGAGAGCCTCGAGACGCTCGAGGGCTACCTCCAGAAGATCACCCCGCTGGCGCCCCGCATCGTCGAGGACATCACGCTGCTCGGCGAGACCGCGCAGACGTACGCCGACGTGATGCCGGAGATCGGCGAGACGCTGCGCAACGCCGTGGTCACCGGCAACACGCTGACCGGCCGCAAGGCCCAGCTGCAGGCGCTCTTCACCGAGACGGCCGCGTTCGCGACGACTGCGGACGCGTTCTTCGACAAGACCGGCGAGGACTTCATCACCTTGTCCAAGCAGTCGCGGCCGACGCTGGAGCTGCTCGCCGACTACGCGCCGACGATCGGCTGCGTTCTCAAGGGCGTCGACCGGCTCATGCCGCGCATCGACTCGGCGTTCCGGGACAACCGTGCCCACGTCATGGTGGAGTTCGCGGCGCGCTCGCCGCGGGCGTACGACAAGGGTGATGCTGCGAGCCTCCCGCCGGCCAGCGGGGGCAGCAGTGCGCTCGACCCGACCTGCGCGACCCTCCCTAAGACGTCGTACGACGCGACGACTCCCGCGCCCGGCATGAGCAACGCGCTTCTGCGCCAGCTCGGCATCGGGGGCCCGCTCGGCAAGGACCGGCCGCTGGTCGCGCCCAGCGGGTCGACCCCGGCCGGCTCGCCGTCCGAGCGTGCACAGATCGAGGCGCTGATGGCCGGGGCCCTCGGTGTCGAGCCCGACGAGGTGCCGTCGGTGGCGCAGGCCCTGGCCGGCCCCGTGCTTCGCGGAGCGGAGGTGACGATCGGATGACCAAGCGTCGACGCAGGCGCGACCCCAGGCTCGACCGCCGTACGGCGGGCGCGCTCGGGCGACTGCTCCTCTTCCTGGTGGTGACCGGCATCCTCACGGCGATGCTCGCGGTGATCATCGGCAACGTCTCGTTCCTGTCGACGAAGACCTACAAGGCGGTCTTCGCCGACGTGACGAGCCTCGTCAAGGGCGACGACGTCCGCATCGCCGGCGTCCGGGTCGGCAACGTCTCGGAGGTGCGGGTCGACTCCGACTCCACCGCCGAGGTGACGTTCACCGTCGACGAGGGGGTGACGCTGACCCACAGCACGCTGGCGTCGCTGCGCTACCGCAACATGATCGGGCAGCGCTACCTCTCGTTGTCCGAGGGACCGGAGGGTTCGTCAGCGCGCCTCGAGCCGGGCTCGACCATCCCGCTCGCGCGGACCCAGCCCGCCCTCGACCTGACCGTCCTGTTCGCGGGGTTCAAGCCGCTCTTCCAGGCGCTGTCGCCGGACGACACCAACCAGCTCGCGTACGAGCTGATCCAGGTCTTCCAGGGGGAGAGCGGCACGGTCGAGTCGCTGCTCGGGCACACCGCCTCGCTCACGCAGACGCTCGCGGACCGCGACGACCTGATCGGCTCGGTCATCTCCAACCTCACCGCGGTCCTCACCTCGTTCAACGCGCGCGACACCGAGCTGTCGTCGACGATCTCGACGCTGCAGCAGCTCGTGTCGGGTCTCAAGGACGACCGCGGCGTGCTCACCGGGTCGCTCGACGACATCGCCGCGCTGAGCACCGAGACCGCCGGTCTGCTCACCGAGATCCGGCCCGACCTGACGTCCGACATCGCGCACCTGCGCGATCTCACCGACGCGATCGGCACCAAGAAGGCACGCAAGGCGCTCGACAGCACCCTCAAGATCCTGCCGATCAAGATCGACCGGATCGGGCGTACGACGGAGTACGGCTCGTTCTTCAACTTCTATGTGTGCGACGTCGGCATCGACGGCAGGCTGCCGTCGCTCAGCGGCGTGCCCGGGTGGGAGAAGGCCCGACCGTTCAAGACGACGAAGCGCGTCACCGTCACAGGGTCAGGAGTGAGCCGATGCGCAGGATGAAGCCGTTCCGCGAGCGCAACCCCGTCGCCGTCGGCGCGGTCGGCGTGCTGCTCATCGCCCTCGTCCTCGTCCTGGCCAGCCAGGCCGGCTCGCTGCCGCTGGTCGGCAGCGGCCCGACGTACGCCGCTGAGTTCACCGAGGTCGGCGGGCTCAAGAAGGGCGACGACGTCCGGATGTCCGGCGTCCTCGTCGGCAAGGTCGACGACCTCGAGCTCCGGGGCGACAAGGTGCGCGTTGTCTTCCGTGTGAAGGACGAGCGCGAGCGCCTCGGCAAGGAGACGGGCGCGTCGGTGCGCATCAAGACCCTGCTCGGGGCGATGTACGTCAGCCTCGAGCCCGCTGGGTCCGGCACGCTGGAGGAAGGGGCGCTGATCCCCGCCTCGCGGACGACACCGCCGTACGACATCGTGCAGGCGTTCTCCGGGCTCAGCGAGACGACGCAGGAGATCGACACCGACCAGCTCGCGCACGCGATGAAGACCTTCGGCGAGGTCACTGCCAAGACGCCCGAGGAGTTCCAGAAGGCGGTCAAGGGGGTCACCGAGCTCTCCGAGAACCTCGCGGCCCGCGACGCGGAGATCAAGACGCTCCTCAAGAATATCGACGGCATCTCCGGCGTGCTCGCCGACCGCAACACCGAGGTCGTGTCCCTGTTCGAGGACGGCGGTGTGCTCTTCGACGCGCTCACGGCCCGGCGCGAAGCGATCCACGATGTCCTCGTGGGCGTCACCCGCATGTCCGACGAGATCGAGAAGCTCGTCGCCGACACGCGCGACGACCTCAAGCCCGCGCTCGACCGGCTGGCCGGCGTCGTCAAGGTGCTGCAGCGCAACGAGAAGAACATCAGCGCGGCGATGGAGCAGCTCCCCGCCTACTACGCGATGGTCGCCAGCAACAGCGGCAACGGTCCGTGGCTCGAGGGCTTCGTCTACAACCTGCTGAGCATCCTCGGACTGGAGGAGGGACTGTGACGGCCACTGTCGAGCGTGGCCCGAGGGCCTCGCGCCGCGCGGTCGAGGTCGTGGTCGGCCTCCTCGTCCTCGGCCTCGTCGCCGCGCTGGTCGTGGTGCTGATCCCGCGCTCGCAGAAGCACACGCTGACCGTCGACTTCGACCGTACGGTGTCGCTCTACGAAGGCTCGAAGGTCCGCATCCTCGGGGTCGACGTCGGCACCGTCGACACGATCACCCCGCGCGGTACGAAGGTCCGTGTCCGGCTCTCCTGGGACGCCGAGTACGCCGTGCCCGCCGACGTGTCTGCCGTGATCGTGTCGCCCTCGGTGGTCGGCGACCGCTTCGTGCAGCTCACGCCCGCCTACTCCGGTGGCGCGAAGCTCGCCGACGGCACGCACCTCGACCAGACGCGCTCGGCGACCCCCACCGAGCTCGACGAGACGTTCGAGGCCCTCGATCGGGTCGCGACCGCGCTCGGCCCGGACGGCGCCAACGCGAACGGCGCGCTCGGTGACCTGCTGGCGACGAGCGCGGAGAACCTCGACGGCAAGGGCGTCGAGATCAGGCGCAGCATCGACGCCCTCGCGAAGCTGACGACGACCGTCGACGGGTCAAAGGACGAGCTGTTCTCGTCGATGGAGAAGATCGCGACCTTCGTCGAGGCGCTGGAGCAGAACGACGCCTCCGTCCGTACGTTCAACAGCAGTCTGGCGGCCGTCTCGGACGTGCTCGCCGGAGAGAGCGACGACCTTCAGGCCGCGCTGCGCGAGCTCGCGGGTGCCCTGGGTTCGGTGCAGAGCTATGTCGCCGAGAACCGGACGAGCCTGCGCAAGAACGTCGACGGGCTCGCCGACGTGACGGAGTCGCTGGCGAAGGAGCGCAAGAACCTCGCGCGGATCCTTGACAAGGGCCCGCATGCGCTCGCCAACCTCGCCACCGCGTACAACCCCACGACGGGAGCCATCGACACCCGCGCCACCATCAAGGGCAAGCGCGACGGCCGGTTCCGTACGCTCACCGATGCGGCGTACGTCTCGGCGTACTGCGGTCTCGCGGCCAACCAGAACCCGAAGTACCGCGAGGCCTGCTATGCGCTCGGCGAGGTCGTCTCGTGGATGGAGAAGCAGGCCAAGGGTTCCTCGACGGCGTCGACCGACGGGCTCGCCGCACTGATGGGAGTGGCGTCATGACGCGAGCCAGGAACCGCTGGACCGCGGCGGCGGCCGCTCTCACCGGTCTCGCGCTCGTGACCGGGTGCGGGAGCGGCAACGTCGGTGACCTCCCGCTCCCTGGCGGTGCCGACCTCGGCGACGCCCCGTTCACGGTCGTCGTCGAGTTCGACGACGTGATGGACCTGGTGCCGCAGAGCGCCGTCAAGGTCAACGACGTCTCCGTCGGACGCGTCACCCGAGTGGAGCTCGACGGCTGGCAGGCCAAGGTGGAGCTCGAGGTCAACGACTCGGTGGAGCTGCCCGACAACGCTTTGGCGTCCATCCGGCAGACCAGCATCCTCGGCGAGAAGTTCGTCTCGCTGGCGCCGCCGGCGACCGGGTCGACCGGGCAGCTGTCGGACGGCGACCGGATCCCCCTCGCCCGTACCGGCCACACGCCCGAGGTCGAGCAGGTGCTCGGCGCGCTCTCCCTCGTGCTCAACGGGGGAGCGGTCGACAAGGTGCAGGTCATCGCGCGCGAGCTCAACAACGCGATGTCGGGCCGTGAGGCCAACATGCGCACGCTGGTGCGGCGCCTCGACGAGTTCGTCGGGACGGCCGAGGAGTCCAGGGCCGAGATCGTGACGGCGATCGAGCAGGTCGACCAGCTCGCGAAGGCGACGAGGTCGCAGCGCAAGGCGATCGAAGGCGCCCTCGACGATATGCCCGAGGCACTGCGCACCGTGAACGCTCAGCGCGCCAACCTCGTCCGCATGCTCGAGGCGCTCACCGACCTCGGCAGCGTCGGCACCGACGTGATCGTCCGCGCCAAGGACGCGGTCGCCGCCGACCTCGACGCGCTCGAGCCGGTGCTCGACAACCTCGCCTCCGCCGGTGACGCGCTGATCTCGTCGCTCGAGGTGCTCCCGACGTTCCCCTTCCCCGACTCCCTGCTCGGGGACGGCCCGGGTGAGGCAGCGGCCTACCAGATGGGGGACTACACCAACGTGTCGCTCGACTTCAGGACCGACTTCACCAAGACGATCGGGCTGATGTCCGAGGCTGAGCTGAAGTCCCTCAAGGAGGCGCTGCGCGGAGACGGTGTCGGCGCGGTCATGGCAGAGAGCGTGGTGACTCCGTGATCACCCGTCGGATGCGCATCCAGCTGGTCATGTTCCTCGTGCTGACCCTCGTCGGTGTCTCGTTCGTCGGGGCGAAGTACGCCCGCGTCGACCGCCTGTTCGGAGGGGGCGGCTACTCGGTGGTCGTCGAGATGGCCGAGTCCGGAGGCATCTTCACCGGGGCCGACGTCACCTACCGGGGCGTCAGCGTGGGACGGGTCAAGGACATGTGGCTGACCCGCGACGGCGTCGACGTCGAGGTGCTCATCGACCACTCCTCGCCCGACATCCCGGCCGACACGAAGGTCGTCGTCGCCAACAAGTCGGCCGTGGGCGAGCAGTATCTCGACTTCCAGCCGGACTCCGACGCCGCCCCGTTCCTCGAGGCCGACGACGTCATCGCCCGCGACCGCACGCAGGTGCCGATCGACACCCGCACGCTGCTCACCGACGTCAACGCGTTCCTCACCTCGGTCGACGCCGACGACCTCAGCACCGTCATCACTGAGCTGGGTGACGCCTTCGAGGGCTCGGCCGGCGATCTTCGTACGCTGATCGACACGACCAGCTCGTTCATCACGACCGCCGACCAGAAGTACGAGGTGACGGCCGCGCTGATCCGTGACTCGCGCAAGGTCCTGCAGACTCAGGTCGACTCCCAGGACGACATCGCGGAGTTCGCCACGAACCTCCGCGACCTCAGCACCGCGATGCGGACGTCCGACGCCGACCTGCGCACGGTCCTCGACGTCGGAGCCCCGACCGCGGCGACGCTGCGGTCCGTCATCGCCGAGAACGCCGACGACTTCGCCTCGCTGCTCGACCACGCCATCACGCTCAACAAGGTGGTCGTCTCGCACCTCGACGGGGTGCGCGGCGTGCTCGTGATCGCCCCGTACGGCGTCGAGAGCGCATTCTCGATCATCGCCCAGGACTCGCGCACCGGCCAGTACGCGGCGCGACTCAGCCTGACGCTGCAGCCCGACAACGCGCCGTGCCTCAAGGGATACGCGTCAGGCGCCAAGCAGCGGACACCGTTCGACCGTACGCCGGAGAAGTGGGACAGGGCACGCCGATGCCTCGAGGCGCAGCCACGGAGTGCCTCGGCCGCCGGTGGCTCGACCGTCGCACCGGCCTCCGACGCCGGGACGGACGGGGGCGTCACGCTCGGAACGTACGATGTGGCGACGAAGCAGGTGTCAGCGACGGGCGCGACGATCCCGGACGCGCCTGATCTCGGGAAGGAGACGTGGAAGTGGATGCTGCTCGGACCGGCGGTCGCGCGCTGAGCCGCACGCGCCTGCTCGCTCTCGCCCTTGCCCTCGTTGCTGTGGCCGGTGTGGCGGTCGGCGTGCTCGCGCTCGTACGAGGGCCTCAGATCCCGGCGTACGCCGACACCGCCACGCAGGCGGACGTGCGCGCGGCCGCGGAGAAGTTCGCGACCAGCGTGAACACCTACGACGTCAAGGACCTCGACCCGTACATCGCGCGCGTGCGTCCGCTGCTCACCGACGACCTCGCGACGCAGTTCGAGGCCTCGACCAAGGACCTCCTCTCGAAGTTCGAGGAGGCGGGCATTGTCTCCAAGGGCACGGTCAAGCAGGTCGCCGTCGACAGCCTCGACGACGACAGTGCTGAGGTGCTCGCGGCGATCGACGTCGCGACCGAGCCCGCCGACGTGCAGGTCGGCCAGCCCCGGCTGCGCTGGCGCATCGCGCTCGTCCGTGACGGCGACGAATGGCTCGTCGACAGCTTCGCCAACATCCCGGTGGAGTCCGAGGCTCCGGAGCAGGGCGAGGAGGACGGCTCGTGAGCAACCGACGACCCCGGATCGCGGGAGAGAAGCGGCGATCGTCCGAGACGGCCGAGGCGGCAGAGGCGACAGATGCGGCCGAGAGCACGGCTCCGCCGCCCGCCGAGCCCGGCCCCCAGGCCGAGAGCGCCAGGCCTCCTCGGCCGACCAAGCCCTCCAAGGAGCCTCGACCGACGTTGTCGGGCCGCGCGCGTCTCGTCCTCAGCGGGCTCGGTCTGGCGGCCGTGGCTGCAGTGGCGTTCGCCGTCATCGCCGTGGTCTCCGTCCGGCAGGTGGAGGGCGACGCCCAGCGGCAGATCGACGCGGAGGACGCGGGGACAGAGCAGGCGTCGACCGCCCTCGTCACGATGCTCAGCTATGGGTATGCGAGCGTCGCCGACGACCTCGCCGCGGCGACAGAGCTGATGACCGACGACTTCGCGGCGGAGTACGAGCAGCTCGCGCCCCAGGTCGCCTCGGCGGCCGAGCAGCGCAAGATCGACGTCACGGCCTCCGTACGCGCCGTGGCGCCGCTCGGGTGCGGACAGGAGTGCTCGACGTCGAGCGTGCGTCTCCTCGCCTTCGTCGACCAGCACCGTACGGTCGCCGGCAAGGCAGGCTCGCCGGCCGCGCTCTCGGCGATCGTGCGGATGGAGAAGGTCGACGGCCGCTGGCTGGTCGCGGAGCTGACGACGACCTGACGTCAGACGTGCTCGGCGGAGACGAGCTCCCCGAAGACGACCGAGCGGTTGTCGGTGTGGAAGATCTCCGAGCACGTCGTCAGGGTGAGGAGGGCTTCGCGGGGCTTGGCCTTGGAGCGCCCTCCGGGCCTGTCCTTGGCCTTCTCGGGGACCGGGGCGATCACCCAGATGTCGGAGAAGTCGACGATCGTGTCCGTCCCGGAGCCGCGCAGCTCGTACGTGTAGACATGCGTACGGGTCTCCACATGGACCGTGTCGCCGGCCCGTAGGTCAGGGAAGTCCTTGAACGGCTGTCCGTTGGTGATGCGGTGCCCCGCCACGGCGAAGTTGCCGAGCTGGCCAGGGCGCTGGGTGTCCGGGAAGTGGCCGACGCCGGAGGTGAGTGCGGAGTCGTCGACGCCCTCGACCACCGGCACCTCGAAGTCCTTGCCGAACCGTGGGATCCGGAGGACGGCCATCGCCTCGCCGATCTCCAGGTCGTCCTCGGTCGCGTCGCCCTGACGGTTGTCGCGCCAGCCGTCCGCGAGGGCGACGGCCATCTCGCCCTGACGCTGCTTCGCGACGATGTTGGTGCCGATGTACTTCCAGGCGAACCAGCCGGCACCCACGACGAGGACCAGCGTCAGCAGCGTGGCGAGCATCCGGGTCGGCCGCAGGTGGGGTGTGGGCTTGAGGTCGGGGCGGTCGCGGCGCGGTGGAGTGGTCTGCGTCGGCACGATCCCTCCTCGGTAGCCACGCCCCGTCGGCGCGGGGTAACGAATGTCACATCCAGGGTGACACGGGCGCCGCAACGCCCGTTCCCCGCCCTGTGTTCCCGGGAGGTTCCGGCACGACACCCCCGTCCGAACCGCCCGGCTGCTTGACCTGAGCCCCAGATGCGTTCATCATCGACGGCGAAGGCTTGACTCCCTGGGTTGAAATCTGCCCGGGTTGACGTCTAGACTCATTCTTTGCGCTGCCTGCACTCTGCCCACTCACCCCTTGACCTGGGTGATTTGGCATGGGTTCGGTCGGTGCCGCAACCCGGGAACTGCGAGCCTTCTGGAAGGACCCCTCTTGGCTTCCTCGCGCACTGCCGCCGCCTCTGCCACCATCAACCCCCGTCGTGTCTCCTTCGCCAAGATCTCTGAGCCCCTCGAGGTGCCCGAGCTTCTGTCGCTCCAGACAGACAGCTTCTCGTGGCTGATCGGGGACGAGATCTGGAAGGCGTCCGTCGAGCAGCAGCTGGCCGCCGGGCGTACGGACGTTTCGACGAAGTCCGGTCTGGAGGAGATCTTCGAAGAGATCTCTCCGATCGAGGACTTCTCCGAGACCATGTCGCTGTCGTTCCGCGACCACCGTTTCGAGCCGCCCAAGAACTCGGTCGAAGACTGCAAGGACCGCGACGTCACCTACGCCGCGCCCCTGTTCGTCACCGCCGAGTTCATGAACAACGAGACCGGTGAGATCAAGAGCCAGACCGTCTTCATGGGGGACTTCCCCCTGATGACGGACAAGGGCACCTTCATCATCAACGGGACCGAGCGTGTCGTCGTCTCGCAGCTCGTCCGTTCGCCGGGCGTCTACTTCGAGCGCACGCCGGACAAGACGAGCGACAAGGACATCTACACCGCGAAGGTCATCCCTTCGCGCGGCGCCTGGCTCGAGTTCGAGATCGACAAGCGTGACCAGGTCGGCGTCCGGCTCGACCGCAAGCGCAAGCAGAGCGTCACGGTGCTCCTCAAGGCGCTCGGCTGGACCGAGGCGCAGATCCTCGAGGAGTTCGGCCAGTACGACTCGATCCGCGCGACCCTGGAGAAGGACCACACGTCCGGCCAGGACGAGGCGCTGCTCGATATCTACCGCAAGCTGCGTCCGGGTGAGCCGCCGACGACCGAGGCCGCCCAGCAGCTCCTCGACAACTACTACTTCAACCCCAAGCGTTACGACCTCGCCAAGGTCGGCCGCTACAAGATCAACAAGAAGCTCGGCACGGACGAGGCCTTCGACCAGCAGACGCTGACCATCGAGGACATCGTCTCGACGATCAAGTACATCGTCGCGCTGCACGCTGGCGAGACCGAGCTCGAGATGCCGGCCGGGACGGCCTTCGTCGAGGCCGACGACATCGACCACTTCGGCAACCGTCGCCTGCGCAGCGTCGGCGAGCTCATCCAGAACCAGCTCCGTACGGGTCTGGCCCGCATGGAGCGGGTCGTCCGCGAGCGGATGACGACCCAGGACGTCGAGGCGATCACGCCGCAGACCCTGATCAACATCCGCCCCGTCGTGGCGGCGCTGAAGGAGTTCTTCGGCACCTCGCAGCTGTCGCAGTTCATGGACCAGAACAACCCGCTCGCGGGCCTGACGCACAAGCGTCGTCTCTCGGCCCTCGGCCCGGGTGGTCTCTCGCGCGAGCGCGCCGGCTACGAGGTCCGTGACGTCCACCCGTCGCACTACGGCCGCATGTGCCCGATCGAGACCCCCGAGGGTCCCAACATCGGTCTGATCGGCTCGCTGGCGTCGTACGGTCGCATCAACCCGTTCGGCTTCGTCGAGACTCCCTACCGCAGGGTCGACGGCATCCGGGTCACCGAGCAGATCGACTACCTGACCGCGAGTGACGAGGACCGTTACGTCATCGCGCAGGCCAACTCGCGCCTCGAGGAGGACGGCACCTTCGCGGAGGACCGCGTCCTGGTCCGCCAGCGCGGCGGCGAGGCCGAGCTGGTCCCGGCCGCCGAGGTCGACTACATGGACGTCTCGCCGCGCCAGATGGTGTCGGTCGCGACCGCGCTGATCCCGTTCCTGGAGCACGACGACGCCAACCGCGCGCTCATGGGCTCCAACATGCAGCGTCAGTCCGTCCCGCTGATCCGCAACGACGCGCCGCTGGTCGGCACCGGCATGGAGTTCCGTGCCGCCGTCGACGCCGGTGACGTCACCGTGGCCAAGGCCCCGGGCGTCGTGACCGAGGTCTGCGCCGACTACGTCGAGGTCATGCAGGACGACGGCACCTACAAGACCTACCGCATGTCGAAGTTCACGCGCTCCAACCAGGGCACGTGCATCAACCAGCGTCCGCTGGTGCGTGAGGGCGACCGTCTCGTGAAGGGGTCGCCGATCGCCGACGGTCCCTGCACCGACGAGGGCGAGATGGCTCTCGGGTCCAACCTCCTGGTCGCGTTCATGCCGTGGCAGGGCCACAACTACGAGGACGCGATCATCCTCTCCCAGCGTGTCGTCCAGGACGACCTGCTGACCTCGATCCACATCGAGGAGCACGAGGTCGACGCCCGCGACACCAAGCTGGGCCCAGAAGAGATCACCCGCGACATCCCGAACGTCAGCGACGAGATGCTCGCTGACCTCGACGAGCGCGGCATCATCCGCATCGGCGCCGAGGTCTCCAACGGCGACATCCTCGTCGGCAAGGTCACGCCGAAGGGCGAGACCGAGCTGACCCCCGAGGAGCGTCTGCTCCGCGCGATCTTCGGCGAGAAGGCGCGCGAGGTCCGCGACACCTCGCTCAAGGTTCCCCACGGCGAGTCCGGCACGGTCATCGGTGTCCGGGTCTTCGACCGCGAGGAGGGCGACGAGCTGCCGCCGGGCGTCAACCAGCTGGTGCGCGTGTACGTCGCGCAGAAGCGCAAGATCTCCGATGGTGACAAGCTTGCCGGCCGTCACGGCAACAAGGGCGTCATCTCCAAGATCCTGCCGGTCGAGGACATGCCGTTCATGTCCGACGGCACCGCGGTCGACATCATCCTGAACCCGCTCGGCGTGCCGGGCCGTATGAACGTCGGTCAGGTCCTCGAGACCCACCTCGGGTGGGTCGCGAAGGCCGGCTGGGACATCGGCGACGCCAAGGACGAGTGGGCCGAGCGCCTGCGCGGGATCGGCGCCGACCGTTCCCCGATGGACTCCAACGTCGCCACCCCGGTCTTCGACGGTGCGCGCGAGGACGAGATCCAGGGCCTCCTGGAGTGGACGCTCCCCAACCGTGACGGCGAGCGCATGGTCGGTCGCGACGGCAAGGCGCGTCTGTTCGACGGACGTACGGGCGAGCCGTTCCCGGACCCGGTCTCGGTCGGCTACATGTACATCCTGAAGCTGCACCACCTGGTCGACGACAAGATCCACGCCCGTTCGACCGGTCCGTACTCGATGATCACGCAGCAGCCGCTGGGTGGTAAGGCGCAGTTCGGTGGACAGCGATTCGGTGAGATGGAGGTGTGGGCCCTCGAGGCGTACGGTGCCGCGTACGCACTGCAGGAGCTCCTCACCATCAAGTCCGACGACATCCTCGGACGCGTCAAGGTCTACGAGGCCATCGTCAAGGGCGAGAACGTCCCCGAGCCGGGTATCCCGGAGTCGTTCAAGGTTCTCGTCAAGGAGATGCAGTCGCTCTGCCTGAACGTCGAGGTGCTGTCGAGCGACGGCACCGCGGTGGAGATGCGCGACGCCGAGGAAGACGTGTTCAGGGCCGCTGAAGAGCTCGGGATCGATCTCTCCCGTCGCGAGCCCGCCAGCGTCGAGGAGGTCTGAGCCGCGGGGGCGCGGCACTCTCTTGAGTCCGCGCCCCGCCTCCGACCTCGTCTACAGATTTTTCATCACGAAGGAAAGAAGACAACGTGCTCGACGTGAACTTCTTCGATCAGCTCAAGATCGGCCTTGCCACCGCCGACCAGATCCGTGCGTGGTCGCACGGTGAGGTGAAGAAGCCCGAGACGATCAACTACCGCACGCTCAAGCCCGAGCGCGACGGTCTGTTCTGCGAGAAGATCTTCGGTCCCACCCGGGACTGGGAGTGCTACTGCGGCAAGTACAAGCGTGTCCGCTTCAAGGGCATTATCTGCGAGCGCTGCGGCGTCGAGGTGACCCGCTCCAAGGTGCGTCGTGAGCGCATGGGCCACATCGAGCTCGCCGCTCCGGTCACCCACATCTGGTACTTCAAGGGTGTGCCCAGCCGCCTCGGCTACCTGCTCGACCTCGCCCCGAAGGACCTCGAGAAGGTCATCTACTTCGCTGCGTACATGATCACGCGCGTCGACGAGGATGCTCGCCACCGCGACCTGCCCTCGCTCGAGGCCAAGATCGACGTCGAGCGCAAGAACCTCGAGTCGCGTCGCGACAACAACATCGAGCAGCGCATGAAGAAGTTCGAGGAGGACCTCGGCGCGCTGGAGGCAGAGGGCGCCAAGGCCGACGCCAAGCGCAAGGTCAAGGACGCTGCCGAGCGCGAGGTCAAGCAGATCCGCGACCGCGCGCAGCGTGAGATCGACCGTCTCGACGAGGTCTGGAGCCGCTTCAAGAACCTCAAGGTCCAGGACCTCGAGGGCGACGAGCTGCTCTACCGCGAGATGACGTACCGCTTCGGCAAGTACTTCGAGGGCTACATGGGCGCGGCAGCGATCCAGAAGCGCCTCCAGGACTTCGACCTCCCGGCAGAGGCCGAGAGCCTCAAGGTGACGATCGCGACCGGCAAGGGCCAGCGCAAGACGCGTGCCCTCAAGCGGCTCAAGGTCGTCTCGGCGTTCATGACCGGCGACAACAACCCCGCCGGCATGGTGCTCGACGCGGTCCCGGTGATCCCGCCGGAGCTGCGCCCGATGGTCCAGCTCGACGGTGGACGTTTCGCGACCAGCGACCTGAACGACCTCTACCGCCGCGTGATCAACCGCAACAACCGGCTCAAGCGACTGCTCGACCTCGGTGCGCCGGAGATCATCGTCAACAACGAGAAGCGGATGCTCCAGGAGGCCGTCGACTCGCTGTTCGACAACGGCCGTCGTGGTCGCCCGGTCACCGGACCGGGCAACCGCCCGCTGAAGTCGATCTCCGACATGCTCAAGGGCAAGCAGGGTCGATTCCGCCAGAACCTCCTCGGCAAGCGCGTCGACTACTCGGGCCGTTCGGTCATCGTCGTAGGCCCGCAGCTCAAGCTGCACCAGTGCGGCCTACCGAAGCAGATGGCGATCGAGCTGTTCAAGCCGTTCGTCATGAAGCGTCTGGTCGACCTCAACCACGCCCAGAACATCAAGTCGGCCAAGCGCATGGTGGAGCGCGGTGCGCGCGCCGAGGTGTGGGACGTCCTCGAAGAGGTCATCGCCGAGCACCCGGTGCTGCTCAACCGTGCGCCCACCCTGCACCGACTGGGCATCCAGGCGTTCGAGCCGCAGCTGATCGAGGGCAAGGCCATCCAGATCCACCCGCTCGTGTGCTCGGCGTTCAACGCCGATTTCGACGGTGACCAGATGGCCGTGCACCTGCCGCTGTCGGCCGAGGCGCAGGCCGAGGCCCGCATCCTCATGCTGTCGACCAACAACATCCTCAAGCCGGCTGACGGCCGTCCGGTCACCATGCCCACGCAGGACATGGTCATCGGGCTGTACTTCCTCACGCTCGAGCGTGACGGACATCCGGGCGAGGGGCGTGCCTTCTCGTCGGCCGCCGAGGCACGGATGGCGTTCGACCGCGGCGACATCACGCTGCAGAGCAAGGTCAAGATCCGCTTCCCGGAGGTCGTCCCGCCCGAGGACGTCGAGGTCCCCGAGGGGTGGAGCGTCGGCCAGCCGCTCACGCTCGACACGACGCTGGGTCGCGTGCTCTTCAACGAGGCGCTCCCGGTCGACTACGCGTACGTGAACTACCAGGTCGGCAAGAAGCAGCTCGGCGTGATCGTCAACGACCTCGCCGAGCGCTACAGCAAGGTCGAGGTCGCTGCGTCCCTCGACGCGCTGAAGGACACAGGCTTCCACTGGGCGACCCGGTCCGGCGTCACGATCTCGATCGAGGACGTCGTCACCCCGGAGCGCAAGCAGGAGATCCTCGCCACGTACGAGGACCAGGCAGCCAAGGTCCAGAAGCAGTTCGAGCGCGGACTGATCACCGATGACGAGCGTCGTAGCGAGCTCATCGAGATCTGGACTCAGGCGACCAACGAGGTCTCCGCCGAGATGGAGAAGACCTTCACCGAGGACAACCCGATCTGGATGATGATCCAGTCCGGTGCCCGCGGCAACATGATGCAGATGCGTCAGATCGCCGCGATGCGAGGCCTGGTGGCCAACCCGAAGGGCGAGATCATCCCGCGCCCGATCAAGGCCAACTACCGTGAGGGCCTGTCGGTCGTCGAGTACTTCATCGCGACCCACGGCGCTCGTAAGGGCCTGGCCGACACCGCTCTGCGTACGGCCGACTCGGGCTACCTGACGCGTCGCCTGGTCGACGTCAGCCAGGACGTCATCATCCGTGAGGAGGACTGCGGCACCGAGCGTGGTCTGCCCAAGCGGATCGCCGAGCGCCTCGACGACGGACGCCTGATCCTCGCCGAGAACGTCGAGACCTCCGCCTACGCGCGCAACGCCGCCACGGAGATCACCCACCCCAAGACGGGTGAGGTGCTCGTCGAGGCCGGCGGCGACCTCGGTGACCCCGAGATCGCGGCGCTCGTCGAGGCGGGCATCGACGAGATCAAGGTCCGTACGGTCCTGACCTGCGACGCCAAGACCGGCACCTGCGCGAAGTGCTACGGCCGTTCGCTGGCGACCGGCAAGCTCGTCGACATCGGTGAGGCCGTCGGCACCATCGCGGCCCAGTCGATCGGTGAGCCCGGCACCCAGCTGACGATGCGTACCTTCCACACCGGTGGTGTGGCCGGTGACGACATCACGCACGGTCTGCCGCGTGTCGTCGAGCTCTTCGAGGCCCGCCAGCCCAAGGGCCGCGCGCCGATCTCGGATGCCGCCGGTCGGGTCCAGATCGACGACAGCGACAAGGCGCGCAAGATCGTCGTCGTGCCGCACGACGGGTCCGAGCCGCACGAGTACCCAGTCTCCAAGCGTTCGCGTCTGCTGATCGCGGACGGCGAGGAGGTCGAGGTCGGACAGCAGCTCACGCACGGTACGCCCGATCCGCAGGAGGTCCTGCGCATCCTCGGCGTCCGTCGGGCGCAGGAGCACCTCGTGGACGAGGTCCAGGAGGTCTACCGCAGCCAGGGCGTGGCGATCCACGACAAGCACATCGAGATCATCGTGCGGCAGATGCTGCGTCGCGTCACGGTCATCGACCAGGGCGAGACCACGCTGCTGCCGGGCGACCTGCACGATCGTGCGACGTTCGAGGAGGCGAACCGCCGCGTCGTCGCCGAGGGCGGGCAACCGGCTTCCGGCCGTCCGGTGCTGATGGGCATCACCAAGGCCTCGCTCGCGGTCGAGTCGTGGCTGAGTGCGGCGTCCTTCCAGGAGACGACCCGCGTCCTCACGGAGGCGGCGATCCAGGGCAAGTCGGACCAGCTCCGTGGCCTCAAGGAGAACATCATCATCGGCAAGCTGATCCCGGCGGGCACCGGCCTCGAGCGGTACCGCAACGTCCGGGTGGAGCCCACCGAAGAGGCACGCCAGGCCGCGTACGCGGTCACCGGCTACGAGACGTACGACTACGACTTCGGCAACACCGGAGGCCAGTCGGTCGCGCTCGACGACTTCGACTTCGGCAGCTTCTCGGGCTGACGTACGAGGTCTGACGAGGGCCCCGGGAGCGGATCTTTCCGCTCCCGGGGCCCTCGTGCGTTCCCACAGGACACTTCTCAGGTGCTCTCAGGGCATGCTCAGGATCGGCTGGTTACGTCGGGGCGATGTCTACGACGCTGATCCAGCCCCCCGCTGCGGCGACCGCCGACTCGAGCACCCCGGTGGAGCGCCGCAAGGCCCGCGACCCTCTCCTCGACAACGCCCGCTACTGGGTGATGCTCCTCGTGGTGGCCGGCCACGGCCTCCAGTACCTGCTCGACGTTCCGGACGCCCGCGGCACCTACACGTGGATCTACGCGTTCCACATGCCGGCCTTCGTGCTGATCTCCGGCTACGTCGCCCGCCGGTACGAAGGGTCTCCCAAGCAGGTACGCGCGATGCTCACGAGCCTCGTGCTGCCGTACGTGGGACTCAACGTGGCGCTCGACGGGTTCCGCGCCCTGCTCGACGATGAGCCGCTGGCGGTCAACCTGCTTGATCCGGCATGGTCGACGTGGTTCCTGATCGCGCTGTTCGTGTGGCGGTTGTCCTCGCCGGTGTGGCGCGTCGTCCGCGCTCCGGTGCTCGTCTCCGTCGTGGTGAGCCTGGTCGCCGGGCTGTGGGAGGTCGGTGACGTGCTGTCGATCCACCGCATCCTCGGCCTGCTGCCGTTCTACGTCGCGGGGATGTACCTGCGCCCCGAGCACTTCGCGCTGCTGCGCCGTCCCGCGGTGCGGGTCGCGTCGGTGGTCGCCATCGCCGGGACGCTCGGCTGGTGCCTGCTGCGCCACGAGGGTTGGTACGTCTCGTGGCTGTACTGGCGCGACGCCTACGCGGACGCGCCGCTGGATGCGGACGCCTTCGGCGGGCTGGCGACGCGCGCAGGCCTGCTGGTGACCGGGTTCGCGCTGAGCGCGGCGGTGCTCTCTGTCGTGCCGGCTCGGCGCGACCGTACCAGCGACCTCGGACGCCACACGATGAATGCGTACGTCCTGCACGGGTTCGTGCTGATCCTGCTGGCCCACCTGGGCGTGTTCAGCGCGCTGGCCACCTGGGGCGCGCTGTCCGTGCCCGTCGTCCTCGTGGGCTCGGTGCTCCTCGGCACGGCGCTGATGTCAGCGCCGGTCGCGCGGTTGGTCAGCCCCGTGGTGACCCCTCAACTGCGATGGGCGTTCAGGGATCAGCGCGCGGGCGGCGTGAAGAACAGCGCGATGTAGTTGCCGCGCCCTGCCTGCGTGAACGTCGCCGAGACGGTCGGACCACCCTTGGGCGTCACGGCCCGGTAGGTGGTGCTGATCTCGGTGCGGTCCTCGATGACATCCTGGGTGGGGGCGCCGGCCGTGCTGTAGGCGAGCACGTAGCTTCGGGCGACCGCGTCGGCGTTGACGCCTCGCTCGACCAGCAGGCTGTCGAACAACGGGTGGTCGCCGGAGAGCAGGAGCGCCGAGTCCTCGCGCAGCGTCCAGCGATCCGTCCCCAGGGTGCCGCCGGTCGTGACCGGACGCGACACCGGGAACTCCGGCCACTTCGCCTCGACCGCGGGAGCGGCGGGCAGGGGAGTCGTGGTGGCGGGGACCGGGGTGGGCTCGGGGACCTCCGGGCGCTCGCCCTCGCCCGGCGTGTCGGTGCTCTCGTCGAGGGCCTCCCACACCGGACGCATGTCGGGCGGGTCGGTCTGGATGACGGTCACCGTCATCACAGGCTTGCCCTGCGAGCCGGCGGGGGACTGCTTGGTCCGCATGTTGCCTGGGTCGACCGTCGCGATCACGCGGACGCCCAGGTCCTCGGTCGTACGACCAGTCACGTCGAGGTCGCAACCGCTGTAGAGGTCGTTCGTGACCGTGCAGAAGCGTGACCACTCCTCCGGGTCCAGCTGAAGCTCCGGGACGAGGGTGGCGACCTGGCCGATCACCTCCGAGAAGGCCTCGCCGGGGTCGCCGTCGACGCGCAGCAGCGACGTCGTCGTGTCAGGCTCGGGCGCCTCCTCGAGAAGCGAGAAGGTGTCGTCCGTCGGAAGCGGGTTCGGAGGCTCGGTCGGGGTCGGCGTCGTCTCCTCGGGATGCTCGGCGGCCTCGGCGGCGGCCTCGATCGCCGCCCGACGCTGCGCCTCGACGAGCACCGGCGCGTAGGCGGCGAGCAGCGTCGTGCTGCGGC
The DNA here is from genome assembly GCF_011751845.1 of Mumia sp. ZJ430. Taxonomy (NCBI): domain Bacteria; kingdom Bacillati; phylum Actinomycetota; class Actinomycetes; order Propionibacteriales; family Nocardioidaceae; genus Mumia; species Mumia sp. ZJ430. The sequence goes on along the minus strand of NZ_JAAHFK010000003.1, from coordinate 286,975 downwards.
GGCGTACGAGAGGTCCCAGCTGGGTCGTGCCCTCCGGGACGGTGAGCGAGAACGCGATGGGAGTGCCTGCGAAGGTCTCGTGCTGGCCGACGTCGACCTTCAAGCCGGCGTGGGTGCTCTCGGTGGGGTCCGGTGGTGAGGGTGTGAGGGGACTGCACCCCGACAGACCAACAGCCACGGCCGTCGCGAGAGCCGCGACAACGACCGACCGATACATCCCGTTCACCTCCGAGTCAGAACCCCGATCACCCTAGGGCAACGACGTCGTGTGTCGAACAAGTGCCCGTGGCGCCGTATTGTCAGGTACGCAACACCGCCGCCGCTGCCGTGTCCGCACACTCCTGAGGAGCGCCGATGTCGTTCTCTGCCCCCACGACACCCGAGAGCATCTTCACGTACGGATCGCCACGGCTGAAATTCGGTGCCGGTGCGAGCGCCGAGCTGGGCTACGAGCTCGCGTCGCTGGGCGTGCGGCGGGCCCTTCTCGTCACCGACCGCGGCCTGGACGCGACGGGCATCCCCGCACGCGTGGCGGAGCAGGTGGCGGCCGAGTCCGTCGAGCTCGTCGTGTACGCCGACACGCACGTGGAGCCGACCGACGCCAGCCTCAACGACGCGATCGACTTCGCCCGCGCCCACGGCCCGTTCGACGCCGTGGTGGCCCTTGGCGGTGGATCCAGCATCGACACCGCGAAGGCGGTGAACCTGCTCACGACCAACGACGGCGACCTCATGGACTACCTCAACGTCCCGGTCGGTGCCGGCCGCGCCCCGGCCAAGGCGCTGCTGCCGCTGATCGCGCTCCCGACCACGACAGGGACGGGCAGCGAGAGCACCACCATCTGTGTGCTCGACGTCCTCGCCCAGCACGTCAAGACCGGCATCAGCCACCCGAGGCTGCGACCCGAGCTGGCGATCATCGACCCCGAGCTCACGCTGAGCCAGCCGGCGGGCGTCACCGCGGCCAGCGGCATGGACATCCTGTGCCACGCGCTCGAGAGCTTTACCGCGCGACCGTTCAGCTCGTACGAGCGCAAGCGTCCCGAGCAGCGGGTCCCGTACTGCGGCGCCAACCCGATCTCTGACATGTGGGCCGAGAAGTCGCTGAGCCTCCTCGCATCGTCGTTCCGTACGGCGGTCCGCGAGGGCAGCAACGTCCCGGCGCGAGAGGAGATGGCGTTGGCGGCGACGTTCGCGGGGATGGGGTTCGGCAACGCCGGCGTCCACATCCCGCACGCGAACGCCTATCCGATCGCCGGACAGGTGCGCGACTTCCGTCCGGAGGGATACCCGCAGGACGAGGCGATGGTGCCCCACGGGATGGCGGTCTCGCTGACGGCCCCCGAGGCCTTCCGCTTCACCTTCGACGCAGCGCCCGAACGTCACGTCCGCGCCGCCGAGCTGCTCGACCCGGCGGCCGAGCGGCCCGCTGACCTCGCCGACTTCCTGCCGAGCGTCCTCGTGCGCCTGATGCGCGACATCGGCATCCCGGCGGGCGTCGGCGCCGTCGGCTTCGACAAGGCCGATATCGGTGCGCTCGTCGAAGGAACGATGAAGCAGCAGAGGCTCCTCGCGACCGCGCCCAAGCCCGTCGGGCCCGAAGACGTGACGGGCATCTTCGAGCGTTCCCTCACCCTGTGGTGAGGCTGATGCTCGGCTGTACACAGGGCAGGTCGGACCCGTTTTGACCCCTCACCGGCCACCCGGTAGTCTTGGACATTGTGCCGTGGACTCACTGTCCGCGTGCACCGATTCGTGTGTCACCACACCGTCGGTCGATTCGTACGACTGGTTCTCCGGAGCCGGGGTACGGACGGGTGCAGGGCCACGAGAAGCACCACCTACCATCGCACGTCGCGGTGGCGTCGCGCCTGAGGCGCGACGCCCAGGGCGACGCCTGCGGGGGAGGCCGCACGAAAACCGCACGACTCAAGAGCCGGACAGCAGAAAGAAGCATGTAGTGCCAACGATCCAGCAGTTGGTCCGAAAGGGCCGTCAGGACAAGGTGGCGAAGACCAAGACGCCCGCCCTGAAGGGTTCGCCGCAGCGCCGTGGAGTGTGCACCCGCGTGTACACGACGACGCCGAAGAAGCCGAACTCCGCGCTGCGGAAGGTTGCTCGTGTTCGTCTGAGCAGCGGGATCGAGGTCACGGCCTACATCCCCGGTGAGGGCCACAACCTGCAGGAGCACTCCATCGTGCTCGTGCGCGGCGGTCGTGTGAAGGACCTCCCGGGTGTCCGCTACAAGATCATCCGCGGCGCGCTGGACACCCAGGGTGTCAAGAGCCGCAAGCAGGCTCGCAGCCGCTACGGGACGAAGAAGGAGAAGAGCTGATGCCGCGCAAGGGACCCGCGCCGAAGCGCCCGATCGAGGCCGACCCCGTCTACTCGAGCCCTCTGGTCACGCAGCTGATCAACAAGGTGCTTGAGGACGGCAAGAAGCAGGTCGCGCAGCGCATCGTCTACTCCGCGCTCGAGGGCACCCGCGAGAAGACCGGCACCGACCCGGTCATCACGCTCAAGCGTGCACTCGACAACGTCAAGCCGACCCTCGAGGTCAAGTCCCGCCGCGTCGGCGGTGCGACCTACCAGGTTCCGATCGAGGTCCGCGCCGTCCGCGCGAACACCCTCGCCCTTCGCTGGCTCGTCCGGTTCTCCAGCGAGCGTCGCGAGAAGACCATGGCGGAGCGCCTGATGAACGAGCTGCTCGATGCCAGCAACGGCCTCGGCGGCGCCGTCAAGAAGCGTGAGGACACGCACAAGATGGCCGAGGCCAACAAGGCCTTCGCCCACTACCGCTGGTGACGAGGTGCCGCCGGCCCGTCCGCGGGCCTGCGGCACTCATCGCCTGATTCGACTCACGACAGCAAGGGAAGTCAGCCAAGGTGGCCGTAGACATCACCACCAACCTCGCCACGGTGCGCAACATCGGCATCATGGCGCACATCGATGCGGGCAAGACGACGACGACCGAGCGCATCCTGTTCTACACCGGCATCACCTACAAAATCGGTGAAGTCCACGAGGGCGCAGCCACGATGGACTGGATGGAGCAGGAGCAGGAGCGCGGCATCACGATCACGTCCGCCGCGACGACCTGCTGGTGGAAGAACCACCAGATCAACATCATCGACACGCCTGGTCACGTCGACTTCACCGTCGAGGTGGAGCGCTCGCTGCGCGTGCTCGACGGCGCGGTCGCCGTGTTCGACGGCGTCGCCGGTGTCGAGCCGCAGTCGCAGACCGTCTGGCGCCAGGCCAACAAGTACCGCGTGCCGCGGATGTGCTTCGTCAACAAGCTCGACCGCACCGGTGCCGACTTCTTCTACTGCGTCGACACGATCGTCGAGCGCCTGAACGCCAACCCGGCGGTCCTGCAGATCCCGATCGGTGCGGAGTCGGACTTCCTCGGTGTCGTCGACCTCGTCGGCATGCGCGCGCTCACGTGGCGCGGCGAGACCGAGATCGGTGAGGACTACACGGTCGAGGAGATCCCGGCCGAGCTCGCCGACCAGGCCGCCGAGTACCGCGAGAAGCTCATCGAGACCGTCGCGACCGCTGACGACGACCTCATGGAGCTCTACCTCGAGGGCGAGGACATCGATGTCGACACGCTGAAGGCCGCGATCCGTCGCGCCACGCTGGCCGACAAGATCGTCCCGGTCCTGTGCGGCACCGCGTTCAAGAACAAGGGCGTCCAGCCCCTGCTTGACGCGGTCGTCGACTACCTCCCCTCGCCGATGGACGTCGGCTCGGTCGCCGGTCACAAGGTCGGCGACGAGGACACCGAGATCATGCGTGAGCCCAGCGAGGAGGAGCCCTTCTCCGCCCTGGCGTTCAAGATCGCGGCCGACCCGCACCTCGGCAAGCTGACCTACGTCCGTCTCTACTCGGGCCGCCTGGAGGCCGGGACCCAGGTCCTGAACTCCGTCAAGGGCCGCAAGGAGCGGATCGGCAAGATCTACCAGATGCACGCCAACAAGCGTGAGGAGATCGCGTCGGTCGGCGCCGGCCAGATCGTCGCCGTGATGGGTCTCAAGGACACCACCACGGGTGAGACGCTGGCCGATCCGAGCAACCCGGTGGTGCTCGAGTCGATGACCTTCCCGGCTCCGGTGATCCAGGTCGCCATTGAGCCCAAGACCAAGAGCGACCAGGAGAAGCTCGGCATCGCGATCCAGCGTCTCGCCGAGGAGGACCCGACGTTCACGGTCCACACCGACGAGGAGACCGGGCAGACCATCATCGCCGGTATGGGCGAGCTGCACCTGGACATCCTCGTGGACCGCATGAAGCGCGAGTTCCGCGTCGAGGCCAACGTCGGCAAGCCGCAGGTCGCGTACCGCGAGACCATCAAGCGCAAGGTCGACAAGGTCTCGTACACCCACAAGAAGCAGACCGGTGGTTCGGGCCAGTTCGCCAAGGTCCTCATCAGCATCGAGCCCACGGGCCCGGTCGTTGGTGGCGAGGGCGGCTACGAGTTCGTCAACGAGATCACCGGTGGACGCGTCCCGCGGGAGTACATTCCCGCCGTCGACGAGGGCGCGCAGGAAGCCATGGAGTTCGGCGTTCTCGCCGGATATCCCATGGTCGACGTCAAGGTGTCGCTGACCGACGGTCAGTACCACGACGTCGACTCGTCCGAGCTCGCCTTCAAGATCGCCGGTTCGATGGCGTTCAAGGAGGCGGCACGCAAGGCAGACCCGGTGCTCCTCGAGCCGATGTTCAAGGTCGAGGTCACCACCCCTGAGTCCTATCTGGGCGACGTCATCGGCGACATCAACTCTCGCCGTGGACAGATCCAGCAGATGACGGAACGGTCCGGTGACCGGGTCGTCGAGGCACTCGTTCCGCTCTCTGAGATGTTCGGATACGTCGGAGACCTCCGGTCGAAGACGTCGGGGCAGGCGTCGTACTCCATGGAGTTCGACTCCTACGCCGAGGTTCCCAAGAGCGTCGCAGAAGAGATCATCAAGAAGGCCAGGGGCGAGTGATCGCTGGCCTGACCTAGGCTTCGATCAGCTCAACCGCACGGCGCAAAGCATCATTCAATCGAGGAGGAGCCCCAGTGGCTAAGGCGAAGTTCGAGCGGACTAAGCCGCACATGAACATCGGCACCATCGGTCACATCGACCACGGTAAGACGACGCTGACCGCGGCGATTACCAAGGTGCTGCATGACAAGTACCCCGACCTGAACGAGGCTTCGGCCTTCGATCAGATCGACAAGGCTCCTGAGGAGCGCCAGCGCGGTATCACGATCTCGATCTCTCACGTTGAGTACCAGACCGAGAACCGTCACTACGCGCACGTCGATTGCCCGGGGCACGCCGACTACGTGAAGAACATGATCACGGGTGCGGCTCAGATGGACGGCGCGATCCTCGTGGTCGCCGCCACCGACGGCCCGATGCCGCAGACCCGCGAGCACGTGCTGCTCGCGCGCCAGGTCGGCGTGCCGGCCATGGTCGTCGCGCTCAACAAGTGCGACATGGTCGACGACGAGGAGCTCATCGAGCTCGTCGAGCTCGAGGTCCGTGAGCTCCTCAACGATCAGGAGTTCGACGGCGACAACGTCCCGGTCGTCCGCGTGGCCGCCTTCCCGGCGCTCAACGGCGACGCCAAGTGGGGCGAGTCGATCCTCGAGCTGATGAACGCTGTCGACGAGTACATCCCCGAGCCCCCGCGTGAGACGGACAAGCCGTTCCTCATGCCGGTCGAGGATGTCTTCACGATCACCGGTCGCGGCACCGTCATCACGGGTCGTATCGAGCGCGGCATCGTCAAGCTCAACGACACCGTCGACATCGTCGGCATCCGTCCGGAGAAGCAGACCTCGACCGTCACCGGCATCGAGATGTTCCGCAAGCTCCTCGACGAGGGCCAGGCAGGCGAGAACGTCGGCCTCCTGCTTCGTGGCACGAAGCGCGAGGACGTCGAGCGCGGCATGGTCGTGATCGCACCGGGCACGACGACTCCCCACACGGAGTTCGAGGGCCAGGTCTACATCCTGTCGAAGGAGGAGGGCGGCCGTCACACGCCGTTCTTCAACAACTACCGCCCGCAGTTCTACTTCCGCACCACGGACGTCACCGGCGTCGTCACGCTGCCTGAGGGCACCGAGATGGTCATGCCGGGCGACAACACCGAGATGTCGGTTCAGCTGATCCAGCCGATCGCGATGGACGAGGGTCTTCGTTTCGCGATTCGCGAGGGTGGTCGTACGGTCGGCGCTGGTCGCGTCACCAAGATCAACAAGTGATCCGGTCCCGGGTCTGACCCGGGTTCGATCTCTGCACGAGGGCCCCGTCCTGCTGACAAGCAGGGCGGGGCCCTCGTCGTACGCCCCGTGGCCGACTTCCCCTGGACGAATGGGGCGTTGGTCACGGCGAAGAAGGGTGCCGGCGACGTATCGTGAGGGCGTGGGACACGACCATGCGCACGGGACGCCGTCGGCTCGGCAGCGGCCGCGGCTGGCCTTCGTCCTCGGCCTGACCGTCCTGGTCCTGCTCGTCGAGGTCGTCGTCGCGGTGCTGACCGGGAGCCTTGCTCTGCTCGCCGATGCCGGACACATGCTGAGCGACACGTTCGGGCTCGTCATGGCGCTCATCGCGGTCACGGTCGCCCAGCGGGCAGGCAGCCCACGACGCACGTTCGGCAACCACCGCACCGAGATCCTCGCCGCAGGCGCGAACGGCCTGGTCTTGCTCGTGCTGTGCGTATGGATCGTGGTGTCGGCGATCGGTCGCCTCGGCGACGCGCCTCACATCGACTCACCCTTCATGCTCGGCGCTGGCGTTCTCGGCCTGGCTGCCAACGTGGTCGGCCTGCTGGTGCTGCGGGCCGGGGCGAAGGAGAGCCTCAACGTCAAGGGTGCCTACCTCGAGGTGCTCGGCGATGCGTTCGGCTCGGTCGCGGTGATCGTCGCCGCGGGCGTGATCGCGGTGACCGGCTGGTACGACGCCGACCCGGTGGCGTCCGTCGTCATCGCCGCGCTCATCCTGCCGCGTGCGTTCGGGCTCCTGCGCGATGTCGTGGACGTCCTCCTGGAGTCGACGCCTCGTGGGCTGGATCTCGAGGAGCTGCGGACCCACATGACGGAGGTGCCGGGTGTCGTCGACGTGCACGACCTTCACGTCTGGACGATCACGTCCGGCATGCCTGTGATGTCGGCCCACGTCGTGGTCGACGACGACGTGCTCGGCACCGATGCGGGCCACAGCGTGCTGGACCGCCTGCGCAGCTGCCTGTCCGACCATTTCGACGTCGAGCATTCGACGTTCCAGCTCGAGCCGGCCGCGCACGCGGAGACCGAGCAGCACACCCACCGGTGACGATCCCCAGTACGCACCGACGGGACGGTCAGCGTCCGCCCGCGGCACGCCAGACACGGTCGCGGGACAGCGGCAGGTCGGTGATCCGTACGCCGATCGCGTCGCGGACGGCGTTCGCGAGGGCCGCGGCGACGGGGTTGTACGGAGACTCGCTCATCGACTTCGCTCCGTACGGGCCGAGCGCGTCCGAGGTCGACGCGAACAGCACCTCAGTCGTGGGCACGTCCACGATCTGAGGGACGTGGTAGGTCCGCAGGACCGGTGTCTGTACGACCCCGCCCTCGTCGACGACGACCTCTTCGAAGAGTGCCGTCCCTATGCCCTGGGCGACGCCGCCCTCGATCTGTCCACGACACTGCTCGGGGTTGACGACGACACCTGCGTCGGCGGCGTGGACCGAACGGAGGATCCGTACCTCTCCGGTCTCGACGTCGACCGCCAGCGCGAACGCCTGGACGTTGAACGCGATCGAGCGCGGGGATCCGCCTGCCGTCGCCGATCCGACGAGGCCGACCGTCGGTCGTCCCTCCGCACGCGCGGCACGCACCTGCGCGAGGAGATCGTCGGCCGCCGAGGTCAGCGCCCTCCCCGCGACCACGATCCCGGTCGACCCGAACGCGCCGGTGTCGTGCGCGACCGTGCGGGTGCCGCCAGAGACGAGTCGGATCCGATCGCTCGTCGTCCCGAGCGCCTGCGCGACGAGCTGGACGTGCGCGGTGGACGTGCCGTTGCCGAACTCCGCGGAGCCGACCGACGCCTCGTACGTCCCGTCAGCGAGGAGGCGGACCTGCGCTGACGCGTGGTGACCGCGCGGCGGGATGGTGTCGATCATCGCCATCGCCATCCCGCGGCCGGTGCGCCACTGCGGGCCGGTGGGGGTGGAAGCGAGGTCGCGTGCGACCGCCTCCCGGGCGAGGGCGAGGCACTCGCGCGCGCCGTGGCTGCCGTACTGGACGTCGTCGTGCTCGCTGGACCACGAGACCATCGGGTCGCCCGGGACGACCACGTTGCGAGCGCGCAGCTCGTACGGGTCGATGCCGGACATCCGCGCCAGCTCGTCGAGGACCTGCTCGATCGCGAAGATCAGCTGGCCCAGCCCGTACCCGCGGAACGCGCCCGACGGCACCGCGTTCGTGTAGACCACCTCGCCGCGTACCCTCTTGTGCGGGCACCGGTAGGCCGCGACCGACTCGTTGCAGCCGTGGAACAGCACGCCGGGGCCGTGGTTGCCGTACGCGCCGGTGTCCGAGAGGACGTCGACGTCGAGAGCGGTGAGGAGTCCGTCGACGTCCACGCCGGCGCGGACGTGGATCCGCATCGGGTGCCGGACGGTGGTGGCGGTGAGCTGCTCGGTACGGCTCAGCTCGAGCTGGACGGCGCGCCCGGTCCGCAGGACCGCTAGTGCCACCAGATCTTCGACGAGCATCTCCTGCTTGGCGCCGAACCCGCCACCGACCCGGTTCGTGACCACCTCGATCCGCTCACGCGGCAGCCCGAGCAGGGCCGCGAGCTCGTCGCGGACGAGGAACGGCACCTGGCTGCTGGTCCGGACCACGAGCACGCCGTCGTCTGCGAGCCATCCCACCGCGCCGTGCGTCTCGAGGTGGGTCGCCTGGACGCGGGCGGTCGTGAACGTCGCCTCGTAGGCATGCGCCGCGGCGGCGAGACCCTCCTCGACCGATCCGGACTCGGCGGCGATCGCCGCGACGACGTTGCGGGCGGGGTCGGCAATGCCCGACTCCGGCCCCTTGTCGGCATGGAGCAGGGGAGCGCCCGGGCTGCGGGCACGCTCCGGGTCGACGACGGCGGGGAGCTCCTCGTACGAGACGGCAACGAGGTCGCGTGCACGTTGCGCGGCGTGCGGTGTCGTCGCGACGACGAGGGCGACCCGCTGGCCGACAAAGCGGACGACCGTGTCCAGCACCCGGGTGTCACGGGGGTCGTCGTCGCGCAGGTGGTGACGACCGGTCGAGAACAGGCTGTCGGGGACGTCGGCGTGGGTGAGGACGGCGACGACGTCGGGATCGGCGAGGGCCCGCGAGGTGTCGACCCGGACGATGCGGGCGTGGGCGTACGGCGATCGGACGACGGCGCCGTGCAGTGTGCCGCTCAGCGTCTCGTCCAGCGTGAACGGCTGGCGACCCCGCACGACGGCGGGCCCGGCGGGTGAGCCGACGCTGCGCCCCACCGGGTTGCGCGTCGGCTCGAGCTCGACGTTCGTCGCGCCTGCCAGTGCGTCGCGCACGGAGCGGTAGCCGGTGCAGCGGCAGAGGTTGCCCTTGAGGAGGCGGTCCACGTCGTCGCCCTCGTCGGGGCCGAGGCACGACGCCGTGACGACCATCCCCGCGGTGCAGAAGCCGCACTGGAACCCCTGGGCCTTGAGGAACCGGCGGGCGGTGCCCCCGGTCTCGTCGCCGGGCGACAGGCCGGCGGCCGTGATGACCTCGTGGCCATCCGCCCGCACCGCCGGGACCAGGCAGGAGTGCACCGGAGCCCGGTCGAGCAGCACGCTGCACGCCCCACAGTCGCCGGAGTCGCACCCCTTCTTGACGTCCGTGTGACCCTGCTCGCGAAGGTACGTCCGCAGGCACTGGCCCGGGCGAGGCGCTGCCTCGACGGCGACCCCGTTGACGAGTGTCGTCATCGCAGCGCCTCGATCGTACGGAGCGCCTCGGCGCCGAGCGCGTGCGTCTGCTGGCGGCGCCAGTCGGTAGCGCCGTGGACGTCGCCGAGCCACGCGTCCTCAGGGATCGCCTGCTCCAGCGCCTCGTGCCAGCCCGCCCGCGTCGGGGCGAGGTCGAACGCGAGCACGTACGGTCTGGCGGTGGCGCCGGTCACCGAGACCACCGCACCGTCGTCGGTGCGTCGCGCGACGACGACGGCCGCCGACCGCCCGCGGGCCGACAGCGATGCGCGAAGGAAGGCTGTCGGGGCGACCAGCGCCCCTGCGGGTATGTGGAACGCCCGCACGACCTCACCCGGCGCCAGCGAGGTCGTCCCGACGCCGGTCACGAGGGCGTCGACGCTCGTGGTCCGCGTCGTGCCGTCGGGGCTCCAGAGCAGGACGGTCGTCCCGAGCGCGCTGAGCACCGACGTCATCGCGCCCGCGGGCAGTGCTAGGCACACGTTGCCTCCGACGGTGGCGTCGTGCCAGACCTTGAACGACGCCACGAGCGCGTCGACCGCGGAGCGCACCAGCGGCCCGAAGGTCCACGGACCGGGGAAGGTGACCGCTGGACGGGCGTGGATCCCGCCCAGCCGCAGCAGGGGAGCGGGGTCACCGGCTGCCGCGGCGAGCGTCCCCAGCGTGCAGGTCGCGCCGATCTCGAGGGCGTCGTCGTGGAGGACGAGGGGCGGCCAGTCGAGCGCCGTCAGGTCGAGGAGTCGTCGTACACCGGGCTGGGGCTCGGAGAAGAGAGACGTTCCGCCCGCCACGTAGGCGTCGCCGGGGCGCCAGCGCGCGAGCGCGGAGGCGTCCGTCAGGGGGATCCAGGCGTCGACGTCGACGAGGTCCATGACAGCTCCTCAATAGTCGACGCGGGCGCCGTGGGCCAGCCACGCGTCGAACGGTGCTGACGCGTGCGGCGTACGCAGGGACCTCACCGGCTGCGGCCAGGACTCCCGGGGAGAGGAGAGGAGCGCGTAGAGCGCGCTGTCGTCGAAGCCGGCGCGCTCGGCGTCGTGACGATCGGCGGCGTAGTAGACCGCGGCCACCCGTGCCCACATCGACGCCGCGAGGCACATCGGACACGGCTCGCACGAGCAGTAGAGGACGGCGCCTCGCAGCGAGAACGTCGCGAGCTCCGCGCACGCTCTGCGGATCGCGACGATCTCGGCGTGCGCGGTCGGGTCGTGGGTCGACGTCACCTGGTTGACGCCGAGACTCACCAGGGTCCCTTCCGCCACGACGAGGGCAGCGAACGGACCGCCGCCCGCCGCCACGTTGTCGCCTGCGAGACGCACGGCGCGCTCGAGGTACGCGAGGTGCGCGTCGGTCGAGGTCTCGCTCATCGTGGCTCCCTCCGTGCGTGCGGGCGGTATCCCCAGACTGCCCCTCGCGAGTCCGGAATGGGGAGATCATGACGTTTCCGTCCGTTCAGCCGCTGGGCCATCTTGAAGGCGGCAGGTAATCTGGCAGCAACCAGGTGAGGCAGGTCTCGCACCCCGATTTGGCATTGCGGGGTCCGGTCTGTCAGACTTGGGAAGTTGCTCCGGCGCGTCCGGCTGTTCTCCCGTGTGGAGAGCGGTGGTCGCGCCTGGTTTTGGGAAGAGCAGGCACACCCTTCACGGGTGGGCGGCGGCCCGAGGCCCAACCATCCAACTCCAGAGGTGTGACGGACTCGCGCGCTTTGTGCCCGCGACACGCCCGACCTCGGGGGTCGGAGGGGAGCGACCGCTCTTCCTCGAGCCCGAGGTGGAGAGACCGAGGCAGTACGAAGAGAAGGACGAAGCGAGAGCATGGCGGGACAGAAGATCCGCATCAGGCTCAAGGCCTATGACCACGAGGTGATTGACACCTCGGCGCGCAAGATCGTCGACACCGTCACGCGTACGGGTGCCACGGTCGCTGGCCCGGTGCCTCTGCCGACGGAAAAGAACGTCTACTGCGTCATTCGTTCGCCGCACAAGTACAAGGACAGCCGCGAACACTTCGAGATGCGCACCCACAAGCGCCTCATCGACATCATCGACCCCACGCCGAAGACCGTCGACTCGCTGATGCGTCTCGACCTCCCCGCCGGCGTGGACATCGAGATCAAGCTCTGAGGGACGATCGGATGAGCAACCAGAAGGCACCCGTCGGGCTGCTCGGGCGCAAGCTCGGCATGACCCAGACGTGGGACGAGAACAACCGCGTGGTCCCCGTGACCGTGATCGCTGCCGACACCAACGTCGTGACGCAGATCCGCACACAGGAGACCGACGGCTACACGGCCGTCCAGATCGGCTTCGGCGAGATCGACCCGCGCAAGGTGAACAAGCCCCAGACCGGACACTTCGGCAAGGCCAACGTCACCCCGCGTCGTCACCTCGCCGAGATCCGCACCGAGGCCATCGCCGACTACGAGATCGGCCAGGCTGTCAGCCCGGAGATCTTCGCTGCCGGCGACTTCGTCGACGTCACCGGTACGAGCAAGGGCAAGGGCTTCGCCGGTGTCATGAAGCGTCACGGCTTCTCCGGCGTCGGCGCCTCGCACGGCGCACACCGCAACCACCGCAAGCCGGGTTCGATCGGCGGCTGCGCCACGCCGGGCCGTGTGTTCAAGGGCCTGCGCATGGCCGGCCACATGGGCACCGACCGCGTGACCGCGCAGAGCCTCACGGTCCACGCCGTCGATGCCGACAAGGGCATCATCCTTATCAAGGGTGCGGTTCCCGGCCCCAAGGGCGGCATCGTGATGATCCGCACCGGCGCCAAGAAGGGAGCCGTCAAGTGACCGCGAACCTCATCGACGTCGACCTGCCGAAGGACGTCTTCGACGCCCAGGTCAACATCCCGCTGATCCACCAGGTCGTCGTCGCCCAGCTCGCTGCCGCGCGCCAGGGCACCCACGACACCAAGACTCGCGCCGAGGTTGCCGGCGGCGGCCGCAAGCCGTACCGCCAGAAGGGCACCGGCCGCGCTCGTCAGGGCTCGATCCGCGCACCTCAGTTCACCGGTGGTGGCGTGGTGCACGGCCCGACGCCGCGCAGCTACGACCAGCGCACCCCCAAGAAGATGAAGGCCGCCGCTCTGCGTGGCGCCCTCTCCGACCGGGTCCGCAACGGCCGCCTCCACGTGGTCGAGTCTCTCGTCACCGGCGACGCGCCGTCGACGAAGACGGCGCTGGCCACGCTCCGCGAGATCACCGGGCGTCCGCGCACGCTGGTCGTCGTCGAGCGCACCGACCAGGTCACGGTCAAGAGCCTGCGCAACGTGGCGGGCACGCACCTGATCGAGCTGGCTCAGCTCAACACGTACGACGTCCTGCTCAGCGACGACGTGGTCTTCACCAAGGCCGCGTTCGACGCCTTCGTGGCGCTGCGCTCCAGCGGCGACGCCGAGACGATCAAGCTGAGCGAGGCCGCTACCGCCAAGGACGGTGACAAGTGAGCACGCTGCAGAAGGACCCGCGCGACGTCCTGATCGCGCCGGTCGTGAGCGAGAAGAGCTACGGGCTCCTCGACGAGAACAAGTACACGTTCATCGTCCGGCCCGACGCCAACAAGACCGAGATCAAGATCGCCGTCGAGAAGGTTTTCGGTGTCACGGTCACCGCGGTGAACACCCAGAACCGCAAGGGCAAGACGCGCCGTACGCGCTTCGGCACCGGCAAGCGTGCCGACGTCAAGCGCGCCATCGTGAGCGTCGCCCCGGGCCAGAGCATCGACATCTTCGCTGCGCCGGGCGCCTGAACGAACGAGGACTGAGTACGCATGGCAATTCGTAAGTACAAGCCGACCACCCCGGGCCGTCGTGGCTCCTCGGTGGCCGACTTCAGCGAGATCACGCGAACGACCCCTGAGAAGTCCCTGACGCGTCCGCTGCCCAAGAAGGGCGGTCGCAACAACCAGGGCCGGATCACCACCCGTCACCAGGGCGGCGGTCACAAGCGCGCGTACCGCATCATCGACTTCAAGCGGTACGACAAGGACGGCGTGCCGGCGAAGGTCGCGCACATCGAGTACGACCCCAACCGGACGGCGCGCATCGCGCTGCTGCACTACGCGGACGGCGAGAAGCGCTACATCATCGCGCCGGAGGGTCTGAAGCAGGGCATGACCGTCGAGGCCGGTCCCGGCGCCGACATCAAGCCCGGCAACAACCTGCCGCTGCGCAACATCCCCGTCGGCACCACGATCCACGCGATCGAGCTCCGTCCCGGTGGCGGTGCCAAGATGGGCCGCTCGGCCGGCGCCAAGGTCCAGCTGGTCGCTCGTGAGGGCAACCGCGCGCAGCTGCGTCTGCCCTCGGGCGAGATGCGCTACGTCGACGTCCGCTGCCGCGCCAGCGTTGGAGAGGTCGGCAATGCCGAGCAGTCCAACATCAACTGGGGCAAGGCAGGCCGCAACCGCTGGAAGGGCAAGCGCCCGACCGTCCGCGGTGTGGCGATGAACCCGATCGACCACCCGCACGGTGGTGGCGAGGGCAAGACCTCGGGTGGACGTCACCCGGTGTCGCCGTGGGGCCAGCCCGAGGGCCGCACCCGCAAGAAGAAGGCCAGCGACAAGCTGATCGTCCGTCGCCGCAAGTCCGGAAAGCGCTGAGGAAGAGCCTGACATGCCACGCAGTTTGAAGAAGGGGCCGTTCGTCGACGACCACCTGATGAAGAAGGTCGAGACTCAGAACGAGGCCGACACGCACACCGTCATCAAGACGTGGTCGCGCCGCTCGATGATCCTCCCGTCCTTCATCGGTCACACCATCGCCGTTCACGACGGGCGTAAGCACGTGCCGGTGTTCGTCACCGATGCGATGGTCGGCCACAAGCTGGGCGAGTTCGCACCGACACGCACCTTCCGCGGACACGTCAAGGACGACCGAAAGAGCCGCCGCCGCTGACGCGGGCGACAACCAAGGGAAGAGTTCAGATGAGCACATTGGAGCGTAAGGGCCTCAGCGCCCGACGCGAGAGCCTGCTCGGCGACGAGCCCGGTACTTTCGCGGTCGCACGCTTCGTCCGCGTCACGCCGCAGAAGGCACGCCGGGTCGTCGACCTGGTCCGCGGCCTCGACGTGGATGAGGCGCTGGCACTGCTGCAGTTCGCGCCGCAGGCCGCAGCGACCAACGTCTACAAGCTGGTGGCGAGCGCCGTCGCCAACGCCGAGACCACTGAAGGTCTCGACCGTTCGACGCTGATCATCTCGGCCGCACGTGTCGACGAGGGCCCGACGATGAAGCGCTGGCGTCCGCGTGCGCGTGGTGCGGCCAACCGCATCCTCAAGCGCACCAGCCACATCACCGTCGTCGTGCAGCCGCGTGACGCGGTGGCGCAGAGTCGTACACGTAAGGCCAACAAGAAGGGTGGGAACCGCTAGTGGGACAGAAGATCAACCCGCACGGCTTCCGTCTCGGGATCTCCACCGATCACAAGAGCCGCTGGTACGCCGACAAGCTCTACAAGAGCTATGTCGGTGAGGACATCAAGATCCGTCGCCTGCTCACCAAGGGCATGGATCGCGCCGGCATCAGCCGCGTCGAGATCGAGCGCACCCGCGACCGCGTCCGTGTGGACATCCACACCGCGCGTCCGGGCATCGTCATCGGTCGCCGTGGCGCCGAGGCCGACCGCATCCGTGGCGATCTCGAGAAGCTGACGGGCAAGCAGATCCAGCTCAACATCCTCGAGGTCAAGAACCCCGAGCTCGATGCGCAGCTGGTGGCCCAGGGCGTCGCCGAGCAGCTCGCCGGCCGCGTGCAGTTCCGCCGCGCGATGCGCAAGGCACTGCAGACGACGATGCGCGCGGGCGCCAAGGGTGTTCGCATCCAGTGCTCCGGCCGTCTCGGCGGTGCGGAGATGTCGCGCTCGGAGTTCTACCGCGAGGGTCGTGTGCCGCTGCACACGCTGCGCGCCGACGTCGACTACGGCTTCTACGAGGCCAGGACAACCTTCGGCCGCATCGGTGTGAAGGTCTGGATCTACAAGGGCGAGGTCGCCGGCACCCGTGCCGAGCGCGAGGCTCAGGCCGCCGCCCGCGCCGCCGCCCCCGGTGGGCGTCAGCGTCCGAGCCGTGGCGGCGCTCGCCGTCCGGCGCGTGACGGGCAGCGCGGAGAGCGTCCCGCACGTCAGCAGGAGCAGGCCGCTGAGCCGGCTCCCGCCAGCAGTGAGGCTGCTGCCGCCCCGGCGGACGCAGCGAACGGAACGGAGAGCTGAACCATGCTGATCCCGCGTAGGGTCAAGCACCGCAAGCAGCACCACCCCAAGCGTCGTGGTGCCGCCAAGGGCGGTACGTCGCTGGCGTTCGGTGACTTCGGCATCCAGGCGGTCGAGGGTCACTATGTGACCAACCGCCAGATCGAGTCCGCGCGTATCGCGATGACCCGTCACATCAAGCGTGGCGGCAAGGTGTGGATCAACATCTACCCCGACCGTCCGCTGACCAAGAAGCCTGCCGAGACCCGCATGGGTTCCGGCAAGGGTTCGCCGGAGTGGTGGATCGCCAACGTGAAGCCCGGCCGAGTGATGTTCGAGCTCTCGGGCGTCTCGGAGCCGGTGGCGCGTGAGGCGCTGCGGCGTGCGATCCACAAGCTCCCGATGAAGTGCAAGATCGTGACCCGCGAGGCAGGTGAACTCTGATGGCGAACGTCACCACCGCCGCCGACCTCCGCTCGCTGAGCGCGGAGGACTTGGCCGACAAGCTGCGTGAGGCCAAGGAAGAGCTGTTCAACCTTCGCTTCCAGGCCGCGACCGGCCAGCTCGAGAACAACGCGCGGCTGCGTACGGTGCGCAAGGATATCGCGCGCATCTACACCGTCGTCCGTGAGCGCGAGCTCGGCATCATCGAAAGTGAAGAGGCATGAGCACCAACAACACCACCGGCGAGCGTAACCGCCGCAAGGTGCGCGAGGGCCTCGTCGTCAGCGACAAGATGGACAAGACCGTCGTCGTGAGCGTCGAGGACCGCGTCAAGCACGCTCTGTACGGCAAGGTTTTGCGCCGTACGAGCAAGCTCAAGGCGCACGACGAGGCCAACGAGGCCGGCATCGGAGATCGCGTGCTGATTGCGGAGACCCGTCCGCTGTCCTCGACCAAGCGCTGGCGCCTCGTCGAGATCCTCGAGAAGGCCAAGTAACCACTCGTTCCGTCAGGCTCACGGAGACCCCGTGAGAACCGGCGAGACAACAGGAGAGAACCGATGATCCAGCAGGAGTCGCGACTCAAGGTCGCCGACAACACCGGTGCAAAGGAGATCCTCTGCATCCGCGTGCTCGGCGGTTCCGGTCGTCGATACGCAGGGATCGGCGACACCATCGTCGCCACCGTCAAGGACGCGATCCCGGGCGGGAACGTCAAGAAGGGCGACGTCGTCAAGGCCGTCGTCGTCCGCACCGCGAAGGAGCGCCGTCGTCCGGACGGCTCCTACATCCGGTTCGACGAGAACGCCGCAGTCATCTTGAAGAATGATGGTGAGCCCCGTGGCACGCGCATCTTCGGCCCCGTGGGCCGTGAGCTGCGCGACAAGCGGTTCATGCGCATCATCTCGCTCGCCCCGGAGGTGCTGTGATGACTGTTAAGAAGAGCCTGAACATCAAGAAGGGTGACCACGTCCGCGTGCTGTCCGGCAAGGACCGCGGCGTCGAGGGCAAGGTCATCGCGGTGAACCCCGAGACCGAGCGCGTCATCGTCGAGGGCGTGAACCGGATCAAGCGCCATCAGAAGGCGCTGCAGCCGGGCACGACCAGCTCGATCATCACCAAGGAGGCTCCGATCCACGTCTCGAACGTGGCGCTCCTGGTGGAGGTCGACGGCGAGAAGGTCCCCACCCGCGTCGGCTTCCGTCGTGACGACGTCACCAAGAAGCGTGCCGACGGCTCGACCTACACGGCGCAGCGCAGCGTGCGCGTCGCCAAGCGCACCGGAGAGGAGATCTGATGACCGCCGAGACCGCAGAGAAGGTCATGCCGCGCGTCAAGACGCGTTACCGCGAGGAGATCCTCCCGGCGCTGCGTGAGGAGTTCTCGTTCGAGAACGTCATGCAGGTCCCGGGCATGACCAAGATCGTCGTCAACATGGGCGTCGGCGAGGCAGCTCGCGACTCGAAGCTCATCGAGGGCGCGATCCGCGATCTGGCCGCGATCACCGGTCAGAAGCCTCAGGTCACCCGGGCGCGCAAGTCGATCGCGCAGTTCAAGCTGCGCGAGGGCATGCCGATCGGTGCGCACGTGACGCTGCGCGGCGACCGTATGTGGGAGTTCCTCGACCGTCTGCTGACGATCGCCCTCCCGCGTATCCGCGACTTCCGCGGGCTCTCGCCGAAGCAGTTCGACGGGCGCGGCAACTACACGTTCGGTCTCACGGAGCAGGTCATGTTCCACGAGATCGATCAGGACAAGATCGACCGTACGCGTGGCATGGACATCACCATCGTCACCACGGCGACCAACGACGAGGAGGGGCGCGCGCTCCTCACCAAGCTCGGCTTCCCCTTCAAGGAGAACTGACAATGGCGAAGACCTCGCTCAAGGTGAAGGCTGCGCGCAAGCCGAAGTACGCCGTGCGCGCCTATACCCGCTGCCAGCGCTGTGGCCGTCCGAAGTCCGTCTACCGCAAGTTCGGCCTGTGCCGGATCTGCCTGCGGACCATGGCTCACCGCGGTGAGCTCCCGGGCGTCACGAAGAGCTCCTGGTAATCCCGACTCGACCCTGAACGCCGCAGGTCCGGACCGTAGGTACGGAAACCGTGGCAGGAAAGTGGAAACACACTCATGACGATGACTGATCCGATCGCGGACATGCTGACGCGTGTCCGCAACGGCAACCAGGCGTTCCACGACGAGGTGAGCATGCCCTACAGCAAGCTCAAGGCCGGCGTCGCGGACATCCTGAAGCAAGAGGGCTACATCACGGGCTACACCGTGGCAGAGCCGGCCGAGGGCGAGGTGGGCAAGACGCTCACCGTCACCCTCAAGTACGGCCAGCACCGCGAGCGTGCGATCGCCGGCATCCGCCGCATCAGCAAGCCGGGCCTGCGCGTGTACGCGAAGTCGAACAACCTGCCGAAGGTGCTCGGAGGCCTGGGCGTGGCGATTATCTCCACGAGCCAGGGCCTCCTCACCGACAAGCAGGCCAAGTACAAGCGCGTGGGCGGCGAAGTCCTCGCGTACGTCTGGTGACGGGAGGAGAAAACACATGTCACGTATTGGCAAGCAGCCGGTGACGGTTCCTTCCGGTGTCGACATCGCGATCGACGGCCAGGTCGTCACGGTCAAGGGTCCCAAGGGCTCGTTGTCGCACACCGTGGCCGCACCGATCACCGCTAACAAGGGTGAGGACGGCGCGATCTCGGTCGAGCGTCCGAACGACGAGCGTCAGAACCGCTCGCTCCACGGCCTGACGCGCACGCTGATCAACAACATGGTGATCGGTGTGACGCAGGGCTACGAGAAGAAGCTCGAGCTGGTGGGCGTCGGCTACCGCGTCCTGGCGAAGGGCCCGGCCGCGATCGAGCTCAGCCTCGGCTTCAGCCACCCGGTGCCGTTCGAGGCTCCGGAGGGCGTGACCTTCACGGTCGAGTCGCCGACAAAGCTCACCGTGGCGGGCATCGACAAGCAGCAGGTCGGCGAGGTTGCGGCCAACATCCGCAAGCTGCGCAAGCCCGAGCCGTACAAGGGCAAGGGCGTGCGTTACGCCGGCGAGCAGGTTCGCCGCAAGGCCGGGAAGGCTGGTAAGTAATGGCTATCGCTCTCAAGCACCGCAAGCACGAGGCTGCGCGTATCGCGGGGCGTCGTCGCCGCCAGGTCCGTGGCCGCAAGCGGGTCTCCGGGACGCAGGAACGTCCCCGCCTGGTGATCACGCGGTCGAGCCGTCACATCGTCGCTCAGGTCGTCAACGACCTCGAGGGTCGTACGCTTGCATCGGCATCGTCGATGGAGGTCGATCTGCGCACGCTCGACGGTGACAAGACCGCCAAGGCCCGTCGCGTCGGTGAGCTGATCGCCGATCGCGCGAAGGTCGCCGGGGTCGAGTCCGTCGTGTTCGACCGCGCAGGGAACAAGTACCAGGGGCGCGTTGCCGCCCTGGCCGAGGGCGCCCGCGAGGGCGGCCTGGCCTTCTAGGCCAGACGAGAGAAGAGGACAGTCGAATGAGCGGAGCCCAGCGCCGCAGTGGCGGCGGGGACCGTCGGGGTCGCGGTCGCGACTCGGCGGACAAGACCGCATACATCGAGAAGGTCGTCGGCATCAACCGCGTGGCCAAGGTCGTCAAGGGCGGACGTCGGTTCAGCTTCACGGCCCTGGTCGTCGTCGGTGACGGCGACGGCATGGTCGGCGTCGGTTACGGCAAGGCCAAGGAGGTGCCGACCGCCATCCAAAAGGGTGTCGAGGAGGCGAAGAAGTCCTTCTTCCGCGTGCCGCGCATCCAGGGCACCATCCCGCACCCGGTGCAGGGTGAGAAGGCCGCCGGCGTGGTCATGCTGCGCCCGGCCGCACCTGGTACCGGTGTGATCGCGGGTGGCCCGGTTCGCGCCGTGCTCGAGGCCGCCGGCATCCACGACGTGCTGAGCAAGTCGCTCGGCTCGTCCAACGCGATCAACATCGTGCACGCAACCATCCAGGCGCTGCGGGAGCTCGAGTCGCCCCAGGACGTGGCAGACCGCCGCGGGCTGCCGGTCGAGCACGTCACGCCGGCTGCGCTGCTCAAGTCCAGCAAGGAGCCTACGCAGGCTCCGGCTCAGGCGGGTGCGTGATGGCCAAGCTGCAGGTGACCCAGGTGCGCTCGGCCATCGGGCGCAAGCAGAACCAGCGAGAGACCCTGCGCACGCTCGGTCTCAAGCGCATCGGCGACGTCGTCGTCAAGGAGGACCGTCCCGAGATCCGCGGGATGATCGCGACGGTTCCTCATCTCGTCGACGTCAAGACTGTGGACTGAGGGGAGGAACTGACATGACGCTCAAGCTGCATCACCTCCGCCCCGCACCGGGTGCGAAGACCGCCAAGACCCGTGTGGGTCGTGGTGAGGGAAGCAAGGGCAAGACCGCGGGCCGCGGCACCAAGGGCACGAGTGCCCGCTACCAGGTGCCGGTCGGCTTCGAGGGCGGCCAGGTCCCGATCCACATGCGCCTCCCGAAGCTCGGCGGCTTCAAGAGCCCGTTCAAGGTGGAGTACCAGGTCGTGAACCTGACCCGCCTCGGCGAGCTCTTCCCTGAAGGTGGCACCGTCGACGTGGCCGCACTGGTCGCGAAGGGTGCGGTCCGCAAGGGCCAGCCCGTCAAGGTGCTGGGGAACGGCGAGATCTCGGTCGCGGTCCAGGTGACCGCGAACAAGTTCTCGGCCTCTGCCAAGAGCAAAATCGAAGCGGTCGGCGGCTCGACCACCGAGCTCTGACCTCTCTTCGACATGAGACATGGCGGTCTCTGACAGCTGCTTCCCAGGTGGCTGTTAGAGTCGCCATGTTTCGCTTCACCCCATACCGCACACACGCACGGGACACCGTCGCCGCTGTCCATAGGAGGACCCGGTGCTCAGCGCCTTCGCCAACGCGTTCAAGACGCCTGATCTACGTAAGAAGATCTTGTTCGTCTTGTTCATCCTCGTGCTGTTCCGGATGGGCTCCATGCTTCCGGCCCCCGGCGTCAACGTGGAGAACGTCCAGTTCTGCCTCAACGCCGCGACATCCGGTGAGAACGCGAACAGTCTGTTCAACCTTCTCAACGTCTTCTCCGGCGGTGCACTGCTCCAGCTGACGATCTTCGCGCTCGGCATCATGCCGTACATCACCGCGAGCATCATCCTCCAGCTGCTCACCGTCGTGATCCCACGCCTGGAGGCCCTCAAGAAGGAGGGCCAGGCGGGTCAGACGAAGATCACGCAGTACACCCGCTACCTGACGCTCGGCCTCGCTGTCCTCCAGGGCGCCGGCATCGTGGCGATGGCACGCTCGGGTGCCCTCTTCGGCAACCAGTGCCAGCGTGACCTCCTGCACGACACCGACTCCGTCGCCCTCTTCCTGCTCATCGTCCTGACGATGGTGGCCGGCACCGCGATGATCATGTGGTTCGGCGAGCTCATCACCGACCGCGGCGTCGGCAACGGCATGTCGCTGCTGATCTTCACGCAGATCGTTGCCACGTTCCCCGGCACCATGTGGCTCATCAAGGAGCAGAAGGGCTGGGGCGTCTTCGCCATCGTCGTCGGCGTCGGCCTCGCGGTCGTCGCGGCCGTCATCTTCATCGAGCAGGCGCAGCGCCGTATCCCGGTGCAGTACGCCCGCCGCATGGTGGGCCGCAAGATGTTCGGCGGCTCCTCGACCTACATCCCGTTGAAGGTCAACCAGGCCGGCGTCATCCCGGTCATCTTCGCCTCCAGCCTCCTCTACCTGCCTGCGCTCGCCGCGCAGTTCAACCAGGGCAAGGGCTGGGCCAACTGGATCAACGAGAACTTCGTCCAGGGCGACCACCCTGTCTACATGCTCACCTTCTTCCTGCTGATCGTCTTCTTCACGTACTTCTACGTGTCGATCACGTTCAACCCGAAGGAGGTCGCCGACAACATGAAGAAGTACGGCGGCTTCATCCCCGGCATCCGCGCGGGGCGTCCGACGGAGCAGTACCTCGGATACGTGCTCTCGCGCATCACCTTCCCCGGTTCGCTGTACCTCGGTCTGGTGGCGCTCATCCCGCTGCTGGCCTTCATGCTGGTCGACGCCAATCAGAACTTCCCGTTCGGCGGTACGACGCTCCTCATCATCGTGGGCGTCGGCCTCGACACGGTGAAGCAGATTGAGAGCCAGCTGCAGCAGCGCAACTACGAAGGGTTCCTCAAGTGACGCGACTCCTGTTCATGGGTCCCCCGGGTGCTGGCAAGGGCACCCAGGCGACTCTGCTCGCCGAGAAGCTCGGCATCCCGCACATCTCCACCGGAGACATCTTCCGTGCCAACGTCTCGCAGGGGACCGAGCTCGGTGTGCTGGCGAAGAGCTACATGGACAAGGGTGAGTACGTCCCGGACGAGATCACCAACGCGATGGTTCGCGACCGTCTGAGCCAGGAGGACGCCCGTCGAGGGTTCCTGCTCGACGGCTATCCGCGCACCGTCGACCAGGTGGACACCTTCGACGGGATCCTCGACGACCTCGGCGAGCAGCTCGATGCCGTCGTGGAGCTGGTGGTGGACCGTGAGGAGCTCATCGCGCGGCTGCTGAAGCGTGCCGAGACCTCAGGGCGTACCGACGACACCGAAGAGGTCATCCGTCACCGCCAGGAGGTCTACGAGCGGACCACGCCCCTGCTCGCGGTCTACGCCGACCGCGGGCTGCTCGTGAAGGTCGATGGGATCGGCGAGGTCGACGACATCCAGGGTCGGATCCTCGACGCCCTGCCTCAGGCGTGCTGACGCGCCGATGGGCGTGTTGTTCGATGGGGTGCGTACGTTGATGGGGCGCGTCCTCTGATGGGGATCTTCGGCAGCGGGCTCGAGATCAAGAAGCCCGATCAGGTTGCCGTGATGCGGCGGGCCGGTGTGATCGTCGGCGAGACGCTCGAGCTCCTCAGAGAGTCGGTGCGCGCCGGCATGACGACCGCCGACCTCGACGCCATCGCAGAGGAGCACATCCGCAGCCGCGGCGCCGTGCCCAACTTCAAGGGCTACCACGGATTCCCTGCGACCATCTGCACCTCCATCAACGACGAGGTCGTGCACGGCATCCCGGGCGAGCGGGTGATCGCGGAGGGTGACCTCGTGTCGATCGACTGCGGCTGCGTGCTTGACGGGTGGCACTCCGACGCGGCGATCACGGTCGCGGTGGGGGAGATCAGCGAGAGTCGCCGCGAGCTGGTCCGCGTGTGCGAGGAATCGCTGTGGCGCGGCATCGCGGCCGCACACCTCGGCGGCCGGGTCAGCGACATCGGTCACGGCGTCGAGTCGTACGTGCGGTCGCACCCGGGCGGCGAGTCCTACGGGATCGTCGAGGACTACGTCGGCCACGGGATCGGCTCCGCCATGCACATGCCACCCAACGTCCCCAACTTCGGCGCACCGGGTCACGGTCCCAAGCTCGTGAAGGGCCTTGTCCTCGCGGTCGAGCCGATGATCACCGAGGGCACGATCGAGACGACGATGCTCGAGGACGACTGGACGGTCGTCACCGACGACGGGGGCTGGTCGGCGCACTTCGAGCACACCTTCACGCTCACAGACGCCGGCGCGTGGGTGCTCACCGCGCTCGACGGGGGCCGTGCGCGGCTCGCCGAGCTTGGTGTTCCGTATGGCGGGCCCGCCGAGGACTGAGACGCCCGACCGCCGGATTTGTCCCTTGGTTGCCGCGCACCGTACTATGGACAGTCGGCCGGAGTGTGCATGTCTGCATGCCTTCGGCCGGTCCGAGAGACGTACGACAGATTGCGGAGGACATGGCCAAGAAGGAAGGCGTCATCGAGCTCGAGGGCTCGGTTATCGAAGCCCTGCCGAACGCGATGTTCCGAGTGGAGCTGACCAACGGCCACAAGGTTCTTGCGCACATCAGCGGCAAGATGCGCCAGCATTACATCCGGATCCTCCCTGAGGACCGTGTGGTGGTGGAGCTGTCCCCGTACGACCTCACCCGAGGTCGGATCGTCTACCGGTACAAGTGACCCTGACCGTACGAGATAAGAGAGCTCGATGAAGGTTCAACCGAGCGTCAAGCCGATCTGCGAGAAGTGCAAGGTCATCCGTCGCCATGGCCGAGTCATGGTGATCTGTGAGAACCCGCGCCACAAGCAGCGGCAGGGCTGACCAGCCCGCACCCAGCAACGTGATCGCTCACCGCGTCGAGACTGACGAGGTGCTTCCCCTGGAACGAAGGCCAGGGCCCGGCTGAGGCAGCCGGGATGCGTCACGCCACACACCTTCGCAGTGGAAGGACATCGCCTGATGGCACGCCTCATCGGTGTCGACCTGCCGCGCGACAAGCGCGTGGTCATTGGTCTCACCTACATCTACGGCATCGGCCGTACCCGCAGCGAGCAGCTGCTCGAGCAGACCGGCATCAGCCCCGACCTGCGCGTGCACGAGCTGAGCGAGGACCAGCTGGTCGCGCTCCGTGACGCGATCGACGGCCAGTTCCAGGTCGAGGGCGACCTTCGTCGTGAAGTGGCCGCCGACATCCGTCGCAAGATCGAGATCGGCAGCTACCAGGGCCGCCGCCACCGCGCCGGGCTCCCCGTGCGCGGTCAGCGGACCAAGACGAACGCGCGCACCCGCAAGGGCCCGAAGCGCACCGTTGCCGGCAGCAAGAAGAAGGGTAAGTAATGCCTCCGAAGGGCACAGGCGCCAAGAAGGTGCGCCGCAAGGAGAAGAAGAACGTCGCCGCGGGCCAGGCCCACATCAAGAGCACGTTCAACAACACGATCGTCACGATCACCGACCCGTCCGGTGCGGTGATCTCGTGGGCCTCTGCCGGCACTGTCGGCTTCAAGGGTTCGCGCAAGTCCACTCCGTACGCCGCGCAGATGGCCGCTGAGGCCGCCGGGCGCCGGGCGATGGAGCACGGGATGAAGAAGATCGACGTCTTCGTGAAGGGCCCGGGCTCGGGTCGCGAGACGGCGATCCGTTCCCTGGGTGCGGTCGGCCTCGAGGTCGGCACCATCCAGGACGTCACCCCCAGCCCCCACAACGGCGTGCGGCCTCCCAAGCGCCGCCGCGTCTGATAGCCCGGATCGGAGAGGAGAACACAGATGGCCCGTTATACCGGACCCCTGACCAAGAAGTCTCGCCGCCTGGGCGTCGACCTCGTCGGCGGTGACGCCGCGTTCGAGCGTCGCCCCTACCCGCCCGGCCAGCACGGCCGCGGCCGGGTGAAGGAGAGCGAGTACCGCACGCAGCTGCAGGAGAAGCAGAAGGCGCGCTACACCTACGGCGTCCTCGAGCGGCAGTTCCGCAAGTACTACGAGGAGGCGCACCGTCGTCCCGGCAAGACCGGTGACAACCTGCTCCAGATCCTCGAGTGCCGTCTCGACAACGTGATCTACCGTGCCGGCTTCGCCCGCACGCGTCGTCACGCTCGCCAGCTCGTGGTCCACGGCCACTTCCTGGTCAACGGCCACAAGGTCGACATCCCGTCGTACCAGGTCAGCCAGTACGACATCATCGACGTGCGGCCGAAGTCGCTCGAGACGACGCCGTTCATCGTGGCCCGTGAGACGTTCAACGCCGACTCCGTCCCCGCATGGCTCACCGCCGTGCCGGAGAAGGGGCGCGTCCTCGTCCACCAGCCGCCGGTGCGCGAGCAGATCGTCGTCCCGATCACCGAGCAGCTGATCGTGGAGTACTACTCCAAGATCTGATGCCTCGCCGGCCTGCCCGAGCCCGTGCTCGGGCAGGCCACCACCAGCCTCATTCACCGTGTCCGTCATATAGCGGGCGACGCGGAAAGGAACCCAGAACATGCTCATTGCACAGCGGCCGACACTGTCCGAGGACGTCGTCGACGAGTTCCGCTCGCGGTTCGTCATCGAGCCTCTCGAGCCGGGCTTCGGCTACACCCTCGGCAACTCCCTGCGCCGTACGCTCCTGTCGTCGATCCCGGGTGCTTCTGTCACCTCGATCAAGATCGACGGCGTGCTCCACGAGTTCTCGACGATCCCCGGCGTGACCGAGGACGTCACCGAGATCATCCTGAACCTCAAGAACCTCGTGGTCAGCTCGGAGCACGACGAGCCCGTCGTCATGTACCTGCGCAAGCAGGGCCCCGGCGACGTCACCGCAGCCGACATCGCGCCCCCGGCCGGTGTCGAGGTGCACAACCCTGACCTCAAGATCGCGACCCTGAACGACAAGGGCAAGATCGAGGTCGAGCTGGTGGTCGAGCGCGGACGCGGCTACGTGTCGGCGATCCAGAACAAGACCGGCGACGAGGAGATCGGGCGCATGCCGATCGACTCGATCTACAGCCCGGTCCTCAAGGTCACGTACAAGGTCGAGGCCACTCGTGTCGAGCAGCGCACCGACTTCGACAAGCTCATCATCGACGTCGAGACCAAGCGTTCGATCCTGCCGCGCGACGCCATGGCGTCGGCCGGCAAGACGCTGGTCGAGCTGTTCGGTCTCGCGCGTGAGCTGAACGTCGAGGCCGAGGGCATCGACATCGGCCCGTCGCCGGTCGACGAGGCGCTCGCCGCCGACCTCGCCCTGCCGGTGGAGGATCTCCACCTGACGGTCCGGTCGTACAACTGCCTCAAGCGTGAGGGCATCCACACGGTGGGTGAGCTCATCTCACGCAGCGAGCAGGACCTGCTGGATATCCGCAACTTCGGCTCGAAGTCGATCGACGAGGTGAAGGCCAAGCTCGCCGAGATGGGTCTGGGCCTGAAGGACAGCCCGGCCGGTTTCGACCCGAGCGCAGTCGTCGACAACTTCGGCGACGACGACGAGAGCTTCGCGGAGGACGAGCAGTACTGAGCCTGCGCTCAGTTGCTCTCCGCACTACTTCCCAGGAGACAAAGCAATGCCCACGCCCACAAAGGGTCCGCGGTTCGGCGGGAGCCCGGCGCACCAGCGCCTCATCCTCGCCAACCTCGCACAGAGCCTGTTCGAGCACGGCCGCATCACCACCACTGAGGCCAAGGCCAAGCGCCTTCGCCCGTACGCCGAGTCGCTGATCACCCGCGCCAAGGTCGACACGGTCGCCAACCGGCGCCAGGTCGTCAAGGTGATCCGTGACAAGGGCATCCTGCACGAGCTGTTCACCGAGATCGCGCCGAAGTACACGACGCGCCCCGGTGGCTACACGCGCATCACCAAGATCGGGCCGCGCAAGGGCGACAACGCCCCCATGGCCGTGATCGAGCTCGTCGAGGAGAAGGACTTCTCCGTCACGACGAAGACGCCGAAGAAGGCCGCGAAGGCTGAGGCCGCCCCGGTCGAGGCCCCCGAGAGCGCCGACGAGGTCAAGGACCAGATCGCCGCTGCCGACGAGGCCGAGGTCGAGGCGACCGCCGACGAGGCACCTGCTGCCGACGAGGCGACCGCCGACAAGGCCGAGGGTGACGCCGACAAGGCCTGACCCCTCACCGGTTCCCCACGAGGGCCGGCACCAGTCCCGTACGGGGCAGGTGCCGGCCCTCGTGTCGTGACCGGCGGGGGAGCCGAGATCGACGTGCAACGAGGCCTGCAGCACGGCCCGCGTGCCCCTAGGCTGCGGTCGTGCTCATCATCGCGATCATCCTCTTCGGCATGCTGGCCGGCGCTCTTGCCCAGCTCATCCTCGGACGCGGAATGTCCGGCATCGACTGGACCGTCGCCTTCGTCTCCGGGATCGTCGGGTCCTTCGTCGGCGGGCTACTCGTCAGCCTTCTCGCCGGCGACGGGCTCGAGCTCCGTCCCAGCGGGATCGTCGGCTCGGTCATCGGTGCCCTGATCGTCACGTTCGCGTGGCAGTGGTGGCGCGGCCGCGCGCAGACGAGCCACTAGCCCGAAGGAATCCCACGGGCACCTCGTGGCGTTGTCCTGAGGTATGGCGTCTCCCAAGCTCTCGGTCCTCGACCTCGTCCCCGTCCGTACCGATCAGACGACCTCTGACGCGCTCGCCGCGACGACCGCGCTCGCGGGCGTGGCCGACCGGCTCGGGTTCACGCGCTACTGGGTCGCCGAGCACCACAACATGCCGGCGGTCGCGGCGACGTCCCCGCCCGTCCTGATCGCGATCCTCGCGGCGCAGACCGCGCGCATCCGCCTCGGATCGGGGGGAGTGATGCTCCCGAACCACGCGCCGCTCGCGGTCGCCGAGCAGTTCGCGCTGCTCGAGGCGGCGTACCCGGGCCGAATCGATCTCGGGCTCGGTCGCGCGCCCGGCTCCGATCCGGTGACCTCGTGGGCGCTTCGCGGTGCCGCGGGCCGCGACGACACGGACGTCCAGCAGTTCCCGCAGTACCTCGACGACGTGATGGCCCTGATGGACTCGACCGTGGGCGTCCGGGTTCCGATCCGCGGCGAGGACTACCGGCTCCGCGCGACGCCGAGCGCGACGTCGACGCCGCGTCAGTGGCTGCTCGGCTCTTCGACCTACTCCGCGCACCTCGCCGCCGCCAAGGGGCTGCCGTACGTGTTCGCGCACCACTTCTCGGGCCAGGGGACGGCTGAGGCGCTGGAGATCTATCGGCGCGAGTTCCAACCGAGCGTGCACACGCCCGAGCCGACGACGTTCCTCACCGTTAACGTGGTCGTCGCCGAGACGTACGAGGAGGCAGCCGCGCTCGCGATCCCCAACCTGCAGTCGATGGCGCGGCTGAGGACGGGCGCTCCGTTGGCGGCGTTGGACCTCGTGGAGGCCGCCGAGAAGCAGGAGCTGAGCGAACCTCAGCGCGCGATGGTCGAGGACGGACTGGTGCGCAACGTCGTCGGTGATCCGACGCAGGCCGCCGAGCGGATCCGTGCTCTGGCCGCGCAGTTCGACGTGGACGAGGTGATGGTGCACCCGGTTGCGTCCGCGTGGCACGGTGGCGACCCGCGGCGGTCCGTCGCCCGCGAAAGAACGCTCGAGCTCCTGGTCGCTGCGCTCGTCGACTGACCCAGGACAGGTCACGCTAGGACCATGGCCCTCGCCGTCTGCGTCCTGTTCGATGCGCGGACCGAGCGTAGGATCCGCGAGCTGTGGGCGCGCCTGGAGTCGCGTGGCGTGCACACCCTCGCGACCCACACGCACGGCCGGCACCACCCCCACCTCTCGTACGCGGTGCTGCGGGAGTGGGATCTGGAAGCCGTGCACCAGGCGGTGGACAGGCTTCCCGATGGTGGTCCGTTCACCTTGACGTGCCAGGGCACGCTCGCGTTCCCGCGCGGGCGTGCCGCGCTGGCGCCGTCACTGACTGCCGAGCTGGCGCGGCGCCAGGAGTCCGTCGTGGCGGCCGTACGGGCGACGGGCGCCGACCTGCACCGCAACTATGCCGAGGGGGCCTGGGTCCCGCACGTCTCCCTCGCGACGCGGGCCCCGGGCGCGCTCCTCCCGGTGGTCGTCGCGGCGGTCGCTGACGTGCTCCCGATGCCTCTCGTGGTGAACCGTGCCGCGCTCGTCGACAGCGGGACGGGGGAGACCGTCGTGCTCCCCCGCATCCCGTGACGCGCGTGTGCTCAGGCGGTGTCGCCGTTCTTGCCGGTCGTGACGCCCACGCCGTTGGCGGCCTTGTCGACCGAGCGGTGCAGGAGCGCCCCAAGGTCGAGACCTGTGGACGTCTTGAGCATCTGCAGGGTCTGGACGACGTTGTCGTTGACCTGCTTCGGCAACGCGCCCGCACCGTCGGTCGACAGGATCGTGAGCTGGTCGATCGCCGCGATCGGCGCGGCGACCTCCTTGGCGATCTGGGGGAGGACCTCGATGACCATCTGCAGCACGGCCGCGTCGTTGTAGCCGGCGAACGCAGCGGCGCGCTTGTCCATCGCCTCGGCCTCGGCATGGCCGATCGCGAGGGTCGCCGCTGCCTGTGCCTCGCCCTCTGCACGGGTCGCCTCGGCCTCGGCCACACGGCGAGCCTTCTCGGCCTCGCCTCGCCGCGCACCCTCGATGGCCTCGGCCTCGGCGAGCGCCGCACGGCGTGACTTCTCGGCCTCGCCGGACAGGCGGGCCTCCTCGGCGTTGGCCTCGGCGGCAGCGATGGTGGACGCCTTACGGCCCTCAGCCGCGGCGATCTCGGACGTACGCCGCGCCTCCGCCTCCTGCTCGACCTTGTAGCGCTCGGCGTCGGCAGGCTTGCGCACCTGGGTCTCGAGCTGGCGCTCGGTCAGGGCCGCCTGACGGACGGCGACCTTCTCCTGCTCGGCGAGGACCGCCTGGTCGCGATCGGCCTGGGCGAGCGGTCCGGCCGAGGCCGCGTTGGCCGCCGCGGCATCCGTCTCGGACTTGATCTCGGCCTGCTTGAGGGCGAGCGTGCGCTGGGCGATGGCGATCTCCTCCTCCGCCTTCAGGCTCGCCTGCTCGGCGGCCTGACGCGCTGCGGCCTCGGCGATCGCGGCGGTCTGGCGGATGCGGGCCGCCTCGGGGCGCCCGAGGTCCGACAGGTAGCTGCCGTCATCGGTGACGTCCTGGATCTGGAACGTATCGAGGATCAGACCCTGGCCCGTCAGGGAGTTCTCGGACTCGTCGGCGACGCGCTGGGCGAACGCGGCACGATCACGGATGATCTGCTCGACGGTCAGCCCGCCGACGATCGAGCGCAGCGCACCTGCCAGCACCTCCTGCGTGAACGGCTCGATGTCGCCCTGCTGGGAGAGGAACCGCTGGGCGGCGAGCCGGATCTGGTCGGCATTGCCCCCGACCTTGACGATCGCCACGCCCTCCACGTTGAGCTTGATGCCCTGCCCGGAGACTGCGCCGCGGATCTGCACGGAGATGCGACGGCTCG
Organism: Mumia sp. ZJ430; assembly: GCF_011751845.1. Lineage (NCBI taxonomy): Bacteria > Bacillati > Actinomycetota > Actinomycetes > Propionibacteriales > Nocardioidaceae > Mumia > Mumia sp. ZJ430. The sequence continues at coordinate 255,633 of NZ_JAAHFK010000003.1, read as the reverse complement.
ACAGGTCCATCGTCGCGAGCTTCTGGACGAAGGGGATGACGAACGTGCCGCCGCCGAGGATCACCTTCTGGCCCGAGAGGTCGGTCGTCAGTGCGCCCGTCTCGGGGTTGAGGACGGCCTTGCCCTTGCGCCCGGTCACGATGAAGGCCTGGTTGGGGCCGGCGACCTTGTAGCGACTGGTGACCAGCAGCAGGAGGAGCACCAGGAGGACGACGAAACCGGCCACGGGGACGAGCACGGAGGAGGACACGGCGGGGGCCTTTCGGGAAGGGTTAGGCGATCTCGTCCCACACGGGGGCCACGATGACTGCCGTCGGCGACAGGACTTCGGTGATGTGGACCTCGGCGCCGGCGTCCAATGGGCGCACGGAGCGGGCGTTGAGCTGGAGGGTGTGGCCGCCGACGGCGACCCGGACGAGCCCGTAGCCGTCGGCGGGGACCTCGGACACGATGCGCCCGCTGCGGCCGATGCTGTCGGCGACCGACGGCGTCGCATCGCTCCCGCCGCCTCGCACCAGCCCGGTCAGCCATCCGGCGAACCAGGCCACGAGGACACCGGAGACGACGGCGACGGGAAGACTGACGAGGAGCCGGAGCCCCAGCCCGTCGGCCAGGGCGCCGCCGAAGCCGAAGGCGGCGACGAAGCCACCGATGACGGCGCTCGAAAAGACGTCGCCCGGCAGCCCGTCGGTGAGCCCGTCGAACAGGTCGCCGACCAGCAGGGACACCGCGAGCAGCGCGAGGCCGAGCAGGCCGAGGATCACGTAGACGGTCACGTCGAGGGACTCCGTACGTCGGGGGCTTCGCTGGAGCGTAGTGCATGGGGGATCGTGGATACCGGCTTGACGGAGAGCGGACACTGGGGGACGTGACCCACGTCGATCTGTCCGGAATCCGCTACGACCTCCCAGACGGGAGAGTCCTGCTGGACGACGTCTCGTTCCGGGTCGGGGACGGTGCCGTCGTGGCGCTCGTCGGGGCCAACGGCGCGGGCAAGACGACGCTGATGAAGATCATCACCGGCGAGATCACGCCGCACGCCGGTACCGTCGCGCGCAGCGGTGGTCTGGGGGTGATGCGCCAGATGGTGACGCGACACCCCGACGGCTCCCACCTCGAGACCGTGCGCGAGCTGCTCCTCTCCGTCGCGCCGCCGCGCGTGCGCCTTGCCGCCGCGCGCCTCGACGAGGTGGAGCTGGCACTCATGGAGCACGACGACGAGGCGACCCAGATGCGCTACGCATCTGCTCTCGCCGAGTACGCCGACGCCGGTGGCTACGAGGTCGAGGTCACCTGGGACGCCTGCTGCACCGCCGCGCTGGGGATCTCGTACGAGCGGGCGAAGTGGCGCGACCTGTCCACGATGTCCGGTGGCGAGCAGAAGCGCCTCGTGCTCGAGGGTCTGCTCCGCGGCCCCGACGAGGTGCTGCTCCTCGACGAGCCTGACAACTATCTCGACGTGCCCGGCAAGCAGTGGCTCGAGAGCCAGCTCGACGCCACCCAGAAGACGGTGCTGTACGTGAGCCACGACCGCGCCCTGCTCGCGAACACCGCGACCCGGATCGTGGCGCTCGAGTTGGGGGCGGCCGGGAGCACGACGTGGACGCACCCCGGCGGGTTCGCGACCTACCACGAGGCGCGCGCGGCCCGTTTCGCCCGGCTCGAAGAGCAGCGCAGGCGCTGGGACGAGGAGCACCACAAGCTGCGCGAGCTGATGCTCATGTACAAGAACAAGGCGGCGTACAACTCCGACATGGCCGCGCGCTATCGGGCGGCTCAGACGCGGCTGCGCAAGTTCGAGGAGGCGGGCCCGCCGGAGGAGGTCCCGCACGAGCAGAACGTCGCGATGCGCCTGACCGGTGGTCGTACGGGCAAGCGCGCGGTGGTCTGCGAGGACCTGGAGCTCACCGGACTCATGCGGCCCTTCGACCTCGAGGTCTGGTACGGGGAGCGGGTCGCCGTGCTCGGATCGAACGGGTCGGGCAAGTCGCACTTCCTGCGCCTGCTCGCGGCCGGAGGCACCCGGCCCGACATCGAGCATGCGCCGGTCGCCGGGTCGGACGGCGACGCGGTCGCGTCCGTCGCTCACACCGGGTTGGCGCGTCTGGGCGCCCGTGTGAGGCCGGGGCTTTTCGTGCAGACCCACACCCATCCCGAGCTCGTCGGCCGCACCCTGCTCGAGATCCTGCACCGAGGCGAGGTCGATGCGCGGGGGATCGGGCGTCGCGGGATGGGACGCGAAGAGGCGGCCCGCAAGCTGGACCGCTACGGCCTGGCCCGCTCTTCCGAGCAGACCTTCGACTCGCTCTCGGGCGGTCAGCAGGCCCGCTTCCAGATCCTGCTGCTCGAGCTCTCAGGGGCGACGCTGCTCCTGCTTGACGAGCCGACCGACAACCTCGACGTCGAGTCGGCGGAGGCGCTCGAGGACGGCTTGGAAGCATTCGACGGGACCGTCCTCGCGGTGACCCACGACCGATGGTTCGCACGCCGGTTCGACCGGTTCCTCGTGTTCGGGGAGGACGGCACGGTCTACGAGAGCGACGAGCCGGTGTGGGACGAGGGTCGGGTCGCGCGCGAGCGCTGATCAGGCCGTACGGCGCGCGTGCGCGAGGTCGTCGGGCGCCAGCGCGACGAGAGCCTCGTCGGTGGCGAGGTGCAGCACCTCGAGGGGCAGGCGGACGAAGCGGCCGGCGTCGAGCAGCGCGCGGGCCCATGCGCGGTCGTCCTCGGTGATCCCCGCCCGCCCAGGACGCGTCAGCAGGACGGCGAGCGATCCGTCGGGCGCGCCGTCGTCGACGAGGCTGCGCGCCTGTGCGAGGAGCTGGCGGACGCCGGCGGGGTCGGGGGAGGTCGGGCACTCGTCGATCTTGACGAGGGGCGGCACCATGCGGCGGTCGACATCGACGCAGGCGAGCCACAGGGCGCGGCGGGAGAAGCCGAGCTCACCCATCAAGGCGCACCACCGCTCGTGGAGCGCACGCTGGTCGGGCATCGGGTCGTCGGGGGAGGGGAAGGTGGGATCGCTCATGGCCCAAGCCTGCCGCGATCGTGCGCGACGCCGCGGAGCTTATCCACAGGCCTTCGTCCGAGGCGGTCCTGAGCTCAGCCGCGGCGTACGAGGAGCACCCGGAAACCCTTGGCGCTCGCGGCCTTCTCGGTCGGCCAGCCCTGGTCGGCGAGCCAGCGGGCGAGGGAGTCGGCACCGAGGTTCTTGCCGACCACCAGGCGAGCGACGCCGTCCTCGGCGAGCCGGGGGAGCCAGGTGAGGAGCAGCGCGTGGAGCGCCTCCTTGCCGATCCGGATCGGCGGGTTGGACCAGATCTCGTCGAAGGTCACCGTGGCCGACACGTCGCTGGGAAGGGACGCGACGACACGGTCGGCGACCCCCGCACGCGCCGCGTTGTCGCGGGTCAGCGTCAACGCGCGGGCGTTGGTGTCGACGGCGTGCACCGTGCACCCCGGGACCTCCGCGGCCACGGCGCACGCGATCGGTCCCCACCCGCACCCCAGGTCGAGCACCGTGCTCGCATGGTCGGGAGGGTCGAACGTCTTCAGCAGCACCGCCGTCGCCTTGTCGAGCCCGTCGCGCGCGAAGACCCCGGCAGCGGTGGTGAAGACGTAGTCGTGGTCCCAGATCCGCGCGCGGACGTCGCGGCGCTCCTCGGGGCCCGAGGGAGACGCGTCGAAGTAGTGCTCAGTCATCCTCGGGGCTTTCGATGGTCCCGCGGAACTGGCGGCTCTCCTGGGCGCGGTCGGCCAGCTGCGAGTCGGCCGGGTAGACGACCTCCTCGAGGGTGAGTCCGTGTGCGGGCATCACCTTGACCCGGGAGTCGCGGACCTTGGCCTTGAGGACCCTCGTCATCCAGGCAGGCTCGTTGCGTCCTTCGCCGACGGCGGTGAGTGCGCCCATGAGCGAGCGCACCATCGAGTGGCAGAACGCGTCGGCGACCACGGTCGTCTCGACGATGCCGGTGTCGGTGCGTCGCGTCGTCAGCTGGATGAGGCTGCGGATCGTGCTCGCGCCCTCCCTGCGACGGCAGAACGCGGCGAAGTCGTGCTCGCCGAGGATGCCGACGGCTGCGTCGTTCATCGCCGAGATGTCGAGTGGCTTGTGGTGGTGGACGACATGGTTGCGGTGCAGCGGGTCGGGCCCGGTGGGGCCGTCCCAGATGCGATAGACGTAGCGGCGCCGCAGCGCCGAGAAGCGTGCGTCGAACCCCACGGGCGCCAGGCGCGCCGACCGGACGACGATGTCGTCGGGGAGCACCCGGTCGAGGCGACGGACCAGGTGGGTCTCGTCGGTCTCGACGTCGTCGGGGAGGTCGACGTGCACGACCTGCCCGCGGGCGTGGACGCCGGTGTCCGTCCGTCCGGCCACCGTCAGGCGTGCCGGCTCGTCGAGTCGGAGGACGAGCGTGAGCGCGTCCTCGATCGACTGCTGCACCGAGGGGAGCCCGGGTTGGGTGGCCCAGCCACGGTAGGCCGCACCGTCATAGGCGAGGTCGAGTCTCCAGCGCACCTGATCAACCTATCGAGCGCGTCAACCCGTGACGTCGGCGGTGGGTGCGCCGACCTCGAGCACCAGCTTGCCGGTGTTCACTCCCGCATAGAGCCCGAGCAGTGCCTCCGGGAACGCCTCGACCCCTCCAGCAAGAACGGTCTCGCGGGCCACGACCGTGCCGTCGGCGATCCAGCGGCCGATCTTCTCGCGGGCCTCGGGGTAGCGGTCCTCGTAGTCGAACACGACGAACCCGGTCATCGACGCCCGGAAGACGAGCAGCGACATGTAGCGGCTCGGCCCCGGCGGGAGCGCGGTCTCGTTGTAGCCCGAGATCGCACCGCAGATCACGACGCGCGCGCCGCGGCGCAGGTTGGCCAGCCCGGCGTCGAGGGTGTCGCCGCCGACGTTGTCGAAGAAGACGTCGATCCCGTCGGGAGCGACCTCACGCAGTCGCTTGAGGACGTTCACAGGCTTTGAATCGTGCACAGCCTTGTAGTCGATCACGGCGTCGAAGCCGATCGAGGTCAGCCAGTCGCACTTGTCTGCGCCGCCGGCGATGCCGATGACGGTGCAGCCCAGGGCCTTCGCGATCTGCCCGACCATGCTGCCGACAGCGCCCGCAGCACCGGAGACGAGCACGGTGTCGCCGGCGCTCGCGCGGCCGACGTCGAGCAGCCCGAAGTACGCCGTCATGCCCGGCATCCCGAGGGCCCCGAGCCAGGTCGGCGTGCCAGCGACGTCGGGGTCGACGAGGACGAGACCCTCGCCGTCGGAGAGGGCGTACTCGGTGACGCCGAAGCTGCCGGTGACGGTGTCACCCACCGCGTACGAGGGGTGCTGGGACGCGACGACGGTGCCGGCGGCGCCCGCACGCATCACCTCGCCGATGCCGACCGGCGGGACGTACGACCTGACGTCGTTCAGCCAGCCGCGCATCGCGGGGTCGAGCGAGACGTGGCTGACGGCGACGACGAGCTCACCGGGCCCGGGCTCCGGCAGGTCGGTTGTCGTGAGGTCCCAGGTCTGCGGGCCGGGGTAGCCGACCGGGCGCTCGCGCAGGCGTACCTGGCGGCTCGCGTACGGGCCTGTGCTCGCGGGCTTGCTTGTGGACGTCTCGGTCATCGACTCCTCCTCGGCCGGTGGCTCACGCCACTGTAGGCGGGCGGGAGAGACGCCGAAGGGCGCCCCCCGACGTGCGGGAGGCGCCCTTCGTGGACGTCGTGGACGGCGTGGACGCTCAGGCCCAGCGCTCGCTGCTCGACGGGAAGACCAGACCGCGCTCGCCGGTGTAGATCTGCTTCGGGCGGGCGATCTTCTGCTCCGAGTCGTTGACCAGCTCGAGCCACTGTGCCAGCCAGCCGGCCGTGCGCGGGATCGCGAACAGCACGGTGAACATCTCCGGCGGGAACTGCAGCGCCTCGTAGATGAGGCCCGAGTAGAAGTCGACGTTGGGGTAGAGCTTGCGCTTGACGAAGTACTCGTCCTCGAGCGCGATCTTCTCCAGCTCGACGGCGATCTTGAGGAGCGGGTTGACCCCGGTGACCTCGAAGACGTCGTCGGTCGCCTTCTTGATGATCGTGGCGCGCGGGTCGTAGTTCTTGTAGACCCGGTGGCCGAAGCCCATCAGCCGCTCGTTGCCGGCCTTGACACCCTCGATGAAGGCGGGGACGTTGCTCACGTCGCCGATGCGGCGCAGCATCTTGAGGACGGCCTCGTTGGCGCCACCGTGCAGCGGGCCGTAGAGCGCGCCGATGCCGGCCGAGACCGCCGAGTAGGGGTCGACCTGGCTCGAGCCGACCGAGCGCACCGCGTTCGTCGAGCAGTTCTGCTCGTGGTCGGCGTGGAGGATGAAGAGCACCTCGAGCGCCTTGACGAGACGCGGATCGGCCTCGTACTTCGCCTCGCTCATCTTGAACAGCATCGCGAGGAAGTTCTCGGCGTACGACAGGTCGTTGTCGGGGTAGACGTAGGGCTTGCCCTGCGCGTGACGGAACGACCAGGCACCCAGTGTCGGCATCTTGGCGATCATGCGGACGATCTGGAGGTGGCGCGTCTCCGCGTCGTGGATGTTGCGGGCCTCGGGGTAGAACGTCGAGAGGCCACCGACCGCCGAGAGCAGCATGCCCATCGGGTGCGCGTCGTAGCGGAAGCCCTGCATGAGCGACTTGATGTTCTCGTGCACGAAGGTGTGGAACGTGATGTCGTGCACCCAGGAGTCGTACTGCTCCTTGGACGGCAGGTCACCGTTGATCAGCAGGTAGGCGACCTCGAGGAACGACGACTTCTCGGCCAGCTGCTCGATCGGGTAGCCCCGGTACTCCAGGATCCCCTTCTCGCCGTCGATGAAGGTGACGGCCGAGCGAGTGCTGGCGGTGTTGGTGAAGCCGGGGTCGTACGAGGCGATCCCGGGCTCGTCGTCGCTGACCCGGATCTTGCCGAGGTCGCTCGCCCGGATCGTCCCGTCGACGATCGGGAGCACGTACTCCTTGCCGGTCCGGTCGTCGCGGACGGTCAGGGTCTGGCCATCAGCCGAGGGCGTGGCGTCTGTCACGAGGAGGTCTCCTTGCGCCGTGGCGTGCGCACCCTGTGCTGGTACGCAGCTCGAATCGGGGTCCTCGGGGGTGTATCGGACCCCCTCTAACTTATTGCTTCGCGCAAGGGTGCGTGCATCCGGGTCCGTCAACAGGTCCCGGAACAGGGCCTCGGGCGTCGGGTGCTTGGGGCTCGAGGGTACCCTGGAGGTGGCACGTCCGGCGTACGGCGTGCCGCCGTCTGGTCGGTCGGACCCGACGGGAGGGATCGCGGTTGCGAACCCTTCCTGGAGGGGCCGTTTTGACCGAGCGTGTGACGGCTGGGTATTCTTGTACGTCGTTGTGCCTGCAGGTCTTTTCGGACCGTGCGCAGGCACACCACCAGTCCCCATCCATACGAAGGTAGAACAGCGTGCGCACGTACAGCCCGAAGCCTGGTGACGTCGACCGCCAGTGGCACGTCATCGACGCAGAAGACGTGGTGCTCGGACGACTTGCCGTCCAGACAGCGACCCTGCTTCGCGGCAAGCACAAGCCCACGTTCGCTCCGCACATCGACAACGGTGACTTCGTCATCATCGTCAACGCGGAGAAGGTCGCCCTCTCGGGCAACAAGCGCGAGGACAAGCTCGCCTACCGCCACAGTGGCTACCCGGGTGGTCTGAAGCAGATCGCGTACGGCGACCTGCTTGACAAGGACCCGCGCAAGGCCATCGAGAAGGCAGTCTGGGGCATGATCCCCAAGAACCGCCTCGGCCGCGCGCTCATGAGCAAGCTGAAGGTCTACGCCGGCCCGGAGCACCCGCACTCCGCGCAGCAGCCGAAGACCTTCGACATCAAGCAGATCGCCCAGTAGGCCCAGGAAGTAGTGAGGATCAACGTGGCTGAGTCCAGCACCGAGACCGTCGAGACCGACGAGTTCGCCGCCAACGCCGAGGGCGTTGCTTACACCTCCGAGACCGCTCCGAGTGCGGAGTCGGCGGCACGTTCGTCGATCATCGCGCCCTCTGCTGCCACCGGCCGTCGCAAGGAGGCCGTCGCTCGCGTCCGCCTCGTGCCCGGCACCGGCGCATGGACGGTCAACGGCAAGCCGCTCGAGGAGTACCTCCCCAACAAGCTGCACCAGCAGATCGCCAAGGAGGCCTTCGCAAGCACCGGTCTCGGTGAGAGCTTCGACGTGATCGCTCGCGTCTCGGGTGGCGGCATGACCGGTCAGGCCGGCGCGCTGCGCCTCGGCGTGGCCCGCGCGCTGAACGCGGTCGACGAGGAGTCGAACCGCGCCACCCTCAAGAAGGCCGGGCTGCTCACGCGTGACGCCCGCGCCAAGGAGCGCAAGAAGGCTGGCCTCAAGAAGGCCCGCAAGGCGCCTCAGTACAGCAAGCGCTGACGGCGGCAGGGCCTTGGGTCGGATCTTCGGAACCGACGGCGTCCGGGGGGTCGCGAACACCGACCTCACCGCAGAGCTCGCTGTCGACCTGGCAGTGGCAGCAGCTCACGTGCTGGGCGAGACGGGTGCCTTCGCCGATCAGAGGCCGACCGCAGTCGTGGCCCGCGATCCTCGCGCCTCGGGAGAGTTTCTCGAGGCCGCGGTGGTCGCGGGCCTTGCATCTGCGGGGGTGGATGTGCACCGGCTCGGCGTGGTGCCCACCCCGGGAGCCGCCTACCTGACGTCCGCGCTCGCTGCGGACATGGGGGTCATGATCTCCGCGAGCCACAACCCGATGCCGGACAACGGCATCAAGTTCCTGGCTCGTGGGGGGCTCAAGCTCGACGATGCCCTCGAGGACGTCATCGAGCGCACCCTCGAACAGCCTTGGCAGCGTCCGACCGGCGCTGCCGTCGGCCGTATCGGTGACAGCCCGACGGCGCTGCGTACGTACGAGCGCCATCTGGTGCAGGCGGTCGGCCAGCGCCTCGACGGGCTCCGTATCGTCCTCGACTGCGCGAACGGCGCGGCGAGCGAGGTCGGTCCGCAGGCGTTCCGTGACCTCGGGGCCGACATCGTGGCGATCCATGCCGAGCCCGACGGCCTCAACATCAACGAGGGGTGCGGATCCACTCATCCCGAGGCTCTGCAGCGGGCGGTCATCGAGAGCAACGCCGACGCCGGCTTCGCCTTCGACGGGGACGCCGACCGCTGCCTCGCCGTGGACGCGTCCGGCGAGCTCGTCGACGGCGACCAGATCCTCGCCATCCTCGCCCTCACGCTCAAGGAGCAGGGGCGGCTCGTCAACGACACCGTGGTGGCGACCGTGATGTCCAACCTCGGCTTCGTGCAGGCGATGGACGCCGCAGGTGTCACCGTCGTGCAGACGGCGGTCGGTGATCGCTATGTGCTCGAGGCGATGCGTGCCAGCGGCTTCAACCTCGGTGGCGAGCAGTCGGGGCACGTCATCATGAGCGACCACGCGACGACTGGTGACGGCGTCCTTACCGCGCTCTCGATCGCCGCTCGCCTCGTGTCCTCGGGCCGCACCCTCGCTGATCTCGCGGCCGTCATGCGGCGGCTCCCGCAGGTCCTCGTGAACGTTCCCGGCGTCGACAAGTCTCGCGCGACCACCGACGTCGACGTCGCAGCCGCGGTGGCCGCGGCGACGGCCGAGCTGGACGGGTCCGGGCGGGTGCTCCTGCGCCCCTCCGGCACCGAGCCGCTCGTCCGCGTGATGGTCGAGGCCGCCACGAGCGCCAAGGCCGACGAGGTGGCGCGGCGGCTGGCGGCAGTCGTCGGCAAAGCGCTCGCGCTCTGACGTCGCCGAAATTGCCGCGCGCCTCGTGCTGCTGTCCGCCTACGGTGGTGGGGTGCGCATCGAGGAGGTCGACCCGTTCGACGACGCCGCGCTGGAGGCGTTCCACGCTCACCAGGCGCGGGTGGTCTCCGACCCGTACGACCTGGTCTGGACCCTTGAGGAGACCAGGGTCCGTGCTCGGCTGAGCGACCCGTGGGTCGAGCGTCGGTATGTGTGGGCGCGCGCGGACGACGGCGCGGTGGTGGCCACGGCGGAGCTGGAGCTGTCGCTGCGGGACAACACCGACAGCGTGTGGGCAGACCTCCGTATCGACCCGCGGCGGCGCGCCGAGGCCGGATCCTTCGTCGAGGACCTCAAGCACCGCACCCGCCTCACCGGGCGCTCGCGGCTGGAGGCTGAGGCGCGCTGGGCACCCGAGGAGTCCGGCAGCCCTGACGCGGAGCTGCTGCGGGTGCACGGATTCCGGCTGGGGATCGTCGAGGCGCAACGGGTGCTCGACCTGCCCGCCGACGACGAGCATCTCGCTCGGCTCGCGACACGCGCAGCGCCGCACCACGCGTCGTACGCGCTGCGGACGTGGGTCGGCCCGGTCCCCGAGGATGTGGTGGACGCGTATGCCGCGCTGCGCTCGGTGATGGCCGTCGAGGCGCCGTCGGGGGAGATGGGGTGGGAGGCCGAGGACTTCCCGCCTGACCGGGTCCGGCACGAGGAGCGAGAGTTCGCCGCGCAGCAGCGCACGTCGGTCACCACCGTCGCCGTCCAGGAGGACGGCACGGTCGTCGGGCACAGCCAGATCGTGGTGCCGGGGACCGACCCAGTGAACGCGTTCCAGTGGGACACGCTGGTGCTTCCCGCGCACCGCGGCCACCGCCTGGGCCTCGTGATGAAGGTGCGCAACCTGCGCGCGGCCACGCCGGCGCTCGGCGACCGGTCGCTGCTCCACACCTGGAACGCCGCGGAAAACGCGCCGATGATCGCGGTGAACGAGACGATGGGCTTCCGGCTCGTCGCCTGCACCGGCGCGTTCCGCTGCGACCTGTGACCTGGCGGGGATCCTCAGGCGTCGACGGCGGCGGACGCCCGGTCGCGGACGAGATAGCGCGTCAGCACGACGCCCCACGCTGCGGCGATGAAGAACATCACGAGCCCATACATCGCGCCGGGGATCGAGATCTCGGTCTCGTCGAGGACCTCGACGGCCACGTAGATTGCGAGCGTCGCGTTGTGGACGCCGATCTCGAACGACGACGCGATCGCCTGGCGCTCGGTGACCCCGGCCCAGCGGGGGACGAGATAACCGACGGCGAGGCTGAGCACGCAGAAGAGGGCGGTGACGGCACCGATCTTGGCGGCGTAGTCACCGACGTTCTCGCGCTGGTCGACGAGGATGCCGATCACGAGCACGGCGAGGATCACCGCTGAGGCGATGCGGACCGGCTTGTCCATCCGCCCGGCGAACGCAGGGCGCACCCCGTGCACGAGCATGCCGAGCGCGACCGGCAGGAGGACGATCGCGAAGACCTCGAGGACCTTCGTGAACTGCAGGGACACCGTGTTGTCGGCGTCGAAGTAGGCGATGGCGAGGTTTGTGATCAGGGGCAGTGACACGATCGCGATGATCGAGTTGATCGCCGTCAGCGAGACGTTGAGCGCGACATCGCCCCGGAACAGGTGGCTGTAGAGGTTGGCGCTCGTCCCGCCCGGCGACGCGGCTAGCAGCATCATGCCGACGGCGAGCAGCGGTGGGAGGTCGAACAGCAGGACCAGGCCGAAGCAGAGGGCCGGTAGCAGCAGGAGCTGGCACGACAGGGCGACCACGACGGCACGGGGGTGACGACCGACCCGGCGGAAGTCGTCGATCGTCAGCGAGAGGCCGAGGCCGAACATGATGATGCCGAGGGCGATCGGTAGCCCGACGGTGCTGAGCGCGGAGTCCATGGCGGACACCCTAGGGGTGAGATGTATCACACCGCGAGGGCGGGGCCGGTCTCAGAGCTTACGCAGACGGATCCAGCGCACGGAGTGGTCCGCGTCCTTGCGCAGCACCAAGGTCGCGCGGCCCCGTGTCGGCTCGATGTTGTCCTTGAGATTGGGCCCGTTGATCGAGTCCCACAGCAGCGCCGCCTGCGCCATCGCCTGCTCCTCGTCGAGCGCGCCGTAGCGGACGAAGTAGGAGTCCGGGTTGCGGAACGCGGTCTCGCGCAGCCGCAGGAAGCGTTCGGCGTACCAGCGGCGGATGTCCTTGCGTGCCGCGTCCACGTACACCGAGAAGTCGAAGAAGTCGCTGATCGCGAGACCGGGGCGTCCGTCGCCGCGGGTGCGGGCCGGCTGGAGGACGTTGAGGCCCTCGATGAGGACCACGTCGGGCCGGTTGAGGGTGACCACCTCGTCGGTGACGTCATACGTGAGGTGGGAGTAGACCGGGGCCTCGACGACTTCGCGTCCGGACTTCACGGCCATCACGAAACGCAGCAGCGCCTTGCGGTCGTACGACTCGGGGAACCCTTTGCGCTCCAGCAGCCCACGGCGCTCGAGCTCGGCGTTGGGCAGCAGGAAGCCGTCGGTGGTGACGAGCGACACGTTGCTGTGCGCGTCGTCCTTGGCCAGCAGCTCGCGCAGGAGCCGCGCCGTCGTCGACTTGCCGACTGCGACGGAGCCGGCGATCCCGATGACGTACGGCGTCCGCTGCGGCTGGGGGCGGCGCAGGAACGCCTCCGTCGAGCGGTAGAGCTCACCCGCGTACCGGACCCGCATGCTGATCAGGCGTGCGAGGGGCACATAGACCTGGCGGACCTCCTCGAGGTCCAGCTCGTCCCCAAGACCGCGCACCTTGTCGATCTCGGTCTGGGTGAGCGGTTGGGGCGCGTCACCGGCGAGATCCGCCCAGGCACGTCGTTCGAGCTCGACGTACGGCGAGGTGTCGCTGGAGCCCGGCTGCGTGACCGACATGTTGCCCATTGTTGCCGTCGGCCCCGCGGGACCTGTCGGTACCCTGGAGATCATGTGTGGAATCGTGGGTTACGTCGGTGAGCGCTCAGCCCTGGACGTCGTGCTGGGTGGCCTGCGACGGCTGGAGTACCGGGGCTACGACTCCACCGGCGTGGCATTGGTCGTCGACGGCGCGATCGCGTCGGCAAAGAAGGTCGGCAAGCTTGCCAACCTGGACAAGGCGCTCGCGGAGCGCCCGCTCCCGGCCTCGACCACCGGCATCGGTCACACCCGCTGGGCCACGCACGGCCCGCCGAGCGACCGCAACGCCCACCCGCACGTCTCGCCCGAGGGGCGGGTCGCTGTGGTCCACAACGGCATCATCGAGAACTTCGCCGATCTGCGTACCGAGCTCGAGGCTGACGGTTATGAGTTCGCCTCCGACACCGACACCGAGACCGTGACCCACCTCCTGGACCGCGAGCTGCGGGGCGACGCCCCCGACCTCACCGAGGCCGTACGCCGCGTGTGCGGCCGCCTCGAGGGCGCGTTCACGCTCGTCGTCGCTGACGGGGCTGATCCCGACCGCGTCGTCGGCGCTCGCCGCAACTCGCCGCTGGTCGCTGGCCGCGGGGAAGGCGAGAACTTCCTCGCCTCCGACGTCTCGGCCTTCATCGAGTTCACACGTTCGGCCGTCGAGCTGGGCCAGGACCAGGTCGTGACCATCTCGCGCGACGGCATCGACGTCATCGACTTCGACGGCAGCCCGTCGCCGGTCACCGAGTACCACGTCGACTGGGACGCGTCTGCCGCCGAGAAGGGCGGCTACGAGTGGTTCATGCTCAAGGAGATCGAGGAGCAGCCGCGCGCCGTCGCCGACACCCTGCTCGGGCGCCACGACACGCAGGGGCGGCTCGTGCTCGACGAGATGCGGCTGTCCGACGACGAGCTGCGCGCGATCGACAAGATCGTCATCATCGGGTGCGGCACGGCCTCGTACGCCGGCATGGTCGCGAAGTACGCGATCGAGCACTGGACGCGCATCCCTTGCGAGGTGGAGCTGGCCTCGGAGTTCCGCTACCGGGACCCGATCGTCGGCCGCTCGACGCTGGTGGTCGCGATCAGCCAGTCGGGCGAGACCGCCGACACGCTGCAGGCCATCCGTCACGCCCGCCAGCAGGGCTCCAAGGTGCTCGCGATCTGCAACACCAACGGCTCCACGATCCCGCGCGAGTCCGACGCCGTGCTCTACACCCACGCCGGACCGGAGATCGCCGTCGCCTCGACCAAGGGCTTCCTGACCCAGCTGGTTGCCTGCTACGTCCTCGGGCTCTACCTCTCGCAGGTCCGCGGGACGAAGTACGGCGACGAGGTCGCCTCGACCGTCGCCGAGCTCGAGAAGCTCCCTGCGGGCGTCCAGGAGATCCTCGACCGCGGTGACGAGATCCGTTCGCTCGCGCGTGAGCTCGCCGAGCACCGGACGTTCCTCTTCCTCGGCCGCCACGTCGGCTACCCCGTCGCGCTCGAGGGTGCGCTCAAGCTCAAGGAGCTCGCGTACCTCCACGCCGAGGGGTTCGCGGCCGGCGAGCTCAAGCACGGTCCGATCGCCGTCATCGAGCCCGGCCTCCCCGTCTTCGTCGTCGTCCCGCCCAAGGGCCGCGACCAGCTCCACGAGAAGGTGGTCAGCAACATCCAGGAGATCCGGGCGCGGGGCGCCCGCACCGTCGTCCTCGTCGAGGAGGGGGACACCTCGGTCGACCCGTTCGCCGACGTCGTGATCCGGCTCCCGAAGGCGCCGACGCTCCTGCAGCCGGTCCTGGCGACCGTCCCGCTGCAGATCTTCGCCGCCGAGCTGGCCTCGGTGCTCGGGCACGACGTCGACCAGCCGCGCAACCTCGCGAAGTCCGTCACGGTCGAGTAGCGGGGGTCGACGGCCGTCGCGGTCGTCGCGGGTCCCACCGTGGGAGAGTGCTGACATGCTCTATGCGCACACCGTCGCCGACGTCCGTGCCGCCGAGGCGGCGCTCATGGCGCAGGTCCCTCCGGGCTCCCTCATGCGCTGGGCCGCCGCGGGGCTCGCCGCGTACGTCCGCGAGGTCGTCCCGGGCGCATCGCCCGTGGTCTTCCTCGTCGGGACCGGCGACAACGGCGGTGACGCCCTCTTCGCGGCAGCCGAGCTGGCGCGCGAGCGGTACGTGGCGGTGGCGCTCGCCGACCCGTCGCGGGTGCACGGGCCGGGGGCCCAGGCCGCGCAGGCCGCGGGCTGCCGCTTCGTCGACTCGCCCCGCGGCTTCGCGGTGGTCGTCGACGGGATCGTCGGCATCGGTGGCTCGCCCGGGCTGCGCGCGCCTGCCGACGCGTGGCGCGACGTCCTCGCCGCTGAACGCCCGTTCGTGATCGCGGTCGACGTGCCCAGCGGCGTCGACGTCGACGGTGCGACCCTGCCCGGCTCGTACATCGCCGCCGATGCCACCTGTACGTTCGGCACCTACAAGAACGCGCTGCTCGTCGACCCAGCGGCGACCCGGGCGGTGCGTGGGGCGCTCCCGCGGCTCGTCGACATCGGGCTCGGCCCGTTCTTGCCGCCGCCTTCGGTCGAGGCGCTCACGGCGGGCGACAACCAGCTGCTGCTCGCGATCCTCCGGCCGACGCTGGACGAGCGGGGAGAGCAGCCCACGCAGAAGTACACACGCGGTGTCGTCGGCGTCGCCGCCGGGTCCGCCGCGTACGCCGGGGCCGCCCAGCTGTGCGTGCGCGGTGCCCAGGCCGGGATCGCCGGCATGGTGCGCTTCGTCGGCGAGCCCTCGCTCGCGGCGCGGATCGTGGACCGCTGCCCGGAAGTCGTCGCTCACACCGATCCCGCAGCGCGCGGGCGTGTCCAGGCTTGGGTCGTCGGCTCGGGTGGGGGAGACGACGCGGCCGACCGGCTCGCGATGGCGCTGGAGGACGAGGTGCCCGTAGTGGTCGACGCGGATGCGCTCACACACCTCCCCGAGCGGCTCCCCGTCCCCGCGCTGCTCACGCCGCACGCCGGCGAGCTGGCCCGGATGCTCGACGTCACCCGCTCCGACGTCGTGGCCGATCCGCTCGGCCATGCCACGCGTGCTGCCGAGCGCTGGGGAGCGACCGTGCTGCTCAAGGGCGCCCGCACCCTCGTCGCGTACCCTGGCTCGCCGACCCGGGTGAACCTCTCCGGCACCCCGTGGCTGGCCACCGCCGGTGCGGGAGACGTGCTCGCCGGGCTCGCGGGCTCGTTCCTCGCGGCCGGCGCCCATCCTCGTGACGCCGGCTCGCTCGCCGCGTTCGTGCACGGCGCCGCGGCCGTGGCAGCCTCGGGCGGTGGGCCGGTCACGGCCACCCGTGTCGCCGATGCGGTCCCGGGAGTGATCGCTGCGTGGCGCAACGGGACGCTCACCGAGTCGCAGGTACGGGACTGGAGGGACCGGTGAGCGCTCCCGCCGAGGCGCTCGTCGACCTCGACGCCTACCGCGCCAACCTCGCACGCCTGCGCGAGGCCGCGCCGAGCGCCGCACAGATGGCCGTCGTCAAGGCCGACGCGTACGGGCACGGCGCGATCGAGGTCAGCGCCGCCGCCCGCGAGGCCGGTGCCGAGTGGTTGGGGGTCGCGACCATCGAGGAGGCCCGCACGCTGCGACGCGCCGGCGACACCGGCCCGCTGCTGGCCTGGCTCAACCCCGCCGGAGCCGACCTCGCTCCCGCGATCGACGCGGGAGTCGACATGGCCGCCGGCTCGGTCGAGCAGCTCGACGCCGTGCTCGCGGCCGGTGCCTCGGCGCGGCCGCGGGTCCACCTCAAGGTCGACACCGGCATGGCGCGCGGCGGGGTCCGTGGCGCCGAGCTCACGGCGCTCCTCGCCGCGGCCGCCGCCGCGCAGCGCGCCGGTCGGATCGAGATCGCCGGGATCTTCTCGCACTTCGCCTGCGCCGACGAGCCCGCCAGCCCGGTCAACGGTGCCCAGGAGCACGCCTTCACCGAGGCTGTCGACGAGCTCTCCTCGTTCGATGTCGAGCGTCCTCTGCGTCACCTTGCGAACTCCGCCGCGGCCCTCACCCGTCCGAACGCCCACCTCGACGCCGTGCGGGTCGGGATCGCTTCGTACGGGCTCAGCCCCGGCCCTGCGCTCGGGACGCCCGCGCAGCTCGGGCTCACGCCGGTGATGACGCTGCGGACCGCGCTCGCCCTCGTCCGACGGGTGCCTCCCGGCACCGGCGTCTCGTACGGCCACACCTACGTGACCAAGCGTGAGACGACGCTCGGCCTGATCCCCGTCGGGTACGGCGACGGCATCCTGCGGGCAGCGTCCAACCGGGCGTCCGCGCTCGTCAACGGCGAGCTCGTGCCGGTGGCCGGACGGGTGTGCATGGACCAGATCGTGCTCGATCTGGGCGACACCCCGGCGAGCCGCGGGGACGAGGTCGTGCTGTTCGGTTCCGGGCGCCTCGGCGAGCCGCTCGCCGAGGACTGGGCCGAGGCCGCGTCGACGATCGGCTACGAGGTCGTCACTAGGCTGGGGGGGAGGATCGCTCGCCGCCATGTCGGCGCGATCCCTACGACCACCGGCAGCGGGGGCTGACAGGAGGCACGATGGACTGGCGCAGGCTCGGGACGTACGCGGCTGTCACCGCGGGGACCCTCGCCGCCGCCGGCGCCACCGCCGCGGCGGCGCGCGTCGCCACCGACCGCAGGCGTGCTCGGCGCAGGGCCAGGCGCGGTGACGCGATGGAGTTCGGGACGCTCCACGCGCCCGAGGTCACCGTCATGGCGACCGACGGCGTCCCGTTGCACGTCGAGATCGAGGAGCCGGCCGACCCGGCGGCGTACGCGGCCGAGGGGGCCCCGACGATCGTCTTCGCGCACGGCTGGGTGCTCGACCTCGACTGCTGGCACTATCAGCGCGCGGCGCTGCGCGGCCGAGCCCGGATGGTCTTCTACGATCAGCGCGAGCACGGCAGCTCCGGTGACGCGACGCTCGAGACGTGCACGCTCGACCAGCTCGGAGACGACCTGAAGTCGGTCGTCGACGCCGTCGCGCCGACCGGCCCGCTCGTCCTCGTCGGCCACTCGATGGGGGCGATGACCGTGATGTCGTTCGCCGCGCAGTACGGCGACCTCGTCCGCGACCGGGTCGTCGGGGTCGTCCTGATGGGGACGAGCGCCGGCGACCTGATCCATCCCACCCTCCCGTTGGCGCGGCTGCAGCCGTGGCTGCCGCGGTTCGGTCCGCTGCTCGATCAGGCGCGCCGGCTCGACTCCTTCCCTGTGATGCGGATGTTCGCGGTCGGACCGGACTCGCCGGCCAAGTACGCCGACATGACCGACGAGATGATCGCGCGGTCGCGGTCGAAGGCGCTGTGGGACTTCGCCGGCAACTTCGTCGACCTCGACCTGTACGGCGCGCTGCCGGTGCTGCCCGGCAAGCGCACGGTCGTCATGGGCGGCACGAAGGACAAGCTCACTCCGATGCGGCACTCACGGCGGCTGGCCGAGCTGATCGACGGTTCCGAGCTGCTCGTCCTGGAAGGCGCGGGCCACATGATGATGCTCGAACGCCACGAGGACGTGACCGCGGCGATCGAGAGCCTGTGGGAGAGCGCGTGAACGGCACGACCTACCCGAACTTCCACGCCCTCAACGTCTTCGACGCGACGCCCGACCGCGCGGCGGACGTGCTGTCGGTGATCCGCCGCTCGTTCGGAGCGCGTCCCACGCTCGACCCCCCGTCGACCGCGATGACAGAGACCGTCGAGTCGGTGCGTGCCGCACTCGAGCAGGCCGGCGGGTTGCTCGTCGAGCGCCGAGGCAAGCCGATCGGAGCGATGCTGTACGACGCGTCCCGGCCCGGGCTGCTCGGCTTCCGGCGGGTCTCGGTCGACCCCGACCATCAGGATCGCGGCGTCGCCTCGGCGATGGTCGGCGTCGCCGAGGACACTGCGGAGGAGCGGGGCCTCGACGGCGTGTGGCTCGACGTCCGTGAGGAGCTCCCCGAGAACGTGACGTTCTGGGCGCGGCGGCGCTACTTCCCAGTGCGCCGCGACGGGACGACCCTCGAGTTCGGCAAGACGCTGTGGCTCGCCCGTGAGCTGCTGACCGCCGACGACGCCCACGACTTCGGCGCGAGACTCGCCACGCTGCTGCGCCCGGGCGACGTGATCGTCATGTCGGGCGGGCTCGGCGCTGGCAAGACCACGCTGACGCAGGGGATCGGCGACGGGCTGGGCGTACGAGGGCCAGTGACGTCTCCGACGTTCGTCCTCGCCCGCACCCACCCCAACCTCGGGGACGGGCCGCCGCTGGTCCACGTCGACGCCTACCGTCTCGACGGCGCGCTCGAGCTCGACGACCTCGACCTCGACACTGCCACCGAGGACTCGGTGACGGTCGTCGAGTGGGGCGAGGGCATGGCGGAGGACCTCAGCGACTCCTGGCTCGAGGTGCGCCTCGAGCGCCGCGCCGCGACCGTGCTCGACCCGCTCGGCGCCGAGGCGCCCGAGCGTGACGACGCCACGGACCACGACGTACGCCTCGTGACCGTCAAGCCGCACGGCGCACGCTGGGCCCGGGTCCCGCTGCGCTCCACGTTGCTCGAACCTGATGCGATCACCCACTCCGTGCAGGCCCGCGGGCTGGGCGAGGCGATGGCCTGAAGCCCCCGTGATCACGCCGCACGCCACCCCTGTGAGACCCGCCGCCCAGGGCGTACCCTTGCCACGATGCTGATCCTCGCCCTCGATACCGCCGCCCCGGCGACCTCCGTCGCGTTGCACGACGGGTCTGCCGTGCTCGCGGCCGTGTCGCAGCCCGGCGCGATGAGCCACGGCGAGCTGCTGGCTCCGGCGATCGCCGAGGTGCTGGCGACCGCGGGCGCCGATCGTCGCGAGATCACCGACATCGCCGTCGGTGTCGGCCCTGGCCCGTTCACCGGCCTGCGCGTCGGCGTGGTCACCGCCCGTACGCTCGCGGTCTCGCTGGGCGCGAGGCTTCACGGCGTCTGCTCACTCGACGTGATCGCGGCCCAGGCGGTCGATCGCGCAGTGGTGGGGGAGGCCTTCGCGGTGGCGACCGACGCCCGCCGCAAGGAGGTCTACTGGGCCGAGTACACGCCCAGCGGTGAGCGGGTCGGCGACCCGGACGTGC
Organism: Mumia sp. ZJ430; assembly: GCF_011751845.1. Classification (NCBI taxonomy): domain Bacteria; kingdom Bacillati; phylum Actinomycetota; class Actinomycetes; order Propionibacteriales; family Nocardioidaceae; genus Mumia; species Mumia sp. ZJ430. The sequence goes on along the minus strand of NZ_JAAHFK010000003.1, from coordinate 235,771 downwards.
TGCGTCCCGCCGACCTCGCGGTGCGTCTCCCCGCCTCGATGCCCGTCCTTGGACGCGGCGCCGACCTCTACGCCGACCTGCTCCACCGTGTGGACGGTCCTCCTGATCCGGACGCCGGCGTGCTCGCCTCGATGATCGCTTCGGGCACAGCCGTCGAGATCGGGACGGAGCCTCTCTACCTCCGGCGCCCTGACGCCACGCCCGCCGCCGAGCGGAAGCGCGCCTCGGCGTGATCCGACCCGGCGCGCCGGATGACGCCGAGGCGCTGGCGTTGCTCGAGCAGGAGGCGTTCGGCGCCGATGCCTGGTCTCGCGCGCAGGTCACCGACGAGGTCGCGGGCGACACCCGCCACGTCGTCGTCGCGGAGGACGAAGGACGTGTCGTGGGCTACGCCAGCCTCATGGTCACGGGAGACACGGCGGACGTGGCACGGATCGCGGTCGTGCCACGCACGCGCAGACGGGGAGTCGGACGGCGCCTGTTGGCGGCGCTGCTCGACGAGTCCGCTCGACGGGGTGCGGAGCGGGTGCTGCTCGAGGTCGCGGCGGACAACGCGGCGGCGATCGGGCTGTACGAAGCGGGAGGCTTCGTCGCGATCGCGACGCGGCCGCACTACTACCGGTCGGGCGCGGACGCCGTCGTGATGCAGCGTGCCGTGGTGACCCGGAGGGACGGCTGATGTACCGCGTGGCCTCAGGTACGCCGTGGGAGGACAAGTACGGCTATGCGCGTGCGGTCGCGTACGGACCGCACGTCGCGATCGCCGGGACCACGGCGACCGTGAACGGGACGGTGATCGGCGTCGGTGACCCGTACGTGCAGACGATGGTGGCGTTCGGGATCGCGATGGACGCCCTGCGGCGCTGCGGGCTCGACTCGCAGCACGTGGTGCGGACCCGCATGTACGTCATCGACATCACCGACGCCGACGAGGTCGGACGCGCGCACCGCGAGCTGTTCGGAGCGACGCCGCCGGCGGCGTCGATGCTCGAGGTCAACCGCCTGATGCATCCGGACCACCTGGTCGAGGTCGAGATCGACGCGTACGCCGAAGGGCGCTGACCGGACCGCGGGCTGGGTAGGCTGAACCTACGGAACCGTACCCTCGGTAGGGTTGCCGGATGCGCGACCTCACCTACCCGCCGATCATCGCGACGGCCAAGACCCTCTTCCGGCTCCGCGGCTGGAAGGTCCGGATGACCGGCACCGAGAACATCCCTCGCGAGGGCGGCGCGGTCCTCGCGTCGAACCACATCGGCTTCGCCGACTTCGTCCTCGCCGGTTTCCCTGCCGAGCGTCGGGGCCGCCTGGTGCGCTTCATGGCCAAGAAGGAGGCGTTCGACCATCCGATCGGTGGTCGCGTGCTCCGAACCATGCACCACATCCCGGTCGACCGCGCCTCAGGTGCCGAGTCGCTCGACGCCGCCGTCGACTACTGCCGTCGCGGCGAGATCGTCGGCATCTTCCCCGAGGCCACGATCAGCCGCTCGTTCGAGATCAAAGAGGTCAAGTCGGGCGCACCGCGCATCGCCGCCCAGGCCGGTGTCCCGCTGATCCCGGTCGTGCTGTTCGGGACGCAGCGGATCATGACGAAGGGGCACAAGCTGTCGCTGCCGCGAGGGCTGCCCATCCAGATCCGCGTCGGCGAGCCGCTGTACCCGACCGGAGCCGATCCCGTCGCGGAGACCGAACAGCTTCACCGGGCGCTCCAGGCGCTGCTCGACGAGGCGGTCGCGGCATACCCGGACGCGACCGAAGGGCAGTGGTGGGCTCCGGCCCGGTTCGGCGGCACGGCGCCGACGCTCGAAGAAGCCGCGCAGCTCGACGTCGACGAGCGCGCCGCGCGCGCCGCCCGCAAGGTCGCAAAGGTCGCGAACGACGACTGACCGCCCCCCTCGTACGACCCAGCGTCGCCGTAGGTAGCGTGCTGCGACCTCTCGCTCGTGCAGGAGCCGGGCGGCGGTCCGCTCGCGGTTGTGCGGCAGCACGTCGGTCCACGTGATCCGTACGACGTGATAGCCCAGTCTGCGCAAGGCGTCCTCGCGCCGCTTCTCCGCCCACAGCTTCTGCTTCCCGCTCCGGATCACCTGTCCGTCGGGGTCCCGCTCGTCGCCATACTTGCCCTTCCCGTCGAACTCCAGCACCATCTGGACGTCCGGCCAGAAGAAGTCGACCTCGGCCCAGCGGTCGTCCGGCAGCCCGATCCAGTTGCTGGGTGTCCGGCCGGGGCACGGCGTACTGCCAGCAGGTCAGCATCACGAGCACCTCGGCGACGCTCTCGCAGCGGGCGTCTGCGACCTCGAGTGCGCTCCGCGCCGTACGGATGCCCGCCCGTCGCCCGAACCCGTCGAGCCGTGCGGTCAGAACGGCCTTGAGCGAGGCCTCGTCGAACTACTCGACCATGCTGCGGCGACGTGCCTCGCTGTGGCACGAGGCGAGCCACGCGGAAGCGATGACGGCTCCCGCCGCGAGCGGGCGGCAGGTCATCACCTGGGCGACAGCGAGGTCCGCGCGGGCTGTCGCCACGCCGTCAACCGCCTCGACATCGGTCTCGGCGAGCACCTCGCGGTGGATCTGGATGCGGTTGCGCCGTCGGCTCGTCGCACCGCCGACCCGACCGACGTGGGAGAGGTCGAGGTCGAGGTCGCCGTCGGGAAGGTCGAGAGGCGATCTCGCGTCTGGGAGCGCCCGACAGGGCGCGATGCTCCGCCGCGATCGCGTACACCCCTCGCCGCGGGCGTACGAGCTGATCACGCTGGACGAGCATGCCGAGCTCGCGGGATTCGTCGCCGAGGTCGCGCGCGGCGCTGGCGGTGAACGACCCGCCGTTGCATCGGGCGAGCCGCTTGAGCGATTCCATGGCGAGGTCCTGCCGCGGTTCGGCACACGCGTGCCGAACCGCCTGTGGACAACCCGCGGGTGCCTCGTACGGCTCACCGCTGAGTCAGCGGCGGCGCGGGGCGAAGGTCGTGTACGACCCGAGCGGCGCGGGCCGCAGGGCGTCCAGCGCCTCGAGGTCGTCCTCGGTCGGCTCCCACTCGGCGGCCTCGACGTTCGCCGCGACCTGCTCGGGCCGCGTGACGCCGGCGATGACGCTGGCGACCGCCGGCTGTGCGGCGAGACCACCGATCGCGACCTCGAGCATCGTGCGTCCGCGCTCGCGGGCGTACGCCTCCAGCGCCTCGATGCGGTCCCAGTCAGCCCCGGCGAGTCGCGCCGTCTGCGTGCCCTCGGCGAGCCTCGTGCCTTCGGGGGCCGCCTCGCCGCGAGCGTACTTGCCGGTCAGCAGCCCGTACGCCAGCGGGAAGTACGGCAGGAGTCCGACCCCGAGCGCCTCGCAGGCCGGGACGAGCTCGGCCTCGGCCGAGCGGTTGTAGAGCGAGTACTCGTTCTGCGCCGACACGAACGCGGTCGTCCCGGACGTGCGCGCGGTCCAGTCGGCGTCGACGAGCTCCCACGCGGTGAGGTTCGAGCAGCCGGCGTAACGCACCTTGCCCTCGCGCACGAAGTCGTCCATCACGCTCAGCGTCTCCTCGACCGGAGTGACGTGGTCGGGCGTGTGGAGCTGGTAGAGGTCGACGTAGTCGGTGCCGAGGCGCGTCAGGCTCGCCTCCAGCGCCCGTCGCAGGTAGCGGCGTGACGCCCGGGCGCCCCAGTCAGGACCGTTGGCCCCGCCCATGTCCATGCCGCCCTTGGTCGCGAGCACGACGTCGCCGCGGCGTGCCCCGAGCGCGCGGCCGACCAGCACCTCGCTGGCACCTCGGCCGTACGTGTCGGCGGTGTCGAAGAGGGTCACCCCGGCGTCGATCGCCGCGTGCACGACCTCCTTCGTGCGGGCTTCGTCGACGCGTGACCCGAAGGCGTTGCACCCGATCCCGACCACTGACACCATCAGGCCGCTACGGCCGAGCGAACGTGTCCGCATTCAGTCACCCACCTCTCCGTCGGCGAGCTCCCGCAGGATGTCCAGGTGCCCGTTGTGGCGCGCGGTCTCCTCGATGAGGTGCGCGACGACCCAGCGTACGTTCGGGTGGAAGTCGCGTCGCGGCTTGGCCGTCGGGGCGTCGAGGTCGAGGTCGGCGAGGATCGCGTCGCACGCGGCGATCTGCTGACGGTAGCCGGTGATGATCTCGTCGATCGTGATCTGCGCGGCGATCTCGAACTCGCCGTCGGGGTGCTCCTCCGACCAGGGCGCCCGGTCCTCGCCGCCCGCGATGACGACCTCGACCCAGTAGTGCTCGTTCCACCGCAGATGGTTGAGCACGCCCGCGACCGACATCAGAGGCGAGGTCGCCAGCGGTGTGGCGTGCGCGAGGGCGTCGGGAAGGCCCTCGGCCTTGGCGAGCGCGCTCTCTCGCACGTAGCGCAGGAGTGTCAGCGCTGTCGTCCGATCGTCGGGCGCTGTCGGGACGTCTGTACGACTCATGGGTCCACCCTGGCACCATGGGGGAGTGAGCACTGCTGCGACCCGATCCGACGGTCCCCTCGTCCTGGGGATCGAGTCGTCCTGCGACGAGACCGGTGTCGGGATCGTCAGGGGCACCGAGCTGCTGGCCAACGCGGTCGCCTCCAGCGTCGAGGAGCACGTGCGCTTCGGCGGTGTCGTTCCCGAGGTGGCGAGCCGCGCCCACCTCGAGGCGTTCGTGCCGATGCTCGAGAAGGCGCAGGCCGACGCCGGCGTCTCGGTCGCCGACGTGGACGCGATCGCCGTGACGAGCGGACCCGGACTCACCGGGGCGTTGCTGGTCGGGATCGCCGCTGCCAAGGCACTCGCGATCGCGTACGACAAGCCGTTGTACGGCATCAACCACCTCGTCGCGCATGTCTGCGTCGACCGGCTCGAGCACGGCGAGCTGCCCGAGCCGACCGCCGCCCTGCTGGTCTCCGGAGGGCACACCAACCTGCTGCTCGTCGACGACGTCACGACCTCGGTGCGGATGCTCGGGCAGACCATCGACGACGCGGCAGGCGAAGCCTTCGACAAGGTCGCCCGCCTGCTCGGCCTCCCGTACCCCGGTGGTCCGCAGATCGACCGCGCGGCGCGCGAGGGCGATCCGAAGGCGATCGCGTTCCCGCGCGGGCTGACGTCCGGCCGGGACATGGACAAGCACCGGTACGACTTCTCGTTCTCGGGCCTCAAGAGCGCGGTGGCGCGCCACGTGGAGCACGAGGAGCGGATGGGGCGTCCGATCTCCGTCCCCGACGTGGCCGCTTCCTTCCAGGACGCGGTGTGCGACGTGCTGTCGGCCAAGACGGTGCGTGCCTGCCTCGACCACGGCGCGAAGCACCTCGTCCTCGGAGGCGGTGTCGCGGCCAACCAGCGGCTGCGCCACTACGTCCTCGAGCGGGCCGGCGAGGCCGGGATCGACGTCCGTATCCCCCCGCCGGTGCTGTGCACCGACAACGGCGCGATGGTCGCCGCGCTGGGCTCCGCGCTCGTCGCCAAGGGGGTCGCGCCCAGCTCGCTCGACCTGCCGGCGGACTCGTCGATGCCGGTCACGCAGATCGTCGCCTGACCCCTCTTCGCAGGTCATTACCCCTTCAACCAGGGAAAACAGGTGTGTTGCGGCTATTGCAACCCCTGGTTACCACGGCTACGTTACTGAGCCGTAACGTCGGTTCGCCGGCGTGGACAACGGGCTCCTGGAGGGGGAGTCCGGTGAGATCTGGAGGGGATCGATGTCCATTTCACGTCGCACAGTCGTGCGCAAACCACTGTCGCTCGTCGCATCCGGTGCACTCGTCGCCGGTGTGGCAGCGACCGTCACGACCTTGGGAGCGGGTGCCGCTCAGGCAGCCGATCTCAACCGTGACTTCACGTTCACCTGCAACGTCGTCGCCGCCGGGCTCCCGCTCGGCGACCACGCGGTCGGGGTCAACGCCAAGGTGTCCGTCCCCGATCAGGTGGCGCCCGGCGAAGTCATCCCCACCCGCAAGACGCAGATCACGCTCACGCTGCCAGAGACCCTGCGCAACGCGACCTATGGTCTGCTCGGGGCTCGGCAGGCGAGCGGCTACTCCAACGACTCGAGCATCACCGTCACCGCTGAGGGTGTGCCCGACGTCTTCACCTACCCCATCGCCAATCTGGCGGCCGACTGGACTCCGGTCCCGGCCGACGCGAGCACCCCGTGGAAGATCCCGACCGAGGGTGACGTCCCACCGATCACGGTCCCGAGCACCGAGGACTACCCGGACCTCGAGCTACCCACCGACGCCGTCATCCACATGCCGAAGGCGTTCAACGTGGTCGCCTCGCTCCGCAACGCGGCCGGCGAGCTGATCGGCGGTGAGGGCGCGGTCTCGATGAAGTGTGCGCTCAGCGGGACGGACGACCTCTTCGGCGTGATCCCGATCGTCGCTCCGGACCCGGTCAACACGCCGCCGACCGCCGGCGACGTCTCGGCTGAGACGGCGTACGGCACCCCGGTCGACGTCACGCTCGAGGGCGCCGACGCCGACGGTGACGCACTCACCTACACGTACGGCACCCCGGCGAACGGGTCGGTCAGCGGCTCGGGAGCCGACGTGACATACACCCCGGCCGACGGGTTCTCCGGCAGCGACTCGTTCACCTACACCGTCTCCGACGGCGAGGCCGAGGCGACGGGAACCGTCAGCGTGACAGTCGGCGAGAAGCCGAACGCCGCGCCGGTCGCGCTCGACGGATCGGCGACGACCGACGAGGACACGCCGGTCGACATCACGCTCGCGGCGAGCGATGCCGACGGTGACGACCTCTCGTACGCCTACACCCAGCCGGAGAACGGCGAGGTGACAGGTGACGGTCCGGCGGTGACGTACACGCCCGAGGACGGGTTCGTGGGCAACGACGCCTTCACGTTCACGGTGAACGACGGCAAGGGCGGCACCGACACGGCAACCGTGGCGATCACGGTCCGTGACGTGGCCGAGCCCAACACGCCCCCGACCGCCGAGGCCGTGAGTGCCTCGACGGACGAGGGCAAGGCGGTCGAGGTCACGCTCAAGGGTGCGGATGCCGATGGTGACGCACTCACCTACACCTACACCCAGCCGGCGAACGGCACGGTGAGCGGCTCGGGTGCGACCGTGACGTACACGCCGGACGACGGGTTCTTCGGCGAGGACGCCTTCTCTTACACCGTCTCCGACGGCACCGACACCGCGACCGCCGCGGTGACGGTCACGGTGAAGGAGGTCGAGGAGCCGCCAACGAACACGCCGCCCACGGCGGGTGACGTGTCGGCGACGACCGACGAGGGCAAGGCCGTCGAGGTCACGCTCAAGGGTGCGGACGCCGACGGGGACGCGCTGACGTACTCGTACACCGAGCCTGCCAACGGCACGGTCTCCGGGTCGGGCGCGACGGTCACGTACACGCCGGACGACGGGTTCTTCGGGACCGACAGCTTCGACTACACCGTGTCCGACGGTGAGGCCGAAGCGACGGGCACGGTGACAGTGACGGTGAAGGAGGTCGAGGAGCCGCCGACGAACACACCGCCCACGGCGGGTGACGTGTCGGCGACGACCGATCAGGGCAAGGCGGTCGCGATCGCGCTGAAGGGTGCCGACGCCGACGGTGACCCGCTGGCGTACTCGTACACCCAGCCGGCAGGGGGCGCGGTGAGCGGCAGCGGCGCGACCGTGACGTACACACCGAAGGCCGGGTTCTCCGGCACCGACACGTTCACCTACACGGTGGACGACGGCAAGGGCGGCACGGCCACCGGCAAGGTGACCGTGACCGTCAAGAAGGCGTCGGAGCCCCCGGTCGACAAGTGCGGTCCGCAGCCCAACCCGCTGCGTGAGCCGTTCAAGTGGCTCAAGTGGCTCGCCTGCAAGCTGCTGCAGCACTTCCCGCGCTGACAGCCGCTCGATGACCGCCGGTGGCGGGGCACCGTGAGGGGTGCCCCGCCACCGGTGCGTCCGGGGCCGTACGCCAGGTGGCTCGATCGCGTCCGCGCTGCGACCGTGAAGAGATGGCGAGGCAGGAGCCGACGGCGTACGACAGCCGCACCGACCGCTCGTTCTTCGGGCACCCGCGGCCGCTCGCGACGCTGTTCGGCGTGGAGATGTGGGAGCGCTTCTCGTTCTATGGGATGCAGGGCATCCTCGCGATCTATCTCTACTACTCCGCGTCGAGGGGCGGGCTCGGCCTCGACGAGGGCGCGGCGACGAGCATCGTGGGCGCGTACGGCGGCATGGTCTACCTGTCGACGATCCTCGCCGCCTGGCTGGCCGACCGGCTCCTCGGTGAGGAGCGGGTGCTGTTCTTCAGCGCGATCGTCATCGTCGTCGGGCATCTGTCGCTCGCGGTGATCCCCGGCCTGGCCGGGGTCGGCGTCGGGCTCGTGTGCATCGCCCTCGGCAGCGGCGGCGTGAAGGCCAACGCCACGTCGATGGTCGGTTCGCTGTACGACGCGGGCGATCCGCGGCGCGACGGCGGCTTCTCGCTGTTCTACCTCGGGATCAACCTCGGCGCGTTCCTCGGGCCGCTGCTGACCGGACTCGCGCAGACCGAGCTCGGCTTCCACTACGGCTTCGGGCTCGCCGCGATCGGCATGACGATCGGCCTCGTCCAGTACGCAATGGGGCGTCACCGCATCCCCGCCGAGACGCGGGTCGCGTCGAACCCTCTCCCGCGCGCCCAGTATGTGCGCTGGGTCGTCGTCGGTGCCTGCATCGTCGTGGTGATCGCTGGGGCTGCCCTGGCCGGGCTGCTCACGGCCGACAACCTGTCCGACGTCGTCGTCTGGGTGGTGCTGGCCTCGTCGGTCGCCTACTTCGCGGTGATCCTCTCCAGCCGCCGCATCACCTCGGTGGAGCGCTCGCGGGTGGTCGCGTTCATCCCGCTCTTCGTCACGAGCGCCGCGTTCTGGGCGCTCTACCAGCAGCAGTTCACGGTGGTCCCCATTTATGCGGACAAACAGCTCGACCGGGACATCCTCGGGTGGGAGATGCCTGTCTCCTGGGTCAACGCGATCAACCCCGTCTACATCATCGTGCTCGCCGGCGTCTTTGCCGCGCTGTGGACCAAGCTCGGCACCCGGCAGCCGTCGACGCCGTTGAAGTTCGCCGGGGGAGCGATCGTGATGGGCACCGGCTTCCTGCTGTTCCTGCCCTTCGCGAACGCCGCGCCGAGCTCGGTGCCGCTGACGTCGATGGTGGTGATCCTGCTCGTGTTCACCGTCGCCGAGCTGCTCATCTCCCCGGTCGGCCTGTCGGCGTCGACCAAGCTCGCCCCGCAGGCGTTCCAGACGCAGATGGTGGCGCTGTTCTTCCTCTCGGTCTCGCTCGGCAGTGCGTTGTCGGGGACGCTGGCGAAGCAGTACACGCGCCTGTTCGACGCGGGGCAGGAGGGCCGCTACTTCGGGATCCTCGGGGCGGTCGCGATCGCCATCGGGCTGGCGCTGGCGCTGATCAGCCCGTGGGTGCTCAAGCAGATGCGCGGGGTGCGCTGACCGGCTCGACGAGGAAGGCCCGACCCTCGCCCTGGACCCGGGTGAGGATCACGGTCGCGGTCACCGATCCGGTGAGCCTCAGGCGCTTCACCAGTACCTCGGGGACCACGGAGACGCCGCGCTTCTTGATGGTCAGCGTACCGACGTCGTGTGCCCGCAACGCGGCGCGCAGCTGCTTCTCGCGGTACGGCAGCTCCTCGAGGACGCGGAACGCGCGGGCGTACGGAGTCACGACAAGGGTCGCGCTGGAAACGTACGCGATGTGCGGGTCGACGAGCCAACCGCCGGTGAGTGCGGCGACCGCGGTGACGAGCCCGGCCCGGATCACCGCGTCGTCCGGCTCGTACCACCACTCGCCGGGCTCGCCCGCGGGCGTGTCCTCGGGGGCGTCCTCGTCGGTGAGCGTGGCCGTTCCTTGCGGGCCCAGCAGCGTCGGGTTCAGCACGGTCGCGCGCCGCCTGGCGCCGGCGAACGCCCGCCCCCACAGGCAGGCCTCCACGAGGTCGCCACGCTCGCTGACCCACTCCGCCTCGACACCGTCCGGGACGAGGTCGTGCGCGATCCCCGGGAGCACCTTAGCGACACCGTGCCCGGCCAGCAGCGACTCGACGAACGGCCAGGGCGGGGTGAACGCCTGCGGGTCGAACGTCCGCCCTCGGCCGTCGCGGCGCGCAGGGTCGACAAAGGCCACGTCGTACGAGGCGGTGTCGACCGTGGTCGCATCCACGAGCTCGATCGTCCCGCGCAGGCCGAGCACGGCGAGGTTCTCGCGGGCCATCGCCGCGCGGACCGGGTCGAGCTCGACGCCGTGCACGTGCAGTCCCGCCCGGGCGAAGGAGACCAGGTCGGCCCCGATGCCGCATCCGAGGTCGACCAGCGTGCGCGGGCCGAGCGTCTGCAGCCGGTCTGCCCGGTGGGCCGAGACGGCGGCGCGGGTGGCCTGCTCGAGGGCGTCCGGCGTGAAGTACATCGATGCCGCCTCCGCGCCGAGCTTGGACGCGGCACGTCGGCGCAGCGCGACCTGCCCGATCGCGGCGGCGACCAGCTCGGGAGGATGCCCGGCTGCTCGCAGCCGTGTCCCGAGGGTGAGGTCGTCGACGCGCCCGTACGACTCGGCCGCCTCGTGGAGCACCCGCTGCCCCTGCGCGCCGAGGAGCAGTTCGAACGTCGCGAGCTCCATGGCCCCAGTCTGGCAGCGGCACTGATTGGCACTCTGCTTGACCGAGTGCTAGCCCCGTCCTACGGTGGGGGTTAGCACTCTCGTATCCTGGGTGCTAACGGTGCAGCGGCGCACGATCCCCGCGACGGCGTGCGTGCAAGCACCGCGCAGGACCACATTCCCAGTCATGTCGTACGGGTGAACAACCGCGTACGGGGTCACACCGAAAGGGGAGGTCGACAAGTGTCGGTCACCATCAAGCCGCTCGAGGACCGTATCGTCGTCAAGATTCTCGAGGCGGAGCAGACCACCGCATCTGGTCTGGTCATCCCGGACACCGCCAAGGAGAAGCCCACTGAGGGCAAGGTCCTGGCTGTCGGTCCGGGCCGCTTCAACGAGGACGGCGACGAGCGCATCCCCGTCGACGTCAAGGTCGACGACGTCGTCGTCTTCAGCAAGTACGGCGGCACCGAGGTCAAGTACGACGGCCAGGAGTTCCTGATCCTGTCGGCGCGTGACGTCCTCGCGGTCATCGAGAAGTAACGACCTCGCTCGCCCCGGCGGCCTCGCGCTGTTGGGGCGGGCCTGCTCGTCCGCCGCACACGGGCCCGGCTCCGGGCCCGACACACACCAGAAGGATCCCTATGCCCAAGATTCTTGAGTTCGACGAGAATGCTCGTCGGTCGCTCGAGCGTGGCGTCGACATCCTGGCCGACACCGTCAAGGTGACGCTCGGTCCGAAGGGCCGCTACGTCGTGCTCGACTCGAAGTGGGGCGCGCCGACGATCACCAACGACGGTGTCACCGTCGCGCGTGAGGTCGAGCTCGACGACCCCTTCGAGAACCTCGGCGCCCAGCTCGCCAAGGAAGTCGCCACCAAGACCAACGACATCGCCGGCGACGGCACCACCACGGCGACCGTGCTCGCCCAGGCGATGGTCCACGAGGGCCTGCGCGCCGTGGCCGCCGGCACCAACCCGATGGCGCTCAAGCGCGGTATCGACAAGGCCGTCGAGGCCGTCTCGGAGAAGCTCCTCGAGCTCGCCCGCGACGTCGACGACAAGCAGGACATGGCGCACGTCGCCAACATCTCCGCGCGTGACGCCCACATCGGCGGGCTCATCGCGGACGCCTTCGACAAGGTCGGCAAGGACGGTGTCATCACCGTCGAGGAGTCCAACACCATGGGCACCGACCTCGAGTTCACCGAGGGCATGCAGTTCGACAAGGGCTACCTTTCGCCCTACATGGTGACCGACACCGAGCGCATGGAGGCCGTCCTTGACGAGCCCTACATCGTCGTCAACCAGGGCAAGATCTCGGCCATCGCCGACCTCCTGCCGCTGCTGGAGAAGGTCGTCCAGGCGGGCAAGGCGCTGCTGATCATCGCCGAGGACGTCGACGGCGAGGCGCTCTCGACCCTGGTCGTCAACAAGATCCGCGGCACGTTCACCTCGGTTGCCGTCAAGGCTCCGGCCTTCGGTGACCGCCGCAAGGCGATGCTGCAGGACATCGCGGTCCTCACGGGTGCGCAGGTCGTCACCCCGGACCTCGGCCTCAAGCTCGACCAGATCGGGCTCGAGGACCTCGGCACCGCCCGTCGCGTCGTCATCACCAAGGACGCCACGACGATCATCGACGGCGCTGGCAAGGACGACGAGGTCGCGGCGCGCGTCAACCAGATCAAGGCCGAGATCGAGTCGACCGACTCCGACTGGGATCGCGAGAAGCTCCAGGAGCGCCTCGCGAAGCTCGCCGGCGGCGTCTGCGTCATCCAGGTGGGTGCCGCGACCGAGGTCGAGCTCAAGGAGAAGAAGCACCGCATCGAGGACGCGGTCTCCGCGACCCGTGCGGCGATCGAGGAGGGCATCGTCGCCGGCGGCGGCTCGGCTCTCGTCACCGCCGTGTCGGTCCTCGAGGGCGACCTCGGTCTGACGGGCGACGAGGCCGTCGGCGTGTCGATCGTCCGCAAGTCGGCCGTCGAGCCGCTGCGCTGGATCGCCGAGAACGGCGGCGAGAACGGCTACGTCGTGGTCGCCAAGGTTCGCGAGAGCGGCCAGGGCTACAACGCGGCGACCGGCGAGTACGGCGACCTGGTGGCCCAGGGCGTCCTCGACCCCGTCAAGGTCACCCGCTCGGCGCTGGCCAATGCCGGGTCGATCGCGGCGATGCTCCTGACGACCGAGACCCTGGTCGTCGAGAAGCCCGCCGATGACGAGCACGGCACAGGCGCTCACTCGCACTGACGTCGTTCGCGCCGCCAGCTGCGGCACGAGTCACTGGACGGCCCGCCCCTCTCCCGGGGCGGGCCGTCCGTCGTTCTGGCGCGTCGGTTCTGGCGTGTCGCGGGCGGACGTGGGACGGTATGTCCTGGCGCAGCTCGGGCGCCGTCCTGGCCCTCGGACCCGTCTCACCCCTGCCCGACCTGGAGGACGACCCCCGATGCTCCCCAGCCACCTCGCCGGCGAGGCGGACCTGACCGATCTCGCGCACCGTGCGATCGGCGACAGCGACGTCATGGATGCGTTGATGCGAGACGTCCGTACGGTCTCGCACCGCTACTGTCGCGCCCGCCTGTCGGGCTATCGCGACGGAGGGCAGCTGGCCGACGACGTCGCGCAGGAGATCTGCATCGCCGTCTTCCAGGCACTTCCGACGTTCGAGGACCACGGTGTCCCGTTCGAGGCGTTCGTGTACGCGATCGGCAGCCGCAAGGTTGCCGACGCGCAGCGCAGCGCGTACCGGTCGCGGCACATCTTCGTCGAGGTCGTCCCCGACCTCGGCGACACCGCGGCGTCGGCCGAGAGCGAGGTCCTCGACCGGTTCGAAGCGAAGGACGTGCTCGACCTCCTCGACTCGCTGCCCGAGCGTCTCCGCGAGGTGCTGGTCCTCCGCGTCGCGATGGGCCTGAGCGCGGCCGATGTCGGCATGACCATGGGTATGACGCCCGGCGCTGTCCGGATCGCTCAGCACCGCGCGCTCCAGCGGCTGCGTGCGCTGCACCGGGCCCGTGAGATCACGCGAGGGGAGGTGCGTGCATGAGCGGCATTTATGACCCCGTCGCACACGACGACGAGCTGCTCGACGCGCTGATCGCGGGCGATGTCCCGGACGACCCCGTCTTCGAGGCGCTGGCGTCGTGGCGAGCGGTCCTGCTCGACGACGCGGCTGCGACGCCGACGACCTCGAAGGAGGCTCTTCCGGCGCCCGTCCCGCTGCGCGCCGGCCGCTCGCACCGTCGCCATGTCGCCCCTGTCGCGGCCCGCCACACGCGTCGGGCCGCGACGATGGGCACGGCTGCTGCCGTGCTGCTGTCGATGGGGGTCAGCCAGGCGGTCGCCGGCAACCCCGTCGCGCCGCTGCAGTTCGTCGTCGAACGGGCCGTAGGTCTGGGCGAGGGGCTTGCCGACCCGAACGCCAGTGACGCGCGGGCTCCGCGTACGCCTCCGGCCACCGCTGCGGCTACGTCGCCGGAGATGGTCGCCGGGCGTGCCGACGCGGACGCGCTCGCGAGCCGGTCCGTCTCCGGCGAGCAGCTCGCGAGCGACGAGTCGCGCGCAGACGGTGGCGACCGCGACGAGAAGGAGCCGCAGGACAGGCGTCCGTCCGACGGGCCTCCTGCGCCCCCGGGCACGCCGCCGACCGCCTCGCCCACGCCGGCCCCTCCCTGGACGCCCGACCCGAGAGAGCCGCGCGGCGAAGAGTCCGACCGCGATCGCGACGACCACGACGATGACCGGGGCCGTGGCGACGACGACCGTGACGACCGTGACGACCGCACGAGCGATCGCGACCGGCCCTGGTGGCTCTCCGGCCTGTGGGGCTCGGAGGTCGAGACTCGGGGGTGACCGGCGCCGCACGACGTGGCGGGAAGTCTTGAGACGCAGTCGGCGTTGGAGTGCGAACGGAGGTCCTCGTTAGGATGGGGACGTCGGCGCGCAAGGAAGGGCCTCATGGATCTCAACGCGGCAGGTGTACCCGAGAAGTTCGCACCGCTGGGTCTCACGTACGACGATGTCCTCCTCCTGCCAGGGGAGACCGACGTCATCCCCAGCGAGGTGGACACCCGTGCACGGCTGACTCGTGGCATCGAGCTCAACATCCCGCTGATCTCTGCGGCGATGGACACCGTCACCGAGGCGCGGATGGCGATCGCGATGGCCCGCGAGGGCGGCATCGGGATCCTCCACCGCAACCTGTCCGTCGAGGACCAGGCCTACCAGGTCGATCTCGTCAAGCGGACCCAGACCGGCGTCATCTCCAACCCGATCACGATCACCCCCAAGGCGACACTGGAGGAGCTCGACGAGATCTGCGGCGAGTACCGCGTCTCGGGGCTCCCGGTGGTCGACGGCGACGACAAGCTCCTGGGCATCGTTACCAACCGCGACCTTCGCTTCGTCCCGGTCGCCGAGTGGTCCAAGAAGACCGTCGGCGAGGTCATGACGACGATGCCGCTGATCACCGGCCCGGTCGATATCGACCGTGAGGACGCCGCCGAGCTGCTGCGCGCCCACAAGAAGGAGCGCCTCCCGCTCGTCGACGAGACCGGCCACCTGCGCGGCCTCATCACGGTCAAGGACTTCGTGAAGTCCGAGCAGTTCCCTCATGCGAGCAAGGACGCTCAGGGGCGTCTGCTCGTCGGTGCGGCCGTCGGCTTCTTCGGTGACTCCTGGGACCGCGCGACCGCACTCGTCGAGGCGGGCGTCGACGTGCTCGTCGTCGACACGGCCCACGGGCACGCCAGGGCGCTGCTCGAGATGATCCAACGGCTCAAGGCCGACCCGGCCACCTCCCACGTCCAGATCATCGGCGGCAACGTCGCCACGTACGCCGGCGCCAAGGCACTGGTCGACGCGGGCGTCGACGCGGTCAAGGTCGGCGTCGGCCCGGGCTCGATCTGCACGACGCGGGTCGTGGCGGGCGTCGGTGTGCCGCAGGTGACCGCGATCTACGAGGCCTCGCGTGCGACCAAGCCGGCGGGCGTGCCGCTCATCGGCGACGGCGGCCTTCAATACTCCGGCGACATCGCCAAGGCGCTCGTCGCCGGTGCCGACACGGTGATGGTCGGCTCGTTGCTCGCCGGCACCGAGGAGAGCCCCGGTGAGCTGATCTTCGTCAACGGCAAGCAGTACAAGTCCTACCGCGGCATGGGCTCGCTCGGCGCGATGTCCTCGCGCGGCAAGAAGTCCTACTCCCGGGACCGCTACTTCCAGGCCGACGTCACCAGCGACGACCAGCTCGTTCCCGAGGGCATCGAGGGGCAGGTCGCCTACCGCGGCATGCTCGGTGCCGTCGTCCGCCAGCTCGTCGGCGGTCTCCACCAGTCGATGTTCTACGTGGGTTCGCGGACCATCCCCGAGCTCCAGGAGCGCGGCCAGTTCGTCCGGATCACGGCGGCCGGTCTCAAGGAGAGCCACCCGCACGACATCCAGATGACGGTCGAGGCGCCCAACTACGCACGCTTCTGACCGCCCGTACGGGGTCGGACGGCCGCGGGTGGCCTCACTAGACTGCGGTCATGGACATCGAGATCGGCGCCGCCAAGCGCGGCCGCAGGGCGTACGCGTTCGACGACATCGCGATTGTGCCGAGCCGCCGTACCCGTGACCCCGAAGAGGTCTCGACGGCGTGGCAGATCGACGCGTACCGGTTCGAGATCCCGGTCGTCGCGGCGCCGATGGACTCGGTCATGTCGCCGGAGACCGCGATCATGCTCGGCAAGCTCGGTGGCCTCGGCGTCATCGACCTCGAGGGCCTGTGGACGCGCTACGACGACCCGGTCCCGCTCCTCGAGGAGGTGGCGACCCTCGAGCCGCGCGAGGCGACGGTGCGGCTCCAGCGCATCTACGAGGAGCCGATCAAGGCCGAGCTGATCCACGAGCGGCTCAAGCAGATCCGCGACGCGGGCGTGACCGTCGCCGGCGCGCTCTCGCCGCAGCGGACGAAGCAGTTCGCGCAGACGGTCGTCGACTCGGGAGTCGACCTGTTCGTCATCCGCGGCACGACCGTGTCGGCCGAGCACGTCTCCGGCCAGACCGAGCCGCTGAACCTCAAGGAGTTCATCTACGAGCTCGACATCCCCGTGATCGTCGGCGGCTGCGCCACGCACCAGGCGGCCCTGCACCTCATGCGGACGGGTGCTGCGGGCGTGCTCGTCGGCTTCGGCGGGGGAGCGGCACACACGACCCGTCAGGTGCTCGGCGTCGCGGTCCCGATGGCGAGCGCGGTGGCCGACGTCGCCGCGGCGCGTCGTGACTACCTCGACGAGTCCGGCGGCCGCTATGTGCACGTCATCGCCGACGGCTCGGTCGGACACAGCGGCGACCTCGCCAAGGCGATCGCCTGCGGCGCGGACGCGGTGATGGTCGGCTCGCCGTTCGCACGGGCCGCTGAGGCTCCCGGGCGAGGGTTCCACTGGGGTGCCGAGGCGTGGCACTCCGACCTTCCGCGCGGGCAGCGCATCGATCTCGGGACGGTCGGGTCGTTCGAGTCGGTCCTGTTCGGCCCGTCGACGGCGCCTGACGGCACGATGAACCTCATCGGCGCGCTGCGCCGGGCGATGGCGACGACCGGCTATACGGAGCTCAAGGAGTTCCAGCGCGTCGAGGTCGTCGTCCAGTAGCGCCTGCTCGGCGGCACGGCGGCTCGGCGTGACACCCCGCCGGGTCGGCGCTTGGATGTGAGTCATGAGCGACGACGCGGACGAGGCACGCAGGGCGGCCGAGGAGGCCGCGGCGTACACGTTCGCACAGCCGGCGGTGATCCTCGGCGCCCTCGTCGAGGATGGCGAGGCGCGGCCGCAGGCGCAGGTGCGGATCCCTGTCGCGATGCTCAACCGCCACGGCCTCGTCGCGGGCGCCACCGGTACGGGCAAGACGAAGACGCTGCAGGTGCTCGCCGAGCAGATCGCGGCCCACGGCGTCCCGGTGTTCGCCGCCGACATCAAGGGCGACCTCTCCGGCATCGCCGTCGCCGGGACGCCGAGCGAGGCGCTGTCGGCTCGTACGGAGAGCATCGGGCAGGACTGGGAGCCGGCCGCGACCCGTACGGAGTTCTTCAGCCTCGGCGGGGCCGGGACCGGAGTCCCGATCCGCGCGACCGTCGAGGAGTTCGGGCCGACCCTGCTCGCGAAGGTCCTCGAGCTCAACGCGACGCAGGAGTCCTCGCTCGGCCTGGTCTTCCACTACGCCCGCAAGCACGGGCGCCCCCTCGTCCGCCTGGAGGATCTGCGCGCCGTCGTCCAGCACCTCACCAGCGCGGAGGGCAAGGCCGACCTCGCCGAGCTCGGCGGGCTGTCGAAGGCCACCGCCGGGGTGATCCTGCGCGAGCTGGTCGCCTTCGCCGACGCCGGTGCGGACGGCTTCTTCGGGCAGCCGTCGATCGCGGTGTCGGACTTCCTCCGTCCGGCCGACGACGGCACCGGGATCGTGTCGCTGCTGGAGGTGCCGGGGGTCGCAGACAAGCCGGAGCTGTTCTCGACGTTCCTGATGTACCTGCTCACGCGGCTGTTCTCCGAGCTGCCCGAGGTCGGCGACACCGACAAGCCCAAGATGGTGTTCTTCTTCGACGAGGCGCACCTGCTGTTCAAGGACGCCTCTGACGACTTCCTGGACACTGTCGTCCAAACCGTACGGCTCATCCGTTCGCGCGGTGTGGGTGTCTTCTTCGTGACGCAGACCCCGAAGGACGTCCCCGGTGACGTCCTCGCCCAGCTCGGCTCCCGCGTCCAGCACCAGCTGCGTGCCCACACGCCGGCCGACGCCAAGGCGCTCAAGGCGACGGTCACGACCTATCCGACCTCCTCGTACGACCTCGCGGAGGTCCTCACGCAGCTCGCGACAGGCGAGGCGGTCGTGACGGTCATGAACGAGAAGGGTGCGCCGTCGCCGGTGGCCTGGACACGGGTCCGGGCGCCTCAGGGGTCGATGGAGCCGATGCCCGCCGAGGCGATGGCAGCGGCGGTCGCGGCCTCGCCGCTGCAGGCGCGCTACGGGACGGAGGTGCCGGCGCCGGAGAAGACGCCCGAGAAGCCGAAGCGTCGCAAGTCGCGCAGCACCTCACGGACGACTCGGATGTCGCCGCTGGACCGCGCCGTCGGGGAGGCGAGCCGCACGTTCGCGAGGGAAGTCGCGAAACGTATCTTCGGCAGGCGCTGACCCATCGCGCGGCGGCCGCGTCCAGCGATGCGACACCCCCGGTGACGCACCGGTTACCGGGGGGTAGCCATCGCGTGTCACCCGCTCTACAGTGGCCGCATGTCACGCCGCGATCCCCGCGCCTCGTCGCCCGGTGCGCTCCCTGCCGACCCCGAGCACGACCCCAGAGCCGCGTTCGCGCTCGACCCTGCACAGGTGCGCAGGCTGACCGCCCAGCTGCGGGCGACCTCGGGCAGCTCGGAGACCACGTACGCGCCGTTCACCGGCCAGCCGATCGCGACGCTGCCCCTGTCAGACGAGGGCGATGTGGCGGATGCGTTCGCCGCGGCCCGGGCCGCCCAGAAGATGTGGTCGCGCACCGAGCTCGCGCACCGCTCGGCGCTGCTCCTCGATCTGCACGACGCGGTGCTCGACAACGCCGACAGCCTCATGGACCTCGTCCAGTGGGAGTCAGGCAAGGCCCGCAGGCACGCGCACGACGAGGTGCTCCACGTCGCCCTGACCGCGCGCTACTACGCACGGACGCTCGATCGCCACCTGCGGACGCGACGTGTGCCCGGCGTCTACCCGCTGCTCACCCAGGCGCGGATCAACCACGTCCCCAAGGGCGTCGTCGGCATCATCTCCCCGTGGAACTATCCGCTGACGCTGGCGATCTCGGACGGCCTCCCCGCGATCGGCGCCGGCAACGCCGTCGTCCACAAGCCCGACAGCCAGACGCCGCTGTCCGCGCTCGCGGTGATCGACCTGCTGCGTGAGGTCGGGTTCCCGGCGAGCCTCTGGCAGGTGCTGTACGGCCCGGGGCCCCAGATTGGGGGCGCGATCATCGACCACGCCGACTACGTGTGCTTCACCGGCTCGACCGCCACCGGCAAGAAGGTTGCCGCCCAAGCCGCGGAGCGTCTCGTCTCGTGCTCGCTCGAGCTCGGCGGCAAGAACGCGATGCTCGTGCTCGCCGACGCCCAGATTGACCGTGCTGTCGAGGGCGCCGTCCGTGGGGCCTACTCGTCGGCCGGGCAGCTGTGCGTGTCGATCGAGCGGCTGTTCGTCGCCGACGCGATCTACGACAGGTTCATCGCCAAGCTGGTCAAGCGGATCGAGCGGATGAAGCTGTCGGCGGCCATCGGCTACGACGGAGACATGGGGTCGCTGGTCTCGCAGCGCCAGCTCGACACCGTGACGGCGCACGTCGCCGACGCGGTGAGCAAGGGCGCCCACGTCCTCGCCGGTGGGCGGCCACGGCCCGAGGTCGGCCCATACTTCTTCGAGCCGACGCTCCTCGAGGGCGTCAACCCGTCGATGGAGTGCTTCGCCGAGGAGACCTTCGGCCCGGTCGTGTCGGTCTACCGCTTCGGCAGCGAGAGCGAGGCGGTCGAGCGCGCCAACGCCGGGTCGTACGGTCTCAACGCCTCGATCTTCACCCGTGACGTCGCCCGCGCGCGTGAGCTGGCCCGCCAGATCAAGGCCGGCACCGTCAACATCAACGAGGGCTTCGCGGCGACGTTCGGCACGATCGACGCGCCGATGGGCGGCATGCGCGAGTCGGGCATCGGACGGCGTCACGGTGCCGAGGGCATCCTCCGCTACACCGAGACGCAGTCGGTTGCCAACCAGCGGCTCCTCCCGCTCACGGTCCCGCGCTTCGTCAGCGACGCGACCTACCAGAAGGCGGTGACGGCAGCGCTGCGGCTGCTGAAGAAGACCGGCCGGGCTTGAGCCCACCGGGGTGGACCTCGCACCGACTACGCTCCTGCGAGTACGTCCCTCCCCCGAAAGTGAGTCATGGCCGACCGCATCGCCGTCGACACCGATGTCCTGAACGAGGCGGGCCGCGGCCTGCGTAGGACGTACGAAGGCTTCGAGCAGACCAACGCGTGGTCGCGGCCTGACCGCGAGACCATCGCGCACAACTCGCTTCGCGACAGGCTCGAGGAGTTCGCCGACAACTGGGACGACAAACGCGAAGACATGATGGAGGCCATCAAGGGGCTCGGTGAGGCGGCGGAGGCTGCTGCCGAGGCCTTCGAGAACCTCGAGGACGAGTTCGTCAAGGCTCTGGAAGGCAAGTGATGGGACGCCGCAAAGACTGGTCGCCGCTGAGGGACAGCGATCCGACGCCCGGTGACCCGTACGACGTCCGCAAGCTTGCCGCCGACCTGCGCGGCACCGCCGACGCGATCGACGCGGCGGTGAAGGCGCTCGACAAGATCCACGACTCGGCGACCGCCTGGGAGAGTGACTCCGGCCGCGAGTTCAAGGAGAAGACGCGCGAGACCTCGGACACGATCAAGAAGGCCTACGAGCGCTACGACAAGGTGTCGAGTGCGCTCTCGACGTATGCGACGACGCTCGACACCTTGCAGGACGAGGCCGACGCCGTCATGACGCGGGCGATCACCGTCCAGGCCGAGATCGACGACGCCGAGCGTCGTGTGGACACGGCAGGGGAGGACGAGCAGAGCACGGCCGACAAAGACCTGCAGGCCGCCGAGGACAAGCTTGGACCGCTGCGCACCCAGCTCGAGGAGATCCACGGCGACTGGGACCGGGCCGGCAACACCGCCAAGAACTCGATCGACGAGGTCCTCGGCTCCGACGGTCTCAAGGACTCGACCTGGGACAACGTCGCCGGCTTCCTCAAGGGCCTGGCCGACATCATGGGCACGCTCTCCGCGATCTTGGGCGTGCTGGCGGCGATCTGTGCGGTGATCCCGTTCCTCCAACCGTTCGCTGCGCTGTTCGGCGCCCTCGCCCTCCTCACGGGCCTCGTGTCGTTGCTGGCGAACGTCGCCCTCCTCGCCGGCGGCAAGGGGTCCTGGGAGAACGTCATCTGGGACGCCGTCGGTGTGCTCAGCTTCGGCGCCGGCCGTGCGTTCACCTCCGCGAGCCGCTCGCTCGTGGCGGCGGCGCGGGGGCTCGCGAAGCCGGCCTACATCAAGTCGCTGCGGACGGCAGGTGTCTCGGCACGCAGCGCGAACCGCCAGGCGAGCCGCCTGCGCGTCACGCAGGGCGGACGCGAGGCGAAGGTGCTGGGCCGTCAGTTCGAGAACGGCCAGCTCAGCTGGAAGCCGAGAGCGTCCGACTGGAAGCAGGTCTTCTCCAACCCGTTCAAGGATGTCGCGAACCTGAAGTTCGCCAACTACGGCCTTCCCCGGGACATCGCCGCGCTTCCGCTGGTCTCGAGCGCGCTGCGCCAGTCGCGATACGTCGCCGCCGGTGCGTATGGCGTGGGTGCGATCGGCAGTATGGCCGACCTCAAGCAGATCAACGAATCGTTCGGCGGCCAGCCCAGCCCGGTCGAACGCTGACGTGGGGATTGAACCGAACGAGCGGCACCGTCCTGCCCTCCTCACGCTCGACTGCGCGCCTTGGGCCGCGTCCACGTGGCTGGAGGCAGCGCCGGGTCGGCTGATCGTACGCCGCGGGCGTCGGCGCCAGGTGCTCGACGTGTCGGGGTGCACACTGCGCGCGGTTCCCGGGGGTCCGCGAGGGGGTCGCGGGACGCTGACGGTTCTGGTCGCGTCCGACGGTGAGGTCCGGGCTGCACTCGACCACCGTGACTGGGAGGTGCTCCCCACGGACGCGGCGGCGCTGACGAAGCGGCTCGCGCAGGTGCGGACGGGTTTGGCTGAGGCACTGGGCATCCGTGTCTCGACGAAGGGATGGCGAGGAGACATCGGTGCTGTCCTCGATCGGGCCGATCGCCGAGGCGCCCGTACTGCCCTCGCCGTACAGCTCACGCTGGCGGTGGTGGCGGCCGTGTCCGTCGTCATGGCCGTCGTGCACGGCGCCGGAGGCGTGGCTGTCGTCGGTGCGCTCGCGTACCTCCTCCTGCTCGCGCTCGCCTACCGTCCGCGTCGGCGGCGGCCACCGCGGAGTCGGCGTGAGTGGGTGGTCGGTGGCCTGTTGACGCCGCAGGTGAGCGGGGTCGACGGCGGGGACCGGTTGTATGTCTGGGACCCGGTCGCCGGTCTCGCCGGCCACCTCAGGCTCGATCGACGTGCCCGCGTCGTCGTGCACCGTGGGGGTCTCCAGGTCGTGAGGCAGGGCCAGGTGCTGCTCGATGTGCCGACCGCGCAGTGGAGCGCCGAGGGGGTCGCGGAGCTGCGTGAGCGTTTGTCGGCATCACTGGCCGTCGAGGACGGCAAGCCGGTGACCGTCCTGCGTGGGCCGCCGCACGAAGTCGGGCCGTCGCGTCCCCCGCGCCCGTACGAGGCGGGGATGGCAGCGGTGCTCGGGGTGGGCCTGGCCGTGCTCACTCCAGGGCTGTACGCAGGACTACTTTTCGGCGCTGCGGCCGCAGGCGCAGCGCTTCTCGGGCTGTGGTGGGCCCAGGTCGGACGAACGAGGAGCACGACATGACTGACGACCAGCCGAAGGTGCCGCGCGACTTCACCTTCGTCCTGCCCGACGACTGGGCTCGGATCCGGATCGCCGAGCGCGACCGTAAGGCCGACATCGACCGTGTCGTCGAGCTGGTCACCGCGCAGCGGTCGGACCGTGACTCGCTGGCGCCGCAGATCCGGCGCCAGCTCGAGGACGTGACCGAGCGTCTCGACGCCGGGGCCGTCGAGATCTATCTGTCGCTGACGGCGCCGCAGGGCTATCCGATCGCCTGCTCGATGACGGTGACGCTGAGTCCGGAGGCCCCGCCGGGTGTCAGCGCCGAGGACGTGCTCGGCGGGTTCCTGATGCTGGGCGGTCCTGACGCCCAGCGCTCTGCCGGCTCGCACCTGGGGCACCCCTGCGCACGCGTCGCGCGGCAGGTCCCGGCGACTGTCGAGGGGACGCGCTTCGACACGCTCGTCGTCCAGCACGCGTTCGTCATCCCGGGCACGACCGAGTTCGTGCTGCTGGACTTCTCCACGCCCCTGCTTCCGCTCGCCGAGCCCATGTCGGCGCTGTTCGACGCCGTGGCCCGTTCTTTCACCTGGGTATGGTGAGCGCCGTGGGATCACGCGACTTCATCTACTACGTGGACTTTCCCGACGACGGCT
Organism: Mumia sp. ZJ430; assembly: GCF_011751845.1. Taxonomy (NCBI): domain Bacteria; kingdom Bacillati; phylum Actinomycetota; class Actinomycetes; order Propionibacteriales; family Nocardioidaceae; genus Mumia; species Mumia sp. ZJ430. Next base: position 212,010 of record NZ_JAAHFK010000003.1, on the reverse strand, counting down.
GGGTGACACCGCCCGAGCCTGACGAGACGATCGCCGCCTGGGCCGACGACGTCGTCCGCGACCTCCGTGCGAAGGAAGGGACGGCGGTCGCGCTCGGATCCCAGCTGCGCAGCTACGGTCAGTCGTACCGTGAGCTCGAGGCCGAGACGGGTGCCCTCTGGATCCCCCAGGTCGACGACGGGGTGCTCGCGACGCTGTGGGCCGACGTGCTCGTGGCCGAGCCTGCGGCGGCGACGATCGAGGCTGTCCTCGAGGCCGAGCGTGCGCGGGCGGCGGCGATGGCCGTCGGTGAGGACCAGCCGTCCGTCGAGGTCGTCGAGCTGCCCGCCGGACCGGCTGTACGGACGCGCATGCTCGAGCTCGGGGGTCATGGCCTCGCGGGCAGTGCTTCCCTGGCGGAGCGGGTGAGCCACCTCATCGTCCCGACACCGGCTGTCCACGACGAGGGGCGGCCCGCGATCGTCCGGCACGTCGTCGGGTGGGTGCTGCTCGAGCACGGCGACGACCTGGCCGAGCTCGCCGACGACTGCGCGACGCTGGTCGAGATCGAGCGTCTCTGAGTCGCTCTGCCGACGGGGTCAGAAGATATGACATCACTGATGAAGTATTTGTTACCCAGGGGTAGCGAGAGCGTGACCGGAGTCATACGCTGACGCTGTGAACCACGATGCGGCCCCCCAGCACTACGACGTCCTCGTGATCGGATCCGGCTTCGGCGGGAGTGTCACGGCCCTGCGACTCACCGAGAAGGGCTACCGCGTCGGCGTCCTCGAGGCCGGGGCGCGGTTCCGCGACGAGGACTTCGCGGCGAGCTCGTGGGACCTCAAGCGCTATCTGTTCGCGCCCGAGGTCGGGTGCTACGGGATCCAGCGGATCAACCTCCTCAAGGACGTGATGATCATGTCCGGGGCGGGTGTCGGCGGTGGCTCCCTCGTGTACGCCAACACGCTGTACGAGCCGTTCGACCCGTTCTACCGCGACAACGCGTGGGGCCACATCACCGACTGGAAGGCCGAGCTCGCTCCGTACTACGACCAGGCCAAGCGGATGCTGGGCGTCACCACGTACCCGGGGATGACGCCGGCGGACGAGGTGATGCGCGAGGTCGCAGAGGACATGGGTGTCGGAGACACGTTCCACGCGACGCCGGTCGGCGTGTTTTTTGGCGGTCCTGGGGAGACGGCGGACGACCCGTACTTCGGTGGCGTGGGTCCCTCACGTGCAGGCTGCACGCACTGCGGCGAGTGCATGACGGGGTGCCGTCACAACGCCAAGAACACGCTCGTCAAGAACTACCTCTACCTCGCTGAGCAGGCTGGTGCGCGCATCCACGCGCTCACGACGGTGACGCAGGTAACGCCGCGCGGTGGTGGAGGATACGCCGTCGACACTCGTCGTACGGACCGTCGACGCAAGGTCGCGCGGCGCTTCACGGCCGACCAGGTCGTCTTTGCCGCAGGTTCGCTCGGCACCCAGAAGCTCTTGCACCGGATGCGCTCCGAGGGCGTGCTCCCACGGATCTCTGACCGCCTCGGCGTGCTCACCCGCACCAACTCCGAGTCGCTCCTCGGCGCGATCGCCGGCAACCGCGACGTCGACTTCTCCGAGGGCGTCGCGATCACCTCGTCGTTCCATCCCGACGAGGTCACGCACATCGAGCCGGTCCGCTACGGCAAGGGCTCCAACGCGATGGCGATGCTCCAGACCGTGCTCACCGACGGCGACGGTCCGCGCCCGCGGTGGCAGACGTGGCTCAAGGAGCTGTGGGTGCAGAAGCGCAACGTGCGCAGGCTGTACGACTTCAAGCACTGGTCGGAGCGGGTGATCATCATGCTGGTCATGCAGTCGGTGGACAACTCGATCACCACGTACACGAAGAAGAACCCGTTCACCGGGCGGCTTCGACTCACCTCCAAGCAGGGGCAGGGCGAGCCGAACCCGTCGTGGATCCCCAAGGCCAACGAGGCCGTGCGCCGCACCGCCGAGAAGATCGACGGGACGGCCGGCGGCACGCTCGGCGAGCCGTTCAACATCCCGCTGACCGCGCACTTCATCGGCGGCTGCGCGATCGGCGACTCCGCCGAGACCGGCGTCATCGACCCGTACCACCGTCTCTACGGGTACGACGGCCTGCACGTCGTCGACGGCGCCGCGATCTCGGCGAACCTCGGGGTCAACCCTTCGCTGACGATCACCGCCCAGGCGGAGCGGGCCATGGCGTTGTGGCCGAACCGCGGCGAGACCGACACCAGGCCCGCGGTCGGTGCCGGATATGCGCGGATGGACGCCGTGGCGCCGAAGAACCCGGTCGTGCCTGACGACGCGCCCGCCGCGCTGCGCCTGCCCATCGTCGGCATCAGCTGACCCCGCGCCCGGCGGTTGAGCTTGTCGAAACCGCGCCGCCGCCCGTTGGTTGAGCCTGTCGAAACCGCGCCGCCGCCCGTTGGTTGAGCCTGTCGAAACCGCGTGCCGCCCGTTGGTTGAGCTTGTCGAAACCGCGCCGCCCGTTGGTTGAGCTTGTCGAAACCGCGTGCCGCCCGTTGGTTGAGCTTGTCGAAACCGCGCCGCCGCCCGCCGGTTGAGCTTGTCGAAACCGCGCCGCCGCCCGCCGGTTGAGCTTGTCGAAACCGCGTGCCGCCCGTTGGTTGAGCTTGTCGAAACCGCGCCGCCCGTTGGTTGAGCTTGTCGAAACCGCGCCGCCGCCCGCCGGTTGAGCCTGTCGAAACCGCGCCGCCGCCCGCCGGTTGAGCCTGTCGAAACCGCGTGCCGCCCGTTGGTTGAGCTTGTCGAAACCGCGCCGCCCGTTGGTTGAGCCTGTCGAAACCTGTGGACAGCCGCGTCCTCGCCTCGGCGATCACCGACATCCTTTACAGATGGCGTGGACCTACATCCTCAAATGCGCCGACGGGAGCTACTACGTCGGTAGCGCCCGCGACCTCGAACGGCGTCTGAAGCAGCACCAAGACGGCGACGGTGCGGCACACACCAGGCGCCGCCGGCCAGTAGAACTTGTGTATGCCATGGAGTTCGAACGAGTCGACGAGGCCTTTGCCTGGGAGAAGCGCGTCCAGGGCTGGTCACGTGCGAAGCGGGAGGCTCTGATCCGCGGCGATTTCGCGGCTCTGCCACAGCTCTCGCGTAATCGGCAGGACGAGTGAGCGGGTTTCGACAGGCTCAACCAGCGGGCTCGTGGGTTTCGACAGGCTCAACCAGCAGGCTCGTGGGTTTCGACAGGCTCAACCAGCGGGCTCGTGGGTTTCGACAGGCTCAACCAGCGGCTTGCGGGCGCGGCCGGACGGGCGGTGCGCGGCTCTCGGTAGGATCGAGGAGTGACCGAGATTCCTGACCACGACCTGGTCCTCGTCGTCGACTTCGGTGCCCAGTACGCGCAGCTCATCGCGCGCCGCGTCCGCGAGGCGAAGGTCTACTCCGAGATCGTGCCGCACACCATGCCGGTCGAGGAGATGCTCGCCAAGAACCCGAAGGCAGTGATCCTGTCCGGGGGCCCGTCGTCGGTCTACGAGGTCGGCGCACCGCGGCTCGATCCGGCGCTGTTCGCGCAGGGCACGCCCGTCTTCGGCATCTGCTACGGCTTCCAGGCCATGGCGCAAACGCTCGGTGGCACGGTCGCCAGCACGGGCCAGCGCGAGTACGGCCGTACCGACGTCGCCGTAGGCGAGCCCGGCGTCCTGCTGGCCGGCGTGCCGGACACGCTGCGGGCCTGGATGTCGCACGGCGACGAGGTCACCCTCGCACCCGAGGGCTTCACCGTCACCGCGTCCTCGCCTCGCGCGACGGTCGCGGCGTTCGAGGATGTCGAGCGGGGGCTGGCCGGAGTGCAGTGGCACCCCGAGGTCCTGCACAGCGAGCACGGCCAGCAGGTCCTGGAACGCTTCCTCGTGGAGATCGCCGGATGCCGCCAGACGTGGACGATGGTCAACATCGTCGACGAGCAGGTCGAGCGCATCCGCGAGACCGTCGGCGACGCGCGTGTCATCTGCGCACTGTCCGGCGGTGTCGACTCCTCCGTCGCCGCCGCGCTGGTCCAGCGCGCGATCGGCGAGCAGCTGACCTGCGTCTTCGTCGACCACGGCCTGCTCCGCAAGGGCGAGCGCGACCAGGTGGTGCGCGACTACGTGGCGGCCACCGACGTCAACCTCAAGGTCGTCGACGCACGCGAGCAGTTCCTCGGGCACCTCGCCGGCGTCACCGACCCGGAGGAGAAGCGCAAGATCATCGGCCGCGAGTTCATCCGGACCTTCGAGGCCGCCGAGCGCGAGATCCTCCAGACGCCCGGCACACCGGTCAAGTTCCTCGTCCAGGGCACCCTCTATCCCGACGTCGTCGAGTCCGGCGGCGGCGAGGGCGCGGCCAACATCAAGAGCCACCACAACGTCGGCGGCCTCCCTGAGGACCTCGAGTTCAGCCTGATCGAGCCGCTGCGGACGCTGTTCAAGGACGAGGTCCGTCAGGTCGGCGAGCAGCTCGGCCTGCCGGCGGCGATGGTCTGGCGCCACCCGTTCCCGGGCCCCGGGCTCGCGATCCGCATCGTGGGCGCGGTCGACGAGGAGCGCCTCGAGATCGTCCGCGAGGCCGACGCGATCGCCCGCGAGGAGCTGACGGCAGCGGGTCTGGACCGCGACGTCTGGCAGTTCCCCGTGGTGCTGCTCGGCGACGTCCGCTCGGTCGGCGTCCAGGGCGACGGCCGGACGTACGGTCACCCCGTCGTGCTGCGTCCGGTCAGCAGCGAGGACGCGATGACCGCCGACTGGAGCCGCCTTCCGTACGAGCTCCTCGAGCGCATCTCCACCCGCATCACCAACGAGGTCAACGAGGTCAACCGGGTCGTCCTCGACGTCACGAGCAAGCCGCCCGGCACGATCGAGTGGGAGTGAGTCGTGGCCTTCGTCCCGGACACCAAGGACTGGACCTGGACCACGCGTGAGGTCTGCCCCGAGTGCGGGTTCGACCCCGCGAGCGTCGTCCCCACCAAGGTCGGAGCGCGAGTCCGGGCGAACGCGGCGCTGTGGCCGGACGTCCTCGCACGCGAGGACGTCGCCGTACGACCGGACGACAGCACATGGTCGCCGTTGGAGTACGCCTGCCACGTCCGCGACGTGCAGACGATCTACCGGTTCCGACTGGGCCTCATGCTCGACGACGACGATCCGCTCTACCCCAACTGGGACCAGGACGCCACGGCCGTCGAGTCGCGGTACGGCGAGCAGGATCCGGCTGCCGTCGCTCACGAGCTGGCACACGAGGCGGCGCTGACCGCTGACGCGTTCGACGCCGTGGGGGACGGGCAGTGGGCCCGTACGGGCCGCCGTACGGACGGAGCGTCTTTCACGGTGACCACGTTCGCGACGTACTACCTGCACGACATCGAGCACCACGCGTACGACGTCGACGCCTGAGGCCGGTCACGCCCCGAGCGCGTCCAGCCGTCCCTTGAGGAAGCGGCGCTGCGCGTCGTCGCCGGTGACGGCGATCGCCTGCCGGTACGCGGCGGCCGCGTCGTCCATGTGCCCGAGATCGGCGAGCAGCCGCGCTCGTACGGCCGGGAGGTAGGCGTAGTCGCGCATGCCCGGCGCGTCCGCGACGGCGTCGACCTCGCCGAGGGCCACCTCAGGTCCGTCGACGTACGACAGCGCGACCGCACGGTTGAGCCGGACGACAGGGGTCGGCCACACCTCGAGCAGCCGGTCGTACAGGCGGAGCAGGGCAGGCCAGTCCGTGGTCTCGACGCTCGCCGCCTCGACGTGCACTCCGGCGATCGCCGCCTGCAGCGCGTACCGGCCCGCTCGCCCGTCCCGCGCGACGGCCCGCTCGATGGCGCGGCTGGTCGCCTCCCGCCCGGCGGCGATCCGCCGGACGTCCCACGCGCCGCGGTCCTGGCCGTCGAGGAGGACGACTTCCGCCCCGCGCCGTGCGGCGGTACGGGCCTGGGTGAAGAGCACGAGCCCGAGCAGGCCGAGCACCTCCGGCTCTTCGGGGAAGATCTCGGCGAGGCTCGTCGACAGCGCCCCGGCCGACTCCTCGAGCGCGTCGGTCTCGGGACCGCGTGGGCGTTCGTGGGCCGCCGTCGCCACGAGGTGCACGACCTCGAGCACCGTGTCGAGCCGGGCGGGGAGGTCGGCGCCAGCCGGCACCACGTACCGGATCCCGGCCGTGGTGATCTTGCGCTTGGCGCGGGTGAGGCGGGCCGCCGCGGTCGCTGGCTTCAGCAGGAGCAGCCCGGCCGCCGTCGGGGTCGGCAACCCGCAGACCACGCGCAACGTGAGGAGCACACGGTCGGCCTCGGCGAGCGCCGGGTGGCAGCAGGTGAAGACGAGGCGGAGCAGATCGTCGTTCCAGCCCGATGCGGCGTCGTCGTGGCGGGCGTCCTCACGCAGGGCGAGCTCGGGCACCCGGTCGCGGAACGCGCTCGCCCTGCGGTGCAGGTCGATCGCGTGGTTGCGGGCGGTACGCACCAGCCACGCGACCGCGTACTCCGGCGGGCCGTCCGCCGACCAGGCGCGCAGCGCACGCTCGAACGCCTGCTGCGCGCAGTCCTCGGCGGTGTCGAGGTCGCCGGCCGTACGGACGGTCGCCGCGACGACGCGCCCCCAGTGCTCCCGGTGGAGGTTTGCGAGGACGTCCGCGACGTCGCTCATCCGGCCTCGCTCAGACGGCCAGGATCGGTCGGACCTCGACGACCTGGGACGGGGCCTGCTTGGCCAACGCGAGCGCGGCGTCGAGCCCGTCGCACTCGATGACGTAGTAGCCGCCGAAGGCCTCCTTGGACTCGACGAACGGGCCGTCCGTCACGACGGGGTCGGGCCCCGGACGCACGGTGGTCGCTGTCGAGGTCGGTTGGAGTGCCTCGCCGCCGTGGTCGATCGCCCCTGCGGCTTCGATGGCCTTGCTGAACCGGTCGTGCGCGGCCATCAGGCGGTCCCACTCCTCAGGGGACGCATCGACCCAGCTGGCCTCGTCGTCGAACAGGATGAAGAGATAGCGCTCGCTCATCGGTGTCTCCTTCGCTCCGACCCCGCGTGTCGGGGCCTTCACATGGACAACGAACAGCATCTCCCCAGATCGACACCAGGCGCTAGGCGGCGCCGAGCCGCCGCTGCCACTGGGCCGCCACACTCGCCGGCCGGTAGCCCAGGTCGACGTTGATGGCGAGCATGTGTGCGTTCTCCTGCGCGTTCCAGGTGTGGATGCGCCGTGCCTCCGGGCGTACGGAGGCGAGGGTGCCCATCAGCGCGGTCTTGACGAGCATCCCGAGCCGGTGGCCGCGGTGCTCGTCGAGCACGAGAGTGTCGGCCTGGATGACCGACTCCGGTCGGGAGTCTGTGTACTCGACGACCGAGTAGCCCGCGAGCGAACCTGTTGGCCGATGCTCGACCGCGCCGATGACAGCGACCCGCCCGCTCGCACGGCGACGGGAAGCCGCGTCGCGTAGTCGTGCGACGTCCCAGACGTCCTCTGCATGGTCCATGCCGCCGGTGGGGGCCGCCGTCGTCATCCGCGTCATGAGGATCGCGTACTGCTCCTCCCACTCCTCGGGCAGCTCGTCGACCCAGACGTGCGTGCGGTAGTCCGCACCCGCTGCGCTCGACGCCTCGCCGGCGAGGGCGGCGAGGTGGTCGGGGTCGAGCGGGAGGTCGAGGGTCGACTGCCGCTCGACCTGCTCCAGCGCGAACCCTTGGGCGAGCGCGAAGCGGGCGTACGCATCGGCCGGGACGGCGCCCGCTCCCGACGGGGCGTGCAGCGCCTCGGCGTCGGGCTGCGGCGACCGTGAGTGTGAGGTGTCCGCCTGGACGATCCGGCGGGCGGTGGCGCGGATCTCGGCCTCGAGGTGCGCCGCGAGGGCGGTTCCGATGCCCTGCCCGCGCCATCGCGGCTCGACGCCGACGTCGACGACCGCGACGTTGGTGTCACCGACCTGGGGCAGGCGGAGCGAGGCGTGCCCGACGACCGACTCCGGCGTCTGGGAGTCGTCGACGACGGCGACCCAGCGGTCGAGCGGGCGGTAGACGCGGTCGCTGATCATCTCGGCGCTGAGGGCGAGGTCGGGCACGAGGTCGGCATGTCCGCGGATCTCGCGATCGATCTCCTCACGCACCCGTACGACGCCCGCGAGCGACCATGCATCCGGGGACGTGAGAGAGGCAGGCAGGGGTACGGGGAGGATCGTGGGAGGCATCGACCGAGTCTGGTTCGCGGTCGTCGGGTGGGTCAACCGCATTTACGGGACAGTGCGGCTAGGCCTCGTCGCGCTGCTGGTAGACGTCCGGGACCCCGTCATGGTCGGTGTCGCGGGTCTCCTCCTCGTACAGGCGCCGGTAGCGGCGGTTGCGCAGCCGCAGGAGCACGGTGGCGAGCAGCGCGGCAACCACGGAACCCTCGAGCACGCCGATCTTGACGTACGCGTCGCGGGTCGACGCGAGTCCGTACGCGAGGTCGCCGATGAGCAGCGAGACGGTGAAGCCGATGCCACCGAGCATCCCGACGCCGACGACGTCGATCCACCCGAGGCTCGGGTCGAGGCGTGCGTGGGTGAAGCGCGCCATGAGCCAGGTCGAGCCGAAGATCCCGACCGTCTTGCCGACGACCAGGCCGAGGACGATCCCGTACGTGACGGTGCTGCGGTTGGCCTCGCCGAGCCCGCTGATGCCTCCGACGTCGACGCCGGCAGCGAAGAACGCGAAGATCGGTACGGCGATGCCGGCCGAGATCGGGCGCCACAGGTGCTCGAAGTGCTCCGCAAGCCCAGGGCCTGCCTCGGGGCCACCGGCGGCCTGGCTGCGCAGGACGGGGACCATGAACCCCAGGACGACGCCGGCGATCGTGGCGTGTACGCCCGAGGCGTGGACGAAGGCCCAGGCGAGCACCGCGAGGGGGATCAGGATCCAGCCCGAGTGGACCCGCCGCTGGACCAGCACGGCGAAGACGGCGATCGGGACGACTGCCGCGGCGAGCCACCCGATCGCGAGGTGGTCGGTGTAGAAGAACGCGATGACGATGATCGCCAGCAGGTCGTCGACGATTGCGAGGGTCAGCAGGAACGTCCGCAGGGCGGTCGGCAGGAACGAGCCGAGGACGGCGAGAACCGCGAGCGCGAAGGCGATGTCGGTCGCGGTGGGGATCGCCCATCCGCGCAGCGCGCCGTCGCCGGTGCCGAGGTTGACGGCGACGAACACCAGCGCCGGGACCACCATGCCGCCGACGGCGGCGACAATCGGGATGGCTGCGCGACGCGGGTCGCGCAGGTCGCCCGCCACCAGCTCGCGCTTGAGCTCGAGCCCGGCGACGAAGAAGAAGATCGCGAGCAGCCCGTCGGCAGCCCACGCCCCGAGGGTGAGGTCGAGGTGCAGCGACTCCGGGCCGATCCGGGTGTCGCGGAGGGTCGCGTACGCGTCGCCGAGGCCGCTGTTCGCGAGCACGATCGCGAGGGCTGCGGCTCCGATCAGGAGGAAGCCGCCGACGGTCTCCTGGCGCAGCAGGGCGGCGATGCGTGAGGTCTCGGGCCACGAGCCTCGGCCGAGGACGGTGTTCTGGGGCACGGTGCTCCTTCTTTGGGGTCGTCAGAACCACGCCGACCAGACTTCCCGGCACACCAGCGGCCAGTCTAACGGTCCGCGTCGGGCGGTGTGGGCCTGTGAGGCATAATGAATGAACGTTCAACTAAGGAGTTCGTCATGCCCGTCACGCGCCTCAACCATGCTGTCCTCTACGTCCGCGACGTGGCGCGCTCGGAGCGCTTCTACTCCGATGTGCTCGGCTTCACGAAGGTCATGGGGTTGCCGGGGGCCGCGTTCCTCCAGGCTTCGGGCAGCTCCAACGACCACGACCTCGGCCTCTTCCAGATCGGCCCGGCGGCGGGGCCGTCGGGAGCGGGCCGTACGACCGTCGGGCTCTACCACCTCGCGTGGGAGGTCGACACGCTCGACGAGCTCGAGACCGTCATGGCGAGGCTGGCCAACGCCGACGCGCTCGTCGGTGCGAGCGACCACGGCACGACCAAGGCGCTGTACGGCGCGGATCCCGACGGGATCGAGTTCGAGGTCAGCTGGCTCGTCCCCGCGGCACTGATCACCCCTGAGGTGCGCGCCGCACGGGTGCGGATCCTTCCGCTCGACCTCGCCCTCGAGAAAGAGCGGTACGGCGCGCAGACCGCCGGCGGCATCGGTGTCAGCTGGCCCGCGCCCGTCGCCGGATGAGTCGCCGCGCCGTGGTGGAGATCCCTGTCACAGGCGCGGGATATTCGGTCGCTCTTGTCAGAACCGCTGCCTAGGGTTGATCGTTGTGAAGAACCTCCCGCTCGCCGACCCTGGCACCCCAGACATTCGTTCGGCGACGCGGTACATGACGTGGATTCTTCGGGTGCAGGGCTGGACCCTCGTCGGCGCGATCACCTTCGGCATCGCCTGGATGGTGGCCCAGGCGTCCGTCCCTGCGGTGATCGGGGCGGCCATCGACACGGTCGTCGACGTGGGTGCCGGACGCGCACTGGTCCTGTGGTCGGCGCTGCTTCTCGTCATCGGCGCCGTCCAGGCGTTCTCGGGCATCATGCGCCACCGCTACGCCGTCCAGATGTGGCTCGACACCGCCTACCGGACCGTCCAGCTCGTCAGCACGCACACCGGCCGCCTCGGCTCCGAGCTCAACCGCAGGGTCGCGCACGGCGAGGTCGTGAGCGTCGGAGCGACGGACATCGCCAACCTCGGCAACTTCGTCGACGTGATGGGCCGGTTCATCGGCTCGATCGTCGCCTACCTCGTGGTCGCGGTGATCCTGCTGCAGAGCTCGCTGACCCTGGGGCTGGTCGTGCTGATCGGCGTGCCGCTGCTCATGGGCGTGACGGGCCCGCTGCTGCGCCACCTCAACCGCCGCAACCAGCAGGCGCGAGCCCTGCAGGGGGAGCTCAACACCCTCGCCAGCGACATCGTCGCGGGGCTGCGCGTCCTGCGCGGCATCGGCGGCGAGGCGATGTTCGACCGCCGCTACCGCGCGGCCTCGCAGGACGTCCGCCACGCCGGTGTCCGGGTCGCGCGAGTCCAGTCGGTGCTCGACGCCTTCCAGGTGCTGCTGCCAGGCGCCTTCGTCGTCCTCGTCGTCTGGCTCGGTGCGCGGTTTGCCGCGACCGGTCAGATCAGCGCCGGTGACCTCATCGCCTTCTACGGGTACGCCACATTCCTCATGCTCCCGCTGCGGACGTTCACCGAAGCGGCCAACAAGCTGATCCGCGGTCACGTCTCAGCACGTCACGTGATCCGCATCCTGCGCATCCAGCCGAGCGTGAGCGACCCCGCCGACCCGGTCAGCCCGCCCGACGGCGACCTGGTCGACGTCCGCTCGGGCTTCGTCGGTCGCAAGGGCGTGCTCACCGCCGTCGTCAGCGATGACCCGCGCGACGCGGTGGCGCTGGCCGACCGCCTCGGGGGCTATGTCGAGCCAGGCGGCGACGTCGACGTCGTCTCGTACGGCGGCGTGCCGCTCGGTGCGCTCGCCCGCGACGAGCTGCGTCGCCGGATCGTCGTCAACGACACCGGTGCCGCGCTCTTCAGCGGCCCGCTGCGCAGCGCTCTCGACGCCCGGCGCACGGCGACCGGCGACGAGATCGCCCGCGCGGTCACCACGGCGTCCGCCGACGACATCCTCGACGGGCTCCCGGAGGGACTCGACTCCGAGCTCGCCGAGCGTGGTCGCTCCTTGTCCGGGGGGCAACGGCAACGCGTCGTGCTCGCGCGCGCCCTGCTGACCGAGGCTGACGTGCTGGTCCTCGTCGAGCCGACGTCGGCTGTCGACTCCCACACCGAGGCGCGTGTCGCTGCGCGTCTGCGCAGGCACCGTGCCGGCCGTACCACGGTCGTCGTGTCGAGCAGCCCGCTCGTCCTCGACGTCGCAGACGAGGTCGCGTTCCTGTCGGCCGGCCGCGTCGTCGCGACCGGCGACCACCACCAGCTCATGACCACCGACCGGGCGTACCGCCAGGTCGTGACCCGAGAGGAGGCCGAGGACGTTGCATGACGCCCTGCCCATCGCCGGCACCCGCCTGCTTCGCTCGTACCTCCGCCAGCTCGGCCGCGACCACCGCCGTGACCTCGTCGGCATCATGCTCCTTCACGGCGCCGCTGCCGGTGCCGGTCTCGTCGTGCCCTGGCTGGTCGGTGACCTCGTCGAGGCCGCGACCGAGGGGCGAGGCGGCTACGGCACGATCGACCGCATCGCGCTGTTCGTCGCGGTGTGCCTGGTCGCGCAGACGATCCTGACCCGGTACGCCCGGCTGCGGTCGTCGGTCTTCGGCGAGACCGTGCTGGCGCGGCTGCGCGAGGACTTCGTCGACGAGGCACTGACCCTGCCGATCGGCGTCGTGGAGAGCGCGGGGACCGGCGACCTGCTGACCCGTACCTCGCGCGACGTCGACACGCTGGGCTGGGCGGTGCGCTTCGCCGTGCCGGAGACCGTGGTCGCGCTCGTCACCGCCGTGTGCACCGTCGTCGCGGCGGTGCTCGTCGGTGGATGGGTCCTCGTCCCCCTCGTGCTGGGCGTGCCGGTGCTGTGGGCTGCCACCCGCTGGTACCTCAAGCGTGCACGCGACGGTTACATCCGCGAGCACGCCTCGTACTCGCGGATCAACGCGACGCTGGCCGAGACGGTGGAGGGTGCCCGGACGGTCGAGGCGCTCGGGCTCGGCGACCAGCGCCGCGCTCGCATCGACGAGGACATCGCGGAGTCGTTCGCTGCGGAGTCGTACACCCGCAACCTGCGGACGGTGTTCTTCCCCGCCGTCGAGATGGGCTACTTCGTGCCCGTCGTCGCGACGCTCCTGCTCGGCGGCGTGCTGCTCGACCGTGGGACCATCTCGTTGGCCGAGCTCACCGCCGCGGTGCTGTATGTCCGGTTCCTCGTCGATCCCGTCGACCGGATCCTCAACTGGATGGACACCCTTCAGGTCGGTGCCACCTCGCTCGCGCGCCTGCTCGGTGTCTCAGAGGTGCCCGACGACCGGGAACCGACCGGTCGTACCCCCGAAGGCGAGGACATCGAGCTCGACGACGTGCGGTTCTCGTACGTCGCGGGTCGCGAGGTCCTGCACGGGGTGGACCTCGAGCTTGCCGCGGGGGAGCGCCTCGCGGTCGTCGGCCCGTCCGGCGCCGGGAAGTCGACGATCGGGCGCCTCATCGCGGGCATCCAGGGTCCGACCACCGGGGCCGTCACGGTCGGCGGCGTCGGAGTCACCGAGCTCGAGCTCGACGACCTGCGGCGCAGAGTCGCGCTGCTGACGCAGGAGCACCACGTCTTCGTCGGGACGCTGCGCGACAACCTGCAGCTCGCGCTCGAGGAGTCCGGGACCGCCGCCGACGGCCAGCTCTGGGCTGCGCTCGACGCGGTCGACGCCCGCGAGTGGGTGGAGCACCTCCCGCACGGTCTCGACACGGTCGTCGGCTCGGGAGGCCACCGCCTCACCGACGCGCAGGCGCAGCACCTCGCGCTGGCGCGGGTGGTGCTCACCGACCCGCACACGCTGGTGCTCGATGAGGCGACGTCCCTCATCGACCCGCGGGCCGCGCGTGCCCTTGAGCGGTCGCTCAGCGCGGTCCTCGAGGGGCGGACGGTCGTGGCGATCGCGCACCGCCTCTACACCGCGCACGACGCGGACCGGGTCGCGGTCGTCGAGGACGGCGAGATCAGCGAGCTCGGGAGCCACGACGAGCTGGTCGCGCGCGGTGGGTCGTACGCGGCGCTGTGGAAGTCCTGGCAGAGCTGAGCGACGTGTCAGTGCCGTCGGGCACGCTGGGCCTATGGATGCCGTACAGGTCGTGACAGCGCTCGAGACCCGCATGCAGGCCCGCGACTGGGACGCAGTCGCGGCGCTCGTGCACCCCGAGGCGGTGATCGAGTGGCCCCGGACGGGGGAGACGTTCCTCGGTCCCGCGTACGTCGCGATGAACCGTGACTACCCCGAGGGCTGGTCGATCACCGTGCGTGACGTCGTCGGTGCCGGCGACAGGGCCGCCACCGACCTGGAGGTGACGCAGGAGGGAGTCGACGGCGTGTACGTCGCGGCCGGGTTCTGGACGGTCCGCGACGGGCAGGTCGTCGCGGCCCGCGAGTACTGGTCCGGACCCGACCTCGACGAGGCACCTGAGTGGCGCGCGCCGTACACGTCGGAGGGCGAGCGGCTCTAGGCTTGCTCGCACGTCGTCAGACGTGAGGCGAGGAGGGGGTCGTGCCGATGGACGCGGTCGACCGGGAGATCATCGGGCACCTGATGCGCGACGGGCGAGCAACGTTCTCCGAGATCGGTGCCGGTGTCGGGCTGTCGGCTCCGGCGGTCAAGCGCCGGGTCGACCGGATGCGTGCGAGCGGCCAGATCACCGGCTTCACGACCCTCATCGACCCCGCGGCCCTCGGGTGGACGACCGAGGCGTACGTCGAGATCTACTACGACGGCAACGTGTCGGCCGGCGAGCTCAAACGCAGCCTCGAGCCGATCCCGCAGGTCGTCGGCGCGTGGACCGTCGCCGGCAACCCTGACGCGATCGTGCACGTGATGGCGACGAACATGGCCGAGATCGAGCAGGTCGTCGAGCGGATGCGCGAGCATGCCCGGGTCGAGCGCACGCGGAGCGCGATCGTGATGTCGCGCCTGTTCGAACGTCCGCGTTCACGCTGACCCGGGCACTGCCTGCCTTCCCGAGCGGCGTCAGACGTCCTTGGGCATCAGGAGCCAGGCGACGAGGTAGACGATGATCATCGAGCCGAGCCCGAGCACGGTCAAGACCACGAAGGCCAGCCGGACGACCGTCGGGTCGACGCCGAGGTAGCGCGCGATGCCGCCGCACACCCCCGCGATCCACTGGTCGCTGCTGGTGCGTACGAGCTTCTTGGAGCGGGTCATCGCTTGTCGTCTCCTTCGTCGGAGGGCCCGGTGAGGTCCTCGAGGGTGAGAGTGCGGGTGTCATTGGCGGGGCTTGCGTCGGTGGGGCTTGCGTCGTCAGGGGTGGCGTCGAGCGTGGTGTCGGCCGACGGAGAGACCGCCGTGCGCTGCTCGCGGTTGCGACGGCTCGTCTGGCGCGCCGCGATGAACGTCGCGACGAGCCCCGCCACGCCGAGCAGGACCAGCAGCAGCGGGCCGGCGATCGCGATCGAGACCAGGTCCCAGCCGGCGTACCACATCCCCCACACCGCACCGGCGACGGCGACGAACGTGAGGCTGACCAGGGTCAGCGCGTCGAGCGGATGGCGCTTCATGAGCGGATCACCTCCACCATCCCGATGCGGACGTCGATCTCGAGGTCCAGGTCGGGACGGTCCGTGTTGTCGTGCATGGTGAGCTGGGTGCTGAGGCCGCCCCGTTCGGCACCGAGCGCGGAGATTGCGCCGACACCGACGGAGGAGTCGATCCCGACGTCGAGAGTCGGGGGGACGTACACGCGGACGTTGCCCACGCCGACCTCGATCTCGATGTTCTTCCCGTCGAGCGCCGCCGGGTCTGTGACGCCGGTGAGGTCGACGATCACCTCGCCGAAGCCGATCCCGTACGCGTCCCGGACGGCGGCGGCACTCGTCGGTGTCGCTTCGATGCGGCCGGCGTCCCAGCGTGGCACGGCGACCGACACCGCGAGCACCGCCACGGTGGCGAGCGCAGGGAAGATCAGCGGCCGGGCGTTGCCGAGCACGGTGCCGACGAGCATGCCCGCCGCGAGCGTCGCCAGGGCGACGGCGACGTACACCGAGGTGTGCAGGTCCCCCTGCGTCGCGATGATGGTGACGCCGGTCGCGACGAGCGTCAGCGAGAGCGTGAGGATCGTCAGCAGCCCGCCGTCGTGGCGAGGGTTCGGGCGCTTCGGCGGCTTCGGTGCGGGAGGCGGCGGCCGGTGCGGTGGTGCGGGTGGCCGCGGGAGAGCGGGTGGCACCGGGGCGTACGAGCGGGCGGGCGCGCCGTGTGCGGCGGGCGCCTGCGGGTGTGGGGAAGCGGCTGCGTACGGCGGAGGTGCCTGCCCGTACGGAGGTGCTGCCCCGTACGGAGATGCTGCCCCGTACGGAGGTGCTGCCCCGTACGGTGGCGCCGGCGGCTGCGGCCCAGGTCCGTACGGCGGGACGGGGGGCCGCGGCGCGCTGTGACGCCGGCTGCGCTCCTGGTACTCGCGGAACGCGACCCACGCGACGACCACCACCGCCGCGATCCAGATCGGGCCGAGCGGCCACCCCCATCCCCACGTCCACGTGAGGGCGACCAGCGCAGCCGCGCCGAGGCCGACCAACCGGATCTGCGGCTCGTTGTCTCCCAGACCCAGCCAGCGCTTCAGATAGCTCTCACCCGTCCGCTCGTCGGGCAGCAGGATCCACGCGGCACCGTAGGCGAGCAGACCGCCGAACCCGACGATCGTCAGCACAGCGAAGACGATGCGCGGGATGATCGGGTCGATGCCGAGGTAGCGCCCGATCCCCGCGCACACACCGGCGACGACCCGGCCGTCCTCGGTGCGGCGGATGTCGGTGAGTGCGCCGGAGCTCGGGGGGCGCGGGTCACCCGGCGGGGGTGTCTGGCCCCCGCTGTCGGCGGAGGCGCCTCCCGCGGCGGGAGCGCCGAGGGGTGGGGTCGTGTCGTCCATGTGTCCATCCTGCTGCGCGTCGTCCCTCCGCAGTATGGGTGAGACCCCTGATCCGTACCGGGCCGGCCGCCCGCCGGGCCAGGGTCCGGCAGGGGTCGATCCGGCTGGTCCGCAGCACCGCCAGCGTGTGACGATCGGTAGCGTGACGATGACTGCGACGCCGGTGCGCCGGCTCTACCGCTCCCCGAGCCCGCGCGTGCTCGGCGGGGTCGCGCAGGGACTCGCCGACCATCTCGGTGTCCCTGTGCTGTGGGTGCGCCTCGCGTTCGTCCTGACAACCCTCTTCCAGCTCGCCGGGGTCCTCGCGTACGCGGCGTTCTGGGTCTTCGTCCCGCTCGGCGGCGCTGAGGGCTCGCCCGGTCTCGCCAGCGCGACGCGGCGCGGGCTGCGCAGCGACGAGGAGGACGAGGCGCAGTCCAACCGCAGCACGCTGCAGACCGCCGCCCTCGTCGTGCTGGGCGTCGGGATGGTCTTCATCGTCGTCGGCAGCGATCGCGTGGGGAGCCTGCTCTTCCCCGCCGTCCTGGCGATCACCGGCTTCGCCCTGATCTGGCGCCAGGCCGACGACCGGTCGCTGCGCCGCTGGGTCCGGGAGACGTCGGGATGGCAGGCGGTCCTGAGGACCGCCGCGGGCACGCTGCTGGTCCTCATCGCGTACGGCGTCTTCGTCGCCCAGCTCGGGGGCGGGCTGGAGTCCGCGGCTCAGCTGCTGGGCGCGCTCGTGGTGGCTGTCGCGGGAGCGGGCCTGCTTCTCGGGCCGTGGATCGTCCGCCTCCTCGCGACGCTGGGAGAGGAGCGGCGTGAGCGGGTGCGGTCGCAGGAGCGTGCCGACGTCGCCGCTCACCTGCACGACTCGGTGCTCCAGACCCTCGCGCTGCTCCAGAAGAACGCGAACGACCCGGCACAGGTCGCGACGCTGGCCCGACGGCAGGAGCGCGAGCTGCGCGACTGGCTGTACGGGGAGCCTGCCGACGACGGCACGACGCTCCGCAAGGGTCTGGTGGCCGACGCGACCGAGATCGAGACGGCATACCGGATCCCGATCGAGGTGGTGGGCGTCGGCGATGCCGAGCCCGACCCCGACGTCGACGCGCTGCGTGCCGCCGCCCGCGAGGCGATGACCAACGCCGTCAAGCACTCGGGCGCGGACCGCATCGACGTCTACGTCGAGGTGAGCGGGACGGCGGCGGAGGTGTTTGTCCGTGACCGCGGCCACGGCTTTGACCCGGCCCAGGTGCCCGAGGACCGGCTGGGGATCCGTCGCTCGCTGGTCGCGAGGATGGAGCGGCACGGTGGGACCGCCGTCGTACGCTCAAGCCCGGGGGACGGCACTGAGGTGCGGCTGGCGCTGCCCCTCGTACGCGACCGGTCGCCGAACGGCGGACGTGACGGTGCGCCCGAGGGCGCGGACGGAGGAGCAGACACGTGAGCAGCACCCCGAGTCAGACCGGTGGTACGGGCGCGGCAGGCGGGCGTGACCTGACGGTCCTGCTCGTCGACGACCACGCGATGTTCAGGACCGGCGTGCGCGCCGAGCTCGGCAGCGCGGTGCGGATCGTCGCGGAGGCCGGTGACGTCGACGAGGCGATCGCCGCGGTCGAGACGTACCAGCCCGCGGTCGTGCTCCTCGACGTGCATCTTCCGGGCGGTGGAGGAGCGGAGGTCCTCCGACGCGTGGCGACGCGTCACCCGGAGACGAAGTTCCTCGCGCTGTCGGTCAGTGACGCTGCCGAGGACGTGATCGGCGTGATCCGGGCCGGTGCGCGCGGCTACGTCACCAAGAACATCACCGGTGACGAGCTGATCGACGCGATCCGGCGGGTCGCGGGCGGCGACGCGGTGTTCTCCCCACGGCTGGCCGGATTCGTGCTGGACGCGTTCGCCGGGACGATCGAGGTCGCGCAGGTCGACTCCGATCTTGACCGGCTCACCGAGCGCGAGCGCGAGGTGATGCGTCTGATCGCGCGCGGCTACGCCTACAAGGAGGTCGCGAAGGAGCTGTTCATCTCGGTGAAGACCGTCGAGACCCACGTGTCGTCCGTGCTGCGCAAGCTCCAGCTGTCGAGCCGTCACGAGTTGACGCGATGGGCGAACGACCGTCGCCTGATCTGAGGGGTCTCGACAGGCTCGACCGGCGGCGGGGCGGCTCGACCGGCGGCGGGGCGGCTCGACCGGCTCGCCGGTGTCGGTGGCGCGCGGTACGACTGGGGGATGAGCTGCACCTTCGTCCCGCCCTACCTGCTCGCCCACATCGCCGAGGCGACCGGCCGCGTCGACGTGTCCCGGTGCTGTGCGCAGACGCGTGCGCTCGACGCCGACCTTCGCGAGCGCCGCCGTACCGCGTCCGTGACCGACCTCGACGTGCCGGTCGACGCCGACGGCACCAAGACGATCTTCACCGCCGCGGGCACGACCCGGCTCCCGGGCGACAAAGCGCGCGGCGACGACGAGCCGCCGACCGGCGACCTCGCGGTCGACGAGGCGTACGACAACACCGGCGTCATCCACACGTTGTTCGCCACGCAGTTCGGGCGGGACGGCATCGACGGCGCCGGCAGTCCGGTCACGGTGACGGTCCACTACGGCCAGCGCTACGACAACGCCTTCTGGGACGGACAGCAGCTCGTCTTCGGCGACGGCGACGGCGAGGTGTTCGAGCGGTTCACCAAACCGCCCGACGTGCTCTTCCACGAGTTCGTCCACGGCGTCACGCAGTTCACCGCCGACCTCGTCTATGCCGACCAGTCGGGGGCGCTGAACGAGTCCATGTCCGACTGCTTCGCAGCGCTGGCCAAGCAGCAGGCGCTCGGGCAGAGCGCGGAGCAGGCCGACTGGCTGATCGGGGAGGGATTGTTCGTCGCGGGCATCGACGCCGTCGCGCTGCGATCGATGCGCGAGCCGGGGACGGCGTACGACGACCCGCTGCTCGGCAAGGACCCGCAGGTCGGGTCGATGCGGGACTACGTCGAGACCCAGGCTGACAACGGGGGAGTCCATATCAACTCGGGCATCCCCAACCGCGCGTTCGCGCTGGCGGCGCTCGCCCTCGGCGGCAACAGCTGGGAGGTGCCCGGACAGATCTGGTACGCGGCGCTGAGCGGCGGTTCGGTGGGTTCGCGGACCGGCTTTGCGGGGTTCGGGTCAGCCACGGTCGAGGCGGCCGAGCGGTTGTTCGGTGCGCGCGAGGCGCAGCTGGTCCGCGAGGCGTGGGCTGAGGTGGGGGTGGTGCCGGGCGTGGATGCCCCATCGCGGGAGCCGGCCGGGTTCCCGACGGGCACGGTGCGGGTCCAGCGGTCCGGTGGGTTCGCCGGCCTGGTGCGCGAGGGCGTCCTCGACCTCGACGACGGCGAGGTCGGGGCCGAGGTTGCCGCCCTGCTCGGCCGTACGGACCTCGCGTCTATCAGTGACGTGCGGGCCGATCCGGACCGGTTTATCTACACGTTCGCGTACGGCGACGAGGAGGTCACGGTGCCCGAGGTCGCCTTGACGCCCGAGCTGTCGCGGGTCGCCTCTCTCGTCCTCGGCGAGGGCTTGCCTTATACCCCCTAGGGGTATACCTTCGAGATCATGACCACTCACGACCACCACACGCACGAGACGGTGCCCGCCCACGACGGGCACGGCGGGCACGGGCACGCGCACGGCGGGCACGGTGACCACGTGGCCCAGTTCCGGCGGCTCTTCTGGATCATGCTGGGTCTCGCCGTCCCTGTGGTGCTCTGCTCGGCGATGTTCGCCGCGATCATCGGCTACGACCTCCCAGGCGCCAGCTGGGTCGAGTGGGTCTCGCCGGTGCTCGGCACCGTCATGTACGTGTGGGGCGGCAGGCCGTTCCTGACCGGCGCCGTCAGCGAGATCCGGTCGCGTCAGCCCGGGATGATGCTGCTCATCGGGCTCGCGATCACCGTCGCCTTCGTGTCGTCCTGGGGCGCGAGCCTCGGGCTCCTCCATCACGAGCTCGACTTCTGGTGGGAGCTCGCGCTGCTGATCGTGATCATGCTGCTCGGTCACTGGATCGAGATGCGGTCGCTGGCTCAGACCACCTCGGCGCTGGACTCGCTCGCGGCGCTGCTGCCCGACGAGGCGGAGCGGGTGGAGGGCGACGAGGTGGTGACGGTCGCGCCGTCCGCCCTGCAGGTCGGTGACCTCGTCGTCGTCCGCCCCGGCGCGAGCGTGCCGGCTGACGGGGTCGTGACGGAGGGGGCCGCCGACGTCGACGAGTCGATGGTGACGGGCGAGTCGCGTCCGGTGCGTCGTACGGTCGGAGACGGCGTCGTCGCCGGGACGGTCGCGACGGACTCGGGTCTTCGGGTCCGCGTGAGCGCGGTCGGCGACGACACCGCGCTGGCAGGCATCCAGCGGCTGGTCGCCGACGCGCAGAGCTCGTCGTCACGGGCCCAGCGGATCGCCGACACCGCCGCCGCGTGGCTGTTCTGGTTCGCGCTCGGCTCTGCGGCGATCACAGCGGTGGTGTGGTCGCTCATCGGGCAGCCCGACGAGGCCGTGATCCGCACCATCACGGTGCTCGTGATCGCGTGCCCCCACGCCCTCGGCCTCGCGATCCCGCTGGTCGTCTCGATCGCGACCGAGCGCGCCGCCCGCGGCGGGGTGCTCGTGAAGGACCGGCTGGCCCTGGAGAGCATGCGGACGGTCGACACCGTGCTGTTCGACAAGACCGGCACCCTGACCAAGGGGGAGCCTGCCGTCAGCGCCGTCGAGCCTGCGGCGGGGGAGGACGCTGATCGCGTGCTCGCGCTCGCGGCTGCGGCCGAGTCCGATAGCGAGCACCCGCTGGCCAAGGCGATCGTGGAGGCCGCACGGCAACGTGGGTTGACGGTGCCTGAGGCCTCGGGGTTCTCGTCGTCACCGGCGGTCGGCGTCTCGGCGACCGTCGACGGCCACCGCGTCCAGGTGGGCGGGCCGGCGCTCCTCGCGCAGGAGCACGCCAACGAGCTCCCGGTCGCCGACACGTGGCGTGCCGAGGGCGCGATCATCCTCCACGTGGTCGTCGACGGCCGGCCGGCAGGGGCGTTGTCGCTCGCCGACGAGGTGCGCCAGGAGTCGCGTGAGGCCGTCGACGCGCTCCACCGGCTCGGTGTGCAGGTCGTGATGATCACCGGTGACGCCGAAGCGGTCGCGCGCGCGGTCGGTGACGAGCTCGGCATCGACCGTGTCTTCGCCGGAGTGCGCCCGGAGGACAAGGCCGCGTCGGTCGCGTCGCTGCAGGACGAGGGTCGCAAGGTCGCGATGGTCGGCGACGGCGTCAACGATGCGCCGGCACTCGCGCAGGCCGACGTCGGCATCGCGATCGGTGCCGGCACGGACGTCGCGATCGCGTCGGCCGGGGTGATCCTGGCCAGCGACGACCCGCGTTCGGTGCTGTCGGTGCGCGAGCTGTCACGCGCCAGCTATCGCAAGATGAAGCAGAACCTCTGGTGGGCCGCGGGCTACAACCTGATCTCCGTCCCGCTCGCGGCGGGCGTGCTCGCGCCGGTCGGGTTCGTGCTCCCGATGTCGGTGGGAGCGATCCTCATGTCGGCGTCCACGGTCATCGTCGCGCTCAACGCTCAGACGCTGCGCCGGCTCGACCTCAGCCCGGAGGCCTCCGTACGCGCTGTCCGCTGACGAACGATGAGGGGTTCCGCCCAGCCAGTGGGCGGAACCCCTCCTCATCGGTCAAGCGATGCGGGCAGGAACCTCAGGCGTTCGCCATCGCCTCGCGGGCAGCCTTCTCGGCCTCACGCTTCTCGCGGCGAAGTGCCTTCGACTCCGGAGAGTTGCCGACCTTGTACGGGTCGGACGGCTTCTTGCCGAGCGCGGCCAGCTGGATCGCGACGCTGCCGATCTGCTTCGAGAGGCGGCCGGTGTTGTAGCGCAGCCCGTACTTCTCGACCAGACGGTGCACGTCCTTCGCGACCTCCGGGTAGCGGCGGGCCGGGATGTCGGGGAAGAGATGGTGCTCGATCTGGTACGACAGGTTGCCCGTCAGCACGTGGAAGACCGGGGTGCCGGTGATGTTGGCCGAGCCCAGGAGCTGGCGCAGGTACCACTGGCCGCGGGTCTCGTTGAGCGCGTCTTCCTCCCTGAAGGTCTCGACCTCCGCGGGGAAGTGGCCGCAGAAGATGATGATGAACGTCCAGATGTTGCGGATGATGTTGGCGACGACGTTGCCGCCCAGGACCGCGAGCGGCACCCACCACGAGGTGAACGGCACCAGCGCGACCGAGGCCAGCGGGAACGCGACGTAGTCCTTGACGACCTGGCGGCGGACCTTCTGCCAGGCGCGCTTCTTACGGGCCTTGAACTCGGACTTGCTCATGCGTCCGCCGAGGTACTCGTCCAGCTCGATGCCGTGGTACATCACACCCCACTCGAAGAAGAGCATCAGCATGGTCGCCAGCGGCAGGTTGAAGCGGTGGCTCGGGTACCACGGCTGCTCCTCGTCGATCCGGAACATGTTGTAGCCGATGTCCCGGTCCATGCCGTGGATGTTCGTGTACGTGTGGTGGATGTAGTTGTGGCCGTGCTTCCAGTCCTCAGCGGGCGCCACGTTGTCCCACTCATACTTCTTGCCGTCGACGACCGGATCGTTCATCCAGTCGTACTGGCCGTGCATCACGTTGTGCCCGATCTCCATGTTCTCGAGGATCTTGGAGATGCCGAGGCAGAGGATTCCGACGACGAACACCGGCGGGAAGAACGGCATGAAGATGCCGATCCGGCCGAGCACGTCGAAGATCCGCTGAGCCTTCATGACGCGCCGGATGTAGTTGGCGTCCTTCTGGCCGAGGTCGTCGAGGACCCGCTGGCGGACCGTATCGAGCTCCTGGCCGAACTCCTCGAGCTGCTCGTACGTCATGAGGTCGAGGCCGATCGTCGCGCGCGTGGTGGTGTCCTCGCCAACGAGCGGGACGGGCGCCTTGTTGTGGTTCGACGCGCTGAGCGGCTCGATCGGCGCGTGCTTCTTGCGGTAGTGGGACATGCTCTCCTCCGGTGATTGAGCTTGTTCGTCCTGAGCCTGTCGAAGGGTCGAAATCAGAGGGCGACGTTGACGTCGCCGACAGGGACTTGGACGCAGATCTTGATGGTCTCGTCGGTGCTGGCCGTGATCTCGCCGCTGATGACGTGGCGTACGGCGCCGTGGTTCTTCTTGAGGGCGCAGGTGTTGCAGACGCCCATGCGGCAGCCGTACGCGGGTTTCAGTCCCGCGGCTTCCGCCTGCTCGAGGATGGTCGTGCCGGAGTTGTCGGCGGCGATGCCGGAGTCCTCGAAGGTGAGGGTGCCGGTGGCGTCGGCGGCGGCGAGGTCGACGGTGGGGACCTTGAAGTACTCCATCCGCAGCTGGTCGGCGGCGTCCAGCTCGTCGTACGCGTCGCGAACCGTGGCGATGAGGCCGGCCGGGCCGCAGACGTACGACAGCGTGCTCGCGGCGTCGACGCCGAGGTGCTTGAGGTGCTCGACGGTGAAGCGGCCGGCGAGCTCGGCGCCCTCGACGGGCTCGCGGGTGTAGATGCGGACGACCGTCGCGAAGTCGAGCGAGGTGTCGAGCTCGTCGAGCTCGTCGGAGAACATCTCGTCGTCCCGGCTGCGGGCGTAGTGCAAGAACGTGACCCGGCCGCGATGGCCGGTGTCGCGCAGGGTGCGCAGCATCGACATCACCGGCGTGATGCCGCTGCCGCCGGACAGGAGCAGCAGGTCGTCGGGGACGCTGTCGGGGAGGACGAAGTCGCCGTCGGCCTGCGAGAGGTGGACGAGCGTGCGCGGGCAGAGCTCGTGGTGGAGGTACTGGGAGACGTAGCCGTCGGGGTGCGCCTTAACGGAGACGCTGAAGAGGCCGTCCTTGCGCTGTGTCGAGCTCGACACCGAGAACACCCGGACGCGGCGCTTGCCGTCGACCTCCACGCCGAACTCGACGTGCTGCCCGGGCTTGAAACCCCGCCACGTGCCATTGGGCCGCAGCACGACCGTGCTCGCGACACCGGTCTCGCGGATCACCTCGACGACGCGAGCGCGCACGTGGTGGACGGCCAGCATGGGGTGCACCTGGTCGAGGTAGTGGTCGACCGTGTGGGGGGAGGTGAAGGCGGCGACCGGTCGCGAGGCGAGTGCCTTGCGGACGATTCCCATGAACGCTCCGTACGGGTTGAGTGAACGTCTGTGCACCCACAACCTACGCAACCGTAGGTTGTGGGTGCAAGGCGGCACGACTGTGAGCCAGATCACTGTGCCCGTCAGGCTCGCCCCACCACCGGCGTCCTGTCGCACTACGCTGAACCGCATGGAGTCGCAGCCGTACGTCATCGTGCTCTTCGGGGCGACCGGGGACCTCGCACGCCGCAAGCTGCTCCCGGGGCTGCTCCACCTCTGGCAGGCTGGCCTGCTCCCGAACGCGCGGATCGTCGGCACCTCTCTCGACGAGATGGACCTCGACAAGTTCCGTACGCTCGCCCGTGACGCCGTCGATGAGTTCAGCAAGCCCTCGCCGACGGATGAGGCGTGGGCCGACTTCGCGGCCCTGCTGCGCTGGGCGCCCGGCGACGGTGGCGCGGACACGCTCGCGACGGTCGTCCACCGGGCGGAGGCCGAGGTCGGAGGGCAGCCGCAGCTCCTGCACTACCTGAGCGTGCCTCCCAAGGCGGCGCTGGCGGTCGTCCACGAGATCGACGAGGCGGGCCTGGCGGCACGCTCGCGGATCATCATGGAGAAGCCGTTCGGCACTGACCTGGCGTCGGCGCGTCGTCTCAACGCCGCCCTGCACGAGGTGTTCCGCGAGGACCAGATCTTCCGCATCGACCACTTCCTGGGCAAGGAAGCGGCGCAGAACATCCTCGCCTTCCGCTTCGCCAACGGACTCTTCGAGCCCATCTGGAACCGCAACCACATCGACCACGTCCAGATCGACGTGCCCGAGACCCTCGGCCTGGGCGGGCGCATCGGCTTCTACGAGCAGACGGGCGCCTACAAGGACATGGTCGTCACGCACCTCTTCCAGGTGCTGGGCTTCGTCGCGATGGAGCCGCCGACCGCGCTCGCCCCTTACGCGATCACGGAGGAGAAGAACAAAGTCTTCCGTTCGATGCTGCCGATCGAGCCCGCCGACGTCGTCCGCGGTCAGTACGCCGGTTACCGCGAGGAGCCCGACGTCTTCGACGACTCCGACACCGAGACGTTCATCGCGCTGCGCTGCTGGATCGACAACTGGCGGTGGGCCGGCGTGCCGTTCTACCTCCGTACGGGCAAGAAGCTCGCCGAGGGCGCGCGGATCATCTCGATCGCGTTCCGCGAGCCGCCGAAGAGCATGTTCCCCGAGGGGTCGGGCGTCGGCGCGCAGGGCCCGGACCACCTGACGTTCGACCTCGCTGATCGTGCCCGGCTGTCGCTGTCGTTCTACGGCAAGAAGCCCGGGCACGGGATGCGCATGGACAAGTACTCGATGCAGTTCTCGTTCCACGAGGATCCGGGCGCGGTGTCGGCGCTCGAGGCGTACGAGCGGCTGATCTACGACGCGATGCGCGGCGACCACACGCTGTTCACCACCGCCGACGGCATTGAGCGGCTGTGGGGCCTCTCGCAGCAGCTGCTCGACCACCCGCCGCCCGTACGGGTCTATCCGGCCGGGTCCTGGGGACCGAACGCGATCCACCAGCTGATCGCGCCGCACGCGTGGCGGTTGCCGTTCGAGCGGCCCTGGCGGGAGAAGAAGGTCTAACGGCGCCGGGTGCAGGATGGACCTCGTGCAGGTTCAGCTTCTCGGCCCGGTCACGGTCGTCCTCGACGGTGAGCGGGTCGATCTCGGGGGGCCGCGCAACCGCGCGCTCGTCGCCCGGCTCGCCCTCGCAGCGCCCCACCCGGTCGCGACGCAGGTCCTCGTCGACGACCTCTGGGGCGACACGCCTCCACGCCACGCGCACAACGCGCTGCAGTCCGTCGTCTCGCGCGCCCGGGCCCGGCTGCCGGAGGGCGCACTGGCCTCGAACGGGACGGGCTATCGCCTCGCCGTGGTCGCGGAGGACGTCGACGCCTACCGGTTCGATCGTCTCGCCCGTGCAGGGCGGGGGCGCGAGGCGCTGGCGGTGTGGACCGGGCGTGCGCTCGAAGGGCTCGAGGACGTGCCGTTCGCAGGCCCGGCGGCGGCCGCGCTCGAAGAGCGCAGGCTCGCCGTCCACGAGGAGAGTCTCGAGTCGGAGGTCACGAGCGGTCGGTACGACGCGGCGGGCGTCGTCGCCGAGCTGACGGCGCTCGTCGACGCCCACCCGTACCGGGAGCGGCTCTGGACGGCGCTCATGCGGGTGCTCGCCGCGACCGGCCGCACCGCCGACGCGCTCGCGGCGTACGAGCGGATGCGTACCGGTCTGGTCGACGACCTGGGGCTGGACCCGTCCCCTGCGGCACGGGAGCTCCATCGCGCCATGCTCGCCGGCGACGTCACCGGGCCTGCGCCGGCGGCGACCCGCGTACGGACGAACCTGCGGACCGCCTTGACCAGCTTCGTCGGACGTGACGCGGCTGTCGCCGAGCTCGCGCAGCTCGTTGCGTCGCACCGCCTCGTCACCCTCGTCGGGCCCGGGGGAGCCGGCAAGACCCGCCTCGCGGTCGAGACGGCGACAGGGATCGCCTCGGCCTACCCCGACGGCACCTGGATGGTCGAACTCGCCTCCGTGACCGATCCTGCCGACATCCTCGACGCCCTGGTCGGTGCGCTCGACCTCCGCGAGGTGGTCGTGCTCGACCGGCCGACCGAGCGGCGCGGTGACGACCGCACGCGTCTGGTCGAGGCGTTGGCGGGACGGCGCGTGGTGCTTGTCGCCGACAACTGCGAGCACCTCGTCGCGGACGTCGCTGTCATCGTGGAGGTCCTCCTCCAGGCGTTGCCGGAGCTGCGGGTGATCGCGACCAGCCGAGAGCCGCTCGACCTGCTGGGCGAGGTCGTGCTCCCGGTGGTCTCGCTCGACGTCCCCGGGGGCGAGTCCACTCCACGCGAGGCGCTGGAGCACAGCGCGGTCGACCTGTTCGTCCAGCGCGCGCAGGCGGCGTGCCCGGGGTTCGTGCTCGACGACGCGACGCTGCCGGCGGCGCTCGAGATCTGCCGACGCCTCGACGGGCAGCCGCTCGCGCTCGAGCTCGCTGCCGCCCGGCTGCGCAGCCTCACCGCGCCGCAGATCGCCGCAAGACTCGGCGACCGGTTCCGGCTGCTCACCGGCGGAAGCCGTACGGCACTGCCCCGGCACCGGACGTTGCGGGCGGTCGTCGAGTGGAGCTGGGACCTCCTCGACGAGGACGAGCGCAGGCTCGCCGAACGGCTTGCGGTCTTCCCTGCAGGCATCTCCGTCCCTGCCGCGGCCGCGATCGCCGGGACAGATGCGGCCAGCGCCCTCGACCTGCTCACGGCCCTCGCCGACAAGTCGCTCCTTACCCCCGTCGCGGACAACCTCGGCGAACCGCGGTTCCGGATGCTGGAGACGCTGCGGGAGTACGGCGCCGACCGCCTCGTGGAACGCGGCGTGGCCGACGGCGTCCGGCGTGACCACCTCGCGTACTTCCGCCGCCTCGCCCACGACCTGGAGCCGCAGCTGCGCCGGGCCGACCAGCTCGACGCGCTCGCGGTCCTCGACGACGAGCGCGGCAACCTCCTCACCGCGTTGGCGTACGCCGTCGACACCGGGGACGGCGAGTCTGCGGCCTGGCTCACGGCCGACCTCGCGTGGTACTTCTCGCTGCGCGGCCAGCACGACGAGATCGCCGAGCTCGCCGGTCGCGTGCTCGCGATGCACGGGACGTTGCCGGCCACGCCGGAGCTGGTGTGCGTGGCGATGCGTCTCGTCGCCGTGCTGGACGAGCCGGCGCCGACGAGCGACCGCGTCGCTCTGTCGGAGCGGATCGCTGAGCTGCGGCGCGACCCGGAGCTGGACCGCGAGTCGCCGACCATCACCCTCATCCTGCTCACGGACGATCTGTTCGCGCGGTTCGGGTCCGGTGCGGATGCGGGCAGGTGCGACGTGGGCGGCGTCGACCTGTCCGCAGGGCTCGAGCACCCGGACCCGTGGGTGCGCTCGGCCACGCGGTTTCTCAGGCTCGCCTGGCAGGACAATGCCGGCGCCGCCACCGCCGGTGACCACGACGACCTCGCCGACGCGCTCGACGGGTTCCGTGAGGTCGGCGACCGCTGGGGGCAGGCGATGGGGGAGTCCACCGTCGCTTCGGCGTACGAGCGTGCGGGACGCTTCGGCGACGCGCGAACTCACCTGCACGCGGCCGCCGCACTGATGAGTGCGCTCGGCGCGGACCGCGACGCGCTCCAGCTTCGGACGCGCCGAGCCGCCCTGTCGCTCATCCTCGCGCACGCGCCCGACGAGGTGGAAGCGCTCCGGCGCGAGCTGGAGGATGCCGCGCAGGAGGCGAGACGGGCGGGCTATCGCGACACCGAGCTGTACGCGCGCGTGGCTCAGGTGGAGCTCGAGCGCTGCGGCGGGGACCCTGAGACCGCGCGGCGCCTCGCGACCACGTTGGTCGCCCAGGTCGACGCCGTACCGTTCCAGGCCCCGCAGTTCCGCGCGATCGTCCTCAGCACCGCGGTGATCGCGGTCCTGCCGTACGACGAGGCTCTCTCACGCACGTGGCTCGGTCGCGCTGCCGCAGAAGCCCGGCGCTCGCACGACATGCCGATCGCTGCGATCGTGGCGACAGCGGCGGCGGTGCTCACCGCGCACGGCGGACGCCACGAGCTCGCCGCACGCCAGCTTGGTGCGGCGCGTCAGATCCGTGGCGCCGAGGACCTCGGCAACGTCACTGCGGCCAGGCTCGCCCCGGAGCTGATCGCCGCTCTCGGCCACGATCGTTACGAAGCGGCGTTCGCCGAGGGCGCCGCGCTCTCACGCGACGACGCCCTCGACCTCGCCCTGCCGGAGTGAGCCGAAGGACGCTCAGGCCTTGCGGCGGTAGGCCCGTACGGCCAACGGCGCGAACACGGCGGTGATCGCGACCGCCATCACGACCGTGATTGTGACGTCACCCGCCTCCGCGCCGCCGGTGAACAGACCTCGTACGGAGTCCGTCAGGTGGGTCACCGGGTTCAGGTCGACCCAGGCCTGGAGCCAGCTCGGCATCGTCTCGGGGTCGACGAACATGCTGGAGCCGAAGGTGAGCGGGAAGAGCACGAGGAACCCGATGCCCTGCACCGAGCCCGCCTCGCGCAGCACCATGCCGAGGAAGACCGCGATCCAGCACAGGGCCCAGGCGACGAGCAGCACGAGCGCGCAGCCGCCGAGGACGGACCATACGTTCGTGGTCGCCCGGTAGCCGATCGCGTACCCGAAGCCGAGGGTCACCGCGATCGACGTCGCGTACCGCACGCCCTCGGCCGCGACCGCGCCGACCAGCGGGGCGGCGCGGGGGATCGGCAGCGACCGGAAGCGGTCGAACACCCCCTCCTTGATGTCGGTGTTGAGGTTGACTCCGATCGAGACCGTGCTGAGGAGCACCGACTGCGCCATCAGGCCCGGCAGGACGAACTGGAGATAGTCCTGGGTCGACCCCGAGATCGCCCCTCCGAACAGGTAGACGAACACGACGATCATGAGGATCGGCTGGAACGTCACGTCGAAGAACTGCTCTGGCGTCCGGCGCATCTTCTTCAGCGCCCGCCCGGCCAGCGCTGCGCTGTGACGGACCAGCGGAAACGCCGCCGACTCCGTACGGGCAGGGACCGCGATGGGGGTGCTCATCGGACCAGCTCCTTGTCGTCAGAAGGGAGGACGGAGGTGTCGGGAGACGTGGACCTGCCGGTGAGGGCGAAGAAGACCTCGTCGAGGTCGGGGAGCGTGAGGGTGAGCTCGGTGACGGCGATGCCGCGCTCGTCGAGCGCGCGCACCACCGTGGTGAGCACGGCGTCGTCCTCCACCGGAACGCCGATCGTGCCGAGCTGCGGCTCGTCGACCGGGCGGTCGGCGACACGGTGCAGCAGGGCGGCCACCTCGGCGAGGCGGTCCGGGTCGGACGGGCGGACCTGGAGCGTCCGGCCGCCGACCAGCGCCTTGAGCTCGTGCGGCGTCCCCTCCGCTATCACGCGGCCGTGGTCGATGACGGAGATCCGGTCGGCGAGGGCGTCGGCCTCCTCGAGGTACTGGGTGGTCAGAAGGACCGTGGTTCCCGCCTCGGTGAGGCCTCGTACGACGTTCCACATGTCGTCGCGCTTGCTGGGGTCGAGGCCGGTCGTCGGTTCGTCGAGGAAGATCACCTGGGGCCTGCCGACAAGACTGGCCGCGAGATCGAGGCGGCGGCGCATGCCGCCCGAGTACGTCACGGCGCGGCGGTCGGCGGCGCCGGTGAGGCCGAACTGCTCGAGAAGCTCGGCGGCACGTCGTACGGCGCTGGGGCGGGGGAGATCGAGGAGACGCCCGACGAGCACGAGGTTCTCGCGGGCCGTCAAGGCCTGGTCCACCGAGGCGTACTGCCCGGTCAGACCGATCGCGCGGCGGACCTCGCCCGGCTGACGCGCCACGTCGTACCCGGCGACCGTCGCGTGCCCGCTGTCGGCGCGCAGCAGCGTCGCGAGGACGCGGACGGCCGTCGTCTTGCCGGCGCCGTTCGGTCCGAGTACGCCGAGAACGGTCCCCTCCGGGACAGTGAGGTCGACACCGTCAAGGGCCTGGGTGTCTCCGAAGCGCTTCGTGAGCCCTTCGGCATGGATGGCGTGATTCATGCCTCCACGGTGCGGGGAAGCGCTGTCAAGTCGCTGTCAGTCCGCGCACCACGTCGGGCGGCCCGGCGTGCGCCGATCAGGGCCAGCGGTCCTCGATCAGCCGGATCGCCTCGCTGCGGGCGAGGCCGAGGCGGCGCAGCTGAGCCACGTAGGCGTCGGCGGCCGTGCCCGCGGCCTCCGATGCGTCGGGGGTGAGCGTGCGGGACCGGATGAACGTCCCGCGGCGTCCGAGCGTCTCCACAACGCCCTCGGCCTCGAGCACGCGATATGCCTTTGCCACCGTGTTGACTGCCAGGCCGAGAGTGTCCGCGAGCGCGCGTACGGTCGGGATGCGGGCCCCAGGGCCCAGCGTGCCGTCGGCGGCCTGGGCCGCGACCTGTCGCCGGACCTGCTCGTACGGCGGTTCGGTGGCGTCGTGGTCGACCACGATCTGCATACGCGATGCAGGGTCGACGGTGGTACTCACGTCTGGCTCCCTCTGGGTGGCGAACTACCCGCACCCCCAGAATAGTTCGGACCTGGTCTCCACAGGTGATGAACGGCCTCCGCCGATGTCCGAGGGCACCCGTAGGCTGGGACCCGATGAGCCTCTCGTTCCCCGTGCCCCCCGACCGGATGCCGTCCGAGCGACGCTCTGGCGACCTCCGTACGTCCCATGCCTTCTCCGACACCGGAGGAGGCGGCGGTCACGACCGCCCGAGCGACGAGGAGATCGAGGCGCGCCGCCAGGCTGACGCCGATCGCCTGCTGGCCGGGCTCAACGAGCCCCAGCGCGCGGCGGTGACCCATACCGGTGGGCCCCTGCTGGTCGTCGCCGGCGCAGGCTCGGGCAAGACCCGCGTGCTCACCCGCCGTATCGCGTGGATGATCTCCCAGCACCGCGTGCATCCCGGCTCGATCCTCGCGATCACCTTCACCAACAAGGCCGCAGCCGAGATGCGCAAGCGCGTCGAGGAGTACGTCGGCGGGCGCTCGAGGCTGATGTGGGTGAGCACGTTCCACTCCGCATGCGTGCGGATCCTCCGCAAGGAGGCCCAGCGCCTCGGCTACACGTCGACCTTCACGATCTACGACGCCGCCGACTCAAAGCGGCTGATGACGCAGGTGTGCCGAGACCTCGAGCTCGACCCCAAGCGCTTCCCGCCGCGCGGCGTCCTCAACTGGGTCTCGAACTTCAAGAACGAGCTCGTCGACCACGAGCAGGCCGCCTCCAAGGCGCACAACGACACCGAACGGGCGTATGCGCGGGCCTACACGGCCTACCAGGAGCGCCTGCGGGCCTCCAACGCGATGGACTTCGACGACCTGATCATGACGACGGTCCACCTGTTCCAGGCGTTCCCCGACGTCGCCGACGTCTATCGGCGCCGGTTCCGGCACGTGCTGGTCGATGAGTACCAGGACACCAACCACGCCCAGTACGTCCTGATTCGCGAGCTGTGCACCGAGCCTGATGCCGATCTTCTCGTCGTCGGTGACTCCGACCAGTCGATCTATGCGTTCCGCGGGGCCAACATCCGCAACATCCTCGAGTTCGAGGCCGACTTCCCAACGGCGACGACGATCCTGCTCGAGCAGAACTACCGCTCGACGCAGTCGATCCTCGACGCGGCCAACTCCGTCATCGCGCGCAACGAGGGCCGCAAGAAGAAGAATCTCTGGTCCGCCCAGGGCAAGGGCGAGCTGATCGTCGGCTACGTCGCGGACGACGAGCACGCCGAGGCGCAGTTCGTCGCCGACGAGGTCGACCGCCTGACCGACGAGGGTCTCGCGAAGCCCGGCGAGGTCGCCGTGTTCTACCGGACCAACGCGCAGTCGCGTGTGTTCGAGGAGGTGTTCATCCGCGTCGGCATGCCCTACCGCGTCGTCGGGGGCGTGCGCTTCTACGAGCGCAAGGAGGTCAAGGACGCGATCGCCTACCTGAGGGCCCTCGTCAACCCGGCTGATGCCGTGTCGCTGCGCCGCATCCTCAACACCCCCAAGCGTGGCATCGGCGAGCGGGCCGAGGCCGTCGTCGGTGCGTATGCTGATCGTCTGCGGATCACCTTCTGGGAGGCGTTGCAGCGGGCCGAGGAGGCGCCCGGCATCGCGACCCGCTCGTTGAAGCAGATCAACGCCTTCGTCGAGACCATGAAGGGGCTGCAGGAGCTGGCGGCCTCGGGCGAGCCCGTCGACGCCGTGCTCGAGGCGACGCTCGCACGGTCGGGCTACCTCGACGAGCTCGAGAACAGCACCGATCCGCAGGACGAGGCCCGCGTCGAGAACCTCTCTGAGCTCGTGGCCGTCGCGCGCGAGTTCGTCTCGGACGCGGCCACGCTGGCCGACGCGCCGATCGAGACCGAGGACGAACCCCTCGACGACGAGGTGCTCGCCCCGGGATCGGTGGCGGCCTTCCTCGAGCGCGTCGCGCTGGTCGCGGACGCCGACTCGATCCCCGACTCGGGCGAGGGCATGGTCACGCTCATGACCCTGCACTCGGCCAAGGGCCTGGAGTTCCCCGTCGTCTTCCTCACCGGTCTCGAGGAGTCCGTCTTCCCGCACATGCGATCGATGGGCGACCCCAAGGAGATGGAGGAGGAGCGCCGGATCGCGTACGTCGGTCTCACCCGCGCCGAGGAGCGCCTCTACGTGACACGCGCCCTCGTACGCTCCGCGTGGGGCGCCCCGTCCCACAACCCACCGTCGCGGTTCCTCGACGAGATTCCTGCCGAGCTCGTCGACTGGAAGCGCACCGAGTCCGACACGACGACCTGGTCGGGTGGCTACCTGCCTCGCCGGACCACGACGCCGATCCGCGCCGCCAGCGCTGCTCGGGCGAGCAAGGAGAAGCGTGACGTCCCGAGCCTGGCGCCCGGCGACCGTGTCTCGCACGACGCCTTCGGTCTGGGCACGGTGGTCGCGCTCGAGGGGGCCGGCGACCGCGCGGTGGCCTCGGTCGACTTCGGGTCGGAGGGCGTGAAGCGCCTGCTGCTGCGCTACGCGCCGGTCGAAAAGATCTAACCTTCCCGGGTCACTTTCTGGCGCCCCCGGGTCGCTGTCGGGCGCTGCCGGGTCGGTGTCTGGCGCCAGACGGCTCGCCGCACCCGCAGAGAGTGACCCGGCACCCGCAGGGAGTGACCCGGCACCCGCAGGGAGTGACCCGGCACCCGCAGGGAGTGACCCGGCACCCGCAGGGAGTGACCCGGGGTCAGGGGTTGACGTTGTGCGCGCGGAGCGAGGCCAGCGGGTCGATGGGCGATCCGCCGGCCGGGCGCACCTCGAGGTGGAGGTGGGGGCCCGTCGTGTTGCCGGTGGAGCCGACGTAGCCGATCACGGTGCCCGGATCGACCTTGGTGCCGGAGCTGACCTTGACCGACGACTGGTGGCAGTACCAGATCTCCGTACCGTCCTCGAGCGTCAGCACGGTCTTGTTGCCGTACGCGCCGTCGTACCCGGTGCTCGTGATCGTGCCGCGTGCCACCGCGACGAGCGGTGTGCCGGACGGCGCGGCGAAGTCGAGCCCGGTGTGGACGGTGGACCACAGCGAGCTGGACTGGCCGAAGCGTGCTGTCAGGCGGTAGCCGGTGAGCGGGAGAACCCACTGGTTCTTCTTGATCTGCTGCGAGCGTGCCTCGGTCCGGTCGGCGAGCGCCGCAAGCGAGGCGGAGAGCTGAGCGGCCTGCTGCTCGGCCTGCTTGTCGAGGAGTGCGCGGTCGAAGTCGCGGGTGACGTCGACGTTGTTCGGGTCGTACCTCTTGGCGGACGAGCCGCTCACGTCGGCGGAGAGCGCCTGGAAGTCGGCGGTCTCCATCACAGGCGGCTTGGCCGACGAGACCGCGACCGCGCCGATGCCGGCGATGACGAGCGCTGCGGCGCCGAAGAGGGCAGGAGTCGGGAGGCGACGGGACTTGCCGGTGCGGGCCCGCGACGAACGAGACCCGGGAGGGGTCGCGCGACGGGCGCTGCGCATCTCACCGGAGCGACGCTCAGTGACGGTCGTGTGGTCGCTGACCGCGTCGATCTGCGCGGTGGCGTCGCCCGGGATCGGGGGGAGCTCGGCCACGCGCTTGCCGCGGGTCGGCGGAGGCGGGCCGGCAGGGGACGAGCTGGGGGACGCGGTACGAGGGGCGCTCTCACGTGGGGCGCTCGCCATCGTCTTGGCGGCGGGCCGGGCGGCGCGGCGGCCACCGGCGGATCGCGACGGTGTCGCGGGCGAAGCAGGGGGGTGGGGCGTGGACTGCTGGGCGGAGGACGGGGTCGGAGCCGGGGCTGCTTCCGCCGGGGGAAGGGCGGTCAGCGGTCGGCTGACCTCGGTATGCGCGGCGACCTCGGTGTGGACCGCGGTGATCTCGGTCCGGATCAGCGTCGTCTCGGCCGGTGAGGGCGGGAGGGGCGTCGGAGTGATCTGAGGTGACCGCGTCGCTTCACCTGTCGGTGGGGCGGTCTTGCCGGCGACCCTGCGGCCGGGCGAGCTCGATGCCGTGCCAGCGCTGGAGTCTGACGATCGCGAGCCGCCCTTCTTGGGCTTCTCGGCGCGGCGCTTGGGGGCGGGGCGCGACGTCACGAAACGGAACCTCCAGTAGTGGACTGACGGCTGTCGACACTAGCGGAAGCGCCCCCGTTACCGAAGAGTGACAACCCGACCACTGTCCAGCATCTTGGACAGTTGGTCAAGGTTGTCCTCTCGATCGCTGTCATGGCGGGCCGAGCGCCGTAAACGTGTGAACCCGGCCTCACTGGGCTGTCCGCGCAGCATCAGGGGAGGAAATGCGTTCTCGTACGACCTCCGCGACCAGTGCGGGCTCTGTCCACGGCATCCAGTGGCCTGCGTCGACCTCGCGGCGCTGGAGGTAGTCGACGGCGCGGGGGAGGTCTTCGTACAGGGCGGGGGAGAGAAAGGCGTCGCGCAGCGGGACGACGAGCGTGACCGGAACCGTCGTCGACGCCGGCGCCGGGGTCCGCAGCGCGCGGAAGGCGTTCGCGCGGTAGAGGTTGACGCCGTTCGCGCCATCACGCGCCAGCGAGCCTGACCAGTGCGCGTCGTCGAGGCCCTGCGACCGTACGAGCACCCGGCGGACCGACCGCGTCGCGCGGCGCATGACGAGCTCGGGGACGAGCGGGACCTGGAAGGCCGCGATGTACCAGGACTTCGCGAGCTGCTCGGCCAGCACCCCGAAGCGCCTCCGGGAGAACGCGTCGCGCAGGAACGCCCCGTACAGGCGCAGATCGGGGCCGCTGATCGACACGTACGAGGCGATGCGACCTCGCAGCCGCTCGTCGGAGCCGGAGGCGAACACAGCCGCCCACAGCTGCACCGAGCCCCAGTCGTGCCCGACGAGGTGGACGGGGCCGCCGTCCGGCCGTACGGCGTCGAGGACGGCGACCAGGTCGTCGATCAGCCGCTCGACCCGGTAGCCGTCGCGGTCGGCCGGCGCCGTCGACGCGCCCGCGCCGCGGACGTCGTACGTGACGACGTCGAGGTCGTCGAGCAGGGGCACGACCTTGTCCCACACGTGGTGGTTGTCGGGGTAGCCGTGGACGAGCACGACGGTGGGCCCCGTACGGGTGCCCGTCCGCCTCACCGCGAGGGTCACCCCTGCGGAAGGCACACTGAGGGGAGCGCTGTCACCGGCCATGCTCGGATCCTAGTCCGCGCACCCCGTCCGGCTGTGACGAGGCTCACGGGACTAAAGTCGCGAAGGTTGTACGGCAGCGTACCTGTACCAAAGGACGGCATCACCGTGGATCTGATGGAGTACCAAGCGAAGGAGCTCTTCGCCAAGCACGGGGTTCCCGTGACGCTCGGCGTCGTGGCGAACACCCCCGAAGAGGCGCGCAAGGGCGCCGAAGATCTGGGTGGCGCAGTCGTCGTCAAGGCCCAGGTCAAGGCCGGCGGCCGTGGCAAGGCGGGTGGCGTCAAGTTCGCGCCCACGCCCCAGGACGCCTTCGACCGCGCCAGCGACATCCTCGGCATGGAGATCAAGGGCCTCACGGTCAACCGTGTCCTGATCGCGCCCGCTGCCAGCATCGAGGACGAGTACTACTTCTCCTTCCTGCTCGACCGTGCGAACCGGCAGTACCTCTGCATCGCGTCGGTCGAGGGTGGTGTCGAGATCGAGGAGGTCGCCAAGACCAACCCCGATGCCGTCAAGCAGATCCCGATCGACCCGGGCACCGGCGTCGACGCTGAGAAGGCACGCGCGATCGCGACCGAGGCCGGGTTCCCGGAGCCGGTCTTCGAGCAGGCCGTCACCATGATCGAGGCCCTCTGGAAGGTCTTCGTCGAGGAGGACGCCACGCTCGTCGAGGTCAACCCACTGGCGAAGCTCGCGGGCGACACGCTCGAGGCACTCGACGGCAAGGTCTCGCTCGACGAGAACGCCGAGTTCCGTCACCCCGAGCACGAGGCGTTCGTCGACAAGAGCGCGGAGAACCCGCTCGAGGCGAAGGCCAAGGAGCTCAACCTCAACTACGTCAAGCTCGAGGGCCAGGTCGGCATCATCGGCAACGGCGCGGGTCTGGTCATGTCGACGCTCGACGTCGTCGCGTACGCCGGTGAGGCGCACGGCGGCGTGAAGCCGGCCAACTTCCTCGACATCGGTGGCGGCGCGAACGCCCAGGTGATGGCGAACGGACTCGACGTGATCCTCGGCGATCCCGATGTGAAGTCCGTCTTCGTCAACGTCTTCGGCGGCATCACCGCCTGTGACGAGGTGGCCAACGGCATCGTGGGCGCGCTGGACCTGCTCGGCGACGCGGCTACCAAGCCGCTCGTCGTCCGCCTCGACGGCAACAACGTCGAGCTCGGCCGGCAGATCCTCAACGAGCGCAACCACCCGCTGGTCACCCTCGTCGACACCATGGACGGCGCGGCCGACAAGGCCGCCGAGCTGGCGAACGCCTGAGAGGGGACGAGGACATGTCCATCTACCTGAACAAGGACTCGAAGATCATCGTCCAGGGCATCACGGGCGGCATGGGTGCCAAGCACACCGCTCTGATGATCGACGCGGGTTCGCAGATCGTCGGCGGTGTCAACGCGCGCAAGGCCGGCACCACCGTGACGCACAAGAAGGACGGCGCTGAGGTCGAGCTTCCCGTCTTCGGCACCGTCAAGGAGGCGATGGCCGAGACCGGCGCCGACGTGTCGGTCGTGTTCGTGCCGCCGGCCTTCACCAAGGACGCCTGCATCGAGGCGATCGACGCCGGCATCGGCCTGCTCGTCGTCATCACCGAGGGCGTCCCGGTCCAGGACACGGCCGAGGTCTGGTCGTACCTGCAGGGCAAGCAGACCCGCATGATCGGCCCGAACTGCCCCGGCATCATCACGCCGGAGGAGTCGCTGGCCGGCATCACGCCGCACACCATCGCGGGCAAGGGCCCGATCGGCCTCGTGTCGAAGTCGGGCACGCTGACCTACCAGATGATGTACGAGCTGTCGGACCACGGCTTCTCGACCGCCATCGGCATCGGCGGCGACCCGATCGTCGGGACGACGCACATCGATGCGCTCGAGGCGTTCGAGAACGACCCCGAGACCAAGGCGATCGTCATGATCGGCGAGATCGGTGGCGATGCCGAGGAGCGGGCCGCGGCCTACATCAAGGAGCACGTGACGAAGCCGGTCGTCGGCTACGTGGCGGGCTTCACGGCACCCGAGGGCAAGACCATGGGCCACGCCGGCGCCATCGTCTCCGGCTCCTCCGGCACGGCCGAGGCTAAGAAGGAGGCCCTCGAGGCCGCCGGTGTCAAGGTCGGCAAGACGCCGTCCGAGACCGCCGAGCTCATGCGCGAGATCCTCAAGTCGCTCTGACCTGAGGCGCGCCAGCGCAGCGTACGAGGCGCCCCGACCCAGCAGGGTCGGGGCGCCTTCGCGTGTGCCGGGTGGTGCGAGCCGCCCTTAGCGCTGGTCAGCGCCAGTAGGCGAGGCGCTGGGCGGCGCGGTCGGCGACGAGGTTGAACTGGCCCGCGCTCAGGTCGGCGCGCTTGGTGCCGGACTGGGCGACCTCGGTCACCGTGGCTCCGCGACGGACGAGTGCGAGGCGGTAGCTGATCGTCGACTTGCGACCGGTCTCGAAGGTCATCCGCCACGTCTTGCCGCTGTAGCCGGAGCCCTTGACGGCGTTGCCCGTGACGACCGTGGCCGCCTTGTTGCGGTCCTCGCACTTGGCGATGCGCTGCTCGAGCCGCTTGACGAACGTGGCCGCCTGACGCGGTGAACGGAACGTCGCGATCGCCTGGCCGATGCCGAACTGCTTCGGGACAGCCTTGTCGTTGGGGACGACGTAGACGCGCGCACGGGACTTCGCGACGGCGGGGCCCATGAAGCTGGCCCGGTCGCACATCGTGGCCGCAGGGTTGGGGCTCGGGGGCTCGGGCTCCGTCCCGCCCCACGGCTTGGTCTGGCGACCGACCGGCGGCAGGTCGACCGCGGCCAGGAAGCCAGGGTTGGAGGACGTACGGGGGAGCGGGGCGCCCGCGACCTTCGTCGACGTCGTGCACGGCCCGCCGGAGGCGGCGCAGGACAGCCGCATGCTCTCGACGAGCGCCGAGCCGAACGCGGCGACCGAGGGCGCCGCGCCGTCCGTACGGTGCACCAGCACCGAGTTGACGACGCCGGCCTGGATGAAGCCGACGGTGAGCGTACGGGAAGGCGAGCCGAACTCGCGCAGACGCAGGATCGTGACCGGTGAGGAAGCACCGGCGATCGTCGCCGCGCTCGCCATCTGAACCCGGGGGACGGAGCAGTCGGCGTACCACTGGAGGCGTCGCTTGAACGCCGCCTGCGCCGACTCGGTGCTGCGGGCGATCTCGAGCGCCTGGATGGCGAGCTCGGGCTCTCCGTACGCCTCGAACTCACGGACGAAGGTCTTGCGCGGGTCGTCCGTCGCAAACCGGCGTGGCGTGCACGCCGTCAGCGGATCGCCTGCGTCCGAGGCGCGATCGGCGGTGTCGGCGGTGAGCTCGTCGTCCGTCGCCTCGTCGGAGGTCGTGGACACGGTGGTCCAGTCGTGGGACGGGTCGATCCGGCTGGCCTCGGTCGCGTTCATCAGGGATTTGGCGGTCACGGCGTCGCCGGGGCGGGCGCTGCTCACCGGGCGTTCGCCCACCCGGTTGCGCTCCTGTGCCTCGGCCTGGCTGAGCGGTGCAGTCGGCGTGACGATCAGACCCGAGGCGATGACGCCGACGCACGCGGCGGCGACGGCGACGAGCGTGTGGCGACGGCTGCGGCCGCGTGCCTTGTAACGCACCCGGGACGGACTGGGGAGCATGATCTGCTCGGAGACCTCTGACAGGCCCAGCAGGCGACTCTCGACCTGGCCGATGCTCTGGCTCAGCGCCTGCTCGAGCTCGGTCACCGCGTGCTGGGTCTCTGCGACAGCCTCGCTGTCACTGATGCCGACGTCACGGGCGGCGGCCGACAGGTCGAGCTCACCGAGCGTCTGCAGGATGATCAGGCGCCGCGGACGGCTGCCGAGCTCCTGCAGGGCCTCGATCAGCGCGAGGTCGCTGTCGTCCTCGTGGCGCCGCCGCCACGGGCGCGTTCCCCGCGCGAGGCGGGCCTGGCGGAAGGCCTCGCCGCGCACGTATGACAGCGGGTCACGGGCGCGCTGCTTCGCCCAGCCCCGCCAGGCCTTCTCGTACGCCTCCGCGACAGCTTCGGCCGTGACGGAACGGTCACCACACTCGGCGTACGTGAGGTGCGTCACGTACCGGCTGGTGGAGTCGTAGAAGGTGTCGAACTCATCCACCTTCGGCATGACTCGGGTCTCCCTACGGTTGCGGGTCGGGGCGGTGCAGCTGGACGGCCCCCCGGGCGGTGCGCAACGGCGTGCCTCCGTCCCGGCGACCCAGGCTACAGGGACGATGGTCACGATGATCGAGACCTCGGACACCTCAATGCGCCCGCTCCGCACCCGGCCTGGGCAGGACAGCCGACCCGGCTGGGCTGCCGGGGTGATCGCGGCCGTCGTCGCCGCCCTCCTGGGCCTGCTCGTGTGCGGTGGCCTGACCGTCGTCGTCTGGCTCGCGGGGGAGTCCGGGACGGCCGGAGGGGCCCTGCGCGGCGGCGCGATCGCCTGGCTGGCGGCCCACGGGAGCGGCGTGACAGTGGGTCACACCGTGATCAACGCGATCCCTCTGGGGCTGTTCGCGCTGGTGGTGCTGACCCTCCATGCGACCGTCGCTCGCGTCGCCGCAGGCTGGGGCGTCTCCAGCCGCATCCGTGAGGTCGGCGTGGTCGCCGCGACCTGCGCTGCCTCGTACGCGGCCGTGCTCGCCGTGGTGGCGTGGTGGTCGCAGCTCGAGGTGGCCGCTGTCCACCCGGGGCGGGCGGCGATCGCCGGCCTCGTCGTCGGCGGGGTCTGCGGGGCGACCGGAGCCGCGCACGGCACGGGTTGGCTGCGCCGCCATCACCGCGCCTTGCCGCCGACGGCACGGTCGGCGCTGCGCGGGGGGATCGTCGGGGCGATCACCCTCGTCTCGACGGCCGGCCTCCTCGTCGTCGGTGACCTCGTCGTCCGGGCGGACGCGGCAGGCGCGCTGTGGGACGGACTGCGGCCTGGCCTGCTCGGCGGGATCGGCCTGTTGCTCGTGTGCGTCCTCGTCCTGCCCAACCTCGTGCTGTGGACGGTGGCGGCGATGCTCGGGCCCGGGTACGCCCTGGGCGCCGGCACCTCGGTCACGCTGACCTCCAGCACGCTCGGGCTCGTCCCGGCGCTGCCCGTCCTCGCGGCCGTGCCGCCGGCGGGCCCGCGGCCCGGCTGGCTGATCGCGTTCGCCGCGGTGCCGCTGCTGGCGGGCGCCCTCGCGGGCTACGTGACCGTCACGCGGGCCGAGCGGCGCGCGCTCGGTGCCTTCCGTACCGATGTGGTGGCCGGGGCGGCCGCCGGGGCGTTCGCCGGCGCCGTGGTGGGAGTCGGCCTCCTCCTGTCCGGTGGGGCGGTCGGACCAGGCCGGCTGGGCCACAGCGGACCCGATCTGCCGCTCTCCGTGCTGCTCTCGATCGGCGTCCTCGCCGTGGGTGGCGCGGTCGGCGCGGCCGCGGCGCACTATCGTAGTCGCCGTGGAGCAGACGACGACGCCCTTTTTGACCCGTCCACGGCGGACTCCACCCCCCACGGCTGAACGGCCGGCACGGCTGGTCGTCCTCGTCTCCGGGTCCGGGAGCAACCTCCAAGCGTTGATCGACGCCTGCGCCGATCCCGCGTACGGGGCCGAGGTCGTGGCCGTCGGTGCGGACCGTGACGGCATCGAGGGGCTCTCCCGCGCGCAGCGGGCTGGAGCGGACATCTTCGTCCACCGCGTCCGCGACTACGACGAGCGTGCCGACTGGGATGCTGCGCTCACCGCCAGCGTCGCCTCGTACGAGCCCGATCTGGTCGTCTCGGCGGGGTTCCTGAAGCTGGTCGGGGCGTCGTTCCTGACGGCGTTCGCGGACCGCTACGTCAACACGCACAACTCGCTGCTCCCGAGCTTCGTGGGGATCCACGGTCCGCGCGACGCGCTGGCGTACGGCGTGAAGCTCGCGGGAGCGACTTTGTTCTTCGTCGACGACGGGGTCGACACCGGGCCGATCATCGCCCAGGTGGCCGTCCC
Organism: Mumia sp. ZJ430; assembly: GCF_011751845.1. Lineage (NCBI taxonomy): Bacteria > Bacillati > Actinomycetota > Actinomycetes > Propionibacteriales > Nocardioidaceae > Mumia > Mumia sp. ZJ430. The sequence continues at coordinate 169,122 of NZ_JAAHFK010000003.1, read as the reverse complement.
CGTCCTCGACGACGACGACGAGGACACGCTCATGGAGCGCATCAAGCAAGCGGAGCGTCGACAGCTGGTCGACGCCGTCGGAGCGATGGTCCGCGAGGGCTGGTCCATCGCCGGAAGAAAGGTCACGATCGGATGAGCGACGACGAGGCTCTGCACGACGAAGGACGGCGCCCGATCAAGCGGGCCCTGGTCTCGGTGTACGACAAGACCGGGCTCGAGGGGCTGGCAGTCGGTCTGCAGGCCGCTGGCGTCGAGATCGTGTCGACGGGATCGACCGCGGCGAAGATCGCCGAGGCAGGCGTCCCGGTGACCAGGGTCGAGGAGCTGACCGGGTTCCCCGAGACTCTGGACGGCCGCGTCAAGACGCTGCACCCGAAGGTCCACGCCGGCATCCTCGCCGACCTGCGTCTCGACGCGCACGTCGAGCAGCTGACCGAGCTCGAGATCGAGCCGTTCGACCTCGTGGTCGTCAACCTCTATCCGTTCAGGCAGACGGTGGCCTCGGGCGCATCACCGGACGAGGTCGTCGAGCAGATCGACATCGGCGGACCTTCGATGGTGCGCGCCGCCGCCAAGAACCACCCGTCAGTGGCCGTCGTGGTGGACCCGCGGCGCTACGAGGGTCTGCTCGAGGCGGTGCGGGGTGGCGGCTTCACCCTCGACCAGCGCAAGCGGCTCGCGGCCGAGGCGTTCACGCACACCGCTTCGTACGACATCGCGGTCGCGTCGTGGTTCGAGAGCCTGTACGCGCCGCAGCCGGCGCAGCAGTTCCCGGCGTGGGTCGGCGGCGACTGGGCGCTGTCGACGACGCTGCGGTACGGCGAGAACCCGCACCAGCCGGCCGCGCTCTATCACGGCGACCGGCCCGGCATCGCCAACGCGACGCAGCTGCACGGCAAGGAGATGTCGTACAACAACTACGTCGACGCCGACGCCGCCCGCCGTGCGGCGAACGACTTCGAGGCGCCGGCCGTCGCGATCATCAAGCACGCCAACCCGTGCGGGATCGCGATCGGTGAGGACATCGTCGAGGCGTACGAGAAGGCGCACGCGACCGACCCGGTGTCGGCGTACGGGGGCGTGATCGCGTCGAACCGTCCGGTGACGGTGGAGATGGCGGAGAAGGTCACCCGGGTGTTCACCGAGGTGATCGTCGCGCCGGACTTCGAGCCGCGGGCCGTCGAGGTGCTGACGCGCAAGAAGAACATCCGCATCCTGGTCGCGCCGCTCGACGAGCACCCGCAGCGGATCGAGATGCGGCCGATCTCCGGCGGGCTGCTGCTGCAGTCGCGCGACCACGTCGACGCGCCGGGCGACGACCCGGCGACGTGGACGCTGGCAGCGGGTGAGGCGGCTGACGACGCGACGCTGGCCGAGCTCGCGTTCGCGTGGACGGCGTGCCGCTCGGTGAAGTCGAACGCGATCCTGCTGGCTAAGGGTGGCGGCGCCGTGGGCGTCGGCATGGGCCAGGTCAACCGGGTCGACTCGTGCCGTCTCGCGGTCGATCGTGCGGGCACGGACCGTGCGCGTGGCTCGGTCGGGGCGTCGGACGCGTTCTTCCCGTTCGCCGACGGGCTGCAGGTGCTGATCGACGCCGGCGTGCGGGCCGTGGTCCAGCCCGGCGGCTCGGTGCGCGACGAGGAGGTCGTCGCGGCGGCGAACGCAGCGGGGATCACGATGTACTTCACGGGATCGCGCCACTTCTTCCACTGACGTACGACCCGACATCACGACCCGACGTTGCACCCCCGAATCCGGGGTGCAACGTCGGGTCCTTTCGTCGGGTCTTCCGTCATCCACAGGGGTACGAGCGGGCGGAGCCGAATCCGGGCCAGGATCGTGCGCATGTCGGACGAGCTCGAGACGCAGTGTGGCGTGCTGACCACCGCCCAGGCGCTGCAGCTCGTCGGTGAGAAGCGGCTCCGTGCCAAGGTACGGAACCGGCTGTGGCAGCAGCCTTATCGCGGAGTCGTCGTCACGCACAACGGGCCACTGACCCCCGAGCAGGCAACCTGGGCGCACCTGCTGGCGTGCCCGCCCGGCTCTGTGATCGGCGGCCTCTCGGCCCTCGAGCAGGACGGCCTGACCGGATTCCCGCCGGACGCGACGTACGCCGTCATCCCGGACCACGCGCGCCGCCCCGAGCAAGACGGGCTGGTGGTGCACTCGAGCGTCTACCTCGACGAACGCGACGTGCATCCCCTCCGTACGCCGCCGCGGACGCGCACCCCACGCAGCATCGTCGACGCGGCGAGCTGGTCCGAGGCACCTCGCCGCGCGCGTGCGATCGTCCTCGCCAGCGCGCAGCAGGGGCTCGTCCGTACGCGCGAACTGCGTGATGCCCTCACGCGGCGGGGGACGTGCCGCCACCGCGCGCTGATCGTCGAGTCGTACCTCGATGCCGCGGGCGGGATCCAGTCGCTGCCCGAGCGCGACTTCGACGCGATCCGGGGGCGGCTGCGCCTTCCCGAGCCGACGCGGCAGCGGCGCGTGCGACGCAAGGACGGCAAGTACTACCTCGACGTGGCGTGGGACGAGTACGAGCTCGCGATCGAGATCCACGGCATCCCGCACATGCGCGTCCTCCAGTGGGACGCCGACCTGCTCCGCGCGAATGAGATCGTCATCGGCGGGCCGAAGCTGCTGATCTTCAGCTCGTACGCCGTACGCCACGAGTGCGAGGTCGTCGCGGACCAGCTCCGGAGGTTGTTCGCGAATGCCGGCTGGCACGCGTGACGCGCGTCAGAGCGCGTACGCGGCGACCTCGACGGAGGGGAGTGCGGCGAGGAGCGCGCCGGGGAGCACGAGCTTGGACCCGCGGATGCCCGACCCGATCAGCGCCCACTCGAGTGCGGCCGCCCGTTCGTCGACGAGCACCGGCCAACCCTTCGGTGCCCCGACGGGCGTGATCCCGCCGTACTCCATGCCCGTCGTCTCCGTCGCCCACTCCGTCGGCGCGAAGGACAGCTTGCGTACGCCGAGCCGCCTGCGGATCGCGCCGTTGACGTCGACACGCGTGTCGGCGCGGACCACGCACGCGGCCGCACGCTCCTCACCGGCGCGCCTGCCGAGGACGACGACGCAGTTCGCGGACGCCTCGAGCGGCACCTCGTACGCCTCGGCGAACGCTGCCGTGTCCGCGAGCGCGGGGTCGATCGCACACACCCACGCCTCGTCGGCGGCCTGCCCGAGCGTGCCGAGAGCGGCCGCCACGGGATCGGCCAGCAGGTCCAGACGATCGAGTGCGGGGACGAGGTCGAGGGTTCCGAGGCGAGGGCTCACCCTCGAAGTCTGGCATGGGAGACTTCGAGGGTGAGCGCACAGATACTCGACGGCAAGGCCACTGCCGCCGCCATCAAGGCCGACCTCACCACGCGGGTCGCCGCCCTCGCCGAGCGCGGTGTCCGGCCAGGACTCGGCACGCTGCTCGTCGGCGACGACCCCGGCAGCCAGATCTACGTGGCCGGCAAGCACCGCGACTGCGCTCAGGTCGGCATCGAGTCGATCCGCGTCGACCTGCCGGCCAGCGCCACGCAGGACGAGATCCTCAAGGCGGTCGCCAGCCTCAACGCCGACCCCGCCTGCACCGGCTACATCGTGCAGCTCCCGCTCCCCAAGGGCATCGACGAGAACGCCGTCATCGGGGCGATCGATCCCGACAAGGATGCGGACGGCCTCCAGCCGACCAACCTCGGGTGGCTCGTCCTCAACGAGCCCGCGCCGCTCCCGTGCACGCCGCGCGGCATCGTCGAGCTGCTGCGCGCCGGTGGTGTGCCGATCGCGGGGCAGCACGTCGTGGTCGTCGGCCGCGGCGTGACGGTCGGGCGCCCGCTCGGGCTGCTCCTCACTCGCCGTACGGAGAACGCCACCGTCACGCTGTGCCACACCGGTACGCGCGACCTGGCGGCCGAGGTCGCTCGCGCCGACATTGTCGTCGCCGCAGCAGGCGTGCCGTCGATCATCACCGCGGACATGGTGAAGCCTGGTGCCGCCGTCCTCGACGTCGGCGTCAGCCGTGACGCCGACGGCAAGATCGCAGGCGACGTCGACGCCGGCGTCGCCGAGGTCGCCGGCTGGGTCTCGCCCAACCCGGGTGGGGTCGGGCCGATGACGCGGGCGATGCTCCTCCAGAACGTCGTGGAGGCCGCCGAGCGCGCCGCCGGCCTGGCATGACACGCGGGACGGGTGGGGTCGGAGGGACCCAGATGTTCGCCGCGCTGGTCGCCGCGCTCGCCGTCGGTCTCGGCCTGGTCGCGTTCGGTGCCTGGCGTCAAGGCATTGCGCTCCTCGGTGCCGCTCTCGTCCTCGGGTCTGCGGTGCGCGCGGTGCTCCCCGAGGCGCGCGCAGGACTTCTGCGCGTGCGAGGGAAGGCCTTCGACTGCGGATGGATGCTGGTCCTCGGGGCGGCGCTGGTGACGCTCGCGTTCGTCGTGCCGCGCGGATTCACCGGCTGACGGGCGTACGGAGCGCTACGCTGCGGGCATGATCCGCCTGCTGCTCAACGTCGCGATCGCGCTCGGATCGAGTGCCGTCGGCATTCTCGTTGCCACCTGGGTGCTCGACGACATGACGGTGGAGCCTAGTGGCTTCGTCGTCGCGGTGCTTGTCTTCACGCTCGCTCAGGCGATCCTGTCGCCGTTCATCACAAAGGTGGCTGCGCGCAACGCGCCGGTGTTCCTCGGCGGCATAGGGCTCGTCTCGACGCTCGTCGCGCTGATCATCGCGAACGTCTTCACCGACGGCCTCTCGATCTCAGGCGCCACGACGTGGGTGCTGGCCTCGCTCATCGTGTGGCTCGTGACGGCGGTGGCAGCGTTCTTCCTGCCGTTCGTCGTGCTGCGCAACCGGCGCCAGGACGACGCGCCGCGCCGCTGACGAATGACGTAGGACCCGACAGAAGGACCCGACGTTCCACCCCGGATCTGGGGTGAAACGTCGGGTCCTGATGTCGGGTCCTACGTCAGTGGCTCAGATCAAACCGAGCTTGGTGACCGCGTCGCGCTCCTCGGCGAGCTCGGCGACCGAGGCGTCGATCTTCGCGCGCGAGAAGTCGTCGATCTCTAGGCCCTGGACGATCTCCCAGTCGCCGCCCTTGGTGATGACGGGGAACGACGAGATGAGGCCCTCGGGCACGCCGTACGAGCCGTCGGACGAGACCGCCATCGAGACCCAGTCGCCCTCGGCAGAGCCGAGAAGCCAGTCGCGGGCGGCGTCGATCGTGGCCGATGCGGCGGATGCGGCGGACGAAGCGCCGCGCGCCTCGATGATGGCGGCGCCGCGCTTGGCGACGGTGGGGATGAAGTCGTCGGCGATCCAGGCCTGGTCGTTCACGACCTCGGCGGCGTTACGGCCGGCGATCTCGGCGTGGAAGATGTCGGGGTACTGGGTGGCCGAGTGGTTGCCCCAGATCGTCATCTTGGTGATGTCGGTGACCTTCGCGCCGGTCTTGGCGGCCAGCTGCGAGATGGCGCGGTTGTGGTCGAGACGCGTGAGCGCGGAGAAGCGCTCGGCCGGGATATCGGGCGCGTTCGTCTTCGCGATGAGCGCGTTGGTGTTGGCCGGGTTGCCGGTCACGCCGATGCGGATGTCGTCGGCAGCGTGGTCGTTGAGCGCCTTGCCCTGAGCGGTGAAGATCGCGCCGTTGGCCTCGAGCAGGTCGCCGCGCTCCATGCCCTTCGTGCGGGGGCGGGCGCCGACGAGCAGCGCCAGGTTGGCGCCGTCGAAGATCGTGTTGGCGTCGTCGCCGATCTCGACCGAGTCGAGCAGCGGGAAGGCGCAGTCGTCGAGCTCCATCACGACGCCCTCGAGCGCCTTGAGCGCGGGCGTGATCTCGAGCAGACGCAGCTGGACCGGGGTGTCCGGGCCGAGCAGATCGCCGGCGGCGATCCGGAAGAGCAGGCTGTAGCCGATCTGACCGGCGGCGCCGGTGACGGCCACCTTCACGGGTGTTGCGCTCACGACATCTCCTTGGAGTACAGGGCGTACGACACGTACGTCCTCACGACGCTAGCAAGCCGGGTCCGTACGCCCTGTGACGGGGTACGGACCCGGCTCGCGCAGTGGAACGGCGTACCGGCCGTCGCGCTCAGCGGTCGCTGTCTCCCACGACGTCGATGTCGCTGCGATCGACCCCGGTGATGAAGACGAAGGTCGCCCCCGCGATGGCTGCGCCAATCAGCGGTGCCAGCAGGAACACCCACACCTGAGCGAGGGCGTCGACGCCGGCGAACCAGGCGACACCCAGCGACCTGGCGGGGTTCACCGACGTGTTGCTGACGGGGATCGAGATGAGGTGGATGAGGGTCAGCATGAGGCCGATCGCCAAGGGCGCGAAGCCGACGGGAGCACGCTTGGACGTCACGCCCAAGATCACGTACAGGAACATCGCGGTCATCACGACCTCGCACAGGAACACCGACCACAGGGCGTAGCCGCCGGGCGAGCGGTCGTCGTACCCGTTGGTGGCGAAGCCGCTGTCGACCGCGGAGAACCCGTCGACACCGTTGGCGATGGCGAGGAGGACAGCACCGGCGAGGGTCGCACCGATGATCTGGACGATCCAGTAGGGGAGGACGTCCTTCCACGGGAATCGCTTGGCGACCGCGAGCCCAAAGGTCACTGCGGGGTTGAAGTGAGCGCCGGAGATGTGGCCGACGGCGTACGCGCCGGTGAGGACGGTCAGGCCGAAGGCGAAGGCGACGCCGAGGTGTCCGACGCCGAGGTTGCCCGCGTCGGTGAGGAACACGGCAGCGAGCACCGCCGTGCCGCAGCCGCCGAGCACCAGCCAGAACGAGCCGAGCAGCTCGGCTCCGAGTCGTGAGCGAAGGTCGGGTGTCATCGGGTCCCCCTCGTACGAGGACGTCCCCCTGACGCCCCGTCCGTCTCGCATTGTGCTCGCCTTCAGCGCGGAGCGCGCGCGACACGCCCGATTTGTCCCGTATGGGGGTGAGCAAGTTCACGCCTGTCGGACGGGAATTGTTCTCTCCAGCAACTTATTGTGGAAGTGATGACCTCCACCACGACACCCCGCCGTACCCGCACGCCCCGAACCCTGCGTGAGCGCCGAGACGTGCGACCCCAGAACCTCGTGCTCGCCCTCCTCGCGCTGGCGCTGGGCGGTTTCGCGATCGGGACGACCGAGTACGTGACGATGGGGCTGCTCCCCGAGATCGCCGACGGGGTCGGTGTCTCGATCCCGAGCGCTGGCCACGTCATCTCGGCGTACGCGGTCGGCGTCGTCATCGGCGCTCCGGTCATCGTCTCGCTCACGGCGCGCCTGCCCAAGCACGCCCTCGCGATCGGACTTGTCGCCGCCGTCGCGCTCGGCAACCTCCTCACCGCCGTCGCGCCGACCTACGAGACGCTCCTCGGCGCGCGGTTCATCGCGGGGGTGCCGCACGGTGCGTACTTCGGCGTCGCCTCGCTGGTCGCGGCCTCGTTGGTCTCGCCTCAGCGCCGTGGCCGCGCCGTCGCCTCGGTCATGCTGGGCCTCGCCGCCGCCAACCTCATCGGTGTCCCGGCGAGCACCTTCCTCGGGCAGCTGCTCGGGTGGCGCGCGGCGTACTGGGTGGTCGTCGCGCTCGCCGTCGTCACGATGGGATTCATTGGCGCCTTCGTGCCGCAGCAGCAGCGTGACACCTCGGCGACCGTACGCCGCGAGCTGCGGGCTCTGCGGCAACCGCAAGTGCTTCTGACCGCCGGAGTCGGCGCGGTCGGCTTCGGCGGCCTCTTCGCCGTCTACAGCTACATCGCGCCGATCACGACCGACGTGACAATGCTGAGCGCGGGGTTCGTGCCGTGGGTGCTGCTCGTGTACGGCGTGGGCTCGATCGCCGGCACCGAGCTCGGGGGACGGCTCGCCGACCACGCGCTGTTCGCATGGCTGTGCGCGATGCTGATCGCGATGGCGCTGCTCCTGGCGCTGTTCGCCTACACCGCGCAGCACGGCCTGCTCCTGCTGCTCGGCGTCTTCCTGCTCTCGACCGCAGCGGCCGCGCTCGGAATGCTGCTCCAGATGCGCCTGATGGAGGTCTCCGGCAGCGCGAAGATGCTCGGTGCCGCCCTCAACCACTCGGCGCTCAACGCCGCGAACGCGCTGGGAGCCTGGCTCGGCGGCGCGACGATCGCTGCAGGGTTCGGCTACCTGGCGACCGCGTGGGTCGGCGTAGGCCTGTCGCTCGCCGGGCTGGCGATCCTCATCGTGTCTGCGTGGCTTTACCGCGGCGAGCGCCTCTCCCTCTCGCTGGCGCACTGACGCCGTCCGCGCTCCTTTCCGTTGGGCCCCACGGAGAGTCGTGGCCCCACCGCAAGGTTGCGGTGGGCGCGCCGCTCTGCGTGGGGCCCAACGGAAAGGGTCAGGCGGGTACGGGGGAGGGGGCGCCGTTCACCGCGGCGGTCTCGCGCAGCCACACCGACGCCCCGTCGGCGAGGCCACGCTTGAGCGCCTCGGAGCGGGTGAGCTGCACGAGGATCGGATCGCCGCCCTCGGTCGGCGTCACCTCCAGGCGCACCTCGTAGCCGATGCGTGTCCACCGCGTGACCGTGCCCGGTACGGCGTCCGGGACGGGCGAGGTGGTGACCTCGATGTCGTGCGGGCGGACCAGACGGTCGCCGAGCGTGGTGACGGGGCCGAGGAATGACAGGACGAAGTCCGACGCCGGCTGGTCGTACAGCTCGTCCGGCGTGCCGATCTGCTCGATCTTGCCCTGGTTGATCACCACGATCTGGTCGGCGACCTCGAGGGCCTCCTCCTGGTCGTGGGTCACGAACACCGTCGTCACGTGCACGTCGTCGTGCAGACGGCGCAGCCAGTCACGCAGCTCCTTGCGGACCTTCGCGTCGAGCGCGCCGAACGGCTCGTCGAGCAGCAGCACGCTCGGCTCGATCGCGAGTGCGCGCGCGAGCGCCATGCGCTGACGCTGTCCGCCCGAGAGCTGGGAGGGATAGCGATCGGCGAACTGCTCCAGGTGCACCAGGCGCAGCATCTCCGCGACGCGCTCGGCGACCTGCTTCTTGGGCTGCTTGCGGATCTCCAGGCCGAACGCGACGTTGCGCGCCACGGTCATGTGCTTGAACGCCGCGTAGTGCTGGAACACGAAGCCGACGTTGCGCTTGCGTGCCGGGAGGCGGGTCGCGTCGGTGCCCTCGATCTCGACGGTGCCGGAGTCGGCGTTCTCGAGCCCGGCGATGATGCGCAGCAGGGTCGACTTGCCGCCGCCGCTAGGGCCGAGGAGTGCAGTGAGCTGGCCCGTCGGGACCGACAGATTGATGTCTTCGAGGGCCACGAAGTCGCCGAAGCGACGGCCGACCCCTGCGATCTCGATGCTCATGCTGGGTCCTTCTGAGTGGGGAGGGGAGTGGCGACGGTGGCGCCTGCGGTGCTGGCCGACTCGCTGTGGCCGGGCCGCAGCATCGTGACGACGATCAGCGCGAGGACGGCGGCCGCCGCGAGGACGAACGAGGACGCGTACGCGGCGGTCTGCTCGAAGTTCTGGTACTTCTCCTCGACGACGAGCGTGGCCGTCTGGGTCTGACCGACGACGTTGCCGGACACGATCTTGACCGCACCGAACTCGCCGAGGGAGCGGGCGAGGCTCAAGACGACGCCGTAGACCAGCGCCCAGCGGATCGCCGGGATCGTGATGCGGCGGAACGTCTGCCACGCGTTGGCGCCGAGGCTGCGCGCGGCCTGCTCCTGCTCCGTCCCGATCTCGGTGAGGACCGGCACGATCTCCCGGATCACCAGCGGCAGCGACACGAACGCCGTCGCCATGATGATGCCCGGTGTCGCATAGATGACCTGGAGCCCCGAGTCCTCGAGCGCAGGGCCGAACCAGCCGTTCGTGCCGCCGTACGCGAGCAGCAGCGCGAGGCCGACGACGACCGGCGAGACCGACAGCGGAAGGTCGATCAGCGCCGACAGCATCCGGCGTCCCGGGAACGTGTAGCGCACCAGGAGGATCGAGATCAGGATGCCGAAGACGGTGTTGATGACCACGGCCCACACGGCCACGATCAGCGTGAGCTGGAACGCGTACGCGGTGGTCTCCTCGGTGAGCGCGTCGACGAAGGTCCCGACGCCTTCGGCGAACGCATTCTTGGCGACCAGCGAGACCGGCCACACGATGAGGAGGCCGAGATAGACGAGCACGATCGTGCGCAGCGCATAGCGGATGAGGCGGTTGCCGGTCATCGTCGCGCCACCCGCCTCGCGATGACGTCGAGGGCGACGATCGCGAACAGGGCCACCAGGAGAAGCAGCGACGCGACGGAGGCGGCGGCCGCCATGTTGCCGTTCTCGATGTAGGTGAGGATCCGGACCGACGTGACCTCCGTACGCATCGGGAGGTTGCCCGACAAAAGCACCAGCGAGCCGTACTCGCTGATCGCGCGGGCGAACGACAGTGCGGCGCCGGCGGTGATAGCAGGCGCGAGCGCCGGGAGGAGGATGCGGCGGAACGTCGTGAACGTGCTCGCGCCCAGCGATGCGGCAGCCTGCTCGGTCTCGATGTCGAGCTCGAGCAGGACGGGCTGGACCGTGCGGACCACGAACGGCGTCGTCACGAACAGCAGTGCGAGGAAGACCGCGATCCGGGTGTTGGCGACGTCGACGCCGATCGGGCTGTTGGGACCGTAGAGGCTGAGCAGGACGAGGCCGGCGACGATCGTCGGCAGCGCGAACGGGATGTCGATGATGACTTCGAGGATGCGCTTGCCCCAGAAGCGGTCACGCACGAGCACCCACGCGATCAGCGTGCCGAAGACGACGTTGGTGAGGGTGACGACGAGCGCCTCGCCAACCGTGAGCGTGATCGCCGCCCACGTCTGGGGCTGCGAGATCGTGTCGACGAACGTCGCCCACCCGCCCTCAGCCGTCGTGAGGACGACCGCCGACAGCGGCAGCATCACGAGGATGCTGAACCAGATCAGCGCGATGCCCAACCCCACCCCGGCGGCGGGGGTGAGGGCGGTTGCCGCGCGGGCGCGGCGCCGGGGTCCCCGGCGCCGCACCTGCGTGAGTGACGGAGAAGTCACGACTTGCCCGTCTCCTGCTGGATCTTCGTGACGATGCCGGCGTTCTCGTCGAAGAACTTCTTGTTGATGGCCTCCCAGCCGCCGAGGTCACCGTCGATGGTGAAGAGCTTGGTCGGCGTCGGGAACGGGTTCTCCGGGTCGTTCGCGCCCTCGACCTTGCCGACCTCGACGCTATTGCTGATCGGGCGGAAGCCCTTGGACACGTACTGCTCCTGGCCCTCGTCGCTCAGGACGTACTCGAGGAACGCCTCGGCCTTGGCGTCGCCGTCCTCGAGCACCGCGCCCGGGTTCTCGATGAGGAGCGTCTCGTCCGGGACGACGTACTCGAACTTCTCGCCCTGCTGGCGGGCCAGGATCGCCTCGTTCTCGTACGAGATCAGGACGTCGCCGGTGCCGGCCTGGAAGGCCGCCGTGGCGTCACGGCCCGAGCCGGGAAGCGCGGCGACGTTCTTGAAGAACTTTGTCAGGTAGGCCGTACCCGCGGCGTCGCCGCCGTCGTCGGCGGCCTGCTGCCAGCCGGCGAGGATGTTCCAGCGCGCGGCGCCCGACGAGCCCGGGTTGGGGGTGACGATCGAGACGCCCGGCTTGACGAGGTCGTCCCAGCTCTGGATGTTCTTGGGGTTGCCCTCGCGGACGACCAGCACGACGACCGAGTCCGTGACGATGCCCTTGTGCTCGCCGTCGTCCCAGGTGTCGGCGACGAGGCCGGCCTCGACCAGGCGCGTCACGTCGGGCGAGATGGAGAAGTGGACGTAGTCGGCCTTCAGGCCACCCGCGACCGCACGGCTCTGGTCGCCCGAGGCGCCGTACGACTCCTTCCAGACGACACCCTCGCCCGCATCGGTCTTGGCGAACTCCTTCTGGGCCGCATTGTTGCCGGCCTTGGGCACCGCGAACCCGACGAGCGACAGCGTCGTCTTGGAGCTGTCAGCGTCTGCACCGCCGCAGGCCGACAGCCCCAGCGCGGCGGCGAGCGCGGTGGTCGCGGCAATCAGGCGGGTCGACCGCTTGCGTGTGAACATGTCGTGCCTTTCGAGCGAGCGCGATGATGCGCTGTTGATAGTGACTTACTAATCCCGAGTAGATTACTGGACTATAGCGAGAGAAAAGCGCGCTGGCGAGGATTCTCACGATGTGGGCGAGGCGCTCAGGCGCGAGGCGTCAGGGGGAGAGTCGCTGGAGCGTCAGGAGAAGACGACGGTACGGGTGCCGTTGAGGAGCACCCGCTGCTCCGCGTGGAGGCCGACCGCGCGCGACAGCACGCGCGTCTCGACGTCGCGGCCCGCCTGGACCAGCGCGGAGGGGTCCTGCTGATGGCCGACGCGGGTCACGTCCTGCTCGATGATCGGCCCCTCGTCGAGGTCGGCCGTCACGTAGTGCGCGGTCGCGCCGATCAGCTTGACGCCGCGCGTGTGGGCCTGGTGGTACGGCTTGGCGCCCTTGAAGCTCGGCAAGAAGCTGTGGTGGATGTTGATCGCGCGCCCCTGGAGCCGGCGGCAGGCGTCGTCGGACAAGATCTGCATGTAGCGCGCGAGGACGACCAGGTCGATGTCGAGCTCGTCGACGAGCGCGAACATCTGCGCCTCCGCCTCCTCCTTGGCGCCCGCGACGACGCGAACGTGGTGGAACGGGACGTCGTACGAGCGCGCGAGCCGCTCCAGCGTGGTGTGGTTGGAGACGACCGCGCCGATCTCGATGTTGAGCGCGCCGATGCTCTGCCGGAACAGCAGGTCGTTGAGGCAGTGCCCTTCCTTGGACACCATCACCAGGGCGCGGCACGGCGCCTCCGCGACCCCGAGGTCCCACGCCATCGCGTGCTGCTCGGCGACCGGGACGAATGCGTCCCGCAGGGCCTCGAGGTCGTACGGGTCGACGACGCTCTCGAAGTGCACCCGCACGAAGAAGCGCGCGGCACCCGCGTCGGTGAACTGCTGCGCGTCGAGGATGTTGCCGCCACGGTCCACGATCCAGGAGGAGATCGCGTGCACCAAGCCCGGTCGATCGGGGCAGGTGAGGGTCAGGACGTACGTGGCGGCGGTGGACATGAGCGCTAGCGTACGGAACGAACCGTACGCAGATGACGCGGGCGTTCGTACAGCAGCACGGCGACCAGCCCGAGCACCAGCACCGCGGCGGGGAGCAGGAGCGACTGCGACATGGCCGCGCTGAAGCCTTCGCGGGCGGCGTCGGGAAGCGATGCGGCGTCAGGCGCAGCGCCCGCGCCACCGACGGGGAGCTCGGCGGTGAGGCGCGCCTGCATCAGTGCCGCGATCGCCGCGCTGCCGAGGACGCCGCCCACCTGGCGCATCGTGTTGTAGACCCCTGCTCCGGCTCCGGCGCTGCTCATCGGGAGGTTGCGGGTCGCTGTGGAGGCGATCGGTGCCCACATGAAGCCGTTGGCGACGCCGAGCAGGCCGACGGGCAGCAGGATCTGCCAGACCGGGGCGGTGGGCGACAGCACCAGAGCCAGCCACGTGAGCGCCACGATGAAGGAGAGCAGACCGGTCGCGGCGAGGAGGCGCGGATGCACCCTGTCGGCCATCGTGCCCACCCACGGGGCGAGGGTGGCGGCGATCACCGCCATCGGGACGAACAGCAGGCCCGCCTGCGTCGGCGACCACTCTCGGACGGACTGGGCCCAGAGCATCAGCGGAAACGCCATCGCGGTGATACCGAAGCCGACGGTCGTGATCGCGGCGTTGGACAGCGAGAAGTTGCGGTCCTTGAACAACCCGAGCGGCACGAGCGGCTCCGCGCGGTTGACGGCCTGCCAGACCACGAACAGGACCAGCACCGCCAGGCCGAGACCGATCAGCCGCCAGACGGTGACGACGCCCGTGATCGTGCCCCAGTCGTACGTCTCGCCCTCCTGGAGGCCGAAGACGAGGAGGAACATGCCGACCGCGCTCAGCGCGACGCCGACGAGGTCGAAGCGATGGGAGAGCGTCGGGAGGTTGGGGACCAGGCGCACCGCGAGGACGAGGGCGACCACGCCGACCGGCACGTTGACGAAGAAGATCCACTCCCACCCGAGGGAGTCGACGAGCACGCCGCCGAGGAGCGGGCCGACGAGCATCGCGACGCCGGCGACGGCGCCCCACAGGCTCATCGCGCGGCCGCGCTTGTCGGCCGGGAAGGTGCGCGTGATGACGGCCATCGTCTGCGGCGTCATCATCGACGCGCCGAGGCCCTGGAGCACACGGGCCCAGATCAGCTGCTCGATCGTGCCGGTCAGACCGCACCACAGCGACGCCGTGGTGAAGACGACCAGGCCCGTCAGATAGACGCGCTTGGGACCGAACCGGTCGCCGAGCCGGCCGGTGACCAGCAGGGGGGCCGCGTACGCCAGCAGGTAGGCCGAGGTGACCCAGACGACGGACGCGACCTCGGCATCGAAGGCAGCCATGATCGTCGGCGTCGCGACCGACACGATCGTGGAGTCGACGAGGATCATGAAGAACCCGATCACCAGCGCCCAGAGCGCGGGCCACGGGCTACGGGTCTCGGTCTGGGCCGTTCCGGGTGCGGTCACGGCAGATCACCGTACTCCCGGACGACAACAGCCCCCCGGCCGGTGCGGCCGCGGGGCTGTTGAGAACGGATGGGCTCAGGGCTCAGGCCTGGGCGGACCCCTGGTCGGCCTGCTGCTTGGCGACCTCGGCACGGACCTCGTCCATGTCGACCTCGCGCACGGCGTCGATGACCTGCTCGAGCGCCTGGGCGGGCAAGGCACCGGGCTGGTTGAACAGCAAGATGCCGTCGCGGAAGGCCATCAGCGTCGGGATCGAGGTGATCTGCAGCGCACCAGCGAGCTCCTGCTCGGCCTCGGTGTCCACCTTGGTGAAGGCGATGTCGTCGTTCTTCTCGGACGCCGCCTCGAAGACGGGGGCGAACTGGCGGCACGGGCCGCACCAGGAGGCCCAGAAGTCCACCAGGACGATGCCGTCGCCGGAGATGGTGTCCATGAAGCTGTCGGCGGTCAGGGCAGTGGTTGCCATGTCACGTCCATTTCGATCGGGTACGTCTGTGCGTCTGTGGGGTTCAACAGCGGACGGGCCCGCAGGATTCCCCGCCGGTACGTCCACCGTACGGGCCACCGGGTTCGGACGACGCGGAGTCGGCAGTGCCGAGGCCAAGGAGTGGGCATTTCACGGAATGGTGTTCCATTCGGGCCTTCAGCGGCGATAGTGTCCGGCCATGTCTCGTCGAGGCGAGCGACGACTCCCGCGCGTGCTGCGAAGGAAGCGCTCCCCGGGCGAGGTGGTGATGCTCGCCCTCTTGACGTCGGGCGTGGGGCTGATCATCGTGGTGATGCTGCCGATCGGTTGGCCGCGAGCGTTTGACGGTGCCGTCTTGCTCGCCGGACTGGCGCTGCTCGTCGCGTGGGCGATCGTCGACTTCGTGTCGGCCGCCCGCCGCCCGGAGGAACCGCGCTGGTCGTTCGCGGTGCGGCGAATCGGGCTTGCGCTGAGCCACGTCGGCTTGATCGTCATCCTCGCTACCACGGGGGTGCTGTTCGTCTTGCCTGAGCCGCCGTTCTGGCTGTGGGCGGTCCGCCTCGTCGGCGTCATCGTGTACGGCATCGGCGAGCTCATCGAGCTCGCCGAGACACGGGAGGAACGCGCGCATCAGCGTCAGCGTGACCGCGAGCATCGGGCCTACGAGTATCGGCGCCGGGAGGCGGAACGCTCCGCCGCGGCCGCGGCCGCGGCAGAAGCTACGGCCGAGATTGCCCGTACCCAGGCCGCCACGATCGCCCTGGACCGCCTCCGGCGCCGAGAAGAAGCTACGCGTCGGCGAACCGGTGAGGGTGGGCCGGATAGACGCCCATGACCTGCACCTCGGTGGAGAAGAACGCCAGCTCCTCCAGTGCGCGCGCGAGCGGCGCATCCTCGGGATGGCCGTCGACCTCGGCGAGGAACATCGTCGCCGTGAACGTGCCGCCGACCATGTAGCTCTCGAGCTTGGTCATGTTGATCCCGTTGGTCGCGAAGCCGCCGAGCGCCTTGTAGAGCGCGGCCGGGATGTTGCGGACGTTGAAGACGAACGTCGTCACCGTCGGCCACTCGCCCTGCGGGGGGACCTCGGGGTGACGCGAGAGCACGACGAAGCGGGTCGTGTTGTGGTCCTCGTCCTCGACGGTGGTCGCGAGCGTCTCGAGCCCGTACGTCCGCGCGGCCAGCGGCGTCGCGAGCGCGGCCTTGGTGGGGTCGCCCCACTCGGCGACCTCGCGTGCCGCGCCTGCGGTGTCGCCGGCGATGACGGGGGTGAGCCCGAGCTCGCGGATGATGCGCCGGCACTGCCCGAGCGCGTGGACGTGGCTGTGGACCTCGGTGATCGACTCCAGCGTCGCGCCGGGGACGGCGAGCAGGTCGAAGTGGATCGGGAGGAAGTACTCGCCGACGATGTGCAGCCCCGACGTCGGAAGGAAGTGGTGGATGTCGGCGACGCGGCCGGCGAGCGTGTTGTCGATCGGGATCATCGCGAGCCCGGCCCGGCCGTCGGTGACCGCCGCGAACGCGTCCTCGAACGACGCACAGGCCAGCGGCTCCCAGTCGGGGTAGGCGTCGGCGCACGCGATGTGCGAGTTGGCGCCGGGCTCGCCTTGATAGGCGATGCGGCGGGGGAGATCGAGGTCGAGGCTCACGGCGCCCATCATCGCACCGGGCTCCGTACGTCGACGGTCGGCGTGGAGCGACTCGCGGTCACGTGAGGCGGGTGGCGCCGTCGGCGGGGGAGACGACGAACGTGCGAGGCTCCGGGAAGTCGACGCGGGCGAACGCAGCCGCCACGGCCTCGGTGAGCGACCCCACCCGGTCGGCCTCGATCAGCGCGATCGCGCTCCCGCCGAACCCGCCTCCGGTCATCCGCGCCCCGAGCGCACCGTGCTCCATCGCCGCCTCGACGGTCAGGTCGAGCTCCGGGGCGCTCACGTCGTAGTCGTCACGCAGTGAGGCGTGCGACGCCGTCATGAGCTGGCCGAGCTGTGCCCAGTCGCGGGACGACAGCGCCCGCACGGCAGACCGTACGCGCTGGGTCTCGGTGATCACGTGGCGCAGCCGCGCCTTGAGGACGGGGTCCTCAACCTTCAGCACCGCGTCCGGCGGCGCGGCGGCGAGCCGCTCGACACCGAGGAGCGCGCTCAGCTCTTCGGTCTGCGTCCGCCGGACGCCGTACTCGCCGGTGGCCAGACTGTGCTTGGCCCGGGTGTCGACGACGACGAGGGCGTAGCCGTCCTCGACCCAGTACGCCGGAACCGCTCGTAAGGTGGGTGGTGTCGGCGCCGTCTCGATGAGAAGGGCGTGGCCGCGCTCTCCGCACATCGACGCGAGCTGGTCCATCGAGCCCGTCGGCGCTCCGACGTAGTCGTTCTCGGCGCGCTGGCACGTCAGCGCCAGCGTGATCGGGTCGATCTCCCAGCCCTCGGCGCCGGCCAGTGCGACGGCGACGCCACACTCGAGCGCCGCCGAGCTCGACAACCCCGCACCGAGCGGGACGTCGGAAGAGATCACGAGGTCCGCACCCCCTGTCGTCAGGCCCGACTGCGCCAGCGCCCAGACGGTCCCCGCGACGTAGCGAGCCCACCCCTCCACGTCGCCCGGCGTCGTTGTGACGTCGAACTCTGTCGACCCCTCGGAGACCGACGACCACACCCGCACCTTGCCGTCGTCGCGTCGCCGGACCTTCACCGTGGTGCGCAGATCGATCGCGATCGGCATCACCGGACCGCCGACGTAGTCGAGGTGCTCTCCGATGAGGTTGACGCGACCGGGGGCGGCCCACGTACCGATCTCGCCGGGGGCCAGGGGGAGGGGTGACGTCATGCCGCCATTTTTGCCTATGCCCCATGGCTACGCTGGCAGGGTGGACGAGACCCTGTGGAACATCGCCCTCGTGCTCGTGTTCATCGCGCTCGGCGGGGTGTTCGCGGCGGCGGAGATGGCGCTGGTGTCGCTGCGTGACTCCCAGTTCCCCGAGATCGCGACCCGCGGCAAGCGTGGAGCGACGGTCGCCCGCCTGGCCTCCGACCCCAACCGCTTTTTGTCCGCGGTCCAGATCGGGGTCACGCTGTCGGGCTTCCTCTCGGCGGCCTTCGGCGGTGCGACCCTCGCCGGCGACCTGAGTCCTCTCCTCGTCGACGCCGGCCTGTCCAGCGGAGTCGCCTCGGCTCTCGCGCTGATCCTCGTCACGGTCTTCATCTCGTACCTCTCGATCGTGTTCTCCGAGCTCACCGCCAAGCGACTCGCGATGCAGCACGCGGTGTCGTTCTCGCTCGCGCTGGCGCCCGGCGTCGACGCGATCGCGAAGGTCGCCACGCCGGTGATCTTGCTGCTGTCGGTCTCGACGAACTTCGTCGTCCGGATGCTCGGCGGCGACCCGTCCGCGGCACGCGAGGAGATCACCGACGTCGAGCTGCGGGGGCTCGTCCAGACGACGCATGGCCTGTCCGACGAGGAGCGGCGCATCGTCGAGGACGTCTTCGCCGCCGGTGACCTCCAGGTGCGCGAGGTGATGCTGCCGCGGACCGAAGTGGACTTCATGGACGTCGCGACCCCGGTCTACAAGGCGGTGCAGATGGCGCGGGAGAAGCCGCACTCCCGCTATCCCGTGGTCCGGGGGAGCGCCGACGAGGTCGAGGGTTTCGTCCACGTGCGCGACCTGTTCGACCCGGGCATGCACGACCGGTCCGTACGGGTGGGTGACCTGGTGCGTGACGTCGTGATGATCCCCGGCACTCGCAACGTGCTCGCCGCCATCACCGACATGCGTCGCGCCGAGATTCACCTGGCGATCGTGCTCGACGAGTACGGAGGCACGGACGGCATCGTCACCCTCGAGGATCTCGTCGAGGAGCTCGTCGGCGACATCCGCGACGAGTACGACACCGTCGACGCGCAGACCACGCGCTTCACCGGTGGTGCAGTCGAGGTCGACGGCCTGCTCAACCGCGACGCGTTCGCCGAGGAGACGGGCATCGAGCTGCCTGAGGGGCCGTTCGAGACGGTCGCCGGGTTCGTCGTGGCCGGGCTCGGGCGCATCCCCGCCGTTGGGGACTCCATCCTCGTCGACGGGCACCGTCTCACCGTCTCGGCGATGGACGGACGACGTGCCTCGCGCCTGCGGGTCGACGCCGAGCCGAATCCGGAGGCGTCGCCCGAGACCGGGCTGGCAGAATCGGATCATGCCTGATTCGACCACCCGCCCCCGTGTGCTCTCCGGTATCCAGCCGACCGCGGACGCGTTCCACATCGGCAACTACCTCGGAGCGGTGCGGCACTGGGTGGCGCTGCAGGAGGACCACGACGCGTTCTACTTCATCCCGGACATGCACGCGATCACCGTCGCGTTCGACCCTGCCGTCGTGCGCGACCGGACGTACCGTGCCGCCGCGCAGCTGATCGCGCTCGGTCTCGACCCGAAGCGGGCGACGCTCTTCGTCCAGAGCCAGGTCCCCGAGCACGCCGAGCTCGCGTGGGTCCTCAACTGCATCACGGGCTTCGGCGAGGCCCGTCGGATGACTCAGTTCAAGGACAAGTCGGCCAAGGGCGGTGTCGAGCAGGCGTCCGTCGGCCTCTTCACCTACCCGATCCTCATGGCGGCCGACGTGCTGCTCTACCAGGCCGACGGCGTCCCGGTCGGCGAAGACCAGCGCCAGCACCTCGAGCTCACCCGTGACCTCGCGCAACGCTTCAACAGCCGGTACGGCGACACGTTCACCGTCCCGGAGCCGTTCATCGTCGCCGGCACCGCGAAGATCCTCGACCTGCAGGACCCGACGATCAAGATGAGCAAGTCGGCGTCGTCGCCCAAGGGGATCCTCGAGATCCTCGAGGAGCCGAAGTCGGCGGCCAAGAAGATCCGGTCCGCGGTGACCGACTCCGACGGCGAGGTCCGCTTCGACGCCGAGGAGAAGCCGGGCGTCTCCAACCTGCTGTCGATCTACGCCGCCCTGACGGGCCGGGCCGTCGACGATATCGCCGCGCAGTACGAGGGGCAGGGCTACGGCGCGTTCAAGGTCGACCTGAGCGAGATCGTGTCCGACTTCGTCACGCCGCTGCGCGAGCGCACCAACGCGCTCCTCGAGGACAAGGGCGAGCTCGACGCGATCTTGCGCGAGGGGGCGCAGCGGGCCCGGGAAGTGGCGTCCAAGACGCTCGGCGACGTGTACGACCGGGTCGGGTTCGTTCGCGCCGTGTAGGCCCTCACTGTCGACGGTGCCTGGACGCTAGGGTGGTCGCCATGCCCACGATCGGCGTCGCCATTCCCGTCCCGGATCCCTGGGGCAGTGAGCTGCGTCAGCGCCGAGCCGACTTCGGCGACCCGCAGGCGGTGCTCGTCCCGTCCCACGTGACGCTGCTGCCGCCGACCGAGGTCGCCGACCACGCCCTGGAGCAGATCTACGACAAGCTCACCGTGGACGCGACCAACGTCGAGCCGTTCACGATGCGCCTACGCGGGACCGGCACGTTTCGACCGGTCTCACCGGTCGTCTTCGTCACGGTGAGCGAAGGCATCTCCAGCGCCGAGCAGCTCGCCAAGCACGTGCGCGACGGGCTCCTCGAAGGCGACCTCGAGTTCCCCTACCACCCCCACGTCACCGTCGCTCACCACCTCAGCGACGAGGCGCTCGACCGTGCGTACGAGGCCCTCTCGGGCTTCGAGTGCGAGTTCGAGGTGCGCGCCTTCGCCGTATACCTGCACGATGACGTGGCGGGCTGGGTTCCGTTCCGGGAGTTCGAGCTCGGCTGACGGTCCCCTCAGGGCCGGGACGGGGAGCGGCTGGTGGGCAGGCTGATCGCACGGCTCAAGGCGTGGTTCGCGAGAGTTCGCCGCCGGTGGCCGTTCGTCGACCACGTCGTGCGCACGATCCAGCACTTCGGCCAGGTCCGCGGCAGCATCCTGTCCGGTGGCATCACCTACTTCGGCTTTTTGTCGGTCTTCCCGATCCTCGCGCTGGCGTTCTTCGTGGTCGGCTACATCTCGGAGTACTTCCCCGGCGCGCAGGACGCGCTCGAGACGGCGATCGACCAGATCCTTCCCGGCATCGTGACGGCCGAGGACCCGCCGCCGGCCGGGCAGATCTCGTTCGACCAGATCGCGGCCACCCGCAACGTCGCCGGTGTCATCGGCGCCCTCGGTGTGCTCTACACGGGCCTCGGATTCGTCTCCAACCTGCGGACGTCCCTCGAGGCCGCGTTCGGCGTCCCGACGCAGAAGTCGTACGGATTCCTGCCGGGCAAGCTGCGTGATCTCGCGACGCTCGTGCTGGTCGGGCTGATCCTCATGGTCTCCGTCGGACTCTCCGGTGCGGTCACCCAGTACACCGGCGACCTCCTGCATCAGATCGGGGTGGAGAGCACCCCGGTCGACATCACGGTGAAGGTGCTGAGTGTGCTGCTCGGCATCGCCTCGAGCGCGCTCCTGTTCTTCGCGCTCTACCGGCTCCTCCCGCACACCGACGTCCCCGATCATGCGCTGTGGCGCGGTGCGTTCCTGGCGGCGGTCGGGTTCGAGGCGATCAAGCAGCTTGCGTCGTTCATCCTCGGCGCCGCTGCCGGTGGTGCGCTGGCGTCGCTGGCGCTGTCGGTCACGCTGCTGGTCTGGATCTACTACTTCGCCCAGCTGACGATCTACGGCGCGTCGTGGGCGATGACCTCACCCGAGGCCCGTACGCGCGGCGTCGAGGTCGTCCCGCACGTGGTCCCCGCGTTCGGCGCGGTCGCGGCAGGACCGCTCGGTGCGGCACCCGCACGGTCTGCCGAGGCGGAGGAGGAGCGCTCCGAGGCGATTGCGGCGTCCCGTACGTTGCTGGTGGCGGGTGCCCTTGCCGCGGCGGCGTGGGCGTGGATCCGCCACGACAAGGCGAGGAGCAAGGCGTGACCGTACGACTGCCCGGACGTGAGCAGATCGAGGAGACGTACGCGCGGCTGCGGCCGATGGTGCGCCGGACCCCGGTCGTCGAGATCGCGGGCGGTGACCTCGGGGTGGCGGGGCGGGTGCTCCTCAAGCTCGAGCTGCTGCAGCACACCGGCTCGTTCAAGGCGCGTGGTGCGCTCAACGCCGTCCTCGCGATGCCCGACGGCACCGCCGGCGCGGTCGCGGCGTCGGGTGGCAACCATGGCGCGGCGGTCGCGTGGGCGTGCGGCATCGCCGGGATCGAGGCCGACGTCTTCGTCCCCTCGACCTCGCCGATGGAGAAGGTGCGGCGGATCGAGGAGTACGGCGCAACGGCGCACATCGTCGACGGCTACTACGCGACCGCGTACGAGGCCTCGCGGGCGTGGGCCGAGGGACGCCCGGTGCTGCCCGTTCATGCCTACGACGCGGACGCGATCATCGCGGGCGCCGCCGGTGTCGGGATCGAGATCGGCGACCAGGCCCCGTACGCCCGTCGCGTGCTGGTGCCGTGCGGTGGCGGGGGGCTCTACAGCGGCACCGCGCTCGCGTTGCGCGACGTGATGCCCGTCGTCCCGGTCGAGCCGGAGCGGTGCCCCTCGCTGGTGAGCGCGCTCGCGGCAGGGGAGCGCGTCGACGTCGACGTTTCCGGGGTCGCCGCGGACTCGCTCGGCGCTGCGCGGATCGGTGAGCGCGCCTTCGCCGTGGCCCGCGAGCTCGCCGCCGAGCCGCTGCTCGTGAGCGACGACCAGATCCTTGCCGCGCGACGCCTGCTGTGGGACGAGTGCCGGGTGCTCGCGGAGCCGGGTGGCGTGACTGCGCTGGCGGCGTTGGTCGCGGGCAAGGTCGACGTCCGCGACGGCGAGACGGTGGTCGTCGTCATCTCTGGCGCGAACCACCCCACGATCCCCGCGGACGTTGTCGCGCCGGTCTCGGGCTGAGGCGGTCCGGTGGTTGAGCCCCGGGTTGGTCCGGTGGGTGGTTTCGACAGGCTCAACCACCCAGGTCGGCTCAGCCGATGAGGTCCATGTCGCCGAGCTGGTCGGCCGCCAGGCCGCGCAGGTAGGCCACGAGCAGGTCGCGGAACGCCTGCGAGGCCAGCGGCATTGCGAGCGTCCGACGGTGGGCGAGCGCGATCGTCCGGGTCAGCTCGGGCTCGTCGATCGGTGTCCCCCGCAGCCCCGGTCGAGACGCGAGCACCATGCTCGGCACCACGGCGTAGCCCAGCCCGGCCTCGACGAAGCGCAGCACCGCGTTCATCTCGCCGCCCTCGATCGCCATCGTCGGCTCGAAACCGGCGTCGAGGCACGCGTTGGTCGTCGTGTCGCGCAGGTCGTACCCCTCCCGGAACATCACTAGCGGCACCCCCTCGAGATCGCGCACCGCGACCGGGCCCGGCCCGAGCCCGGAGGCGTCGGCCGGACCCGCGACCACCAGCCGCTCGCGCAGCAGCGGCGTCGCGACGAGGTCCGGATCGTCACCTCGCAGCGGCACGATGACGAGCGCGAGGTCGAGGGCACCTCGGCCGAGGTCGCGGGTGAGCAGCCGTGAGCCACCTTCGGTGACTTCGAGCTCGATGCCCGGATACGCCGACCGGAACGCGACCATGGCGTCGGCCATCAGCCCGTCCCACATCGAGGGCGTCGCGCCGACGCGTACACGACCGCGCTGGAGCCCGCTGACCTCGCGGACCGCGCGCAGACCCTCGTCGACCTCGATGAGGATCTCCTGCGCGTGGGGGAGGAGCGCCTCGCCGGCGGGAGTGAGACGGACGGCGCCGCGCTCACGCTCGAACAGTGCCGTGCCGAGGGAGTTCTCGAGGACGCGGATCTGCTTGGACAGGCTCGGCTGCGAGACGCCGGACTCCTCGGCAGCCTGGGTGAAATGTCGCGTACGGGCGACCGCGACGAAGTACGCGAGCTGATGGATCTGCACCCACCCAGTGTTTCATAGCCAACGGCTATGAAAGTAAGCCTCACTATGACTTAGCGCATAGGTGACTTTGCGTCCTATCGTGATCGTGTGGCGACAACTGAGATGACCAAGCAGCGGGTGGGCGCACGGCGTTCCACCGTCGCGCTCAAAGCGCTCATGGCGGTCACCGGCCTGATCATGGTCGGCTACCTCCTGCTTCACATGTACGGCAACCTCAAGGTGTTCAGCGGTCAGGCCGCCTTCGACGGGTACTCGCACCACCTGCGGATCCTGGGCGAGCCCTACCTGCCGCGCGAGGGAGCCCTCTGGATCATCCGTGTGGTGCTCCTGGTCGCGATCATCGGCCACGTGTACGCCGCGGTCGTGCTCTCGAGGCGCGACCACAAGGCGATCAAGGTCGGTTCCGGCCCGCGCTACAAGTCGAAGCAGAACAAGCGCGGCTTCCAGCGCAGCTACGCGTCGTTCACGCTCCGCTGGGGCGGCGTCATCATCTTGCTGTTCATCATCTTCCACCTGCTCAACCTCACGACGAACGACATCGCGCCGGGCGGTGCTTCGCCGAGCCCGTACGAGCGGGTGCTCAACACCTTTGGCGAGTGGTACATGGTGCTCGCCTACACGATCGCGTTGCTCGCGGTCGGGTTCCATCTGCGCCACGGCGTCTGGAGCGCCCTGACCACGCTCGGCGCCAACACCAGCGTGAAGGCGCGCCGCAACCTCAACGTCCTCGCGTACGCGGTGGCAGGGATCATCACGATCGGGTTCCTGGTTCCGCCGTTCGCCATCTTCTTCGGATGGGTGGGCTGACCCCATGACCGTCAACACACACGCACGCACCGACGACTTCACCGACATCTACGACCTCGGTGAGCCGATCGCCGACACCAAGGCGCCCGACGTCGACGTGACGAAGCGCTGGGACACCCGCCGCTTCGAGGCCAAGCTCGTCAACCCGGCCAACCGTCGCAAGCTCAAGGTGATCATCGTCGGCACCGGCCTGGCCGGTGCCTCCGCCGCCGCCACGCTCGGCGAGGCCGGCTACCACGTCACCAGCTTCTGCTACCAGGACAGCCCGCGGCGCGCGCACTCGATCGCCGCGCAGGGTGGCATCAACGCCGCCAAGAACTACCGCAACGACGGCGACTCGATCTACCGCCTGTTCTACGACACGGTCAAGGGCGGCGACTTCCGCAGCCGCGAGTCCAACGTCTACCGCCTCGCGCAGGTGTCGGTGGAGATCATCGACCAGTGCGTCGCGCAGGGCGTCCCCTTCGCCCGCGAGTACGGCGGCCTGCTCGACAACCGCTCCTTCGGCGGCGTCCAGGTGTCCCGTACGTTCTACGCCCGTGGCCAGACCGGTCAGCAGCTGCTGATCGGCGCCTACCAGGCGCTCGAGCGTCAGGTCGCCGCTGGCACGGTCATCAACCACACGCGCCACGAGATGCTCGAGGTCATCGTCGCCGACGGGCGTGCCCGCGGCGTCATCGTCCGAGACATGGTGACCGGCGAGATCGAGTCGCACTTCGCCGACGCCGTGGTCCTCGCGACCGGCGGTTACGGCAACGTCTTCTTCCTGTCGACCAACGCGATGGGCTGCAACGTCACCGCCAACTGGCGTGCGCATCGCAAGGGCGCCTACTTCGGCAACCCCTGCTACACGCAGATCCACCCGACCTGCATCCCCGTCTCCGGCGACTACCAGTCGAAGCTGACGCTGATGAGCGAGTCGCTGCGTAACGACGGTCGCATCTGGGTCCCCAAGAAGGCCGGCGACGACCGTCCCGCCTCGCAGATCCCCGAGGACGAGCGCGACTACTACCTGGAGCGCCAGTACCCGTCCTTCGGCAACCTCGTGCCACGTGACATCGCCTCGCGCGCCGCGAAGTACGTCTGCGACGAGGGGCGTGGCGTCGGACCCGGCGGGCTCGGCGTCTACCTCGACTTCGCCGACGCGATCGCGCGCCTCGGACGCGACACGGTCGAGGCGAAGTACGGCAACCTCTTCGACATGTACGCCCAGATCACGGGCGAGAACCCGTACGAGACGCCGATGCGGATCTATCCGGCGGTCCACTACACGATGGGTGGCCTCTGGGTCGACTACGACCTGCAGAGCTCGATCACCGGCCTGTTCGTGACCGGTGAGGCCAACTTCTCCGACCACGGCGCCAACCGCCTCGGCGCCAGCGCGCTGATGCAGGGCCTGGCCGACGGCTACTTCGTGCTCCCGTACACGCTGGCGAACTACCTCGCCGACGGCCCGTACGAGCCGATCGACGAGACGCACCCCGCGGCCGTCGAGGCGAAGCAGCAGGTCACCGACCGCATCGAGAAGCTGCTGTCGATCAACGGCACCCGTACGGTCGACTCGTTCCACCGCGAGCTCGGCACCATCATGTGGGAGTACTGCGGCATGGCGCGCACGGAGGGCGGCCTGCTCAAGGCGATCGAGCTGATCCGCGAGCTGCGCACCGAGTTCTGGCGCAACGTCAAGGTCACCGGCGTCAACGAGGACCTCAACCAGACCCTAGAGCGCGCCGGCCGCGTGGCCGACTTCATCGACCTCGGCGAGCTCATGTGCATCGACGCGCTGCACCGCCGTGAGTCGTGCGGCGGCCACTTCCGCGTCGAGAGCCAGACCGAGGACGGCGAGGCACTGCGCCACGACGACGACTTCGCGTACGTCGCCGCATGGGAGTTCGGTGGGGACGGCGGCAAGCCGGTCCTCCACAAGGAAGCCCTGATCTACCAGAACGTCGAGATGAAGCAGCGGAGCTACAAGTGAAGATCACCGTTCGTGTGTGGCGTCAGGCCAACCCGTCCGCCGAGGGCAAGATGGTCGGGTACGACCTCGACGACGTCTCGGAGCACATGTCGTTCCTCGAGATGCTCGACGTGCTCAACGAGCGCCTCACCCTCGAGGGCGAGGAGCCGATCGCGTTCGACAGCGACTGTCGCGAGGGCATCTGCGGCATGTGCGGCCTGGTCATCAACGGCCTCGCGCACGGCCCGGAGCGTACGACCACGTGCCAGCTGCACATGCGCTCGTTCAAGGACGGCGACGTCATCGACATCGAGCCGTGGCGCTCGTCGTCTTTCCCGGTCGTGAAGGACCTCGTCGTTGACCGGGGTGCGTTCGACCGCATCATCCAGGCCGGCGGCTACATCAGCGCTCCCACAGGATCGGCTCCGGAGGCCAACAATCTCCCCGTGCCGAAGGAGGACGCCGACCACGCGTTCGAGGCCGCGACCTGCATCGGCTGCGGCGCCTGCGTGGCGGCGTGCCCGAACGGCTCGGCGATGCTGTTCACCGCTGCCAAGATCACCCACCTCGGTCTGCTCCCGCAGGGCCAGCCCGAGCGTGCCTCGCGCGTGGTCGGGATGGTCGAGCAGCACGACCACGAGGGCTTCGGCAACTGCACCAACATCGGTGAGTGCACGGCGGCCTGCCCCAAGGGCATCCCGCTCGACACGATCTCGCGGCTCAACCGCGACCTGCTCGGCGCGCTCGCCAAGGGCAAGGCCTGACGGTCGCTCACCCGTGACGTCATACGGATCGTGGGTCCCGACCCGCGATCCGTATGACGTCCGAGGATGGATGGCAGCCTCGGCTCGTCTCGCGGCGCGTGCACCGTGCGGCGCGGCACACGACGAGCGTTAGCCTGGGGGCATGCCCACGCCCGCGGACCTCGTCGCGGCCGTCGATGCACTCGTGCCTGACCTGCTCGACGTCCGCCGTGACCTGCACGCCCATCCGGAGTTGTCCTGGCAGGAACACCGCACCACCGAGGTGGTCGCGCGCTGGCTGGACAAGTTCGGTATCGAGGCGACGCGGCTCGACCCGACCGGCCTCGTCGCGGAGATCGGTGAGCACGACGGCATGATCGTCGCATTGCGCGCCGACCTCGACGGGCTGCCGGTCGCGGACAAGACGTCCGACCCGTGGCGTTCGGCGGTCCCCGGCGTCGCGCACGCCTGCGGCCACGATGTGCACACGACAGCGCTGCTAGGCGCCGCGGGCGCGCTCGCGCGCTTCGCCCACGACGGCGGCCTGCCGGTGCGCGTCCGGCTGGTGTTCCAGCCGGCCGAGGAGGTCATGCCCGGGGGCGCCCTCGCGGTCCTCGCCGCCGGGGCGCTGTCGGGGGTCTCGCGGACGTTCGCGCTGCACTGCGACCCCTCGCTCGACGTCGGTCTCGTCGGCCTGCGTGAAGGGTCCATCACCGGCGCGGCCGACCGTGTCCGCATCCAGCTGACCGGTCGCGGCGGGCACACCTCACGCCCGCACCTCACCCAGGACCTCACGTTCGCCCTGGCGACCCTCTGCACGCAGCTGCCGGCCGCGTTGTCGCGGCGGCTCGACCCCCGTGCCGGCGCGAGCCTGGTCTGGGGGAGCATCAACGCCGGGAGCGCGCCGAACGTGATCCCCGCGACGGGAGAGGCCACCGGCACGCTGCGGATGCTCGACGCGACCGCCTGGCACGAGGCAGAGCACCTCGTACGGGCGCTGGTGCGCGAGATCGTCGCTCCGTACGGGGTCGACGCCGAGGTCACCTACACCCAGGGTGTGCCGCCCGTCGTCAACGACGTGGAGTCGACCGAGATCCTGCGTGACGCGGTCGCGGTCGCCCTCGGTCCGAGCGCGGTGACGAGCACCAGCCAGAGCCTCGGGGGAGAGGACTTCGCGTGGTTCGTCGAGTCCGTCCCGGGGTCGATGGGCCGGCTCGGCACCCGGACGCCCGGGGGGCCCACGTACGACCTCCACCAGGGCAACCTGCGCATCGACGAGCGCGCGGTCGCGATCGGCGCGAAGGTCCTCGCGATGGCGGCCCTGGCAAGCGCTCCGACCCTCTGACCGAGCGATCGGAGGCCGCGACTACGGCAACTGTCGCCATCGTCGTCGCCGCCTGATTGTGGGTGTTCTCCGATGCCGGACGTCGGTACGGCAACAGCCCGTCTTTCAGGATAACAAGTGAGTATCGGGTCCTCTCCCCGCGAGGGGTTCACCCACGTGTCAAGGGTTGACGGGGTTATTGTTCGAAAATCCTCTGGGGATGGCCCGGGGCGATGAACACTCGTGACTGAGGAGTCCTCTTGCGTCGAATGGGCAAGATCACCGCGCTGGCCGCGGTGGCCGTGCTGGCTCTGGCCGGCTGCGGCAGCGACGATGACAACGGCGGCGACGACGACAATGCCGGCAGCAGCAACACGCTCGACTGCTCGGTCGCCGAAGGTGACGGCCCCAAGGTCGGCATCGCTTACGACGTGGGTGGTCAGGGCGACAAGTCGTTCAACGACGCCGCCGCGGTCGGTGTGAAGAAGGCTGTCGACGAGCTCGGCGCCCGGTGCACCGAGGCCGAGGCTCAGGACGGCGAGGCCGAGTCGGCTCGCGAGGACCGCCTCCGCCAGCTGGCCGACGCCGAGCACGATCCGATCATCGCCGTCGGATTCCTCTACAGCGAGGCCGTCAACAAGGTGGCGCCGGACTACCCGGACGTCAGCTTCGACGTGGTCGACGGCTTCGACCCCGACGACCAGGCCAACGACAACGTCGCTTACCTCACCTTCGCCGAGGAGCAGGGCTCCTTCCTCGTCGGTGCCGCTGCGGCGCTGAAGTCGACGACCAACAACGTCGGCTTCGTCGGTGGCGTCAACTCCGACCTCATCAAGAAGTTCGAGGCCGGCTACGCCGCAGGTGCGAAGGCGGTGAAGCCCGACATCAAGATCCAGGTGAAGTACATCGAGGAGTCCGACGCGAGCGGCTTCAACGATCCCGCCGGAGGCAAGGCAGCAGCGACCGGCATGTTCGACCAGGGCGCCGACGTGGTCTACCACGCTGCCGGCGGCTCGGGTGCGGGTGTCTTCCAGTCTGCCGTCGAGGCCGGTGACGGCATGTGGGCCATCGGTGTCGACTCCGACCAGTGGCAGACCGCCTCCGACACGGAGAAGCCGCACATCCTGACCTCGATGCTCAAGCGCGTCGACGTCGCGGCCTACGACGCGATCAGCGCCGTGGCCGAGGATTCGCCGCTGGTGGGTTACCAGACGTACGATCTCGCCAAGGATGGCGTCGGCTACGCCACCTCGGGCGGATACGTCGACGACATCATCGGCGACCTCGACGGCTACGCCGATCAGATCAAGAGCGGCGAGATCAAGGTTCCGACCGCGCCGTGACCTTCGGGGGAGGGCCGACGCGCCCTCCCTCCAAGGTCGTGATGGGCCCGGGGTGGCGTTCTGCCGCCCCGGGCCCACGCCTCTCGATCGGTACTCAGAAGGAGCACGATGACGACCTCCGCGGTGGAGCTCGAGGGGATCGAGAAGCGATTCCCCGGTGTGATCGCGAACGACGACGTCAACCTGCGCATCGCACCCGGAACGGTCCACGCGCTCGTCGGCGAGAACGGGGCCGGCAAGTCGACGCTGATGAAGATCCTGTACGGGGTGCAGAAGCCTGACGGCGGGACCATCACCATCGACGGTGAGAAGGTCGAGTTCGCCAGCCCGTCCGACGCGATCGCGCGCGGCATCGGCATGGTGTTCCAGCACTTCATGCTCGCCGACAACCTCACGGTGCTCGAGAACGTCGTTCTCGGCGCCGAGAAGCTGTACGGCACCGGCGCGAAGGCCCGTGAGCAGGTCCGGGAGATCTCGCACCGGTTCGGGTTCAACCTCGACCCCGACGTGCTGGTCGAGGCACTCGGCGTCGCCGCGCGCCAACGGTTGGAGATCCTCAAGGTCCTCTACCGCGGCGCCAAGATCATCATCCTCGACGAGCCGACGGCGGTCCTCGTCCCGCAGGAGGTGGAGGCGCTCTTCGCCAACCTCGAGGGTCTCAAGGCCCAGGGGCACACGCTCCTGTTCATCTCGCACAAGCTCGACGAGGTGCTCGCGATCGCCGATGCGATCACGGTGATGCGACGCGGCACCACGGTCGGCAGCCCCGACCCCAAGCAGGTCACCAAGCGCCAGCTCGCCGAGCTCATGGTCGGCTCTGAGCTGCCGTCGCCCGAGACCGAGGAGTCGACGGTCACCGACGTCGTCGAGCTGCGCGTCAGCGACCTCACGATGGTCGACGAGTTCGGCCGTACGGTGCTCGACAGCATCGACCTCGAGATCCACCGCGGCGAGGTCCTCGGCATCGCCGGCGTCGAGGGCAACGGCCAGACAGAGCTCGTCGAGGGGATCCTCGCGATGCGGCCCACGACGGGCGAGGTGGAGCTCGGCGACACCGACATCTCGCAGTGGGCCACCCGTCGCCGTCGCGCCGCCGGGATCGGCTACATCCCTGAGGACCGGCACCGGCACGGGCTCCTGCTCGACTCCCCGTTGTGGGAGAACCGCATCCTCGGCCACGCGTACGAGGACGTCGCCGTCAAGGGCGGATGGATCAACCGCGGCGGCGCCCGCCGCGACTCCGAGCGGATCGTCGAGCAGTACGACGTCCGCACACCCGGCATCGACACCATGGCGCGCGCGCTGTCGGGCGGCAACCAGCAGAAGTTCATCGTCGGGCGCGAGCTGTCGGGCAAGCCCAGCCTGCTGATCGCGGCCCATCCGACCCGCGGCGTCGACGTCGGCGCGCAGGCGGCGATCTGGGACCAGATCAAGGACGCCCGACGCGCCGGGCTCGCCGTCCTGCTCATCTCGGCAGACCTCGACGAGCTCATCGGCCTGTCCGACCGCATCGAGGTCATCCTCCGCGGTCGCATCGTCGGCTCGTTCGACCCGCAAACCGTCACCCCGCAGGACCTCGGTGAGGCCATGACGGGCGGACAGGAGGAAGCATGAACCAGCTGCGCAACGTGGGCATCGCGATCGCCGCGCCGCTGCTCGCGATCGCGTTCTCGCTGGCTGTCACGAGCCTGGTCATCGAGATCTCCGGAGGCTCGGCCTCGGACTTCATCGGGATCATCTTCTCGTGGCCCGCTGACCGGATCCTGGTCAACATCGCCAACCAGTCGTCGTTGATCTACCTCTCCGCGCTCGCTGCCGCGGTGGGCTTCCGGATGAACCTCTTCAACATCGGTGTCGAGGGCCAGTACCGCATGGCCGCGTACGCCGGAGCCGTGTTCGCCGGGGCGGCGCTGCTGCCCGGCGCCCTCAACGTGCTCGGCTCGCTGCTCGTCGCGGTCGCGGCCGGCGCCGCGTGGGCGGGCATCGCAGGCCTGCTGAAGGTCACCCGCGGGGTGAGCGAGGTCATCTCGACGATCATGCTCAACGCGATCGCGGTGACCATCACGGGCTACCTCCTCAACACGTATGGGTTCAAGGCCGGCGACTCGCGTCGTACGACCGAGATCCCGGAGTCCAGCCAGGTCCCCGGCTGGCAGCCGTTCGAGAAGGCCTCCGGGGAGGTCTGGACCCTGGGGCTGCTCGCCGTCTTCGCGGGCATCGCGTTCTGGCTCGTCCTCAACAAGACCCGCTTCGGCTTCGACCTGCGTGCGACCGGCCAGTCGGAGTCGGCGGCGGTGGCCAGCGGCGTCAACACCAAGAAGATGACGATGCTGACGCTGCTCATCTCCGGTGGCATCGCGGGCCTCATCTGGATGCCGTCGCTGTTCGGCAGCGCGCACTACTACGGCACCACCTTCCAGCTCGGACTCGGCTTCACCGGCATCGCCGTCGCGCTGCTCGGACGCAACCGTGCGCTCCCGATCGCGTTCGCCGCGCTGCTGTTCGCGTTCCTCAACGAGCAGTCGAACCGCCTCACCATCGAGGCCGGCATCTCCGTCGAGGTCATCCAGATCACCCAGGGCATCATCGTGCTCGCAGTCGTCATCGCCTACGAGCTCGTGCGCCGCTATCGCGTCCGCGCCGAGGAGCGGCAGGTGGCTCAGGCACCCCGTCCCGACGCGACCCCTGAGGAGGTCTCGGCATGAGCACCGTGGTCACCGAGACGGCGCCCCCGCCGCCGCCGTCCCCGTCCGCGTCGCTCGGACGCTCCTACCGCTGGCTCGTGGTCACGTTCGGCTTCCTCGCGCTCGTCGCGTCCGTCCGCCTCATCAGCGGCGCCCACGAGATCGACTCGGTCGGGACGATCCAGGCCGCGCTGATCGCCACGTGCCCGATCCTGCTCGCCGCGCTCGGCGGTCTGTGGGCCGAGCGTGCCGGCATCGTCAACATCGGCCTCGAGGGCCAGATGATCCTCGGGACCTGGGGCGCCGCCTACTTCACCTACTTCTACGGTCCGTGGGTCGGCCTGATCGGCGCCGCTCTGATGGGCGCCCTCGGCGGCATCCTCCACGCGATCGCGACCGTCACGTTCGGCGTCGACCACATCGTCTCCGGCGTGGCGCTCAACATCATCGGCGCCGGCGCGGTCGCGTTCCTCGCCGAGGCGTACTTCCGTGATCTCGACGGCGGCGGCATCAAGCAGCTGACGGGTCTGTCGACCCCACCGAAGGTCGAGATCCCCTGGCTCGGGGAGGCTGCTGCCGACCTCGCGGAGAAGCACTGGTTCGTGATCTCCGACCTCGCGGCCGTGGTCGCGGCGCTCACCCGCAACATGTCGATCATGGTCTACCTGGTCGCGGCGCTGGTCGTGTTCACCTCGTGGATCCTCTGGAAGACGACGTTCGGTCTGCGGCTGCGCTCGTGCGGCGAGAACCCGCAGGCTGCCGAGACGCTGGGCGTCAACGTCTATCTGTTCAAGTACATTGCGGTCATCATCTCCGGCGTCTTCGCCGGACTCGGCGGCTACATGCTGGTGCTGGTCTCGTCCAGCGGCTTCGTCACCGGGCAGACCGGCGGACGTGGCTACATCGGCCTCGCGGCGATGATCTTCGGCAACTGGCGGCCGTTCGGTGCCGCAGGTGCGGCGACGATGTTCGGCTACACCGACGCGATGCAGCTGCGCAACGCCGCCGCCGTGCACGCGCTGCTGCTCCTTGTGGCGGTCCTGCTGCTCGTCTTCATGCTGCTGCGCCTGCGCAAGGGCGACCGCAAGAACGCGATCCTGTTCGGCGCCGTGGGCGTGGGCTTCCTGGTGTGGTACCTGCTCAGCGACGAGGTGCCGCGTGAGTTCGCCGGCATGACCCCGTACGTCGCGACGCTGCTCGTGCTCGCACTCGGGACGCAACGTCTCCGCATGCCCGCGGCCGACGGCAAGCCCTATCGCAAGGGCCAAGCCGGATGAGCGGGGTCTCGACAGGCTCGACCGGCGGGGGCGGGGGCGACGTCGACTGGGAGGTCCTCCACGACGCGGCGGTCGAGGTCATGCGGCGCGCGTACGCCCCGTACTCGCACTATCGCGTCGGTGCCGCGGGCCTCACCGAAGACGGCCGTGTGGTCGTCGGCTGCAACGTCGAGAACGCCGCGTACGGCGTCGCGCTGTGCGCCGAGTGCGGCATGGTGTCGTCGCTGCACTCCACGGGCGGTGGCCGGCTCGTCGCGGTCGCGTGCGTGAACGGCGCCGAGCAGCCGGTGATGCCGTGCGGTCGCTGTCGCCAGCTTCTCTGGGAGAACGGTGGTCCGCAGATGCTGCTGCGCACCGTCCGCGGCGTCGTACCGATGACCGAGGTATTGCCCGACGCGTTCGACGACGAAGACCTCGCGGCCCGGTCCTGAGAGTTGCGAGCGATGATGAACCCGTGAAGATCGATGTCGACCTGAGCGATCCCGCCTTCGTCGCCGACCCGTACCCGGTGCTCGCCGAGCTGCGCGCTGCGGGCCCGATGCTGTGGCACGAGCCGACCCAGCGGTGGCTCGCGACCACGCACGACGCGGTCAGCCAGACGCTTCGCAAGCGGCGGCTCGGACGGATCTGGACCGACTGGGAGCCGACCGACGACATGGAGCCGTTCAACGCGCTCCATCGCAACCAGATGATGGAGAACGAGCCGCCGGCCCACACGCGGCTGCGCCGTCTGGTCGCGGGCGCGTTCGGGCGCGGCCACGTCGAGCGGATGCGCCCGCGCGTCGAGGCGCTCACCGCACGGCTGCTCGACGGACTCTCGGGCACGGCCGACATCCTCGGCGACTATGCGGAGCCGCTCCCGGTGTACGTCATCTGCGACCTCCTCGGCGTCCCTGGCGACGACCACGCCCAGCTGCGGACGTGGTCGCAGGGCATCGTCCACATGTACGAGCAGGGCGTCGGCGAGGAGACCAAGCGCGAGGCGATCACGGCGAGCGTCGCGTTCAGCGAGTACGTCGCCGCGCTCGTCGCGGAGCGCAAGGCGCAGATGGCCCGCGGTATCCGCGGTGATGACCTGCTGACCGACCTGATCGCCGAGCGCGACACGGAGTCCGGCGGCGCCGCCCGCCTGAGCGAGGACGAGCTGGTGGCGACGGTCGTGCTGCTGCTCAACGCCGGCCACGAGGCCTCGGTCAACGTCTTCGGCAACGGTGTCCACGCGTTGCTGTCCCACCCGGCACAGCGCGACCGCGTGCTGTCCGGCGAGGTGTCGGTCGCGATGGCGCTCGAGGAGCTGATCCGCTACGACGCGCCGCTGCAGCTGTTCGAGCGTACGGCGACGGCGGACGTCGAGATCGCGGGCACCACGGTCCGTACGGGCGAGAAGGTGGCCTGCCTGATGGGCTCGGCCAACCGTGACGCCGCGGTGTTCGCCGAGCCCGACGCGTTCGACGTGTCGCGCGACCCCAACCCGCACGTCGGGTTCGGGATGGGACTGCACTTCTGCCTCGGCGCGCCGCTGGCACGGATGGAGCTCGAGATCTCGCTGGGCCGGCTGCTCGAGCGGTTCCCGCGGCTCGCGCTGAACGGAGTTGCACCACGCCGCCCGACCTGGGTGCTGCGTGGGTTCGAAGGTGTCGAGATCGATCTAGGAGAGGCCGCATGAGCATGGGCAGGCACGACGCTGTCGAGGTGATCGCGGCGAAGCGTGACGGGCACGCGCTGTCCGGTTCGCAGATCGACTGGGTCGTCGACGGCTACACGTCCGGCGAGGTGGCCGACGTCCAGATGGCGTCGCTGGCGATGGCGATCGTGCTCAACGGCATGGAGTTCGCCGAGGTCGCCCGCTGGACCGACGCGATGATCCGCAGTGGTGAGCGGATGGACTTCTCCGGGCTCTCGTGGCCGACGGCCGACAAGCACTCGACGGGCGGGGTCGGTGACAAGATCACGCTCCCGCTGGCGCCGCTGGTCGCCGCCTGCGGCGTCGCGGTGCCGCAGCTGTCGGGCCGTGGGCTCGGGCACACCGGCGGGACGCTCGACAAGCTCGAGTCGATCCCGGGGTGGCGCGCCGACCTGTCGAACGACGAGATGATGCGTCAGCTCGAGGACGTCGGCGCGGTGATCTGCGCCGCCGGCTCAGGGCTCGCTCCCGCGGACAAGAAGCTGTACGCGCTGCGTGACGTTACGGGCACGGTCGAGTCGATCCCGCTGATCGCGAGCTCGATCATGAGCAAGAAGATCGCCGAAGGCACCGGCGCGCTCGTGCTGGACGTCAAGGTCGGGTCGGGCGCGTTCATGAAGGACCTCGACGCCGCCCGCGAGCTCGCTCGCACGATGGTGGCGCTCGGCACGTCTGCCGGCGTGGACACCCGCGCGCTCGTCACGGACATGTCGACGCCGCTCGGGATGACCGCCGGCAACGCGCTCGAGGTCGCCGAGTCCGTCGAGGTGCTCGCAGGCGGCGGTCCCGCCGACGTCGTCGAGCTGACGCTCGCGCTCGCCCGCGAGATGCTCTCGGCCGCCGGGCGCGAGGACGTCGATCCCGCGGACGCGCTCGCCTCCGGCCGTGCGATGGACGTGTGGCGCCGCATGATCGCCGCGCAGGGCGGCGACCCTGACGCGGAGCTGCCGCACGCCTCCGACATCCAGGTCGTCGCCGCCGACCGTGACGGCTACGTGGGCCGCGTCGACGCGATGGCGGTCGGGCTCGCGGCGTGGCGCCTCGGCGCGGGCCGCTCGCGTCCTGGCGAGTCGGTCCAGGCCGGCGCCGGGGTCGAGCTGCACGTACGACCAGGAGACCGTGTCCGTACGGGCCAGCCGTTGATGACGCTGCACACGGACACTCCTGAGCGGTTCGCGAGGGCGCTCGCTGCGCTCGACGGCGGCTACGACGTGGTGGACGCCGCACCCGAGCCTCGTACGTCCCCGGTGCTCGAGCGCATCGTCTGAGCGCCGCACTAGGCTGGGCCGATGGTGAGCCCCGAGCAGATCGCGCGCGTCCCGAAGGTCCTCTTGCACGACCATCTCGACGGGGGCGTGCGCCCGGAGACCGTCGCGGAGATCGCCACGCGGACGGGGCACGCGCTGCCGGTCGTCGATCCGGGAGAGCTCGGTGACTGGTTCGCCGCCGCCGCGACGTCGGGGAGCCTTGTGCGCTACCTGGAGACGTTCGAGCACACCGTCGGCGTGATGCAGACGACCGACGACCTCGTACGGGTCGCCCGCGAGTGCGTCGAGGACCTTGCCGACGACGGCGTCGTGTACGCGGAGGTGCGGTGGGCTCCTGAGCAGCACCTCCGCGAGGGCCTCACGCTGACCGGCGCCGTGGACGCCGTGCGCGAGGGGTTCGTGCAGGGGACGGCCGAGGCCGCGAGGCGCGGACGGACGATTCACGCGCGCCAGATCCTCACCGCGATGCGGCACCAGGCGCGCTCGCTCGAGATCGCCGAGCTCGCCGTGGCGTACCGCGACCGCGGCGTCGTCGGCTTCGACATCGCCGGCGCCGAGGCCGGCTACCCGCCCACCAGGCACCTCGACGCGTTCGAGTACCTCCACCGCGAGAACGCGCACTTCACCATCCACGCCGGCGAGGCGTTCGGGCTGCCGTCGATCTGGCAGGCCATCCAGTGGTGCGGCACCGACCGGCTCGGTCACGGTGTCCGGATCATCGACGACATCGACCTCACCGATCCGGACGAGCCACGCCTCGGTCTGCTTGCCGCGTACGTGCGTGACAAGCGCATCCCGCTCGAGCTGTGCCCGTCGTCGAATGTCCAGACAGGGGCGGCGCCGTCGATCGCCGAGCACCCCATCGGCACGCTCGCGTCGCTGGGTTTTCGCGTCACCGTCAACACCGACAACCGGCTGATGAGCCAGACGTCCATGACCCGAGAGATGTCGCTTCTCGTGGAGGCGTTCGGCTACGATCTGGACGATCTCCGGTGGTTCACGGTGAACGCGATGAAGAGCGCGTTCCTCCCCTTCGACCAGCGGCTCGCGCTCATCCAAGATGCGATCAAGCCGGGTTATGCTATATAGCCCTTTCCGGACTCTGCTACCTTGTGCGCAGCCGCGTGTGAAACATGCCACGAAGTAGGGAGAATCCATGGGCGGGCGTCACGCCATTGCCAAGGAGAACGAGGCCGGCCATAAGTGGCAGTACGGCATCGGACTCGTTGTCATCGCCACGATCCTCACCGGGGTCTTCGTCCTGAGGGACAAAGAGGCCCCGGCCGCTGCGTCGTGCGCGACGACGCACGACGTGTCCGTCGCCGTCGCGCCCGAGATCGCGCCGGTCGTTGAGGCGGCGGTCGAGCGTGTCGGCGAGGACGCCTGCGCGGCGTACACGGTCGAGGCGCAGGCCCCGGCTCTCGTCGCGCAGTCGCTCGCGATCGGTGAGGGAGCGCCAGATCTGTGGATCCCGGACTCGACGCTCTGGCTCGCGCGCGTCACCGCGCAGCAGCCCGAGGGTGCTGCTGGTCCGGAGGTCGTCACGAAGTCCGTGGCGACATCACCCGTCGTGCTCGCTCTCCCGAAGGGCGGGCCGGGACGCCCCGACACCTGGCTCCAGGCGATGTCCGACCCGAAGTTCACCAACGGTGACGCGCTCGCGACGACGCAGGCCACCGTGCCGCTCCTCGCTGCGCAGGCTGAGGCAGCGAAGGGGCTCACGAGCGCCGAGACCGTCGGGGCCGCGTTGGTCACGCTGGCGCAGCGCCAGTCGGCTGCTGCACCCAAGACCAACCCTGCCGAGCTGCTCGCCGACGTCGCGAAGGCCGGTGGCAGCACGGTCGTGAGCGAGCAGACGTTCAGCGCCGTCCCGGGCAGCGCCGAGTTCGTCGCCGTGATCCCCAAGACCGGCAGCCTGGTCCTCGACTACCCGCTCGCCGCCGCGTCCGACAACCCCGGCAACGCCCGCGCCGCAAAGGCGCTCACGTCGGCCCTCGGGTCCGCCGACGGTGTCAAGGGTCTGACCGAGGCGGGCTTCCGCAAGCCGTCGGGTGAGCCGTTGCCGGAGGGCAAGGGCGTCGGCCAGTTCACCCCGATCGCGCTCGACAACCCGCAGCTCGTCGCGCAGACCCTACGCAAGTGGTCGGTCATCGCGCTTCCCGCGCAGACCGTCGCCGTGATCGACGTGTCGGGCTCGATGGAGGCGCAGGTCGGCGACTCCACTCGCATGGGCCTGACCATCGAGGCGGGGCTGACAGGGCTCTCCCTGATGCCCGACTCGTGGGCCGTCGGCTCGTGGGCGTTCTCGCACAAGCTCGACGGCGAGCAGGACTGGAAGAAGCTCGCCCCGATCCGCAAGCTCGGCTCGGTCGACGGCGGGGTCAAGCACCGCGACCTGGTCGTCGAGAAGATCAAGCAGATGGGGACGCTGGTCGGCGGCGGCACGGGTCTGTACGACACGGTTCTCGCGGCCTGGCGCACCGTCCAGGCGCAGTACGACCCGAAGTCGATCAACTCGGTCATCATCCTCACTGACGGCAAGAACGAGGACTCAGACAGCCTGTCCCAGTCCGAGCTCCTTGCCACGATCCAGCGCGAGCGTGACCCGGCGCGTCCGGTCACCGTCATCGCGATCGGGATCACCGAGGACGCCGACGAGGACGCCCTCAACAAGATCGCGAAGGCCACGGGGGGCCAGGCCTACATCGCGCGGGAGGCTTCAGAGATCCCGAAGGTGTTCGTCAACGCCCTCGAAGCCCGAGGGTGACACACTCACACTCCGCTCACCCGGCGTCGCGCCGTCCGTTCGCACGGGCGGCGCAGCGCCGTCGGTGTGGCGCCTAGGCCCTCGGGTAGGAGCAAGGACCAATGGCAGGACGTCATGCGGACGCCAAGGACGGCGCCGACAACCGACCGATGACGTACGCGATCGGCTTCGCAGTGGTGGTGGTCCTGGTCGTCGGCTTCCTCGTGCTGCGAGACGATGACGAGCCAGCGGCCGCCGACTGCGCGAAGACGGCCCCGGTGCGGGTCGCGGTCACCCCGGAGCTCGCGCCGATCGTCGAAGCCGCGACCGAGCGCGCCGACACCGACAGGTGCGTGTCGTACGAGGTCCTCGCCGAACAACCCGCGCTCACCTCGCAGGCGGTCACGCTCGACGACGGGGCACCCGACGTCTGGATGCCCGACTCGAGCGTGTGGCTGACGCGCGTCGCCGGCCAGCTCGTCGAAGGGGTCGAGGCTCCGCGTACGCTCGTCCGCTCGGTGGCGACCTCGCCTGTCGTCCTCGCGTGGCCGAAGAGCGGCGGCGATCCGCCCTCGAAGTGGCTCCAGGTGCTCACCAACCCCGGGTTCACCATCGGTGACCCGCTGTCGACCGCGACCGCAACGGCCCCGCTGCTCGCCGCGCATGCAGAGGCAGGGAGCAGCCTGACGCCGGCGGCGTTCGACACCGTCAGCTCGGCACAGGTGACGCTGGCCCAGAGGCAGTCCGGCAACCCCGCGACGGCCGACCCCGCGGGGCTGCTCGACACGACCGCGAAGTCCGGCGGGAGCACTGTCGTCAGCGAGCAGGTCTTCAACGCGTCGGCGGCCGCCGACTCCTTCGTGCCGGTGCTGCCGGGGGAGGGGAGCTTCGCGCTCGGCTATCCGTTGGCCCTCGTCTCGGGCGATCCGGCCCACGAGGCCGCGGCGAAGGCGCTCGCGGCCGCGCTGACGTCGGCGAAGGGCCTCGCCTCGCTCGAGAAGGCCGGGTTCCGAGCCCCGTCCGGCGAGCCGCTCTCCGAGGGCAGCGCGATCGGCTCCTTCGCGTCGATGACGATCGAGGACCCAGCCGTCATCGCCGACACCCTGCGGCGCTGGTCCTTGATCGCCCTCCCGGCGCGGGCGCTCGCCGTGATCGACGTGTCCGAGCCGATGGGGGAGCGTGCCGGCGATTCGACCCGCATGGGGCTGACCACGGCGGCCGCGCTGACCGGGCTCGGGCTGATGCCCGACTCGTGGTCGCTCGGGTCGTGGGCCTTCTCGCGCAAGCTCGACGGCAAGAAGGACTGGAAGGAGCTCGCTCCCATCAGGCCGCTCACCGCCACCACGGGGGGCAAGAACCAGCGCGACATCGTGGTGCAGCAGACGAAGTCGCTCCGCAAGCTCGTCGGTGGCCGCACGGGCCTGTACGACACGACGCTGGCGGCCTACCGGACCGTGCAGGCGCGGTACGACCCGAAGGCCGTCAACTCGGTGATCATCCTCACGGGCGGGCGCAACGACGACCCGGGGAGCATCTCGCGCGCCAAGCTCGTCGAGACGCTCAAGCGCGAGCGCGACCCGGCGCGCCCCGTCGTCGTGATCGCGATCGGCATCACCGAGGACGCCGACGCGTTCTCGTTGCAGGAGATCGCGAAGGCGACCGGCGGGCAGGTCTACCTGGCGCGCCAGCCGGGCGAGATCGCGGACGTGTTCGTCAACGCCCTGCGTTCGCGCCACTGACGCCGCCGAGCGCCGCGATCCGGCGCTCGGCCTGGCGGGGCGTGACGGGCCGGCAGCCGTGCTCCTCCGCGAGCGCGACCACGGCCGGCTCCTCGCGCGTGAGGTGCAGGCCGCGGCGCAGCAGCACAGGCAGCGACTTGCGCTTCTCGCGCAGGTCGCGCGCCAGTCGCAGGACGAACGTGACGAGCCGGTGGTGGCGGACACACAGCGCGTCGACGAGCAACCCACGCCGGGCGAGCTCGGCGACGAT
Organism: Mumia sp. ZJ430; assembly: GCF_011751845.1. Classification (NCBI taxonomy): domain Bacteria; kingdom Bacillati; phylum Actinomycetota; class Actinomycetes; order Propionibacteriales; family Nocardioidaceae; genus Mumia; species Mumia sp. ZJ430. The sequence goes on along the minus strand of NZ_JAAHFK010000003.1, from coordinate 127,435 downwards.
GACGTGCGCGAAGAGTCCCTCGGCGACGACCATGGTGGCGTCGCCGAGGATGAGCGTGTGCCAACCCGTGCGACGGCTCAGAGAGATGTCGTACACCGGCACGTCGACCGTGCCGGTGGTGCACAGCGTCTCGAGGGCATCGCACGCCGCCTCGGCGTCCCACGACCGGAGGTCGTCCCAATCGACGACCTCGGTCTCGCCGAACGTGATCGTGGGCAGGCCCGGGTCGCCTGCCTCGCGGTAGAAGTCGTCGAGCCTGACCACGGGCAGCCCGCTGCGCTCGGCGACCCGGGACTTGCCGGAGCCGGACGGACCGGACAGGACGACGACACCGACGGGGGTGCTCACACGCCCACGGGGTGCCACACGGTCTTCGTCTCGAGGAAGGCCGTCATGCGGGCGATCGACGGCTCGGCCGTCCAGTCAGGGCTGCTGGGGCGCAGCACGCGCTTCAGGTTGATCGCGGCCTCGGCCTCGAGCTCGGTGGCGAGGTCGTGGTCGTCGACCCCGGTCAGGTCGAGCGCGTTGACGTCGAGGTGTGCCGCGAGCCAGGGCCCGAGCTCGGTGACGTCGCCGGTGAGGACGTTCACCACGCCGCCGGGCACGTCGGAGGTCGCGAGGACCTCGGAGAGCGTGACGGCGGCGAGCGGCCGCTCGCACGAGGTGACGACGACGGCGGTGTTGCCGGAGACGATCACCGGTGCGAGCACCGACACCAGGCCGAGCAGGCTGTCGTCGGCGGGTGCGGCCACGGCGACGACGCCGGTCGGTTCGGGGGAGGAGAGGTTGAAGTACGGCCCGGCGACCTGGTTGGCGTTGCCGGTGACCTGGGCGAGCTTGTCGGCCCACCCCGCGTACCAGACCCACCGGTCGATCGCGGCGTCGACGACCTTGGCCGCCTGCGCCTTGGTCCGCCCCTCGGCGGCGACGACGTCGGACGTGAACTGGTCGTGGCGTCCCTCGATCATCTCGGCGACGCGGTAGAGGATCTGGCCTCGGTTGTACGGGGTGCGCCCTGCCCAGCCGCCGAAGGCCTTGCGGGCCGCCACGACGGCGTCGCGGGCGTCCTTGCGCGAGGCCTTGGCCGCGTTGGCCAGGAAGCGGCCCTGGGTGTCGGTCACCTCGTACGTGTGGCCGGACTCGGAGCGGGGGAACGCCCCGCCGATGTAGAGCTTGTACGTCTTGCGTACGTCGAGCCGGCTCATGCGGTCTCGCCCTCCTGAAGGTCTGCGCTCGTGAGGTACGCGGCGAGGCCCTGGCGCCCGCCCTCGCGGCCGTAGCCGGACTCCTTGTATCCGCCGAACGGCGAGGCTGGGTCGAACTTGTTGAAGGTGTTGGCCCACACGACCCCGGCACGGAGGCGGTCGGCGATCGCGAGGATGCGCGACCCCTTGTCGGTCCAGACGCCCGCCGACAGACCGTACGGAGTGTTGTTGGCCTTGGCGACCGCCTCGTCCGGCGTCCGGAACGTGAGGACGGACAGCACCGGGCCGAAGATCTCCTCGCGCGCGATGCGGTGGGCCTGGGTCACGCCGGTGAAGACGGTCGGCGCGTACCAGAAGCCCGACGTCGGGAGCTCGCACGGTGGCGACCAGCGCTCGGCGCCCTCGTCGTCACCGGTGCTCGCGAGCGCGGTGATGCGGTCGAGCTGCTCGCGGGAGTTGATGGCACCGATGTCGGTGTTCTTGTCGAGGGGGTCGCCGACGCGCAGCGTGGTCATGCGGCGCTTGAGGCGCTCCATGACGTCGTCGTACACGTTCTCCTGGACCAGCAGCCGAGAGCCGGCACAGCACACATGGCCCTGGTTGAAGAAGATCCCGGAGACGATGCCTTCGATCGCCTGGTCCATCGGGGCGTCCTCGAAGACGATGTTGGCGGCCTTGCCGCCGAGCTCGAGGGTGAGTCGCTTGTCAGTGCCGGCGACCGACCGCGCGATCTGGCGGCCGACGTCGGTCGACCCGGTGAACGCGACCTTGTCGACGTCGGGGTGGGTGACGAGCGCCTGCCCGGTCGCACCGGCACCGGTGATGATGTTGACGACGCCCGGCGGGAGGTCGGCCTGCTGGCAGATCTCGGCGAACAGGAGCGCGGTCAGCGGCGTGGTCTCGGCGGGCTTGAGGACGACCGTGTTGCCGGCGGCGAGCGCGGGCGCGATCTTCCACGACAGCATCAGCAGCGGGAAGTTCCAGGGGATCACCTGGGCGGCGACCCCGAGGGGGCGCGGCTGGGAGCCCAGCCCTGCGTACGCGAGTTTGTCGGCCCATCCGGCGTAGTAGAAGAACCACTGCGACACGAGCGGGATGTCGACGTCGCGCGACTCCTTGATCGGCTTGCCGTTGTCGAGCGACTCCAGCACGGCCAGCTCGCGGCTGCGCTCAGCGAGGATGCGGGCGATGCGGTAGAGATACTTCGCACGCTCGCGGCCCGGCATCCGCGACCAGCTGCGGAAGGCGCGGCGGGCGGCGGCGACCGCGGCGTCGACGTCGGCGTCGGTCGCCTCGGTGACCTCGGCGAGCACCTCCTCGGTCGCGGGGTTGACGGTCTTGAACGTCCGGCCGTCGATCCCTTCGGTGAAGGAGCCGTCGATGAACAGCCCGTACGAGGGCTGGAGGTCGACGATGGCCCGCGACTCGGGTGCTGGTGCGTAGTCGAGCGGTGTGGGGGGTACGGCGTGGTCAGCCATGTCGGTGCCTCAGTCGATCGTCACGTAGTCGGGTCCGGCATAACGGCCGGTCTCGAACTTCTGGCGCTGCATGAGCAGGTCGTTGAGCAGGCTCGACGCCCCGAACCGGAACCAGGTTGGCGTCATCCAGTCGACGCCTGCGGTCTCGTTGACCGTGACGAGGTATTTGAAGGCGTCCTTGGTCGTCCGGATGCCGCCTGCGGGCTTGACACCCACCTGCACGCCAAAGGCGTCGCGGAAGTCACGCACCGCCTCGAGCATGAGCAGCGTCACCGGCAGCGTCGCCGCAGGGGAGACCTTGCCGGTGCTGGTCTTGATGAAGTCGGCTCCGGCGAGCATCGCCAGCCAGGACGCGCGACGGACGTTGTCGTACGTCGCCAGCTCGCCGGTCTCGAGGATCACCTTGAGGTGGGCGCGAGAGCCGTCGCCACGCTCGCACGCCGCGCGGACGGCGACGATCTCCTCGTACACCTTCAGCAGGTCGCCGGCGAGGAACGCGCCACGGTCGATGACCATGTCGATCTCACTGGCACCCGCGGCGACGGCGTTCTCGGTGTCAGCGATCTTGATCGGCAGCGCGGCGCGTCCGGACGGGAACGCGGTGGCGACGCTCGCGACGCCGACAGGCGCGTCGCCGAGGGCTTCGCGGGCGACGGCGACGAGGTCGGGATAGACGCAGACAGCAGCGACCTGCGGGCAGGTCGGGTCGGACGGGTCCGGGCGCAGAGCCTTCGCGGCCAGCGACCGCACCTTGCCGGGGGTGTCGGCCCCCTCGAGCGTCGTCAGGTCGACCATCGAGATCGCGAGGTCGATCGCCGTGCGTTTGGCGTCCTTCTTGATGGATCGGGTCGCGAGTGCGGCGGCGCGCGCCTCCAGCCCGACCTGGTCGACCCCGGAGAGGTCGCCCAGCACGGACCGGACGTCGGCGGCGCTGCCGAGCACGGTGGGTGTCATGGTCACAAGGCCAGTCTAAATGCGTGGGGGAGGTGCTACCCCCCATGCTGGGGGCATGGCTGATGCACAGGGACCGGTCGTGGTCGGAATCGATGGTTCGGAGGATGCGACGCTCGCGCTCAGGTGGGCGAGTGTTTACGCGGTGGCGACCGGGGCGGCGGTGAGAGCGGTCGCCGTGCTGGGGCACGACCTGGCGGGCTCCGACGCCGCTGACGAGGTCGAGACGACCCTGGTCCAGGAGGCCCAGTCCGTGCTGGCGGAGGCCGGCGCGACGACGTACGAGGTCGAGACGCGCGTAGGAAAGGCGTCCGAGGAGCTCATCGCGCTCTCGTCGGAGGCGTCCGTCGTCGTGCTGGGGAGTCAGGGCCACGGGGCGATCGAGGGTCTGGTGGTCGGCTCGGTGAGCCAGCACGTCTCTCGCCACGCCGACTCTCCGGTCGTGGTCATCAGGGAGCCTGCACGACCGCAGGCGACCCGGGTTGTCGTCGGCACCGACGGTTCGGACGAGTCCGCCCCCGCCGTGGAGTGGGCCTTCGCCTATGCGGCTGCGACGGGGGTGGATCTGACGGTGGTGTACGGCTTCCGTACGTCGGCGTCGAGCCCCGCGATCCTCTCGGGATACATCCCGACCAACGTCGGCGACGAGATCGCGGTCGCGGAGGGGGTGCTCGCGGACGTGGTGGCGCCCCTGTCCGCCCGCTACCCCGGGGTGAGCGTTCAGCAGGAGGCGATCACGGTTCCTGCTGCGGTCGCGCTCGCCGATGCGTCGGAGACAGCCGCGCTCGTCGTGGTCGGCTCGCGGGGGAGGGGCGCGTTCGAGGGCATGCTGCTGGGCTCGGTGAGCCAGAGCCTGCTGCACCACGCTCGGTGCGCGGTCGCTGTCGTGCGCTGACCTGCGCCACTGCTCGTCCTGGCGCACTGCCAGCTGGCGTTGCACGTGCTATTTGTCCGATTTGTTCAGATATGTCACTCTCGGATAAGGAGTACGGCCCTCAGTGGCCTTGCGTGTAGCGTCCCCCGCACCCCCGGGCGGGCGTGGACGCTGGGATGACGAGCATCCGCTCCTGTGCGTCCGGTGGCGGCGGTATCCGCCGCTTCCGGGCGCCGTACGTGCGACCCCCGGCGCGTAAGAGGCAGTCCTCACGATGTTCACCGAGCCCTTGTGCTCGGTCGATCCCGCCTGCTCCGGACCGGTCGCTACGCCATGACCGACCGGTACAGGAGCAGCACCATGAACACCCCTATCCTCCGACGCCGGGCACGCCACGCAGCCGTGGTCGTGCTCGCCGTCGGCGCCTCACTCGTAGGCGCCACCCTCGCCACCTCGGCGCCCGCCTCGGCGGCGCAAGTCCCGGCTCAGACCCCCGCGGCCCAGACCTCCGCAGCATCCGTGGCATCCGCGGCGTCCGCGACCAAGGCGGTGTCCGCGAAGGCCGCCGACAAGTCCAGCAACGGCGTCGCACGCGGCATCGATGTCTCGGGGCACCAGCACCCGCGGGGCCGGGCGATCAACTTCACCAAGGTCCGCAAGGCCGGCTACACCTACGCCTTCATCAAGGCGACCGAGGGGCGGTCGTTCGTCAACGAGTACGCCAAGACCGACGGCCGTGCGAGTCAGCGTGCCGGCCTCGCCACCGGCTACTACCACTTCGCGCGTCCGGGGACCCCTGCCGTCGCGCAGGCACGCCACTTCGTGAACCAGGTCCGCCGTACGGGCGTCGACAAGCCGATGCTCGTCCTCGACCTCGAGGACACGGACGGCCGCTCGCGCTCCCACCTGCGCAACTGGGCCAAGCGCTGGCTTCAGACGGTCGAGCGGATGACGGGCACACGCCCGCTCCTTTACACCGGTCCGGGCTTCTGGAACGCGTCCGTCCGCGGCTCCATCCCCTTCGCGAAGTACCCCCTGTGGGTCGCGCACTACGAGACGCGGCGCCCGACCGTACCCGCACCGTGGCGCAAGCAGGCGATCTGGCAGCACTCCAGCACCGCACGCGTCCCCGGTGTCCCCGGGCTCGCCGATGTGAACGTCGCCTCGCCTCAGGTCGCCGCGCGCCTCGCGCCGCCGAGCTCCGACCTCGCCCGGAGCGCCAAGACGGCCGCCGCCGAGACACAGACCAGCCGGTCGGGCGAGCGCCCCGCCGCTCCGAAGGCAGCCGCCCCTGCGGCGGAGGAGCCGAAGGTCGCCGACGCGCGGATCGAAGGCGCATCCGCCGAGAAGAGCGCGAAGTCCCCGCTGCCTGGCGTCCTGCTCGACGCGCTCACCGAGCATGCTGAGTCGGGCAAGAAGCTGAGCGGTGTCCCAGGCCTGACCCGCTGAGGTCCGCTCGCACCCGTACGGACGCAGACGCGCCGTGCCTCTCATGAGAGGCACGGCGCGTCTTGTCTCCGTACTCTCGCCGTAATACTCTGAGTCGAGTACTCGATGTCGGAGGGAGAGAGCGATGGCCGTACGACGCCCGACGAACGCGCTCGCGCTCGCCGTGCTCAGCCTGCTGGCCGAGCGGCCGATGCACCCGTACGAGATGTCGAGCACCTTGCGCGAGCGGCACAAGGAGGAGAGCATCCGGCTCAACTACGGGTCGCTCTACTCCGTGGTCGAGTCGCTCGAGAAGAAGGGCCTCATCGCGGCGCGCGAGACCGTCCGCGAGGGGAGGCGTCCCGAGCGCACGGTCTACGAGATCACCTCGGACGGCGAGATCGTGATGACCGACTGGCTCAGCGAGCTCCTCAGCGAGTCGACTCCGCAGTTCACCGACTTCGAAGCCGCCCTGTCGCTCATCGCCACGCTGCCGCCCGACGACGTCGTGCCGCTCCTGGAGCGCCGGCTGTCCGAGCTCACGCTGCAGTCGCGGGCGTACGACGCGATCCGTCAGGCGCTGCCCGATGGCTTCCCTCGGCTGTTCGTCCTCGAGAGCGACTACCAGGAGGCCGTCCGCGCCGCCGAGCGTGAGTTCGTCGCCGCGTTGCTTGCCGACCTGCGCACGGAGACGTTCGAGGGCATCAGCATCTGGCGACGCATGCACGAGCTGCGCGCCGAGGGTGCCGACCCGCAGGAGGCGGAGCGGCGGCTCGTCGAGGAGTTCCCCGAGCTCGGAGTGCTGATGTCCGGGCCCTGACCACCGACTTCCGCCCGCGCACCCGTGCGGGCGGACGAAGAGAGGTCCCCGGCCGACTGCCATCGACCGGGGACCGTCACCCTCGAGTCCGACGCAGGCGCCGAGCCCCGAAGGCTGCATCTCCAGGCTACGGCACCGGTGGCGGACTCCTCATCAGAAGGAGACCTGCCATGCCACATCCACAGCGGTCGGGACCGGCGATCGCCGCCACCGGCCTGGCCAAGACCTATCGCGCCCGAGACCATGAGGTCCGGGCCCTCGACGGGCTCGACCTCGAGGTCGAGCCCGGGACGGTGCTGGGGCTGCTCGGGCCCAACGGCGCCGGGAAGTCCACGACCGTCAAGATCCTCACCACGCTGTCACGAGCAGACTCGGGGACCGCCTCGGTCGCCGGACTCGACGTGGTCCGCGAGGCCGCCGACGTCCGACGCGCCCTCGGCTACGTCTCCCAGAAACCTGCCTTCGACCCGGTCGGCACCGGCATCGAGAACCTCGTCCTCGCCGGACGCGTGTACGGACTTTCTGGTCGCGAGGCCCGGGCGCGGGCCGACGAGCTGCTCGGACGCTTCGGTCTCGCCGACGCAGCGGGGCGCCTCGCGCGGACGTGGTCCGGGGGCATGCAGCGCAAGCTGGACGTCGCCATGAGCCTGGTCCACCGGCCGCAGGTGCTCTTCCTCGACGAGCCGACCACCGGGCTCGACCCCGAGGCGCGGGCCGACATGTGGGCGGAGATCTCGCGCCTGGCGGCAGCGGACGGGGTTGCGGTGCTGCTCACGACGCACTACCTCGAGGAGGCCGACCAGCTCGCGGACCAGCTCGTGATCGTCGACGACGGCCGTGCCGTCGTACGGGGGACACCGGACACGCTCAAGCGGGGGCTGTCGGGCGACGCGATCGCCGTCGAGCTCGCCGAGCGCCGCGATGTCGACGCGGCGGAGCGGGCGCTCGGCGACCTGCCCGGGGTCCGTGAGCTGACCCGTACGGCAGGGCTGCTGCGCGCGCGGGTGGACGACGGTGCAGTCGCCCTGCCGCGGGTGATGGCGGCGCTCGACGCGGCGTCGCTGCGGCTCGCCGCGGTGACCGTCGCGCGACCGTCGCTCGACGACGTCTACCTGCGCTACGCCGGACGCGCGTTCGGCAGCGGCGACGGGCCGGGGCGTGCGGGGATCGACCGTGCCGAGTCCGAGGGGGTGGCGGCATGACCACGATGCTCGTGCACACCGAGCTCCTCACCCGGCGGTCGTTGCGCAACCTCGTGCGGCAGCCGGCGTACCTGGCCTTCTCGCTGATCCAGCCGCTCGTCTGGCTGCTGCTGTTCGGCCAGCTGTTCCGCAACGTCGTCGAGCTCCCCGGGTTCGGGGGTGCCTCGTACATGACCTACCTCACGCCGGGCGTCGTCGTCATGACGGCGATGTTCTCGGCGGGGTGGGCCGGGACCGGCTTCATCGTCGCGATGGACCGCGGCGTCATGGATCGCGACCTCACGTCTCCGGTCGGGCGGTCGGCGCTGATGCTGAGCTCGCTCGCGTCGCAGGCCGTGACGATCGCGCTCCAGTCGCTGATCGTGCTGACGGCAGGCGTCGTCGTGGGGGCGCGGTTCGAGGGTGGGCCGCTCGGGTGGCTCGTGGTGGTCGTGGCGGCGGTGCTCCTCGGCTCGGTGTTCGCGGCGCTGTCGAACGCCGTGGCGCTGCTCGTACGACAGGAGGAGGCGCTGATCGGCATCTCGCAGTTCCTCACGCTCCCGCTGACGTTCTTGTCCTCGGTGATGCTCCCGGCCCCGCTGATGCCGGACTGGGTGGCGACCGTCGCTCGCCTCAACCCGGTCGACTGGGCGGCGGTCGCCTCCCGTGAGGCCCTGTCGGCGGGCCCGGACTGGTCGGTCGTCGGAGGGCGGCTCGCCCTGCTGCTCGTGGTCGCGGCCGTGATGGGCTGGCTCGCCACCCGGGCGTTCCGGGCGTACCAGCGCTCGGTCTGAGCCGCCCCCTCCACCGGACGTCATACGTTTCGCGGGTTGCGCCCCGCGAGACGTATGACGTCCGCGCGAGACGGGGCGACAGAGGGGGAGTGTGGCGTCAGACCAGCTCGTCGCGCCAGCCTCGAAGGACGCGGTGGATCGCGTCGGCGCCGAGCAGGTCGTCGGGCGGCGGCGCGAGCTCGGCCGGCGCGAGCAGCACGGCGCGGTCCTGCCAGCCGCCGAGCCCGCCATGGCTGCCGACCAGCTCCTCGAACGCGTGGACGGTCCCGGTCGCCGGGTCACAGGCGCTCACGACGTAAAGGTCCGGCGCCTCGGGCCGCTCGGACGCGGGGTGGATGCGCTCGCGCGCCCCCTCCCCGTACGCGGCCAGCGGGTCGACGTCGCCGATGACCTTGCCCGTACGCAGCGCGTGGATGCCGTCGCTCCCGATCGCGACCGGTCCTTCGTCCACGGTCATCGCGATCACACAGCCGATCGCCGGGTGGTTGACCAGTCCGGGGATGAGGCGCGGCCAGCGCTCGTCGATCTCCTGCAGCACCAAGCGTTGGTCGGAGCGGGCGTTGACGAGACCCAGATTGCCCGACGCGAGGACGATCAGGTCGCTCGCGCCGTCGGCCTCGCGCGCGGGAGCGTCGGGGTCGGCGGCGGAGCTGCCCGTACGACGGTCCATCCGCTCGGCGGCGCGGCGCGCCGTGCCGGAGCCGGCGCCGGCTCCCGCCATCTCCTCGGCGAGCGCGCGCAGCCGGGCGTAGTCCTCGTTGCTCGCCTGGACGGCCTCCACCGACCCGGCGGTCAGCTCAGCGACCAGGTCGGCGAGCGTCGCCCCGTGCACCTGCAGGAAGGTCGCGCCCTGCGACTGGCCGTGGTCGCTCACGACGGCGATGCGGTAGCGCCGTCGGCAGTGCGTGGTGACCGTCTCGAGCGTCGCGAGCACGCCGTCGAGGGCCTCGAGCGCTGCGAGCGCCTCGCGACGGAACACCCCCGCGTGGTGGGCGACCTCGTCGTAGTCGACATAGTCCACGTACAGGATCGGCGTCCCGCGGAGCATCTCCTGCGCGACCACCGCCGTCGACAGGTCGCGGACCATGCCGTTGGACCCCGCGCGCAGGAACGCGAAGGTCCAGTCCCTCTTGACCCGGGGCAGGACGTCACGGTGCGCCTGGCGCGCAGACTGGGTGCGTTCGCGCACGACCTCGGCGAGCGTCCGGAACAGGCTGCGCGCGAGCCCGTCGGGCCGCACCGCGAACCACGCGACGGCCTCGCGGGTGATCGTCGTGCCGCGGCCGTTGCGCAGGCGTGACATCACCATCGCCGTACGGTCGGCGCCGCCGCTGAAGAGATTCGACACCGAGACACCGCCGTCGGCGAGCAGGCCCGGACCCTGTGCCCGCTGCTCGATCACCGCGGCGTCGGCGGGGTGGTTGGCGGTGAGGACGCGGCCGAGCTCACGGTCGTACCAGCGGAACGCCGGCACCCGTTCCGCCGAGCCGTGCAAGATCCCGAGTTGGCTCGCCGGCGTCGTGCACGGCGTCGTCGGTCGCCACTCGTGCAGGGTGTGGCTGCCCTCGCGCAGCCACCGCTCCAGCGTGGGCATGTTGCCGGCGGCGAGCGCCCAGGTGAGGACGGGGTAGGCGACACCGTCGAGCTGGACCACCAGCAGACCGTCCTCGTCAGGCCCGTCTCCATGCTGTCGCGAACGGCGACCGCGGCGCGCGAGCGCCACCGCGAACCCCTCGTCGGTGCCCGCGGTACTCAGCCAGGCGAGCAGCGAGCCGACGAGCGCCGCCAGCCAGGCCGCGATCAGCGGGGCCCACCAGCTCTCGACGACGATGCCGGGGACGACGGCGAGCGCCACCGCGACGACCACCGCCTGGCCGACGACGGCGAGCGCGATCACAGCGACCCAGCCGACCCGCGCCGCCACCGCGACGAGCAGCGGCTGGAGCACGAGCCCGACGAGGCCGATCACAGCCGCTGCCACGGCAGGGGTCCACCACGCGGTGAACTCCAGGTCGTGCAGCACCCAGTCGACCACGACGAGCGTGAGTGTGCCGCCGACCCATGCGAGGAGGAGCCGCCCCACGTCGCCTCCCCGGAAGCGGCGCAGGACGGGCGCGGTCATCGCGGGTTCACAGTCCCAGGGCTGTCGACAGGTCGGCTCGGATCGCGTCGAGGCGGGCAGCCGCCGCGATCCGTGCGGCGTCGACGCCGTCGTCGGCAGGGACGACCACCTCGAGGTAGCACTTGAGCTTGGGCTCGGTCCCCGAAGGGCGTACGACCACCCGTCCGCCCTCCGCGAGCACGAGCCGCAGCCCGTCCGTCGGAGGCAGGCTCTCGCTGCCCGCCTCGAGGTCGTCGACGTGCTCGACGGCATAGCCCCCAAGGACGGTCGGAGGCGCGGCACGAAGCCGTGCCATCGCCTGCGTGATCAGCGTGAGGTCGTCGACCCGTACGGAGAGCTGGTCGGTCGCGTGGACGCCGAAGCGTGCGGCGATCTCGTCGAGGCGGTCGCGCAGGGTCTGGCCCTGCACGCGCAGCTCGGCGGCGAGCTCGAGCATCCGCACCATCGCGGAGATGCCGTCTTTGTCGCGCGCGATCGCCGGTGCCGCCGCGTAGCCGAGCGCCTCCTCGTACCCGTACGCCAGGCCCGGGACGCGGCCGATCCACTTGAAGCCGGTGAGCGTCTCCGCGTACGGCTGCCCGTACGCCTCGGCCATCCGCCCGAGCAGCGACGAGGAGACGATGGTCGTTGCGTACGTCCCCGCGACACCGCGTCGCAGCAGGAAGTCGGCCAGGAGGACGCCCACCTCGTCACCGGACAGCTGGTGCCAGCCGGCAGGGGTCGGCACCGCGACGGCGCAGCGGTCGGCATCGGGGTCGTTCGCGAGGGCGAGGTCGGCACCGACACGGTCGGCGAGCGCGAGCAGCAGGTCGGTCGCGCCGGGCTCCTCGGGGTTGGGGAACGAGACCGTCGGGAAGTCCGGGTCCGGATCGGCCTGCTCCTCGACGACGTGGAGTGCCTCGAAGCCTGCGGCACGGACGGCCTCCGCCGCGGTCGCGAGACCGACGCCGTGCAGGGGTGTGTACGCGACGACGAGCTCGCGGGGGCCAGCGTCCGGCAGCGCCGCGACGGCAGCGACGTACGCCTCTCGGACCTCGTCGGTCAGGACCTCGTACGCCTCGTCGCGGGGGAGGGAGTCGACCGGTCCGACGGCGGCGATCGCTTCGGCGATGTCGACATCTGCGGGCGGCACGATCTGGCTGCCGTCTCCGAGGTAGACCTTGTAGCCGTTGTCCTGCGGCGGGTTGTGCGACGCGGTCACCATCACGCCTGCGGAGGCGCCGAGATGCTGGATCGCGAAGGCGAGCACCGGCGTCGGGAGCGCTTCGGGAAGCAGCAGCGCACGGACGCCCGCAGCCTCTGCGATCTCGCACGTGTCGCGCGCGAAGATCGCGGAGTTGTGGCGCGCGTCGTACCCGACGACGAGGGTCGGGGCCTCGTCCACGTGCGCGCGCAGGTACGCGGCCAGGCCTGCGGCTGCCTGGGCGACGACGACCCTGTTCATCCGGGTCGGGCCGGCACCGAGCGGACCGCGCAGGCCCGCTGTGCCGAAGACCAGACGGCCGGCGAAGCGCGTGGAGAGCTCCGCCTCGTCACCGGAGTCGAGCAGCACGCGCAGCTCGTCACGGGTCTGCGGGTCAGGGTCCTGAGCGAGCCAGGCCTCGGCGAGGTCCTTCGGGGTCGGGTCGGGGCTCGTCACGGCAGCGGCCTCCCCAGCGGCATCACCGCGAAGGGGCCACCGACCCGGTCGCCCTCGGCCTCGTCCTCCTCGCGGTCGGGGATCGAGGCCGCGAACGCCTCGGCGTTGTCTCGCGGGGCGTACCCGATGCGTCGCCCCGGCCCGAGGTCCCACCACGCGCGGGTGTTGGCAGAGATGCCGTAGACGGCGATGAAGCCGGACTCGTCGGTCGTCAGCGCCGCCTCGACGAGGTGGACCGCGTCGCCGGGCGAGAGCCACGTCGACAGCGCACGGCGAGTCGTCGGCTCCTCGCGGAACGAGCCGATCCGCAGGGCGACGGCGGTCATCCCGAAGCGGTCGGCGTACAGGTTCATCAACGCTTCTGCGGCGACCTTCGCCACACCGTAGAAGGTGTCCGGCCGCGGCCTCACCTCGGCTTCCAGCCGGTCCGTGCGTGGGACCATCCCGACGGCGTGGTTGCTGCTGGCGTAGACGAACCGGTCGACACCGTGGCGGACCATCGCGTCGAGGAGGACCGCGGTGGTGTGCGCGTGCGACGTCAGCTCGTCGGTCAGCGTGGACTCCTCCGGCAGGCCGGCGAGGTGCACGACCGCGTCGACCCCCTCGACCGCCTGATCGGCGAGCATGGGGTCGAGGACGTCGCCGACGAGCATGCCGGCGCTCAGCGCGGCCGCGAGGCGGTCGTCCGGGGCAACCAGGTCGAGGCCTCGGACCTCGTGGCCCTGCGCCGCGAGGGCGGGAGCGACCGTGCTGCCGATCGCCCCGCAGACGCCGGTGACCAGGACACGCATCAGATGCGGCCCACGACCGACGCGAGCAGGTGCCCCATCGTCTGAGCGGAGGCGGCCCCCGCCGCGAGGACCTCCTCGTGGTTCAGCGGCTCGCCGGTGACGCCGGCCGCGAGGTTCGTGACGAGGGAGATGCCGAGGATCTCGAGGCCTGCCGCACGGGCCGCGATCGCCTCGAGGACGGTCGACATGCCGACGAGGTCGCCTCCGATGGCACGGACCATGCCGATCTCGGCGGGCGTCTCGTAGTGCGGGCCGGGGAACTGGACGTACACGCCCTGCGCGAGCGTCGGGTCGACCTCCAGGCACAGCGAGCGCAGACGACTGGCGTACAGGTCGGTCAGGTCGACGAACTGCGGACCGTGCAGCGGCGACGTCGCGGTCAGGTTGATGTGGTCGCTGATGAGGACGGGCGTGCCCGGGATCCACTCCGGACGCAGGCCGCCGCACGCGTTGGTCAGAACGACGGCGCGGCACCCTGCCGCCGCTGCCGTACGGACGCCGTGCGCGACCGCGTCGACGCCGTGACCCTCGTACAGGTGAGTCCGGCCGAGGAAGACCAGCACGCGGGTGTCACCGACGCGCACGGAGCGGACGGTCCCTCCGTGGCCGGCGACCGACGGCGCCACGAAGCCGGGCAGGTCGGTCGTGGGGAACTCGTGCTCGGGGGCGCCGAGAACGTCGGCGGCAGGCTTCCAGCCGGACCCCATCACGAGGGCGACGTCGTGGTCTCCTCCGGTGCGCTCACGCAGCACCTCTGCGGCGGCGGTCGCCATCTCCTCGGGGGAGCGGGGGCGGTCCAAAGGTTCAACGGGGCTCATGGTTTCGACACTCACCTCGGCACACTAACTCAGGCGGTCCCGGGGGCCGGTAGATTGGCGGGGTGCCCAAGATCATAGGCGAGAACCTGGCCGCCCACCGGATCGAGACACGACGCCGCGTGCTCGTCGCGTTCGGTGAGCTGCTGACCGAGCGCGGCTACGACGCGGTCCGGCTCGCCGACGTCGCGAGCCGCGCGGAGATCGGCCGTACGGCGATCTACAACCACTTCGCCGACAAGGAGGCGATCCTCCTCGCGTTCGCGATGGAGGAGACCCATCAGTACGTCGAGGCGATCCGCGGCGCGCTCGCCGAGGCCGACGGCCCGGTCGAGGAGCTCCGGACATACGTGCGCATGCACGTCGCGCTCTCCCGCGAGATGCACATGGGGCTCGGCCCACAGCTCTACTCGGTGCTCTCGCGCGATGCGCTGCTGCACATGCGCGAGCACGTCATCGTCGTCGAGGACCTGCTGCGCTGCGTGCTCTCCGACGGCATGGAGCAGGGCGCCTTCGTCGTCGACGACCTGCGCGCGACCACGGCGCTCGTGCTCGCGTGCCTGCAGGGGCGCCAGGTCACCCACGGCGAGGGGACGGAGCGCGATTCCGCCGTCGCCGTCACGGAGCGCTTCGTCCTCCGCGCGGTCGGCGCCCGCGAGGCCTGACGTACGACCCGACAACATGACCCGACGTTCCACCCCCAGATCCGGGGTGGAACGTCGGGTCATGTTGTCGGGACGTACGTCCGTTACTTCGTGACCTTGACCTTCACGGTCTTCTTGGAGCCCGCGTGGGTGCCGGTCGTGGCGAACGTCGCAGTCACCTTGTAGGTGCCCTTCTTCGCCAGCTTGGGCAGCTTCACGACGACCTTGCCGTTCTTGACGGTGGCGCGGACGGTCTTCTTGATGCCCTTGCCCTTGATGACGAGCGTGACCTTGCCGTTCGCCTTCGGGGAGCCCGAGACGGTGACCTTGGCCTTGCCGGCCTTCTTGCGGGTCGGCTTCTTGGTGACCTTCACGGCGGTCTTGGTGGCGACCTTGGTGATGGTGAGGGTACGAGCCGCCGAGGTGGACGGCTTCACGACCGCCGCGTTGCTCGAGACGAAGCGCGCCGACAGGCGGTGCGCGCCGACCTTGAGGTTCTTCGGGAGCGCGAACGACGCCTTGCCCGAGGCGACCGGACGGGTGCCGATGACCTTCGCGCCGTCGAGCAGCTGGATCGAGCCGGCGACGGCCTTCGGCGCCTTCACGGCGACCGTGGCGGTGCCGGTACGGCCGTACACGAGCTTGGCGGGGGCGGTCAGCGTCGTCGTGGAGGTGACGGCGGCAGGCGCCGGGTCCTTGAACGCGATCGGAGTGAACGTCTCGTACGCGGCCTGGGTCGCACCGCCGGCGGCGTAGGTGTAGACGCCGAGGTTCGCCAGCTTGTCAGGCGCGGCGTCGACCGCTGACTTGGAGACGGTGAAGGTCGTCGAGAACGTGCCGTCGGCCTTCAGCTCGATCGCGCCCGCGCCAGGACCACCGATGGTGGCCATGTCGCCGGCGAGCACGGCCCACTTCTGGGAGATGGCCTTGCGGGCGGAGGACGTCGCGCCCGCACTGGGCTTCCAGGTGTCGGCGACGGTGCCGAGGATGACGTAGGTGCCGACAGGCTTCCCGGCGAGCGGCGGACGGGTGCCGGTAGCCAGCGACGGATCGAAACCGGAGCCGGTGACGGTGATCTCGTGCTCACCGGTCGTCGGGATCGTCGTCTTGCTGACCGTCACCTTCGCCGGTGCCGGGTCGGGCGCGACGGTGTAGTCGACGGCGATCGGGTTGGCAACCTTCGCGATGTCGCGCTGACTCCCCGTCGAGTACCAGTACGACGACTGGCCGGTGAGGCCGTGGAAGTCGACGAAGCTCTGCGGGAACGAGCCCCACGACGCGCCGGTCGTCGTCTGCGCCGCTGCCCCTGCCGGAGTGGTGACCGAAACGCCTCGATAGGTCGGCGTGATGTCGATGCCGGACGCGGTGACGTCCACGCCCGCGAGTGTCGCCAGCGTGACCGTGCGCGACGGCACCGCCGTCCACTGGGTGGGATCGTCCATGTCCGCGGCGTACCCGGAGGCGGTCGCGGTGACCGTACCGGTGCCGTCGGTAGCGACGGTCAGCTTCGGGTCGGTCGCCGTCCAGTACGTCCTGCCGGCGTAGAAGGCGACGGTGAAGGCGCCGTCCCACTGGATCGTCGCCGTACCCGCGGCCGGGTCGACGGTGCCCTCGCCGTCGGTGATGACGACCTTGTTCTCGCTCGTCGATGCGGGGTTGGCCGCGATGACGGGGGCGCCGGTGCGATCCAGGCACTTGGTCGCCCAGGTGGGAGCGACTTCATCGCCGGCGGCGTTCGGCTTGACGATCGAGACGTTGCCGGCGGTCGTCTGGTAGAAGCTGTCCGTCTCGGTCCAGGGACGCGAGGATCCCGTGCTGCCGGCCTCACCGGCCGAGAGGAAGTTGCAGCTGCCGTCGTAGGCGCCGCCGCCGGCCTCGTTGGACAGGGCCCACGTGAACGTGGCGTCGTCGATCAGCTTCGGTGCCGCGTGCGCGGGGCTGGCTGCGAGAGCCAGGGTGCCGGCCGCGAGGGCGGTCGCGGCGGTGGCGGCGACGAGGCGCCGGAACCGCCGGGGGAGGGACGTGGACATGGGTGGTGCTTCCCTTCGTGTGGGGATGGGGGTGAGACAGATCAGGAGGTGCGTCGGGTCAATGCGCGCGAGCCGGCGGTGACGAGCAGCGCGCCGAGAGCCATGGCGCCGCCGGCCCACCAGGGCCAGGTCGGGGACGACCCCCCGAGGGGTTGGGCGACCGGGCGGATGCCTTCGGTGGTGCCGACGGGCACCGTCGCGCCGACGACCGTACGGGCGTCGGTCGCGGCCGGCGGCAGAGCTGCGGATCCGAACGGGGCGGCGGGCGTGCCGAGCCCCGAGCCGGTGGAGCCGGTCGACGTCCCGGAGCCGGCGTCGTCCTCACCGCCGGTCGGGATGCCCCCCTTCGGAGCGCTCGCGGGCTTGTCGGCGTCGTAGCTGAAGGTGATCGGCAGGGCCGACTTGAAGCGATCGGTGGAGGCGCCGCTGCTGTACCAGTACGAGGCTGTCCCGACCTTCTCCTGGAAGCGGACGAACGATGTCGGGAAAGCCCCCCAACCCGACGCGTCCCGGTTCTGGGCGACGGCGCCGCCCGGAGCCTCGTACCGGACACCGGTGAACCGCGGCGTCACCGTGAACCCGCGGGCGTTCGACAGGCTCCGGACCGAGGCATCGGCGAGCCGGGCCGACGTCGGCGACAGCGGCTTCCAGACGGAGGTGTCGTTGCGGTCGGACGCGTACCCGCCGAGCGTGCCGTCGAGACGGGCTACGCCCTTGCTGACCGTGAGCACCGGGTCGGTGATCGTGAAGTAGGACATGCCGCTGTAGAGGAGCACCGTGAAGGTGCCCTTCCAGCGGATCATCGCCGTCTTCTTCGTCGGGTTCACCGTGCCGGTGCCGCCGTCGATGACGACCGTGTGGTCGCTGAGGAGGCCGTTGGTGGTGGCGCCGAGGGGCTGACCGTTCGGCGTCGTGCGGAGGCCGTCCCAGGTCGCCAGGTGGTGGCCGCCGTTCGCCGTCTCCTTCTCGATCCGGACGTTGCCCGCGCGTGCCTTCCAGCTGCCCTGGGGCAACGTCTGGCCACCGCGACCGGGGTTGGGAACCGTGCCCGCCGAGAAGAAGTTGTACGTCCCCGGGGCGAATGCGGAGTTGCTCATCTCGCTGTTCAGGCCCCAGCGGAGCTGCGCGTCGGAGACCTTGAACGTCTTGGTCGCCTTGTCGTCACCTGAAGGAGCGGGCGACGGTGCCGGGTTCTCGGGTGTCGGGGTGGTCGGTGTCGGGACCTGAGGATCGGGATCCTCCGGCACGCCAGGGTCCTGCGGATCCGTGTCGAGCACGTCGCCGAGCTCCCACGCGACGTGGACGGGCAGCGGCGGCTTGTTGGCATCGACCGCACCGCCCGAGGAGTACCAGTACGAGCCGGAGCCGGCACCGGCGAGCCACGCGACGAACGACGTCGGCCACGAGCCCCAGCCTGGCTTCGTGACGTTCTGGTCGACCGCGCCGTTGCGCACCCCTTCGTACGAGGGCGTCGCCGTGGTGCCGTCGGCGCCGAGCTGGACCTCCGGGAGCGTCGCGAGCGTGACCTTCTTCGCCGCCACGGGCTTCCACACCGACGGGTCGGCGAGGCTGGAGCCGAAGCCGCTGAGCGTTGCGGTGAGCACGCCCGTACCGTCCCGGTCGACGCTCAGTGCCGGGTCGGACACGGAGAAGAACGACATCCCTGAGTAGAAGACGACGGTGAAGGATCCCCGCCACGAGAGCGAGGCACGACCGGTGTCCGGATCGACCCAACCGGAGCCCTCGGACAGCACGATCTGGTGGTCGGTGAACGTGCCGCTGGTCGGCGAGGCGATCGGGGCTCCGCTTGGGGAGGTCGTGAGCCCGCTCCATGTCGCGGGTGCGTACGAGCCCGAGGTGGTCTTCTTCTCCAGCGCGACGTTGCCCGACGAGGCCTTCCAGCCCGCAGGCTTCCCGTTCGACCACGAGTCGGCGGAGATGATCGTCTGGCCGCCCTTGCCGGGGTCAGAGATCGTGCCTGCGGACATGAAGTTGAAGGATCCGGGAGCGAACGCCCTGTTGTTCACCTCGTTCGACAGGCCCCAGCGCAGGGTGGCGCCGGTGACCTCGCGGGCGGTGGTCTGGCTCGCGCCGTCAGCGCCGTCAGCGGCGGCCGGGACGAGCGGGGTGGCGAGGGCGACGAGAGCGATCGAGGCGGCCACGGCCAGACGGCGGGTCATCGGACCGCCTCCGCGGGATCGGTCGACGGTGCCTGTGCTGTCGACGACGCCTGGGTCGCCTGGGCGCGACGCGCGCGCCGTACGCGCAGGACCGCGCCGACGACGGCGGCGAGCAGGAGGACGCCGGCGACCGCGAGGAAGACCCAGGCGGCAGTCGTCGGGCCCTCGTCAGCTGCCTCGGCGGCCGTCGCGTCCACGACCGGCGGCGCCGCCGCGATCGCGAAGGTGACCTCCGGGACGGCTCCGCTGGCGGCGCCGGTCAGCCGCATGACGTGCGTGCCGGGCTCGATCGTCGCCGGGAGCTGGAGGACGCCGGCGACCTCACCGGACTGGCCCGCGGCGAGCGGACCGACCGCGGCGACCCCGTCGTCGAGTGTCGCGACGACCTGCTCGCCGGGCTGGAACGACGTGCCGGTGAAGGTGAGGACACGGCCGACGACGGCGGTGGCGCGATCGACGGCGACCGCCGCCGTGCCCGTACGCGCGGGCGTGGTCGGGGTGGCGGCGGTCGGAGCGGCGTCGGCCGGCACCGCTGCGCCCGCCGACGGCTGGGTCACCGTGCTCCCGGACGAGGCCGCGAAGCGTACGGGGGTGAAGGTCTCGTTGCGGGGGCTCTTGATGCCGTGGGCGCCGATCGTGAGGACACCGCACGTGACTTCGGTGCAGTCCACCTCGACGGCCTTGCCGGAGCGGTCGACCGACGAGAAGCGTGCGCCCGGCACGCTGAGCGTCGTCGTGAACCCGCCCGAGGCGCTGAGGGTGCCGTTCGCCGACGACGCCGTGTCCGAGCCGGGGAAGGCGAGGAAGCGCTGGTGGCCGGCGTTGTCGGCGGACTCGCTGTCCGGCACGTAGCGGTAGTCGTCGCCGGTCGCACCGCCCTGCGACGGTTTCCAGGAGTCGCCCGTCGGGTCGGAGACCCAGCCGAACGCGACATAGATGCCGCCGGCGCCGCCCTCGATCGACTGGAACCCGCGACCCTTGACGGTCAACGTGGTCGCGCCGTCGGTGGCGGCGGTCGCCTTGCCTCCGGAGCTGGTGACGGTGATCCGGGCGGCGGCGTGGGCGGGCGCCGCGGTGAGCGCGACCATCGGGCCTGCCAGCGCGAGCGCGGTGGTGCCGGCGAGGCCACGGCGGAGCAGCGGGTTCATCGGACGACCTCCTCGACGGGGGTACGGAGCGGCGTGACGATCAGGTCGCCCGTCCGCGGGTGGGTGAAGACGTCGACCGGGTGGCCGTACACGTCGCTGAGCAGGTCCGGACGCAGCACGTCGGCCGGAGGTCCGTCGGCGCGGACCTGGCCGCCGGCGAGGATGCAGACGCGGTCGGCGTACGCGGCCGCGAGCGACAGGTCGTGCAGCACGGCGACGACCGAGTGGCCCTCGCGTGCGAGTCGGCGCGCCTCGGTGAGCAGGGCTTCCTGGTGGGCGATGTCGAGCGCGGCGGTCGGCTCGTCGAGCAGCACGATCGGCGCCTCTTGGGCCATCACCCGTGCGAACGAGGTACGGCCCTTCTCGCCGCCGGAGAGCGTGGGGAACTTGCGTGTTGACAGCCGCTCGACGTCCGTACGGCGCATCGCGTCGGCGACCACCGCGTCGTCCGAGTCGGACTCGTCACGCCCGTGCCACGGTGCGCGGCCCATCGCGACGACCTCGGCGACGGTGAAGGGGAACGACAGCCGGTGCTCCTGCAGGAGGACCGAGCGGCGCCGCGACAGCTCTCCGGCGCGGCGCGACCCGAGGGGCTCGCCGTCGAGGAGCACCTTGCCCTGCGACAGCGCCACGTCGCCCGCGAGGACGCCGAGGAGTGTCGACTTCCCCGCGCCGTTGGGGCCCACGAGCACGAGCAGCTCGCTCGGGTGCACGTCGAGGTCGACCTCGCGCAGGATCGTGGCCGGCCCGTACGAGACGGAGCCGCCGAGGACCTGCAGCGTGGCGCGCGCGGTCATGCCCAGCCTCCCGAGGTACGACGGGTGCGGCGCAGCAGCCAGAAGAACATCGGGCCTCCGATGAGCGACGTCAGCATCCCGATCGGCAGCTCGGCGTAGGGGACGGCGGTGCGGGCGACGAGGTCGGCGGCGAGCAGCAGAACCGCGCCGCCGAGGACGCTGGCCGGCAGGAGCAGTCGGTGGCCGGGACCGACGACCATGCGCATGAGGTGCGGGACGACCAGGCCGACGAAGGCGATGATCCCGCAGAACGCCACGGCCGCCGCGGTGAGCAACGCGACCAGGGTGATCGCCCCGATGCGCAGGCGCTCGACGTCGACTCCGACGTGGCGCGCCGCGCGGTCGCCGAGGGCGAGCAGGTCGAGCTTGCGGCTGAGCAGGAACGCCCCGGCGATGCCGATGACGGCGAGCGGTGCGACCACGCCCACGTACTCCCAGCGGGTGCCGTTGAGGCTGCCGAGCTGCCAGAACACGATCTCCTCGCGTGCCTGCGTGTCGGCGAGGAACATCATCAGCGCGAGCAGGGCTCCGGTGACCGCGTTGACCGCGATGCCCGTGAGTACGAGGGTGACGACCTCGGTACGGCCGTCGGAGCGCGACAGCAGGTAGACCGCGACCGTGGTGATGAGGCCGCCGACGAAGGCGAGCGCCGGCACCGTCCACGTACCGAGTGCGGTGAAGCCGAAGACCATCGCGCAGGCAGCGGCGACCGCCGCACCCGAGGAGACTCCGATCACGCCCGGCTCGGCGAGAGGGTTGCCGAACACGCCCTGCATGAGCGCCCCGGCCGCCGACAGCGCTGCGCCGACGAGGATCGCCATCGCGACCCTCGGGAAACGGATGCTCCACAGCGCGGCATCGCCTTGCGGGTGGGCGGGCATCGGTCCGACGTCGATCCCGAGCCGGTGCAGGAACGAGCCGAGCACCTCCGCGGGCGGGATCGCGAGCTGGCCGGTCCCTGCCGAGACCAGCGCGAGCACGACGAGCGCGACCGCGAGGCCGGCGAAGAGGATGACAGTCGCGCTGAGGCGGAACCGGGCCGAGATCGTCGGGTCGACGGTGGTCATTGCAGCGACTCCGGGGCGTACATCGCGACGGCGAGTGCGTTGATCACGTCGGCGCTGCGCGGCCCGAAGCTGAGGATCTGGCTGTCCGGCATCGTGAGGAAGCGACGGTTCTTGCCGGCGGGTGTGTTGGCCAGCGACGGGTAGCGCTCGAGCAGCCCGTCGACGCCGCCGGCGGACTCCAGGCCCTTGGTCATCATGATGATGGTGTCCGGCTGGGCGGCGACGATGCCCTCGTCGTTGAGCGGTTTCATGCCCTTCCAGCCGATCTCCGCGGAGACGTCGTACGCTCCTGTGGCCGAGATCAGCGCGTCGGCCCCGGAGTCCTCGCCGAACATGTAGTAGACGCCGCTCTGCCCCCGTACGTACAGGAAGACCGTGCGGAGCTTGTCCTGGACGGCGCTCGGCGCCTTCTGGTCGACGACGGTGCGCACGGCGGCGACCTCGTCGGCGGTCCGCTTGGCGAGCGCCTTGCCGGCCTCGGGCACGCCGAGCGGCGAGGCGACCTGGGCGATCAGCGCGGCGACGTTGTCGAGGTTGCGCTTGCTGTCGACGACGACGACCGGGACACCGGCGTCGCGGACCTGCTCGATGACGTCCCACGGCCCGAGCGAGGTGTCGGTGATGATCAGGTCGGGGGAGAGGTCGAGGATCGCCTCGCCGTTGAGCTCGTGACCGTTGTGGGTCACGAGCGGGAGATCCTTGGCCTGGGTGAACTGCGTCGAGACGTCGCGTCCGACGAGCGTGTCGCCGAGACCCAGCTCGTACACGATCTGCGACAGCGTGCCGTACTGGTCGAGCGCGAGGACGCGGTCTGCGGACTTCACCGCGACGCGTGTGCCCTGGCTGTCCTTGACCGTGACGGGGAGTGTCCGGGTCGGATCGGTGGTGACCGGCTCGGGCTCGTCGGCACCGAGGTCGACACTGATCTCGCCGGTCAGGTCCTTGGGCGACGCCGAGACCTCGACGTCGGCGAGGGAGGGGATGGTGGTGATCGCGTCGATCGCGCCCGCCTCGCCGTCGACCCCGGTGGCGCAGCCCGAGAGGAGTGCGCCGGCGCACAGGAGCGAGACGAGCGAGAGAAGGCGGCGACGCACGGGGGCACTCCGATCTGACCACGAGGCTGCCTCTGAATGAGGCTCACCTAACCTCGCTGGTATCCAGCATAGGTAAGCCTTGCCTGGCTGTGATCTCCGGGGTTAAAGTGACGCATCGTCAGGTTGGTTCTGACGCGATGTCCTATCGATTCTGACGGTGTGTCATATTATTGGGACTGCTCGACGACCGTCCCTCGAACGCCCCGTGGAGGCCCTCCCCATGACCGTCACCGCCGCACCCGAGACTCTTGCGCAGGACGCGCTCTCGACGTTGATGCGTGAGGGGTCGCGCGCCGAGCACACGTCCGCGGAGAGCTCGACGTTCATGAGCGAGCTTCTCGAGGGCCGCTCGTCCGTCGAGGCCTACACGGTGTTCCTGCGCCAGCTCGCTTCGGTGTACGACGCCCTGGAGACCGTTGGTCTCGATCTGGCTGGTGATCCGGTCGCCGCTGCAGTCGTCGACGAGGCGCTGATGCGTGCCGACGCGATCGACGCCGATCTGCGTGTGCTGGCCGGTGACTCGTGGCGCGACCTGCCGGTCGGCCCGGCCGCCACCGCCTATGCCGAGCGGATCGCGGCGACCCGCGACGACGCCGTGCTCTATCTCGCGCACCACTACACGCGCTACCTCGGTGACCTCTCGGGCGGGCAGGCGATCGGGCGCATCCTGCAGCGGGAGTACGGCCTGGTCGAGGGTGGCGTGTCGTTTTACGACTTCCCGGAGATCCCGAAGCCGAAGCGCTTCAAGGACGGCTACCGCGCGAACCTCGACGCGCTCCCGTTCGACTCCGCGACCAAGCAGCGCGTGGTCGACGAGGTCAAGGTCGCGTTCGCGCTCAACGAGGCGTTGTTCGCGGAGATGTCCGCCTGACCTTCGCCGGTCTCTCGATCCCCGCTGTGGCGTACGCGACAGCGGGGGTCGTCCGTACCCGGCCGCGACGTGCCCGACGTCCCGGGTGCGAGACAATGACCACGTGAATCGTGTCGTGATCGTCGGTGGTGGACCTGGTGGGTACGAGGCTGCGCTGGTCGCGGCACAGCTCGGGGCGGAGGTCACCGTCGTCGAGCGCGACGGGCTCGGCGGCTCGACCGTCCTCACCGACTGTGTCCCCAGCAAGACGCTGATCGCCACGTCCGACCTCATGACCGACGTGTCCGGTTCCAGCGAGCTCGGCATCCGTACGACGTCCGCGTCGGTCGTCGATCTGCGCCAGGTCAACCAGCGTGTCAAGCGGCTCGCCGTGGCCCAGTCCGACGACATCCGCCGCCGGATCGAGCGCGAGAACGTCCAGGTGATCGCCGGAACCGCTCGGCTGGACGGGCCCGAGACGGTGGTTGTCGAGCGCGCCGACGGTGGGACGGAGGAGCTGTCGTCCCAGATCGTCCTGCTCGCCACGGGCGCGCACCCGCGTGTGGTCGACACGGCGATCCCCGACGGGGAGCGCATCCTCACGTGGGAGCAGGTCTACGAGCTCGACGAGCTGCCGGAGCACCTGATCGTCGTCGGGTCCGGTGTGACGGGCGCGGAGTTCGCCGGGGCGTACAAGGCGCTCGGCTGCGACGTGACGCTGGTCTCGAGCCGTGATCGCGTGCTCCCCGGCGAGGACCCGGACGCCGCGGTCGTGCTCGAGGAGGTCTTTACGCGTCGTGGGATGAACGTCCTGTCGCGCTCGCGGATGGAGTCGGTGGAGCGCAAGGGCGACCGCGTCCTCGTACGACTCACCGACGGGCGCGAGGTCGAGGGCTCGCACTGCCTTCTCGCGCTCGGCTCGATCCCCAACAGTGAGGGGCTCGGGCTGGACACGGCCGGAGTCACGGTCGACTCCGGCGGGTTCATCCAGGTCGATCGCGTGTCGCGGACGTCGGTGCGCGGTGTGTATGCGGCCGGTGACTGCACCGGTGTCCTGATGCTGGCCTCGGTCGCGGCGATGCAGGGGCGGATCGCGATGGCGCACGCGCTCGGCGACGCGGTCCACCCGCTGCGCCTGCGCACGGTCGTGAGCAACGTCTTCACCGCTCCCGAGATCGCGACCGTCGGCGTGACCCAGAAGGAGGTCGACGCGGGCGAGATCGACGCGGAGGCGGTGACGCTGCGGCTGTCGGGCAACCCGCGGGCCAAGATGCAGGGCGTGCGCGACGGTTTCGTGAAGCTCTTCTGCCGCGCCGGCGGTGGCGCGGTGATCGGCGGCGTCGTCGTCGCACCGAGGGCCTCCGAGCTCATCCACTCGGTGTCGCTCGCGGTCTCGACGGGACTCACGACCGACCAGGTCGCGAACGCGTTCACGGTCTATCCGTCGATGAGCGGGTCCGTCGCCGAGGCCGCCCGCCGCCTCCACCAGCCCCGCTGAGGCCCCGTCCGCGATTCGGGCAGTTCTCCACCCATCCGGCGGATCAGTTCGGTGCGGAACTGCCCGAATCGGGGACGGGACATCGGGTGTCACACGAACCAGCGGGTCCACATGGCGTTGAAGTGCGGGCGCGGTCCTTCGTATCCGTTGTCGCGGAGTGCTCCGTAGACGCGCCATACGATCGCCTTCTTGTTGGTGAGGTCGTCCTCGAGGACCACGATCACGGTCCAGCCGAGTCGCTCGAGTGCCTCGCGCCTCGTACGGTCGCGTGCGCGCTGCTTCTTGGAGCGTTCGTGCCACGCGCCGTCGTACTCGACGATCACGCGGTAGTCCCAGTAGACAAGGTCGCAGCGTGCGACGAACCGGCCGAGGTTGTCGAGGATGTCGGGGTTCGGGTTGGGCTCGGGGAGACGGGCGAAGACGAGCATGAGCCGTACGAGGGTCTCCATCGGCGACTCGACACCTTCGCGGACGTAGGTGAAGGCGCGCCGTGCGCGGACGACCCCGTCGATGTGGGTCGCTCCGACGTACGTCGAGAGCTCCGCGAGCGTGGTGTGGCCGGCGTGGATCAGATGTTCGGCGGCCTGGACGAGCTCGACAGCGTTGAGGATCGTGGCGCAGTCGACGTATGTCCGGTCAGGCCCCGTGCACGCGAGGAACTGGCGTACGTACGCGCGCAGTCGGCCGCGGCGGCGGTGGAGGCGGATCTCGTCGCGTCGGATGCGCGCCACGGTGTTGGTCGAGAAGTGGAGCGGAAGCAGCGAGCGCAGCTCGAGGCCCCAGAGACGCAATGCGGTCAGGTGGCTCGCGACGGCGTCGTCCGGGAGCAGGAGCAGTGCGGCACGGATCCAGACGACGAGTGTGAGCCTCGTCCCGGCGGTGACGTATGCGCCACGGAACAGTCGTACGAAACGGTTCCCGTCGAGCTGGCGTCGTGACACTCCGACGGACTTGGCGTCGCGCGGGGTGAACGGACGTTCGAAGAGCAATGCGGGGATGGCTTTCACGCATGCAGGGTGGGTCCGTTCGCGCGGTGCCGACGCCGCTCTCCACAGCCCCGCCCGTCCCGTCCCCGATTCGGGCGGATTTCCACCGTCTTCCCTGGACGAAAGAGTGGCGAAGTGCCCGAATCGGGGACGGGACGGGGCGGGGGCGGGGCGGGCTAGCCGAGGACGAGGAGGAGGTCGCCGCCCTCGGACTGGCGCGGGCCTTCGATCAGGAGCCGCGAGACCGTGCCGCCGTTCGGCGACGTGATCGAGGCCTCCATCTTCATCGCCTCGATCGTCGCGACCTGCTGTCCGGGCTCGACCGTGTCGCCGACGGCCACGGAGGGCGTGACCACCCCGTCGAACGGCACCGCGACGTGCAGCGGGTCGGACGGATCAGCCTTCTCCGCAGTCACGACGTCGCTGGCCGCTGAACGGTCGCGCACCATGACCGGACGCAGCTGCCCGTTGAGCGTGCACAGCACGTTGCGCAGACCGCGCGCATCGGCGTCGGAGATCGCCTCGAGCCCGAGGATCAGCGTCTTGCCCTCCTCGAGCCTCACCTCGACGTCGGCGTCGGAGCGCAGTCCGTACCAGAACGCGTCGGTCGGCAGCACCGACACGTTGCCGTACTCCCCGCGTGCGTGCTCGAAGTCGCGCGTCGGCCCTGGGAACAGCAGCCGGTTGAGCGTCGGCCGCGGATCCGCCGCGAGCCCCGCGCGGTCCTCCGCGCCCAGCTCGGTCTCGCCGATCTTGACCGTACGGCCTTCGAGCGCGCGGGTACGGAACGGCTCGGGCCATCCGCCGGGCGGGTCGCCGAGCTCGCCGGCGAGGAAGCCGATCACCGAGTCCGGGATGTCGTACGCCTGCGGGTTCTCGGCGAACTCCGCGGGATCGGCGCCGACCGCGACGAGGTGCAGCGCGAGGTCGCCGACGACCTTGGACGACGGCGTGACCTTCACGATGTCGCCGAGGATGTCGTTCGCGGCGGCGTACATGTCCTCGATCTGCTCGAACCGGTCGCCGAGCCCGAGCGCGATCGCCTGCTGCCGCAGGTTGGACAGCTGCCCGCCCGGGATCTCGTGGCGGTAGACGCGCCCGGTCGGCGACGGCAGTCCGGCCTCGAACGGCGCGTACAGCTTGCGGACGGCCTCCCAGTACGGCTCGAGGTCGTTGACGGCGCGCAGCGACAGCCCGGTCGTCCGATCGGTGTGGTCGGTGCTCGCCACCAGCGCGGACATCGGCGGCTGCGAAGTCGTGCCCGACAGCGACGCCGAAGCGGTGTCGACCGCGTCCACACCGGCGTCGATCGCCGCGAGCAGCGTGGCGAGCTGACCGCCGGCGGTGTCGTGGGTGTGCAGGTGGACCGGGAGGTCGAAGCGCGCGCGCAGCGCCGTGACCAGACGCGCGGCCGCGGGAGCGCGCAACAGCCCGGCCATGTCCTTGATCGCGAGCACGTGCGCGCCCGCGTCGACGATCCGCTCGGCGAGCCGCAGGTAGTAGTCGAGCGTGTAGATCGGCTCGTCCGGGTTCATCAGATCGCCGGTGTAGCAGAGCGCGACCTCGGCGACGGCCGTCCCGGTCGCGCGCACGGCCTCGATCGCCGGCCGCATCTGCGCGACGTCGTTGAGCGCGTCGAAGATGCGGAACACGTCGATGCCCGTCGCGGCCGCCTCCGTGACGAAGGCGTCGGTGACCTCGGTCGGGTACGGGGTGTAGCCGACCGTGTTGCGGCCGCGCAGCAGCATCTGCAGGCAGACGTTCGGGATCGCCGCGCGCAGCTCGGCGAGCCGCTTCCACGGGTCCTCCTTGAGGAAACGCAGCGCTACGTCGTACGTCGCGCCGCCCCACGCCTCGATCGACCACAGCTGTGGCGTGGACCGCGCGACGACGGGCGCCGCGGCGAGCAGGTCGTACGTGCGCACGCGGGTCGCGAGCAGCGACTGATGGGCGTCGCGGAACGTCGTGTCGGTGACGGCGACCTCCGTCTGCTCGCGCAGCGCCCGCGCGAACGCCTCGGGCCCGACCTCGAGGAGCTGCTGGCGCGTGCCCGAGGGTGCGGCTGCGCCGAGGTCGACGGCGGGCAGCTTCTCGCGCGGGTCGAGCACGTCCGGCGAGATGCCGTGCGGACGGTTGACGGTCACGTCGGCGAGGTAGGCGAGCAGCTTCGTGCCGCGGTCGGCCGACGGCGCGCCCTCGAGGAGCTCGGGGTGCCGGTCGATGAACGACGTCGTGACGCCGCCGGCGACGAACTCCTCGTCGTTCAGCACCGCCTGCAGGAACGTGAGGTTGGTCGTGACGCCACGGATCCGGAACTCGGCGATCGCGCGCCGCGCTCGCTCCACGGCCGCCTCGAAGTCGCGACCGCGACAGGTGAGCTTGGTGAGCAGCGAGTCGAAGTACGCGCCGATCTCAGCCCCCGCGTACGTGGTGCCGCCGTCGAGGCGGACGCCGGCGCCGCCGGGGGAGCGGTACGTGGTGATCCGGCCGGTGTCGGGCCGGAACCCGTTGGCCGGGTCCTCGGTCGTGATCCGGCACTGCATCGCCGCACCTCGTACGGTGATCGCGTCCTGGCGCAGCCCGAGGTCGGCGAGGGTCTCGCCGGACGCGATCCGCAGCTGTGCCTGGACGAGGTCGACGTCGGTCACCTCCTCCGTGACGGTGTGCTCGACCTGGATCCGCGGGTTCATCTCGATGAAGACGTACGACCCGTCGGGCGCCAGCAGGAACTCCACCGTCCCGGCGCAGGTGTAGCCGATCGCGCGCGCGAACGCGACGGCGTCGGCGCACATGCGCGCGCGGATCTCCGGGTCGAGCCGCGGCGCGGGCGCGATCTCGACGACCTTCTGGTGGCGCCTCTGGACCGAGCAGTCGCGTTCGTACAGGTGCACGACGTCGCCGGTCGCGTCCGCGAGGATCTGCACCTCGATGTGGCGCGGGTCGACGACGGCCTGCTCGATGAAGCACGTTGGGTCGCCGAACGCGCCCTCGGCCTCGCGCATCGCGGCCTCCACCGCGTCGCGCAGCTGCGTCGGGTCGTCGACGCGCCGCATCCCACGGCCTCCGCCGCCGGCGACGGCCTTGACGAACAGCGGGTACGGGAGGGCGTCCGCGGCGGCGACGAGCGTGGCGGCGTCGCGGCTCGGCGGCACCGACGCGAGGACCGGGACGCCCGCCGCGCGGGCAGCCTCGATCGCCCGGGCCTTGTTGCCCGTCAGGCGCAGGACCTCCTCGGACGGCCCGACGAACGTGATGCCGGCCTCGGCGCAGGCGCTCGCGAGCGCGGGGTTCTCGGACAGGAACCCGTAGCCGGGATAGACGGCGTCGGCACCGGCGCGGACGGCGGTGGCGACGATCTCCTCGGGGTCGAGGTAGGCGCGGACCGGATGGCCGACCTCGCCGATCTGATAAGCCTCGTCCGCCTTCAGACGGTGCTCGGAGCCGCGGTCCTCGTACGGGAACACGGCGACGGTGCGCGCGCCGAGCTCGTACGCAGCGCGGAAGGCACGGATCGCGATCTCGCCTCGGTTGGCGACGACGACCTTGCGGAACATGGGGAAACTCCGATCGGGAGCGCGTCAGGTCCGGTCGGTCGCCTCCTTGGTGGGACGACCGGACCTCACCGTAACGGGTGCTGTCCCGGCTTCGCCGCGAAGACCGGCAGCTGGGCATCGAGCAGCAGCTGCTGGGCGACGCTCCCCATGATGAGCTTGCCCACTGCCGACCGGTGGCGGATACCGATGACGAGCAGGTCGGCGTTCTCCTCGGCCGCGGTCTCGAGCACGAGCTCGGCGACACCGGCCCCCACAGGCTGGCGGACATCGTGCTCGCGCAACCCCTCCGACCCGAGCCGGTGCTGGAGCTGCTCGAGGTCGTATCCGGAGACGACGTCGTGGTGCTCGTGGAACTGGGAGTCCTTCGCCACGTTGATCACCACGAGACGTGCGTCGCGGTCGCGCGCCCACGCGATCGCGTGCTCCAACGCAACCTCGCCGTACTCGTCAGGGGTGTAGGCCACAGCGATCGTCATGGGGAGCACGATGGCACAGCGGCGGTGTCGCGTCGCGTCGGCGCGCGGTCAGCGGCGCGTACGGTGCAGCTGCGTGACGAGGTCCGGCTCGAGCGCGCCGTAGCCGGTCGACGCCCAGGGCTCGACGCCCGAGTCGAAGTAGTGCACGGGCCTGCCGTCACGCACGACGTCGAGGATGTCGGGGCGGCGGTGGGCCTTGAGATCGCGTCGGCACTGCGTGCAGAGCGGGACGACCACCTTGCCACTGTCGGTGGTCAGGGGCGTCATGGCGGCGGCGGTGCCGTGGAGCGGATGGAGATAGCAGGGACGCGCCGGAGCGTACGGCCTGCCTGCAGAGGCCGCCTCGAGCGCGTCGCGGCCCCGTCCCACCAGGACCAGCGCGCCGACGACGTCCAGGACGTCGGGGCGCGCGGACTCGCCCCGTACGCGCTTGGCAGCGTCGTAGTGGTCCAGCGCCGCCTGCCACGCCGCGGTGTCGCCGGCGAGGTCCGTCTCGTCGATCGCCTCGCCGAGTGCGAGCAGCTCGCGGTCCGCGCGGGCGATCAGCGCGCTGTCGTGAGCATCGCGGACGCGTTCGACGACCGAGGCAGGGAGGGTGAACGCCTTCGTGCGGTTCGGGATGTCGCCGCGCTCCCTCTTGAAGCGTCGCCACGACAGGGCGAGCCAGACGGCCACGACGACGATCGCGACCGCCAGCGACGCCCCGACGATCACGCCGGTGCTGCCGCCGTCGTCGTACGACGAGGTCGAGGAGGTCGACTGCGAGGACTCGCGCCTGGCGGCGGCCGCCTCCTCGAAAGCCGCGTACCCCTCGGCGACAGTCCCGTCCGCCATCATCTGCGTCGCGGCGACGAGCTGGTCGCCGAGGTTGTCCGGCTCCTTGTGGCCGGCTGCGTAGCCGGCCTGGGAGACGCCGTAGTCGTCGGTGTCGGTGTCCCACGACTTGCCCCCGATGCGGACCTCGCCGAACTTCGTGTCGGTCGCGAGGTAGATCCCGGGCTGCGGGTCATGGTCGTGCAGCGTGGCGACGAGGTCGTCGACGCCGCCGTTGAACTCGTCGTCGTAGTTGAGCGGGTACGCGATGACGAAGACCGGCTCGTCGATCCGCGCGACGTTCGCCTGGATCTGGCTCACGTGCTCCGGCGTGACCTTGGAGGCCAGCGAGGGGTGGACGTACACGCCGGAGTCCGTCAGCGCGGCCCAGATGGCGTCAAGGTCGGCACGCGAGGATTCTGTGGTCATGCGGTGCTCCGGAAGAAGTCGCGCCAGCGTCCTGGCAGGAGGAACGAGGCGCCGCCGAGGGCGCGGACGGTGCCGAGCAGCAGCATGAGTGCCGCGTAGCCGCCGGACACCATGAGCAGACCGGCGGTGAATCCACCGCCGGGACCTCCCCAGTAGTCGAAGCGCTCGAACGGCCTGATCTCGTTGCCGTCGACCGATTCGACGTAGCGCATCAGCGCGGCCTCGGTCTTGCCCGCCATGTCCGTCTCGGCCATGTCGTCGAGCTGGCCGCCGCGTGTCTTCTCGTCGGCGTACAGGCTCTCGCCGTCCCACACGAGGTACGACCCGTCGACCGCGACGCCGTCGAGGAGATACTCCTGGAGGTCGGCGTCGAGGTAGTAGCCGGCCTGGCCCTTGCCTGCGAGCGCGATGAACGCCGCCGGCTCCGACGCCGCTGCTGCGGCAGCAACGCGTGCCTGCTCCTCGGGCGTGAGGAGGCCCTGCAGCTCCGGAGCGACGTACAGGTGGCTCTCGGTCAGCGCGGCGACGGCGTCCGTCGCCCGATCACCTGGACGCGGCAGGGGTCCGTCGGAGTCGGGGTGCCTGCCCTCGTAGACCTGGACGGCGAGGACGGCAGCGCTCGCTGCCACGGCAGTGACGACGACAGCACCGATCGTGCGCACCCACGTCATCGGCCGGCCCCTGCAGACTCGGCGGTCACGGTAGCCCACAGCTCACCGTCGAGGGCGCCGTAGCCGGAGCGCGCCCACACGGACTTCTCCTCGTAGTACGGCTTGGGTCGGCGCGACGGGTACGCGAACACCAGCGCGTCGGGGAGCTTGCCGTGCTTCGCAGCGTGGGCGCACTGCCGGCATGCCGGGACGACGACGGCGCCCCTCCCAGGGACTTCGAGCGAGGTGTCCGCACGGCCGTGGAGAGGGTTGAAGAAGCAGGTGACGTAACGACCGCGGTCGTTCTTGCGACCGTCGCGGTCGAGCTCGTACAGCCCGGAGCGGGCGAGCACGAGCGCTCCGACGGCGTCGCGCAGCTGGCGCCCGTACGCACGGGGGGCCCGGGGCTCGACGAGCGGATCGAGACCGCGCAGCACGGCCTCGGCAGCCCCGAGATATCCCGTCGCGGTGTCGGCGTACGACGACGAGCGTGCGTTGGCCAGCGCCTCCGCGAGACGCGTGGTCTCGCTGTTCGCTCTCACGACGAGGTCGCCAAGGTCGAGGTCGGACACGGTCAGCGGAGGAGTCTTCGCCTTTGCCGGGTCGCGGCGCGCGGTCGTCCACAGGAGGGCGCGCAGACCGACGAGCAGGACCCCCAGCCCGGCGACCGTCGCGATGACGGCTCGGCCTCCGGGTGTGGCGGCGTCGTAGTCGCGGGGGAGCGAGTCCGGCCGCACTGCCCACGGCGCGCTCGCGATCTCCCTGAGCGCGGAGTCGTCGATCCCCCAGGGATCTCCGCCCGCCGCGATCGTCGCAACGATCTGGGCCTCGGCGACATCGGCGAGCCCCTTGTCGGAGTCCACCATCGGGTGGGCCTTCTCGAGAGCGTCGTACCGGGCACCGGAGAGCCCGAGAGCGTCGGGCGCCCCCCACGCCTCGAGCGCGAGCACCTCGCTCGGCATCCCGACGATGAAGATGCCGTCTCCGACACGCGAGTGGAGGCGGATCGCGAGATCCTTCGACGCGGCGCTCGCCGAGAGTCCGCCGGGCTTGGTCACCAGGGCCACGTACACCGGGACGTCGGCGTCGGCGATCGCGTCGCTGATCCGTTCCTCCGCGCCCGCAGCGTCGCCGTTGCCGAGGACCTGCTGGACGAGGACCGGGTCCTCCTTCAAGGCTGCAGCGATCTCGTCGACCGTACGGGCGGCATCGCGCGATGACGCAGGCTCTGCGGAGGCGAGGGCGGGGGAGGGGATGAGCACGACGCCGAGCACGAGCACGGCACCCGCCGTCCGCACAGCCTCCCGTGCGACGCGTCGCCGCGCCGCGTCCCCCCGCACCGCGGGTCAGTCCTTGATCTCGACCACGACCGCACCGGCGGAGATGGTCTCGCCCGCAATCGCCACGAGTCCGGTGACGGTGCCGGCCTTGTGGGCGTTGAGGGGCTGCTCCATCTTCATCGCCTCGAGAACGACCACGAGGTCGCCCTCGGCGACGACCTGGCCGTCGGTGACGGCGACCTTGACGATGGTGCCCTGCATGGGCGAGACGAGGGCGTCTCCGCTGGCGGCGGCGCCGGCCTTCTTGGCGGTGCGCTTCGGCTTCTTGGCGGCACCTGCGGCGGCTCCTCCGGGGACGGCGCCGAGCCCTGCGGGCAGGACGACCTCGAGGCGCTTGCCGCCGACCTCGACGACCACCGTCTCGCGCTCGGCCGTCTCGGGCGCCTCCGCGGCGCCACCGGCGTACGGGGCGATGGTGTTGTCGAACTCGGTCTCGATCCAGCTGGTGTAGACGTCGAAGCGCTCGCCGTCACCGAGGTACGCGGGGTCGTCGAGGACGCGGCGGTGGAACGGGATCACGGTCGGCATGCCGTCGACGGCGAACTCGTCGAGCGCGCGGCGCGAGCGCTCGATCGCCTGCTCACGGCTGTTGCCGGTGACGATCAGCTTGGCGATCAGGGAGTCGAACGACCCCGGCACGGTCTCGCCCACGACGTAGCCCGAGTCGACACGGACGCCCGGGCCGGCCGGCGGGTCCCACACGGTCAGCGTGCCCGGGGCAGGAAGGAAGTTGCGTCCGGCGTCCTCGGCGTTGATGCGGAACTCGATGGAGTGCCCGCGGATCTCAGGGTCGTCGTAGCCGAGCTCCTCGCCGGCGGCGATGCGGAACATCTCGCGGACGAGGTCGATGCCGGTGACCTCCTCCGAGACCGGGTGCTCGACCTGCAGGCGGGTGTTGACCTCGAGGAACGAGATAGTGCCGTCGCGCGCCACGAGGAACTCGCACGTGCCGGCACCGACGTAGCCGGCTTCGCGCAGGATCGCCTTGGAGGAGGCATAGAGGCGCTCGATCTGGTCGTCGGTCAGGAATGGCGCGGGCGCCTCCTCGACGAGCTTCTGGTGGCGGCGCTGCAACGAGCAGTCGCGCGTGGAGACGACCACGACGTTGCCGTGGGAGTCGGCGAGGCACTGGGTCTCGACGTGGCGTGGCTGGTCGAGGAACTTCTCGACGAGGCACTCACCGCGCCCGAACGCCGTGACCGCCTCGCGGACGGCGGAGTCGAACTGCTCGGGGATCTCCTCCAGGGTGCGTGCGACCTTGAGCCCTCGCCCACCGCCGCCGAAGACCGCCTTGATCGCGACCGGGAGTCCGTACTCCTTGGCGAAGGCGATGATCTCGTCGGCGTTGGCGACCGGATCCTTGGTGCCCGGGGCCAGGGGGGCTTCGGCCCGCTCGGCGATGTGCTTGGCCTTCGCCTTGTCGCCGAGGGCTTCGATCGCGTGCGGCGGCGGGCCGATCCAGATCAGCCCGGCGTCGATGACGGCCTGCGCGAAGTCGGCGTTCTCGGCGAGGAAGCCGTAGCCGGGGTGGACGGAGTCGGCGCCGGCGCGCCGGGCGACGTCGAGGATCTTGTCGATCGACAGGTAGGTCTCGGCCGGGGTTGCGCCCCCCAGGGCGTACGCCTCGTCAGCGAGCCGGACGAACAACGCGTCACGGTCGGCGTCGGCGTACACCGCGACGCTGCCGATCCCCGCGTCCTTGCAGGCGCGGATGACACGGACCGCGATCTCGCCACGATTGGCGATGAGGACCTTGGTCAGTGGACGGATGCCCTGGGTGTGGGTCACGGAAGCTCCTCATGGTGCCTTGGCTGCCCGTCGAGTCTAGAGCGCCCGCCGCACGCCCCCGGCAGGAGTCCATCCCCGGCTAAGGTGCGGAGCATGAGCGGACCCGACGTGGAGGCGAACCAGCGCGCGCAGGCGGCGTTGTACGGGGAGCCGCTCGGGGTCATCGTCCGGCGCTGCGCGGAGGTGCTCGGGCTGACCCAGGCGAGGGTCGCGGCGGCGCTCGGCATCTCCGCGCCGATGCTGTCGCAGCTGGCCAACGGGCACCGCGTCAAGATCGGCAACCCGGCTGCGGTGTCTCGGCTGCAGGCGATGTACGCCGCGGCACAGGGGGTCGCGTCCGGTCGGGCGACCCGTGAGGAGGCGCTCGCCGGTCTCGCGTCCCAGGAGGGGGTCGCGGTCGTGACCTCGTGGACGACGCCCGAGGCGAGCGCGGTGCGCGCGTTGTTCCGTACGGAGGGCTCCGCGTCGGACTTCGAGGAGGCGGCCGCCCTCGTCGCGGACGCCCAACCGCGGATCGCGGCGCTGCTGCGCAGGTACGGCGCCGATGGGTGAGGTTTTCGCCGGCCGGTACGAGCTCCTGGAGCCGATCGGGTCCGGCGGCATGGGCACGGTCTGGCTGGTCCATGACCGACGTGACGGCGTCCGTCGTGCAGCAAAGATGATCCGGCAGGCCGATGCAGCCCTTCTGCTGCGGTTCGTGCGCGAGCAGAGTGTGCGGATCGACCATCCGCACACCGTGACGCCGCGTGGATGGGCCGGTGCGGACGACACCGTGCTGTTCACGATGGACGTCGTCCGGGGCGGATCGGTGCACGACCTGCTGCGCGACTACGGCAGCCTGCCTCCCGAGTGGGTCGCCTGCCTGCTCGACCAGCTGCTCGACGCCCTCTCGGCTGTCCACGCGGCGGGCGTGGTGCACCGGGACGTGAAGCCC
Organism: Mumia sp. ZJ430; assembly: GCF_011751845.1. NCBI lineage: Bacteria > Bacillati > Actinomycetota > Actinomycetes > Propionibacteriales > Nocardioidaceae > Mumia > Mumia sp. ZJ430. Next base: position 91,059 of record NZ_JAAHFK010000003.1, on the reverse strand, counting down.
GCGAATCTCCTCCTCGAGCCCACCGGTGCCGGGCGGCCGTACCTGCGTCTCGGTGACTTCGGAGTCGCCGCCCCGGTCCATGAGCCGCGGATGACCGCCCCGGCGGTCGTACTAGGGACGAGAGGCTATCGAGCACCGGAGGTCCTCGTCGGCGCCGAGCCGGACCCCGCGCAGGACCTCTGGGCAGCGGGCGTCGTCCTGGTCCAGATGCTGACCGGCGACCGCCCTCCGGACGGCGCCGGACGCCTGGTCGAGAAGCCGCCGTCCGGTGTCGACCCCGCGCTCTGGAAGGTGGCTGTGGCGCTCACCGCTCCCGATCCCGGAGCCCGACCGGCCTCGGCCGGTGCCGCACGGGCACTGCTGGCCCGTACGGCACTAGTGCCTGCGGGCGACGCGATCCCGGACGACGAGGGTCGCGAGATCGAGGTGCTCGAACACGTCGCTCGCGAGTCCGTCGGTGCGGGGCCTGAGCCGGAGGAGTCCGGCACGCCGCCGCCGGAACCCGTACAGGCTCCGGCGACGACGCGTGGGCGTGCCCCGTTGAGGAGCGCGGGTTATGCCTCGATCGCGCTCGGGATCGTCCTTCTCGCGGTCATGGGCGTGCTGCTGCTCGGCTGAGCCGCCACCAACCAGCCGTCACCAACCGCCGGGACCTGGTCCGTTCCAGGGCTGGTGCGGAGGTGGGGTCGGAGGCGTGGTGGGCTTGGGGCGCCGCGTCAGCAGCACCGCAAGGCCGCCGCCGGCGACCAGCAGCAGACCGGCGAAGCCGACACCGACTGGCAGCCAAGGGAAGTCGTCGCCGTCGTCGCGCGCCGCCGTTGCCGTGAGGTCCCCGTCGTCATCGGTCGACGTCTCGGTGGGTGCCGGACCAGAGTCGTCCGTGTCCGGCGTCAGCAGGCTCGCGTCGTCGGCGTACTCCGGTGCACCTGCGCCTTCCTCGCCGAAGACCTTCACCGTGAGGTCGTACGTGATGACGGCCGAGTCGTTGGCCCGGTTGACGAATCCGACGTCGACGTACCGGTAGCCGGGCAGCGTCGACGCGCTCACCTCGCCCTTCGCCGAGGCGCGGTTGAGGTAGGTGACCGGCACCGTCGTGGCGCCGCGACGCCAGTGCTTGTCGTCCTCGATCCACATGTTCCCGAACGGGATCCCGGCTCGCCAGTCGTCCGGCGGGTTGGGGAACAGCGTCGCCGTGGCGTCGGAACGGGTCGGGCCGACCACGTGGACGTCGAAGCCGCTCCAGGCGCCCGCGCCGTCGTACGCGGGCTTGGTCAGCGTCGCGTCGATCTGCGCCTGGAGGTGCTGACCCCACGCGAGCGGGACGGCGAGCACCTGGCGCTCGCCGGACCGGATGTCGAGGCGGTACGTGCCGGCCTGGATGACCGGCGCATTCGCGATGCTGCTCCCGGGGATGACCTCAGCGGTCGCGGTCCCGGGCTCCATGTGCTCCCACTGCGGGGTCCCCTCCTCGGCGGGGAGCTGCGCGAGCGTCCCCTCGGCCAGCGGCGGCTCCTCGTACACGACGATCTCGACCGGAGCGCCCGCGAGGCTGTCGTCGACGGAGATCTCGATCTTGAGAGTCAGTTCCTCTGCGTCGTCGCAGACCGGCTTCGGTGCCCTCGACCAGCTGTTGACGCTCCCGCTGACGAGGTTCGTGCCGCCGATCGCGCTCTCGAACGCCGTACCCCTGCCGCACGAGGTCGTGCCGTCCGTGCCGGTCAGGTCGAGCACCAGCCCGCTGCCGAGGCTGTCGCCCGGGGTCTGGGTCGTCGCCCCGACGTGGATCGTCGAGCCGGGGATCGTACGGGGGATCTTGTAGAAGGCGACGGTGTCGCGGATCGGGACCTTATCCAGCCACTGCCCGACTCCGATCTCGGGAGCGTCGAAGGCACTCGCGGTGCCGGTCACGGGTGTGCCGGTGAAGTCGAAGGGGCGGAAGGCGCGAGTGGACGTGACTTCGAGGCGTTCGGTGAGCGACGCGGCGTCGTCGGCGTCGTAGTAGGTGCCGTGCCCGGCGTCGGCGATGCAGCGCAGCTGTTTGCGGGTCTTGGCGTCGACGGACAGACCGACGACGTCGATCTTGAGGTCGATGCCGTCCTTGGACAGGTCGCGGGCGACCTTGCAGGGGTTGGGGTCGCAGGTGGACTCGCCGTCGGAGACGAGGACGATGGTGCGTTTGCCGTCGGTGCCGAGGTCCTTGCCGGCCTGCGCGAGGGCGTAGCCGATGGGGGTCTCGCCGAGGGGTTTGTAGTTGCCGACGGCGGTGCTCAGTGCGTCGCGGTTGTCGGTGCCGGGTTCAACGACCTGTTGGGAGTCGGTGCAGGCGCCCTTGCCGGTGTCGATGGTGGCGCCGTAGACGCGCATGCCGACGACGGCTTCGTCGGGGAGGGTGTCGACGACGCGGGTGAGGGCGGTGCGGGCGGCGGTGATCTTGGTGCCTCCGCCCTTGGCGTTCTCGGCCATCGAGCCGGAGGCGTCGAGGACCAGCTGCATCTTCTGCGGCGTCTCGCCGTCGGCGGCTGCCGGCTGCGGGAGGAAGAGCAGCGTCGAGGCGAGAAGGGGTGCCGCTGTGCCCGCGAGGAGACGCAGGGCGCGGGGCGAGGTGGGAGAGAGCACGAGGAGGTTCCTTCCGTTTGCTTTCGCAAACATCTTTATTTGCGATCGCAAACCTGTCAAGTCTTCAGGCGGAGAACACCTTAGGGAGATTCGGTGTCACGAACGGGGGGTGTGGGTGCGTGCTAGTGTCGAAATACCTGCAGGTGCCGACGATGGGGTGCTGCAGGTTCGCTGCTTCGCAGAGCTTCGTCCACGCCGAGACCCGGGTCGCGGATCGCCGGCGTGATGCTCTCTCCTCATGTGTGGGGTCGGAATCCGACCCGCGGCCGCGGTCCTCTCGTCCGCCACCCGATTGAGTTCGTCGCAGACACATGGGTGGTACGCATGATCTCCTTCATCTGGTCCCCAGGGAACCGACTGCCGGCAGGCACCGGCGGTTCTGAGAACTACACCGTTGGTCAGGTCCGCGAGCTGAACCGCCGCGGCGTGCCCGCGCAGGTGGTCACGATCGGACTCGACGACGCCGATGGTCGGGAAGAGTTCGCCGACCTCCCCTTCCACTCTCTGTCGACCCTCGCCGAGGTCGGGAGTCTCGACGGGACGGTCGTCTTCGTCAACGAGCCGCATGTCGTACGCACGCGCGAACCGGCCTTCCTGATCCTGCACAACCCGCCGCCCCTGCGAGCGCACGAGCGGGCGTTCGCGGTCGACGGCACGCGCGACCTCACCCTCATCGCCACGAGTCAGTACGCCGCTGCCTTGTGGGCGCACTTCCTGGACGTCGACGTGGCGACGATCAGCGTCGTCTATCCGTTTGCGGAGCCGTGCTTCGCAAACGAGCCGCGTCCGGTGAACATGACCGGCAAGACGCGGATCCTCTTCGCAGGCAGGCTCAGTCCCGAGAAGGGCGTCTACACCCTCCTGTCGATGCTCCACATCGACGTCATCGAAGACGACGTGGAGCTCCTGTTCACGGCGACGGCAGCAGGGGCGGACAAGCCGCAGGGGCGGATCATCGAGCAGATGCTCGGCGTCCACCCCGGGATCTCCGTCGTCGCGAGCCGCACCACCCCGGAGACGATGGCCGCGCTGATGGCGGCGCACGACGTCGTGGTGATGCCGTCCAACGGCCAGTACTGGCACGAGACCTTCGGCATCGTCTCCATCGAGGCTCAGCACGCAGGGTGCCGGGTCGTCGCCTCGGACGACGGCGGGCTGCCCGAGACCGACTGTGGGGGAGTGCTGCTCGTCGCCCCCGACGATGCCGAGGCACTCGCGTGGGGCTTGCGCCGCGCGATCGAGAGCGGGGCGCTCCCGGACGCCACGCGGCGAGCCGCGGGAGCGATGTTCACCGTCGCTCAGTCGGTGGATGCGCTTCTCGAGGTGTTCGACCGCCCGAGGCCGATCTCGCCGGCGACGATCGTCCGCGAGCTCGAGAAGCTGATCGCGGCGCCCGCGGTGACCCCGACCCGCGCCGCGCCGGCCATGAACGACGGGACGGCCGGCACGGGTGTACCCGTACGTTAACGACTGTTAACATCAGCGGATGGCGTACAGCACTCTCTCTTCCGAGCACGAGGCCTTCCGCAAGGTCGTCCGTGACTTCGCCCAGGCCGAGATCGCCCCCCACGTCGCCCAGTGGGACCGCGACCACCACTTCCCGGTGGACCTGGTCGCCAGGATGGGGGAGCTGGGGCTCTTCGGGCTCACCGCGCCGGAGGAGTACGGCGGCTCCGGCGGCGACTTCACGAGCCTGTGCGTCGCCATCGAGGAGCTGGGGCGCGTCGATCAGTCGGTCGGCATCACGCTCGAGGCTGCTGTCGGACTCGGTATCAACCCGATCCTCACCTTCGGCACAGAAGAGCAGAAGGCGCAGTGGCTGCCCGACCTCGTCGCCGGACGGACGCTCGCGGGCTTCGGGCTCACCGAGCCGGGCGCAGGGTCTGACGCCGGAGCGACCGCGACCAGGGCCGAGCTCGTCGACGGGGAGTGGGTGATCGACGGTGCCAAGCAGTTCATCACCAACTCCGGTTCCGCGATCACGTCGCTGGTGACCGTGACCGCGCGCACTGGCGTCCGTGACGGCGGTCGTCCGGAGATCTCGACGATCATCGTCCCGTCCGGCACTCCGGGCTTCGTCGCCGAGGCTCCGTACGACAAGCTCGGCTGGCACATCTCCGACACGCACCCGCTCAGCTTCAACGGATGCCGCGTCCCCGCAGAGAACCTCCTCGGCGAGCGCGGCCGCGGCTATGCGCAGTTCCTCGCCACCCTCGACGACGGCCGCATCGCCATCGCTGCGCTCGCGGTCGGCTGCATCGAGGCGTGCCTCGACATGTCCCGCGAGTACGCCCTCGACCGCCAGACGTTCGGCGGCCCGATCGGGCGCAAGCAGGGGGTCGCCTTCCAGATCGCCGACCTGGCCGTCGCCGCACGGGCCGCGCGCGCCCTCACGTACGAGGCGGCCGCGATGAAGGACGCCGGCATCGGCGGGCAGGAGCTCAAGCAGGCCGCGTCCATCGCGAAGCTGTACGCCACCGAGCAGGCCGTGACCGCTACGCGGATCGCGACGCAGGTGTTCGGTGGGTACGGCTTCATGGAGGAGTACCCCGTGGCCCGGTTCTACCGCGACGCCAAGATCCTCGAGATCGGCGAGGGGACGTCCGAGGTGCAGCGCATGCTCATCGCGCGAGGGCTCGGCCTGCCGGTCGAGTAGGGTCGGCGATCATGGCGTACGAGGTGTTCCGCTCCGTCGAGGGCGACTGGGAGCGGGTGCGCGAGCTGCGGCTCCGGGCTCTGAAGGACACGCCGATCGCGTACGGCGAGCGGTACGACGACGCGGTGGTCGCAGGCGAGGAGGACTGGCGTGACCGCGCGGCGCGGAGCGCCTCTCCGGGCAACGTCCAGGTCGTCGCGCGATTCGTCGACGGCGACGACGCCGGTCGCTGGATCGGGTCGATGGCGGGTTTCGTCTCGCCTGGGCTTCCGGCGTACGCGACCGGCGGCGCAGGCACCGACCCGGACGCACCGCCACGGGCCAACCTCGTCGGTGTCTTCGTCGACCCCCAGGTGCGTGGACGCGCCGCGGGTGTGACGGACGCGCTCCTCGATGCCGTCGCCATGTGGGCGCATGACGAGGAGGGTCTCGACCGGCTGTTCCTGCACGTCCACGAGGACAACGTCCGGGCCGCGGCGTACTACCGACGGCGGGGGTTCGTCGCGACCGGGGAGTCCTTCCCGGCCGTCCTGCACGACGGCGTGGAGCAGGAGATGGTGCTCGCCCTGCGGTGAGCGGCACGTCGGTCTCTTCGCGCTGCGGTGTCGCTGCGCGGTGATAGAACGGCGCCGTGACATCATCGCGCCCCTCGCGGCAGACGATCAGGCCCGCGCGTGCGGACGAGGCTGCGGCGCTGATCGCCTTCTGGGCACGGGCAGGGGAGAACGACGCTCGCCCGGCCGACACCGAGGGTGCGATCCGACGGCTCCTGGAGCGAGACGCCGACGCGCTCGTGGTCGCCGAATGGGACGAGCGGATCGTTGGCTCGCTGATCGTCGGATGGGACGGGTGGCGTTTTCATCTCTACCGGTTGGCCGTCGGCCCGGAGGTGCGACGGAGCGGCGTGGCACATCGCTTGATCGCGTACGCAGAGAAGCGTGCGCGGCAGGTAGGTGCTGGCCGGATCGACGCGATGGTGCTCGAGGGCAACGAGCAGGGGGCTGCGTTCTGGGACGCGGCTGGTTTTCGTCCACAGGGCGAGTGGCGGAGATGGATACGCACAGCCCCGTACGAGGGGTAGCCGACGGACCTCATGCCGCAGTAGAATCATACTTGTGTTCGATCCTGAGGCGATGGACCTGCTGGACGCGGCGCTGGACGCGCTCGCCGACCAGCCCGCGGGTCTGGCCTCGGACGAGCAGACGTGCGAGATGCAGCGTCGGCTGGCGGCGGCGACAGACCGCTTGGGTGGGCTGCAGGCCAGGTGGTTCGACCAGATGCAGGAGCGACGTTCATACGAGGTGGAGGGCGCCTCGTCGACGGCCGCATGGGCGCGCCGCGAGCTGCGGTGGGACGTGAAGCAGTCGCGCGCGGCGGTCGCGGCAGGACGCACGATGCGGGTCCTGCCGGCAGTCGGTGCGGCGCGTCGGGCGGGAGAGATCCGTGGTGGACACGTGGACGCGTTCACGGTCGCCCTCAAAAAGGCTGATCGAGAGATCGTCGAGGCTGCCGAGGACGTGATGCTCGACGTCGCGCGCGTCTGCGAGCCGGCCGAGCTGACCCGGCAGCTCACGATGCTGGTCGACACGGCTCACCCGGAGGAGCTTGACCGCGCTTATGCCGCGGGCATGGAGAAGCACGACCTGACCATCGCTCGCTGCGGTGAGGGCTTCCACGTCAACGGGTTCCTCGACGCCGTCGCCGGCACGCGACTCAAGACGTGGCTGACGGCAGCATCGGCGCCACGTGGATCCGACGACCCCCGCACGCCTGCGCAGCGCCGGGTCGACGCGATCGGGGACCTCGCTGCGTCCGCGCTCGAGCACGGCCTGCCGGCCGATCGTGGGGTTCGACCACAGGTCGGGGTGATGGTCGAGGCGTCGTGGCTCGCCGGACAGCCCGCTGCCGAGCCGCCCGTCCTCGCGGGGTGGGGGCCTGTCGGACCCAAGCTGTTCGACTACCTGAGCTGCGACGCCGATCGCACCGACTTCCTTGTCGCCGGCGACACGACCGGCCCGACCCCACAGGCCGACGTCCTCAATGTCGGGCGCACCCACCGGCTGGCGACCTACAAGCAGCGGCAGGCGGTTCACGCGAGGCAGGGCTGGGTCTGTGCCAACCCGGGTTGCGGGGGCACTCACCTGGAGCTGCACCACGTGGCGTGGTGGGATCGTGACGGCGGCCGGACCGATCTCGACAACCTCGTCGGGCTGTGCCCCCGGTGCCACCAGCTGATCCACCTCGGCAAGCTCTGGGTGGCGCCTGACGGCGAGCGAGGGTTTGTCTTCAGCCGCCGCAAGGGCGCGAGGATCCTCGAGATCGAGGATCGTCATCGCGTGCAGCGCCAACGGTTGAGCGATCGCCTGCGCGAGTTTCGCACGCCGCAGGGCTCAGGGGTCCACGAGCGCGCTCGGACTCGTGACCACGCGAGGACCTCCACGCTCCACCGACCGCGACCCGATCGTCGCTCGCCGGTGGAGACGCACCTCGATCGGCTCCTGCACCTGCGGAGCTGAGCCGGACGCCGCCAGCTCAGACGAGCGTCATCACCACAGGTCGGTCCACCGGACACCGAGTCCGGCCAGCATCGTGCGCAGCAGTGGGAGCGAGAGGCCGACCACGTTGTGGTGGTCGCCCTCGATCCTCTCCACGAACGCGCCGCCGAGCCCGTCCACGGTGAACGCGCCCGCCACGTGCAGCGGCTCTCCGGTCGCGACGTACGCCTCGATCTCGGCGTCATCGAGGTCGGCGAAGTGCACCGTCGTTGCTGCGTCGTCGGAGACTTCCCGCTCGCCGAGACGTACGCAGTGTCCGGTGTGGAGCACCCCTGTGCGTCCGCGCATCATCCGCCATCGTTCGATCGCCGTCTGAGCGTCGGCGGGCTTGCCGAGGACCTCGCCGTCGAAGGCGAGCACCGAGTCGCAGCCGACCACCAACGTGTCGTCGGGACTGTTCAGCCGGTGGGCGACCGCCCGGCACTTCAGTCGCGCGAGCTCCGTCGCCACCACCACCGGATCGTCCGACACGATGACCGACTCGTCGACACCGGAGACGATGACCTCTGGTTCGAGCCCAGCACTCCTCAGCGTGGCCAGACGAGCGGGGGACTGGGAGGCGAGGACGAGGCGGGGTCGAGTCACGCGAGCCAGCGTACGGCGGCCGTCACCGGTAGGGATGCGGATGGTCCGGGCCTGTGTGCTCGAGCTCGAACCGACCGTCGGCGCGCAACGCCTCGATCAGGGCGGAGGTCCCGCCGACGCCGACCCACCGGATGTCCCGTTGGCTGCCGTCGCCGTCGACGTCGGAGGCGACGCACCATGCGTGGTCGGCCGGCCAGAACAGGTGCGGCCCGCCGATACCGCCGTGCCCGGGGTCGTCTCCCCATTGGCCGATCTCGCCCAGTGCGCCCCCGAACATCAGATAGCAGCGCTCCCCGAACATGCCGAGGGTCACCCGTGGCATCCGCGTGACCGCAGGTGGGAAGGCATCAGGGAATCCCTGGGCTCCCGACCCTTCGAGCCCGCCGCCTTCCCACAGGCAGAAGTACGCCTCGGCGGCCGACGTCGTGTGCAGGGCGAGCACCTCGACGAGCGCGGCCCGCACGTCCTCGTCGTCGAGGTCGCCGCCCTCCGCGCCCTGCGCCGTGCGACCGCGACCGACCAGCCGCACGTACGAGGCGAAGCCTGGCGGTCCGTACGAGGCGAGGTCGAACCAGTGGGCGCCCGACGACACGAGCCAGTCGGCGGCACCGACGTCGGCGAGCGGACGAAGGGTCACGCCTTCGGTTCTAGCGCGAGAACGCCGACCTGCGCCACCCGTCGTGCCCATGCGTGTGCGTCGGGCGCGTGGCGCGGGCGGGGTCTCCCCATGCCGAGCGGCGCGCCGCGGGCGCTGCGGCGACCGCCGCTCCACGCGCCGCGACGACCGCGATGAGGGCAGCGAGCTCCTCGGGGGTGGGGTCGCCCTTGACGACGCGGAGGAGAGGAGTGGTCTCGACAGGCTCGACCGACGAGGTTGCGGTCTCGACAGGCTCGACCGACGAGGTGCTCACAGCGGGATGTTCCCGTGCTTCTTGGGTGGGAGCGTCTCGCGCTTGCTGCGCAGCAAGCGCAGCGCACGGACGATCTCGGTGCGGGTCTCGTGGGGCTGGATGACGGTGTCGATGTAGCCGCGCTCTGCCGCGATGTAGGGGTTGGCGAGCGTCTGCTCGTACGCGTCGATCAGCTCCGCCCGCGTCGCCTCGGGATCGTCCGCGGCAGCAAGGGTCTTACGGTGCAGGATGTTGACCGCGCCCTGGGCGCCCATGACCGCGATCTGCGCCGTCGGCCAGGCGATGTTGAGGTCGGCGCCGAGGTGCTTGGAGCCCATGACGTCGTACGCGCCGCCGTACGCCTTGCGGGTGATGACGGTGACCAGCGGGACGGTGGCCTCGGCATAGGCATAGATCAGCTTGGCGCCGCGGCGGATGATGCCGTTCCACTCCTGGTCGGTGCCCGGCAGGAAGCCCGGCACGTCGACGAAGGTCAGCACGGGCACGTTGAACGCGTCGCAGGTACGGACGAAGCGTGCGGCCTTCTCAGAGGCGTCGATGTCGAGGGTGCCGGCGAACTGCATCGGCTGGTTGGCCACGACGCCGACCGAGCGGCCCTCGACGCGGCCGAAGCCGATGAGGATGTTCGGCGCGAACAGCGGCTGCACCTCGAGGAACTCCCCGTCGTCGAGCACGGACTCGATGACGGTGTGCATATCGTACGGCTGGTTGGGGGAGTCCGGGATCAGCGTGTCGAGCGAGCGGTCCTCGTCGGAGATGTCGAGGTCCGCCTCCTCGACGTGGACCGGAGCGTCCTCCATGTTGTTCTGGGGGAGGTAGGACAGCAGCGCCTTGACGTACTCGATCGCGTCTTCTTCGTCGGCGCCCATGTAGTGGGCGTTGCCCGACTTGGTGTTGTGCGTGCGCGCGCCGCCGAGCTCCTCCATCGTCACGTCCTCGCCGGTGACGGTCTTGATCACGTCGGGGCCGGTGATGAACATGTTGGAGGTGCCGTCAACCATCACGGTGAAGTCGGTGACCGCGGGGGAGTAGACGTGACCGCCCGCGCACGAGCCCATGATCAGGCTGATCTGCGGGATCACACCGGAGGCGTGGACGTTGCGGCGGAAGATCTCGCCGTACAGGCCGAGCGAGACCACGCCCTCCTGGATGCGGGCGCCGGCGCCCTCGTTGATCCCGACGATCGGGGAGCCGGTCTTGATCGCCAGATCCATGATCTTGGTGATCTTCTCCCCGTAGACCTCGCCCAGCGACCCGCCGAACACGGTGAAGTCCTGGCTGAAGACGCAGACCTGACGGCCGTCGACCGTGCCGTAGCCGGTGATCACGCCGTCGCCGTACGGGCGGTTCTTCTCCAGCCCGAACGCTGTCGACCGGTGCCGCGCCAGCTCGTCGATCTCGACGAAGGAGCCCTCGTCGAAGAGCATCTCGATCCGCTCGCGCGCGGTCTGACGGCCCTTCGCATGCTGCTTCTCGACGGCCTTCGCCGATCCCGCGTGCACCGCCTCGTCGAGGCGACGGTCGAGATCGGCCAGCTTGCCGGCCGTCGTGTGCGTGTCGATCTGACCCGGCTCGGGTACCACTGCTTCGCTCACGGGGTCAGGGTAGCCGCCGGGCGTCGCCGGTCCGCCGAAGGGCGCGGATCGTGGGACAGTGGCCCCATGAGCGACTTGCCACTCGACTCTCCTCTCGTCCGACGCCCCCTCGATGCCGCGGGGCTCGAGCAGGCCCTGATCACCCTGCGGTCCTGGTGGCAGGACGTCCGCGTCGTGCCCGAGACCGCGAGCACCAACGCCGACCTCGCCGCGCTCGCGCGGGCCGGCGCGCCTGAGGGCACGCTGCTCACGACGGACCACCAGACCGCGGGTCGTGGTCGGCTCGACCGCACATGGGAGATGCCGCCGTACTCGGCCGTCGCGGTGTCGATCCTCGTCCACCCGCGCGTCGAAGGGCACCGCTGGACGTGGCTGCCGCTGCTGGCCGGACTCGCTGCGGTCGCCGCCGCACGTCAGGCGGGGGTGATCGCGGAGCTGAAGTGGCCCAACGACGTCATCGTCGAGGACCGCAAGCTCGGTGGGCTGCTTGTCGAACGCGTCGACACCCCGAGTGGTCCCGCCGCCGTGGTCGGCTGCGGCATCAACGTCTCGGTGACGCCTGAGGAGATCGGCGTCCCCAACGCCACGTCCCTCACCCACGAGGGATCGCCGACGGCGGAGCGGACGGGGCTGGTGAGCGAGTACGCGAAGGCGTTCGAGGCGCTGTACGACGGGTGGACCAAAGCCGGCGGTGACCCCGAGGCCGGACTGCGCGCCGCGTACGAGAACGTCAGCGCGACGCTCGGGCGCGAGGTGTCCGTGCTCTACCCCGACGGCACCACGCTCGAGGGCACCGCGGTGGGGCTCGACGAGAGCGGGCGTCTCCAGGTCAGCCACGATGGTGAGGTCACAGCGGTCAGCGCCGGAGACATCACCCATCTGCGTACCCCGGCATGACACGATGACCCCGTGGGTGTCTCAAAGAAGCTGCTGATCGAGGGTGAGCACGAGGTCCTGACGGTCCGCACGCACGTCAAAGCGCTGTTCGGTGCCTTCCTGGTGCTCGTGGTCGTCGCAGGCGCCGGTGGGTTCGGGGCCGCCGTGACCGACGGCGTCGTGCGTACGGGGGTGCTCGTCGTCGCGCTGATCGTGATCGTCGTCTGGGCTGTGCTGCCGTTCCTGCGGTGGTTCACCTGGACCTACACGATCACCAACCGCCGTCTGATCGAGCAGAAGGGCATCCTGACCCGCACGGGCCGGATCATCCCGCTCAACCGGATCAACGACGTCTCGTACGAGAAGCACCTCAGCGACCGCATCCTCGGCTGCGGCACGCTGATCGTCCACGACGCGAGCGAGCAGGCCGGGCTCCGCATCCGGGATGTCCCGCGCGTCGAGGACGTCCACCGCGAGCTGACCTCGCTCGTCTTCGCCGCGCACCATCCGACCACCATGAGCGACGAGCAGATCTGACGTGGCAGACGACCTGGCCCGCGCCATCCTCGGTGCGGAACCCACCTTCACCAGCGACGAGATCGCGGCCGCCGCGGGGCTGTCGTACGAGGAGACGCGCCGGCTGTGGCGGGCCCTCGGGTTCCCCGACTCCGCAGGCACGAAGGCGTTCGTCCCCGCCGACCTCGACGCGCTGCAGACGGTGCGCGCGATCGTCGGCACGGGCGTCATCGACGAGGACACAGTCGTCCGCCTCACGCGTGCGCTCGGCTCGACCATGTCGCGTCTGGCCGACTGGCAGGTCTCGACGATCGCCGAGGTGCTCGAGCGACGGACCGGCTCCGGTGAACTCGAACGTGTGGCGTGGTCGACCTCGGGTCGCGCTGTCGCGGAGGCGATGGGCCCGGTCTTCGAGCGGCTGCTCGTCTACGCATGGCGCCGTCACCTCGCCGCGTCGGCCAGCCGCGCAGAGGCGTTGGCCGCGGACGAGGAGGACGTCCTCCGCATGGTGGTCACGGTCGGGTTCGCCGATCTCGTCGCGTTCACCAAGCTGTCCAACGGCCTCGACGACGACGGCCTCGCCGACCTCGTCGAGGAGTTCGAGAGCCGGTGCATCGATATCATCACCGAGGGTGGCGGGCGTCCGATCAAGACGCTCGGTGATGCGGTGCTGTTCGTGGCCGAGACCCCGGAGCTCGCGGCCGACATCGCCTTCGCCGTCGTCGCGGAGATCGGTGGAGACCGAGACCTGCCCGACGTGAGGGTCGGCCTGGGGACGGGGCCGGTCATCTCCCGTCTCGGCGACGTCTACGGCCCGCCGGTCAACCTGGCCTCACGCCTGACCGCGGTGGCCCGACGCAACCGCGTGATCATCGATCGCGCGACCGCTGACGGCCTCAGCGACCGGTTCGAGACTCGGGCGATGGCGCAACGTCATCTGCGTGGCTTCGGCACGATGGAGCCGTTGACCGTACGCCACCGCTGGTCCTACAACGGTTGACGAGTCATTCCGCGGGTGCTCGCGAGTCACTCTCGGGGAACACGAAGGTCCGGTACGCCCAGAACCGGAACAGCGTGCCCAGCCCCAGGCCCACGACGTTCGCCGAGATGTTGTCGGCGAGGGCGCTGTCGAACCCGAGCACGTAGTGGGAGAACGCGAGGCACCCCACCGCGATGAGCATCCCGATGCCGTTCATCACGACGAACAGCGCGACCTCGCGGTGTGCGGTGTGCCGGCCGCGCCCGCGCCATGTCCACTGCCGGTTGCCGAAGTAGGTCACGCACATGGCCACGGCCACCGAGATGACCTTGGCCGTCAGCGGCTTGTGCTCCAGAAGTCCGGGATCACCCGCGTACCGGAGCAGGTTGAACACCACCACATCGGTGACGTATCCAGCCAGGCCCACGATCCCGAAGGCGCCGACCTCGCGGACCCGCTCCTTGGCACGCCCCGCCGTCGTCGTCATCACCCGAGCCTACGTGGACAGGGAGAAGGCGCCGGACCGTCCACGCGCTCCGGCGCCCGCGTCCCCTCCGGGCTCAGCCCTTGCAGCCGTAGCCGCCCGTTAGCATGAGGCCCGTGGACAGCCCCATCGACAGCCCTGTGCTCGCGATCGTCGGAGGCGGGCAGCTGGCCCGGATGATGGAGCAGGCCGCCGTGTCGCTCGCGGTCCCCGTGAGCCTGCTCGCCGAGGCGCCTGGCGTGAGCGCCGCCCAGGTGAACCCGAGGACCACCGTCGGCGACTACCGCGACCTCGAGACGCTCCGTACGGTCGCGGCCGAGTGCGCGGTCGTCACCTTCGACCACGAGCACGTCCCACCGGAGCACCTGCGCACGCTCGACGCGGAGGGTCACGCCTGCAGGCCGGGCCCGCACGCGCTGCTGTACGCCCAGGACAAGCGCGAGATGCGCGAGCGTCTCACCGCGCTCGGCGTCCCATGCCCCCGGTGGGCGCCTGTGGCCGATGCTGCCGACCTGGAGCGGTTCGCCGCCGCCGGCGACGGCTTCCCCGTGGTCGTGAAGACGACCCGTGGCGGTTACGACGGCAAGGGCGTCTGGGTGGTCGATGACGCTGCTGCTGCCGCCGAGGCCTTCGCCGCGGGCGTGCCGCTGATCGCCGAGGAGAAGATCGACTTCCGCCGAGAGCTCTCCGCGCTCGTCGCGCGCTCGGTGTCAGGCCAGGTCGCGGCGTACCCGGTCGTGGAGTCCCGCCAGGAGAACGGCGTCTGCCGCGAGGTGATCGCACCGGCGCCCGGCCTCGCCCCAGAGCTCGCCGCCGAGGCCGAGATGCTGGCGATGAAGGTCGCCGCCGCGCTCGACGTCGTCGGGATCCTCGCGGTCGAGCTGTTCGAGACCACCGACGGGCGCATCCTCGTCAACGAGCTGGCGATGCGTCCCCACAACACCGGGCACTGGACGATGGACGGCGCCGTCACGAGCCAGTTCGAGAACCACCTCCGGGCCGTGCTCGACCTGCCGCTCGGGTCGCCGCGTGCGCGTGCCCCGTACACCGTGATGGTCAACATCCTCGGCGGCGAGGTCGGACGCCTGTACGACGGATACGCGCACGTGATGGCGCGGGACCCCGACCTCAAGGTGCACCTGTACGGCAAGGCCGTGAAGCCCGGCCGCAAGGTCGGGCACGTGAATGCGTACGGCGACGACCTCGACGACCTGCTCGAGCGTGCGCGTCACGCCGCGGCGTGGTTCGAGGGACGGCTGGACGACGAGATCGAGGACGAGGCTCAGGAGGCCCCGCGTGACTGAGACACCGAAGGTCGGCATCGTGATGGGGTCGGACTCCGACTGGCCGACGATGAAGGCAGCGGCGGAGGCGCTCGAGGAGTTCGGCGTCTCGTACGAGGCCGACGTCGTGTCGGCGCACCGCATGCCCGACGAGATGCTCGCGTACGGTCGCGAGGCGCATGCCCGCGGCGTGCAGGTGATCATCGCCGGAGCCGGGGGAGCGGCGCACCTGCCTGGCATGCTCGCGGCGGTGACCCCGCTCCCCGTGATCGGTGTCCCGGTCGCCCTGAAGTATCTCGACGGGATGGACTCGCTGCTCTCGATCGTGCAGATGCCTGCCGGCGTCCCGGTCGCGACCGTCGCGATCGGCAACGCCCGCAACGCCGGCCTCCTTGCGGTCCGGATCCTCGCGGCCTGCGACCCGGCGCTGAGTGAGGCGATGGTGGCGTTCCAGGAGCGCCTCGCCGACGCCGCCCGGGCGAAGGGTGCAGTCGTACGAAAGGCGCGCGGCGACTCGGCTACGTAAACCGTAGTTTCACGATCCGTTGCACACGTGAGGTGCGTCACAGTACAGTCCTGGTGACGCCCGTTCCTCCTGCGTCTGGCCGCCGGTCCGGCGCTGGCGTCGCCATCTCGCACCGTGAGGTGACGCACCGTGAAGAAGCTCTCTCGACTGCTGGCCGTGGTGGCCACCACGATCCTCTGCCTGACCGCTGTGCCCGGGCCTGCCGAGGCGGCCTGGGTCAATCCGCTCCCGCGCCCGATGCGGTTCGCGCCGCTGGGCGAGGACTCCTCGTTCCCCGCCGCCTTCGCCCGTACGCTCGTCCAGCCGAACCGCAACCCGATCGGCGCCAACGACTGGAGCTGCCGGCCGTCGAGCCGCCATCCGGTCCCCGTCGTCCTGGTCCACGGCACCTGGGAGAACGCCTACAACAACTGGAACGGGCTCTCGCCAGTGCTGAAGGACCAGGGCTACTGCGTCTTCGCGCTCAACTACGGCAACTCCACGGGCATCGCGTTCCTCAACGGCACGGGTGACATGATCGCGAGCGCGCAGGAGCTTGCCCCGTTCGTCGACCGGGTCCGCGCCGCGACCGGCGCGTCGAAGGTCGACCTGATCGGCCACTCGCAGGGCGGTGCCGTCGCGCGCTACTACGCCAACAAGATCGGTGGCGCTGCAAAGGTCGACCAGGTGATCGGCATCGCCCCGTCCAACCACCCGACGACGTTGTCGGGCATCACTGAGCTCGGCAAGACGCTGCGCCTGTTCGGCCTCGCGATGGGCCTGCTCGAGCTGGTCGACATGCCGGCCGCGCAGCAGCAGGCCGACAAGAGCCCCGCGCCGCAGTCGCCGTTCTACCGGCAGCTCAACGACGCGGGTGAGACGGTGCCGGGCATCGACTACACCGTGATCGCGACGCAGTACGACGAGGTCGTCACGCCGTGGGAGCGCGCGTACATCCAAGGTGGCGGCTCGGCTGTCGACAACATCCGCCTGCAGGACGTCTGCCCGATCGATCTCTCGGAGCACGTGTCGATCACGTACTCCAAGAACGTCGCGCAGATCGTCATGAACGCCCTCGATCCGACCAGGCAGCACCGTGTCTGGTGCTATCCGCAGGCACCGCTGACTGGCAACATGCAGCTGATCGGTTGAGCCGCGGCGGTCAGTAGAGGTTCTTGGAGTACGCCTCGCCGTAGTAGGCCTCCAGTGCCTCGAGCGAGTCCTGAGGTCGCTCGAGGCGCTGGGCCACCTCGGCGCGGCTGGCGAGGACCTCGGGGTGCCAGGACTCCTGGTTCCACAGGCGTGAGCGCAAGAACGCCTTCGCGCAGTGGAAGAACACCTCCTCGATCGCGACCTCCAACGCGAGGATCGGTCGGTGGCCCTTGACCGTCAAGGCGTCGAAGTACGGCGCGTCGGTCACGATCCGCGCCCGCCCGTTGATCCGCAGCGTGTCCCCGCGGCCGGGCACGACGAACAGCAGACCGGCGTACGGGTTCTCGAGGACGTTGAGGAATCCGTCGACCCGGCGGTTGCCGGGGCGCTCCGGGATCGCGACGGTGGTGGCGTCTACGACGTGGCCGATGCCGGCGGGGTCGCCCTTGGGTGAGACGTCGCAGCGGCCCGACGTGTCGGACGTGGAGACCAGGCAGAACGGCGACGCGGCCAGCCACGCCACGTGGTCCTCGAGCAGCTCGGCGCGCACCTTGTCGCGGACACGGGGGAGCGGATCTCCGACGAGAGCGCGGAGCTCGTCGACGGACGTGATCTCGGTGACTGGTGCGGAGGGCTGGGTGCTCACGGGCATGGCGCAAGCCTAGGGCCCTGCGGGTAGCTGGTTAACCGTCATTAGCATGGGGGGTGTGACCACTGACCAGCCCATGTTCGCTCTGTCCGAGGAGCACCAGGCCATCCGCGAGGCCGTCCGCGCCGTCTGCGACGCCAAGGTTGCTCCGTTCGCCGCCGCCGTCGACGAGGAGGCGCGCTTCCCGCAGGAGGCGTACGACGCGCTGGTCGCGTCCGACTTCCACGCGCCCCACATCGGTGAGGAGTACGGCGGCGCCGGAGCGGACGCTCTCGCGACCGTGCTCGTCATCGAGGAGGTGTCGCGTGCGTGCGTCTCGTCGTCGCTGATCCCCGCGGTGAACAAGCTCGGCAGCCTTCCGGTGATCCTGTCCGGCAGCGAGGAGCTGAAGCAGAAGTACCTCCCGGCCGTCGCTGCGGGCACGTCGATGTTCTCGTACTGCCTCTCGGAGCCGGACGCCGGCAGCGACGCCGCCGGCATGAAGACCCGCGCGGTCCGCGACGGCGACCACTGGGTCCTCGACGGCGTGAAGCGCTGGATCACGAACGCTGGCGAGTCGGACTTCTACACCGTCATGGCGGTGACCGACCCCGAGAAGCGGTCGAAGGGCATCAGTGCGTTCGTCGTCGAGAAGTCCGACGAGGGGGTGTCCTTCGGTGCTCCGGAGAAGAAGCTCGGCATCAAGGGTTCCCCGACGCGCGAGGTTTACCTCGACAAGGTTCGCATCCCCGCCGACCGCATGATCGGCGCCGAGGGTACGGGCTTCGCGACCGCGATGCAGACCCTCGACCACACCCGCGTGACGATCGCCGCACAGGCCGTCGGCGTCGCACAGGGGGCGCTCGACTATGCCCTCGGCTATGTCAAGGAGCGTCAGCAGTTCCGCAAGCCGATCGCGGAGTTCCAGGGTCTGCAGTTCATGCTGGCCGACATGGGCATGAAGGTCGAGGCCGCGCGTCAGATCACGTACGCAGCCGCCGGGCGCAGCGAGCGCGGCGACAAGGACCTCACCTTCTTCGGTGCTGCCGCCAAGGCCTTTGCGTCCGACACCGCGATGCAGGTCACGACCGATGCCGTCCAGCTGCTCGGCGGCTACGGCTTCACGCGCGACTACCCGGTCGAGCGCATGATGCGCGACGCCAAGATCACGCAGATCTACGAAGGCACCAACCAGGTGCAGCGCATCGTGATGGCGCGCCAGCTCCTGGCCGGGATCCAGTCCGAGCTCTGACACGCTCTGGGGGCTGTGGTGTGTCAGTGGGCGGTCGGTCGCAACCGGCCGCCCACTGACGTTCCGGGCTGGGCCGGCCTCTGCCTTCGAACCTGATCGAATCGTGTGGCGGGAGCGGGCTCGGTCGATCCAGGCTCGATGCCCAAGGGCCCCTCAGGGTCCACGGCAGAAAGGAGCCTCGCATCATGCGACATCGAACCCGGCTGCTCAGCACAGCCGCCGCAGCAGTGCTGGTGACGACTCTTGGAGGCATCGTCACCACACCGGCTCACGCGGCCACGCCAACCTGTACCGAGGCGGTCCGCAAGTACAGCGCCAGCGGCGAGCGCATGTTCATCCCCGTCCAGTACTCCACGCTCAGTCCCACCTGCGTGATGAAGCGCGGGCACAAGAACAACGCGGTCAAGTACCTCCAGCAGGTCATGCGGGACACCTACGACTACAACATCGCGGTGGACGGTGACTTCGGCCCGGCGACGCAGAGCGCGCTGACCAGTCTTCAGCGGCGCCTAGGAATCAAGGCCGACGGCATCTACGGGTCTCAGACCCGTGACGCGATCTGCTGGCCTCTCTACTACGAGGACAACGCCTGCTGGTGGTACGACGAGTAGGTCGCCGCTCCTGGCCGTCGGCCCAGGGTCACGACGTGAGGTCGTACCTGCGGTATCTGACGACGACGCGGTCCAGCCGTGCGGGCTTCGTGCCCTTCCACTGCACCGCGAACCGGAGGCGGCCGTCGGCACGGACCCATCGCTCGGGGACCGCGACCTCGAGGTGCCGTCGGTTGCGGGTGAGGGCGCGGCGCTGGAGGGTTTCGCCCCACGGCGCGATCACCGCGATCTTGACGTCGCCGGGGTTGCCCCAGGCGCCGTGCAGCCGGATGCGCATCCGGCGATCCTTGAGGCGATCACGCGGTATCCGGACGGAGTGCACGGACGTGACCCGCGCCGCGCCCTTGCCGGCGGCCTTGCGCCGGAATCGCAGTACGCCGTGCTTGCCGCGTTGGACGCGGGCGTTTTGCTTCACCGCGGTCCGCTGCCACGACGAGCGCGCGGAGGCGGCGACCGAGCGTGTGACCGAGTCCGGATATCCGCGACGCAGGGTGAAGGGGGCGGACACCGGCCCGTACACGTCCGACTCGTCAACGCCCGCCCCGGTCCTGATCGTCCTGATCAGCTCGATGCGGTAGGTGCCCTCAGGCGCTGTCGTCGCGGGCCGCCCTTCCCGACGGATCGCTCCGTCCCAGGCGATCACTGGTTGGTCCCAGCCGATCCCGCCGATCGGGTCGCCCAGAGGTTTGCCGTCGGCCGTGAGGACGCGGAAGCGGAAGCCTGTCAGCCTCGCCTCGTAGGAGTCGATCCGAGGACTCAGCTCCATCACCCGCGGCACACCCGTCGCGGCGACGGCCTGCGGGTAGAACACGGAGGTCTTCGGGGTGAGCCTGGTCATCGGCGCGGCGTTGCTGATGAACAGCGTCTCGCTCTTGCGGGTGGACTTCTTGAAGTCGGGTGCCGTCGCGGTGGTCTCGACCTCGAACCGGTACTCACCGGCTGGCAGCGGGCGTCCCAGACGTTCTTTCGGGTCGATCAGGATGCGCGTGCCCCACGGGGCTGGGTTGCGTGCCTCCCTGATCTGGTCTGCACTGAACTCGTACGGGCCGGCAACTGTCGCACCGGCAGCGGAGATGATCCGCCAACGGGCTGTGAGCGGAGTACGGGAGTCCAGGCTCACCTGGCTGGTCGCGGTCTCCCATAGACCGTCGCCGTTCTGGCTCAGCAGCATCGTGCTCGGCCCCCACAGGGTGAGGTCCGGTTCCTTGCGAACCGTCAGGGAGAGCCCGGTTCTCTCGCACACCTGCCCGTTGAGCGAATTGCACTGCCGCAGCGACACGAAGAGGTCGACACTCGACGTGCTCGAGATGGCGACATCGATCACGTCGCCGTCATGGACCTGCCTGCTCGTGACGTCACCGTCGACCGTCGCCGGGGACCCGCCGAGACCTGTGACCCGCAGCGAGACCTGTTTGGTGACCGACGGGTCGATCACCGAAGGCAACGGTTTCGTGGGCGTAAGCGTCGGCCGCGGTCCCCGTACCGGGACGGGCTCGCTGACGGTCGTGCACGACTCCAGGCTCGCATCGGAGCATGCCCGGACCCACGCGACGAACCGTGGGGGGAGCCCGGCTGTCGGCAGGGTGTCGCGGAAGTTGCCGTCCGGGCCTGCAGCCACCGGCGTGCGCCGGACGATCCACGTCGAGCTTGCCGACGTCGCCAGCTCGAAGACCACGTACGGCGACTCCGACGTCGCGGTGAGCTCGGCCGTCCCTGTGAGCAGCGTGTCCGGGGCCGGCGGCGTCAGGACGGGTGCTGCCCAGTCCTCCGCTGCGCCCGCAGAAACTGGCCCTGCACCGGAAGCCACCAGCACGGCAGCGGTCAGCACCCCTACGACAGCTCGACGCACCACAGCGATTTCCGATCAGTCCGAGGCATCGCTGCCCGCCGGTGAGACGGCTGAAATTAGCAGAGATCCCCGCGCGCCGACAGGGCCTCCCGCAGATTCGCTCGCGAACGCCCGCGTCAGCTCGCCGGCAGGCCGTCCTTGGTGCAGACGGCCTTGGTGATCTTGTCCGTCTTGTCGGTCTTGATGTACTCGAAGAGCTGCAGCGCCCGCTCCTTGTCCCAGCGCACCGAGGCGTCGGCGATCGGGACCGTGCAGTTGTTGCCCGAGCCGCCCATCGCACCCGAGAGGTTCCAGGCGAAGCGGCCGAGCGACAGCGGGCCGACGTTGTCGCCGATGCGCAGCGACCCGGTCGCCGAGGTCACGACGCCGGCGTACCGGAACGGGTTGAGGAACGTCGACGGCGACTTCACCTCGCCGGCGATCGCCCCGAGCACCTCACGCTGCGACTGGACGCGCTGGAGGTCCTGCGTCGCGTACGTGTGCCGTGAACGCGCATAGCCGAGCGCGGTCGCACCACCGACCTCCTGGCACCCCTTCGCGAGCTTGAGGCCGGCGTCCTTGTCCTTGATCGCCTTCTTCGGGCAGATCTCGACCCCACCGACGGCGTCGACCATGTTCACGAAGCCGCCGAACCCGATCTCGACGTAGTCGTCGATCCGGACGCCGGTCGTGTTCTCCAGCGTCTCGACGAGCAGCTTCGGCCCGCCGTACGCGAACGCGGCGTTGATCTTGGTCCGGCCATGGCCGGGGATCGGGACGATCGAGTCACGGGGGATCGACACGAGCGTCGTCGGCCCGCTGCCGACGTGCATCATCATGATCGTGTCCGTGCGGCGCCCCTCGGCGTCACCGGTCGCGAGCTCCTTGCGCTGCTCCTTGGTGAGGCCTTCGCGGCTGTCGGAGCCGACGAGCAGGTACGTGGTGCCGGGCTGGTCGGCCGGACGCTCACCGCCGGGGGAGGCGTCGACCTTCTCGATGTTGCCCCACGCCCACACCGGAACGGCGATCAGGAAGACCAGCCACGCCACGAGCAGGAGCGTGATGATCCGCCCCGGCCGCAGCCAACGCCGTCCGCCGCCACGCGTCCCTGCGCCGCGCCCGCCGCCGCCCTGCGAGGGCGGTGCGGCATCGGGGTACTGCATCGGCGGCAGATCCGAAGGCCGCTGGTGTGGCTCGTTCGGCGGCCCCTGGGGCGGGGGAGCGGAGTACGCGCCGGGTCCGCCAGGAGGGTATGACGACGAGGCTCCCACGACCTGCGTGGCATCGTCGTCGGGGCCGTAGAGCCAGCCGTAGCCGGCCTCGTCCCGGGGGTTCGGATCGCGTTCGGGCATGCGTTCGAAGGTACCGGACGACGTCGCGCGTGCTGCGCCCTCCTCGGCGCGTCGTCCCGGTCGAGGCCGGTCCGCTGGTGATACTGGCGGGGCGTCCAGGGGTGGGCGCCGCACCGACAGCGACATCACGGGGGTACATGTCCGACCGCGAAGACTCGTACGGACGAACGCAGGCAGAGGTGGACTCGGCCCGCGTCCGATTCCGCAGAGCGCTCTCGTTGATGGTCATGACGCTCGTGGCCCCCGGCTCGGCGCAGCTGCTGGCCGGCAACAAGCAGGTCGGACGCGTGGCGCTGCGGATCTGGGCCGGCCTGTGGGGTCTCGTCCTCCTGCTCCTCCTGCTGGCATGGATCGACCGGGGCATCGTGATCTCCCTCCTCACGTCGACCGGCCTGCTGTGGCTCATGCGCTTCGCCCTCATCGCGCTCGCCCTCGGGTGGGTGGCCCTGTTCGCCGACTCCTGGCGTCTCGGAACCCCGCTGCGGCTCGAGCGCAAGCACCGCCTCGCCGTCAGTGGGGTCAGCGGCCTGCTGTGCTTCGTGACCGCGGGTGCCCTGTTCGTTGCCTCCAACCTCATGGCCGTCCAGCAGGACTTCATCAGCACGGTCTTCGGCTCCTCGGTCGTCCGCGAGGCCGAGCATGGGCGCTACAACGTGCTGCTCCTCGGAGGCGACTCGGGCAAGGGCCGTGACGGTCTGCGACCGGACTCGCTGACCGTCGCGAGCATCGACACCGAGACCGGGGACACCGTGCTCGTCGGCCTGCCGCGCAACCTTGCCGACGTCCCGTTCCCCGACGGGCACCCGATGAAGGAGGAGTTCCCGCGCGGCTTCGACTGCGACGGTTGCTACCTCAACAGCGTCAACACGTGGGCCGACGACCACCCCGACCTGTTCGAGGGCAGCGACCACGAAGGCATCGACGCGACCCGGGCAGCCGTCGAGGAGATCACCGGGCTCAAAATCAGCTACCACGTGCTCGTCAACATGAAGGGCTTCGCCTCGCTCGTCGACGCGGTCGGCGGCGTGAAGATCCGGGTCCGTGAGCGCACCGCGATCGGTGGCATCGGTTCGCCGATCACCGACTGGATCCCCAAGGGGCGCCAGAAGCTCGACGGTCGCGAGGCGCTCTGGTACGCCCGCAGCCGCGTCCAGAACTCCGACTACTCGCGCATGGCGCGCCAGAAGTGCCTGATGAGCGCGATGCTGACCCAGCTCGACCCCAACACCGTGCTCCTCAAGGCGACCAGCATCGCCGACTCGAGCAAGAAGATGCTGAGCACCGACATCCCCGCCGCGGACCTCGACACGTTCGTCGAGCTGGCGCTGAAGGCGCGGGGGGCAAAGGTGTCGACGGTGTCGCTGGTCCCGCCGGCGATCCAGACCGGCGACCCGGACTTCGACAAGATCCGCCGCATGGTCGACAAGGGGATCGCGCGCTCGGAGAAGCCCCCGGCGAAGACATCCGAGGCGGCCGGCACGTCGGGAGACGGCGAGGCGAATGAGAAGACTGCGAAGTCGGAGAAGGCCGGGGCCGATCCCGACAAAGAGCGTTCGGCTCGGATCAACGACGCCGAGGACCTCGGCGACGTCTGCTGACCCGCGTCACGCGACGGTGACGCGCTCGGTCTCGGCGATCGCGGCGAGCTGGTCGCGGTGCGCGTCGGCGTCCGGCGTCCGGACCAGCACGAGCGATCCGTTGGCGTCGAGCGCGGCGAGGACCGCATCGACCAAGGGGCCGAGGTCGCGGTCTCCGACGATCATCACGCGCGCGCCCGGGGCGTACGTGCCGCTCGCGCGGTCCGTGAGCTCCTCGTGGCTGAGCACGCCGTCGTCGGTGATGAGCGCCGGTGAGCCGTGGGCGGGTGGGTAGTACGCGGTGAAGTGGTCGCCGTGCGCGGGCACCTCGGCGTTGTAGTCGAGGACGCCGCCGGGCAACGGTGTGGTGAAGCGGCCGCCGAGCGGGCGCAGCGAGAGAGCGACGACGTCGTCGGCGCTCGCCGCCTCCTCGAGCGTCGCCGGGTCGACGACAGCGAGCCGGTCACCCGGGCGCAGGCTGACGGTCGCCCCTGCGACCCACGTCGCCAAGAACCAGATGACCGTCTCCCAGTGCACCGGGAGCAGAACGTCGACGGTGGTGTCCTCGTCGCACCCGAGGGTGTCCTGGAGCATGTTGGCGGTCTTGGCGACCCAGTTGGTGCAGGTCGTCAGGCTCAGTTCCACCCGCTCGCCGGTGGTCAGGTCGTAGAACGTGACGGCGGGCCGCGACGGATCGACAGTGGTGGCCCGTGCAAGCAGGTCGGCGATCGTCACGGTGCCACCCTAACGGCCGCGGGCACCTGAGGGTCGCACCTCGATCGCGACGTCCACCCCGTGGGCACGCGCAGCCACGCGCAGCCGCTCGGAGACGCGACCGGCCTCCACGAGCGCCTCGTCGGAGTCGTCCTTGACCGCGACCACGAACGTCGCGGGGTCGGTCGCGGTCACCTCGACAAGAGCCTCCGCGGGCGCGGCGAGCGCGAGGACCCGGTCGTACGCGTCTGGCTCGGGTGCGGGGAACCCGACAGGCCTCCCGGTCCCGACGGCCACCTCGACCGCGTCCCGTGCGCCGAGCCCGAAGAGGTCCTCGTCGTCGGGGCGCAGGAGCGTGGCGGCGCCTGACTGCGGGTGGGCCCAGTGATCGCCGACCCAGTGCCGGGGGAGCCCCCGTACGACGACGAACGGTGCTTGGCTCGTCTTGCCGGCCACGAGCTCGGCGGCACCCGCGATCTCGTCGGCGACGGCCGGCTCGGTGACGTGGAGGGCGTTGCCGAAGGTGTCTTGCGTCCCCGACAGCGAGTTGACGACCTTGAGGCCGGCGCTCCCGATGGCGATGTCGGTCTGCCCGCGGCGCCACGCACGTCCGGCCGTGTCGGAGAGCACGACGGCGATCTCGACGCCGGCGCGGCGGCGCAGCCGCACCCGCAGGTCGCGCGCGGCCGCGTCCGGGTCGTGAGGAAGCCAGAGCGCGGTGCCGGGTGCGGTGTTGCTGGCGTCGACGCCGGCAGCGGCCATCGTGAGGCCCGCACGGTTGCGGACGATGCGGGTCGCACCGCGGCGCGCGACGACCCGTACGGTCTCGGCGTCGATGACGCAATCGCGGTCGGCGGCCGTCGAGAGCCCGAGCGCCTTGCTCACGATCTTGCTGGTGACCACCACGACGTCGCCGTCCCGCAGCGGCTCGTCGAGTCGCTCGAGAAGGAGGCTGACGAGGTCGTCGCCGGGCCCGACCTCGCCGACGCCGGTGACCGGCCACAGGGTCAGGCTCACGGGCGCGACCCGATCTCCTGGGCGAGCCTGAGCGCGTCGGCGGCGAGCGTACGGGTCGTGGCGGCGTCGGACATGTAGAGAGGGACGGCGCGCCCCTCGATGCCGGCGTCGGCGACCGCCGCGAGCTGTGACGCGTCGGAGGTGTCGACGAGCCAGCCGTCGAGCACGCCGCCGCGTGAGCGGGCGCCGTACCGGGCGGCGACGGCACTGGCGCTGACCTCGACGCCGAGACCGGTCAGGAGCTGGTCCGCCATGCCTCGTACGGCACCGGGGCCGATGATCGGCGACACCCCGACGACCGGGGCAGACGTCGACCGCAGCGCGTCGGCGATCCCCGGAACCGCGAGGATCGGGCCGACCGAGACGACCGGGTTCGAGGGAGGCACGAGGACGACGTCGGCGTCGGCGATCGCCTCGACGACGCCGGGCGCGGGCTTGGTGTCGTCGATCCCGATCATCACGACGCCGTGCGCGGGGACCGAGGCGCGCAGACGCACCCAGTACTCCTGGAAGTGGATCGCGCTGCGCTGTCCGCCTTCCTCGACCACGACGTGGGTCTCGACGCGGTCGTCGGTCATCGGCAGCAGCGTGACCCCCGGCTCCCACCGCACGCACAGCGCGCGGGTGACGTCGCTGAGGGAGTAGCCCGCCTCGAGCATCTGGGTCCGGACCAGGTGGGTGGCCACGTCGCGGTCGCCCAGGCCGAACCACGTCGGCTGTGCGCCGTACGCGGCGAGCTCCTCCTTGACGCTCCACGTCTCGTCGGCGCGGCCCCACCGGCGCTCGGTGTCGATCCCGCCGCCGAGGGTGTACATCAGCGTGTCGAGGTCAGGGCACACCTTGAGCCCGAACAACCAGATGTCGTCGGCGGTGTTGCCGACGACGGTCACGTCGGCGTCGTCGCCCACCTCGTCGAGCAGTCCGCCGACGAAGGTCGCGCCGCCGATGCCTCCGGACAGAACCGTGATCCTCATGCAGCCATTCTCCCCTCCGGGGACGAAGAACCCGCACGCCCGGGGGAGACCGATGAGCCGGGGACTGCGTAGGGTAGGCCCGTCCACTGGGACAGGGCATGGCTCTGCGCCCGAACCAGGAGATGGGGATCCGTGACCGACTCACTACGCAAGTACCGCGACATCCTGTCGTACTCGCTGCTCGGCGTCGTCGCCGTTTCGCTGCTCGCGGCGCTCATCGCGCTGATCGACGACGGACCGTTCGAGACACGCCTGAGCGTGGGTGTGGTGGCGGTCGTGGCCGCCGTGGCGCTCGCGACGCGCAAGGACGACCTGAGCCCCCACGCACGCCTCATCACCTTCGTGGGCCTCGGTGTCCTCGGTGTCGCGGCCGTCCTGACGCTGTGGGGCCTGATCAAGGTCCTCGGCGAGGATCTCCTGCCGGCCAAGGCGTCCTACGTGCTCGACATGCTCGCGGCGCTCGGGTTCGTCGGAGTCGCGCTCTTCTACACGGTCGTCGTCCTCCGGGAGCTGCCGGCGCCCGTCCGTCAGCCGCAGTGGTCACCCGCCCAGGGCGGCCAGGGTGGCCAGTGGGGTGGTCAGCCGCAGCAGGGGCAGCAGCAGGGCGGCTGGCCCGCAGCGCCGGCCCAGCAGTGGGGCGGTCAGGCGCCGCAGCAGGGTGGCTGGCAGCAGCAGGCGCCGCAGGGGCCGCAGCAGAGTGCGCAGCCGGCCGCGCCGCAGCAGGGCTGGCAGCAGTACGGCGGGTACGCCGCCGGCGCCGCGGGTGCCGCGGCGGCAGGCGCTGTGGGAGCCGAGGCCGCAGGGTCGGCCTGGGGCTCGCCCGCTCCGAGCACGCCCGCACAGCAGCCCGCGCAGCACGAGGCGCCCGCGCCGCAGGTGGAGGCCGCTCCCGAGGTGGAGCCCGCTGAGCAGTCCACCGCGGTGTGGAGCCCCCCCGCCGAGGCCGCGGCCCCGTCGGCGTGGCAGCCGCAGGAGCAGTCCTCCTGGGTCGCACCCGCCGCCGAGCAGCCGGCACAGCCCGCGCAGTCGGGCTGGGGTGGCCAGGAGTCCACGTGGGCGCGTGACGCGCAGTGGGGTTCTTCCGAGCCCGCACAGCCGCAGGCGTGGGCGCAGGAGGCGACCGAGCAGCCTTCGTGGCAGGCGCCGACCGAGTACGGCTCCTCGTGGGCGCCGCAGGCCGAGCAGCCCACCTACCAGCCTGAGCAGCCCACCTACCAGCCTGAGCCGGCGAGCGAGCAGCAGCCGTGGGGCGGGGGCGATGTCTCGTGGGGCGGGTCCCGTCTGGGTGACGCCACGTTCGACAACGCCGATGCCGCCGACGCCACGAGCACGGACCCCGGGTCCGAGTCGGCGAGCGATGCCGAGCAGGGCGACGGACGCGACGACGGCCAGCCCGGCCCGAGCTCGTGGTGGTCGCCGGGGAACGGCGCCTGAGCAACCCCGATCTGCACGCGTTGGCCCGTACCACAGTGGTGCGGGCCTTCGCATTAGCACTCTTCGGCTTGACGGATCGGTATTGACAGGCTTGTAATTTCATTAGTGTCGTCCTTTTCTTGGACGGCCGGATGCAAGTCGGGGGCGATGTCGTCACCGGCAGTGGGTCCTCGAGGGGTCGGGGCCCGCGTCCGGTCAAGGGCGGCGCTGACCACGGGGATCACGAGGGGCAGGAGGCGAGACTGATGGAAGATCTCTTCCACGCAGACGCCGAGGAGATGGGCTGGCAGGACCGCGCACTGTGCGCGCAGACGGATCCGGAGGCGTTCTTCCCAGAGAAGGGCGGCTCGACGCGAGAGGCAAAACGGGTCTGCCTGACGTGCGACGTGCGTGGCGAGTGCCTCGAGTACGCGCTCGAGAACGACGAGCGCTTCGGGATCTGGGGCGGGCTGTCCGAGCGGGAGCGTCGCAAGCTCAAGAAGCGCGCGATCTGACGCGGCGGGCGCCGCAGCGTGGCGCCCGGCCCTCGCACGGCGGCGATCGGGCGCCGCGCGGTGGTGCCGGGACGTCCGTGCACCAGGCGGATGGCTAGACTCCAGCACCTATGATCGAAGGCGTCGACGAGGGCCTTGTCCCCTCCCGGAACTGGCTCGCCGCCCCACCCAGCGTCACGGCCGTCATCGTGTGCCGCAACGGTGCAGGGTGGCTCCCACAGGTGCTCGATGCGCTCGCGTCGCTCGCCCACCTCCCGCAGGCAGTCGTGGCGGTCGACGTGTCGTCGACCGACCAGACACGCGAGATCCTGGCGCGCTACCTGCACCCTGCATCGATCCGTACGGCGCCGCCGGGCACCGGCTTCGGCGATGCGGTCCGTGTGGCGCTGGAGGGGTCGGCGCCAACCGATTGGGTCTGGCTGCTGCACGACGACTCGGCGCCCGGTCCTGACGCGCTCGCGCACCTGCTCGACCAGGCGACGCAGTCGGAGGACATCGGCATCGCGGGGCCCAAGCTCCGCGAGTGGCCGTCCCTCAAGCGCCTCCTCGAGGTCGGGGTCACGATCAGCGGGACGGGTGCGCGCGAGACAGGTCTGGAGCGCGGCGAGCCCGACCAGGGCCAGCACGACCGCCCGCGCGACGTCCTCGCCGTGAGCACCGCCGGGATGCTCGTACGCCGACGCGTCCTCGAGGACCTCGGCGGCTTCGACCCCCGGCTCCCGCTGTTCTTCGACGACATCGACCTCGGGTGGCGCGCCGCACGCCGCGGCTACCGTGTGCGCGTCGCCCCGTCGTCGGTCTTCTTCCACGTCGAGGCCGCTGCCACCGGGCTGCGTCCGGGGTCGCTGGCGCCGAGGCCACGCCGCGAGATGCGCCGCGCCGCGACGTACACGCTGCTCGCCAACGCGAGCCGGCCCGGTTTCTTCTGGCAGTCCGTACGCCTGTTCCTCGGCACCCTCCTGCGCGCCCTCGTGCTGCTGCTCGCCAAGGCCCCGCGCGAGGCCGCCGATGAGATCTTCGGTGTCCTGGCGGTCTACCGCAGGCCATTCGCGATGCTGGCGGCGCGACGGCGTCGTGCCGCCGCTGCCCGCGTCGACGCGCGCAGCGTCCGTGAGCGTCTGCTGCCCTCGCCCCTGATCCCGTACCGGCACGGCCTCGACGCCCTCGGTGAGCTCGTCAACACCCTCGTCGGTCCTGCGCCAGAGATGACCGGCCGGCGCGCCGCGGTCGAGCTGCGCCCGGAGGACGACGACGAGGAACTCCCGACCACCGGCTCGTACCTGTCACGGCACCCGTGGCTGACGACGATGCTCGTCCTCACGCTCGTCGCGTTCGTCGCCTCGCGCAGCGTCATCGGCTCGGGCTTCCTGATGGGCGGGGCGCTCTTGCCCGCCCCCGACGGGGCGGGAGCGTGGTGGTCGTTCTTCACCGCCGGCTCGCACGATGTCAGCATCGGCAGCGACGTGCCCGCACCCGGCTACGTCGTCCCGCTGGCCCTCCTGGCCACCCTCCTGGGCGGCAATGCGGACCTGGCCGTCAGCATCGTGGTCCTCGCCGGCGCCCTGCTCGCCGCGCTCACCGCCCACCGTCTCGGCCGCCGCCTGTTCGCCTCCCCGGGGGTCCGGCTGTGGTGGGGAGCCACGTACGGCCTGCTGGTCGCGACGTCCGGCGCCCTGGTCCAGGGACGGATCGGGACGGTCGTCGCCCTCGCGGCGGCCCCGGCGATCGTGAACTCCGCCTACCTGCTGATGACGCGGCCGCGGGTCACGGACGGTCTGCGTCTTGGGCTGTGGCTCACGCTCGCGACGGCGTTCGCCCCGGTCACGTACCTGCTCGCGGCGGGACCGCTGCTCGTCGCCGGCGCCATCTTGCTGCGCCGCCGCGGCTGGCCGAGCATCGCGACCGCGCTGCTCCTCCCCTGGCTGCTGCTGGGCTCCTGGATGTGGCGGCGCGCGCTCGACCCCGGTGCCTGGTGGTGGGAGGCGGGGCGCGCCAACGCCGATGTCGGCGACCTCGACCCGCCGACCTGGCAGCTCGCCCTCGGGCACGCGGGCGGTCCGGGCATCGCCACGTACGCCACCGCGGGTCTTCTGCTGCTCGGTGTGTTGGCCCTGCTGCGCAGGGAGACCCGGTCTGCCGTCCTCGTCGCGTGGGCGACCGGGCTCTGGGTGCTCGGGTGGGCGAGCTTCGGCGCCGGCGCGACCTTCACCGACGGCATCTCGGGCGGCCCGGTCTGGGTGGGAGTGCCGGCCACCTTGTGGATCGCTGCCCTCGCCGCAGCGGCAGGGAGCGCCGCCGACGGCCTCCACGGACGCCTCGCCGACCGTCCCGTGCGACGGCGCGCGTTCGCCGTGCTCGTGGTCCTCGCCCTGGTCGGCCCTGCTGTCGCCCTCACGTGGTGGGCGGTCCGCGGCGACGGCGACCCGCTCGAGCGTGGCACGCCCGACGAGATCCCTGCCTACCTCGCGGCGCGGGCCGAGGACGGCAGGTCCACGCTCGTCCTCACCGGCACGCGCGAGGAAGGCGTGACCCAGCGCGTCGTGTCCGGCGACGGCACGCGCCTCGGCGACGAGGCAGTCATGCCGTCGCCCGAGGACCTGCGGTCCCTGGACGTGGACGTCCGCCTGCTGCTGTCCAACCCCTCGACGGGTGTGCTCGAGCGGCTCGGCTCGTACGGGATCCAGTCGATCTACCTGCCCGCCCCCGCTAACCCTGATCTTGTCGACGCGCTCGAGGCCGCGCCCGGCCTGGAGCCCTCTGGCAGTCCCGAAGGGTCGCGGGTCTGGACCTTCACCGTCGCCGGCGAGCCGCACGAGCCGCCGTCGTCGGCGGTGCGTCCGTGGGTGGCGCGCGGCCAGCTGGCGCTGCTGCTCGTGGCCGTCGTCGTGGCCGCACCGGGACGAGCGAGGGAGGTGCGATGAGTCCGAAGAAGAAGTCACGACGTCAGGCCGGTGGTCGGCGCGTCAAGGATCAGGTCGTCGAGACGACGTCGGCTGCGCTCGCGCTCGGAGCTCATTCGGGCCGCCTGGTGATCGGTGCCGTGGTGATCGCTGGGCTGCTGCTCGGTGTCGGCGAGCTGCGGACGGCGTCTCAGCAGACGACCGGCAGCGGTCCGTCGGCCCAGGAGGTCAGCACGGTCGCGTACGGCTGCCCGTCCTTCGTCCAGCGGGGTGCGGCCTCGGCCACGACCGTCGCCGTGACCAGCCTGCCGGGAGACTCCTCCGACGGGGGAGCGCGCGAGGCCGTCCGACTTCCGGGTGCCAACCCGGTCGCCGCGCTCGCCGGCGCCCCGCGAGGCACATGGGCGACGGCCTTGACCGGGCGGCGCGCACGTGCGGTGCTGGTTGAGGCGACCGGGGCCCAGGCGCCCGGAACGGTCGCGTTCAGCGCCTCCGTCGCCCAAGCGTCAGATGGTGGGGGCACCGCCGTGGGGGCGTGCCCGCGCCCCGCGCCCGAGCGCTGGTTCGTGGGCGCCGGCAGCACCGCGCAGCATCGCACGGCTCTGGTGCTCACCAACACCTCCAGCAACCCTGGCGTGGTCGACCTCTCGATGTACGGCACGGCCGGAGACGTCGACGGGGTCGGCGCCACGGGCATCGTCGTCGAGCCGCAGACCTCGCGTGTCGTCCGCCTCGAGGACGTCGCCGCAGGGGAGTCGGAGATGGCCGTGCGGGTCGTCGTCCGGCGCGGCGCCGTCGCCGTCGCCGCGACCGACGCCTCGTCGGTCGGGACCGCAGCAGCAGGCAGCGAGCTCATGCCGCCTTCGGCGCTGCCCTCGACCACGACGACGGTGGCCGGCGTCCCCGCCCACCGGGGTGCGCGCACGCTGCTCGTCGCCAACCCGTCCGACCGCACCGCGACGGTCGCGCTGTCGGTCGCGACGAACGACGGCGTCTTCACCCCGACAGGTCTGGAGAGCATCGACGTCGCCCCGCAGGCGCTGACGAGCGTGACGCTTCCCGCGAACGTCAGCGCGCGGGCGTACTCGGTCCGTCTCACCTCCGACATCGCCGTGACCGCGTCGGTGCGCACGACGATCGGTGCCGACCACGCGTACGCCGTCGCGACCGCGCCGTGGGAGGGCACCGCGGTGATGCCCGTCGGCATCGGGTCGGCGTTGCGTGCCGGTGGCGCCGGGCTCCTCGTGTCGCCCGACGGCGACGCGGCAGCCTCGCTCGCCGTGACCGCCCACGACGAGACAGGTGCCGAGGTCGGCAGCGCGCAGCTCGAGGCCCCGGCCGGGACGACGACGGCGCTCAACCCCTTCGGGTCCGGCGGCGTCGGTGTCGCGGCCGCACAGGTCTCGTACCTCACGGTCGCCTCCGAGGCGCCGGTCCGCGCCGCGGCGGTCTACAGCGGGCGCGGCCTCGCCTCCGTGCCGTTGAGCGCGGCACCCGTCCGCGAGGCGGCGCCGGTCGTCCGCCCCGGCGCCCCCTGAGCCGCCTCGCGGCTCACGCGCTCAGAGGCTCACGGGGCGCAGTCACATCCGGGGGTCGAGGTCGTCGGGGTCGCACCGCCACAAGGTCGCGAGCTGGTCGACGAGGACCGAGAGGACTAGGTCGTCGAGGTCGGCCCGCGACTCCACGCGGTGCTGGACGGGCTGTCGGAACAGGACGACCCGCGGCCGCTCACGATCGGGGACGACCGTGCCGAGCGGCACCTCGTCGCGCCATCGGCGCGGCAGCACCGGTACGTCCTCCACGGCGACGTCGAGCAGCTCCAACGCGGCTGCATGACGGGGACGCAGGCGCGCGACCGCGCCGAGGACCGCGGTGTCGAACTGGGCGCGGCGATCCCACCCGACAGGGATGCCCGACGGCGTCAGCGGCCCCGGCAGAGCGACCGGCCCGCGGAACCCACGCCCACGGCGGTCGCGCCGTCTGCCTCCACGCGGCTCGTCGAGCGGGACCACCCTGGGACTGCTCCGGCGCGCCATGCGAACGTCCTACCTCGCGTACGGAGTGCTGCGCAAGCCGAGGGGTCCGCCTGCATGGCGGTGCGCCGCGTCCCAGTCCGGGGGTGGGGCACGCTAATCTCGGCGGGGTGAGCCCCCTGCGTCGATGCACCCGCCCCGCGTGCCTGCGCCCCGCCGTCGCGACGCTGACCTACGTCTATGCCGACCAGACCGCCGTGCTCGGGCCGCTCGCGGTCTATGCCGAGCCGCACAGCTACGACCTGTGCGCGGCGCACGCCGAGCGGCTCTCCGCCCCCAAGGGGTGGGAGGTGCTGCGCCTGCAGTTCGACGCGACGGCGACACAGGCACCTTCGGCCGACGACCTGGAGGCCCTCGCCGACGCGGTGCGCGAGGCCGCCCACGTGCCACCACCGTCGTCGGACCGGCCCCCGTCGGGTCGTCGCGGGGGACACCTTCGCGTTCTCGGACCCCAGGACTGATCGATGGAGAAGACTTTGCTGGCTGAACGGCTCTCGCAGCTCGTCAAGGCGTACGACGTGCGTGGCGCCGCCCCCGACCTCCTCGACGCCGACGTCGCCCGTGCCCTCGGTGCGGCGTTCGCGCACGAGACCGGCGCGGCTCCCGGCGACGACGGAGCCGCGGGCTCGGTCGTGATCGGCCACGACATGCGGGTGACCTCGCCCGAGCTCGCCGACGCGCTGGCCGACGGCGTGACGAGCACCGGCGCTGACGTCGTGGTCATCGGCCTCGCGTCCACCGACATGCTCTACTTCGCCTCCGGGGCGTGGGAGCTGCCCGGCATCATGGTCACCGCCAGCCACAACCCGAGCGGCGACAACGGCCTCAAGCTGTGCCGTGCCGGCGCCCGGCCGATCGGGCGCGACACTGGACTCGCCGCGATCGCCGACCGTGCTGTCAAGGGCGTCGAGCCGGTCCTCGCCAAGGGCTCGGTCATCGCGCGTGACGCGCTCACCGCGTACGCGCTACGGGTCACCGAGCTTGTCGTGGTGCCGCCCGGGCCCCGTCCGCTGAAGGTCGTCGTCGATGCCGCAAACGGGATGGGCGGCCTCATCGTCCCGGCCGTGTTCGCCCACCTCGACGTCGAGCTGCACGGCATGTACATGGAGCTCGACGGCACCTTCCCGAACCACCCGGCCAACCCGCTCGACCCCGCCAATCTCGTCGACCTCCAGCGCGCCGTCCGTGACCAAGGCGCCGACCTCGGCCTCGCCTTCGACGGCGACGCTGACCGGTGCTTCGTCATCGACGAGCACGGTGACCCGGTCTCGCCGTCGGCGGTGACCGCGATGATCGCCGCACGCGAGCTCGCCGTCCACCCCGGCGCCACTGTCCTGCACAACGTGATCACGTCGCGTGCGGTGCGCGAGGTGGTCCTCGAGAACGGCGGCACCCCGGTCCGTACGCCGGTCGGCCACTCGCTGATCAAGGCCGAGATGGCGCGCACCGACGCGGTCTTCGGTGGTGAGCACTCCGGCCACTACTACTTCCGCGACTTCTCGCTCGCTGACTCGGGCATGCTTGCCGCTCTGCACGTCATGGCCGCGATGAACGAGGCGGGGACTGCGCTGTCCGAGCTGGTCGCCCAGTACGAGCGCTATCCCGCCTCCGGCGAGCTCAACAGCCGCGTCGCCGACGCAGCGGTCGTGACCGAGCGTGTCGCGGCCGCGTACGAGGCATACGACCAGGACCGGCTCGACGGGCTCACCGTCACCGCCGACTCCTGGTGGTTCAACCTGCGCAGCTCGCAGACCGAGCCGCTATTGCGGCTCAACGTCGAGGCCGACGACCAGGCCACCATGGAGTCGGTGCGTGACGCCGTCCTCGCTCTCGTCCACCAGGAGGAGTCCTCATGAACCTCGACCCGACGCTGCTCGACATCCTCGTGTGTCCCCAGTGCCGCGCCACGCTCGCCGTGGACGTCGACCGCGCCGAGCTGGTGTGCAACCTGTGCCGCCTCGCGTACCCCGTCCGTGACGACATCCCCGTGATGCTCGTCGACGAGGCCCGCAGCCTGGCAGACTGAGCGCCGGGCGGGACGCTGGGGGGCGCGGTGTTCGACGACGGCAGGCTCGACGACGACCAGGCTCTGGCGCGCGCCGACGCGGGGATGCGCGAGCTGGCGGGGTCGGGGGCGCGCGTCCGGGTCGACGCGCACGCCGCGGGTGAGGCGATCGCGGCGCTGAGCGGTGCTGGCAGGGATGAGCGCCCGCGCGCAGTGGTCGCCGCCGGTCCTGGAGCACGCCTGCTGCGCGCCGTGCTCGAACCTGTCTGTCCCGTGCCGTTCGTCGCCTGGCCAGGGCCCGGGCTTCCCGGCTGGACCGGCAGCCTCGACCTCGTGGTCGTGACCGGCGCGCCCGACGGTGCCGCGGCCCAGCTCGCGGTGACCGACGCGGTGCGCCGCGGCTGCCCGTTGATCCTCGTCGCCTCCGCGGGATCCCCGCTCGCCGAGCTCGGCGCGTCCCGCTGGACGACGCTGCTGCCCACGTCGACGGGCGACGTGCTGGCGACGACGGTGGTCGCGCTCGAGGCGCTCGAGGCACTCGGGCTCGCACCGCCGGTCGACGCTGACGAGGTCGCCCGCACCCTCGACGACGTGGCGGTCGCGTGCTCGCCGTTCCGCGACCTCGGCAGCAACCGTGCCAAGCAGGTCGCCACCGCGCTCGCGGACGCGACGCCGCTGCTGTGGGGCGGGACCGTGCTCGCCGCGCGCTCGGCGCGGCGGTGGGCCGAAGGCCTGCGCCGAGCCGCCGGTCGCCCCGCGCTCGCAGCCGAGTCGTCCGACCTCGCCGCGCTGCTGGAGTCGAGCACGCCGCGTGACGTCTTCGCCGACCCGTACGAAGACCCGCCCGCTGACGTGCAGCCTTACCTGGTGGTGCTCGACGACGGCGTCGACGCTGCCAGGGTGCGCGTCGAGAACGGCGAGCTGGTCGCCGCCGCCGAACGCTCCGGCGTACGCCACGACCGCGTGGCCGCGCTCGAGGGCGGCCCGCTCGCGCGCTACGCGGGGCTGACCCTCACCGGCCAGTACGTCGCGGCCTACGTCGGGATCGGCCTGGGACGATGAGCCGGGTCGGTCGGTGGTGGCGCTCCGGCGTCGAAGCCCTCGCCCGGCGCGTGCTCAAGCAGCCGGAGGAGGTGCCCGCCCCGGACACGGCGCCCTCGGAGGCCGAGGTCCTGACGATGCTGCGCGCGTTCGCGGTCGCGCAGCTCGAGGTCGGGCAGCCGGCCAACCTCGTCGAAGAGAGCCTTCACGTCATCGCGCGCGCGTACGGCATCGACACCCTCCGTGCGGTCGTGCTCCCAACGATCGCGTTCATCGAGATCGACAGCACCGACACGGACGGCTCCGGTCACCGGACCGAGCTCGAGCCCGTCCCGTCCGCGGAGGCGCGTCTCGACCAGGCTCGGGCCATTGAGCACCTCGTCACGGAAGGGATGGCCGGTCACCTCGTTCCGGCCGAGGTGTGGCGCGCATCGAGGCGGTGCGAGCCTCGCCACCGCGCTTCGGACAGCTCACGAGACTGGCCGGGTATGTCGTGCTGTGCGTCGGCTTCGGGCTCTCCCTCAACCCGACGGCGGCGGCGCTCGGTTCGTACGCCCTGCTCGGCCTCGCGGTCGGCCTGCTCCGGATGCTCGCCCGTGCCATGCCTACGCTGCAGACGGCGCTGCCGGTCTTTGCGGCGTTCCTCGTCACCGTGCTCACGTGCACGTTCGTCGCCGGCGCCGTGGGCGACGAGCCGCTCCGGCTCATCGCGCCCGCGCTCGTCACGTTCCTGCCTGGTCTCACGATGACGGTCGCCGCGGTGGAGCTGACCAGCAACCAGGTGGTCGCCGGTGCATCGCGCATCATCTATGGCACCGCCCAGCTTCTGCTGCTCGCGTTCGGTGTGGTGGCCGGCGTGTGAGTCGCCGCCTCGGCGCGACCCTGTCAGGCTTCGTCGGCGCCCTCGCAGTCGTCCCGTTCACTCGGTTCGCCGCCGCGTTCCGGACGGCGCCGACGTCGATGGTGATGCTGCTGGCCTCGTTCTGGTTCCTCGTCCCGGGTGCGCTGGGCTTCGTCGGTCTGGGAGAGGCTGCGAGCGGATCTGTGGCGGGGGTGCAGGTGCTCATCGACACGTTCATGTCCCTGTTCGCAATCGCTCTGGGCTTCCTCGTGGGCACCGCCCTCACCCGGCAGGTCGGCGACGTGCAGGCACGGGTCGGGGCACGTCGTACCTCATGAGACCGGCCCGACCGGCCCATGTTGGTCAGGTGGTGTGCGCCTCGTGGCTACGATGGGGCAATGGACTTCCAGGTTGCCGATCTGACCCTGGCCGAGCGCGGCCGTACGGAGATCACCCTCGCCGAGCACGAGATGCCCGGCCTGATGGCCATGCGCGAGCGTTACGGGACGAGCAAGCCGCTCACCGGTGCGCGAATCGCGGGCTCGCTCCACATGACAGTGCAGACTGCTGTCCTCATCGAGACGCTCGTCGACCTCGGAGCGGAGGTCCGCTGGGCGAGCTGCAACATCTTCTCCACTCAGGACGAGGCCGCCGCCGCGGTCGTCGTGGGCCGTGACGGCACCGTCGACGATCCCCAGGGCGTGCCGGTCTTCGCGTGGAAGGGCGAGACGCTCGCGGAGTACTGGGACCTCGCCGAGCAGATCCTGGTCTGGCCGAACGGCGAGACCCCCAACATGATCCTCGACGACGGCGGCGACGCCACGATGCTCCTCCACCTCGGTGTGGAGTACGAGAAGGCCGGCGAGGTGCCGTCGCCCGACACGACCGACAACCTCGAGCTCAAGGAGGTCCTGCGGGTCCTCGCGCGCAGCCTCGAGACCGACCCGGAGCGCTGGACCCGGATCGGCAACAGCGTCCAGGGCGTCACCGAGGAGACCACCACCGGTGTGCTCCGGCTCTATGAGCGCTTCAAGGAGGGCACGCTGCTCTTCCCGGCGATCAACGTCAACGACTCGGTCACCAAGTCGAAGTTCGACAACAAGTACGGCTGCCGCCACTCGCTCATCGACGGCATCAACCGTGCGACGGACGTCCTGATCGGCGGCAAGGTCGCGGTCGTCTGCGGCTACGGCGACGTCGGCAAGGGATGCGCCGAGTCACTGCGCGGCCAGGGCGCCCGCGTCATCATCACCGAGATCGACCCGATCTGCGCGCTCCAGGCCGCGATGGACGGCTACCAGGTCGCGCACCTCGACTCGGTCATCGAGCAGGCCGACATCGTCGTCACGGCCACCGGCAACAAGGACGTCGTCACCGCCGAGCAGATCGGCCGCATGAAGCACCAGGCCATCCTCGGCAACATCGGTCACTTCGACAACGAGATCGACATGGCCGGTCTCGCCGCGACGCCCGGCGTCACCACCAAGAACGTCAAGCCGCAGGTCGATCTGTGGACGCTGCCGAACGGCAACACCGTGATCGTGCTGAGCGAGGGACGCCTGCTCAACCTCGGCAACGCCACCGGCCACCCGTCGTTCGTGATGTCCAACTCGTTCACCAACCAGGTGCTCGCGCAGATCGAGCTCGTCACCAAGAACGAGGACTACCCGGTCGGTGTCTACACGCTCCCGAAGCACCTCGACGAGGAGGTCGCGCGGCTTCATCTCGGGTCGCTCGGCGTCGAGCTCACGACGTTGAGCGACGACCAGGCCGCGTATCTCGGCATCCCGGTGGAGGGCCCCTTCAAGTCCGACCACTACCGCTACTGAGGCTGGCGAGGAGATCGGGCGTGGACAGCAACGAGGCTGCTAAGGACAGCGGTCGCTACAACGGCCGCATCCTGGTCGTCGACGACGACCGGGCGCTTGCCGAGATGCTCACGATCGTGCTGAGGGCCGAGGGGTTCGACACCTCGGTCGCCTCCACGGGGACGGCGGCGCTCGATGCGTTCCGCGCGTACACGCCTGATCTCGTCCTGCTCGACGTGATGCTCCCGGGGATGAACGGCATCGACGTCGCCAAGCTCATCCGGGCCGAGTCCGGCGTGCCGATCGTGATGCTCACCGCCAAGACCGACACGGTCGACGTCGTGCTCGGGCTGGAGTCGGGTGCCGACGACTACGTCGTCAAGCCCTTCAAGCCCAAGGAGCTGATCGCGCGGGTACGTGCCCGCACCCGCGTGCACCAGCAGGCCGAGCCGGAGCTGCTCACCATCGGTGACCTCCAGATCGACGTCCGGGGCCACACCGTCGTCCGCGGCGAGCATGAGCTGTCGCTCACGCCGCTGGAGTTCGACCTGCTCGTGTGCCTGGCCCGTTCCCCACGGCAGGTGTTCACCCGCGAGGTGCTGCTCGAGCGGGTCTGGGGCTACCGTCACGCGGCCGACACCCGCCTGGTGAACGTCCATGTGCAGCGGTTGCGCTCGAAGGTCGAGCCCGATCCCGACAACCCGACCGTGATCGTCACGGTGCGCGGTGTCGGATACAAGGCCGGGAGCTCCTGACGACCATGGCGCGACGGGCGCCGAGGTGGCTGCGCCGGGGGCTGCTGCGGGTGCGCAACGTGCTGTCTCCCGTCGTCTCGCTGTGGCGTCGTTCGATCCAGGCGCGCGTCGTCATCACGACGATGGCGATCAGCGCGTTCGTGATCGGTGGCGTCGGCTGGCTGATGCTGCAGGGCGTGGCCGACGGCATGGTCGAGGCACGTCGCGCGGTGGCGCTGTCGGAGGCGCGGGCAGGGTTCAGCCAAGCGCAGCAGTCCCTCGACGTCAGCTCGGTCTCCGAGGCGTCCTCGGAGATCGATGCCCTGCGCACGCTGGTCAACGACCTCGCGGCGCGGTCGGGCTCGCCTCCCTCGTACCAGGTCATGCTGGAGGGGCCGCTCGATCCGTCGGGCGACGGCGAGGCGGCGTTCGCCTCGGCCGGCATCGCCTCGCCCGCCATCCCCGACGAC
Organism: Mumia sp. ZJ430; assembly: GCF_011751845.1. Classification (NCBI taxonomy): domain Bacteria; kingdom Bacillati; phylum Actinomycetota; class Actinomycetes; order Propionibacteriales; family Nocardioidaceae; genus Mumia; species Mumia sp. ZJ430. Next base: position 50,633 of record NZ_JAAHFK010000003.1, on the reverse strand, counting down.
CTCGCGCAGGCAGTCGCCGACGGCCAGCACGCGGCGTACACGTTCACTCGGATGGAGATCGAGGGGTCCGACGAGAAGGAGGCAGCGATCATCGTCGGCGACCTGCTGCGGATGCCGGACGGCGACCAGGAGTTCGCTCTCTACTACGCGTTCCCGATGACCGACCAGGAGCGCACGCTGTCGCTCGTACGCAACTCGCTGCTCTATGCGGGACTCGCGCTCGTCCTGCTCTCCTCGGGGGTGGCCTGGCTGGTGACCCGGCAGGTGGTGACCCCGGTGCGCCTCGCACGGCGCATCGCCGAGCGCCTCGCCGACGGCCGGCTCGAGGAGCGCATGGTGGTGCGCGGCGAGGACGACATCGCACGCCTGAGCCTGTCGTTCAACAAGATGGCCGAGAGCCTCCAGCGGCAGATCCGTCAGCTCGAGGAGCTGTCCCGCCTCCAGCACCGGTTCGTGTCCGACGTCTCGCACGAGCTGCGCACCCCGATCGCGACCGTGCGCATGGCCGCCGACGTCCTGTACGACAACCGCGAGCACTTCGACCCCAGCTCGGAGCGGTCCGCCGAGCTCCTGCAGACCGAGCTCGACCGGTTCGAGGCGTTGCTGAGCGACCTGCTGGAGATCAGCCGTTTCGACGCGGGCGCGGCACGTCTCGACCTCGAGGCGGTCGACCTCGTCGACCTGGCCGAACGCGTCTGCGCCCAGTACGCGCCGCTGGCAGCGCGGCACGGCGTCGAGCTGCGCGTGGTGAACCGCGACGGGCCTGCCATCGTCGACGCCGACGTACGCCGGATCGAGCGGATCGTCCGCAACCTGGTCGCCAACGCCATCCACTACTCCGGCTCGTCGCAGGTGCACCTGCTCGTGGCACACGGCGCGACGAGTGCGGCGATCGCCGTCCGCGACTTCGGGGTCGGTCTCGAGCCGGGCCAGTCGCAGCTGGTCTTCAACCGCTTCTGGCGTGCCGATCCGGCGCGTGAGCGCAGCCGCGGCGGCACGGGCCTCGGCCTCGCGATCGCGCTCGAGGATGCCGTCCTGCACGGCGGCTGGCTCCAGGCGTGGGGCGAGCCGGGGCAAGGTGCTCAGTTCCGTCTCACGCTGCCGCGGCACGCCGGCGACGACCCGCAGCGCTCACCGCTTCCGCTGGTCCCCGACGCCGGGGCCGGGCTCAACCGTACGGAGGGTGTCCGATGACGCGGCCGATCTCGACCTCGCGTACGACCATCCGCCCGTTCGTGCGGCTCGGCGCGGCGCTCTCGCTGGGTGCGCTTCTCGCCGGCTGCGTCTCGATCCCCGACGGCGGACCGGTCCGCGTCGTCGAGGACGGCCGTCCCCAGCAGGTCTCGCCGGCGCGCATCCGCCCGGCCGGTCCCGCCGACGGGGCCTCGCCGCGCGACATCGTCAACGGCTTCCTCCAGGCGATGATGTCGTCGCCGGTGCGCTACGACATCGCTCGCCGCTTCCTCACCGACGGGGCGGGCGACGACTGGCGTCCGGAGGAGTCGGTGACCGTCTACTCGCTGTCGTCGGTCGCAGAGCCGGAGGAGCGCTCCGGCGCCGAGAGCGTCGCGGTCGACATCGCACGCGAGGCCGTCCTCACCGAGCAGGGGCGCTTCACGGTGCCCGCCGCGCGCGAGCAGCACTTCGACCTGACACTGGTTCAGGAGGATGAGCAGTGGCGTATCGCGGACCCACCACCGGGTGCGCTGATCACCGACGCCTTTTTCGAGGACTACTACGACGCGGTCAACGCGTACTACTTCGACTCGGCGGGCGAGCAGCTCGTCGCGGCACCGGTCCACCTTCCCGATGACGAGGGTCGGCCCACCGATCTCGTGTCGTCCCTGCTGGGAGGGCCCGACGGAGTGCTCGGTGGACAGGCGCGCAGCTTCCTTCCCAGCACCTGGAAGCTCGCCGCGCCGGTGGAGGTCGACGACCAGGGCGTGGCGCTCGTGAGGTTCGCGGGATCCGACTCGGGGGTCTCGGTCGGCGACCGTGAGCGGCTGTCCGCCCAGCTGGTGTGGAGCCTGCGGCAGATCTCGACGGTCACCGGGGTGGAGATCCGCATCGGTGACCGCCCGATCGCCCTGCCCAACACCCCCGAGGTCCAACGCATCGACGCATGGGACCAGTTCGACCCCGCTGCCGACCGCCCGACACAGCTCTTCGCGATGCGCGAAGGTCGGCTGCTGGTGGTCGGGCGTTCGAGCACGGGGCCGTTCGCGGGCGCGTGGGGGCGCGACCCGGTGCCCGCCGACGACTTCCGGGTCGCGGTGGACGCGGAGCGCATCGCGCTGGTGACAGGCGGTCGTCGTGTCGTCTCGGTGTCACCGCTGGCCGGTGAACCTGCGCTGGTCCCCGCACGGCAGGGGACCGATCTGCTCCGGCCGAGCTGGGACGCCGCAGGCCGGTTGTGGACCATCGACCGTGTCCGGGGCGGCTCGCGGCTCACCGTCGGGCCCGCCGACGAGCCTCCGCGCTCGATCGACCTCGGTCCGCTCGCCGGCGGTCGGGTGACCGGATTCGAGCTCTCGCCGGACGGTGCGCGCTTCACGGCGACCGCACGCGTCGGCGCCCGCGACGCGCTGTACGTGGGGGCGATCCGCTACGACGCCGAGGGCGGCGGGGTGGTCGGTCTCGTCGACATCGCGGAGATCCCATTGCCGACGGAGACCGGGGTGCCGTTGTCGGCGGCGTGGCGCTCGAGCACGACGATCGCCCTGCTGGCCCGCGCGCAGGAGCGGGTGCCGCAGGTCGCGATCGTCGCCGTCGACGGGTCCAGCAGCGTCACCGGAGCTGTCCGGGTCGGCCTGCTGCCTCAGGACGGCGCACGCCAGGTGCTGAGCGCGGGCCTGCTCTCGTCGCCGATCTTCGTGCTCGATGCCGAGGGCATGCTGTGGACGCAGAACGGTGACGGTCGTTGGGCGGAGGCCAGCGACGAGCCGGTGAGCCTCGCGGCGTTCGCGGGCTGAGCCAGCCGCCCGTCCACAAGGTGGAGACGTGCGACCCTGTCCCCAGGGGAGCGCTGCCGCCCCTCGCGACCCACCCGCGGACGCCACCCTGAAGGCGTGCGAGAACTCCTCAAGGCTGCTGCCGATCTCCTCCTCGGCGTGCGCTGCGCCGGCTGCGAGGACCCAGGCGTCGTCCTGTGCGCCGGGTGCGAGGCGCGCGTGCGGGGCGCCCCGGCCGTACGCAGCCCCGATCCGGCTCCGCGTGCGCTCACGCGCGCCCCGCCGGTGGTCATGGTGTCGACCGGTCCGTACGAGGGTGTCGTCCCCGCGGCGCTCCACGCCTACAAGGAGGAGCCTCGCACCGCTCTCGCGGCACCGCTGGGCCGTGCGCTGGCCGACGCTGTCCTCCACGCGCTGGTTCTGACCGGCGCGACCGGGCGCGAGATCCGCCTGGTCCCTGTGCCGTCGCGGCGTTCGGCCGTACGCGCGCGTGGGTTCGACGCCGGCAGCGAGCTCGCGCTCCGGGCGGCGGCCGACCTGCGGCGGCGCGGCCTGCCCGTGCGGACGTCGCGCGTGCTGGCGGTCGACACGTCGGTCCGCGACCAGGCCGGGCTGAGTGCGGCCGAGCGGGCGGCCAACCTTGCCGGGGCCTACCGGCTCCGCGGCTCACCCGTCGGCCGTGCTGGGGCGGCCTGCGCCGTCGTCGTGACCGATGATGTCCTGACCACCGGTGCCAGCGCGGCGGAGGCCGTGAGGGTGCTCGGGGCGGCGGGAACGCGCCCGATCGCCGTCGCCACGGTGGCTGCGACCGTGCGGAGGAGTCCGGTGCGTCGGGACCTTCGTCCCGTGTGTCCGCCATCTCTGGAGAAATGTCCTGACCGGGTCTACGGTCGAGACATGTGAACGTCATCCGCCGCGACTCGCCACCGGTCAGCGGTGGCAGTCGCTCATTCGAGGAGGCTTCGTGGACATTGTCGTCAAGGGTAGGAACTGCGAGATCAGCCAGCGTTTTCGCGACTACGTAGACGAGAAGACACCTCGCATCGAGAAGTACGACCATCGCAAGAAGATCCAGCGCGTCGACGTCGAGCTCACCAAGGAGTACAACCCCCGCCAGAGCGGACGCTGCGAGCGGGTCGAGATCACCCTTCGCGGCAGAGGGCCCGCGATGCGCGCCGAAGCCTGCTCCGACGACCCGCTTGCCGCGCTCGACAAGGCCGTCGACAAGCTCGAGGCGCAGATCAGGAAGGCCAAGGACCGCCGTCGCGTCCACCACGGCAGCCGTACGCCGATGTCGGTCTCTGAGTTCGCCGCAGCCACCGACGGTGCATCCACGGCCGAGCCCGACGAGGAGCCGATCGACGCCGTCCACTACGCCGGCCCCGTCGAGGTCCGCGGCGAGGGCCCGCTGGTCGTCCGCGAGAAGACGCACCGCGCCGCCCCGATGACGCTCGACCAGGCGCTGTACGAGATGGAGATGGTGGGGCACGACTTCTACCTCTTCGTGGAGAAGGACTCCGGACACCCGAGCGTCGTCTACCGGAGGCGGGGATACGACTACGGAGTCATCCACATCGAGCCGACATCCGGAGGGTTCGAGGGCCTCGACGACAGCGTCGGCTGACCTTTCCGTGGCATGATCGGCTGCGATGGACGCTGCAGACGTGCCGACTGAGACGGTCCGGGTCCTCCTCGTCGACGACCAGGAGCTGTTCCGGCGCGGTCTGCGGATGGTGCTCGAAGCCGATCCGGGGCTCGACATCGAGGAGGCCCACGACGGTCCGTCGGGCGTCGCTCAGGCGACGGCCAGCGCTCCGGACGTGGTCCTCCTCGATGTCCGGATGCCCGGCATGAGTGGGCCCCAGGCGGCAGCGGCGATCAAGGAGGTCGCGCCGTCCGCGCGCATCATCATGCTGACCGCCAGCGACGAAGAGAGCGACCTCCTGGAGTCGATCCGCAACGGCGCGTCCGGCTACCTGCTCAAGGACTCGTCCGTCGACCAGGTCAGCGACGCCGTGCGGCGGGTAGCGACCGGACAGTCGCTGATCAGCCCTCCGATGGCGACCCGTCTTCTGGAGGAGTTCCGGCTGCTGGCCACGCGCGGTGAGCCGCCACGCGGCACCAAGCTCAGCGATCGAGAGCTCGAGGTGCTCCGCCTGGTCGCGGTGGGCAACAACAACCGAGAGATCGGACAGAAGCTGTTCATCAGCGAGAACACCGTCAAGAACCACGTCCGCAACATCCTGGAGAAGCTCCAGCTGCGGTCCCGGGTGGAGGCCGCGACGTACGCGGTCCGCGAGCGGTTGCTCGACCTGCCGTGACGCGAGCGCAGGACATGGCGGCCTCGACCGCCAGGCGGACCGTGCTCGCCGCTCAGGGATTCAACGACCCTGCTCACACGAAGGTGACGATGCGGACGCTCGACCGCGCCCTCACCCGGACGGGCGTGCTCCAGATCGACTCGGTGAACGTCATGCAGCGGGCGCACTACCTCCCGCTCTTCAGTCGTCTCGGCCCGTACGACACCGCGCTCCTGCACCGAGCGGCCGAGAAGCGTCCACGCCGCCTCGTCGAGTACTGGGCGCACGTCGCCGCATACATGCCTGTCGAGCTGTGGCCGGCGATGCGCCACCGCATGCTCGGCTACCGCGAGCGCGGCCACGCCTGGAGCGGCGAGGCCGGCAGGCCCGCCCTCGCCGATGCGCTGCTCGTCGAGGTGGAGCGCAGCGGCGCCGCGACCGCGCGTGAGCTCGACCCGGCCACCGGCCGCCCGCGTGACCAGTGGGGCTGGAACTGGTCGGAGACCAAGAAGGCGCTCGAATACCTCTTCCTCTCCGGCGAGCTCGCCGTCGCACGCCGCAACGGTGCGTTCGAGCGCGTGTACGACCTCCCTGAACGGGTCCTTCCCGCCGCGGTCCTCGACGCGCCGGACCTCGACGCGCCGGAGGCGGCACGGACGCTGGTGCGCCGCGCGGCGATCTCGAGCGGCGTGGCCACCGAGGCGAGCCTGCGCGACTACTTCCGGATGGGTGCCCGCGAGACGCGGGCCGCGGTGCACGAGCTCGTGGAGGAGGGCGCGCTGGAGCCCGTGCGGGTCGAGGGATGGCAGCGTCTCGCCTATCGGCACGTCGCCGCTGCGACGCCGCGCCGGATCCGTACTGCCGCCCTGCTGAGCCCGTTCGACCCGCTGGTGTGGGAGCGGGCACGCACCGAGGACCTGTTCGGCTTCCGCTACCGGATCGAGATCTACGTCCCGGCCCACAAGCGGGTGCACGGCTACTACGTCCTCCCGTTCCTGCTCGACGACGCGATCGTCGCGCGGGTCGACCTCAAGGCCGACCGGGCGACGGGGCGCCTCCTGGCGCGTGCCGCGTGGGCCGAGCCTGGGGTCGATACCGGGCGGGTGGCGGCTGCTCTGGCCGAGCAGCTGTGGGCCGCGGCCAGATGGCTGGGGCTGGACGCCCTCGAGGTGGAGCCACGGGGTGATCTCGCGCCGGCGCTCGCCGCCGCCGTGCCGGCTGCTGTCCCGGCCGCCGTCTCCGTGCCTGATCCCTCCGCGGTGTGACCCAGATCCCTGAGGCAGTTACGGTTGCCCCCGTCGGTCGCCTAGGATGGACGCGATTCTGCCGTTGCGGGGCCGATCCGGCGTGTTCCGGGCCCTGGGCGGCTTCGGAGCAAGTCTCAGGAGTGCGATTCCGTGCCGAAGGTGATCGACAAGATCCTGCGGATGGGCGAGGGCAAGATCCTTCGCCAGCTGCAGGCCATCGTCAAGCAGGTCAACGCCCTCGAGGACGACTTCGTCGCCATGAGCGACGACGAGCTCCGCGGCATGACGGACGAGTTCAAGGACCGCCTCGAGGCGGGCGAGACGCTCGACGACCTCATGCCGGAGGCTTTTGCGACCGTTCGCGAGGCCGCCAAGCGCGTGCTCGGCCAGCGGCACTTCGACGTCCAGATCATGGGCGGTGCCGCGCTGCACCTCGGCAACATCGCTGAGATGAAGACCGGTGAGGGCAAGACGCTCGTCGCGACCCTCCCGAGCTACCTCAACGCACTGTCGGGCAAGGGCGTCCACGTCGTGACGGTCAACGACTACCTCGCGAAGTACCACGCGGAGTGGATGGGCCGCGTCCACGGCTTCCTCGGTCTGACGACCGACGTGATCGTGCCGTCGATGACTCCCGCCCAGCGCCGCAAGGCCTACCTCGCCGACATCACGTACGCGACCAACAACGAGCTCGGTTTCGACTACCTGCGCGACAATATGGCCGACGACATCTCGGAGTGTGTCCAGCGCGGTCACAACTTCGCGATCGTGGACGAGGTCGACTCGATCCTCATCGACGAGGCTCGTACGCCGCTGATCATCTCCGGTCCCACGCAGGACGAGGTGAAGTGGTACGGAGAGTTCGCCGCGATCGTGGGTCCGATGGAGCGCGACTACGACTACGAGGTCGACGAGAAGAAGCGCACGGTTTCCGTCCTCGAGCCGGCGATCACCAAGGTCGAGGACCACCTCGGCATCGACAACCTGTACGACGCGGTCAACACGCCGCTGATCTCGTTCCTCAACAACGCGATCAAGGCCAAGGAGCTCTTCAAGAACGACAAGGACTACGTCGTCATCAACGGCGACGTCCTGATCGTCGACGAGCACACCGGCCGCATCCTCGAGGGACGTCGCTACAACGAGGGCCTCCACCAGGCGATCGAGGCCAAGGAGGAGGTGACGATCCGCGAGGAATACCAGACCCTCGCCACGATCACCCTCCAGAACTACTTCCGCCTCTACGACAAGCTCTCGGGCATGACCGGTACGGCGATGACCGAGGCGTCGGAGTTCGACAAGATCTACAAGCTCGGCGTCGTTGCCATCCCGACGAACAAGCCGGTCGCTCGTGTCGACGAGCGCGACCTGGTCTATCGGACCGAGGAGGCGAAGTTCGAGGCGGTCGTCGACGACATCGCCGAGCGCCACGAGGCCGGCCAACCGATCCTCGTCGGCACCACGAGCGTCGAGAAGTCCGAGCGGCTCTCCAAGATGCTCAAGAAGCGTGGCGTCGCGCACCAGGTCCTCAACGCCAAGCAGCACGATCGTGAGGCCGCCGTCGTCGCCGTCGCCGGTCACAAGGGTGCCGTCACCGTCGCGACCAACATGGCAGGACGAGGCACCGACATCATGCTCGGTGGATCCGTGGAGTTCCTCGCCGACCAGGCGCTTCGCGCGAAGGGCCTCGACCCGGTCGAGACGCCCGACGAGTACGAGGCCGCGTGGCAGGAGACCGTCAACGAGGTCGAGAAGCAGGTCGCTGCCGACCACGACGAGGTCGTCGATCTCGGTGGCCTCGCGGTCATCGGCACCGAGCGCCACGAGTCCCGGCGTATCGACAACCAGCTGCGTGGTCGTTCCGGACGTCAGGGCGACCCGGGCTCGACGCGCTTCTATCTGTCGCTCGAGGACGACCTGATGCGGCTGTTCAAGGCCGACTGGGTCGACTTCATCCTCACGCGGCTCAAGGTGCCCGACGACGTGCCGATCGAGAACAAGAACGTCACCAACGCGATCGCGTCGGCGCAGAGCCAGGTCGAGGCGCAGAACTTCGACACCCGCAAGAACATCCTCAAGTACGACGACGTCATGAACCGCCAGCGTGAAGTCATCTACGCCGAGCGTCGCCGCGTGCTCGAGGGCGCAGACCTGTCCGACTGGGTGCGCGAGATGATCACCGACACCGTCACCGGCTACGTCAACGGTGCCGCGCAGGGCTTCCCCGACGAGTGGGACCTCGATGCGCTGTGGACGGCGCTCAAGACGCTCTACCCGGTCTCCGTCTCGGTGGTCGAGCTCGAGGACCAGCACGGCGGTCGTTCCGGCCTGACGCGCGAGCTCCTCGTCGACGCCATCACCACCGACGCCCGCGAGGCGTACGAGCGCCGCGAGGCCGAGCTCGGCTCCGAGGTGACCCGCGAGCTCGAGCGCAAGGTCGTGCTGTCGGTCGTGGACCGCAAGTGGCGCGAGCACCTGTACGAGATGGACTACCTCCGCGAGGGCATCGGACTGCGTGCCTACAGCCAGCGTGACCCGCTCGTCGAGTACCAGCGCGAGGGCCACGAGTTCTTTACGGCGATGATGGACGCGATCAAGGAGGAGACCGTCGGTTTCCTCTTCAACGTCGACGTCCAGGTCGAGGGCTCCGACGCCGAGGGCGAGGTCGAGCTGTCCGCGAAGGGCCTGGAGGAGAACGTTCCTCAGCAGCTGACCTACAGCGGGCCGACCGAGACCGGCGACGTCGAGGTCGAGGTCGCCGACGAGGACGACGATCCGCTGGCGCTCACCGAGAACGAGAAGGTGCGCCAGAACAACGCCAAGAACCGGGCGCGCCAGAAGGCCAAGCAGCAGCGCAAGTCGCGCAAGAACAACCGCTGAGCCTCACGCACCACCTCTGACGAAGGACCCGATCTCGCGGCCACCTGTTGGTCGCGAGGGCGGGTCCTTCGTCGTACGCAGGGCTCCAGCTCCGCTCACACCCAGCACAGGGCGCTGCAGACCCAGGTCGGGTCGCGCCGATCGATGTCATGGACGAGCCGGGCAGCGAGCGCCCGCGACTGCGTGCCCTGGGCGATACGGGCGCTGAGCTCGGCGACCCCCTCGCGCGGGTGGGAGACCCGGATGCTCGCCAGCCGGCTGACCGGTGCCTGTCGCGGCTCGCGCGTGCGGGCGCGTGCGAGGACGGCGACCCGGTGCTGCATCTCCTCGTACACCTCCGGCGTCAGCACCCGTGCGAGCTGCTGGAGTGGTCGGGTGCCTGACGAGACCTCGAGCAGCGCGCGGACGAACTTCGCCGCACGCTGGTCCGGAACCGGCGCCTGCGGGGGAACGAGGGTGAGGTGGGGGCGAGACGGGAGCGACGGTCGTACGTCCGTCGACAGCGCGAGCGAACCGTCGACGAGGGGGAGCGACCACTGCGCTGCCATGGAGTGTCGCGTGCGGCCGTCGGCGGCGTACGGGATCGAGAGATCGTGGAGTGCTGCGCGTGTGTCGGTCATCGAAGTCTCCTCGCTGGGGTGTGGTCGCTCTGTGTGGTGTCAAGGACGGGGGTCGTCGGGCATGCGGTTGGCGGCACGTGAAGAAGGGGCCCGCAGGATCATGCCGATCCGGAGCGCGTCGGGATCGGCACCGATGCGGGCGCGGTTGGCTGCGTACCAGCGGCGCCACTCCCGGTCGAGCTGTCCCGTGGTCGGCTCGGCACCGGTCCCCTCCCAGGACGCTGCGGCGATCTCCCACAGCGAGTCGCCCGCGCGGACCCGGTGGGTCGCGCCAGATCGTGCGGCCGACCGTCCGACGGGCCCGGCGGCGGGACGCTGTCCGACGGGATGAGACGAGGCGGGTCGAAGCGCGGCAGGTCGGTCCGGCAGCGCGAGGCCGCGCAATGCGGCCGAGCCCGGCACCTGCGCGGCACGCGGCCCGGCGGGCTCACCCGGCGCGCCCGGGGCGCCGGTGACCGCCGCTGCGGGCCCCGCGAGAACCAAGGACGACCCCGCCACCGCCAGGATCACGCGCCGCCACGGCCCCGGCGACAACCGGAGGAGGACGCGCGGCAGCGGGTGCCCGCTCACCCGGCACACAGCCGCCCCGATCGTCAGCAGTGCCAGCCAGCCCGTCGAGAACGTCGCAACGACGAGGCCGAGATCGCCGACGAGTACGTCGAGGCGCGGAGCGGCCGGCCCGGCCGCCCCGGCGAGTCGCGTCACCGCCGGCGGCACCTGCTCGGCGAGCAGGAGGAGCGCACCCCACGGGACGGCGATCACTGCACCGGTACGGAGCATCTCTTCCCCTTCCTTACGTTTGCCTACATTTGCGTACGGTGAAGGACGCAGTCAATCGTTCATCCACAGAGCCTGGGGAATCGCTAGAGTGCTCGCCATGCCGTGGGACGACCGATTCGTGGCGTTGGAGCACGACCTCGCGCTCCAGGCGGAGGGCGAGGCCCACGCAGAGCGCGACCAAGAGATCAGCGACCTTGCTGCGGAGCGTTCGGCTCAGCTTCCGTGGGCCGACCGGTGCCTGGGGCTTGCGGTGACGATGCGCGTCGTGTCGGTCGGCACGATCCGCGGCGAGCTGGCGATGGTGACCGCGGACTGGGCGCTGGTCCACCACGACGCCGTCACGGACTGGGTCGTCGCGCTGCGCGACGTCGTCGCAGTGGTGCCGAGCGAGGGCACGCCGCGCACGTCACGAGGCGAGGTGCAGCGGCGGATGACCTGGCGTCAGGCGTGGGGCGCGCTCGTCCGCGACCGCGACGAGGTGCACGTGCTCCGCCGCGACGGGTCGAGCGTCCGCGGAGTCCCGGTGGTGACGGGGCTCGACCACGTTGAGATCGCGGGCGAGATCATGCCGTACGACGCCGTCGTGGCGATCAGGTGTCCGCGTTGACGCCGGACTCGGTCCGCGCGTCGGCCTCGGTCTCCTCGTCGACGAACGGGTGGGCGGCGATGTGGTCGCGCGTCGCGGTGTACTGGTCGGTGATGTAGCGCTCGAGCGCCTCGCTCTCGACCCGCCACACGCCGCGCCCGCCGACGCGGATCGCGGGCAGGTCCCCGCGGCGTACGAGGGCGTAGACCTGCCGCTCGGAGACGTTGAGGATGTCGGCCACGTCCGAAAGACGCAGGAATCGGGGTGACTCGGATCCGACGGGCATGTGCTGATTGTGCCAGTCGACCTCCCGGGGATCAGCCCGTGCCGCGACGGACTGTGGACAACGGGTGGACGCGCGGGCATCGGATGCGGCATCAATAGGCTCCATGCTGACCCTCTCGCAGCGCACCGACTCTGTGCGCGCGGACACTCGCCGACTTCAACGGCCACGCTGGACCCATCCCCGCGCCCTCGGAGGAGTCGCCCTGGTGGCGATCTGTGTCGTGCTCGGCGGCCTGCTCATGGCGCGCGTGTCGGAGACGACCGAGCTCTGGGCACTGCGGGCCGACGTCCGTGCTGGCGAGCCGGTGCGCGTGGACGATCTGGAGCGGGTCGACGCCCGGCTCGGGGGCGACGCGCGCGCCCACTACCTCGCCGCGAGCGAGACGGACGCCCTCGTGGACAGGGCGGCGTCGGCGGTGTGGGGCCGTGACATGGCCGCGGGCGAGCTCGTTCCCGACGCCGCACTCGTGGACGCGTCCGTCAAGGGCGGCGTCGAGCTGCCGCTGCAGGTGTCGCACGCCTCCGTCCCCGACGATCTCGGCGAGGGGCACCGGGTGGACGTCTGGGTCGCTCCCGGCGAGTCCTCCGTCGAGTCGACCGCCGAGGCGCGCCGGGTCCTCGACGACGTCACGGTCGTCGCCGTCCACGGGGCCGGCACGGCCTGGGGAGACTCGACCATGCGCGGCATCGTCGTCCGCGTCGACGACGAGGACCTGCTGCCCCAGGCCCTCGCCGCGCTCGACTCCGGCACCGTCACCCTGGTACGACGTGGCGGGGCCGACGCGTGAGCGTCCCGGTCCTCATCGCCGCGGGCGACGCCGCGTGGGAGGCGGAGCTGGTCTCGGCTGCGGTCGAGGCACGCGGCATCACCGTCGTCCGCCGCTGCGTCGATGTCGCTGACGCCGTCGCCACCGCCGTCAGCGGCGCGGTCGCGCTCGCGCTGGTGAGCGTGGAGCTGCCCGGCCTCGACCCTGATGCAGTCGAAAGGATCGCGCGCCGCGGCGTGGTCGTCGTCGCGATCGCGCCCGACGCAGGCATGCACGAGGCCGCACGGATCGCCGCCGCGCTGGGCATCGAGGCCGTCGTGCCGCTCGGTCGGCTCGCGAGCGTCGTGACACTCGCACGCCGCGGCGACGCAGGGGCCGACCCTCGGCCAGGCGGAGCTGTCGCGACCGGGGCAGCGACGGAGGCCGCCTCCGCGACAGGCTTCCCGCTCGACGCCCCGCCTCGAGAAGGGCGGCTCACGGCGGTCTGGGGGCCGGCCGGCTCGCCGGGGCGCAGCACGGTCGCACGCGGCCTGGCGGCCGAGCTCGCTGCGCGCGGTCGTCGCACCGTGCTGGTGGACGCCGACGTCGATGGCGGCACGCAGGCCGCCGCGCTCGCCCTCCTGGACGAGGTGAGCGGGCTGCTCGCCGCCGCCCGGGACGCCAACGGAGCGGTCCTCTCGACTGGGGCGCTCGCCGGCCACCTCCGCTGGATCGGTCCCGAGCTCGGCGTCCTCACGGGGCTGCCCCGCGCGGAGCGATGGCCCGGTCTGCGGGCGACCGCCTACGAAGGGGTCCTGGCGACCGCGCGCGACCTCGCCGACGACGTCGTCGTCGATCTCGGCTTCTGTCTCGACGACACGGGTGAGCAGGGCTTCGACGGGGTCGCGCCACGACGCACCGCCGTCGCGCGGCACACCCTCGCGACCGCCGACGAGATCGTGCTCGTCGGTCTCCCCGACCCCGTCGGCCTGTCGCGCCTCGCGCGGGCGGTGCTGGACCTGCGCGCCCGGTGCGACGTCGAGGCGACGGTCGTCGTGAACCAGATGCGGTCGACGCTCGGGTGGAGCACACACGAGGTCGGCGAGGCCGTCGAGCGGTTCACGGGTGTCATCCCCACAGCGTTCCTCCCGTATGACCGCACGGCGCTCGACCACTGCCTCGTGCACGGCCTGACGTCGTACGAGGGAGCAGCCGGGTCGGCCTTTCAACGGGCGGTCTCACGATTGGCAGACGATCTCGGCGCTCGAGCTCACGAACTGGCGTAACCTGTGCCCGTGCCCCGACGTCTCGATGCGCTCGACGTGACGTTCCTCGACGAGGAGACGTCGGCCACGCCGCGCCAGGTGATGACGCTTGCCGTCGTCGCGCCGGGCGAGCGGCCCTTCGACTACGACACGCTCGTGCAGGTGGTCAACGAGCGGATCGGGCTGGTGCCCCGCTACCGCCAGCGTGTCGCCGCCGTTCCGGGCGGGATCGGTTCTCCGGTCTGGGTCGACGACGCGTCGTTCGACCTGTCGTACCACGTCCGGCGCTCCGCACTCCCGAGTCCCGGCTCCAACGCCGCGCTGCGCGAGCTGGTCAGCCGTCTCATCGCGCGACGCCTCGACCTGACGAGGCCGCTGTGGGAGGCCTACTTCATCGAAGGGCTCGAAGGCGGTCGCTGCGCCGTCCTCATCAAGTCGCACCAGGCGCTCGTCGACGGCTCGGTGACGGTCGACCTCGCCCAGGTGCTCCTCGACGAGAGCGCGCACGACCGCGATGTCCCGTCCGACGGTTGGAAACCACGCTCCGAGCCGGGCGGAGCGTCGCTGGTCGCGGGGTCGCTCGTCGACGCTGCCCTCGACCCGCGTCGTGCGGCGAGTCGGCTGAGGTCGGGGTTCGACAAGGTGCAGGCGCGGGTCGGCAAGGTCGTCCAGACGCTCCCGGTCGTCGGCCCGGTCGCCGCCGATGCCCCCGGTCCGTTCAGCGGTAGGCTCAGCCAGCACCGTCGCTACGTCACCGTGAGCACGCGCCTCGACCAGTACCGCGGGGTGCGCGACGTGCACGGCGGCACGGTCAACGACGTGATCCTGGCGACGATCGCCGGGGGGATCCGGGGCTGGATGCTCACGCAGGCCGAGCCGGTCAGCGACAAGACCCGCCTGCGCGCCATGGTGCCGATGTCGGTCGCCGCGCCCGACGGGGTCCCCACCTCGTACGGGTCGACGGTGCGCGGTCACCTGCTGTCGCTGCCGGTCGGCGAGACGAACCCGGTCGTCCGCCTGCACCAGGTGTCGTACGCGCTCAAGGCGCACCGCGAGACCGGCGTCGCGGTCGCCGCCAACACCCTCGCGTCGCTGCCTGGGTTCGCCCCGACGACGTTCCACGCCGTCGGCGCACGCGTGGCCGAGACGCAGGCGCACCACCCGTACGATCTGATCGTGACCAACGTCCCGGGCCCGCAGGAGCCGATGTTCATGGGGGGAGCTCAGATCGTCGAGACGTACCCCGCGATCCCGCTCTCGCACGGCCGCACGCTGTCGATCGGCATCACCTCGTACGCGGGAGGTGTCTACTACGGCCTCGTTGCCGACCGCCAGGCGGTGCCTGAGGCCGACATCCTCGGACAGTGCCTCGAGGAGGCGCTCGCCGAGCTGGTCGAGACGGCCAGCCCGACCCGGCAACGGGCTCCTCGTGGCGGCCTCGCTCCCGTCTGGGACCAGCACGCGCCGAGCGTGGACGACGCCGGCAGCACCGCATGAGCGTGCGCGCCTATCTGGCGGTTGACCCCGCGGCGCTGCGCCGGCTCGCGGGCGACGAGAGGCTGCCTGCCGACGCGTACGAGGGTGTCGTGGCGGCCAGCGACGACGAGCAGGACGAGTACGACGCGATGGCGGTCGCGGGCGAGATCGCAGAGGAGCGGTGGGGGACCGTCCTCGTGCTCGCGATCGAGGCACCCGGGGGGGCTGGCAGCGAGATGAGCAGTCCGGTCGCGCTGCGAGACGTGGAGGCGATCCACGTCGGGGACGAGCTCGCGTGGTACGCGACGCAGGAGCTCGACGACGTCCTGGCCGCCCTCGGCGACTGACCCGCGGTGCCGCGGGAGTGACCCGGGGTCGGGAAAGAGTGACCCGCGAGCGTCAGGGCGGCATGATGGGCGACGGGCACGTCGACTTCGCGGCGTTCACCCGCGCGGTCGCCGCGACCGGTTACGCCGACGACGTGGAGGTCGAGATCGTCAACGCCGACGTATGGGCAGCAGCCGGGGAGGACGTGGTCGAGACGATGGCACGACGCTACGCCGAGCTCGTCGAGCCGTACCTGTGACGCGGGTCCTCGTCGCGCCGGACAAGTTCAAGGGCTCGGCGGACGCGGCTGAGGTCGCGTCCGCGCTCGCCCGAGGCCTCCGTACGGCCGGGGCCGAGGCCGTGGAGCTGCCCGTGGCCGACGGCGGCGACGGCACGGTCGCTGCCGCGCTCGCCGCGGGCTGGGCGCCGGAGACGGTCACCGTCAGCGGGCCGACCGGTGAGCCGGTGGCGACCACATTCGCGCGGCGCGGGGCCGACGCGGTGGTCGAGATGGCGGACGCCTGCGGGATGCGGCGGCTCGACGGGCCGCTCGCGCCGATGACGGCCAGCTCGCGCGGGCTCGGCGACGTGATCGCGGCCGCGATCGCGGACGGGGCCACGCGTGTCGTCGTCGGGATCGGCGGGAGCGCCTCGACCGACGGCGGCGCGGGCCTGATGAGCGCCCTCGGTGCGCGCGTGCGCGACGCAGCCGGGGCGCCGGTGCCCGCCGGGGGCGCAGGGCTGGCGGACGTCGCCTCCCTCGACCTCGACGGACTCGACCTGGCGGGCGTGACGCTCGAGGTCGCGTGCGACGTGGACAACCCGCTGACCGGACCCGAGGGTGCGGCGGCGGTCTACGCCCCGCAGAAGGGCGCCGACCTCGAGCAGGTCCGTACCCTCGATGCCGGACTCACCCGGTGGGCCGACGTCGTCGCGTCGACGACCGGACGCGACCTGCGCGACGCCGCGGGAGCTGGTGCTGCGGGCGGTGTCGGGTTCGCTGCGGTCGCGCTGCTCGGAGCCCGGCTGCGGTCGGGGGCCGATCTCGTGCTCGACCTCGTCGGCCTCGACGCGGCGCTCGACGAGGTCGACCTCGTGATCACCGGGGAGGGAGCGTTCGACGAGCAGACCCTGCGCGGCAAGGCGCCCGCGGTGGTCGCCGGACGGGCCCGGGCGCGTGGCGTGCCCGTCGTGGTCGTCTGCGGCCGGACGACGTTGTCGCCCGCTCGGGCCCGCGCCGAAGGGTTCGCCGAGGTGCTCGCGCTGACCGACCTCGAGAGCGATCCCCACCGCTGCATGGCCGACGCGCCGCAGCTGCTCGAACGCATGGGCCGCGCCGTGGGGGCGCGTTTCCTCTAGATTCGACTCGTGCAGGACCACGTCGTACGGCTCGTCGACCTGGCCGTCGGCGCGACCGTCGCCGTGGCGGTCCCTCTCGTCGGCGCGGCCCGAGCGCTCGCCCCGGGGGCGATCCATGTCGGGCGCCGCCTGGCGTACCCGCCGTTGGTCCCGCTCGAGCTCGCACCCGGCACCGTCGCGCGGCTGCTGGTCGTCCGCGGACGGGCGACGCGGCTGCTCGCGCAGGAGGTGCTGGTCCAGCGTGCCCGCGCCGCCGTGCCCGTCGTGGTCGACGAGGTGCTCGACCAGATCGACTTGACGCGGCTCGTGCTCAACCGTGTCGACCTCGCGCATGTCGTCGTCACCGCCCTGGACGAGCTGAACCTCACCGCCGTCGTGACCGAGCATGTGGACCTCGGCCAGGTCGTCAGCACCGCGCTCGACCAGCTCGACCTCACCGAGGTCGTCCTCGACCGTGTCGACCTCCAGCGCGTCGTCACGCACGTCCTCGACGGGCTCGACCTGACGGCGCTCGTGCGCGAGAGGGTCGACCTCGACGCCCTCGCCAACGAGGTGATCGACGACGTCGACCTCCCCGAGATCATCCGTGACTCCTCCAGCGGCATCGCTGCCGACCTCGTCATCGAGGCGCGTACGGGGGCGGCGACGGCCGACGAGGTCGTCGCGCGTGCCGTCGACCGGGTGCTCGTGTGGCGTCGTCGCCGCGAGGGCGGTCCGCGATGAGCCCGGCGGCGCATCCGGTCGGGCCGGGCGCGCAGCTGCAGGGGCAGCCCGCCGGCGTCGTGACGCGGGTGATCGCGGGCGGGCTCGACTACATGCTCGTGGGGCTGTGGTCGGCGGGGGTGTACGTCGGCGTGGCGGCGCTCAGCTTCCTCTACAACCCGGTCGAGTGGCAGTGGCCGCGATGGTCGTTCGGGGCGGTGCTGATCCTGGGGGCGCTGTCGATGGTGACCTATCTGACCGCGACGTGGGCCACGAGCGGCAAGACGCTCGGCGGTCAGGTGATGGGCACGCGGGTCGTACGGGACGGCGAGCGGGTGCACGTCCTGCGTGCGCTGGCCCGCGCGGTCGTCGTCGTGGCGTTCCCGATCGGGCTGTTCTGGTCGGCGGTCGACGTGCGCGCGCGGTCGGCGCAGGACCTCGTGATACGCACGTCGGTCGTCTACGCCTGGCGTACCGACGTCCGTCCCTGAGGCGCCGACGCACGGCGGTGACCGTACGGGCGGTCAGCCTTCGGCGAACCGCGCCTGGCCCGCCTCGGACTCCACGCGCAGGGCGGCGACGATGGCCTTCGCGACCTCGGGCTCGACCTTCCTGCCGATCAGCGGGATCTTGACCTTGAGGTCACCCTCGACGACCAGCTCGGCGCCCGATGCCGTCGGGTGGATCGCCATCGTGCCGTCCATCGACGCAGGCTGGCCCTTGATCGTCAGCCGGACGGTGCCAGCACGGGAGCCGTCTGCAGCGGCGGGGCCCCAGGTCTCGATCTGGCGGACCTCGACCGTGTCGCCGGTCAGCCGCTTGATGAAGTCCGGCATCTCCGCCGGCATCGTCCGGTCGATCTGGACCTGAACCTGGTCCTCCTGGTCGTCCACCGAGACCTCGTACGCGATGGCGTGCATCTTCTCGCACACCTCGGCACGGAACTCGTCGTCGCGGATGATCGAGAAGACCTGGTCGGGAGTGGCGCCGGGGTAGTCGGCGATCTCGTGCAGCCTCATGCCGGACATCATCGCAGGGAGCCTCGAGAATGGCGCCAAGTAGTGTGCAGAGAGTCACAACGATGTGCACGAAGGAGTCCGATCTTGTCCATGGAGGAAGGCGACCTGCCCCCCGACGTCACCGATGCGCTGGTGGAGGCCTACTACCAGCACGTCCCTGCCGAGGAGCGCAAGGAACGACCGCCAGAGGCGTTGAGGGGCGCGGCCACGAGCCACGCCCGGCTCGCCGCAGTCAGAGCGCCGGGGGAGACCCTGCTGAAGGTGTGGCAACCAGATGCCGACACCGACGGGTGGGATGCGCGGGGGCACCTGGTGCTCCAGGTCGTCACCGACGACCGTGCGTTCCTGGTCGACTCGACGACCGGGTTCCTGACGAGGGAGGGGTTCGGAGTCGACTGGCTCGTCCACCCGCAGCTCGAGGTGGTCCGCAACGGCGCGGGCCAGCTGGAGTCGGTCGGGATCGCCGGTGGCGAGTCCGCGCCGGGCGCGGTGCGCGAGTCGTGGATGTACCTCGAGCTCGACCGCAGCGACCGTCCCGACATCGAAGAGGTGATCAGCGAGGGCGTACGAAGGGTCCTGTACGACGTCGAGCTCGCCAACGATGACTGGGACCCGATGCGCTCGCGTGCGCACGAGATCGTCGCCGAGCTGCGGTCGACGCCGCCGGCCGGCATCTCTGCCGACGAGGCCGCCGAGGCGGCGCTGCTGCTGGGCTGGCTCGCGGACGACAACTTCACCTTCCTCGGCTATCGCGAGTACGACCTCGCGGGTGAGCCGGGCGACGAGAAGCTCCGCTCCGTCCCCGCCAGCGGGCTCGGGATCCTGCGCAACGAGCGGCGCGAGAGCGCATCCTTCTCCCGTCTCCCTCCGCGTTCGCGCGCGCGGGCGCGTGAGAAGACAGTGCTCGTCATCACCAAGGCCAACTCGCGCTCGACCGTGCACCGGACCAGGTATCTCGACTACATCGGCATCAAGACCTTCGACGCCTCCGGCGAGGTCGTGGGGGAGCGTCGCTTCCTCGGGCTGCTCGCGTCGTCGGCCTACACCGGCAGCATCACCCGCATCCCGATCCTCGACCGCAAGGTCGACGCGGTCATCTCTGGCCTCGGGTACGACGCCGACAGCCACGCGGCCAAGGAGATCCTCGACCTCCTCGAGACGTATCCGCGCGACGAGCTCTTCCAGATCCCGGTCGAAGGACTCTCGGAGATCGCCGAGGCGCTGATCCACCTCCAGGAGCGTCGCCACGTCCAGCTGTTCGTCCGGCGCGACCCGTACGACCGGTTCCTGTCGTGCCTCGTCTATCTCCCGCGCGACCGCTACACGACCAACGTCCGGCTCACCATCGAGGAGATGGTGGCCGAGCGGGTCGGCGGGGACCCGATGATCGACTACGGCGTGTGGGTGAGCGAGTCGCAGCTCGCCCGCGTCCACCTGGTCGTCCGCCCCCGCCCGGGCCAGGAGCTCGGCACCGTGGAGGCGGCGGAGCTGCAGGGTGAGGTCGCGGCCGCAATCCGGTCGTGGGAGGACTCGCTGGGAGCGGCCGTCGACCGGCGTTTCGGCGAGGCGAGCACGACCTCCGTCCTCGCTGGCTTCCGCGACGCGTTCCCTGCGGGCTACAAGGAGGACGTCGACGCGGCCGACGCGGTCGACGACGTCCTCGCCGCCCGCGAGCTGCTCAGTGGCGAGGACCAGATCGTCGTCCACGTCGAGCCCGACCCGCGGCACGACGACCCCCATCGGCTTCGTGTCCGGCTGTACACCCGCGAGCCCGCCGCGCTCACCGACCTGCTCCCCGCGTTCGCCTCGCACGGTGTCGACATCCTCGACGAGCGGCCGTACGAGCTGGCGACGAGCGAGCCGGTGTGGGTGTACTGGTTCCGGGCCCGCTCGCACGTGCTCACCGACGAGTCCGGCCGTACGCGGCTGACCGAGGCGTTCGCGGCGTGCTGGGACGGCCGCGCGGAGGTCGACGGGTTCAACCGGCTCGTCCTCGGTGCCGACCTCGACTGGCGCCAGGCCGTCGTCCTGCGGGCGTACGCACGCTATCTCCAGCAGGCGGGGACGCCGTTCAGCCTGGAGTCGATCCAGGCCGTGCTCCTGGCCGAGGCCGGCGTCGTCCGGCTCATCCTCGACCTGTTCCAGGCCCGCTTCGACCCCTCCGTCGACGACTCCCGCCGCGAGTCGCTGACCGAGGAGGTCGAGGCCGACCTGCGCGAGCGGCTCGAGGCGGTCGAGGGACTGGACACCGACCGCGTCCTGCGGTCGTACCGGACGCTGGTCCGCGCGACCGTACGCACGAGCTTCTACCAGCGCGACGAGGACGGTCGCCCCCGGTCGTACGTGTCGTTCAAGCTGTCGCCGCGCGACATCGCCGACCTGCCCGAGCCGCGGCCCGCGCACGAGATCTTCTGCTACTCGCCGCGGGTCGAGGGTGTGCACCTGCGGTTCGGGGCCGTCGCGCGCGGCGGTCTGCGCTGGTCCGACCGGCGCGACGACTTCCGTACGGAGGTCCTCGGCCTGGTCAAGGCGCAGATGGTCAAGAACGCCGTCATCGTGCCGGTCGGGGCGAAGGGCGGCTTCTACTGCAAGCAGCTCCCCGATCCTGCCGATCGTGAGGCGTGGCTCGCCGAGGGCGTCGCCTGCTACAGGACGTTCATCTCGTCGATGCTCGATCTCACCGACAACCGCATCGGCGGCGAGGCGGTCCCGCCGCCGGACGTCGTCCGCCACGACGGCAACGACACCTACCTCGTCGTCGCCGCCGACAAGGGGACGGCGACGTTCTCCGACATCGCCAACCAGATCGCGGCCGACTACGGCTACTGGCTGGGCGACGCGTTCGCGTCGGGCGGCTCGGCGGGCTACGACCACAAGGCCATGGGCATCACCGCGCGTGGCGCGTGGGTGTCGGTCCAGCGGCACTTCCGCGAGATGGGCGTCGACTGCCAGCGCGAGGACTTCACCTGCGTCGGCATCGGCGACATGTCCGGCGACGTGTTCGGCAACGGGATGCTGCTGTCGGAGCACACGCGGCTGGTCGCCGCGTTCGACCACCGGCACATCTTCGTCGACCCCGACCCGGAGGCGGCACCGTCGTTCGAGGAGCGCAAGCGGTTGTTCGCCTTGTCGCGCTCGAGCTGGGCCGACTACGACGCGAGCCTCATCTCCGAGGGCGGCGGGGTGTTCCCCCGTACGGCTAAGTCGGTGCCGATCAGCGTGCAGATGCGCAAGGCGCTGGGGATCGATGACGACGTCACCGCGATGAGCCCGCCGGAGCTGCTCCGGGCGATCCTCATGGCACCGGTCGACCTGCTCTGGAACGGCGGCATCGGCACGTACGTCAAGGCGTCCTCTGAGTCGCACGCGGACGTCGGCGACAAGGCCAACAACGCCATCCGGGTCAACGGCGATCAGCTGCGCTGCAAGTGCGTCGGCGAGGGCGGCAACCTCGGACTCACGCAGCTCGGGCGCATCGAGTACGCGTTGACGGGCGGTCGGATCAACACCGACTTCATCGACAACTCCGCCGGCGTCGACACGAGCGACCACGAGGTCAACATCAAGATCCTGCTCAACCAGGTCAGGGCGCGCGGCGACCTTTCCTCGCAGGAGCGCGACACCCTGCTCGCGTCGATGACCGACGAGGTCGCGCGGCTCGTCCTGACCGACAACTACGACCAGAACGTGTCGCTGGCGGGCTCGGTCGATGCCGCGGTCAGCCTGCTGCACGCGCACGCGAGCTGGGTCGCTCGGCTGGAGCGCGGGGGCTACCTCAACCGTGCCCTGGAGTTCCTGCCCGCCCCGAACCAGATCGCGGAGCGTCGCTCGCAGGGTGTCGGGATGACGGCGCCAGAGCTTGCCGTGCTGATGGCGTACACCAAGATCGTGCTCGAGGAGGAGCTGCTCACGTCCGACATCGCCGACGACCCCTACTACCGGGGGCACCTGTTCGGCTACTTCCCGAGCGCGCTGCGCCAGGAGTATCGCGCCGACATGGCCGAGCATCCCTTGCGCCGCGAGATCGTCGTGACCGCGATCGTCAACGAGATGGTGAACCGTGCGGGCATCTCGTACTTCCACCGGCTGTCGGGGGAGACGGGCTCCTCGGCTGCCGAGCTCGCACGAGCGCGCTCGATCGCCAGCGAGATCTGTGGCGAGGGGGCGCTGCTCGAGCGGGCGAGCCAGCTCGACAACGTGGTGCCGGCCGACGTGCAGGAGGTCATGCGCAGCGCGGTGCAGGCGCTCGTCGAGCGGACGTCGCGATGGCTGATCAACCACCGCCGGTTCGCCGACGTCGAGGGCAGCGTCGACTACTTCGGGACGGCGGTGCAGAGCCTGCTGCGCGACCTGCCCCGGCTGATGGTCGGTCGTGAGCATGCGCTGTGGCGGGGGAGGGCCGACGCGCTCGCCGATGCGCACGTCCCGACCGACGACGCGGAGACCTTCGCCGCGCTCGCGCCGGCCTACGGGGCGATCGAGATGGCCGACATCGCCCTGTCGACAGGGACGGTGGCGACGACCGTCGCGGAGCTGTTCTTCGAGCTCGGCGAGCAGCTCGGGCTGGATCGTCTGGCGCACCGCATCCAGGCGCTCCCTCGCGACGACAGGTGGCGCTCGATGGCCCGTGCCGCGCTGCGCGACGACCTGCTCGGCGTCCAAGGACAGCTTGCCCGCAAGGTGCTGAGCTCGACTGATCCCGAGTCATCCGCGCACGACCGCGTGCAGGAGTGGGGCGCCACGGAGGCCTCGGTGCTCGAGCGTGCAGAGGAGACGCTCGAGGAGATCTGGGGGGAGGACACCCCGGATCTCGCGCGCCTCTCAGTCGGCCTCCGGGTCGTGCGCACGCTGCTCACGTGACGGGAGCGCGTGAAACGGGTTGACCCCGTCCCTTGCTCTATGGTTCATTACTTCAGTAATGAACCAATGATCAGAGGGTGGAGACATGGGGCTGAGAGTCGAGGCGCACGACCTCGTCAAGAAGTACGGCGAGGTACGTGCTGTCGACGGGATCACCTTCACCGTTGAGCCCGGGGAGTTCTTCGGACTCCTCGGGCCCAACGGTGCGGGCAAGACGACGACGCTGGAGATCCTGGAGGGCCTGCGCCGACCCGACGGGGGCCGGGCTCTCGTCGACGGGATGGACCCGGCGCGTCGCGACCCGCGGATCCTCGGGCGGATGGGGGTGCAGCTGCAGGCCTCGGCGTTCTTCGAGAAGCTGAGCGCGCGTGAGCAGCTCGACACGTTCGGCGCGTTGTACGGTGCGCCTGCCACGCGTACCGGCGAGCTGTTGGAGCTCGTCGGACTGACGGAGCAGGCGGCGATCCAGGCCGACAAGCTGTCCGGCGGCCAGAAGCAGCGGCTGTCCATCGCGTGCGCGCTCGTCAACGATCCCGATCTCGTCTTCCTCGACGAGCCGACGGCGGCGCTCGATCCGCAGGCGCGGCGCAACCTGTGGGACGTCCTCGCGCGCCTCAACGAGTCGGGGCGGACAGTCGTGCTCACGACGCACTACATGGACGAGGCGGAGATCCTGTGTGATCGGGTCGCGATCGTCGACCGCGGAAAGATCCTCTCGATCGACTCCCCGGCCGCGCTCGTACGAGGCCTCGACCTGCCCGTGCAGATCAGCCTCGCGCCGGGCACGCTCACCCCCGAGCAGGCCGCCGCCCTCCCGGGTGTGGAGTCCGCCGCGCTCGAGCAGTCCGCCGTACGGGTCTCGACCCGCCGGCCGGCGCTCGTCCTCACCGCCCTGGCCGAGCGTGATGCCCTCGAGGGCCTTTCGGTACGAGGCGCCACCCTCGAGGACGTCTTCCTCGACCTGACCGGACGGGAGTACCGCGCATGAGCGCCCCCACCACCGAGCGTCCGGCGAAGGCTGCCGCGGCACCCAGCCGCGGCCGGCCCTTCCGCAGCCTCGCGATCGCCATGGTCAAGGGATTCCTGCGTGACCGGATGGCGCTGTTCTGGGCCGTGGTCTTCCCGCTGATGTTCCTCTTCCTCTTCGGCGGTCTGCTCGGCGACGCCAGCGTCCCCCGCAGCGACGTCATCCAGGTCGGTGCCGTGCCGCTCCTGGACGACGCCGATGCGGCGACGCAGGCAGCGATCGACGAGACCCTCGACATCGAGGACGGCGACGACCGTGACGCGGCGATCGCCGAGGTCCGCAAGGGCGATGCCGACGCCGTCGTCACGATGGACGGCGACTCCCTCGTGCTGTGGTACTCGGCGGCCGACCAGGTCACCGCCGGCATCGTCCAGGGCACCTTCAACAACATCGTCCAGGCGGCCAACGCCGCCGCGTCGGGCCAGCCGCCGACGTACACGCTGGCGCCGGAGCAGGTCGAGGACGAGTCGCTCAGCGCGATCCAGTTCTTCACCCCGTCACTGCTCGGCTGGGCGATCGCGATGGGCGCGACGTTCGGGGCGGCCGCCAACCTCGTGCTGTGGCGACGCAACGGGCTGCTGCGCAGGCTCAGGCTGTCGCCGGTCCCGACCTACGCGGTGGTGGGCGCCCGGGTGGTGACCGCGCTGATGCTCGCCGGGATCCAGATGGTGATGTTCCTCGTCCCCGCGGTCGCGTTCATGGGGCTGGAGCTGACGGGCTGGTGGTGGATCTCGGTGCCGTTGCTCGCGGCGGCGACGCTCGCGTTCCTTGCGCTCGGCCTGCTCATCGGTTCGTTCAGCAAGACCGAGGAGGGGGCGACGGGCGCGGCGAACTTCGTCATCTTGCCGATGGCGTTCCTGTCGGGCTCGTTCTTCCCGCTGGACGGGGCTCCGGCGTGGATCGTGGCGCTCTCGAACGTGCTCCCGCTCAAGTGGGTCAACCAGGGCATGCTCGACGTGATGGTGCGCGGCGAGGGGCCGTCGGCCGTCGTCGTGCCGATCCTCGCGCTGCTCGCCTTTGCACTGGTGCTCGGAGCGCTCGCGACGCGGTTGTTCCGCTGGGAGAAGGCCTGAACCTAGCCGGAGTTGCGGACGCCGAGCCACGCCTCTTCGGTTGGCTCGGTGTCAGCAACCTTGGCTTGGTGAGCGTGCCGCGCCCGTCAGGGGGCGTCGTCGGAGTCCGTGGGCTCGCTCGGGCCGTTCGGGCGGGGCGCGCCGTTGCGCGGCGCCTCTGTACGGGGGCGCAGCGGGAACACTTGCGCGTCCTCTCCGAGGTCACGCGGGCCCGGCGGCTCGAGATAGCTCGGGTGCGTCGGACCCTGGTTCGGGTCGTACGCGATGTCGTACGCCGTCGGCACACCGGGCTGGTGAGCCTCGCGGGCGCGTCGAGCGCGACGGCGTGCCAGTGCGTCGCCCTCTTCGCGGAGCCGGTCTTCCTCGGACTTCGGGGCAGGCTCCGGAGCGTTGGGCACGGAGTCGAACCTGATCGCCGGATACTCGGCCGTCGGCAGCTCGTCCTCGTCGAGCGGCGGCAGCGGCGGCAGCGGGGCAATGTGTGCGAGCGCCGCCTGCGACCCGGTTGTGTCCGGCCGCGAGTCGTCGAAGACCGGGAGGTCGAAGCGTGTCTCCTCCTGCGCGCGTGCGAGCCGGTACGCCGCCTCGGTGTCCGCGATCCCCGCGAGCGGGTTGCCGCGCGGCATGGGATCGACCGAGGACAGCCGGACCTCGCTCGGCGGAGCCGGAGGCTCGGGATCGTCGTCCGGAGGCTCGGGCTCGGGCGCGGGCGCGGGATCCGGCGGCGGTGCCGGAGCAGGGGTGGGGACGGGGGTGGGCACCGGCCCGCTCCCGGTCACGGGCACGGTCGGCTCGTCGTCCGGCCCCTTGACCGGGACGTTCGCGCGTCGGCGGCCGGCGGGTCGTAAGGGCTCCGGCTCGGGCTCCCCCACGAATGCCGGCTCGGGCTCCGGGGCGGGCTCGGGCGCTCGCTCTGGCTCGACCTCAGCCGCGGGTTCGGGCTCGGGTTCGGGTTCGGGCTCGGGCTCGAACACAGGCTCCGGCTCCGGCTCCGGCTCTGCCGCAGGCTCCGGCTCCGGCTCGGGTTCGACCTCAGCCGCGGGCTCGGGTTCGGGCACCGCTTCGGCCACGGGCTCGGCCACGGCTTCGGGCTCTGGCTGGGGTTTGACCTCAGCTGCGGGTTCCGGCTCGGGCACCGCTTCGATCGCGGGCTCCGGGTCGGGTTCGACCGCGGGCTCCGGCTCCGGTTCCGGCTCGACCGCGGGCTCGGGTTCGACCTCAGCCGCGGCCTCGACCCCGACCTCGATCTCCGGCTCGTCGACATCGAGATCGGAGTCGTCGTGCTCCTGCGCCTGGGTGGCCAGCCGCTCGGCCTCGTCTGCGAGCCGCTCGGCCGAAGCGGTCGCCCGTGCCGTCAGGGCCGCGACGAGCTCGTCCTCGTCCGGGCGCAGCAGCTCGAGGCGCCGCTCGACCTCGCTGCGAACGCTCGGGTGAACACGGCCCGTGAAGCGGTCGTCGAGGTAGGACGGGCGGTCGGGTGCGTCGGACAGCCGCTCGTCCTCGCGGTGCAGCTTCAGCTCGAAGGTCGCGAGCTCGGTGTACGGGTCGAGCACGTCGGCGACCTCGTCGTCGAGGAGCCGGCCGTCCGCGGGCTCGACGTGACCGAGCTGACGCGCGCGGCGCTCCTCGATGATCGCCAGCTGGTCGCGCGCGAGCTCCAGCCCGTTGCGCAGGCGCTCGACGTACGACGCCATGGACGCGACGACCGAGACGGCGTCGGCGACCTCCTTCTCGGTGGCGAGCTGGCGCGCCAGTGCCGTACGGGCGAGGTCGTCGAAGACCGCGGCGCCACTGATGTTGCCCTCGATGCGCAGCTCCGAGGCGTGGTAGGCCGCGGTGGCCGCCTGGACGCCCCAGTCGTCGGCGGTCTGCTGGTCCTCGGCCCGGTCGTGCTCGGTCAGACGCTTCGCCGCGAGCGCACTCGCGAGCGTGTCCTCGGCCTCGGCGATCGTCGTCGCGTACGCCCGAGCGAGGGCGAGGAAGAGCGACTCCGGATCGGCGGAGTCGTCGATCAGCGTCGAGACGTCGGCCTGCGCGAGTGCGGTCACGCGGCCGAGAACGGACTGCTTCTCAGCCATGCTTCGTCTCAGCCATGCAGGGTCCTCCCAGGAGTCTGTCGAGGGTCGACTATCTCGCAATCAGCTCGGGCTGACGTGCGTGGGGTCGAGGACACGGCGCAGGAACTCCTTCGTGCGAGGCTCCTTCGGGCTCCCGATGACATCGTGCGGGGTGCCCTGCTCGACGATCACTCCACCGTCCATGAAGACGACACGGTCGGCAACCTCGCGCGCGAACGCCATCTCGTGCGTGACCACCAGCATCGTCATGCCCTCCTCGGCCAGCTTGCGCATGACCGTGAGGACCTCGCCCACCAGCTCCGGGTCGAGCGCCGAGGTGGGCTCGTCGAAGAGCATGAGGTTGGGCGCCATCGACAGCGCGCGGGCGATCGCGACGCGCTGCTGCTGCCCGCCCGACAGCTTCGCCGGGTAGGCGTCGTGCTTGTCGGTGAGCCCCACGCGGTCGAGGTTCTCCTCGGCGATCTTGCGGGCTTCCTTCTTGCCCCGCTTGAGCACCGTCTGCTGGGAGACCATGCAGTTGCTCAGCGCCGTGTGGTGCGGGAACAGGTTGAAGCTCTGGAACACCATGCCGATGTGCCGGCGGGCGGCGTCGATGTCGCAGTCGGGATCGGTGAGGTCCTCGCCGGCGACGAGGACCGTGCCGCTGCTCGGCTCCTCCAGCAGGTTGACACAGCGCAGCAGCGTCGACTTGCCGGAGCCCGACGGACCGATCACGCAGACCACCTCGCCGGGGGCGACCTCGAAGTCGATCCCGCGCAGGACGTGGTTGTCGCCGAAGGACTTGTGCAGGTCGCGGATCTCGACGAGTGCGTCGGACATCAACGTGCCTTTCCTGCGTTGGCCTCGAGCCGGCGGACCAGCATCGAGAGCGGGAGAGTGATGATGAGGTACGCGATGCCGGCGACGACCAGTGGCGTCACGTTGACGTTCTGGTTCGCCAGCTCGCGTCCGAACTTCGTGAGCTCGTAGTGCTCCTTGGACAGCCCGATGATGTAGACCAGCGACGAGTCCTTGACCAGCAAGATCAGCTCGTTGGTCAACGGCGGCAGCATCGTACGGAACGCCTGCGGGAGGACGACCTTGCGCATCGCCTGGCTGGACGTCATGCCGAGCGAGCGGGCGGCTTCGACCTGGCCCTTGGGGACGGCCTGGATGCCGCCGCGGATCGTCTCCGCGAGATAGGCGCTGCCGACGATGCCGAGGGCGAGCCAGACCGTGCCGTACGGGTCCCATGGGATGCGCATGCCCGGGAAGGCCAGCGGCAGCAGCGTGAAGACGAGGAAGACGATCAGCGCGGGCAGGCCGCGGAAGAACTCGATGTAGATGGTGGCGATCCACCGGTACGGGCCGATCTGCGAGAGCCGCATGATCGCGAAGATCGTACCGACGACGATGCCGAAGACGAAGGCGCCGAGGGTGTAGACGATCGTGTTGAAGAGCGCGTGGCCGAGCCCGCTCGTGATCGTCTTCTCGACGAGGTCGGGCCGGAAGAAGACGTCCTTGATCTGAGGCCAGTCCGCGAACAGCACGGCGGCGGCGATGAGCAGGACGAGGACGGTGTACTGGACGGCCCGGATCCGCTGAGCCCGCTTGCGCGGGCTCAGCGGACGACGGGTCGGAGCCAAGTCGGTGGGGGTGCTCATGGCTCCCTTACTGTGCCAGACGGATCAACGGGTCGACGGCTTGGTGCCGAAGTACTTCTCGTAGATCTCGTCGTACGTGCCGTCTTCCTTGGCGGTTGCGAGGACCTCGTTGAGGCGCTCGATGATCTTCTCGCCGTTGGCGTCCTTAGCCGCCGGGAAGCCGTACTGCTCGCCCGTGTCGAACTCCGTCGTCACCGCGGTGTCGGGGTTGTCCTTGGCGAAGTCGAACAGCACGCCGTTGTCGTTGATCGCGGCGTCGATCGAGCCCGCCTTGACGGCGTTGGCCTGCAGCGCCATGTCCTCGAACGTGACGACGCTGTAGCCGTTGGCCTCGGCATTCTCCTCGGCGTACATCGCGCCTGTGGTGTCCGTCTGGACGCCGATCTTCTTGCCCTTGAGCGCCGAGAGGTCCTCGATGCCCGAGTCGGCCTTGACGAGCAGGGCCTGGGTGGCGTCGAAGTACGGGTCGGAGATCGCGAGTGCACCGGCACGCTCGTCGGTGATCGTCATGGCGCCCATGCCGACGTCGCACTTGCCGGCCTTGAACGCG
This sequence comes from Mumia sp. ZJ430, assembly GCF_011751845.1. NCBI lineage: Bacteria > Bacillati > Actinomycetota > Actinomycetes > Propionibacteriales > Nocardioidaceae > Mumia > Mumia sp. ZJ430. Next base: position 20,859 of record NZ_JAAHFK010000003.1, on the reverse strand, counting down.
GCGCCGGAGGTGATCTGGGCCCAGTCGATGTCGACGACCTTGTGGTCGATGCCCATGTCGTCGGCCAGCAGCGCGAGCAGGTCGGTGTCGAAGCCGACGACCTCATCGCTGTCGTCGCGGTACTGGAACGGCTTGTAGGGAAGGTGCGTGCAGATCGTGAGTGTGTCGCCCTCCACGATCTTGATGCCGTCGACCTCCTTGCTCGCGTCGTCGCTGTCGTCACCGCCACAGGCGGCCATCGAGACGGTGAGCGCGAGTGCTCCGGCAGCGGCGGCGAACGCCCTGCTGAGGCCTCGTCCGGTGACCTTCATCGAAGTTGCTCCTTGAGCTCTGAGGGTTCACGAGACTGATCTCTCGTGAGGCTGATCTCGTAACGAAGGGGATGGTGCCACAAGAAGAGCACGAGATTGTTACGACGCCCAGAGATCGTTCTCGAAGGGTTACGGACGGCGACGAGCGTGCCGGTGCCCGTTAATCCATGATCGAAGGCAGGGTGCCAACCAGGGGAGGGCGCGATGCGTGTACTCGTGACGGGAGCCACGGGATTCATCGGGCGCAGACTTGTCCCGTCGCTGGTGGCGGACGGGCACGAGGTGCTCGCGATGACCCGTCGGCCCGACGCGTACGAGGGCGAGGGGACGGCCGTCTTCGGCGACGTGCACGACGCCGCCTCCCTGTCGCCCGCCCTGGAGGGCGTGGAGTCGGCGTACTACCTCGTCCACTCCCTCGGATCGGAGGACTTCGTCCGGCGTGATGCGCAGGCGGCGCGCGCGTTCGGTGAGGCGGCGGCCGCGGCCGGGGTCTGGCGCATCGTCTACCTGGGCGGGCTCGGCGACGACAGCGACGAACTCTCTCCCCATCTGCGCAGCCGGCGCGAGGTCGAGGGCCTGCTGGCGGAGGGCGGCGTCCCGGTCACGACGCTGCGTGCGGGGATCGTCGTCGGTCACGGCGGCATCTCGTGGGAGATGACGCGTCAGCTCGTCGAGCACCTGCCGGCGATGGTGACGCCGCGCTGGGTGAGCACACGGACGCAGCCGATCGCCGTGGACGACGTGATCCGCTACCTCGTCGGAGTGCTGAGCCTGCCCGAAGGCACCGACCGGGCGTACGAGATCGGCGGCCCGGACGTCCTCGCGTACGCGGCGATGATGCGCCGCCTCGCCGACATCGAGGGGCGCCATCCGGTGATCCTCCCGGTCCCGCTGCTCAGTCCGGGGCTCTCGGCGCTGTGGCTCGCCCTCGTCACCGACGTCGACACGCGGACGGGGCGTTCGCTGGTGGGCTCGATGGTCAACGAGGTCGTGGTCCGCGACGACGCCATCCGCGAGGTGGTGCCGTTCGAGCCGCTCGCGTACGACGAGGCGGTACGGCGGGCGCTCGCCGAGCGCGCCCGGGAGCAGGAGGACGGTGGGTCCTCGTGAGCGGCGGGGGACGGTGGGACCGTGTCCGCGCCCTGCTGCCGCGTGGGCTCGGGTACGTCGCCCGGGCCGCCGTCCCTGAGCCCGCGGAGGTGGTCCGTCGGCGTCGCCGTACGGTCGCCGCCGTGGGTGTCGCTGGTGCGGGCCTGCTCGGGGTGTCGCTCTCGACACGACCCGACTCGCCACAGTTCTACGGCCTGACCCTGGCGACGGCGGCGACCTGGACGACGGGCGCGCTGGCCTCGGGTCCCCTGCACCGGGGCTGGATCGAACGCCCGGACGCGCCGCAGCGGCGTCCCGTCGTGGTGCCGGTGCTGACCGGGGTCGGCGCGTTCGGCTGCTTCTACGCCGGTGCGCTGGTGGCGCAGCGCATCCCGGTCCTCGACGCGGCCGTGCGGCGGGTGCTGCGCTTCGCCGAGGGCAGCCCGCCGATGGTCGTGCTCACAACCCTCGCGAACAGCGCCGCCGAAGAGCTGTTCTTCCGCGGCGCTCTGTACGAGGCGGTGGGGCAGCGCCACCCCGTCCTCGTCTCGACCCTCGCCTACACCGCGACCACCGCCTCCTCCCGCAACCCGTCGCTCACGCTGGCCGGTGCGGTGATGGGGACACTGTTCGGGCTCCAGCGACGCGCCACCGGCGGGGTCCAGGCGTCGACGCTGACCCACCTCACGTGGTCGGCGCTGATGCTGCGGTTCCTGCCGGCGCTGTTCCGGCGGCGCCGTTTCGGAGACGTTTCCTGACCGGACACCCGGTGAAGACCTGAATTCACCCCGCAGAGAGCACTCGCCGTCGGCGCGATTTCGCGGCAGAATCGGCCTATCCGTGCCGACGTGTCGTACGTCACAACGCGTCACACCGGCTCCGTCCCCTCCGGAGAGGATCCCCCGTGCGACACCTCCGCGTAGTCGGCCTCGCGGCGAGCGCCTCGCTCGTCGCGACCGCCCTGATGACGGCCCCCGCCGTCGCCGACCCGTCCCCTGTCTCCCCGTTCACCGAACGCTCGGCCAAGGAGCCGGCCGCCGCGGGCTCGCTCACCGCCAAGGCCGCGCGCAAGGCCGCGTCCGGCGAGGTCGCCGGCGACCCGCTGCGGATGCCGACGTCGTACCCGTACCAGCCGACGCTGAAGGTCTTCCCCGAGGCCGATCCCGACGCCGCCGACAGCGGCGACATGGTCCGGTACGACGACATCGCGCCGACCCTGAACGCGCTGATGGCGCAGTCGGACCGGATCTCAGCCCAGGTCGTCGGCCAGTCGACGCAGGGCCGTGACCTCTACCTCGTCACGGTCACCGCGCCCGAGAACCGCCGCGAGACCGCCCAGCAGACCGCGTGGCGCGACGAGATCAAGCAGGACCCGAAGGACGCCGCGAAGGACAGGCGCCTGGCACGGGACTACAAGACGCCGATCTGGATCAGCTCCAACATCCACGGCAACGAGTGGGAGGGCACGGACGCCTCCCTCCAGTACATCGAGCAGCTCGTGACCGCGCCCGAGAGCGAGGTCGGCGACCTCCTTGACGGACACCGGCTCTACTTCAGCCTCACGCTGAACCCCGACGGCCGGACGATCGGACAGCGGCCGACGGCGGTGAACCTCGACGCGAACCGCGACATGATCACCAACACGACGCCGGAGTCGACGTCGTTCATCAAGACCGCCGAGGCCGTCCAGGCGCTGTACGCCGCCGACTTCCACGGCTACACGAGCGTGCTGCAGATCGAGCCCTGCGGCCCGCCGCACGGCGACGACTACGAGTACGACCTCTTCATCCCGCACGCGTACGCGCTGTCCCTGCAGGTGGAGAAGGACGTGGTCGAGGCGCAGATCCCCGGCAACACCTACTACGACGTGACCACCGGCCGCGTCGTCCCGGAGGTCACTGGTCCGGAGAACGCGCACATCAAGATCCCGTACCGCGACACCCCGTCGGGCTGGGACGACTTCCCGCCGGTGTTCACCGCTCAGTACGCGGCGTTCTCCGGCGCGGTCACCGCGACCGTCGAGCTGCCGAAGTCGCGGCCGAACAGCAGCACCCAGACCCCGGCGAACGCCGTCATCAACACGGCGGTCGCACTCAAGACCATGCAGAGCCTCGTCGACTACGTGGAGAACAACGACGCCGCGATGCTCTCCGACCAGATCGAGTTCTTCCGCCGGGCGTCGGTCGGCGCCCCGCGCGAGGCGCTGACGACCGCGACCATCGCCGACGTCCCGGGCCCGCAGGAGTGGAAGGACGAGTGGGACGTCGCCGACGACCAGAACCCGGTGTCGTACCCGCGGGCGTTCGTGATCCCCATCGACGACGACCAGCGTTCGGTCTCTGACGCCCGTACGCTCGTCCGCGCGCTGCGCCTGCACGGCATCGAGGTCGGCCGGCTCGACCGCTCGGAACGGCTTGGCCGCACGACCTTCCGCAAGGGCACGTACGTCGTCGACCTGCACCAGCCCAAGCGCAACCTCGCGCACGCGCTGCTCGCTCCGGGAGCCGACATCTCGGCGAAGTTCCCGAGCATGTACGACATCTCGGCGTGGAGCTGGGGCTTCCTCTGGGGTGCTGACGTCGAGCCGGTCGGCACGACCGGAGTGGGCAGGCTGCCGAAGCTCCGGCCCGTCAGCGGCGACGCCGACGGCGACGTCCCGTCGAAGCGCGCGTACGTGACCTTCGACCTCGCCGGCGTCAACGACTACCGGGCGCTCAACGCGCTGCTCGAGGACGGCGTCGCCGTGTCGCAGCTCGCGGACGGCTCTGCCGTGGTTGGGTCCGACCGCGCCTCGTACGAAGCGGTCGAGGACGTCGCCGAGGAGCTCGACGTCGACTTCGAGAAGGCCACCTCCGCGGAGGTGCGCCAGCTGAGCGACGGTACGGCCAAGGGGCTCGACGACCTGACGATCGGCTACACCGGCAACCAGGACGACCTGCTGTCGCTGACCCAGCTCGGGTTCGACGACCTGGTCCCGCTCACCGCCGCGACGCTCACGGCGACGCCGTCGCTGCTCGTCGACGTCGACGTGCTGTGGCTCGGGTCGGCGCTGAGCTTCAACGAGAGCCAGGCTGCGGGCGGCGCTGCCGTGACGGCATACGTCGACGCGGGCGGCAGCATCGTCGGTCGCGGCGCCGGCGCCTTCAACACGGCGCGGACCTTCGGCCTCGTCACGGGGACGGCGGTCGCCGGCAACGGCTCCGGCAACGGGATCGTCGCCGTCGACACCGTGGCCGCGGGCGTCCTGGCGCCGTACGCGCAGGCCCACTCGTTCGTCTATCCCGCGACGTGGTTCACGGGGCTGGGGGCAGAGGTCACGGTGGAGCAGACGTTCGACGCCACGACGCCGCTGATCGCCGGGCACTGGCGGCGCGGCGGTGCCGGCGGGACCACGCCGAACGGTCCGCAGGACGCCGCGGGCCAGCCGGCGGTCGTCTCGGCCGAAGCGGCGTCGGGCGCGAAGGCGTTCGTCTTCGGCACCTCGGTGTTCTTCCGGACGCACCCCAAGGGCGGGCAGAGCCAGGCGGCACGCGGCCTGTTCTGGGCAGCGCCCGAAGGTGAAGGCGTCGCGGCGCCGAGGTAGGACGACAGATCGAGCACCCGGGGCGGGTCGGTGGCCGGTGAGGGCCGCCGACCCGCCCTAGGCTGTGAGCGATGCTCGCCCTCGTACTCTCCGCGGCCGGGACCGTCCTCGGTCTCGTGATGCTGGGGCTCGCGACGGGGTTCAGCCCGACGCTGATCGCCCTCCAGGTCGCCGTGCTCGGGCGGAGCGGGCGGGTGGCGCGCCAGGGCCTGGTCGTGGCAGGCGGTGTGGCCACGGGCGCCGTCGCGCTCACCGTGCTCTTCCAGCTCGCCAACCCCGAGACGTGGGCTCGCGTGCTGCAGGGCAAGGTCGAGTCGCTCTTCGTGGAGCAGACCTTCGACGAGATTGCCGGCGTACTGTTCGTCATCGCCGGGATCTGGGTGCTTCGCCGCCGGGAGCAGTCCGACGACGACCTCCCCGAGCCGCGCGTCGCCTCGAAGGAGCTGGCGCGCCCGCGAGAGCTCTTCGGGTTCGCGGCGGTCAACACCGTGGTGAGCGTGAGTGGTGCGGCAGCGACGTACCTGGTCGTCCGGATCGCTCGCGAGGGCGACTCGCCCGTCCTGGTTCAGGTGCTCGTGTACGTCGGGTTCGCGGCGGCGGCGGCGCTGCCGTACCTGCTGATGCTGTGGGCGCGCGTGCGCGTGCCCCAGCTCGCGGTCTATGTCGACCGGGTGGTCGCCTGGGTGCGGTCGCGCAGCTGGCGCAGGCTCGGCGGGTGGTCCCTGATCGTCGTCGGGACGTTCCTCGTCGTGGCGGCGGCGACCCGCTACTTCGGACGCGGGTGACGGTGCACGTGGCCCGTCACGGCACGGGCGCTTTGTCCAGCGGATCGGTACGGATACGCTGACGACCATGCCCAGCCAGGTCGTCACCGCCTCCGGCCCCCGTACGACGCTCCGGAAGCGTGTCCACACCCGCCTCGGCCGACGCCGCACGTCACCGTCGGCGTTGTCGGCGATCGCGGGGGAGTACGAGGTGGCGAGCGACGTCATCGAGCAGAACGGTGCGCTGCCGCTCACGTGGTGGGTGCGCGCTCCGAACTTCGGTGACCTGCTCTCCCCGTGGCTGATCGGCAAGATGACCGGCCGCCAGGTCGTGTTCGCCGACAAGTCGCGTCCGCACTACATCGCGGTCGGTTCGATCCTCAAGCGGGTCTCGCCACAGTCGATCGTCTGGGGGTCCGGCTCGTTCGGCAACGAGAATCGCGACCAGCTCGTGCCCGAGGCGACCTACACGGCCGTCCGCGGGCCGCTGTCGCGGGCGCGTCTGCTCGACGTCGAGGCGAAGGTCCCGGAGGTGTACGGCGACCCGGCCCTGCTGACTCCGCTGTACTTCCGCCCGAAGGTGAAGAAGACCCACGACATCGGCATCGTCGCCCGCTGGTCGGAGAAGCGCTGGGCTGAGGCTCAGCTCGGGCCCGGGGTGAAGCTGATCGACCTCGGCACCGACGACGTCGAGGGCGTGCTCCGCGAGATCATGAGCTGCCGCCAGATCGTGACGGCCTCGCTGCACGGGCTGGTCATCGCCGACGCGTACGGCATCCCCAACGCGTGGGTGCTCTCGCGTACGGCGGCGGGCGGCGAGTTCAAGTACCTCGACTACTTCGCGAGCGTCGACAAGTTCCGCCTGCCGCAGGGCCTCAAGATCAAGGGCCGCGAGGTCACTGTCGCCTACCTGCGCAGCCGCCTGGACTTCGATGCCCGTCCGATCACGTTCGACTTCCGCAGGCTGCTCGACGCCTGCCCCTTCATGGAGCGCCGACCCACCGCCTGACGCCTTCCCCTTGCCACGTTCTCGTGGCAGGTGCGCACCGCCCTCGGCAGATCTGCCGAGGGCGGTCGTCGTGTAGCCACTTGACGATTCGTGCAGGGACACCGCTCGGCCCTTCCGGGGAGATCCACGTCACAGCTATGTTCGCTCTCGCTACATGTGTTCGATCTACGAACACATTCGGCGGACAACGTCACCGCTGGTCGGTCGCGCATCAAGGAGAACCCTCATGGACAACACCCCCGGGACCGGCTTCTCGCGCCGGTCATTCCTCCAGACCGTCGGCATGGGTGCCGTCGCGCTCGGTGGCAGTTCGGTGCTCTCGGCCTGCGGGGGCCTGAAGGGAACCGGTTCCTCGGCCAGCGACGTGCTCAAGATCGGGCTGGTATCGCCGCAGACCGGCCCCCTCGCCAGCTTCGCGTCGTCGGACTCGTTCGTCGTCAAGCAGATGAACGAGGCGCTGCGCAAGGGCTTCACCGCCGGCGGCAAGAAGCGGATGATCGAGATCGTCGTCAAGGACACCCAGTCGAACGCGACCCGCGCCACCGAGGTGACGCAGCAGCTCATCAACAGCGACAAGGTCGACCTCATCGTCGGCTCCGGCACTCCTGACACGACCAACCCCGTCGCCGACCAGTGCGAGGCCTCGGGCGTCCCGAACGTGACGACGATCGCGCCCTGGGAGGCGTGGTTCCACGGCCGCAACGGCACGCCGGGCGAAGGCTTCCAGTACACAACGCTGTTCTTCTTCGGCATGGACCAGTTCGCCGAGTGCTTCTTCCCGATGTGGGAACGCATGGGCGTCGAGTCCAAGGACGTCGCCGCGCTCTGGCCCGACGACACCGACGCCAACGCGTTCCGCGACGGCCTCGGCGCGGCGATGAAGGAGCAGGGCTGGAACCCGATCGACGGCGGCAAGTACCAGAACGGCGCCGCCGACTTCAGCGCCCAGATCGCGAAGTTCAAGAAGTCCGGCGCGGAGCTCTTCACCACCACGCCGATCCCTCCCGACTTCCAGACGTTCTGGAAGCAGGCGCAGCAGCAGGACTTCCGCCCGAAGCTCGCGACCGTCGCGAAGGTCATGCTCTTTCCCGCCGAGGCCGAAGCCCTCGGCCAGCTCTCGAACAACATCGCGACCGACATCTGGTGGAGCCCGTCCCACCCGTACACCTCGAGCATCGACGGGACGACGAGCAAGGAGCTCGCCACGGCGTTCGCCAAGGACACGGGCAACCAGTGGACGCAGGCGCTCGGGTCGGTCTACTCGCTGTTCGAGATCGCCGTCGAGGCGTTCAAGAAGGCCGACGACCCGAAGGACAAGGACGACGTCGCGGAGAAGCTGCGCACCATGTCCTACACCGGCATGAGCGGTCCGCTCGACTTCACCAAGGGGCCGGAGCCGGGCATCGCGATCCAGCACCCGGTCGGCGGTCAGTGGCGTCCCGGCACCGAGTTCGACTGGGACATCTCGATCGTCGACAACTCGGCCAACACCGAGGTGCCGGTCGGCGGCGATCTCGAGCCGACCAACGCCTGATGGTCCCCGCGCAGACCGCCTCGCCGCTGCTGCGTCTCGACGACCTGTCCAAGAGCTTCGGGCAGGTCGTCGTGGCCGACGGCCTCGACCTCGCCGTCGGTACGGGGGAGACGCTCGGGATCGTCGGACCGAACGGTGCGGGCAAGACCTCGCTCTTCGCGATGATCTCCGGCGACCTCGCCCCCGACTCCGGACGCGTCGTGCTCGAAGGCGTCGACGTCACGGCGATGGCGCCCCACCGTCGCGCGCGTGCCGGCCTCGGGCGGACGTACCAGATCCCGCGGCCCTTCGAGGGCATGACGGTGTTCGAGAACGTCCTCGTCGCGGCGACCGAGGCCGCGGGCCTGCGTGGCCGGGCGGCGGCCGACGCGGCGATGGAGGTCCTCGAGCGTGCCGGGCTGCTCCCGGTGGCCAACACGCGTGGCGGCGCGCTGACGCTGCTGCAGCGCAAGCGCCTCGAGGTCGCCCGCGGGCTTGCCGCTGCGCCGAAGGTGCTGCTGCTCGACGAGGTCGCCGGCGGCCTCACCGAGCCGGAGGTCGTGGAGCTCGTCGCGCTCGTCCGAGCCGTCAACGCCTCGGGCGTCGCGATCGTCTGGATCGAGCACGTCGTCCATGCGCTCACCGCGACCGTCGACCGTCTTGCGTGCCTGGCGGGCGGACGCCTGGTCGCCGACGGCGAGCCGTCCGCGGTCCTGGCAGACCCGACCGTCCGCGAGCTCTACCTGGGCCACGCGGTGACCGTCGAAGGAGACGTCGCATGAGCGAGGACACCCTGCTCTCCGTACGAGGCCTGTGCGTGGAGCACGGACAGCTCCAGGCACTGCGCGACTTCGACCTCGACGTCCGCGAGGGCGAGAAGGTCGCCGTCATCGGCGCGAACGGCGCCGGCAAGTCGACGCTGCTCCGTACGCTCGCCGGTGTCCTGCGGCCGTCGCGCGGCACGATCAGCCTCGTCGGCACCGACATCACGACGGTGCCGACGCACCAGCGTGTCGAGCAGGGGATCGCGATGGTGCCTGAGGGGCGGCGGCTGTTCCCCTCGCTGAGCCTGGAGGAGAACCTCCTCACCGGCCAGTACCGCAGGCGGCCCGGCGCATGGGACCTGGACGCGATCTATGCGCTCTTCGACTGGATGCCCGACCGGCGGCACCAGTCGTCGATGCAGCTGTCCGGCGGTCAGCAGCAGGCGGTCGCGATCGGCCGTGCGCTCATGGCGAACCCGCGGCTGCTGCTCGTCGACGAGCTGTCGCTCGGTCTCGCCCCGGTCGTCGTGCAGCGCATCTACGAGGCGCTCGCCGAGATCGTCCGCAGCGGCTGCGCGGTCCTGCTGGTCGAGCAGGACGTCAGCCAGGCGATGGCCGTCGCCGACCACGTCCACTGCCTGCTCGAAGGGCGCACCGTCCTGTCGGGGGCGCCGAGCGAGCTCGCGCTGCCCGACGTCGAGGCGGCGTACTTCGGCATCGACTCCAGTCCGAAGGCGGGTTGACCCGATGGACCTCCTCAACGCCGTGACGCAGGGCATCCTGCTCGGCGGCCTGTACGCCCTGTTCGCCTGCGGTCTTTCGGTGATGTTCGGGGTGATGCGGATCGTGAACCTCGCGCACGGCGACCTCGCGATCGCCGCCTCGTTCCTCGCGTTCGTCCTGGTCAGTGCGACGTTCCTCCCGCTGTGGATGGTGGTCGTGGTGACGATCCCGCTGTTCGCGCTCATCGGGTACGGCACGCAGCGGGTCCTCTTCCAGCGCAGCCTGAAGGCAGGCCCGCTCGCTACGCTGCTCGTCACGTTCGGCTTGTCGATCGTGCTCCAGAACGCGTTGTTGCAGATCTTCTCCGCCGACACCCGCACGCTCGACGCGGGTGCGCTCGCGACCGGCGCGCTGCAGGTCGGCGAGATCTCGCTGTCGTACCTCGGGATCCTCGGACTCGTCGCCGCCCTCGGCTCGATCATCGCGATCCAGCTCTTCCTCAGCCGCAGCCGCAACGGCCGCATCATGCGCGCCGCCTCTGACGACCCGGAGACCGCGGCGCTGGTCGGCGCGAACTCGCGCCACGTCTACGGCATCGCCACCGCGATCGCGTTCGGCACGGTGGCGCTGGCGGGGATGATCTTCGCGATGCGCTCGTCGTTCGACCCGGCGCTCGGGCCGTCCCGGCTGATCTTCGCGTTCGAGGCGGTCGTGATCGGCGGGCTCGGCTCGCTGTGGGGCACGCTCGCCGGCGGTCTCATCCTGGGGATGACGCAGAGCATCGTCGCCCTGTACGACCCGTCGAGCGCCGTGCTCGCGGGCCACCTGGTGTTCCTCGCGGTGCTGGCGTTCCGGCCGCAGGGCATGATCCCGAAGCGGGTGATGGCATGAGCACGAGGAGCGAGGCACCGCAGTGCTCATGCGAAAGGAGCAGGGCATGAGCACGCTGATGGCGCACCCGGGCGCACCGAAGGCCATCGTACGGCGCTCCGCCCGCTCCTCGCGATGGACGGTGCTCGCGCTCGGCGCCCTCGTCGTGCTGCTGGCCGCGTTGCCGTTCCTCGTCTTCGAGAGCGTGACGAGCAGCCTGTTCATGCTGTTCGTGTACGTCGTGATCGCGAGCATGTGGAACCTCCTCGCCGGGTTCGGCGGCATGGTCTCGGTCGGGCAGCAGGCGTTCATCGGCGTCGGCGCCTACACGGTCGTCGCGCTCGCCGACCAGGGCCTCTCGCCGTTCCTCGCGCTCGTGTTCGCGGCCCTCACGGCGGCGATCCTGGCGATCCCGACGTCCTGGCTCGCGTTCCGGCTGCGCGGCGACTACTTCGCCGTGGGCACGTGGGTGATCGCGGAGGTCTACCGGCTCGTCGTGATCAAGATCGACGCGCTCGGCGGCCCGAGCGGCCGTCCGTTGACCGGCATGAGCACCGTCGATCAGACCCTGCGTGCCGCGTTCATCTACTGGTCCGCACTCGGCGTCGCGATCCTCACCGTCGCTGCCTGCTACTGGCTGCTGCGCGGTCGCGTGGGCCTCGCGCTGACGGCGGTCCGTGACGACCACGTGGCCGCGCGGGCCAGCGGCGTGGACGTCGCCCGTGCCAAGTACGTCGTCTACCTTGCCTCCGCTGCCGGCTGCGGCGCCGCGGGCGGCCTGCTGGTCATCAACGCGCTCAGCGTCCAGCCCGACGCGATCTTCAGCGTGCAGTGGTCGGCGTACATGATCTTCATCGTCGTCATCGGCGGCATCGGCTATCTCGAGGGCCCGATCGTCGGAGCGGTCGTCTTCTTCGCGCTCCAGCAGCTCCTCGCCGACTCTGGCAGCTGGTACCTCATCGTGCTCGGCGTCCTCGCCGCCGCCTCCGCGATCTGGATGCCGCGCGGGCTGTGGGGCCAGGTCATCGACCGTACGGGCTTCCGGATCTTCCCGGTCGGCTACCACGTCGACCTCACCGCGCTCGAGACGCGCGCCCCCGCCCGTACCCAGGAGAGGACCTCATGAAGATCACTGCCGCGGTCGTCGAGAAGTCCGGTGCGCCGTTCGTGCTCGAGGAGGTCGAGCTGGACCGTCCTGGTGCTGGCGAGGCACTGGTGCGCGTGATCGCGACGGGGCTGTGCCACACCGACGAGATCACCCGGCACGGCGACCTGCCGCAGCCGCTTCCCGGCGTGCTCGGGCACGAGGGCGCCGGGATCGTGGAGGCGGTCGGCGACGGCGTGACGTCGGTGTCGCCCGGCGACCACGTCGTGATCGGCTGGCCGTCGTGCGGCATGTGCGCGCACTGCATCGGCGGCGAGCCGCGCTACTGCGACCGGCTGGGGGAGGCCCTTGTGTCGGGGGCGCGCCTGCTCGGACCGCGCGAAGGCGAGTCCGCACTGCACCGTACGGACGGGTCGGCGCTGTCGAGCCACTTCTTCGGCCAGTCGTCGCTCGCCACGTACGCCCTGACGTGGGCGGACGCGCTCGTCGTCGTCGACAAGGACGTGCCGCTGGAGATCGTCGGGCCGCTGGCCTGCGGCATCTCCACCGGCGCGGGCGCGGTCCTCAACACCGCACGCCCAGCGATGGGCGACTCGCTCGTCGTGTACGGGGTTGGGGCCGTCGGTCTCTCCGCGGTGATGGCCGCCCGCTGCACGCCGGCGACGACGATCATCGCGGTGGACAAGCACCGGTCTCGACTCGACCTGGCGCTGTCCTTCGGCGCCACCCACACTCTCGACGCGAGCGAGGACGTGGTCGCGCAGGTCCACGAGATCTGCGGCGGCCCGGCGACGTTCGCGCTGGAGTGCACCGGTGTCGTCCCGGTCGTCCGTCAGGCCGTCGACTCGGTCGGGATGCTCGGGACCTGCATCCTCATCGGCGGCGCCCCGGCCGGCGCGGAGTTCGCGATCGACCACCTCACGACGCTGTGGGGCAAGCGCATCATCGGCGTCCTCGGCGGCGGGGCGACCAGCCGCCAGGTGATCCCGGCCCTGCTCGCGCTGCGTGCCCAGGGACGCTTCCCGTACGACCGGCTCGTCGAGTACTTCGCGCTCGACCAGATCGAGGACGCGATCGCCGCGAGCCTGTCGGGCGAGGCGATCAAGCCGGTCGTGTGCATGCCGCGATGAACCCGTCAGCACGCGACGACGACCTCCTCGCGCTCGACCTGGTCGCGGCGGCCGGGGCGCTGGCGACGGGCGAGGTGCGTGCCGTCGACCTCGCGCACGCCTACCTGCGACGGATCGCGGAGACCGAGCCAGATCTCAACTCCTACGTCACCGTCGACCGTGGGGCTGCGCTCGCGCAGGCCCGCGCTGCCGACGCCGAGATCGCCGCACGTGGTCCGCGTGGACCGCTGCACGGCATCCCGGTCGGGGTGAAGGACCTCTTCGACATCGCCGGCCTGCGCACCGCGTACGGCTCGGCGCGGTTCGCCGACCACGTCCCACGCGGCGACGCGGCGGCCGTGACGGCGCTGCGGACGGCGGGTGCGGTCGTCCTCGGCAAGCAGGCGACGCACGAGTTCGCGTGGGGCGGACGCACCGACAGCCCGCACTTCGGGCCGACGCGCAACCCGTGGGCGCACGACCGCATCCCTGGTGGCTCGTCGGGTGGTGGCGGCGCATCGGTCACCGCGCGCAGCAGCCTGCTCGCGCTCGGCTCCGACACCGCCGGCAGCGTGCGCATCCCCGCAGCGCTGTCCGGCTGCGTCGGGCTCAAGCCGACGGCGGGCTGGATGAGCCTCGACGGCGCCTACCCGCTCGCCCCTTCGCTCGACCACGTCGGGCTGCTCGGGCGTACGGCCGCCGACGTCGGCCTCGCGTTCCACGCGCTCGGCGGGCGTACGGTCGCCGGGGACGATCTGTCTGGGCTGCGGGTCGGCTGGCTCGTCGACGCCCAGCCGTCCACGAGCGCCGAGGTCGCGCAGGTGGCCGCCGCCTCGCGCACGGTCGCCGCCGGGTTCGCCGAGGTGGTCGACGTGGCCGTGCCCGATGTCGCCGCGCGGACCGAGGCGATCCTCACCCTCGTCCGGCACGAGGCCGAGCAGGTGCACCGTACGGCCTTCGCCGACGCGCCTGCCTCGTACGGGCCCGACCTCGCCGCCCTGCTGGAGCTCGGTCCGGTCGCCGACGCCGACCTGGCGCGTGCTCGGGAGGTCGTGACGCGCACGCGTGCGTGGTGCGAGGCGGCGCTGCGCGACGTCGACGTCCTCGTGGGTCCGACCGTCCCCGTCGTCGCGCCACGCATCGGCGCGCAGGAGGTCGACGTCGCGGGCCGTGCCTGGCCGGTCGAGCTCGTCCTCACGCGCTTCACCTCGCTCGCGAACGCGACGGGGGCGCCGGCGGCGTCCGTCCCCGTGGGCACCGTCGACAGGCTGCCGGTCGGCCTCCAGGTGATCGGCCGGGCGGGTGCGGAGGCGGTGGTGCTCGCGGTGGCCGACCGGCTGGGCGTACCGGCTGCTCCCTGGCAGCCGGCCTGACCTCGCGGTCGCGAAAGTGGCGAGAATCACCCCCGAGCTGGCCTATGATGCCGGTCAGTGCGGCGGACGACCCCCGTCCTCCGACTTCTGAGGCGTTCGAGGTGACGGACGTGGAGGCTGATCCGGCGACGGCGTTCGCCGAGCTCGACACGCGACGGTCGTCGCTCGCGAGCACGACCGACATGTGGACCGAGGCGTGCTCGCGGATGCTCGTCCCGCTCACCATCACCGGCCCTCAGAAGGTCGTCCACGGTCACGTCACGATGCGCCAGCACGACGGCATCCGCGCGTGCACGCTTCAGGGGACGGCCCACGTGGCGTCCCGCAGCGAACAGGACACGGTCGGCGGGAGCGACTACATCAAGCTCTGCCTCGGGCTCGGCGGCCACATGGCGCTGCGCCAGCACGACCGTACGCATGCGCTGAGCCGCGGCGACGTCGTCGTGTACGACACGGCCGACCCGTACGACGCGGGCAGCGCGCTGCCGTTCGGCATCCTCCTGCTGCTGATCCCACGCAGCGCGCTCGGGCTGTCGCGCGACCAGATCGCGATGAAGGCCGCGCAGCCGCTGCAGAGCGACGCCCTCCCGCAGCTGCGCGAGGCGATGCTGACGAGCGCGCGCGGCGACGGGTTCCTCGCGACCGGTGTGCTCGCCGACATCGCGGCCCGGGTTGTCCGTGACACGCCCGCGTTCCGCCTGCCCGCGCGGACCGACCACGACCGCATCGTGGCCGCCGCCCAGCGCCACGTGGAGGCGCGGCTCGCTGACCCGACGCTGGACGCGGCCGCCCTCGCCGCGCTGACCGGGGTGTCACGCCGACGCCTGTACGAGGCGTTCGCGGCCGAGCTCGGGCCCGTCGCGACGTACGTACGCGAACGCCGCATCGCCCGTGCCCGCGACCTCTTGCTCGACCCGGAGCACGTGGGGGAGTCGATCGCCCACATCGCCGCCGCAGTCGGCCTGCCCGACCCGACCCACTTCAGCCGCGTCTTCCACCGCACCCACGGGCTGTCGCCCCGGGCCTACCGCGCGCGGGGCGTCGCTGAGCCGTCGGTGCCGTGGTCGCCGCGCACTGAGGGCCGGACACTCTGATGCCGTACGTCGTGGGCGAGGCCGGCTCCCAGCGCGGGTCGTTGCGCGCCTGGGTCGCCGCGCACCCGGCCGACGTGATCGACGTGTTCGTCTACGTGGTCGTCCTCAACCTCGCCATCCAGTACCTCCCGGCGGTGATCAGCGAGACCTTCACCCTCTCGCTGCTGACGGCCGTCCTGCTCAAGGTGACGCTGGAGCTGGTGCTCCTCGTCAAGGGGGTCGTCCTGACCCGGCTGCGTGGCGCCACCACCCTGCTGACGAAGACGACCTCTGCCGTCCTGCTCTGGGTGGTGGCGGTGGGGAGCAAGCTCGTCGTGCTCTGGCTGATCGATGTCGCGTTCGGCGGCTCGGTGAGCCTGGGCGGCTTCGTCCCCGTGACCCTGCTCGTCCTCGCTCTCCTGGCGTCGCGGGCAGGTGTCAGGCGTCTGCTGTACGGCACGACCGCGTCGGTCTGAGCCTGGGTTTCCACAGGTTCGGTCACAGGGGTGTTGTGGTGACCCGTGTTTGCGGCAGGATTCCGGTCACGATCGCCGCCCTTGGGGGAGTTCCGTGACGACGAGCAGCCTTGCTGACCAGGTCCGTGAGCACGTGCGCGCGCAGGGGGTGGATCCGCTCCGAGATGCGTCTGCGGTGCGGCGGATCGCCGAGCAGGTGGCGGCCGCGCACGACCAGCGGAGCCTGACGGGAGTCGTCGCGGCGTTGCCCGATCCCGAGGCGACAGTCGGCGAGCTGGTGGCCGCGGTCTCGGGCCTCGGGCCACTCCAGCCCTACCTCGACGACCCCGACATCGAGGAGATCTGGATCAATGATCCGTCACGAGTCTTCGTCGCGCGGGCCGGTCGCACGGAGCTGACGCCGGTGATCCTCGATGCGGTCGAGGTGCGTGAGCTCGTCGAGAGGATGCTCGCGACCAGCGGCCGGCGGCTCGATGTGAGCCAGCCGTTCGTCGATGCGACCCTCCCAGGAGGGCATCGCCTCCACGTCGTGCTGGAGGGCATCTCGCGCGGCTTCGTCGCTGTCAACATCCGCAAGTTCGTCCAGCGCTTCCGAGGGCTCGCCGACCTGGTCGCCGCAGGCACGCTCACCGAGCATGCGGCCGACTTCCTGCGGGCCAGTGTCGTCTCCGGGCACAACATCGTCGTGTCCGGCGGCACGCAGTGCGGCAAGACGACCCTCCTCAACGCGCTCGCCACCGAGGTGCCGGGTGCCGAGCGGATCGTCTCGGCAGAGGAGGTCTTCGAGCTGCGCTTCGCCCACCCAGACTGGGTGGCGCTGCAGACCCGCCAGGCCGGCCTCGAGGGCACCGGGGAGATCCGCCTGCGCACGCTCGTCAAGGAGGCGCTGCGGATGCGGCCCTCGCGCCTGATCATCGGCGAGGTCCGCGCCGAGGAGTGCTTCGACCTGCTCCTCGCGCTCAACGCCGGCTTGCCGGGCATGGTGACGCTGCACGCGTCGTCAGCGCGCCAGGCCCTCGTCAAGCTCTGCACCCTGCCGCTGCTGGCCGGCGAGAACATCTCCGCCCGGTTCGTCGTCCCGACCGTCGCGACGTGCGTCGACCACGTGGTCCACCTCGGCCTCGACTCCCAGGGCCGTCGTACGGTGCGTGAGATCGCCGCCGTCAACGGGCGGGTCGAGCAGGACGTGATGGAGACCGAGACGCTGTTCTCGTTCCGGGACGGGGTTCTCGTACGCGGCGCCGGCACCCCTGCCCGTACGGAGCGGTTCGAGCAGTCCGGCATCGACATCGGCGCGCTCCTGCGGCGGGAGGGCTGATGGGCTACGTCCTCGGTCTGGGGATCGGCATCGGTCTCCTCCTCGCCTGGTCAGGCCTCACCGCGTCGTCGGCGAGCCACGTCGCGACCACCCGTACAGGTCACGGCAGGGGTCGCCTCGCCGACCTTCTCGCGCGCGCCGGCGCCGAGGGGGTGACCGCTTCCGGACTCGTCGGGGTCTGCGGTGCCTGCGGGGTGCTCGGGCTCGTCGTGGCGCTCCTCGTCACGGGGACGCCGACGGTCGCGCTCGTCGGCGGGCTCGCCGCCGCGTACGTGCCGGTGGGTGTCATCCGGGCACGCGCCGGCAGGGTCGTCGCTGAGCGTGCGGCGGCCTGGCCCGAGGCGGTCGACCACCTGGCCTCGGCCGTACGCGCGGGGTTGTCGCTTCCCGAGGCCGTCGCGGGTCTCGGCGAGCGCGGCCCTGAGCCGTTACGGGGGCCGTTCGCCGCCTTCGCTCGCGACTATCAGGCGAGCGGACGGTTCTCCGAGTCGCTCGACACCCTCAAGGCGCGACTCGCCGATCCTGTCGGCGACCGCGTCGTCGAGGCGCTGAGGGTGGCGCGCGACGTCGGCGGCGGCGATCTCGGCCGCATGCTCCGTACGCTCTCGGCGTTCCTGCGCGACGACCTTCGGACCCGTGGCGAGCTCGTCTCCCGCCAGGCCTGGACGATCAACGGTGCTCGGCTGGCCGTCTCCGCGCCGTGGATCGTGCTCGCCCTGATGGCGATGCGTCGCGACGCGATTGCGCAGTTCGGCAGCGGCACCGGCCTCGTGCTCCTGCTCTGCGGGCTCGCGGTGTGCGTCGTCGCGTACCGGCTGATGCTTCGGATCGGCCGCCTTCCCCGCGAGCCGAGGGTCCTGCGGTGACCCCGGTCGTGGCGGGAGGGCTTCTGGCGGCGGGAGTCGCCGTCGGGCTGCTGGAGCTCGTCCGTGTCGCGCGCCTGCGACGCCGTCCCACCCTCGTCAGCCGGGTCGCTCCCTACGTCCGTGACGTCGTCCCGCCTTCGGCGTCCGACCGCACGCCCGCCCCGCTGCAGACGGGGTGGGCAGTGTTCGGCCCGACTGTCCGCCGCGCGGCCGAGCTGGTGGAGCGCACCCTCGGCGGGAGCGCGTCCGTGCGCCGTCGGCTGACACGCAGCGGGTCGCCGATGACGCTCGAGGAGTTCCGGGTGAGCCAGGTGGTGTGGGGTGGCTCGGCGTTCGGTGCAGTGGCCGCTCTCCTGCTGTGCTGGAGCGCCGTCTCGACCGTACGGCCGCTCGCCGGCCTCGTGCTGTGCTGCGTTGCCGCCGTCGGTGGCGTGCTCGCTCGTGACATCGCCCTCACCCAGGCGGTCGCGCGCCGAGAGGACCAGCTCGTGCGCGAGTTCCCGACGCTCGCCGACCTCCTCGCGCTCGCGGTCGCCGCCGGCGAGGGGCCGGTCTCCGCCCTCGAGCGCGTCGGTCGGGTGAGCAACGGGGCGATGGCGGCCGAGCTGCGGACGGTGGTCGCCGACGTCCGGATCGGCCGCCCGCTCTCCGAGGCGCTCGACGCTCTTGCCGCGCGCTCGGGTGTCACGGCGGTGGCGCGGTTTGCCGAGACCCTGTCGGTGGCCGTCGAGCGCGGTACGCCTCTGACCGAGGTGCTGCACGCCCAAGCCGCAGACGTCCGCGAGGCGAGCCGCCGCGAGCTCGTCGAGTCCGGTGCCCGCCGCGAGGTCCTGATGCTCGTGCCGGTCGTCTTCCTGGTTCTGCCGGTGACCGTCCTGTTCGCGTTCTACCCCGGTCTGGTGAGCCTGTCGCTCAGCACGCCCTGACACCCGAGGAGAGTCATGCTCGTACGCCCCCACCCACACCGTGTGTCCCCCAGACCCGCATCCCGCCTCCAGCGGGTCCACGACGACCGGGACGAGCGCGGCGACGTGCCCGGTTGGGTCCTGATCGTCGTCATGTCAGCCGGCCTCGTCGCGGGGTTGACGGCCGTCGCAGGGCCGCAGCTGCAGTCGATGCTCGAGTCGGCGCTGAGCTCCGTCGGAGGATGAGCCGACGCGCGCAGCCGCGGCTCGACGAGGGATCCGCGGTCGCGGAGTTCTGCCTGGTCATGGTCGTGCTCGTGCCGCTGGTGCTCGGCGTCATGCAGGTCGGGTTCGTGCTGCACGTCCGCAACACCCTCACCGCGGCGGCTGCCGACGGCGCGCGTGTCGCCTCGCGGTCCGGGGCGACACCGGACGACGGCGCGCGCCGCACGCGCGAGCAGATCACCCGAGTTCTGTCGAGCAGGTACGCCCGCGAGGTCACCACCGCGCGGGCATCGGCCAGCGGGCAGCCGGTCGTCGTCGTGCGAGCCCGTGCCGAGGTCCCGGCACTCGGGATCGTCGGCCCCGCCGTCACGGTGACGGGGACGGGCCGCGCCGTCGAGGAGACCGGATGACGCGCAACGAGAGGGGCAGCGCGATCGTCGAGATGACGTGGCTGGGGATCTTGCTCCTGATCCCGCTGGCGTACGTGATGCTCTCGGTCTTCGAGGTGCAGCGGGCCGCGTACGGCGCCAGCGCCGCAGGGCGGGCCGCCGGTCGCGCGTACGTCCAGAGCCCGGACGTCGCCTCCGCTCAGCAGCGGGGGAGTGCGGCGGCCGCGCTCGTGCTCGAGGACCACGGCATCGAGGCGGGTGCCCGCGCCGTGAGCGTGGACTGCACGGGCGGACCTTGCCTCAGTCCGGGATCGTCGGTGACCGTGACCGTCGACGTATGGGCCGACCTGCCGTTCGTCCCGGACTTCCTCGGCGGAGCCCGGCCGGCGGTCCGCGTGAGCAGCACGCACACAGAGCCGTACGGGCGGTTCCGCGAGGACCGGTCGTGACAGAGGGCAAGCGGGACGACCGCGGTCAGATCTCGGTGATGATCATCGGCTTCTTCCTCGTCCTGCTCCTCGTCGTCGCCGTCGTGGTCAACGCGTCAGCCGCCTACCTCGGACAACGGCGTCTCGCGGACCTCGCCGACGGTGCCGCGCTGGCCGCTGCGGAGGGAGTCGAGCGCTCGAGCCTGTACGGGGCGACAGGAGAGCGTGCGCCGCTCGATCCGACGGCGGCGAGGACAGCGGTGGCCGACTACCTCCGGGCGGTCGACGCCGACGGACACGTCGCAGCTCTCCGTTGGGAGGTGCGGGGGAGGGGTGACGCGGTGGTCGTTCGGCTCGAAGGACGGGTTCGGCTGCCGTTGGTGCCCCCGGGATGGACGCGCGGCGCAGCGATCTCTGCCGATGCGACCGTGGAGCTCCGGATCGACTGAATCGGCCCCCTGCACGCGGGTGCTACGCATCCCCGCAGGTCAGAGGCACTTTGCGCGTTAAGGGGTACCCCCGGTTTGACCGCCCAAAACCGACCCTGTAATGTTCTTCTTGTTGCCGGGGACGGCGGCGGGCAAGGCCGAGAGGCCGGGCACGCGGCCCCAGCGATAACCACCTCAAAGCAAGAGCCTAGCCGGTTCCACACGCGTGGAGCGGGAGATGGTCGCTACGAGGTGCCCCGAAGGAGCCCGGTTTGGGAGTCCGAGGAGCGCCTGGTAGGTTTGGGGGTCGCGCCTTGATCTGATGCCCGTGGGGGTTGAGGGTTTTGTGTGTCTGATGTTTGAGAACTCAACAGTGTGCCAAAAGTCGACGAGATAATCAGTAGTAAGGCCTCGGACTTTTGCTTCTCTTTGGAGGGGTGAGTGTTTGGGGTTGATTCCGTGACAATTATTTGTCAGCAAATAGTTAGTCCGGGTCATAACGGAAGTTGTTGCCTAGCCTTTGGTTGGGTTTTCGACG